>NZ_CBDIRM010000003.1:0-41550 GCF_965284195.1 Rhodophyticola sp. | reverse complement strand
TTCGCCGAGGGCCGGAACAATCTATGATGCTCTGAGATATGAGGATCAGGTTCCGCTCTCTGACGTGATCCGAAAGACCTACTTACACAAACTCGACATGGTTCCGGCGGGCCAGATGCTCTCCCGGAGTACGAAACCGGGGCAGCAAGCGCGCTCGCCCGTCGGATGCAGCCCATTTTTGCGGGCCACCTCGCCGCCCTTAACGCTCACGAGGAGGTAGAGCGCAGATTACGACATCGTATTGATCGACTGCCCTCCTCAACTCGGCTTTCTGACTCTCACGGCATTGGCGGCCTCTACGGGGCTCCTGGTAACCGTCGTGCCGGGCATGCTCGACATCGCTTCCATGAGCCAATTCCTGAAACTTGCGTCAGAAACGGAGAAGGCCGTGGAAGAAGCGATCGGACGGCGTGTGACATGGGATTTACGTCAAATTCCTGATCACACGCTACGAGCCGTCGGACGGGCCGCAAACCCAAATGGCGGGCTACCTGCGCTCAATCCTCGCCGGTCAGGTCGATGACCGAACCCATGCTGAAGTCGACTGCGATCTCGGACGCCGGGCATGACCCAGCAAACCGTCTACGAAGTCGACCCGAGCCAGCTCATTCAGCAAGACGCTTGATCGTGCGTCTGACCAGCGTGAACGGCGTTGCCGATGAACTGGAGCAGACGATTCAGATGGCATGGGGGCGGCGCTGATGGCCCGCAACATTTTCAACCAACCTCCGAAGGATGACAAGGAGCGCGGCAACCCCCTCCCTGCCGCAAGTCAAGACTGCGAAGCTGCCCGGCTCTGTCGGCGGGCTGCGGGACTCCTGCGCGAGATCACGCGCCAACTCGATCCGCGGACGATCGAACCCGACCGGATCGACGTGGATGGCCTTCGCGGGATCCGCCTGGTCCTGGAGGACAGCGAGCATCGACGAGCTGGCCGAGAGCATTCGCAGGCATGGCCAGCAAGTGCCCATCATGGTCCGC
The DNA here is from genome assembly GCF_965284195.1 of Rhodophyticola sp. NCBI lineage: Bacteria > Pseudomonadati > Pseudomonadota > Alphaproteobacteria > Rhodobacterales > Roseobacteraceae > Rhodophyticola > Rhodophyticola sp. The sequence continues at coordinate 40,569 of NZ_CBDIRM010000003.1, read as the reverse complement.
CCATCACGGATCCAACCCGATCAGATACCGCATCATCTACGGGCGCCGCAGACTGTGCCGCCATTCCGCAAGATCGGCGGAACGGTCAAGGCGATCGTTCGGACCTTGGACGACGACGCATCGCTGATCGCTCAAGGCCAAGGAGGACAACCTTCGGCTTGATCCGTCTTTCATAGAAAAATCTCTTTTTATCAAAGAGATGCAAGAAGCTGGGTACAAACCCGGTGTCATTCAGGATGCTTTGGGCCTTAACCCGGCAAGGCGTGTCCAACCACCGGGTCGATCATCGAGCAACTGCCTGATGGGCTTGTTCAAGGCTGATCGGGCCGGCACATGGCATCGGACGACGGCAGTGGGGTGATTTAGCCGCCTACTCGGCAAAGGTAGACTTGGTGGACATCGCCAAGAGAGGCGACTCGCCGCCCTGCCCGACGACACTCCAAGTTCAGAGAGATTTCAGGCGGTCTATTCTGCTTGCTCGCGCAAGGCGCGTGGGGCAGACCAAGCAAACCGTTCCCAGTCGCGGCGTGACTCCGTCGTCAAGGATGAGAGCGGCAACTCTGTCGGACGCTTGACATTCGATCAGAAGAGCGATCGCGCATCAAGATCGCCAAAAAGGACAATCCGGAATTCGGCCAGTGGCTCGAAGAGCGTGCGGAAGCTACGCTTTTGCAACTCTTCGATGCAGTGGCGGAATGAGAGCGGCTCTGGGCTCCTAACCCAGGCCACAGAGAGAAACACCGAGCAGAGGAGAAAAGCGAAGACCAGAAAGAAAGAGCCCCCAAAGTTTCCCCTGGAGAGCCCTCATCATCTGATTAGCACTTATGATGTAGCAACCTCCAGCAGCACCGGTCAAGAGTCACCGATTCGGTGGACGTGATTTTTATTGCCTTTTCATGCCAGATAAAATCTTGGGAAGGAGACGGGAAGTTGTGGGCCGAAAACGGTCGTCGTGTAGATAAACCATGGCATTTACAAAACTTTCAATCGATCGCACGCAGGTGCTAGATGCAACCTGCGGTCTCATTTCCCCCATCTGAAACCGACGTCTGGACCAGTCTTCAGAGCCCTGCAGAGATGCGACGCAGCGTGTTTGGTCTACGCCCTGGTCACATACAGACACTTCAAGCAATGCTCAGTTTCCTGAAGCCTGGCCATGGCGAAACGGTTTTTGCGTCGAACAATTCAACTCTGCCGGCGCGTTGGCGGGATCGACGAACGGACACTCCGCAGGCACATCAACCGTTTCGTTGAACTCGGATTCATCAAGCGCAATGACAGCTCGAACCGAAAGCGCTACCGCGTTCGCTCATCCGGCGGGGAGTGCATCAGTTATGGATTGTCTCTCGCCCCCTGCTCCAACGTGCGAGCGAGACCTTATCCATCGCGCAGAGATGGAGAATAACCGGCGAGATCGGATATTTGTCCGCAAACAGATCCTTACAAAGCTCGCCCATTTGGAAGAGTACGATCCCAGCAGCGCACATTCATCAACCACGCACGGAGAGCTCTACGCAGGAAGCTAAGCCTCCCCGAATACCACGCTCTGCTCGCCAATACAGATGCAGAATGCCAGAGTTTGTCTACCCCGGATGACCCGCCTGAAACTATGGAATTGCCCGCCAATGACGGACAAACTGTCGGCGCCAATCTAAGTCTAAAGAAGAAAAAAAAGATTTAGATAACGACATAGCCGATGAAAAACTGAAACCACACTTGCTGACCTCAGTCTGCGATCAGGCAACATCGTTCTCCACAGAGACTTAGAAACTGGTTGGACATTGAAAGCCGTATGAACACTTGCACCCATGATGAGCATTATCCAGAGACGTTCAGAAAGCCAAGAATGCTGTAGGAGCTCAGAAAGCGTCATGCGCGATCTTCATCATGCTACAGCTTGGAAAACGCATCAGGGATTTTGGGGCGTATTTTCACAGTATCACCCTGGGTCAGAAGGCAAAACCAATTTGATCCACTAGCTTTGATCAAGCGACTGTCAACACAATGAGCGAACTGTCTAATGTCCAGCGGTGGACTTCGAACGGAAGCGGCGCTTGTGGCAGCCGGAACTGTCCAAACGCACCTAGCGGCGCGTGGTGGTTGTTCAGTTTATCTCAGACCAGCACTTGTCCGCGGTGGACAAGTGCCACACGAGCAACCTTGATGGAAATCTCGCCACCCATGGAAGAAATCGGCGGCCAGGCATTGCACCCTAAATGCCCTAAAGTTATTGTGGGAGGTCACCGTCTCCAAACAGGTTTGGAAAGAGCCGCTCTCGATAATCCAACGGAAACGCCAACCGAACGGGCGTCTTCGGCGAGGCGGAAGTCAGGTATCCAGCGGCGGTCAGTTTGCTCAGCGTGTTGCGAGCCGTACGCTCCGACGTCTTGAGCACAATCTGCGCGTCGCCTCGTTCCAGTGCGCCATGCCGAAGAACCGCCGAGATTAGTTCCGGCGCTCGCTTGTCATCGATGGTATCTGCAACAAGACGACGATACCGCTGGTCCAATCCGCCGAGATCGAACAGTCTTGCTGAGAACGTGATCTGGTCGAGCGTCACTTTCAGGAACCATTCGCTGAACGTCTTCAGTGCCGCCTCGGAAGGTTGCCGCGCCCGTCGCGGTCTCCACGGCGTGGGCTGTCGGCCAGATCCATCATCCGTTTGTACTCGCCCCGATCGGCTAGCCCGCGGGCCAGCCCACGTGATACGGACCAGAGCCCTTGGCCACCGATCCCCGCTGTGAGGGCCATGGCATGAGACATCAATCTGCTGACGCGCCCGTTGCCATCCGGGAAAGGGTGGATGTAGTTCAGCCGGTGATGGGCGGATGCGATCGCGATGATCCGTCCGCTCGAAGACCGCGCCGCAATCTGAAACCGTTTGTCGAAGTGGTCCATGAATGCCGCGACGCGCGACGATGAGGGAGGTAGGTGGCGCCCGACCGCGACTTCCCGATCGTCGTCTTGACGCATGCGTCCTGGAACGATGGGCTCTTGTGTTCCATCGGGATGTTCGATGACCCGAAATTCATCAGGCATCTCGTCGTAGAAGCTCTTATGGACCCAGAGTCAGGAATTCGACGGATGTGGGGCGGGGCAGGGTGCCCTTGCGATGCATCTCGTCGATGGCCCGTTGCACGATGACGTGCGCCCGGGCCTCAAGGGCGAGAGGGACGGGTTTCTTCCTCCAAGCTCGGCACCAGCCAGCGCCCTTTCGATGTCGCGGGGGCGCGTGTTGTGTCCTTCGATCAGGTTGGAGTAGTAGCAGTTCATCACACGGACGAGATCGGCAAGCTCGGCTGCGCTGTCAGGATGCAGCCCTTGTCCCAGCCCGGTGGCTTCCCTCTGGATGTCGACCGAAAGGTCTGCCAATTCTGTGGGCATATGCTCCTCGAAGAAGCAGGGTTCGATCCTGGCGGGTGTTTCCAGCATTTTGCCGATCTTCCATGTTTGCAAAGTAATTGAAAAATAAGCACATTTCGTATTTCAAGCAAGGTTTTGCCGATATGCGTTGCCGATCTTGGGTGCCGATCTAGAATTGCTGCATGAAATCAATGGCTTCGGCAGATGTGCCGGGCTATTCGGCTTTGTTGTGTGCCCAAAGGGTCCCGAAAGAGTGAAAGTGTTCTTCGGGTTTTGTGACTGACGGATGAGGGCCTTTGGGGTCCCTCAGATGGGTCCGGGCCGGGTTCCGGTCTGCCGTTCCTGATGAAGGACATTCCCATGCAAACAGGTGTCTTGCGCGTGCTGCGCGCAACCGCTGCCTCGTGGTGGCGACACAAGGACCTGCGCCGAACCGGCCAGACGGCGCTGGCACAGCGGCTCGAGCGCGAGACCGTCCTGCGTGATCTCGGCTATCTGAAGCAGGCGGCGTTATTGCCGAACGCGCATGTGATCTGCGGAGAGGGCGGGACGTTCATCCATCTCGGTTGGACCACCGTGTCGAGTTTCGCGCCGATCGAGCGCTTTCCCTTGGCCACTCTTGCGGTCGCACGAGGGACGCCGTTCATCGATATCCGACCCGTCACCGATGTCATCGCCTTCGCGAACTTGCCGCGGGTGGCGCGGGACGGATCGGGCGACCCTGAACCTTGCGGGTCCCGGCAGGTCCGTCTCACTGACCACCTACATCGACATGGTCGAAGCGCTCGGCGCGCAGGATCGCCAACGATCCGCGGCCCCGTCGGTCAATCTGATCCCCATTCCTCTCACCAACACTCGAAAGGAGGCCAGCCATGGCCCGATCCCGCACGCCCAAATTCGATGCCTCCGAGGTCATCACAAACGAAATCATCCGCATCATCGAGCGCGGCGTCCTGCCGTGGCGCAAGCCCTGGACGGCAGGCGGCAGCTCGTCGCCCCCTGCGCGTGGGCGGTGAACCCTACCAGGGGGTGAACAACTTCCTGCTGACCATGCGCACCGTGATGGCGGGCCACAGCTCACCTTTCTGGATGACGCTGCCGCAAGCCAATGCCTTGGACGCAAAGGTCCGCAAGGGCGAGAAGTCCTCTGTCGTCGTTTATTACGGTCAAAGCCGGAGAGACGCCGGCGATGAGGATGACCGCAGCGACGGGGATGATCGCTCCGAGGAGGCCCGCGTCTTCCGCTTCCAGAAATCCTACCGCGTGTTCAATGCCTGCCAGATCGAGGGCCTGCCCGACAGCTTCTATCCTGACCCGGAGCCCGTGCCCGAGCATCCGCCGTCCGAGCCCATCCCGCACATGCAGGCGTTTTTCGATGCCATCGACATCACGACCGTCTTCACGGGGACGGAGGCGTACTATTTGCCCCCCGTGGACAAGGTTTACATGCCATCCATCACGCGGTTCCAGGACCCGCGCAATTTCTACGGGGTCTGGGCCGCATGAGCTGGCTCATGCCACGAAAGCCCCTCATCGACTGAACCGCGATTTCGGGTCTCTCGAAGTTCGGCAACACGGCCTACGCGCGCGAAGAGATCGTCGCAGAACTGACCTCCGTGTTCCTGGGTCAGACGCTCGGCTTCACGGCGCATACGCTCGAGATGAATGCCGCCTATCTCTACAACTGGCTGCGCGTTCTGCGCTCGGACAAGAGCGCGATCTTCAAGCACGCCGCCGATGCGCAGCGCGCCAGTGATTATCTGATCGCACGATCGGAAGCGGGCAGGGCAGGGCGCAGAGCCGAGGCCGCCTGACCACACGAGAGAACGGAGACTTCCTATGTCACGCAAGGAACCCAAGATCGCTGCGGGTGTTGCTCTTGCTGCCGTCCGACCAAGACGGCCGCCGCAAGATCATCACCTTCAAACGCGGTGCCTATTGGTGGAGCCCGTCCGAGGGCGCTTATCCGCTCTCGGCGGCGCTCGAGAGCATCAAGGAACAGGGCGGCTGGATCGAAACCATCCCCAACCCGAATTACAGACCCAGAGGGCTGTTCGGGTAGGGCACCTTCTGCTTCGGTCCTTCCGCCAAGCAGGAAAAGGAAAAGCGGGCTTTGGGAAGGGTGTTTCAAACTTCTCAAAGGAGATCCCCATGACCATGTACCGCACAACCCCAGCCAGACCGTCCGGATCCGAGTGTGATCGCGGCGCAGAACGACGCGTTTCGCAAGCTCGCGTGCCTCGGTGTGCCACCCGCGCCAGCCTATCCAGGGCCGCATGCATGTCACCCGCTCACTTATGGAGGCCGGTGACGGCTTCATGGCCGAGGCGGTGAAGGCCACCGGTGCATGTTCGATACATTCGAGCCCGAGAACGATCCCGAAGGATGGCATGATTTCGGGGCGGTCGAGGTCCGCGGCGAGACCGTGTTCTGGAAACTGGATCTCTATGAGGCGGATTCCGACTTCCGCTATGGCGCCGAGGCCCCGGACAATCCCGCCACCACCATGCGCGTGCTGACCATCATGCTGGCGCGCGACTGGTAGGGGAGGGGACACCCCTCCTGACAGCCCAGGCGATGAAGGCCCGCTGACCCCTCAAAGGGAAAGTGGGCCTTTTGTCGTGGTGATCCCTGAAGCCGGGGATTGGTCGCGCGATAGACCGCGCGGGCCACTCTCAAACCCATCGAGAAGGACATCCCATGACCACAAGCTTCAAACCCACTCACCGTCGCCATCGGCGATCTGGTCTCACATCCCGCCAATGTGCGCAGCAACTCGCCGGAAACCTATGATCCTCGAGAACATCGCCCATCTGAAGGCCAGCATCGCCGTTCTGGGTCTCCTGCAGCCGCTCCTGGTCCAGAAGCTCGACGGCAAATATCGCTGTCCTCGCCGGTGGCCGGCGCCATGCCGCGCTGAAGGAGCTGATCGCCGACAAGGCCAGCCAAGGGGTTCACGGCGAAAACCAAGGTGGACTGCCGCCTTGTCCCTGACGATTGCGATGTCGACCACGGCGCTGTCGCTCGCCGAGAACATCACCCAGGCGCCGATGAACGCCATCGACGAGTTCGAGGCCTTCGCCCGGATGATGGAGGTCGACGGCCAGACGCCCGAGACCATCGCAAAGACCTTCGGCACCACGGTGGCGGCCGTGAAAGGCCGGTTGCGCTATGGCCTGATCCACCCCGACATCCGCGCCGCGGCCCGGGCCAAGACGATCACGCTCGACACGATGAAGGCCTTCGCCGAGCACCCGAGCCAGGAGGTGCAGCGCGAGGTCTTCGAGGCGCTCACCAGGGAGGACAGCTATGTGCAGGCCCATACCGTCCGCAACGCGCTGAAGTCCCGCGGTGTGCAGGTCAGCGACGATATCGGGGCCTTCGTGCGCGCGGACTACGAGGCGCGGGGCGGCGCCGTCGCGGCTGATCTTCTGGAAGAGCATTCCGTGCTCGAGGATGCCGCGCTGGTCGAGACCATCCTGCTCGAGAAGCTCGGTGCCGCCGCCGAAGAGGACCGCATAAAGCTGGGCTTTGCCTGGGCCGATGCCATGGTCCGCTATGATTACGCGACCATGGCCGACTACGGCCGCGTCTATCCCGGCCCGATCGAGCCCGATGAGGCTGCGCCAGAAGCGCGTCGATGAGATCACCGCCGAGCTTGAGAAACTCGCAGCTCGAGATGGAGGATGAGGGGCTCGAGGACGAGTGCCTACAACGCGCTTTACGAGCGCGTGGACGCGCTTGGAAGAGGAAGCCCGCGACCTGCAGGAGGCCTACAGCGCCGAGGACCTCGCGCGGTCTGGGGTGATCGCGTCCTGGTCGGGCGGGCAGGATGACCCTCCATGTTGGCCTCGTCCGCCCGGAAGACACCGTCAAAAAGGAGCGTGCGCGCAGCGGCTCCTCGGCTAGCACCGACCGGGGAGGAGGCCCCAGACGCCGATCGAGATCACCTATCCGGCCTCGCTGGCCGAGGACCTCAAGACCGAGCGAGCCATGGCGCTTGGGGCCGCGATGGCGCTGCATCCGGAAGCCACGCTCGATCTGACGCTCTTCAAGCTGGTCAGCGACGTTCTGGCCAGCGGCATGAGTGTCACGCAGGCGATCAAGATCGATGCCCGCAAGGAATACCGCAGCCATGCCAAGATGGACGAGATCGACGAGCACCTCGCTCGAGCAGGTGGCGGCGGCGCATGACGCACTTGATCTCTCCTGGGCTCGATGACACCCGCGCGCCCGCCGATCAGTTCGCGGCGTTTCGCGCGCTCGATGCAGGGGAGAAGGCCAAGCTCGTGGCCTATGCCACAGCCAGCACCACGCAGTCCTGCTTCGCGCGGGACCGCGCAGCGCGACAGCCTGATGCATGACGTTCGAGATCGAGATCATGCCCGACATTCGCGCACATTGGACGCCGAATGCGGCGCTCTTCAACCGCTTCAAGAAGGCCTGGCTCCTGAAGATCCTCGGCGAGGATCTGGGTCTCGCCCAGGAGGCGGTGACGCTGGCCTCGTCGAGCAAGAAGGAGATCGTCGCCTTCTGCGACAAGCTCTTCGCCGAGCCCTTCGCCACGCTCACGGACGCGCAGCGCGCTGCCGTGGCCGCCTGGTGCCCGCCGATGATGCAGACCGCCGGTATCGCCTGTTGATGAGGCGGAGCCCGCTGCGGAAACCCCGAAGCCTGACAGCGAGGTCGCGCAAGCGGCCTGAGTCCATCACGCGACCCGCGCGAGGCATTCCGCCGCGCGGGTCGACCCTCCCACACCCAACGGAAAGACATCCCCATGGCTATTCTCAAGTTCTCTGCCTCCGCTGTTGCGGCGCAGATCGCCCATGCGCGCGCCTGCAAAACCTTCCTGCCCAACTGGAACGGGCCCGTGGACAGGCCCGCCCTGATCCTCATCGTCGGCAATGGTGTGCATCTGCGCTCAAACGGCATCGATGGCACGACCACCCGTATCGTCACCACCGAACAGGCCGATCCCTCCTTTGCCTTCGCCAATGGCATGAACCCGTTTCGGGATACCGACTGGATGGCGCAGCGCCGCATGGCGTTTCGCGATCTGACCGGCCAGTTCTACACCGACATCCTGGATGACGTGCAGGTGCTCATAGACCGGGGGCAGGGGGCGATCCGGCTCGCCACCGATGGCCACAGCATCCGCGTCTTCGTGCGCCGGGCCTCGGACTATCTCATCGGCGGGACCTACGAGGTGCCCTCAGGCCTCGGCGGCACCTTCCGGGTCATCCTCAAGGATGCCTGCGACACCTTCGCGATCGTGCAGAACTGCGGCAATTGCGAGGATTTCGACGCCATGCAGCCCTACCGCGTGCCGCTCGATGCGCTGATGGAAATCGATGACCGGAGGGCGGCTTAGGCCCTTTCTCACGATCAGCATCGCCAATACCCTGCCGCGCTTCGCGCTCTCGGGACATTGGCGACAAACAATTTCCCCAATGAGAGAAAGGACTCTGAGATGGGATGGCTCTTCTATACCGATCGCCGCGTCCAGACCTACGCGGATGAGAAAGCGGAGATTGCCCGGCTCTGCACCTTCGAGGGCGAAAGGCGCAAGACGGAACTGGTCAAGGCCTGCAAGGTGGGCTCGACCTGGTATGCGGCGGCAAAGGTCACAAGTATCGACGGCTCGCCGGTCGAGGACGCGACCTATGTGACCGATGCGGATGGCTCGATCACTTTCGGGGCTGTCTTCCTCACCCGATACGATGACGGCTGCTGGGGCTACAAGGACATGGAGGAAAGCGCGGGACCGGTCGAATCCCGCGCGCCACTGAGCCTATTGGCCCTGCTGTCCGAGCTGAAAGATCCCAGACAGCTATGCTCATGCCTGGCGCCAGCGCTGCCAGGACTGGGCTGCGATCCCGGACTACGAGGAAGGCGACAAGATCAAGCTCGCAGCACCTGTGACGCTCACCGATGGCAGCACCTGCCAGATCGTCACCGCGACCCACTACAGGCGCGGGCGGCAAAAGCGCCGCTGCTACCGCATCGAGGAAACCGGCGGGCTCGTACGCCTGTCGAAAGCCTCGCTCGCGGGCTCGGAGCTGCTCAGCTCCGCGAAGGGTGCGGCTAGCCCGGTGCTGGCGGAGTTCCTGGCGGGGCGAAATTAGGTCCTGCGCCGGACGGTTCATCGACCTGCCCGGCGACAGCAGATCCTGCGGCTTGTCTTGACAAGGCAATGCAAATGCATTACCTATCGCGGGCAGCAAAGAACCTTTTCTTCAGGAGACTGCCATGACAGCCCTCGCACAAGATGTCTCGAAACTCACGGATCGGTATCAGACGACCGTGCCGGCGGGTGTGCGCAAGCAGCTCAAGCTGGGCAAGGGCGACCAGATTCGTTACTGCACCGAGCCGAGTGGCAGGGTCTATATCGAGCCCGTGCGCAGCGACGAGGAAGATCCCGTGCTCGGAGCCTTTCTCGATTTTGTCGAGGCCGATATCAAGGCGCATCCGGACCGCATTCGGGCGTTCGATGGGGCTTTGCATGACCGTCTTGCAGCACTGGTCGGAGACGTTGACGTCGATCTCGATGCGCCGCTATCGCTCGAGGATGAATGAGCGGCGATAGCGTGCCCGCCCAAGCGCCCCTTGTCGTAAATGGATGGTCGATTTATGCGCATCCGCTCTTTCTGGACCAGCTCGAAGGGCTGACCCTGGAGGTCGAGGCGCGTAAGGCTCGCGATCCCAAGACCTGGCGCAAGAAAAACCCGACGAAACGGCTGGCCGCCATCTTCAAGCTGGTCACCGAGGCCATACCGGCAGATCCGGGTGCCGCCGCCTTCCGGCAAGGCGGCACACTCGGCGATCACCGCAAGCACTGGTTCCGGGCGAAATTCTTCCAGCAGTATCGGCTGTTCTATCGGTTCAACAGCGATGCGAAGGTCATCGTGGTGGCCTGGGTGAACGACGACAAGACCCTGCGCGCCTACGGCAGCAAGACGGATGCCTATGCGACGTTCAAAGGGATGCTGGAAGATGGCAATCCACCTGACAATTTCGACGCGCTCTTGAAAGAAGCTGCGGCGGCGGACAAGCGGTTCGAGACGTCCCTTGAAGCGGTGCCTGATCGGTAAGTGGGCCTGTGGAAGCCTTGCCGTGACCCTCAACGGCATTGCCGTTTACGACGCCACGCTGGAAGATGTAGCCTCGGCTGATAATACGGTCGGAGAAAGCGCAATCGATCGAGGCGGAAAAGGATGGGCAGCACCTCGGTCTCGAGGGGCAATGCGCGCCATGAGCCTGACGGGGCACCGTTTCGCCAATTGCGCTGCGCGTTGCAGACAATGCCCGATGACCTCGGCAAGCATGCTGGATATCGGGGTCTCGAGGAGCATTTCCGTGGCGGCTGATGTCAATTCGTATGACGCCTGGTTTCGCGCGCAGGTGCAGGCCGCGCTGGAGGATGCACGCTCGGGAACATCTCAGGTTCAGGTGATGCAGGCCGCACAGGCATTGATTGATGCGAAACGGGAGGTCGAACCCAAGTCCTGACCAAGCCTTGGAGGTCAGCGCGGTCTGACCCCCGTCACCCTGAAAAGCGAAGAGCGGGCTTTTTGTCCTTTGGAACTCAGACCCTGATCCAAAGGAAAATCCCCATGTCCAAGCCCAGAACCGGCAAATCCGGCTCTCGCAATCTCCGACACTGACCTCGCCTCTGCCCTCGCGCAGATCGGCGCGGAGATCGACCACCAACCCCTGCGCAGCTCAGCGCTGGCGCGCATCATGCGCGAGACGTTTCATGGCAGCGATGCCGGCGGTGCCTGGGACTGGCGCATGGCATATGACCTGATGCAGGCCGCGGCCATCCAGGTAGCTGCTCCGTGGGGACGGTCGCGGCAGGTGACATCGCCGGCTGCAAAGCTGCTTGCCTCGCGGCTGCTGACGGAAACGCGCCGGTCAGAGCAGCAGATCCGGTTGCAGCAGTTCTCCACGCCGCTGCCATTCGCGGCCCTGGTGGTGCGGGCCGCGGCGATCCGCAAGGGCGAGACCGTGCTGGAGCCCTCGGCTGGCACCGGTGCCCTGGCCGCTTTCGCCGCCCGGGCCGGTGCCACGCTTTTGCTCAACGAGATCGACCCCTTTCGCCAGCGCCTCCTGCGCGCGGTCTTCGGCGGCGAGGTGACGGGCCATGACGGCGAGCATATCGACGATCTGCTGCAGACGCCGGTTCTGCCCGACATCGTGGTGATGAATCCGCCCTTCGCCTCCTCGGTCGATCGCTCCCGAGACAGGCACATCGCCGCCAAACATCTTATCGCGGCTGCAAAGCGTCTCGCGCCCGGTGGGCGCCTGGTGGCGATCATGCCGCCGGGGTTCACGCCCGAACGCGATGCCGCGCATTGGTCCCGCGCCTGCGGCCTCCTGACGCCGCGCCTGGCGCTGACGATGCCGGGGCAGGTCTACCACAAGCTCGGCACCTCTGTCGAAACCCAGCTCATGGTCTTCGACAAGGTGCAGGAAGACGGCGAGATGATCCGCGCCAGTGTGCGGGACTCTGGACGAAGCCCTTCCTTTTGTCGACGCCGTGGCCGCGACCCGGACCGAGATGCGCCCCGTACAACAGGCGGCGGCGATCCCTCACGGGCGGCCGACCGTTCCATCATCTGCCCCGCGCAAGACCGCCGCTGCGCCTGTCGCCGCCTCCAAACCTCGGGCCAATGCCGTTGTCCCGCTCAGCTTTCAAGAGCCTTGATATCCCGCGCGACAACATGCCCATCTCAGACATCTATGCGCGCTACCGTCCGCAACGGATCGAGATTGCGGATGCGCAGGAACATCCCACGCCGCTCGTTGAAAGCATCGCCATGGCCTCGGTTGCCCCGCCCATGCCCTCAAACACGGGCCAGTGATGACTTGCGCCTGCCCAGCACGGTTGATCGAGGAGGGACATCTCTCCGAGGCGCAGCTCGAGACCATCATCATGGCGCATGATGCCCATGAGGCGCGACCTGCCAGGTCGGTTCACCATCGATGACGACCAGACCAAGCTGACGCGCGCCGATGATGACCCGGACGCACGGGCCTATCGCCTCGGCTATTTCCTCGGCGACGGCACCGGTTGCGGCAAGGGGCGCGAATGCGCGGGGCTCATCCTCGTGAACTGGCTGGCCGGGCGCAGAAAGGCGATCTGGGTCTCCAAATCCGCCACGCTCATCGAGGACGCGATCCGCGACTGGACCGATCTCGGCGGCTCGCCAGCCGACATCCAGCCGCTCTCCAAATGGAAACCGGACCAGCCCATCCCGATGGGCGACGGCATCCTCTTCGTCACCTACGCCACGCTGCGGTCCGCGGGCAAATGCGGCACCACGCGACTCGAGCCAGATCCTCGACTGGATGGGCGCAGGCGTTCGAAGGCGTGCTTGCCTTCGATGAGGCCCATGCCATGCAGAACGCAGCCGGGTCCGAGCAGGGCAGGGGGGTCAAACCCTCCCAGCAGGGCCTTGCGGGCCTGCGGCTGCAACTGGCAGCACCCCGCGCTCGCGTCTTCTACATCTCGGCCACGGGCGCCACGAGCGTGCACAACCTGGCCTATGCCGCGCGGCTGGGGCTCTGGGGGCAGGGTCCCGAATACCCCTTCCCGAGCCGCGAGAGTTTCGTCTCGGCGATGGAAGCCGGCGGTGTCGCCGCCATGGAGGTGGTCGCGCGCGATCTCAAGACGCTCGGGCTCTACACGGCCCGCGCCCTCAGCTTCGATGGCGTGGAGTATGACGTGCTCGAACACGCGCTCACCCCGGCCCAGATCGAGATCTACGATGCATATGCGACATGCGTTTCGGACGATCCATCACAATCTCGAGGCCGCGCTGACAGCGACCGGCGTCAACGACGCCTCGGGCGAGACCAATGCGCCGGCCGCCGAACGCCTCGGCCAAGTCCCGCTTCGAGAGCACGAAACAGCGCTTCTTCAATCATCTCCTGATGGGCATGAAGGCTCCAAGCATCATCCGCGCCATCGAGGACGATCTGGCGGCGGGCAAGGCTTGCGTCATCCAGGTGGTCTCGACAGGTGAGAGCCTGCTGAAACGCCGGCGAGACGATGGATCCCGAGGACGAACTCGTCGAGGGTGCCTTGACGCCGCGCGACTACGTCCTGGGCTACCTCGAACAGGCCTTCCCGATCCATGCCCAGAAGCTCGTGGAGATCGACGGGAACATGGTCGTGGAGCCGCTGCGGGATGCGAATGGCGCCCTGGTTGTCTCGCGCGAGGCGCTCGCCCTGCGCGATGCGGCCATGATGGAGTTGATGACGCTCGCCCCGATCCCTTCGGCGCTGGATCAGATCCTCTGGGCCTTTGGCGACGAGGCCGTGGCCGAAGTGACCGGAAGGTCGATCCGACCTCTGAAGGCCGGACGATGGCCACCTCTTCATCGAGAAGCGCGCCGCCAGCAGCAATTCGTCCGAGACCCAAGCCTTCATGGACGGCGAGAAGGATATCCTGATCTTCTCCGATGCGGGCGGCACGGGCCGGTCCTATCACGCGGCGCAAACGGCGAAGAACCAGAAACGGCGGCGGCACTATCTTCTGGAGCCCGGCTGGCGCGCCGATGCGGCCATCCAGGGGCTCGGCCGCACGCATCGCTCGGCTCAGGTCAGCGCGCCCTTCTTCCGGGTCTGCACCTCGGATGTGCATGGCGAGAAGCGTTTCACCTCGACGATCGCCAAGCGCCTCGACCAGCTGGGGGCCTTGACCAAGGGTCAGCGCGAGACCGGCTCGCAGGGCATGTTCCGCGAGGAGGACAATCTCGAAAGCCCGATCGCACGGGCCGCACTGCGTGGGTATTTCGCCGATCTTGCCGCCGGGCGCGCTGAAGCGATGAGCTACGAGAGCTTCACCGACTGGACGGCCCTGCGGCTGATCGACAAGGACGGGGTGCTCCTTGAGGAGCTTCCGCCGATCCAGCGGTTTCTCAACCGGGTTCTGGCCCTTCCCATCCACATGCAGAACGCACTCTTTGCCGAGTTCATGCGCCGGATTGCCGATCAGACGGAACGGGCGCGCGCGGCGGGCACACTCGATCTCGGCGTGGAAACCCTGCGCGGCGAAAAGATCGAGCAGGTCTCCACCGAGGATCTCTGGACCTGCCCGAAATCCGGCGCCGTGACGCGGATCATCGGGCTCGAGGTGACCGACCCGGTCCACGTCCTTGGGGCCGAAGAGGCCATGTCGCGCAATCCCGACAAGCTACCGATGGTCAATCGCGCCTCCGGTCGCGCGGCGCTCATCTCGGCGCGCCCCATGCAGATGTATGACGAGGATATCGTGACGCTGATGCGCAAGGCAGTGCGGCCTAACGGGTCGAGCTATCTCGAAGAGGTGCGGTTCGAGTCCTCGGCCTGGGAAGAGATCGAACAGGCCCGACTTTGCAGGGCTTTGGGATACCGAGGCAGCGTCGCTGCCAAAAACCACCACGACCAAGCTCTACCTACTGACCGGGCTCTTGTTGCCGATCTGGAAGGACATTCCGACCACGAATGAACGCATCTACAGGGTCACGCCGGACGGGGCGACCGCCATGATCGGGCGCACGCTGAGCGAAGAAGGGGCGGCCGCGCTGCGCGCCCGCTTCCTCGTCTCCAACCCGCAAACACCGCAGGAGATGCTGACCGCCGCCCTCGGCACCACCGCGCCTGTCGATCTGGGCCGGGGTCTCACCCTGACCCGTCGCCGCGTCGCAGGCGAGATGCGCCTCGAGCTTGGGCGGTGCGGATCAAGGGCATGATCGACGGCCTCAAGGCAATGGGATGTTTCACCGAGATCATCGCCTTCCAACTGCGGGTGTTCCTGCCGCATGGGGACGGGGTCGACACGGGAAGCATTCTGGCCCGGATCGTTGGGCAGGGAACCACCAAAGCGGCAGAACAAGCCGCCTGAAAAGTCAAAGCGGGCTTCCGGTCGGGCGTCGCGGATCGGGATTTGGCCGGTCTGCGCTTTCCGGGCGCGCGCAGACCAATGCCAGGCCCGGTCCCCCCAAATTCAGAGAAGAGGACGGACCCATGACCAATCCCCAGATCGATTATGCCGTAATGGCGGCTCAATGGCGCGCGGAGCGTGAAACCACCCTGAAGGCATCCCGAACGGAGCTCCTCGCGCAACTACGTGCGCTTGGCATCAGCGAGGTCACCGCCGAATACGAAGGCTATGGCGACTCCGGCAATGTCGAGGATGTGACGGTGCAGCCTGCAGAGGTCAACCTGCCGGAGCCACTTGCCACAGAGGTTGGCGACTTCGCCTGGTCGCTCGCCTATCACCATCACCCGGGGTTCGAAAACAACGAGGGCGGCTATGGCACGCTGACCTGGGACATCACCGGCGACAGTATCACGCTCGATCACGCGGACCGCTATGTCGAATGCTCGCACAGCTATGACGAGGGTCTTTGAGATGGCCCATCCGCTTCATCATGCTGAAAGCTCTGCCCGGAAATTCGGCGGGGTGCCGTGTGACTATCAGGCTGTGCACGATTGGTTTGACGCCTCGAAAGAGCATCTCGCGCTCTTCACGCGATCGCGGTTTGTCGTGGTTGTCCATAGGAGGGCCCCCGCCGCCCGCGGTAGCGCGGATACGCGCGCAGCGGAGCGGGCGGCGGGGAGATACCTGTGGGCTACCGCGACATTTTCCGTGCCGCTTCGACCGTCTGCCCGACCTCTTGTGCCGCGTCTGTGACTGGCTCGCCCAGTTCGACGAGAAGCTGTTCGATGCGGAAGCTATTCCTGAATGCCGTTCGATTTCTCGTGTCCAACCGCGGCAACGCGCGTCTTCCGTCAGATTGAGTTCGAGGCGATGGCGCGCTCGCAGCCTCGGCGCATAAGATCGGGTGGTGACGAATTTGGCGCAGTTCAGATAGAGGTCGCATTCGCAGAGGACCTTCTTCCGGCAGTCGGAGACAATGGCCGAGTTCGAGCTCGGTCTTCAGGAAGTTGCACTTCAGCCAATCGACCGTGCTTTGCGGCAGGCGCTGATTGCGGATGATCTCGGCCGCGGGTCCGGCGATCGGCGCATCAGGTTTCAACACGGCCTGATAGTCCGCGAGCACGGCTTCATCGCTGACTCGGATATAGACCATCGACATGTGCGGGCTTTGATGCCCCAGCACGTCCATGATCGTCTGCATCCGCGCACCGCCTTCGGCGAGTTCCGTGCCGACCGTATGGCGGAAGCGATGTGCCGAGATGAGATTCTGCCCTTTTCCATCGACCAGACCGAGTCGGTGAGAGATGTCTTTGAGTGGATAATTGAACAGGTAGTCGGGCGAGATCGCGACACCGCGGCGGTAGAAGAGCAACTTGACGTATTGGCCGGTTCTGGCATCCGGGACCGGGCGTTCGTCCGACTGTGCGCGCAGGTCGATGACCTTGCGAAGAGCTTCAGCAGCCTCAGGGTGAAGCGGCACGAGCCGTTCCCTGTAGGTCTTTCCCGCCGGAATGCGCAGCCGTGGCGTTCCGTCCGGATAGGCGTCCAGACAGTCGACGGGCAACCTTGCGATCTCTGTCCGACGAGCGCCGGACCATCGCGCGATCAGGATCGCGGCGCGCTGGAAATCGCATGGAAGCTTGCGGACCTCTTCCATGAGCGGGCCAAGCTGTTCGGCCGGGATATACCGAGGCAAGCGCTGCGGAAAGGCGGGGAAGATCGCGGGTGTTCAGAACTGGTCGCGTCGGGAAATCCGGCCATTCCCAGGCCGCCCCCTCGCTGAGGAATTGCGCGACATGAAGTGCACGGGATCTTTGGGCGGTAATCGACAATCGACGCTTGGTTCTGGCGCCGACTTGGCTCCTAAGATCGATCAGGAAGGCGGTCATTACCTCGGACGTGACATTTGCGAACTTCTCGATCTTTGGATCGTGGCGAACCAGGAAGTCGACAAAGCGGCGGAGCGACACGGCGCAGTGGTCGACCGTCACCCTGGAAAGGCTGGTGCGCTTGATCTCCAGCCAGCGCTCGGGCGAAGCACCCATATCCGGCCTCGGATAGACATAAGGCCTGCGCTTGTCGGCGGTCATTCGCGGTCGCGCGATGCCGTTGCCGAGGTGGTGCAGTACAAGCTGTGTCTGTCGGACATAGCGGTGCCAGAAATGGGCGGTCGTCTTGGCCTTCTGCGGGTCATAGCCATGGAAGCGCTTCATCAGGGAAGACGCCGCATATGCAGAAATTGCATCGTTCAACACGTCAAGGTCGTTGGAGGTGATAAGTTCAGGCGAACGTATGCCGGTATGAAGCGCGATGCGAGAAGCCACCCAGGTGGTCGACCCCTGTGGCGTCGTCTGGTGATACCCCATCGCTTTCTGGCGCTTGCGGAGATCCGGAATACCCAGATCGATGCCCAGGTAATTTGCGAGTTGGGCGGCATACATGGGCGAAATCGACAGGAGGAACCCATAGTCGAGGCGCAGGCGGTCCGTTAAGGCGAGGTAGTAGAGATATTGCCGCGCCCAGAACGAGGCGGGGTGTTCAGGTGTGAAGGCGGATGTTCCGTGGAAGTCGGCCCGAGCCGAACCTCAAGCGGTTGTTCGCACCAAAGAGCGAGATCGGGAAAGGCGGCGACGAACTCTCGACGTTGAGCGATATACCGGTTCTTCATATATGCGGGTCATGTCGAGGCCTGCGGAGGAATGCGCGGTATTCCTCCTCCTCGCAGTGCGACGGCGAGATATCAGTCGGAAACGTTTGCAGGGCAGTCGGTGGAGGAGTCTGTCATGGCTTCAGCCCCATTGCACGGCTGTACTCGGCGAGCACTGTGGCGTCGGACACGCGCGTATAGATGCGGGTCGATTCCGGTGATGCATGCCCGAGCCGGCGCTGCAGGGTCAGCTCTCGCATGCCGGCTTCCCACATGCGGGTGGCGTGGGCATGCCGCAGCGCATGCGGTGTGACGCCGGGCGATTTGATCCCGGCGCGCTCCGCCGCTCGCGCGAAGGCTTTTGCCAACGCGGCATAGGACAAGGGCTCAGACCGCCTCATGCCGTTCTCCGCCGACCAGAAAGATGAACGGCGTATCTGTCTCGCGTGGGACGGTCGCGCATGACATAGCCGCTGATGGTATCCAGGGCCTGCCCGTCATGCAGGTCGACGACACGCTCGACGCGCGACTTTCCGCGTGCCCCTTTCGGGTGGTCAGCGCGACATCGGACGGTCACGCGCCGCCGCCCATAGGCGATATCCTCGAGATGCAGGCTGAGCGCCTCGCCCGGCCGCAGCGCCACCGTGCAGCATCAGCAGCACGAGGGCGCGATCGCGCAGGCAGGTCAGCTCGGCGAGGAGACGTTCGATTCGGTCGTCGCTCAACGGACGAGGCAGGCGGTGAACGCTGCGGACACGGATCACGCGCACGCTCGCCGAGCGACGGGAAATGCCTTCAAAGAACGGTCGGCGCCGATCGGTGACCGAAGGCTTGTTGATACTCTTGCTGACCCGCATCGGGTTCGGCGGGGTACAGCGTCCCAGCGATGATCGCCCAGTCGCAGAAACGACGACATTGCGGCCAGCGCTCGATTGACCGTTGCCGGTGACAGCCGATCCGAGCCAGGCGCAGGTTGCGCCCCGGCCGGGGCGCATATCGATCCGGTCGTGCAGGTAAGCGATCAGATCGACGGCGTTCGCGATGTTGAAGCCCTGCCACTCGAGCCCTCGGGCTTCGAAGAACTCCCACACGCGCCGCAGGTCGTAGGCGTAGGAGCGAATGGTGTTCGGGGATGACCCTCGAGCGTCGAGATAACGGAGGAAATCGTGAATCGGTCTCGACGGAATTGCCCGCATCGTCGCGGACAAAGTAGCGAGGGACAGCCCCCTCGGGAGTTCTGGTGACTTGCGATAATCGTCCTTCGGAAAAAGGTGAAAGCTTCAGCCTTGGAGGTGAAATCGCGAGTGTCCAGATAATTGACGCCTCGAAAGAGCACCTCGCGCTCTTTACGCACCGAAACCGTGCGCCTTGACACATGCCCTTGGCCTGTATCGAGGCCGAACGTGTCTTCGGCCTGTCCCTGACCAATAGCGCAGGTCGAGACATCCCCGTGCGCTGGATCGGCGAGCAGCATATCCGTGAAGACTGCCAGGGCCGCATTCCGGAGCATGGCGGACTGGCTGCGACGGATCCAGCCCGAGCCATGGATGGCCAATGGCCACATCGACCGGCATGTCCGGCGATGAGCCCTGCGGCGACCCAAGGGTTGCCTGGGCCTCCGAGGTCGCCGCCGGAAGAACGGTTCTTGGCCTGAAGGATTGGATGGCGGCGCGCGCGACGCAAGCCACGCAAGGTGCCTGACAGCTCTCGGCCTTTTGCCAATCGAATGCCGCACGGAAGCCCGGTTGGAAGATCGGGCTTCTTGCGTCGTTTCCCCACCATTCTACTTGAGGAGGATCACATGACACTCGATGAAATCAAAGCCGCGGTCGATGCCGGCCAGACCGTGCATTGGGCCAATACCGGCTACGTTGTCCACAAGGACCGGCTCGGTCAGTACCTCATCACCTATGTGCCGAACGGTAGCTGCATCGGCCTGACCGACCGGAGCGGGCAACGGTTGAACGGAAAAGAAGCGGAGTTCTTCATCGCGCGATCGGAGGACGGCGCGGAAAATCCGGGCAGCCAATCAAGACCAGACGGGCAGGGGAGGGGCGTAGCACCCGGAGGCGCGGGGGCATTCCCACTCGGACGGCAGCTCTGACCCGTGGGCAGGGCTGAAAGGAAAGCAGGCTTTCTGATTTGTGATCCCTCAAGGGGTCGAGAAAGCAATCCCGGATGCGCTGGCAAGAACGTCAGGCACCGGCCAATCCAAAAGGAACCATCCCATGTTCGCAGGAACCCTCACCCGCAATGTCGAGACCGCAGCCGCCCAGTACACCGGCATGATCCACTCGACGCGCTTTGACATCGCCATCCAGCTCGAGGCGCGGGCCAAGATGTCCGAACGCAGCCCGGATTTTGACGTGACGGCAGTCAACAAGTCAGGCCGCAAGGTGCGCATCGGCACGGCCTGGAACGAGACCGGCAATACCAGCGGCAACCCCTACATCTCGATGCAGATCGATGTCGGCCTCGGCCCGTTCCGGGTCAACGCGGTGCAGACGAAAGAGGCGCGCGCGGCCCAGAGCGGCGCATTCGAGATCATCCCGCTGGTCTCGAACGGCCTGATGAAATCCGGCTCGATCTCGGGCGAGCTCACCGCCATGGACGCCGACAACGCCTTCACCGGCTACATCGCCAACATGATGTTCGATCTGGAGTTCATGCTGATCGAGAACAGCTACAAATCCGAGGAGACCCACCCCGATTACCGGATCGAGGTCAGCTCGCCCCGGGGCACACCGATCCGCGTCGGCTCGGCCTGGATGGCCAAAAGCAGCCGCACGGGCAATGACTACCTGTCGCTGCTGATCAACACGCCCGATGGCGACCTGCGCGTCAACGCCGTGCAGAACGAAGAGCAGCGCGGCGGGCAGACCTTCTCGATCATCCCGTTCATCGACAGCGGTGAGCAGCCGCAGGACGCAGGCGCGGGGCTGCTCGCTGGTCGCCTAATCGGCGCGCGAGGGGGAGACGATCTGAACCCAAAGGGGAGCCGTGGGACCACGGTTCCCCTTTTGCTGTGTTTGTTTCAATAGAGCGATCGAACTGCCATTTCATGTGGCGGTCCGATGTAGATGCGATGCCTAGATTGGGAGGGCTGCGCGGGGTCTCCAATACAGTCGGGCTTGTACAACCCGCTTGTGCGGCAATCAAGGCGTCCAACAGCAACTTGACACCTCGGCATAGAGCTCGGTGTCAAACTCTTCCGCATCGATTTCCACAATCAATGCATAGCGCACAGAAGGCAAGCCTTCAGCGAGAAGCTTTTTCGATTTCCACCATCCAGTGACAGGGTGAACAACCAGCAAGTTGCGCCGCGCGCCAGATCCGAAGCCTTGCACGTCAGTTGATCGATATGCAGCGAGCCGACATGGCGCCGATTGCTACCGTAGTCCCAAAGATCATCCTCGTCGCTTGCGGGACCATCAGGCTGTTCGGCCGGCCTTGCTGATGCGAGCCAGGAACTGGGCTTCGCTCTCGTCCAGCGCGATTGAGTTCGAAACGTAGATTGTGGGACGCGTAACGACCATCGAACGCCGCGCGAGGCGTCCGGACGGGTTCGGAGCGATAAAGCTGCTGAGTGCCACCCGCAAGGTGACATCGGCATTGCCGAGCGCGCGCAAAGCCTCAACGGGCCAGGGAAGGGCGAACAGCTTCATTTCGTTGTGGACATCACCCCCGGTCTTTTCAGAAATCCCGTAAGGCGTAATCGTGTCTTCCACGATCAGGGACAGTGCGTTCGACGCGCTGCGGCGGGCACGGGCCATGTCCGGCACACCATATCCATAGCGTTGAAAAAGCGGCGTGTAATGACCCTTGTTCGGCTGGGCCGGCAGATGTGCCGCGCATCTGCTGCGTCCACCGCGCTGGTACATAGAGACCACGGACTGTCTCGGGCCAAAGCGTCGGATAGTCCGACCAGGGATTTCCGTTACATCCTTCGCTGCAAGCGCTGTCGCCGCGCTGGTGTCGAAGGTGAATGTGAAGGATCGGACCGGGTGATTGTGGTGCGTCGAAAGGAGCGATAACCATCCATGCCGCATTGGCGGTCCGCACGGCACTGAGCGCCAGTTTCCACCCGCAGGGACGGCGCTCCGGCTCGTTCGGCCATGGGACGACCACGAATGCAGTTCTCGAAGCTGGCGATAGGTCGCCGAATGGTGCAAGCGCTTGGGCCGGCTCTCCGTCTGTAAGCGGTACGGTCTTACTCTGTGAAGGCCCCGACAGACAGAACATTCCGCTGGCAGGCCGGCGATCTTCGATTTCGTTGTCCTCGTGATCGCATCGAGTCGAGGTAGTTTCCGGCACCAAAGGTGAGGGTGTCGGTGTCCCTGCGGAAACAAGCACCAGGCGCTGATGTTTGATTTCACCTGATACACCGGCGGCAAGCTGATCGACTTCCGTTGACCAAGAGGTGGGAGCGCCGTCGTGCGGCGTATCCTCGCCTGTCGTCGTCGTCATGGTGAACGTCCGGCGTCGGTGACTACAGCCAGTTCTACTGTATTGATCGCCTGCCTGGTAACCGAGCCGAGGAGATGATGCGGGTTCATCCCTGTATCAGGGAGCAGCTTCACAGATTCCCAGACGGTTCAAGACGGAAACTGGATTCGCCTGGTGCGAGAAGCTGCGGCGGTGGGGATCGCCAAAGAGCGCCAGATCCTCCCATCTCCGTGCCATGGCCCTTCACGTCTTCCAGTCCCCAAGCTGGGTTGGCGGCGCATGTCGGTCATCCACTCTGAGCGCCGGCTGAATGAGAGGATGAGCGCGACTGGCACCGGTGTCCAAAAGCGTAACGTAGCCTGGATCGGGATTGTCGGAGTGTCGGTCGTGCGACCCGCCAGTTCGTCGACCCACTGCGCCTGTTCGGCCACTGGCAAGCCGTCGAAGAAATCCGCTGTGATGGTCGGGCAGCCGGCGGGGCGCGCACGCCGCCCGGTCGGCGGACGGCCTGAGCGAGCTGATTGCAGATCGGCCTGTGCGACTACAGCAACGGTATCTTCGAGGAAGCTCCAGTCGATCCGCTCCCACTGTGACGCCGTAGTTTGGTGCGGCCGCGACGAGAGAGCTTCGGTCATAATAGGCTCGAGCCAAACCTCCCAGACGGTCGCAACATCCACTCCGGGAAATTTGCCTGGGGGGCTGCGCCAGAGGGCACGCAACCCCGCTTCCGTGATGAGCGGCGACACTTTGCACAAGGTCCGCGTTCTTCGGACGGCCCGGGACGATTTCACCATCTTTTTTTCGCGATCAGGCGTGTCTTCAGTCCGAAGCTGCTCGACCTTCTTGCGCGGCTTTCGATACCCTTGGCTGTCGCAAACACCGTCGCTCGCTCTTCAGCGCCACCGGGAACTGGAGCATCTTCGATGCGAAGAAGCATCGAGGCCGCTGGCGTCCAAGCTGTCTTTTTCCAGACGTTCGTCTACTCGCGAGCGGACTTCCAGATAAACGCCAGGAAGTTCGGCTGCTGGAATATCCGGCAGCGCGACCAGATGTAGCCTGAAGCAATGCTTGGGCGTGCGCCGCGCCGATTGGGGACGATCACTTGGTCTTTTGGACCCCGCCCCCGCCCTTTGCTTGGAGCGGGCGAGGTTGTCCGAGATTGCGAAAGGTGGAAGTGTAGAAGGTCTCGCGCCATTGTCATCGGTCCCTAATTCTTGGAGCGACCGTCGGCGTTCGAGGGCATCAAGCAAATCCTGTGTCGCAATCTTGTCAGTATCATTCAAAACCGCACGTCTCGCGGCATCTTCCGCCGCCGCCACAATATCCCGGCCGTTGAGAGGCCAAGTGGCGACATCCGTCACCCGCTTCCATCCTATTCGATTGAACGAGAAACCCATCATACGGCGTTCGAGTGCCTGTCGGATGGCGGGACCATCGGGCACTTCACATAGGGCAACACGAGATCGAAGCGGCTGCAGCGCGGCGCGGTCAAGAATTCCCGGCAAGTTTGTAGTGGCGACGACGATCGAAGGCCCTGTGTCTTCATCCAGGAACTGCAAGAATGAGTTCGAGAACCACGCCGGGCTTCGCCGACATCGTTCTCACCGCCTCGGGCCGCAGCCAAAGCGTGCAATTTCGTCAAACAGGTAGATACCGCGTGTCGTCTTGATGGCATCAAAGACCATCTTCCGTTTTGCGCCGTTTCGCCCATGAACTTCGTTATTAGACCGTGGAGCATGACCGAAAATAAAGAGGTGCTGCAGCTCCCCGGCCGGTGCTGGCTGCGCTCAGTTGTCTTGCCGGTACCGGGAGGACCAGAGGAGAACGCGCCTCCGTGGCTTCCAGGCCTTTTGCCTCGAGCTTTTCAGCGCATACGCGTCTCGAATACGAGATGCGACAGTTCACTCCCAATCCTATCCGGTAAGATTACATCGACAAGAGGTCGCTCCGTCGGATGGGACGCGGCAAGAAACTCTGCAAGATCGCCGCGAGGCGTTGCGATAGGGGTGACTGCGGGGGTTCGCTTTGCTGGCGGCTTTTGCCCCTGCTGGCCCGCTGCCGCAACTGTTCAGCCAGCCGGGTGTGTCCCTTCTGCTCTTCGGCCGCCGAGAGTTGCATCGCCGAGATCGTAAAAACGATCAAGCGTCCCCTTCTGCGGCGTGCTCTTGACGAGACCGATGAGTTGTTGGGCGGAAGCCAAAGTCGAACTGCTCTTCCTGAATGATCATTTTCAGCGTTGAGTAGGGTCTTTTCTACATCCGAACCCTTTAATAGACCAGACAATTTGCACGGTTTACCATGCGGAGAGTGTCGGTTTTGTGCACTCGACCATCAACCCTGAGGTCCCAGCGCCCGCGGCCTCCCCAGCTCGGCTTCGCGTGTCGCAGGGGAGAACGGCCCTTCGGTCCGTCGCGCATTCGGCCATGCGGCCTCACCGCGGCGTCGCACCCGGCATCCCGGTTTGCCCGCCTCGCGAGCACGTCCCTCCCCGGCCGCTCCGCCGGATTGCGCTCTGGTCTGTTTTGGCCGAGGGCAAAACGATCCCGCCGCTCCATCCGTCTCCCGCGTCCGGTCGGGCCGTTTGCCTGCTCGGGTCGGGCAAACCTACCGTCAAAACACACACACATGAGTGCGGAAGCATATCCTCCGGATGGCCCCCAAATCAGCCCGCGTCAAGGATCGCAAAACTTTTCGGCGAGGGCGGAGCCTGTGGCGAGGGGCAGTCCTGTGCGTGAGGCCGCGCATGTGTTGGGTGCTGCGCGTGGAAAACTTTTGCGCCCGGCAAGCCGGCGGCTGCGCCGTCCCTGACCCGGACAGTTTCGGAAACCAGGCATTCGGCCATGCCACCACACTCACGTGGTGGTCCACAACCGAACACCTGGAGACCAGACATGGCTTACGACACCGCAAACACCTACGAGACCATCGAGCTTTTCGGGCTGACCGAGAAGGACGCGCAGCTCCCGATCCCCGAGGATCACATCCTGACCGACCGCATCATCCGCGAGAGCTTCGAGGCTTTGCTCGGTCAGCTGCGCGGGACCGGGCTTGAAGCAGAAATCGAACCGCTGGCCCATGGGCTCGCGACGATCCTGCAGCGCCGCAAGGTGGCGCTCGGCAAGGAGGTCGACCGCACCGCCGACAAGATCGGCGCGCTGGCAAAATCCCACGACGGATCGGAGATCGCCGAGACCGCGCTCGAAGAGGCGCAGGCGCGCTTTCTGCAGCTGCGCGAGATTGTCAGCGCCATCGAGGTGATGAGCGAGGCAGCGGCGGAATGCTACAGAGATCGAGACGGGCCACGCCTTCATCCCGGCAGCCGGGTCGCGCGCAAGCGTCCGGGCGCAGGAGACCGGGGCGGTCTTCGAGGCGCGGCAGCTCCTGGAGCAGCACGACCGCGAGACGGCTGCGAAGTCGAAAGTCGAGGGGGTGCCCCTGATCGTCTCAGGCGCCACCGACTGGACCGATGTCGATGTGATCTTCAACACGCTCGACAAGGTTCGCGAACGGATCAAGCAGAACCGCAACCAGGAGATCTTCCTCTGCCACAAGGGTGGCAAGCATGGGGCCGAGATGATTGCAGCCCGGTGGGCCCGGGCACGCGGGGTCGCGCAGGCGCGCTTCGATCCGCGCTGGTCCGCACATGGGCGGGCGGCACCGTTCAAATGCAACGACGAGATGCTGGACGACAAGTTCGCGGCGACGGGGGTTGTACTCTTCGGCGGCAACGGGGTCGCGCTGAACCTCGGGCAGAAGGCGGAAGCGAAAGGCCTGACGGTCATGCGGGTTGCGGACCCGGCGAAGAAGGCCGTCGCAGGATTGAAGAGAGGGGGTCGCGCTTGGCGCGGCCCTTTCGTCATGTCTCATGGCGCGTGCGATCGGTCACGCGTGATCGGCAGTCTGCGGCGGCCAGCACCGTTATCCCTCTACCCGGTCCGTCAGCGTGCGGCCCATCCGCATCGGTACGGGCTGGGGATGGTGCGCACCTCACGCACATCGTCAGCGGGGCAAGACGCGAGGGGTCGAGACGTCGCATTTGAGGCTGAAGACCTGCACGACCCTCGGAGGGTGTTTCGGAACATCGCATCCACGCGGGCGGGCTCCGTCAGCACCCCGGCCAGGCTCGGCGGGACGCGGACGCGGATGGTGGCGGCGGCGTGATGGCAGGGGTCATCCGGGTCTCTCCTTTTTGCTCATAGATGTGGATCGCACGGGGTCGGCCCGTCCGTGCCCTCAGCTCACGCTTCGGCAAGCACAAATACGGCTTCCACGGCGGGCCGCGGACCCTCCGCATTTGCGCTTGCGACCGAGCCTCTTGCCCCGTGCCGGGTGATCCCCATCGCAACAAGGAGTAACCCAAATGACCAACCACTACGTCGCCACCGTCCCCGTCAAGTTCACCGACACCGATGGCCAGGAGCGCACCCGTTTTCAGCGCGTGGGTGCGATGTTCCGCAACACCCGCAACGGGGATGGCTCGGAGTTCTTCAGCCTCAAGCTCGACTTCCCGGTCGCGGTCTCGGAGCTGGTGATGTTCCCGCCGAGCGCGAAAGATCCCCAGGACTGAATCCTCTGACGAGGATGGGCCGCCCCAGGACGATCTTGGGGCGGCCCGATCCCTGTTCCAGGGATGCCGGTCGCTGCGCGACTCAACGGGACGCCACTCCCCCGGAATGATCAGGCCGCGACAGACCGGCCAGTCAGCCTCAAGGGGGCCATCCACAAAAACCCATCGGCCAGGGCCTCCCGGTTTTTGCGGCAGAGATTTGGGGAGCCAAATCTGGCCCTCCTGACCCTGCCTGTCCGCCCTGTCGGTGGGGTTGCGCCCGCCCGCGGTTCCCGTCCGAACACATGCGTGTTCGGCCAGACCCTCGGGCGGTGCTGGCGGACGGGACCCCTAGGACAGGTGGGTCGCCCGGTGGTGAGGGCGGCAGAGCCGCGTCCCTGCGGGCCGCGGGGGAAGCGGACACCGAGGCTGCCTGAGACTGAATGCTACGTAATATATAATTGACAGCATAGGTATATTATCGTAAGGTAGGGGCGGCCTTGGTGGAAGGTGGCAGGAAATAGGGGGTCTTTCTTCGCATGTCGCGCTCAAAACGTCTCACAGATGCGGACCGCATGGAGATCGTTCGCGAAGCTGCGGAAGGCGTTTCCACTTCAGTGCTGGCGGAACGGTTTGGCGTGTCGGTGCGGGCGATCCAGTACACGCTCAAAGCCGATGCCGAGCGCCAGGCAGATGCCGCGATTCCGGTCTCAGCGGTCAGTGTGAAGGTCACGGCTGCGGAGCTTGCGGCGCTCGACGAGGTGTTGGCGAAGGCGGGGATCGAGAGCCGGGCCGAAGGGCTGCGGCGGCTCATTCAGGCGGCAGGCGGCGTGTTTGTTCCGGACGCGCAGATGGCAGCAGAGATGGCGCGCTACCGCGCCTCGCTGCACGAGGTCGGCAATGGGGTCGCGCAGATCGCCAAGCAGATGACGCAGGCCAACCGGCAGGGGCAGGGGGCCGTGGGGGCACGAGTGCCGAGTTCACTGAATTGCGCCTTGCGCAGATGCGCGGGCTGGCGCGGTTCATCCTGGATTCCGCTGACGAGATCGATCTGCTTCTGCGCCGCCGTCGCGACGCGATGCAGCTGCGAGGCCACGGCCGCGCTGAGGGAGTTTGCCCATGCGGCTGAATGATGCCGTCCATGCCGTCACGGGCGAGGTCTTTCGGGATGGCTGGAGCCGCGTCCGGGGCTCGATGCAGGGGCTGCACGTGGCCAAGCAGACCCAGCTTATGCGCGCGGCAGCAGGGCATCGGCCAGCGGTCTTCAAGGCGATCCGGGGCGGGGGTACGCATACCAAATCGCAGCTCGCAAACCAGCTCGACTACCTCACCACCAAGTCCACCCATATCGTGGACAGTAGCGGGTTCCTGGATGGCAAGGCGAAGCTCGAGGCGGGTGACATCAAGGATCTGACCGAGCGCTTTGCCAAGCGGTGGGATGCGGGCTTCAAGCCCAAGCTCGGGCCAGACCACCCACATGCTCATGTCCTTCCCCATCGGCACGCGCGGGGAGGATGTGCGCGACATCGCGACGGATGTGGCCGAGCGGTTCTTCCAGACCGACGAGGGGCATTTCGACTACATCATCGCGGTGCATGAGGACCGCGATCACCCCCATGCGCATCTGGTGCTGAACCGCCGCTCGCAGGAAGGCGAGTTCTTCTTTCTGGGGCGCAACCATCGCTTCAACTACGACGACTTCCGCCTCGCCATGGTCGAGGAGGCGGAGAAGTACGGTGTGCGGCTGGAGGCCACGCGGCGGGTGGATCGGCGGCGTCGTGCATTACCCGGACGCGGACCAGCGAGGTCTGGCGCCGCGAAAGAAGAGGGTCGCGCAGCCCCGCGAGCGCGAACGCGTGGGGCAGGACCTGACCCGGACGCTGGCGGAGATCGCCAACACCAGAAGCGTCTACCATTCGCTTGCCGCGTAGAGGCCTCACGCGAGGCCCGGGAAGACATCGCCGCGGCACTCTTCCGCGCGGGCGAGGTGCTGGCGCATGGCGGGCAGGTGGACCGAACAGGAGATGTGTATATGGCCGAGGATCAAAGCTTCGAGGATCTGAGAAGCCTCTATGCGGAAAAGCTCGCGCGGGTGCAGGGCATGATCGCCGAGAAGTCTGACGCGGAACGTCCCGTGCTGGAAAAACGCCTCATCGAGATCCAGACGCAGGTCCAGCACATGCAGCCTCTCGGGTTGCGATCATCCACGCTGTCAGAGGCCCCTCGGAGGGCGGGATCTATTCCGAAGCCAACATCGACGCCAGCCAGCGCGAGCGACTGGCCGAGCCCGACCTGAGATCGCGCATTGACGCGGCACTACGGGGCACCGGGATCAGCACATCGGAAGTGGTGGCCCGGATCGAGACGGGCGCCTCAAATGCAGCGCTCGAGCATCAATGGATCGCCAATGATCTCTCCAAGGTGGCTGAGGCGCGCGATCTGAACCTCGAACGCCGCGCCGATCTGGAACAGGCGCGCGACATTCTCAACGATGTGCATGTCGCGCTTGGCACGCTGTTGGAGCGGGAGAACGTGCTGCGCCGGGATGGTCGTCATGGAAGCGGAACCGGTCAGCGAGCGGTTCCATTATCATGAGGGCGCGGTCCGGGCGATGGAAGGGACAATCCGTCAGGAGATGCGCGCAGACGGTCTGACAGCGCAGCAGATCGAGGACCGGGACTGGGAGGTTGTCTCACGGGCGGAGCGCCGGATCGAGACCGAGCAGCGCGCGTATCTCGCAGCACACCCGGACCTGCTTGCACGCCCCGGCGATGTGATCGACCGGTCTGAGCCCTACCGCGAGACCATCACCGATGCGGCCCGCGCCAGCGAGATCACCCGCGAGGTCGACCGGATCATGGAGGGACGCGACCTCCGCACGCCCGTTGCAGATGCTGTCACGGATGACTTGCAGGGCGCGCTATCCGGACATGCCGTCCCACCTCGCCCGCGGGCTCGGCGCGACCTATGCGGCCGTCGTCGAGATCCGGCGACACGGAGGCCATCAATCAGGTCCGCCGCGAAACCGAGATGCGCGACGGGCTCGGGTCTGGCACGCGCGACGCACTCCTCGCAGCCCGCGGTGAAACTGCGTCGCAGTCTGACCGTGCCGACCGCCTCGCAGACGAGATTGCGCGTGTTCTGGACCATGAGCGGGCCGGGGAGTTGTCCGCGCCCTTCGAGACCGAGGCGGAGCGGGACGCCTTCCGCGACGAGATCGCGCGGGTGCTGGACGTTCGCCAACTCGACCGGCTCACATCTGGCGATGCCGATGCGCTGGAGAAGGTTCTCGAGGACCGCCTCGACCGGCTCTATGTCGCCAAGGTCTACCTGCAATCGGATGCCGCGACGGCCAACACGGAGGCCTTGCGCCAGGTGGTCGATGATCTTGCCGACACCGAATATGAAAAACACCGCGCGACAGACGTGGATGGCGAGACCGAGCGGGGACAGGTCCATTGAGCGCGCTCCATGGGAAAGGCGCGGATCGCCACAGGGGTCTTTCTGGTGACGCTGGTGACCGGGGCCATGGGCTATACCATCGCCTCGGCGGTGCTGACCTACCAGGATCTCGGCTTCGGGGCCGAGATCGACTTTGCCTATATCGCGCAGAACTATCTGGCGATCCTCGATCGCCGCCCCGAGGACGCGCAACTCATTCACCTGATCATCGGCAGCTTCGCCGCCGCCGGCCTGATGCTGAGCCTCGCCCTCTCGGGGTCCGCCCTGACACGCTTTGGCCAGACCCATTGGCAGACCGCGCGCGAGATGAAGGCCAATGGCTTCTTCGGGGCGCCAGGGACCGGGTTCATCCTCGGCAAGCTGGGGCCGCCGGGCTCCCGCGCCAACTACATCTGCTCCAAGGTCTTCCCCCATGCGCTGATCGTGGCGCCCACGGGCCGCGGCAAGACCACGGGCTTCGTCATTCCGAACCTGCTGACCTGGCAAGGCTCCGCCGTGACGCTCGATGTGAAGGGCGAGTGTTTCGAGGCCACGGCGCGGCACCGCGCAGCCCAAGGCGACAAGGTCTATCGCTTTGCCCCCACCGATTGGGAGGGCAAGCGCACGCATCGCTACAACCCGCTCCTGCGCATCTATGAGTTGAAAGATCCCGCGCGCCAGCAGATGGAACTGCAGCTCCTGGCGACGCTCTTCCTGCAGAGCGACAATGACCGGGTGCAGGGCCTCCTCCAGGGCGGGATCGATCTCTTCGTGGCGGCAGGCCTGCTGGCCTTCCAGCGCAAGCGCCCGACCTTGGGCGAGATCTATCGCATCGCGGCCTCGGGCGGGAACAAGCAAAAGGAGTATTTCGCGCGGGGCCATGAGGTCGACAACCGGGCCGCCAAGCTGATCTTCACGCGGCTGGCTTCGACCAACAACGACACGCTGACCTCCTACGTCTCGCTCCTGATGACCTCGGGGCTCGATCAATGGCAGAACCCGGCCATCGATGAGGCGACGGCGGTGTCGGACTTTGATTTCCGGACGATCCGCAGAAGCCCTTCTCGCGTCTATCTCGTTGTCCAGCCCCTCATGGTGAAGCCCCTGGCACCGCTGATCCGGCTCTTCTTCTCCGATCTTCTCTCCGCCATGCAGGAAAAGGACCCCGGGCCGAACGAGCCCTGGCCGGTGATGATCATGCTCGACGAGTTCAACCGCTTGGGCAAGATGCCGCATCGTGGTCGAGAGCATCGAGACCCTGCGCACCTATCGTGGTCACCTCGCCGTGGTCACCCAAACCATCCCCGCCCTCGATGAAATCTACGGCGAGAACACCCGTCGCGCCCTGCAGGGCAACGCGGGCGTGAAGCTCTACCTAACGCCCTCCGATGAGAAGACCGTCGAGGAGCTGAGCAAGGCGGTCGGCAAGACCACGAAAACCGTCGTCACGCGCTCTCAGTCCATCGGCAAAAACCCCTTTGAAGGCCGCAGCCAATCCACACGGACCGAAGAAAGTTCGCTGTTGCCCGAAGATGAAGCGCGCCGCCTGCCGCTCGATGAAATCGTCATGGTCATCGATGCCCAGATGCCGGTCCGTGCAAAGCGGATCCAATATTTTGACGACCGGCTGTTCAAGGCGATCCACGCGGCGCAGACGGGCGAGCTGCCGTTTCCGGAAGCCGGGGGAGGTGGGTCGCAGGGCACGCTGCCGCTGAGTGTGCGCGCCATGCCGATGACGCCGCCTGCCAACGGACCAAGTGGACCTGACGCCGATTGTGGAAACCGCACGCCAAGATACTGGCAGTCAAACGTCAGGGCAAACTGACGTCGCCCCAAGAAAGACCGCGCCTGTCGTTCAAGCCGTTATCGCCGAGGAACAGCGACAGATGGAGATGGATTTTGGGGGCCAGGTTGCGGATGCCGAGGCAGCGGGCGTCGATGATGAGGCGCAGATGCGCTCTGCTGTCGATGGCTTGGACGACATGGAAGCTATGCTGCGAGAGGGTGGTGAAAGGATGGTTGCTCGATAGGGTGGCAGATATCGCCTGCTTGTCGGGGAGGACTGATTCCGGACATTTGCAAGGGTGCGAAAAGGTTCAACGCCATAAGCAGGTGCGGACGTCCGGGGGCTGGCCGTCGCCAATGGTTGGCGTTCATGCGAAGACCGAATGGCAAGTGTTTTACCGAACCAGTCAATCAGCTATGTGCTCGACGGCGCTAGCCACCATATAACATCTTGAGGGAAGTTGGCCCAAACTGTATCCATATCGAGACATGGCAAACAACTTGACCGCCGAAAAAGCTCTGATCTTCCAGGATTACGCACATCAACAATGTGCCGTGGATATCGAGCATGGCTCCGTGCAAGAATTCCGGAGTGCAAGACCCCAATTTCGTGCGAATTGAACCTCAATTAATTCAGCGTCGGACTGCACGGAATATACCTGTTGCACCGAACGGATCGCTATCAGATTACATTCCGTTCTATTTCACGCCATTTTCGATGATGATGTACAACATCAAGACTGGCTACGGAGGAATTCGCCAGTTCCCGAACACGGAGATTGTGATCATGGCGTCCTCACTTCGAGGGCTCGAGGATCGAGGAGCGTAGCAACGGTGTTTTCAGATCGCCACGCATACCTCCAGACTGCGCAATTCTTCACCTCGCTCGACGACCTCGACAAGGTCGAGCTGGGGCATCCTGCAGCGTAGAGACTTCAAACGCGACGTCGATGATCCCGAAAAGACGGATCGCTACCAGGCCGGAGGCGCTCGTGCGCAGGCGCGCGGTGGAGCACCTTGCAGGCATAGTCTGCCTGAGCGAGAACGAAAAAGGAACACTTGAACAGCAACGGGAGGAGGTTGGGCTCGAATCTCAAGATCGTGGCGCGACCAGGCTGGTATTTCTGATGGTAACTTACACGCAAGGCAATCTTCTGGAAGCTGACGTTGACGCGGTGGTGAACACCGTGAACACGGTCAGGATCGCGGGGCAAAGGAATTGCCCTCATGTTCAAGGAGCAGATTCCCACGAAACTTCGAAGCTTACGCGCGCGCCTGCGATGCAGGCGAAGTGCGTACTGCAGCCAAATGTTTGTTACCGAGAACAAGGAGCTCTTTGGGCCGCGCTGGATCATCAATTTCCCGACAAAGACCCATTGGCGAGTGAAAACTAAAATTGAATGGGTCGAGGATGGATTGAAGGACCTTGTCCGAGATAATTCGTGAGAAGGGAATTAATTCAATTGCGATCCCTCCACTTGGCTGTGGTAATGGTGGCCTTGACTGGCGCGATGTACGTCCTCTTATCAGGTCGGCATTGGCGGGACTTGAAGGGGTCAATGCCATCGTCTACGAGCCGACTTCCAAGTATCAGAATGTCGCCAAGCGCGCACTGGTGTTGAGAAGCTCACCCCGGCACGCACGCACTGGTGGCTGAGATGTGCACGTCGGTACTCACTCAACAGGGGACTGAATGCTCGATTCTTGAGGTGCAGAAATTGGGATGGTTTCTCGAGCGCGGCGTGAAACGGTTTCGGGGGTTCGGACGCACTCAAGTTCAGCTTCCAAGCAAACAAGTACGGACCTTATTCGCATAACCTGACGAAGCTGCTCGACAGTCTCGATGGAAGTTATCTCCGGTGCGACAAGCGCCTTGCAGATGCCGATCGCCTTGAGATCTCATTTGGTTCAACGACGCAAAGTATGATCGAGTGCAAGCGTATCTGAACTCGGGTGAAGGGAAGCAGTTCTCAAGCGTACTGGAATGGGCTTCGGCCACCATGTCGATGGCTTGGAGGTCGCCTCTCGGCATGGAGCTTCTGGCGACTGTTGACTGGATGATGCAGCACGACGATATCGAACCGACTGTTGAGGGAGTGATGGAGAGGTCTTAAGGACGCTGGGCTGGCGGGGAAGTCGCTGGACAGCGCAAATTGAAGATCTTCGATCGCCGGTTGGTCGCCATCGCTTTGGAGCCAACTTCAGACATCGAGACAGGCTGCCTGCCTGTTCAATCTTTGCCCCAGTTCGTGGGCGGGAAGCACACATGCGGCGATGCCGCGTTGCTATCCGCAGCATCGTTACAACGCGGACATTCGTGGGAGCATCAAATCAACAAACCAATAAAGGAGAGCATTCATGGCACTTAAACCAGGACCGAAGCCGATAGCAAAATCAGCCGGGAAACC
Organism: Rhodophyticola sp.; assembly: GCF_965284195.1. NCBI lineage: Bacteria > Pseudomonadati > Pseudomonadota > Alphaproteobacteria > Rhodobacterales > Roseobacteraceae > Rhodophyticola > Rhodophyticola sp. The sequence goes on along the minus strand of NZ_CBDIRM010000003.1, from coordinate 6,003 downwards.
GGATCAGCGACGCCGTGACAACAAAACTACACCGGGGAACACACCCGTCCCTCAAACCTAGCAAATCCTAGCAAGCCCCCGCAAAAAAATGAAATGAGGGTTCTCGTTAATTCGCCCTTCTAACCTCGCAGGCCGATCACTTCCACGTAGGATGGCGGGTCTCGGGACGGAAAGGCCGGTTAATTCTGACTAAGTCTGAACCTTGACGGTCGCAGCCGTTTGGGCATAAGACCGCAAAGCGCTGAGAGCAGTCCCGCGCGTCTGGCGCAGCATCGCGCCAAACTCTGAAACGCAAGGCCGGAAAGCGTCCTCATGGCACCACGCGGCATTGCAGCCGCAGCCTAACCGTGAGACCAGCCATTCAGAATGATGGCCGCTGGCAACGGATTCGTGACCACCTAACGGGTATAACGTCGACTTCCCCTAAGGGCCTGCAACACAATTGCAGCGACCGCTCGGACGTAGTCGCGCTTGCACCCTACGGCAAGTCACACTGCCGCCGCCCGCTCTCGCCGTTCTGGCCAACCGCGGGCCAGTCAGCCGCCTAACTTTACAGAGACCCGCATTGCGTGGTCTCATTGGGAAAAGAACTAACTGATCACAGGGATGTAGCGAATGGTGAGGGCACTTCAGAAACTCTTCGAGCATGGCACGAAGTGGGTAAGGGCAGATTTCCACCTGCACACTCGAGCGGACAAGGAATTTCGTTATGCCGGCGACGCTGACCGTTTCGTCGCCAGCTATGTCGAGGCGCTTGAAGCTAACGGAACACGCCTTGCCGTCATCACCAGCCACAACAAATTTGGCTTGGAAGAATTCAAGGCTCTGCGCAAGAGGGCGCGCAAATTCGGTATCGGTGTGCTCCCCGGCGTGGAACTATCCGTCAAGGACGGCGCAAACGGCGTTCACACACTCGTGGTATTTTCCGAAGCTTGGTTGGCCGATGGTCAGGATTACATCAACCAATTTCTTGGCGTAGCGTTTGCTGGGAAAGGTTCCCGCGCAATACGAGCAGGAAGGGAAAACGGACGTAGCAATGATGACCTGATCGAGACGCTCAGAGAAACTGGAATCCTACAACCGCGACTTCTTCATTATCTTCGCGCATGTCGAGGCCAATAGTGGCCTGTGGAACGGGATTAAGCGGCGGGCGAATGGGCGAACTTGCCGCTGAGCCGCTCATTCAAAAATATGCCCTTGGCTTCCAGAAGGTCCGCACCCATGACAAGCAGGATGCAGCGTTTGCCCGCACGAAGGTCAAGGGGCTGGTGGGGCGATCACTATCCAGCCGAAGTGGAAGGCTCTGATGCAAAAGAAATTTCTGAAATCGGCAAAGGTAAAGAAGGTTTATCTGAAGCTTGGCGATGTTGGTTACGATGCGGTGAAATTTGCCCCTGACGGATCATGCTTTCCGCGTTGCGCCGGATATACCGTCCATAGGCCATTTCCCACATCAACGCCGTTTCGCTTTGAAGGCGGGTTGCTGGATGGTAGGCGTGTTACCTTCTCTCCGCATCTGAATTGTCTGATTGGCATTCAGGGCAGCGGAAAATCTTCTATCCTGGAAAGCGTGCGCTACGCACTTGATATCCCCTTTGGCGAAAAGGCACAGGACAAGGAATATAAGGATAAGCTCCTGCCCCATGTTCTGAAAAGCGGCGGCAAGGTAGTTGTCCAAGCGACCGATCGGCATGGCGGTCGCTGTGGGGGTAAGGCGCATCTGGGGGCATTTACCGGATGTTTATGTCGATGGCGTGCTGCGCCCCGGTGTCTCCATTAAGGAGACGATCATCGCCAAGCCGCTGTCGCTTCGGGCAGAAGGACCTCTCCGCTGCTGGAAAGGGCTTCGGGCACGATCTTGTCGAAAAGCTCATGGGCGATAGCCTAAAGGGTGTGCGGCAAAAGATCGAGGAACGCGCGGGCGAACTAAAGTCGGCTATAGAGAGCTTTAATTCTGTCCGCGGCGATGCGGAGGACAAGCAAGCGCTGGAAGATGAACTCAAGGATGTTGAATTCAACCTGGAGCAATTCGACAAGCATGGCATCAAGGACAAGCTTGAAAAGAGAAGCAGGTGGCCTATAGCGAGGACCTGACCTACTGTCAGGGTATTGATGAGACGGCTGCGGCCTGGCGCAAGGCGATTGATGATGCTGCAACCCAGGCCGAAGAAGATTTCAAGCTGATAGAAGTTCATGCCTCCGATCAAAATGCTGATTTGCTTCACGCGCTACGCAGCCAAGGTGGAAGAGCTAAAAGGCACGGTTGCTACAGCCAAGGCTCTTGCTGCCACCATCAAGACCAAGTCCGGCGATCTGGATGAACTGCGCCAAGAGCTTGAAAGCGTGCGCGACGGCCTAAAGGAAGAATTTGCCGAGACCGAGCGGGAACTGGTCAAAGCGTTGGACGAACAGGGCGTTACCTCGATCCAGCCGGATGCCTATATCAAGCTTACGCAGCGCAAGCAGGAGCTTGAAGCTGAAATCGCCGAGCTGGCCAAGCGGACGGGAAAGGAAAAAACAAGGCTCGAAGCCGTCCTGATCGCCATGACATCGCTGAATGATGCCTGGCACGATGAATTTAAGTTAATCGCGGCGACGCTGAAAATCATCAACAGATCGCAAGGATCATTGAGAGTAAATGCAGCGTTCAAGGGAGACCGCAACGCCTTCACGACCCATATCGACGGGTTACTTCGAGGCAATAGTCTTCGCAGGGAATATTATAATGCACTTGCAGAGGCTTACTCCGATTTTGGCGAGATTTTCAAAGACCTCGAAAAGGCTTGTGCTCACGCGAAGGGAAAAAGCGAGGACTTCAAAAAGCTCTTCATAGCAAATCTCTACGCACTCATCTCTTATCAGGTGCCCAACAGCTATGCGGTGACGTATCACGGCAAAGCACTTCTGTCGCATTCTCTTGGTCAGCGCGCCTCCGCGATGATGCTCTTCCTGCTTAGCCAGAAGGGGAATGATCTTCTGCTCATCGACCAGCCGGAAGATGATCTTGATAACCAGACCGTCTACGAGGAGGTGGTCAAGCTGCTTCGGCGGATCAAGCCAAACCAGCAATTCATCTTCGCGACACATAACGCGAATTTTCCGGTGCTTGGCGATGCCGAGACCATCACCACATGCAGCGCCAGCGATGATGACATCGCCATATCGGTTGGCAATATCGACGATAAGTCCTGTCAGTCCAACGTCATTTCCATCATGGAGGGCGGCCCGGAGGCATTTGAGCGCCGCAAGACAATCTATCAAATCTGGAAAGCCCGTGCCGTCTGACCATATCTAAAAGAACACGAAACGCTTCACCACTCTACTCTCGGCTACATTCGCCTCCGGTTCTTGCTGCACTCGGCTGTGAGCGGCCACTTCCGGAGGCCCGAATGCAGCGCTGGCACACTTGGCTTTCTCGACTACGCTGCACACCGCCATCGATGATCGGTTCGGTGTAGCCGCAGCACAGCGAAAGTGAACCCGGTGAATGGCCGGACTGGGCCGTCACCGTCGTCCAAGCCGTCCCAGTCTCGCAAGCTGGGCCAGCATTTTTGATCCGAGTCTGCGGATCCTGTGCCGCCTCCGGAACCCGTCTGCCCCATGCCTTGCCGCACTGGCATCTGCTGCACGCCAAAGAACTGCCGCGTAAACGTCCGGTGATGCCGCGGTTTCAGGCTTTTCGGGCTGCCAGTTCCAGGGCATGAGTTCGTCGATGCGATTGATCTTGTGATCTGGTAGACGTTGGAGGACCCATGTGAGCCATGCCTCGGGATCAACGCTGTTCAGCTTGCAGGTTTCCATGAGCGTGTAGGCGATTGCGGCGGCGTTCCCGCCCCCGACAGACCCCATAAACAGATAATTCTTTCTTCCCAATGCAACGGGTCGCATTGTCCTCTCGCAGGTATTGTTGTCCAGCTCGAGACGCCCGTCACTGAGATATCGGCGCGCTTTCGGCATGCGATTTAGTGCATAGCGGATCGCTTCGGCCAGCTTGGTTTTGCCGGAGATCTTGCGCAGCTGCGCCTGCAACCAAAGCTCTAACTCGTCAAAGACCGGCTTGGCCTTGGCCTGCCGCAGGGTGACGCGCTCTTCCGGCGTTTTCCCTCGGGCCTCCTTCTCGACAGCGTAAAGCTGTGCAATCTGCTTGATCGCCTGTTGGGCGATGGGAGAGCCAGTGCGCTCGGCCTCGTCGACGAACTTGCGGCGCACATGGACCATGCAGGCCTGTTCGTCAGCCTTGCCCTCGCCAAACAAACCATTGAAGCCCGCGAAGCCATCAGCATGTACCGTGCCGGTATACCCGGTAAGGTGATTGACGGGGTGCTCGCCCTTCCGGTCGACGCTGAACTGATACCAGGCGCAGGGGGGCGCTGCCCCGCACCACGGGCGTTCGTCCCGGACGTAGCTCCAGAGCCGGGCGGTTTTGGTCTTTGTCGTGTTCGCGCGCACCTGCAGTTTTACGGGGGTATCGTCTGCAAACAAGGCTGGCCCCGCCCGGACCAACTTGCCGATGTGCTCGGCTAGAGGCTCCAGCAAGGCCGTCGTGCGCCCGACCCAGTCGCTGAGCGTAGAGCGATGCAGATCGACGCCTTCGCGTGCGTATATCTTGGACTGCCGCTCAAGCGGCAGGTGATCACAAAATTTGCCGACCAGCATGTGCGACACGAGGCCGGGACCGGGCCGCCCGCGTTCAATCACGCGCGACGGCAACGGGGCCTGCGCGAAGGCTTCACAGCAGGTGCAGGCCATGCGAGGTCGGATAAACCGGCGCACCACGAAGTGGCCGGGGATATAATCCAGTTCTTCGGTCACGTCCTCGCCCACTTGGCGCAGAGCACCCCCGCAGTCGTGGCATGCCTCGCCCGGCGACAGAACCTCATCGTGCCGATCCAGGTGGTCGGGCAGTGGCTTGCGGCTGTGCTGGCGCTTGTTGGTTGGGCCTCCTTCATCACCGGGCAGCTGCTCGGTGTGGTGATCCTCTGCAGCCTGCGCGATCTCGTCGTCTTCCAGCAGATCGAGAGCCAATTGATCCATGCTCTCTGACTTCGAACCGAAGCGCGCCTTGCGGTGACCGTGAAGCTCAGCCTTCAGCTTCTCGATCTGGTAGGCCTGAGATTGGATATGCTGGAGCATTTGCGCGCTGACAGAGCGCAGCTCGTCAGGATCTTTGGGCAGGGATTTGAAGGCGTCCAGCATGGTGCAATCCATACCAGACCGCCCTATGGGAGGGAATGTAAAACAGCGCCAAAGCCCATGTATTGTGGGGTTTTATCCCTATCCCGCAACCAGCGGTCGCCAGGTCTTCTGCGGCGTTCTCCAGTCGATCCCCTCAAGCAGCATTGACAGCTGTGAGGGGCTCAGGCTGACCTTGCCCTCCTTGGCTGCAGGCCAGACAAAACGACCCCGTTCCAAGCGTTTGGTAAACAGGCAGGCCCCCTGGCTATCCCACCAGATGATCTTCAAAAGGTCGCCTCGGCGGCCACGGAAGACGAACATGTGACCGGAATACGGGTCCTCGGCCAGAACCTGTTCGGCCTGCGCCGCAAGCGTGTTGAAGCCACGCCGCATGTCCGTCACGCCCGCGGCCAGCCAGACCCGCGTGTTGCTAGGCACTGGAATCATTGCGCCAGACCCTCGACCAGCGTCAGCACCGCAGACAGCGCGGTTGGTCCCTCCACCAGAATGCGCCGACCATCTGACAACGCGATGTCGACGCGTTGCACCGTGACGGGACCTGTTGGAGAAGAGCGTGAAATGTGCGGCCCTGGCGCTGCCGTCACGCCCGCGACCTCAATTGGGAGAAACACTGCGTCCTCGGGCTCAGGCAGCTCTGCAGCCTGACCTTCCGACGCAAACACAGGATCGCGGAGCCATTTGTGGATCAGATTGGTGTTCATCGCGTAGCGACGCGCAACCTGCGCAACAGAAACCCCAGGCACCCGCGCCTGCGCGCAGATCGACCGCTTCTCATCATCCGACCAGAACCGCTTCTTCTGACCCTTC
>NZ_CBDIRM010000002.1:0-167885 GCF_965284195.1 Rhodophyticola sp. | reverse complement strand
TCGGGATTCATCTGGCCCAGACACCATCTGCACGGCGACAACCGGCATATGCAGCCGTCCGCTGGTCTCGTCGAAGCTTGACGCGTGATCGCGGGTGAACTTCTCGATGATCATCGTCTTGCCCATGCCGCTGTCACCGACAATGAGCAGGTTCGGCATGCGGGCGCGCTCGGGAAACGACATCAGCGTTTCCAGCTTCTCCAAGGCAGCCTCGGCCCTGGGATAGGAGATCCAGCGGTCGGCGCGAATCCGGTGAATGCGCTCCTCGGCGCTGAGCGCGGCGATCTTGCCGGCTCCTGGATAGAGATGCGGGAACTCAGTCATCGTCGTACCACTCCTCGACCTTGAAGCCGGGGTGACTGAGGAACGGGCTCCCCTCCCCTTCCGGCGCAGACAGGGCATCTCGTGCGGCGGCATCCGGTGTCACATCGATCATCGGCAAAGGAGCCAGATGCGCCCGCCGAGCCTGGTGACGCCGTATCGCCTTAGTCTGCCGTTCGGCGCTGTCGACGAGGTCGCGCTGCGCCTCGATCGTCCTGAAAATCAGGTCCTCATCTACCGACCGGCGCCCGGCCTCACGCAAAGCCCGTCGCGCCGCGCGGTGCTCCCAGAGCGTGATCGCAGGCCGTGTCAGATCCGCCGGTCGGGCTTCGATGATTCCGTTCTCTGTCAGCACGAAGAGGCGCGAAAGATCGCGCGGGTCGTATTTGAGCGTGAACTTGCGGCTTTCCCGGCCCATCAGCCAGCGCAGCTCGTCCGACCAGTAGCGGATGTGGAAGAGATGAAAGCCATCGCGCTGCAAAACGCGCTGCTCTGAGGGCAGGAAATCGACCAAGAACTGCCTGAGATTGGCCGGCATGCGCAACCGCGCCCCATCTACCTTGGCCGCCCAGGCTGCAGAAGGTGTGGTTTCCAGCGCGCTGTGGACCCGCGCATGGTAGGAGCCGGTGATCTCGAGAGCGAGCCAGGTTTCTAGCTCTCTGAGAGTCATCACCGCCTCGGCTTCCGCGTCGAGATCACCGCGCTCGAAGATGTTCGAGAAATGCGAGCCCGGCAGCAGGTGAACCGCGCCCATCATCGTGCCGATCAGCCGCTCGATATGGCCGCCATAGCGCGGCGTTCCGGGCGGACGGTACCGCAGGTCGATCTGGTACTCTGCACAAGCGAGCCCGAAGGCGCGGGCATGGAATTCCGCGCCATTGTCCACGTGAATTGCCCTCGGAGTTCCATGGGCGAGCCAGTCTGTGTTGATCCCGCGCGCCGCCAGCCAGTGCGATTTGTCCATCACCGCATGGGTCAGACACAGTGCGACAGCCAGCAGCGACGGCGGCTCCAGCGACAGGTGAAACCCCAAAACCATGCGGGTGTTCACATCGATTGCCACAGTCAGCGTCGGACGACCGAGCGGGCGACGCGTCACCGGGTCGACCACTGTCACATCGGCCTTGGTGTGGTCGATCTGGACGATATCGAGAGGGCTGTCTGCAGTAAGTCCTCCCGGCGTGGCCAGATAGCGCCGCTCGGCCTTGTCCTTGCCCTCTCGCCTGGCCATCAGCTTAGCTTGGTCATGTTGCTCCAGCCAGCGGCCCAAACGCCGGATCGAGGGCGGTGCCAGCCCTTGATCCCGACAATCGGCGGCCACCTCCCGCCAGAACCGCGTCCTGGTGGGCTTGCGGCGGGTGGCATAGAAACCCCTGAAATGGCGGGATACGATCGCTTCCACCTCCGGGTCGAGGGGCTGCATACCCGATTTGGGCCCCCGGGTATCCCGCAGAAGCGCACTGGTCCGCCCGTCCTCGCGGAACTGCTTCACCAGACGAAAGAGCGTGGATCGGCTGACATTCAGCTGATGCATGGCCCAGTCGACATTGCCCTGAGTGAGCTGGGCTGGCAGCTCCCCGAGCACCCGGGCGCGAAACTCCGCCTCTTCCCAATCCTTGTCAGCTGGAAAATTATCGGACATAACTTACTCAGTGCATGGATGCCGGATAGTCTCACCAATGGTGACTCAAATCGGTGTCCAGTCTCACATACCCTGAATCGGTTTCAGAAATGCGACACAGGCAAGCTATTGAAAACAAATGGAACGCAGTCTCAGAAATTCCGGCAGACCGACATCCGAGGAATCAGATGGCTCAGAGCCCGCGCAAACAGCGCCCACGCCCTCGATGCTCTGATGGCGATCGACACGACGAGAGGGGTCAAGACGACGGCGAGGCCGCGATCGCCCTGCCCGCTCATGTGGTCGGCTCCGGTACGCTCGACCGGCTGGTGAACACCGCACGAGGTTATGCACGCGCCGCGGCCTCCGAGAACACGCTGAAAGCCTATGCCAAGGACTGGACGCATTTTGCGCGCTGGTGCCGGATGAAAGGCGCCGAGCCCCTGCCCCCATCCCCCGAAATGATCGGGCTATACCTCGCGGATCTGGCTTCCGGGTCGGCGCCTCCATCGCGTCGCGCCCTCTCCGTCAGCGACAATTGACCGCCGCCTCTCGGGCCTCGCCTGGAACTACGCACAGCGGGGTTTCTCGCTCGACCGCAAGAACCGTCACATCGCCACCGTGCTGGCCGGGATCAAGCGCAAGACATGCGCCGCCCGCCCGTGCAGAAAGAAGCAATCCTGGCGGAAGACATCCTCGCCATGGTGGCCACCCTGCCCTACGACCTGCGCGGCTTGCGAGATCGCGCGATCCTGCTCATCGGCTATGCCGGCGGGCCTGCGCCGGTCCGAGATCGTCAGCCTCGATGCTCACAAGGACGACACGCCGGACTCAGGCGGCTGGATCGAGATCTTCGACAAGGGCGCGCTGCTGACCCTCAACGCCAAGACCGGCTGGCGCGAGGTCGAGATCGGACGCGGCTCGCAGCGACCAGACCTGCCCGGTGCATGCGCTCGGAACACTGGCTGCACTTTGCAAAGATTGATTTCGGGCCGGTCTTTGTGGGCATATCGCGGGACGGCAAACGTGCCTCGGGCACCCGGCTCAACGACAAACATGTTGCGCGCCTCATCAAGCGCACGGTCCAAGACGCCGGCATTCGATCGGAGCTGCCCGAGAAGGAACGGCTGGCGCTCTTTTCCGGCCACTCTCTGCGCGCCGGTCTTGCCAGCAGCGCAGAGGTCGATGAGCGCTACGTCCAGAAGCACCTCGGCCACGCCTCGGCCGAAATGACCCGCCGCTATCAGCGCCGACGCGACCGGTTCCGCGTGAACCTGACAAAGGCCGCGGGGTTGTGACGCGGATCAGAGGCCTTCATTCTTCAACGCCATCAGCGCCGCTATATGACGAGGGAGATCGCTGCGGGAGTGCAGGATATCGACGATGATGATCTCGTCCGGCCGATCCAGAAAGACCAGGAAATGCTCCCCTGCCCTAACGAACCGCAAGTCAACGGACTCATCCACGAGAACCGCGCAACTCCGGCTATACGCCTGACCGTTCAAGAACACCTTCACACCGGCTGAGCAATTCGGCCTCGTAGAGCTCCGCCTGGCGCAGCCCAAAATTCTCGATCGTCCATCTCGCGATCTCGGTGAGGCTGGCTTCCGCACGACGCGTAAGCCGGAAGGATCGGCTCATGAACGAGCGCGCGCAGTCGCAAAGGCTCGGCGGACCGCATCTTCGCCACTACCCTCCGCAAGATCGCCCGCCTTGGCCTGCGCCAAGCCTTCAAGAAGACCCTTCGGATCCCTGCCAGCTGTGCCTCTTCCTGCTCGAGCAGTCTCAGGCCAGCGCGCATCGCTTCGCTCACATTCTGGTAGCGCCCGGACGCCACCAGTGCTTGAACCAGATAGTCCTGAGTTTCGGTCAGGACAACGTTGCGTGTCACCATGGGCAGATCTCCTTTACTGGCAATATATGCCAATGAGCGATTTTGGTCAACAGGAATCTGATATTGGGCGACGAACGGCCCATGATACGGCCTCTCTTTCCAAGCCTATCAATCGGTCGTTTTCTCGCGTTATATAAAATTGCAGACGGCCCGTTTTGATGCCCCTGATCGGTTATGCCCGCGTCTCGACCGAGGATCAGACCCCCCTGCCCCAGTCGCAGGCCCTGAAATCTGCAGGTTGCGCAGAAATCCATGAAGAGCACGCCTCGGGCGGCAATCGTGCGCGGCCGGTGCTGGCGCGGGTGCTCGAACGCGTGGCCAGAGGGCGACACGCTGGTCGTCGTGCGCATCGACCGGCTGGCGCGGTCGCTGTCGCATTTGCTGGAGGTAATCGAACGGCTGGAGGCCAAGGGCGTGTTCTTCCGGTCAATTCAGGACCCGATCGACACCGGCATCACCCGCAGGGCAAGTTCACGCTGCAGGTTCTGGGCGCCGCGGCCGAGTTCGAGCGCGCGCTGATCCGGGAACGTACCAAGGCGGGGCTGGCGAGCGCCCGTACCAAGGGCCGCGTGGGCGGGAACCCTGGGCTACGGGCCAAAGACCCTGCTGCTCTTCGCAAGGTGCGGCTGGCGCGACAGGACGGCTACATGGAGCGCCTGAACGAGACGGCACAAGACTGGGTGCCCCATGTGCGCCGATTGCGCCCCGACCTGGCCTGGGAAGATGTGTTGCGCATCATCAACAGCCCCTTGCCCGAGGCGCGTCGACTGGACCCAAAGCCGCCTTTTGCGCGCTGTGAGGGCCTATGTCCGCGACGGCTTCCTGCCTGCCGAGGTGCTGGCCCGCGCCGGACGCCGCGAAACCGACGACCACCTGCCCGCCATCGTCGCCGCCATCAAGGGCGCGGATCCCGACATCACGCTTCAGGCGATCTGTGAACGGCTGGAATCAATGCGCGAACGCACACCACGTGGCCGAACGAGATGGCAGCCGTCTTCGGTGAAAATGCTGTTGGATCGGGCGGAAAAGCTAGGATTGTTGGAGTAGGTTCGGGAGCAACGCTATCCCCTGACCGACGATACACCGCTCACCCCCGCTCGCGAGCTCAGCAATCTGTAGGCTTGACTGAGCGTATGTTCGGCAGGAGCGTCATAGGGATCGCGCCTTGCGCCACAGATCAAGCGCCTCGCAGCAGATCTTGCACCACCGATGGCTTCTTTGCGATCAAGGCCAGCAGGACTTGAGCAGGACCCGTCGGGTGTCGTCACCCATGTTCCCAGTTCAAGAGCGTGTCTTTGCGTGCCCTTAGCTACCCGATGCTTCGGGCGAATTCAGCCTGTGAGAGACCAGTTCTTTGGCGAACTTGGGCCACATCGACATCGACAACGGACACCTGATGCACCTTGGCTGCAGTCATGTTGCCATCTGCGAATGCCAGGCCTGTTCCAGGCCCTTCGACACCGATTCATATGCACTCCTCGCATCGCCCTGTTCTCGGACCACAGCTTACGCGTAAGCGGCGACCTTGCACACGTTGAACGGTCTCAGCTCCAACTGGTCGAGCGGAATCTGACGGATATCCGTGGCGATGGCACGCGTCGGTTTCTGCCCTACCTCGAACTGTTTCCGAAATGCGGCTTGCGGTCGGGCTGTGGTTTTGGCCATGGTTAGGGCCCTTTCAACGTCGGACCCGGATGAAGCTCGCTCTATCCTTTCAAGCCCGGCACCCGGGCTTCCCTTCCTCTGGTTCTTCGTCACTCACAGATGTGGTCTACAAGGCGGTTCATTTTGGTTCTGCCCCCACTTTGATAGCCGCACGCGCTGCTCTGACGAGATCAACACAATCAAATCATCCACCTTGACACTTGATCTGAGAGTGGAGACCGGTGTTGTTGCGCGTCATCTTTTTCGGCCGCGTTTCACGAAAGTTTCTGCAAGCCCCCGCTCGTTTTGATGGACTTGCGCCGAATTTTCATGCGAATTGGAAACCATGATATTTTTAATATTGGGACCTATGCACCATGACGACCTATACTCTGTCCGGCTTTTCCGTCACCTATGATCAGAACGACAATCCATCGGCGGTGGGCGCGGCCACATTGCAAGTGGTATTTCCGAATAACCAAGCCTTTATCAATTACAGCCTGATCGACACCGGGAACGGGGACCTTCCTGGAGGTAGATCTGGGCGGCAGCCAGGATCAGGGCGTTCTGTTCAACGGCGTGCCGTTTTCGGACAACCCGTTCAACGAGGATTTCCTGGGCTCTGTCACAACCAACCAGGGCACACACATCGTACTGGCCTTCTTTGACGCCAACACCGACACCGACTACATCTTTCAGATCGGGGGCGCCCCGCTGAACGTGGTGCCGACACTGGCCGGGTTCGAGGCGCTGAACAACAGCATCACCAACCTTGGCGTGGCCACCGGGGCCTCTGCGCCGGGGCAGGATATCCTGCTGTCCAGTCCCGGCAGGCGTGCAGGCCCGCGCCGCGGGCGCGGCCGGTCATGCCAGTCTCCTCCGCGCGATCGAGCAGCTCCTGCGCACGCTGGACAATGATCAACATCACCACCGGCGGCGGCCTCGGTATGTCCTGGGCTCGATCGGCAACGACACGATCAACGCAGGCGCGAATGGCGGCACCGATGGCTATGTCGATCTGGATTACAGCGCAATCGAGCGCGGCGTCGACGTGGTGATCAACGGGGCCACCGGCACCGGCAGCGTGGACAAGGCCGATGCGGGCACCGACAGCCTGCTGGGGCTCAATGCACCGATGGATGCAGGCGCGGTCAACGGCGGGCTGGGTGTCTACGGCGGCATGAACGATGACAGCTTTGCGCTGAACTTGGCGGCCGGTCAGTGGATGCAGGTGCGTGGCGGCGAAGGCACCGACAGCTATGCCATCACCGGCAGCGGCGATGTGCGGCTGCGGCTTGACGGCGGATTTGGCGCAGTCTCGGTCAACCTGAACACCGGCACGGTGATCGATGACGGGTTCGGCAACACCGAAGCCATCACCGGCAGTGGTCTGGGAGCTTGCCGGGCGGCTTTGGCAACGACACCCTGATCGGCAGCGCCGCGAACGAGGCCTTCATCACCGGCGAGGGCAATGACGTGGTCAACGGCGGCGGTGGGTTCGACCGCATCCGGTATGATCGGTTCGGCGTCGACGGCGGCATGACCATCGACCTGGACGCGGGCACCGCCAGCGGCAGCTGGTTCGGGGGGCCTTTACCGACAGCCTGACCAGCATCGAATGGGCGCGCGGGTCGAACCTGAACGACACCTTCATCGGCAGCAGCGCGGATGAACGGTTCGACGGGCGGGGCGGCACCGACAGCTTTACCTACAACGGCGGCAACGACACGATCAGCGATTTCTCCTTCGGCAGCGAAACCGTGACCTTTGACCTGGGCACGCCCCAGACGGTGCAAACAGCCCTGGACGCGGCCAGCAGCGATGGCGCGGGCGGCGTCGTGGTGAACTTTGGCGGCGGCAACAGCCTGACCTTCAACACATGCCACCGTGGCGCAGGTGCAGACACTGAACGCAGGCCAGCAACTTCAACGACATCATCGGTACGTCCGGACTGGATGCCCTGATCGGGACCGATGGCGACGACCGTTTTGTCACCGGCGACAACGACGGCAGCGGCGATTACATCGTTCCGGGTCTGGGCAATGACCTGATGGATTTCTCGGATATCGTAAACGGGTTCGTCTCTGTCGATTACAGCTTTCTGGACGCCCTGTCCCAGACCATCACGGTCAATATCGACGGTGCGGCCAATACCGGCAGCGTGGCCTATTCGGGCGGAAACACCGACACGTTCGTGGATGTGGCCAACCCGCCGACAGCGGCTGCGCTGGCCGTCGGCGGGTGGGCTTTCATCGAGCCAGAGTCGATGGCTTTACCGTCACCACCGCCACCGAACAGTGGGTCAGCCTAGCAAATGGGCGATGGCACCGACAGCCTGACCATCAATGGCAGCGGGCTTGTCCGGCTGACACTTCCGGGACGGCACGCAGGGGCTGGACGTGGACCTGTCCACCGGCACCATCGCCAATGACGGCTTCGGCAACACTGAAACCATCGCCGGAACGAACGACGTATGGGAGGTCTATGGAAGCGCGTTCAACGACAGCTTTACCGGGTCGGATGCGAATGACTCCTTCCGCCTCGCAGGCGGCAATGACAACCTGGACGGTGGGGCCGGGTTCTGACCGGCTGCGGCTTGATGGCGGCATGATCGCAGAGGCGGTCAGCATCGACGCCGAGGCGGGCATCGCCAGCGGCGCCCTGTCGCCAAGCGGGACGTTCACCACGCAATTCGTCAACTTCGAACATCTGCGTGGCGGGTCTGGCAATGACACGATCCGCGGCAGCAGCGCCGATGAACGCTTTGACGGGCGCGGCGGCACCGACAGCTTTGTCTATACCGGCGGCAACGACACGATCAGCGACTTCGCCATCGGCGAGCGAAACCCTGACCGTGCGCAACGGGGCCACACAGGTGGATGTCGACGCCGCCCTGGCCGCCGCCAGCAACGACGGCGCGGGCAATGTCGTGGTCGATTTCGGTGCCGGGGACACCCTGACCTTCAACGGATTGTCAGCTGCGGATATCCAGGTGCTGATCGGCAATGCCGGGGGCCGCGTGGCGGGCATCACCGCATCGGCCACCACGGCACCCAGCCTGGTCACAGGCGGGATCGGAGACGACACCCTGAGCGGGGCCTTCAACAACGACACGCTGATCGGCGGCGACGGCAACGACGTGATCAACGCGGGCTTCGGGTTCGACAGCGTCGATGCGGGCGAAGGCGACGATCTCGTGGTCGGGCTGAACGGGTTCGACACGATCCACGGCAACGCGGGCAATGACACGCTGTCGCGGCAACGCGGGCAACGATCTGCTGTATGGCGGGGCGGGCGATGACCGGCTGGAAGGCGGGATCGCCTTTGACTTCCTCTCGGGCGGGGCTGGCAACGACCTGCTGATCGCCGGTGACGGGTTCGACACGCTGGATGGCGGCACCGGCGCCGACACGCTGATCGGCAATTCCGGCAACGACCTGCTGCAAGGTGGCGATGGTGATGACCTGCTTGAAGGCGGGATCATGGCCGACACGCTTGAGGGTGGTGCAGGCAACGACCTGCTGCGGGGCGGCTCGGGCGGTGACACGCTGCTGGGCGGCGATGGCGACGACCGGCTTGAGGGCAACGGCGGCGCGGACCGGCTGGAAGGTGGCGCAGGCAATGACGTTCTGATCGGCGGGATCGGTGTGGATACCTTTGTGTTCATGTCCGGCTCGGGTGCGGATCGTGTGGCCGATCTCAAACCCATCGACATGATCGAGATCGATGCGGCCCTGCTGGGCGGTGGCACGCCGGTGGCGTCGGATCTGATCGCCTATGCCGGGCGCACCGATGACGGCTTCCTGATCCTCGACTTCGGCAATGGCGACACGCTGACCTTTACCGGCATTACGAATACCGGGGCCATTCTGGACGACGTCTCGTTCATCTGAGGCGCAAACGCAGGTCATTCAAAACCACGAAAAGGGCGGGGAAATCTCCGCCCTTTTGGTGCCGCTCCAAGATATCTGTCACCGGGCCTGCGCACCAAACCTTTCGCATGCGAAAGGTTTTGGATCTGTCGCAACAGGCCCTGTTCAAGCGATCAGGACCAGATCCAACGCCCTACCGCCATCAACCGCAACGGCACGGATACAGGCTCTGACAAGGTCGAAGAGCGTGTCCATTGGCTATATCGCTGGCCTGTGCCGCGGTAGTGACGTCGCAGATCTGGGTGACATCGACAATGCGCACATAGCAGCCACCGGCCTGAGCAACCTGGCCAAGGATACTGGCGGCTCCATGGGACCGCAGCCAGGGCGACCATGCCCCGGACGTCCGGCCGCGCGACACGATCCCTCCAGAGGCCATCGCGTTGACCGGGCTAGACAGCTCGACCAACATCAATTGCAGTTTTCCACCATTGGCATTGCGGTGACCATGCAGCAGTAGGCCGCGCGACACCTCGGCCGACCCACTTGCCGTGGCATAGGCATAGACCTCCAGCGCCAGTCTGCTGTCGGTGACCGAGGCATTGCCGACCGAGGGTGCAGTGGGTCCGGACCCCGAGACCCCCGTCTTTGTCAGGCGCTCGATGGTGGCATCAGACAGGCTCTGGGTCACGGCAATGCCAGTGATCGGCTCGTCGATCCGGACCTCTTGCGCCGGGATCGGCGGCCCCGCGGCCGCATCTACCGCCAGCCCCCAGGCACGCACTCCACTACGGAGGTCCGCGTGCCTCGAGCTGGGCGCACAACCATTTCTCCGGTCGCTTGACCAGATCAGGGCCCAGCCGCTTGCCGGTGATGTCGGCGCGGCCCTCGCCCAGCTCGAGCATCAGGCCGGGGCCGATGGGCCTATAGTCGACCACAGGACCGGAGAGGTGCATCGGGTTCCGACCCTGATCCAGGATATCTGACACCGGGCCTGTCGCAGGCCAAACCTTTCGCATGCGAAAGGTTTTGGATCTGTCGCAACAGGCCCTGTGTCAAGCGATCAGGACCAGATCCAACGCCCTACCGCCATCAACCGCAACGGCGCGGATACAGGCTCTGACAAGGCCGAACAGCGCGCCCACCGCCGCATCGCGGGCCTGCGCCGCGGCTGTGACGTTACAGATCCGGGTGTCATCGGCAAAGCGCACATGGCTGCCATCGGCCCCTGCCCCACGCTCGATAACCGCACCAGTCGGCACGTCACCGGCAGCCTGAGCCACCGGGCCAAGGATATTGGCGGCCCCATAGGACCGCAGCCAGGGCGCCCATGCAGCAGCAGGCCGCGCGAGACCTCGGTCGGCCCGTCAATCCGACCCCCTTGCGCCGAGGTCGACACCCCCGTGGCCGGTTCGACCGCCAGCGCCGCGGTCCAGGCACTGCCATCGGTGCTGACCATGATGGTGACCCAGTCCGACCCTGCAGGCCCATCTCGGCCCGGCCCGACCAGCCGGTCTGGAACAGCAGGCTGACAGTCTCTGTTTCACCGGATTTGTTGATTTTCACCTGATTGCCAACCCCATCATGACTCAGCAGCGTGGCGAGGGCGGCGAAGGTCAGGCGGTTGATTGCACCGGCCTGCGCGTAGATGCATAGGCGGTCGACCCGATCCTGCCCGGCGGTCCGGATCTAGGTATTGCCGTCTCAGACGACCAGCCACGCCATCCGTCAGGGCGGCGGGCGGGTCGCTGCGGGCGCGGTCTGTGACGCTCAGCTGTACCAACAGCTCCAGATGGTGCAGCGCCTCGTTATGGGTGACGTGTTTCTGAGCCTGCGCGGGCTGGATATAGGGCAGCGACAGGATGGCAGAGGTATCGGACAGTTGAGGGCGACTCCGAGTCTGTGACAGGGCAGGGGTGACTGCTACAGACGCTAGGGGCCGATTAGCGCATTGACGGCAGGGTGTACGGTGCCGTTGCACGCGCCCCGCCATGTGTCTCAGCGTGCCTCGGGCTGGGCGCGCAACCATTGCTCCAGCCGCTTGACAAGATCAGGGCTCAGCCGCTTGCCGGTGACGCCGACGCGGCCCTCGTCCAACTCGAGCATCAGACCGGGACCGATGGACCTATAGTCGGCCGCTGGTTTAGACCCTGCTTCAGGGGTCTCAGACTTTGGCTTTTCCTTGGCAGAACCTTTCGCATGCGAAAGGTTTGCCTTGATAGCCGCCAGCTCGGCCTCGGGGTCTGCCGGATCTACCGCGTCCAGGGCGCGCGCCAGACGGTCGGGCAGGGCGGGGTCGTGCTCCAGCGCCCGGGCCAGTTTCAGGCCCAGATGCTCGGCCAGCCGGGTGGGATGGCGCAGCACATCATCCAGCCCCTCGACCACCCGCAGGAACGATTTGATCTTGGACCGCTTGGCATAGCTGGCCGCGCCGAACAGCGTGTTCAGGGCCTGCTTGGTGTCGCTGAACGCGCCGTCGTCAACCGCGCGCTGCACGATGCGGGCGCGTTCATAGAACGACAGGTCGGCGCGGATCTCGTTTTCCTCGACCATGGCGCAATAGGCCTCGGCCACGGTGTCGGGGCGGCGCAGCAGGGCCAGCACGGTGCCGAACCGTTCGGGGTCGTCGCGCGCCAGATCGCGCAGCGCCTGCAACCGCCGCCACCCCGAGATCAGCCCATACCCGCCACCGGGCAGGGCCAGAACCTCGATCGGGGTCTGCTGGCCACGGGTGGCGATGCTGGCGCGCAGGGCCTCCATGTCCTCGGTCTCCGAGGTCAGCCGGTCACGGGTCAGGTGATCGGCGCGCACGGCGTCCAGAGCCAGGGCCACCACCAGACGACCATCCTCGCGGGCGCGCGACAACTCGCCCGCGACATCGTGGAACGCGGCGGCGGCGGCGGCATCGCCCGCCACCTGCGCGATCGGCGCGCGCGATTGCAGGGCCGGGCGGGCGGTCGCACCCATCGGCGTGTCACCGGCCCCGATGTCACCGGAATGCGCGCCAGGCAACGGCAGGCTCAGACGTTTGCGTTTGGCCATGGCAGACCTCCTTTCAGCACATCATCGGCAGGCAGGGTCGCGCGGACGGCTGAACGCGCCGTCATTCCGCGGCCTCTTGCGCGGCCAGCTCGTCGCGCCGCCACACGCCCGTCAGCAGCCGTTTGAACGCGGCATAGGTTGCGTCAAAAGTTTCGCGCCCGCGCACATAGGTCTCGCGGTTGAAATCGCGGTAATCGGCCTCGTAGATGCCGTTGACCTGCTCGCCGGCTCTGCCCGATCAGCGCGGTGAAATCCTGCCGGTGGGGCGACAGGGTGGGGCCAAGATAGGCCTGCATCAGCGCCGCCATCTCGCCCTGCTGCGCGCCGTCGTACCGGGTGATCAGCGCGCGCACCGCATCCCATTCAAACGCCAGCCCCTCGCGCCCCAGCGCGCGGGCGGCCATGTTCTCGGCCTCTTCGATGCTGGCGAAGGTCGAATGCAGCATGTCGAAAAACCGCCCCGTGCTGTCGAATTCCAGAAACGACGCCCCCAGCGGCACCAACAGGATGTCGGCCGCCGACAGCCCGTTGATGGTCAGATACCCCAGCGCCGCAGGGCGTGTCGAAAAAGATCAGGTCATAGCGGTCCAGCACGCCATCGGCCTCAAGACTGTCGGCCAGCGCATCCCACAGCTTCCAGCCGCGCGCGGCCATGCGCCAGACCGGGATCTGGAACTCGGCCCAATAGAGGTTCAGTTGCGCGCCGATCAGGTCGATGTTGGGCCAGTGGGTGGTCTGGATCAGGGCGTCGGCGCGCATGTCCAGCGCCTCAGACAGGGTATCGTCCAGCGGCTGCGGCGGCTCGCCCCGGTCCTGCGCGGCGCTGGTTGTCGGCCTGCACATGGCGCGCGTAATGCCGCGCCAGCAGCGGGAACACCGTCTGCCATTCATCCGCAACCCGCGCCACCAAAGATCGAGGTCATCGAGCCCTGGGAATCCAGATCCACCACCAGCACGCGGTAGCCATCCAGGGCCGCACGACATCGCCAGGTGCGCGGCGGTGCTGGTCTTGCCCACACCGCCCTTGAAATTGGCCACCGCAACCATCTTCGCGGGCAGGCCCGGCAGGGCGATAGGGGCGGTATTCCTTGGCGCGGCTGCCTGCCTGCGAGAAATGCGCCCGCAGGCGCAGCACCTCGTCGAGGGTGAACCACTTGGCGCCCGCCGGTGGTGTCCGCTGCGGCCCTGCGGCAGGTCCGGGATTGGCGCTTGCAGCACGCGGCGGAAATGCGCGGCGTTCACCGGGATCAGGTAGCGGGTGATCTCCCATGTGGAAAACAGCCGCAGCGTCTTGCCTCCGGTCTCGTCCATACCCTGTCGTGCCAGGTCGTCGCGCCCCTGCGCGACAGGCCTGTGCGATACCGCGCAGAACCGCCCCGTGTCGGCGGTGGTGTCCAGATCGGCCATGGCCCGGTCGGGGTCGATGCCGAAATAGGGGGGTGTGCAGACTCTCGGATACCATATCCAGCCCCATGTTATATGTTTTTGCCAGCATACCGCAAAAGGCGATACATGAAAGCATTTTGCGCACGACGTCGGCATATTTTTCTGATTTCCCAAGCAAATTCTCGCTGTTTTCCATGTCAGATCAGGCGTTTGAGTGCAGGGGGCTGCTGAAAATCGCGGTTAAATATTGGTTATTGTAGTGTTACAGGGTGTGGGTGTCTTGCCAAAGCCCCTTGTTTTCACAGGGCGGATTGGAGATCACATGGCGGGCATGCGACTCTGAAACCACGTCAGAGCCGACTCTGAAAACCCGATCGCTGCGACTCTGATCCCACGATCCTTGCGCGATCAGCGCTGGACGCAGCCTGTGGATAACTTTACCCTCGAGTGTCAGCAAAACCACGAATCCCCCGGATCAACCGGGGGCGCGGCAAGAAGGGCGAAAATCGCCCCGGTCGTGAAGCTGAGGCAGTGAAGGAACAGGCGCGTGACAGGCGGGGCAGGGGCCTTGGGGCCCGCATATCATCCACAATCGGATTTCTTTGTCTGCGACATCTTCGCGGCCAGTCCAAAGGACGACCTGGCCTCGATGGAGCATCCGATGTTTTCGTTGTCCACCCGGCCCGACCGGCGCATCCTGGATTACACCCACAACGGCGCGCAGATCACCGTGACCCCCTCGGTCAAGGGGCTGGCCACGATCCATGACAAGGACATCCTGATCTATTGCATCAGCCAGCTTGTTGCCGCGCTGAATGCCGGGCGCACGATCAGCCGCACGCTGCACCTGACCGCGCATGACCTGCTGGTGGCGACCAACCGCGAAACTTCAGCGGTGACGGCTATCGTCGCCTGCGTCGAGGCGTTCGAGCGGTCTGGCGGGCACGCGCATCACCACCAACCTGGAACACCGGCGAGGCACGAGGTGACAACCGGCTTTGGCCTGATCGAGACCTGGCAGATCGCCCGCAAGACCCGTGGCGGGCGCATGGTCTAGCGTGGCCGTCACCCTCGTCGGACTGGCTCTATCCGGGCGGTGCTGTCGAAATCGGTGCTGACGCTGAGCCGCGATTACTTTCGCCTGCGCAAGCCGCTGGAGCGGCGGATCTACGAACTGGCGCGCAAGCATTGCGGCCGACAGCCCGAATGGCGCATCTCGGTGGCGGTGCTGCATCACAAGTCCGGCTCGGCCAGCCCGCGCCGGGTGTTCCGCGCCATGCTGCGCGAGATGATCGCCACAGATCACCTGCCCGATTACCACCTGTCCGAGGAACCGGGCGACATCCTGCGCGTGACCCCACGCCGGGGCGGGCCACCGCGCAGCCCTGCCCCCGCACGGCCACCGCAACTGGCCCCCGAAACGCTGGAATCCGCGCGCGCGCTGATCCCCGGCGCCGATGTCTATGCGTTGCAGGCCGACTGGCAGGGGGTCTGGGCCGCCTCGGGCGCACCACGGCTGAGCGACGCCGACAAGGCATTCCTGGGCTGGGTGAAAAAACGGCTGTAAGGCCCCGTTCCCTTTGCCGTGGAACCGTTTATAGCGGCACCTGAAACCATCCCGAATCTCCCTTGAATCCAGCGAGTTGCCCATGTGTGTTGCCTGCCGTCTCGAAAAAACGATCAACCCCCATGCCCCCACCTTGCATGAAACCGGGTTCGGCATCGCCGCCAACATCGGCACGGCGGCCGACATCGCCCTGAACAGCCCCGTCATCGAAACCATCGACTTTACCGGCGATCAGGACTGGTTCCGCATCACCTTGCAGGCCGGGGGCACCTATGCGGTGGCGCTGACCGGGCTGACGCTGTCCGATCCGTTCCTGTCGGTGCATAACGGCGGCGGCACGCAGATCGCCTTTGACGACGATGGCGGCGTGGGGCTGAATGCCTTCTTGACCTTCACCAGCACTTTTGGCGGCACGCATTACCTGTCCGCCGGGGCTTTTGGTGCCGAGACCGGCAGCTACGAGTTGCTGATCACCCGCACGGATGCTGGCCCGGTGGCCCGCGACGATTACACCGCCACCACCGCCACCTCCGGCGTGGTCGGCCTGGGGCTGGATGCCACCGGCACGATCGAGACGGGGGCGATACCGACTGGTTCGCGCTGGATCTTGTGGCCGGGCAAGCGGTGCTGATCGCGCTGACCGGGGTGACGCTGGAGGACCCGGCGCTGACGCTGCTGGATGCACAGGGCACCCTGCTGGCCTTCAACGACGATTCCTGGTGGCTTCGATTCCGCGCTGGCCTATACCGCCGACAGCGACCAGACCGTCTATGTCCAGGCGGCGGGCTATGACGCGGGCCTGACCGGCAGCTATCGCATCACGGTCGATCCTTACGTGCCGCAACCCTATGATCCGCTGGACACGATCGACTGGGGCACGCAGTTGCCGGACCCGGTGGTGAGGTACTATTTCGCACCTCCGGGCGTGGCCGCCGATGGCTATACCTCGGAAGGGTTCAACGCCTATGAGCAATCGCGCATCGCGGCGGTGTTCGAGCAGATCGCGCAGGTCTCGGGGTTGCGCTTTGTGCAGACCAGCAGCCGGGCCGCAGCCGATTTCGTGCTGGTGCTGGATACCAACGAGTCGCGCGGCGAATTCCTTGGTTATTTCAACCCGCCGGGCGAATTCAACGCCGGTGTGGGTGTGTTCGACGCGACCCTGTGGGACCGCACCGCGGGCGGCGATCTTGAACCGGGCGGCTTTGGCATGGTCACGATCACCCACGAGGTGCTGCACGGGCTGGGCCTGGCGCATCCGCATGACACTGGCGGCACATCCGCGATCATGGGCGGGGTGTTCGGCGAGTACGAGCAATATGGCGATCATGATCTGAACCAGGGTGTGTTTACCACGATGACCTACAACAGCGGCTATTTCACCGGCGCCGCCACAGCACAGGGCGCCACCAGCGGGCGCTGGGGCTTCGAGACGGGGCCGATGGCGCTGGATATCGCGGTGTTGCAGGAAAAATACGGGGCCAACGACTGGTTCGGGGGCGATGACAATGTCTATGACCTGCCCGAGGCCAACCGGGGCGGCACCACCTGGCGCGCGATCTGGGACACCGACGGGGTCGATACCCTGCGCCATGCTCGGCACGGCGCGACGCGGTGATCGACCTGCGCGCCGCCACGCTTGCGGGAGAGTTCGGCGGCGGCGGGTTCCTGTCGGCGGCCGAGGGGGTCGCGGGTGGCTATACCGTTGCGGCGGGCGTGGTGATCGAGAACGCCATCGGTGGCGCGGGCGATGACGCGCTGACCGGCAACGATGCCGACAACATCCTGACCGGCGGGGCCGGCAACGACACGCTGCGCGGCGGGGCGGGCACCGACACCGCGGTGCTGGATATCAACCGCGCGCAGCTTGGCGCGATTGCCGCCATCGCGGGCGGGGTCGAGCTGCACAGTGCGCAGGGTCACGACCTGTTGTTCGGGATCGAGTACGTCAAGTTCCGCGATGCCACCTGGACCACGACCGCGCTGCTGGCCGGGCCCGATCCGGATGCGTCGGGCGGGCCGGGGCAGGGGCAGGGCGGCACAGCGTTCGCCGAGACCCTGACCGGCACGGCGGGCGACGACACGATCAGCGCTGCCGCGGGCAGCGACCGGGTCGAGGCCGGGGCCGCTGGGACAGCGTGTCGGGCGGGGTGGGGGCCGATACCCTGCTGGGCGAGGCCGGGCATGACACGCTGCAGGGGGTGAACGGGTTCGACCTGTTGCTGGGCGGCAGCGGCGATGACCTGCTGATGGGCAATTTCGGCAACGACACGCTGGACGGCGGCGATGGCGAGGACGCGCTGCAAGGGGCCTGGGATTCGACAGCATGACGGGCGGGCGCTGGCAACGACCTGCTGATCGCCGGTGACGGGTTCGACACGCTGGATCGGCGGCGACCGGCGCCGACACCCTTGAGGGCAACAACGGCAATGACAGCCTGGATGGCGGCACCGGCGACGACCGGCTGACGGGCGGATTGGGCACCGACACCCTGTCGGGCGGGGCGGGCGGTGATGTCCTGTTCGGCAATGCCGGGTTCGATGTGCTGTTCGGCGGCGCAGGCGTGGACCGGCTGGAAGGCAACGCCGGCAACGACACGCTGGACGGCGGGGCAGGGGCGGACGTGCTGAAAGGCGGGATCGGGGCCGATACCTTCGTGTTCGGCATGGGGTATGGTGCCGACCGCGTGGCCGATTTCCAGAACGGAATCGACGCGATCGAGATCGATGCGGCCCTGCTGGGCGGTGGTGCGCCCGAGGCATCCGACCTGGTCGCCTATGCCGGGCGTGACGCCGATGGCTTCCTGATCCTCGACTTCGGCAATGGCGACACGTTGACCTTTACAGGTGTCACCAATACCGGCGCGGTCCTGGACGAGGTGACGTTCATCTGACGGGTGGGCCTGACATCTCCCCTGAACCTTTCGCATGCGAAAGGTCGGGGCCGCCTGAACTCCGGGCGCGGCACTTTGTTTTCTCGCACGGCCTGTCGCGGCGTTCCCGACCCATTGGGCTATGAGTCCCGGCCCGACCTGGACTACAGTTCTGCAAGGCAGCTTGATGCAGGAACAAGGTGGTGCGGGCCGACATGACCAACGCAAGACGCAAGCCGCTTGATCATGTCTTGATCGTCGGCGATTTCGCCGATGTGACGGGCGGGCAGGCCAAGGTCGCCATCGAAAGCGCCCGGCTGCTGGCCGATCATGGCATCGCCGTGACCTTCTTTGCCGCCTGCGGGCCGGTGTCCGCGCGGCTGGATCATCCCGGGATCGAGGTGATCTGCCTGGAGCAAAAGACGATCCTTGACGATCCGAACCGTTTGCGTGCGATGCGCAGCGGCATCTGGAACGGGGCCGCGCGCAAGGCCCTGCGCGACGTGGCACAGCGGTTCGATCCGGCGCGCACGGTGCTGCATTGCCATGGTTATGCCAAGGCGCTGTCGCCGTCGATCGGGCCGGAACTGGCGGCAGGGCCGCTACGGTCGGTCTTTACGATGCATGAATACTTCCTCGCCTGTCCGAATGGCGGGTTTTACGATTACAACCGCCATGAAATCTGCACCCGCACGCCGCTTGGGGCATCGTGCCTAGCGACGAATTGCGATGTGCGCAGCGCCGCGCACAAGGCCTGGCGGGTGCTGCGCGGGGCTGTGGCCGCTGGCCCCGGCCGATTGCCGCGCGGCTTGCGCCACATCATCTATATCTCGGAGAAACAGCGACAGGTCATGCAGGGCAGGCTGCCGTCCGGGGCGGTGTGGCACAAGGTTCTGAACCCGATCGACACCGGCGGCCCGCCCGTCGATGCGCGCGCCAACAAGACGCTGGTGTTCGTCGGGCGGCTGTCGCCCGAAAAGGGCGGTCTGCAACTGGCCCGGGTGGCCCGGGCGCTGGACATGCCGGTGCTGTTCATCGGCGACGGCCCCGAGGCCGGGGCGATCCGCGCGGTGACCGGCCGCGGCACGGATCACCGGCTGGCTGGGGCCGGATGCGGTGCAGGCGCATCTGGCCAAGGCGCGCGCGCTGGTGTTCCCCAGCACCTGGTACGAGGTGCAGGGCATGGTCACGATCGAGGCGTTGCTGCGCGGAATCCCGGTGGTCTGCGGGGCCTGGAGTGCCGCATCGGAGGTGATCCGCGATGGCGAGAACGGGGCATTGTATGACACGCCCCGCGATGCGGACTTGATCGCAGCCCTGCGTCGGCTGCCCGATATCGGCGCGTTCCAGTCGCCTCTGATCTGGCCACGGCCGTCGCGCCCGGGCGCATCTTGCGCGGCTCCTTGAGGTTTACGGCGCCGTGCTGTCGAACTGACCTGACGTTCGGGCCCTGCGCGATGGTTCCAATTGCCGCGCGTGATGCAACGCGGCTTGTGCTGCGCGCGGTCAGGCCTGATTGTGAGACATCAGTCAGAGGGTGATCCGGGGCCGCAGCATGACGTTTGGAAAGCCTCGGATGACACAAAAGCCCGGACTCGTCCGCATCAGGACGTTGATGGGATGGGGTCTGCTGGGGCATGTCGTCTACCTGATCACCCAGTTCCTGACACTTGTGGCGCTCACCCGGCTTGCCACGATCGAGGATGTGGGCACCTTTGGCCTGGCCACCTCGCTGGTGATCCCGGTCTTCTTTTCTTCAACCTCAACATGCAGGTCAATTTTGCCTCGGGCGAGGCAACCGGCTTTGCGTTCCGGGATTTCCGCAACCTTTTGCTGGTGTCGGTCGTGGTCGGCTACCTGGTGGTCGTCGGCCTTTCCTTTGCGGTCCTGACAGGGCTGACCGCGTGGCTTGTGCTGATCCTGGGGCTGGCCAAGGCATCCGAAAGCCTGTCCGAGCTGTCCTACGGGGTTTTCCAGCGCTACGAGCAGATGCACCTGATGGCCGCGTCACTGATCATCCGCGGCGTGGCCAGCACGATGACGATCTGGACGCTTCTGTGGCTTGGCTACCCGGTCGTGACCGCGTTCTTCTGCCAGATGGTGATCTGGGGGCTGATGGCGGTGATCTTTGACCTGGGTCTGGCACAACGGCTTGCGCGGGCGCATGGCGATGACGCTGCCGCAAACCTTGCCAACATGCGCGAACTTGGGAAATCTTCGGTGATGCTGGCGCTGACCGGGCTGCTGTCTGCGCTGCACGGCAACATCCCGCGCTATCTGATCGCCACATTCCTGAGCGTGGTGTCGTTGGGGTATTACACGGTTGTCGGCTGATGCCATGCAGGCGACGATCACGTTCTTCTGGGTGATCATGCACAGCCTGATCGCGCGGTTCACGCTCTACAGGACCACCCGTCAGATCGCCGATCTGACGCGGCTGGTCCGCAACCTTGCGCTTGGCATCCTGGCGTTCATGGCCCTGGCCGTCGCGGGCTGCCTGCTGATCGGTGACTGGTTGGTCGCGGCGCTGTTCGGGCCGGATTACCACGATCTGGGCACGCTGTTGGCTGTCGCCATGCTGGCGGCATCGATTCAGGGGTTCGAGGCGATGCTGGATGCGCTTCTGGTCGCGCACCGCCGTTTCACGCAGCTTTTCGCGCTGCGGGTCCTGTCGGTCGTGCTGGTTGCGGGCTGTGCGGCCATAGGGGTGATGGCGGGGGGGCTGACCGGGGTCGTCTGGGGCCTGTGCGCGGCGTTCACGCTGCACTGCGTGGCCCTGGTCGTGACCGTGCGGCCCTTGTTGCGCCCGTCCTGATCCCTGTCATGATTCCGGTGCACAGGTCACTGATTTACCTTAAAAACAGCCAGTTTTCGGTCTATAATGCGGGCAGGATCGCATCACTGCGACTTTGAAGGACGATGCAGGCCGCAGCGGGCGGACTGCCCAAGGGCCGGGCGCTGAAGCATGTCTATGTCATCCACCCTTTCGGCGCCAAGCCGGTCATACCTTTCGGTCCAGCGCTTTGCCTTGCGGTGCATCCTGATCAGCTTTTGCGACCGCCTTTGTCGTCGCGATCGAGCCTGCGCCGACGGACCTGCTGTTTGCCATCGGATTTCTGATCCTGGTTTTGACGATCGGGTTGCGGTTCGAGATCACGCCCGAGACGCGGACATTTCACGCGCTGCTTGTCGGCTTTATCGTGTTCAACATCCTGTCGCTTGTGATCGCCAACAGTTTCTCTTTCGGGGTCATGTATTTCCTGATCACCCTGTATCTGGCGCTGATCCTGCTGGTTCATGACCGCATTTCGCATCGGTGTTCGGCGCGCGGGCCGTTGACGCGCTTTATGCGGCGTTTGTTCTTGGCACGATCTGCGGTGGCGTGGTCGGGGTTGCCGCGCTGGCCGGGGTCGCCCCGGGGCCGGTCGATCTCTATTTCCGCTCGGATGAGGGGTTGCGGCTGTCGCCGTTGTTCAAGGACCCGAATGTCTATGGCCCCTACATGGTTGCAGGTGGCTTTCTGTTGATGGCCCGCGCATTGGTGGCCCGCGCCCGGGCACGGGTGTTCATGATCGGATTTTCGCTGTTCGTGCTGGCGCTGATGGTTCTGACCTTCTCACGCGGGGCATGGATCAACGCGGCGGTCGTCGTGCTGGTGTTCATGACGCTGATCGCGGTCTGCACGCGGTCAGTGCGGGACATGAAATGGCTTCTGGCCCTGCTTGTGATCTCGGGGGGGGCCATCGTGGTCGGCCTGCCCTTCATGCTCGACGCGCTGGGGCTGGATGATTTCTTTGCGCAGCGTGCGCAGCTTCAGTATTACGACACCGAGCGGTTTTCGAACTGGGTCACGGCCTATACCATCTCGCTGCGCGAGCCCTTGGGGATCGGCCCTGGCCATTTTGTCCGGCGGGCCGATTTCCCCCAGAGCGAGTCTCGATCTGGACCCGCACAACATCTTTCTCAAGGTCATGGTCGAGAACGGCTGGCTGGGCTTCGTGACCTTTTCGGGGCCATCGGCGCGGTGATGGTCGGCCTGCTGCGGTCGTTTTCCGTGAACGATCCGCGCAGGGTCCTGCGCCTGATGGTGTTCGCCATCCTGACCGGGCAGATCGTCAATGGCCTGGTCGTCGACTTGCTGCATTGGCGCCACTTCTTCGTGATCCTTGGCTTGCCTGCTGCGAGCTGGTGCTGGTTCATGCCGCCTGCCGCCGCGCGGCCGCCCCGTCCTGATGTACCATGCGCCGGACCAGTGCCTCGAGCTGGTCAAGCATCCGGTCAACCGTAAAGCGCGCATCGAACGCGGCGCGGCAGGCGGGGCGCATCCTGCGCAGGGCAGACTTGTCCAATCCCCGCAGCAAGGTGGTCAGCGCGCGTTCGTCGAGTGGAAAGTGATCGCCGGTCTGGCCGCGCGTGATCAGGTCCTGCATGCCGCTGCGCTCGGAACACAGAACCGGCGTGCCGTTGCGCAAGGCCTCGGGGATGACCAGGGGCAGCCCCTCCCAACGCGACGGGACGATCAACGCATCGGCCGAGCGATACCAGCTGTCGATCTCGGAATGCGCGACCCAGCCCACGGCGCGGGCGGCCTTGGGCATGGTCACATCCGGCCCGTCGTCACGCACCTTGCCACCGATCACATGCAGACGCAGATCGGCACGCCCGCTGGCCTCGAGGGCGCGGGCAAGTATGTCGAACCCCTTTTGCCGATCCTGACGTCCGACGAACAACAGATGCAGCGCGGATGGCTCATCAGTGAAAAGGCTAGGCCCTTGCGTCAGGGGCCGCGCCGGGAACCGCGTTCTCGACAACCTCGAACCGCCCCCGGTATCCGTGGGCGCGGGCAATCGCGGCCTCGTGCTTCGAGACGCAAACGACCGAATCAGCCAGCCCGCTCAACCGTCCCTCAAGGGCTCGAATCAGGCGGGCCCTGGCTGAATCCGGCGGATAATTGGACACTGCCCAGCCATGCGGGCAGTAAAGGGCCGGGCGCCGATCACGACGGGCCCGCATCTGGACAAGGCAGGCAAGGGCGAAACTGCTGCGGAAGAAACACAGGTCCGGATCAATTGTGTCCACAATGCGGCGAAACCTGCGCATCATCGCAGCGGTTGCATTTACCCCGCGCCGCGGTCTGTCAAATCGGTGAAGGAATAGGGTGTCATCGAGAAAATCGGCATCCTGCTCCGGAACAAGGTGGTGCATCTCGATATCGCGTTCGGCCAATCCAGCAATGATGTTCTGATAGATTCCGACACCGCCACGGGCCGTTTCGCATATGTTCAAGACCTTGATTTTCTTGGTCACTTTGCGCACTCGCCTTGGTTGAAATTCCCGTTGCTCCCTATCTGGATATCTTCCCTGCGAAACACCATCAGGGACGTCATGCCACTTGGGGTCAATGCGTCCAAATCAAATGCAAGAGGCCCATGCGAAACAATCTGTTTCGTTTAAAACGATAAATTCCGGCTTCTCGCCTGCGGCGGTTGGCGTATTTTTAAAGGCGACTTTTTGTTAATTTTATGGCGGAATTAAGACACATCCAAGCTGGGGGGCTTATGATGTCGGATTTTAACGGTCCAGTCGTAACACTGTGCGGCTTGGCAAAATGCAAGAATTTTGAGAACAAAAAGAGAACAAAATCGGACGCTTTCCTTTTACGAGGCACGGGGAAAGCGCGCATTGGACATGATTATTGCGGGGGGGCTGTCTATTCTTCTGTCGCCGCTGCTTGTCGTTATCGCGCTTTTGGTCGCGCGGGACGGCGGCACGCCGTTCTTCGTGCATCGGCGTGCCGGATTGCGAGGGCGCACTTTCGGATGCATCAAGTTTCGCACGATGGTGACGGATGCCGATCGCAGGCTTGCGGCGGTGTTGGCCAGCGATCCCGAGGCAGCCGCGGAATGGCGCGCGCATTTCAAACTTGCCAGGGATCACCGTGTCACGCCGTTCGGGCGGTTCCTGCGCAAGACCAGCCTCGATGAATTGCCGCAACTGTGGAACGTGCTGTGCGGTGACATGAGCATCGTCGGGCCGCGCCCCGTGACCAATGAAGAGCTTGAGCGGTATGGCGGCGTTGCGGGCGTCGTCCTGTCGGTTCGGCCGGGCATGACGGGACTGTGGCAAGTTGTCGGTCGCGGTCGCGCCACCACCTATGCCGAGCGGGTCGAGATGGATCTGCGCTATGTGCAGACCATGACCCTGCGCAGGGATGTGACCATACTTCTGCTGACCTCTCTGGTCGTTCTGCGCGGGACGGGGTCGTGATGACAGGGCACAGGGCCGATACCGTGGCGCGGGGGCGTACCACGACATCCGTGCGCACGGATTCGAGACCCAGACCCTTGCCGACATGTTCCGGCAATGGGGGGCGTTCCTGCGCCGCCGGTTCCGTGAAGTGCTGATCTGCATGGTGGTTGGCGGGGTTCTCGGGGCGCTGCTCGTGACACGGATGGAGCTGCTCTACGAAGGCAAGCTCCTTTTGATGGTCGAGCCGCCCGCGCGCAGCCCGCTTGAGACCGAGGCCTCTGCCGCGGCGGCGATCGACGCCTTTGTCGAAGGTCAGGTCTATATCATCCAGTCCACCCAGGTCCTGAGCGATGTCGTGGCCCGGACGGGTCTCGACCAGTCAGCCGTTCTTTCAGTCCGAACCAAAAGGCTGGTTGGAGGGCTGGATCGAAACGGTCCTTGCAACCTCGCCTGCGCTGCGCGCAGAGGATGCGGCGCTGCTTGACCGGCTTGATCCGGCGACGGCCCATGCCGTGCGTACCCTGCGCGACACCCTGTATGTCAATCGCGAGGGGGACACCGGCATCATCAGCATCCGGGTCATTGCCAACGATCCTGATCTTGCGGCCAGGATCGCAAATACGATCGGGTCATCCTTTGTCGCCAACCGCGAGGGTGTCGCAGTTTCAGCAGGCGTCCCGTGTGGCCGGCTGGCTGGACGAGCGCGCGATCGAATTGCAGCTTCAGTTGTCGCAGGCCGAGGATGCTGTCGCATCCTTCCGGATCGACAACAATCTGGTGTCAGGCGAACCCGGCATCACGCTGTCCGAGCAGCGGCTGACGGAACTCAATTCCGAACTGATCAACACCCGTGCAGCACTGGCGGAACGTCGGGCCGTGTATGCGCGGGCGACCGAGGTGGTGTCATCGGGGGGCACCACGGCCTCCCTTCCTGAAATGCAGGGGTCCGAGATCTTTGCGACATTGCGCACGCTGCTGCTGGAACTCGAGCGCCGTGAAACGGCCCTTGGCGGCCCCAGCACGACCAACTCGCGCATGACCGCCCTGCGCGAGGAACGTGCCGCGATCCAGCGGCAACTGACCGACGAGGTGCAGCGCATCCTGGGCCTGATCGCCAACGAGATCGAAACGCTTGAACTGCGCGAGCAGCTGATCGTCGATGCGCTGACGCAGGCCGGTGGTGAAACCGGCGAGGCCAGCCGGTCCAGCGTGGAGATGCGCGAACTGGAGCGTCGCGCCGCGGCCTACGGGGCCCTCTACGAGCGGTATCTCAACAACGCCGGGCTGGTGGATGAAAGCATCACCTACCTGATCAGCGGGGTCGAGGTGATCGACCCGGCCAATCCGCCACTGGACCCGCGCTTTCCGACGCCCAATGCCATCATCATCTTCCTTCTTGCCTCGGGGGCCATGGTTGGGATCGGGATCGGGTATGGTCGTGAATCGATGCAGCCCGGATTCATGACGGCCCGCCAGATCCAGCGCACGCTTGGGCGGCCCGTGCTGGCCAGCATCCCGATGCTGCCGCCCAAAGCGTCTGCCTGGGATATGGTCCGCGACCTTCCCATGTCCCCTTATGCCGAGGCTGTCCGACTGCTCCGCCATGAGCTTTCCAGCCGGGATCTGGGCCGGGATTCGGGCTGGGATTCTGGCCGGGACCCGAGAGGCAGGTCGCCGGTGTTGCTGATGACATCGGCGGTGCCGGGGGAAGGCAAGACCAGCCTTGCAGCGGCCCTGGCAACCTCGGCAAGCTCGGCCGGGCTCAACGTGCTTTTGATCGATGCCGACCTGCGACGAGGGGGAACCACGCGTCTTTTCGGGGCCGAACGGGACGAAGGCCTGACCGAGGTGATGCGCACCCGGACATACGGGTTTGATGACCTTGTGCCAGGGGCGGGTGAACTTGACCTGCTGCCCAAAGGCGCGCCCGTCACCAGCCCGACCGACCTGTTTGCGGGGGCCAACCTGCCCCGCTATCTGGCCGAGGCGCGCAAGGTCTACGATCTGATCGTGATCGACGGGCCCCCGGTCGCCAACATGGCCGATGCGCCATTGCTGGCGCGCCTTTCGGATTCGGTGGCTTTTGTCGTCCGCTGGAAAGACACGCCGCGCGACGTTCGTTCAAGAGGCGCTGACCCGTCTGGGCGGGGATACCGGAAAGGTGGGCCTGACGCTGAACGCTGTCGATCTGGATGTGGTCGCGCAATATGGCGAAACCTATGGCCAGTATGTGCTGGCATCGCAGCAACCGGGTGGCCGGGGCGTTTCCGTGTGACGAAACCGGCGCTCACCACACGCCTTCGCATGCCGGTGCAGGAGCAGGCCCCTGCTGATCAGGTTGATGAAGCCGCAAAGATGACATCCCGGAACCGGCTGAGTGTCGTCATCGGCATTGCCACGACGGGCCGGGCCGGGGTGGTCGGCAGAACGGTGCTTCACATGGCCGCTTTGTCAGACTTGCCTGACCGGGTGATCGTCTCGGTCGCCGATGGCGCGGATATGGAGGCCACGGGGCTGGGTGATCTGCCGTTCCGGCTGGATGTGCTGCACGGGCCCAAGGGGTCGTCGGCGCAACGCAACACGGTGCTGGCACCATGCCGGGGATGCCGGGATCGTGTTCTTTATCGACGATGATTTCCTGATCGCCGACGGCAGCGTGACGGCCGCCCTGCGCTGTCTTCTTCGAGACACACGCAGGATGTGGTGATCGGCACACCGGCCATGTGTTACTGACGGTCTGCAGCGGCCCCGGCTATGATCACGCGCAGGGGCTGGCCCTGCTGGAGCGGGCCGCGCCAGTCGATGGCCGATGCCGCGCCGCGCACCGTCTATTCGACCTACGGATGCAACATGGCGGTGCGCGGCACGGCTGTCCGGGCCCACCCCGAGCGTTTCGACACGACCCTGCCGCTTTATGGCTGGCTGGAAGATCTTGATTTCTCCCGGCGCATGGCGGCGTTCGGACGGATTGTCGAGAATCCACAGCTCAGGGGGGTGCATCTGGCCACCAAGACCGGGCGGATCAGCGGCCTGCGGCTGGGCTATTCGCAGATCGCCAACCCGGTCTATCTGGTGCGCAAGGGCACATATCATTGGGCGCGGGCGCTGAAGCTGATGACCGGCAACGTGCTGGCCAACAGCGCCAAGTCGCTGTGGCCCGAACCGTGGATCGACCGCCGGGGCCGACTGACAGGCAACCTGCTGGCGTTTCGGGATCTGTTGCGCGGGCGGTGCAGGCCGGGGCGTATCCACGATCTGTGACGCCGCCGGGCCGTCACGCGCCCCTTGCGGGCACGCGCTTGGCCAGCCGCCGGGCCAGCAGGATCGCGGCAGGATGGGGCAGTTGCAGGATCGGGCTGATCGCGCAGCTGCGGGCCAGCAGGTCCAGCGTGCGGGGGCAGGCGTCGGCCGAGGGCGGCGGCGCTGCCGTCGGCCCAGGCCCAGGGGTCGAACCGGGGATGGGCCATCCGCCCTTCCAGAATGGCGGTCCATTTGGTGTAGACATGCTTGGACGTGTCGAAAAGCCGCCGAACCCCGAGGTTATCGGCAAACGCGATGGCTTCTGCCTCGGTGTCGAAGGTCACGACGATGCTGCAGGCCTCGCCGGGGTTGTTGTGCGGTGCGATCGGCAAGCTCGGCTGTTGTTCAGGATCGGTTCCATCGCCGCCACCCGCCGCCGCATCGCGCGCATCCGCCCCGGCAGCTTCGACAGCTGCGCACGTTCAGGCATGGCGCCTCGATCTCGCTGATGCGGAAATGCCGCCGACGAATTCCAGATCCGTGACGATGGGGCGTGAACTTGCGAAAGTTGACCCCCATGTCATGCGCGCAACAGCGCGCGTTCATGGATCAGGTCGACCGGATGCCAGAACCGCGCCACCCTCGCCGCAGGTCATGTTCTTGGTCTGGTTGAAGCTGAAGGTGCTCGAGCATCGCCCATCGTCCCGCAGGCGCGGCCCTTGTAGCGCACGCCGATGGCCTGGCAGGCGTCTTCGATCACGCGCAGGTCGTGCCTGGCCGCGATCTCCAGCAGCCGGTCCATGTCGCAGGGCCGGTTGTTCATATGCACGGGAATGACGGCGCGGCTGCGCGGGGTGATCTTGGCCGCCAGGTCGTCCATGTCCATGGTCAGGGTCTGGTCGATCTCGACCAGCACCGGCACGGCGCCGACATGCAATACGGCCGCGGCGCTGGCCATCCAGGTATAGGCCGGCACCGAACCTCGTCCCCGGGGCCGATCCGGCAGGCTTGCAGTGCCGTGATCAGGGCCGCAGTGCCGTTGTTCACGGCCAGTGCGTGGCGCGCGCCCATCCGGCGGGCAAGGCTGCGTTCGAATTTCTGGCAGAGCCCGAGATTGCTGGAGGTGCGCAAAAGGTCACCATGCGCGATCACGCGTCCGACAGCGACCCACTCGCGCAAACCCAAACGTGGCATGATCAGACCCGTCCATAGAATTACTGGCGTTGTTCGATAAGCACAGCAGCCACATAGGCAAACTCGTTTGCCCTCGATCGGCTTTTGCGTATTGCAGGCCCACACCCGTTCATCAAAGCTATAAAAAGCTAAGGCGAAACGGTCGGAATGACAATTCAAACCTTGGATAAAGCCGTCGATTTGAAACGACTTAACGCCGATGTTGCGATTGTCGGTGGCGGGGCGTGCGGCCTGACACTGGCCCGCGCGCTGGCCGGACGCATGGGCAGCATCGTGGTATTGGAAAGCGGCGGGTTGACCCAGGACGACGCGCATGAGGCGCTGAATGCGGTCGATATCGCCGATGGCTGCTGGAGCGCCGAGGAATTCGCCGCACGCGACTTGTATCATCGCAGCCTGACAACCCACTGGGACGGTGCGCGCCAGACCTATGGCCTGCGCTGTCGGGGGCTTGGCGGATCGACGCAGGCCTGGGCGGGCAAGTCGGCGGTGTTCGAGCAGATCGCGCAGGCGCGGGACTGGGTGCCGCTTTCGGGGTGGCCCGTGAGCAGGGACGCGCTTGCCCCCTGGCTTGCGCAGGCCGGGGATCTGCTGAACCTTGGGCCGGGCCCGTATGATGCCACGCTTTGGGATCGGATCGGGCATACCCCGCCCGAACCGTCCCTGTCGGACACGGCGTTCCGTACCGTTTTCTGGAAATTTGCCCGGTCGCGGCGCAGCGTGACCGACATCATGCGGTTCGGTGCCGATTTCGTGGCCGATCCACCCGATGGCGTGCGCGTGCTGACCAACGCGACCGTGACGCGGATACTGACCGATCCCGAGGGGTGCAGGGTTGCCGGCCTGGAGGCGCGCAGCCTTGCGGGCCATCGGATCGAGGTCGCGGCCCCGATCTGTATCCTTGCCGCCAGCACGATCGAAAACGCGCGGCTTTTGCTGGTGTCACGCGATGCCGATCCGCGTGGGCTGGGAAACAGGCATGACACGGTGGGTCGATATTTGACCGACCACCCGACCGCGACCATCGCCCGCTTTGACAAGGAGGCCGCGCCCGATCTTGCGTCGCGCTTTGGCCTGTACGGATATCGCCAGGACGGTCGGACGCATGTCTACATGCACGGGCTTGCGCTGGACCCCGCATGGCAACGGGCCGAACGCGCGCTGAACGGGGCGTTGTTCGTCAACGAAGAGCGCGCGGATGACGACCCGTTCACCGCCGCCAGACGCATCCTGAAACGGCAAAGCCCGTCGGTTCTGAAAGACGCGATGTGCGTCGCGCGCAGCCCGGTGCGGATCGTGCGCGGGGCCACGGCACGCTGCCGATCGAGAGGAATTACATACCCCGGCCGATCTCAAGCGTGATCGTCGACGTGGCGCTGCGGCTGTTTCCCAACACCGTCGCCCGGGATTTCCAGAACGGTCGGCTTCCGGTCAAGTTGTCGGGGTTGCGGATCGAGGCGACGACCGAACAGCCGCCCCTGCCCGAGAACCGGGTGACCCTGTCGGACAGGCGCGATGCCTTTGGTCTTGCGCGTCCTTTCGTGACCTGGTCCGCCGGAGAGGCGGCCCGCGCAAACCTGCTGCGGATCGGGCAGCAGTTCGGCGCCGCGGCGACCGGCATGGGCCTGCCGCGCCCGCAGCTTTCGGACTGGGTTGTCAATGGCGCGCCCGAGCGCGCGGTGGCGATCGATCTGGGGCACATGATGGGCACCACGCGGATGTCGCACCGGCCCGAAGAGGGCGTTGTCGATACCGATTGCAAGGTGCACGGGGTCGAGGGGCTGTATGCCGCGGGCGGTTCGGTGTTGCCGACCGCAAGCCATGTCAATCCGACGCTGATGATGATCGCCCTGGCGCTGCGTCTGGCCGACCACCTGGCGGCAAACAAGCCGCGCGGTTGAGGGCGACGGCGGCGCGGCGACGGTTTGCACGGCTGATCCTACGCCGTCCGGTCAGGGATTTCGGGGGCGTTTCTGTCATTTTGATCAGCCCCGTCATCAATCCTGATGATGGCCGGGCTGCGGCCATGTGTAAGGTGCATCCACGAATCTTGTTTGCATTAAGGGAATTGTAGATGTCCGTGATTTTCAACGACGAACTGCCGACTGTCCTGTCCCAACCCGTCACCTATAGCCGTTCAGGTCGGCAACCGGTTTACCGCCATGATGTCGACAATCAGCTGCGACATGGTCGCCTCTGCTTCCGGCTGGACGTTCCCGCTGGTCGCACCGCAAGCCGTGTCAGTACACCCCAGACGCAGTCTGCACGGGTTTCGTCTATTTCGGCACCCTGCTGCCGTATTACTCTGCGGTCGGCAGTGTCATCCTGGCCGAGGATGGCAGTTTCGCGCTGAACATCAGGGGCGAGAACCCGTCGGTCCTGGCGACCAATCTGGGTGCCAACACCAGCTTTCGTGACACGATCCATTTCTCGGCGGATGGCACGCGGCTGGACGAGGCGCCCGCCGCCATGTCCGGGGCCACGATCGTAGTACAGGAACACCGCGTCGGTCAGCGCGCTGGACGGGACGCGGACGCCGCTGCTGGACCTGGGCGATGTGCTGGTCTCGGCGGGGGTGTCGGGCAGCAATCCCAGTGTCACGCCGCGGATCGCGCTGACCCTGACCGCAGGAGAGGACCGCGCCACCGCCAGCTTTACCCCGACCGGCGAGCAGTCGTTCGGCATCCTCTGCGGCACAGCCCGCGTCGATCGCGCTGGCGCAGGCCGGCGACAACGTGCTGCTGATCTATCAGGATCAGGCCAGCCGCGATGTGCTGGCCCGGCTTTTTGACCGCGACGCCACCCAGATCGGCGAGGAATTCACCATCGGCGGCACCGACAACGTGGCCTTCAACCGCGCGGCCGAGGACAGCGTGCACGCCCTGACCCTGGACAATGGCACCATCGTCGTGACCTGGTCCAACCGGCGCGAGGGCGTGGATGCCGACCCCGAGCTGTTCCAGGCGTTGCTCAACTCCGATGGCAGCTTTCTGCGCGGGCCCGAAGTGGTGAACACCGACCTGACCGGCGGCACGCAATATGACGGGCAGATATTCGCGTTGTCGGATGGCGGTTATGCGATCCTCTATCACACCATCGGCGGCACGCCCTACCGGCAAGAGGCCGTGGTGCGGCAATACGATGCCAATGGCACTCCGGTCGGTGGCAGCGTCACCTTCGAGGATCAAACCGAGGGCCGCTCGCTGAACGCGCATTTCGGCGCGATCTTTCCCAACGGTTTCGCCTATATGCTCGACGGGCTGGAAACCGAGTTCACCGCCGTGATCGAGGGCCAGCCTGCCCTGATCAACCAGCCGCTCCACCCCGCCGGTGGTCGACACCGGAACGAGTGGCGATGACAGCATCACCGGGGATGCAGGTAACGACACCCTGTCGGGTAGTGCGGGCAATGACACGCTGACGGGCGGTGCGGGCAATGACCTGCTGAACGGCGGCTTCGCTGGACAGCGTCGATGCGGGTGCGGGCGACGATGTCGTGCTGGGGCTGAACGGGTTCGACACGCTGAACGGTGACGCGGGCAACGACACGCTGGAGGGCGGCAACGGGTTCGATGTCCTGAATGGCGGCGATGGCGACGACCGGCTGGAAGGCGGGATCGCCTTTGACTTCCATCTCGGGCGGGGCTGGCAACGACCTGCTGATCGCCGGTGACGGGTTCGACACGCTGGATGGCGGCACCGGCGCCGACACGCTGATCGGCAATTCCGGCAACGACCTGCTGCAAGGTGGCGATGGTGATGACCTGCTTGAAGGCGGGATCATGGCCGACACGCTTGAGGGTGGTGCAGGCAACGACCTGCTGCGGGGCGGCTCGGGCGGTGACACGCTGCTGGGCGGCGACGGCGATGACCGGCTGGAAGGCAACGGCGGCGCGGACCGGCTGGACGGCGGCACCGGGGCCGACGTTCTGATCGGCGGGATCGGGGCCGATACCTTTGTGTTCATGGCCGGGTCCGGCGCGGACCGGGTGGCCGATTTCCAGAACGCCATCGACGCGATCGAGATCGACGCGGCCCTGATGGGCGGTGGCACGCCGGTGGCGGCGGATCTGATCGCCTATGCCGGGCGTGACGCCGACGGCTTCCTGATCCTGGATTTCGGCAATGGCGACACGCTGACCTTTACCGGTGTCACCAACACCGGCGCGATCCTCGACGAGGTCACGTTCCTCTGACGTCACACCCCGGTCTTTCGCCTGTGCGGCCGAGCGGCCGCCATGTGTCGTCTTCAATAAAGGGCGTGCGCGGATGCGACCCTTCTGGCCGGATTACTTGGGAACCAGCACCGTATCGACGACGTGGATCACGCCGTTCGACTGGTTGACGTCCGCGATCGTGACGCGCCCGGCATTGCCGCTTTCGTCATAGATATAGACATTGTTGCCGCGGACCTGCGCGGACAGCGCATCGCCCGAGACGGCATTGAAATGATAGAACCCATCGGACGAGGCGCGCGCGCGGCGGGCGATCTCGGCGGCCGACCAGTCACCGGCCACCACATGCGCGGTCAGGACCTTGGTCAGCATGGCCTTGTTCTCGGGCTTGAGCAGGGTTTCGACGGTGCCTGCGGGCAGGGCCTCGAACGCCATGTTGACCGGGGCAAACACCGTGAACGGGCCTTCGGACTGCAGCGTCTCGACCAGCCCGGCCGCCTGGACCGCGGCCACGAGGGTCGTGTGATCGGCAGAGTTGACGGCATTCTCGACGATGTTCTTGGTCTCGAGCATCGCCGCGCCCCCGACCATCGGGTTGTCGGCGTGGGCCGGTGCCGAGATCAGCAGGGCCAGCGCCGTGGCGGCCAGTTTGGATGCGGTTTTCATAGTCTCTCTCCTTGATGACATGCGGCCGGGGTCTCGGGGCCATGCACAATGCACGACCCGGATGCCGTGAAAGTTTCATCCAAGGTTTCCGTCACAGCCGGGGTCACAGTCGGGGCCAAACATATTCCAATTGACGCAGATCATTCAGACGCCGGGCCCGGGGCCTTAAAATGGGGTCGTGATTGGCGAGGCTGATCCTGGTGGTTTTCAAATTCAGCGCGTCGTCGGTCATGATCACCAACGCACAGGATTCCCCCATGACCTATCATCTTGTCCCTGCCGCCGACATCACCCGCGTCCACGCCGAAAGTGCCGGCGAGCAATACCGTTCCGTCATCACCGAACTGGCCGATGGCGGCGCGCTGGTGGTGTTCGAACAAAGGGTCCGCCCCGATCCCGATCTTTTCATCTATGATGTCGAAGTCAGCGCACAGCGCTATGACGCGACGGGGGCGGCGCAGGGTGGCCTGATCTCGCTGGCGCGGCTTGAGGGCGTGGTGCAATCCCAGGTGCCCGACTATTACCCCTTTGCCACCGGGCTGGAGGGCGGCGGGTATGTGATCGGCTGGCATGACCGGGCTTCGGGCGATCTGCGGGTGCAGACCCATGATGCCGCGGGCGGGCTGATCTCCGATATCCTGCTGCCGGTGCCGCCGCGCTATCTGGACTCGCGCGATCAGTATGTCGATGTGTCCGCCACCAGTGGCTCGGCGGCCATCACCGGGCTGGCGGGGGCGGCTTGCCGTCTCGTGGGATGGCGGCTATGCCGGGATCCCGGCGCAGTATTCCGGGGCCGACACGACCTATACCCAGAGCTTCGACGCCACCGGCGCGCCGGTTGGCGGCCCGGTGCAGATCACGCCCTGGGTCGGCAACGTGTCCTATGGCTATGACCTGCACAGCCTGGTGTCGGATACCGCGGCGCTGGGGAATGGCAATTACATCGTGGTGATGCGCGGCGGCGAGGGCGCGCCGGGCAATGACAGCGATCATCCGGCAGTCCTGGGACGCATTTATGACGCGGCGGGCGTGCCCGTCACCGACAGTTTCATGATCAGCCAGAGCCTTGAGACATGGGCCGATCGCGGCTCGGTCGCGGTGCTGGAGAACGGTGATTTCGTGGTGGCCTGGCGTGGCGAGGACAGCGGGTTCTGGCGCCGGTTCGACAGCGACGGCACCCCCCTGACCGAGGCGGTGGCGCTGGATGCCTATTACGTCGACCTGCGCGCCGCGGCGATGCCCGATGGCGGGTTCCTGATCACGGCGATGTATTCGGGCTACAACCCGCCTACACCACCTATGGCTATCGTTTTGATGCCGACAACGTGCTGGTGTCCTGCAGCAATCATGTGCGCCGAGCGCCGGGTGCCCGATTACGAGACCAACTATTACGCCTTTCCGCCCGAGGTCGCGGTGCTGGGCAATGGGCAGCTTCTGATGCTGGTCGAGGGCCACGCAAGCTGGAACGGCACCGCCTTCGAGGTGATGACCTGGCGCCAGTTGGCCGAGGACCTGGGCAGCCTGGGCGATGACACGATGCAGGCGGGCGCCGACGGCAGCGCGCTGTTCGGGCGCGCGGGGGCAGACAGCCTGCAAGGGGCCGGGGCCGCGGATTACCTGGATGGTGGCGCGGGCGATGACACGGCTACGGGCGGGGCAGGCAATGACACGCTGGTGCCTAGCGACGGCAACGACAGCTTGCAAGGCGAGACCGGCGACGACACGTTCGTCAGCGGCTCGGGCGACAACACGGTTCAGGGCGGTGACGGCATCGACCGGCTGATCCTTGACGGCGTGCGCGCCAGCGGCGTCACCGTGCGCGGCCCGGCGGATCACCTTGTCATCACCCACGACGGCAACCGGACAGAGGTGACCGGCGTCGAGCATTTCGAATTCCGCCTTGGGTCCTTTGGTGATGTGCTGACCCTCGAAGAGCTTGCCGCTGCGCAACAGCACGGTCTATGGCACCGAGGGGGTCGACCGGCTGATCGGCGATTACGGCGACGACCGGATCTATGCCTATGGTGGCGATGACCGTGCCGATGGCGGGAAGGCAACGATTCCCTTTATGGCTATGCCGGCAATGACACGCTGATCGGCGGGCTGGGCGACGATTCACTGGATGGTGGCGACGGCAACGATGTCCTGCTGGGCGGCGAGGGCGATGACACGCTGTGGGCCGGGTATGGCGATGACACGCTGGATGGCGGGGCCGGGACCGACCGCGCCATCGTGGGGATCAGCACGCTCAACAGCATGGTGGTCAGCGGCCCGGCGCGCCAGGTCACCATCGTCTCCTATCGCGGCACCGATGTGTTCCGCGGGATCGAGGACTTTCAGTTCTCGGACACCAGCCTGAGCCTTGCGCAGGTTCTGGCGCTGCGCGACCTTACCCTGACCGGCGGCGATGGCGATGACACGCTGCTGGGGGACTACGGCAACGATGTGCTGAGCGGTGTCGCGGGCAACAACCTGCTGGATGGCGGGGCAGGGGATGACACGCTGACCGGCGGAACCGGGTCCGACACCCTGCTGGGCGGGGCGGGCAATGACGTTCTGACCGGCGGGGCCGGGCCGGACGATCCGGGCGACAGCATCGCGGCGGGTGATGGCAACGACACGGTGACCGGCGGGGCCGGCGCAGACAGCATCAACGGCGGCCTCGGCTTTGACAGCATCGATGCGGGCGCGGGCGACGATTCCGGCGCTCGGGCTGAACGGCTATGACACGCTGGATGGCGGCGACGGGGCCGATACGCTGTCGGGCAATTACGGCAACGACAGCCTGCTGGGTGGGGCGGGCGACGATGAGCTGCATGGCGGGCTGGGGTTCGACTGGCTTGACGGGGGCACGGGCGACGACCTGCTGCGCGGGCTGGACGGCTATGACACCCTGCTGGGCGGGGACGGGGCCGACACCCTTTATGGCAACAACGGCAATGACAGCCTTGATGGCGGCGAGGGCAATGACCGGCTGGAAGGCGGAACCATGGCCGACACGCTGGAGAGGTGTCGGCAACGACCTGCTGTTTGGCGGCACTGGCGGCGACGTGTTGATCGGCGGCG
Source organism: Rhodophyticola sp. (assembly GCF_965284195.1). NCBI lineage: Bacteria > Pseudomonadati > Pseudomonadota > Alphaproteobacteria > Rhodobacterales > Roseobacteraceae > Rhodophyticola > Rhodophyticola sp. Next base: position 131,079 of record NZ_CBDIRM010000002.1, on the reverse strand, counting down.
ACGGCGATGACCGGCTGGAGGGCAACGCCGGGCGCCGACCGTCTGGATGGCGGGTTGGGCGATGACGTGCTGAAAGGCGGGATCGGGGTCGATACCTTTGTGTTCATGGCCGGGTCCGGCGCGGACCGGGTGGCCGATTTCCAGAACGCCATCGACGCGATCGAGATCGACGCGGCCCTGATGGGCGGTGGCACGCCGGTGGCGGCGGATCTGATCGCGTTTGCCGGGCGTGACGCCGACGGCTTCCTGATCCTCGATTTCGGCAATGGCGACACGCTGACCTTTACCGGCGTCACCAACACCGGCGCGATCCTCGACGAGGTCACGTTCCTCTGACGTCACACCCCGGTCTTTCGCCTGTGAAAGGCCGGGGGCATATGTCGCCGGACACCGGGCGATCGGCGCTTTCCAGCACAGTTTGGTCCTTTCCGACCCCAAACTGTTTACGCCTCGAAATCGCCATGAAAAGACTGCCCGTATCGTTTGGTATCCGGTTCAATCGCACCGTTATGCGTCAGGACACCAGAAGGACGAAGGCATGACGCAGGCCGATCAATACGAAATATACATGCTGAGCCTGATCAACGCAGAGCGCGCCAGGGTCAGGGCGGACCCGCTCGCGCTTGAGCTGAACCTCAACGTTGCATCAGAGCTGCATTCGCAATGGATGCTGCAAGAGAACATCTTTTCCCACACCGGCGGCGCAGCGGCTCGTCCGCCAACCAGCGCATGCGCGATGCGGGCTTCGACTTCAGCGGCGCTTGGCAGTCGGCGGAAAACCTTGCCGTTCAGAGCGAACGCGGGGCGGCGGGCATCATGGACGATGTCCAGGATCTGCATGTCCCGTTGATGGACAGCCCCGGCCATCGGGCCAATATCCTCGACCCGGCGCTGGATTATGTCGGCATCGGTGTCGAGCGGGGCAATTTCAGCTTCAGCTCGGGCACCTATCAATCGGTCATCGTGACCCAGACATTTGCCGCGACCGGCGGCACGGTCGATCTTGACACCGGGGCGGCGGATGACGACGGGCCGGTGATGGACTCCGACGACGAGGTTGTCACGGGCACGGGTGCCGATGACAACCTCGAAGGCGGCGGTGGCAACGATACGCTGTCGGGCAATGCGGGCAATGATCTGCTGCGTGGCGGCGCGGACGACGATCTGCTGGAACGGCGGCTTCGGGTTCGACGTGATGCATGGCGATGCGGGCCATGACACGCTGATCGGGTTGCAGGGGTTCGACACGCTTCATGGCAGTGCAGGCAACGACCTGCTGCGCGGCAATGCCGGCAATGACCTGCTGTAGCGGCGGGCAACGACCGGCTGGAAGGCGGTATCGGGTTCGACACGATCCATGGCGACGCGGGCAATGACCTGCTGTTCGGTGGCAACGGGTTCGATGGTCTGTTCGGCAACGCGGGCAATGACACGCTGTCCGGCAACGCGGGCAACGACCTGCTGTATGGCGGCGGTGATGCCGACCGGCTGGAGGGCGGCATCGGGTTCGACACGTTGAACGGCGACGCGGGCAACGATGTCATCTTTGCGGGCAACGGGTTCGACCTGCTGTTTGGCGGCGCAGGCGTGGACCGGCTGGAAGGCAACGCCGGCAACGACACGCTGGACGGCGGGGCAGGGGCGATGACGTGCTGAAAGGCGGGATCGGGGTCGATACCTTTGTGTTCATGGCCGGGTCCGGCGCGGACCGGGTGGCCGATTTCCAGAACGCCATCGACGCGATCGAGATCGACGCGGCCCTGATGGGCGGTGGCACGCCGGTGGCGGCGGATCTGATCGCGTTTGCCGGGCGTGACGCCGACGGCTTCCTGATCCTCGATTTCGGCAATGGCGACACGCTGACCTTTACCGGCGTCACCAACACCGGCGCGATCCTGGACGAGGTCACGTTCATTTAGGGCACGCGTATAATTCACAAGTGACAAACGAGGGCTTTGCCCGGCGCCTTATGGTAAGTTTTGACGGCCCCGCTGGTTATCCAGAGGAGCCTTTTACTTGAGTGACCGTTTTACTTGAAGAAATCCTCGAGTGGTCAGAGCGGAGTCAGTCCACTCGAGAGGCCACTTGGTGAAATCCGCCTCGCTGACCTGCCCTGAGGCCAGATCCTCCATCATCCTGACGCCTTCGATTGGCGGCGGCCGGAAGGCGTACCCGTTGAGCCGCAGAAATGTGAGGGCCGTCACGAAGGCCGTGCGCTTGTTTCCGTCAACGAAGGCATGTGCCTTGGAGATGCCGAAGGCATAGGCGGACGCGATCTCTGCAAGGTCGGCGTTGGTATATGCGGCGAGGTTCATCGCGCGGGCGCAGCCCATCTCCAAAAGCGTATGGTCGCGCAGTCCGGAGGCCCCGCCATGGCGGGTTATCTGTCGATCATGGATCGCAAGGACGGCGGCAAGCGGAACCCAGGTTGGCCCCGTCATGCGAGAGCCTGAAGCAGATCCCTGTTCTCGTCCATGATGATCTCTGCGGCAGCCAATGCGGATGCGACCGCGGGATCGTGTGGGGTGATCTTCAGACTGCCATCATCGCCGCGCACCACGAACAGCGTGTCACCCTCCTTTGCATCGAGGATTGTCAGCATTTCGGTCGTCAGGGTCATGACGGCGGAGTTGCCAACCTTTCGGATCTTGGTTTCGATCATGACATGACTCCTTGGATATATATAAGTATATACGACACGCATCGCAAAAACAAGCTCTTCAACATTTACCGTCAGGGGCCGGGGGCTTTCCCGCTTGTTCTCTTGTCGACCCGCGGTTCACGAAGACCTGTTGTCAGGGACTGCCTGTCTGTCTGCATTCTATTGTGGCAGGCGGTGCTGGAAACCTCCGAAGGGTTCATGACGCTGTACGCACGGACCGAACTGCGTGTCAGCGGATTCATCGTCACCAATGCCCTGAACGTGACCGCACAGCGCCACGATGCGGCGGGCGGGTTGATCGGCGATCCCGGGATGCATGTCGAACTTGATCGGTGGCCGCAATCAGGCATGCTGGTTTCCAGACGGCAGGCCACCTGCGGAGTGCCGGACAAGGGCGGAGTTCGTCATGCCTGCACCTTTGGGGGTCATTGCCCGGGATCGGCGCTGTGGTTGATGTCGTTGGTGTCGGGTTTTCCATCTATGACCTGACCAACGGCGATCCGACCCAGCAGAAGATCGATGAGCTCTCCAGCAAGATCTATGCGCTTGAGGCCAGTATCGACCAGCTTGGCGTCACCCTGATGCAGGAGCTTGAGGTCGTTCAGGCGCTGATCCCGACCGTGGCCATCAACACGGCGGTTGCCGATGCCCGCGCGGCACGGGGCGAGTTGCTGCGGCTTCAGGCCGTCGAAGATCCGTCAGAGCAGCAGCGGCTTGATACCATTGCCAGCGCCGAACAGGCGCTGCTACGCGTTCTGGGACAGGCCGGCACGATCCTGAACGGCCAGAACCCGGAATCGGCCATCGGGCTGTTCGGGGCGCTGGCCTATGCGGTCACGGTGCGGCTGGAGGTGGCACATGCCCTTGAAGACGGCGCGATGGGCGCGCAGGTGCTGCGCGGTTCGCTTGCCGATACGGCCGGGGCGCTGCGCCGGATCGCACAGGAAATTCCCGGGCAGATTCATGATGCGATCGAAACCCGGACGACCACAAGCCAGCGGGCCGAGGGTGGTCTGATCGTGGTCAGGTTCGTGACCACCGCCTTCAGCCCGTTCAGCGAGGCGCAGGAGGTCAACACGGTCGAAAAGGGGTTCGGACCCTTTCAGCTTATTGCGGGCATCCAGGCCGAGCTGGACTTTCGGATCAACACGCTGGAGCCCCGGATGCGCGACAGGCTGGCGGAGGCCGAGGCCGAGCTGCTGCCCCTCGCCGAGATTGCCACCGCCGCGGACCAGTTGGACGCGCTGGCCGATGGCACGCAAAGAACCGGCACCCCGGACCGTGACACGCTGACCGGCACCGATGGAAACGATCTCTTGATCGGGCTGGGGGCGACGACGTGCTGGACGGCGGCGAGGATGGCGACGTGCTGTATGGTGGCAGCGGGAACGATGCGTTGCAGGGTCAGGGCAGTCATGACGTGCTGGACGGTGGTGCGGGCGCGGACACGATCACCGCGGGCACCGGCAATGACGCTGATCGACGGCGGTGCGGGCGATGACCTGCTGAATGGCGGCGTCGGTTTTGACAGCATCGACGCGGGGGTGGGCGACGATTCCGCGTTCGGGCTGAACGGGTTCGACACGATCCACGGCAACGCGGGCAATGACACGCTGTCCGGCAACGCGGGCAACGACCTGCTGTATGGCGGCGGTGATGCCGACCGGCTGGAGGGCGGCATCGGGTTCGACACGTTGAACGGCGACGCGGGCAACGATGTCATCTTTGCGGGCAACGGGTTCGACCTGCTGTTTGGCGGCGCAGGCGTGGACCGGCTGGAAGGCAACGCCGGCAACGACACGCTGGACGGCGGGGCCGGGGCGGACGTGCTGAAAGGCGGGATCGGGGCCGATACCTTTGTCTTTGGCGTGGGTTCTGACCATGATCGCATCGCCGATGTCCAGGCTGTCGATACGGTGCAGATCGCAGCCGGCCTTTTGGATGGGTCCACCGATCTGGCCGATTTTGCCAGTCAGAACGCCGATGGTTTTCTGATGCACCAACATCCGGAACTCTGGTAGTCAAAACCTTCAGCAATGTCACCGACCTGTCGACGATCCTGGACAACGTAACCATCATCTGATCTGCCATTATCCGACCCGGCTGCGTGGCCCGCGTCGACAGCGGGCCGTGCTTGATTGTCCCCCCTTGCCTGATCCCCCTTTGCCCTGCCATGGTGCCAGTGTGTGTGATTGCGCCGTTTTTTTCAGATTGTCAGCCGGAATTACCCGGATATTTGACCCAAACCTTATAAGGAGTTGCCATGCTTCCCGACTTTCCCGAGATCACCTCGATCGAGGATTTCACCGCCTGGGCCGGGCTGTTGTCCACGACGGCGGCCTTTACCGGCGATACCGACCTGCTTGAAGCGCTTGGATCGAACCCCGAGACCATCACCGTGGGGCAATACCTGGACCTGCTGGATGCGGCCGAAACCTCGTTGCTGGCGACCGATTTCAGCTTTCTGAATACTGCTCTGGAGAGCTACGAGTCGTTGCTGCGCCAGAACCTGCCCCAGGACACGCTACCCGATGGCACAACGGTGGATGAGATCGTCGATGCCGCGCTGGGGTTCCTGCGCGATCTGGCGGCGGGGGATTTCTCGTTCATGGATCGTGAGCCGTCCAGAACCGCGCGGGTGCAGCCGACCAGGCACCAGGAGGTGGTGGTAGCGGCGGCGGTGGCGATGGTGGTGGATGAGCGGCAGTGGTGGCTGATCTGAGCGACCTGTTCGATCTGCCGGGCCTGCCCGATCTGCCGAATTTCGGCTGGGTCTCGGGCGATCCGCATCTTCAGACGCTGGATGGCGTCGGATATGATTTCCAGGCTGCGGGCGAATTCGTGCTGCTGCAATCGACCGGTGCCGACGACTTCATGTTGCAGGCGCGCATGGTGCCGGTGGGCACCGATGTCAGCGTGAACCAGGCGATTGCGACCAACCTGGACGGCACGGCGGTGATGGTCGATGCCAATGACGCGACACCGCTGCATATCGCGGGCACCGCCACGGCGCTGACCGACGGGCAGTCGGTGGCGGTGGGCAATGGCCGGCGTGTTCCGCAATGGCGATACCTATGCCATCGTCTATCCCGGTGCCGATGGGGTGGTGAACGATGGCGACAGCCAGGTGCTGATCCGGGTGCAGGACGGGCGGCTGGATCTGGATGTGCGCCTGAATGCCGAACTGATGGGCACGCTTGAGGGGCTGTTGGGCGATGGCAACGGCGATACCGCAAACGATGTGGCGCGGGCCGATGGCACACCGCTGGCGCGGCCCTTCACCTTTGCCGAGCTTTATGGCGCCTATCGTGACGACTGGCGCGTGGACAGCGCGGGCGAAAGCCTGTTCACCTATGACGGGGGCGAAAGCCTGGCGGGGTTCTATGACGCGGCCTTTCCCGGCGCGCTGATCAACCTGGACACGCTGGACCCGGCCACGCGCGCCGCGGCCGAACAGGCGGCGCAGGACGCAGGGCTGGTGCCGGGCACGGCGGCCTATGACAACGCGGTGCTGGATTTCGCCCTGACGAACGATGCCAGTTTCCTGACCTCGGCGCTGCAAACGCCGCTGTCGGTGATCGGCACGATGCGGGCCGAAATCCTGACCGGGGGCGCGGGTGCCGATGTGATCTACGGGCTTGACGGCAAGGACAACATCACTGCGGGTGACGGCAATGATGTGATCTCTGGCGGCCCGGGCAGCGACACGATAGATGCCGGTGCGGGCGAGGATCAGCATCAATGCCGGCAATGACAGCCTGATGTGGCGGGGCGGGGCAACGACCGGCTGGAAGGCGGTATCGGGTTCGACACGATCCATGGTGACGGTGGCAACGACACTCTGTCGGGCAATGCGGGCAACGATCTGCTGTATGGCGGGGCGGGCGATGACCGGCTGGAAGGCGGGATCGCCTTTGACGAGATGCATGGCGATGCCGACAACGACACCCTGATCGGCGCTGAAGGGTTCGACACCCTGTATGGCGGCGACGGCAATGACATGCTGGAAGGCAATGCCGGCAATGACAGCCTGATGGGCGGGGCGGGCAACGACCGGCTGGAAGGCGGTATCGGGTTCGACACGATCCATGGCGACGCGGGCAATGACCTGCTGTTCGGTGGCAACGGGTTCGATGGTCTGTTCGGCGGAGATGGCGATGACCGGCTGTCGGGCAATGCCGGGAATGACACGCTGGACGGCGGGATCGGCGATGACGTGCTGATCGGTGGGATCGGGGCCGATACCTTTGTCTTTGGTGCCGGGTCTGGTGCCGACCGGGTGGCCGATTTCCAGCCCGTCGATACGGTCGAGATCGCCGCATCCCTGCTGGGCGGGGCCGGTGATGCCAGCGGCTTTGCCAGCCTCAATGCCGATGGCTTCGTGATCCTGGACTTCGGGGGCGGCGACAGCCTGACCTTTACCGGGATCACCGATTTCGCCACGATCCAGAACGATATCGTGCTGGTCTGACGGCACCGGGCGACCGGGCAGAAGGCCGGGTGGGCCCGTTCCACCCGGCCTCTTTCGGCAGCATGGCGCGGCGCGGGGTGTCCGGGTGACTAACCGGGTGACTCTGCGGCGCGGCATTGCTATCCCGGTGGCCGAGACATTTCAGACCGACAGGATTTGATCCATGCAGACAGACCAGACCGCGCTGCCCGGCGTCGTGCTGATCACGCCGCCGCGCTTTGGCGATCACCGGGGCTTTTTCAGCGAAAGCTACAGCCGGGCCAAGCTGGCGCAGGCGGGCATCGACATCGACTTCGTGCAGGACAATCATTCGCTGTCGTCCACCGTGGGCACGGTGCGTGGCCTGCATTTTCAGGCCCCGCCGCATGCGCAGGACAAGCTGGTGCGCTGCGGGCGCGGGGCGTTGTTCGACGTGGCCGTGGATATCCGCCGCGGCAGCCCGACCTATGGGCAGTGGGTGGGATACGAGCTGTCGTTTGAAAACGGGCGGCAATTGCTGGTGCCTGCCGGGTTTGCCCATGGCTTCATGACGCTGCAACCCGATACCGAGATCGTCTATAAATGCAGCGATTACTACGCCCCCGAGACCGAAGGCGCGCTGTTGTGGAACGACGCCGATATCGGCATCGACTGGCCGCTGGAAGACATCGATGCGGTGATTTCCGACAAGGACGCCGCCGCCCCCGGCATCGCAGGCTTTGATAGCCCGTTTGCGTGGGAGGGCGGGCAATGAAACTGCTGATCACCGGCGGGGCCGGGTTCATTGGCTCGGCGGTGGTGCGGCGCGCCATTGCCGACGGGCATCAGGTGGTCAACCTGGATGCGCTGACCTATGCGGCCTGTCTGGACAACGTGGCCAGCGTTGCCAATCACCCCGATTACGCCTTTGCGCATGTCGATATCCGCGACCGTGCGGCCCTTGACGATGTGTTTGCCGCCCATGCGCCCGATGCGGTGATGCATCTGGCGGCGGAATCGCATGTGGACCGTTCCATCGACGGGCCGGGCGATTTCATCGAGACCAACATCACCGGCACCTACAACATGCTCGAGGCCGCGCGCAGTCATTGGACGCAGGTGGGCAAGCCCGCGGCATTCCGGTTTCACCACATCTCGACCGACGAGGTGTTCGGCAGCCTGCCGCAAATCCGGACGTGTTCTCCGAAGAGAGCCCTACGATCCGCAACAGCCCTATGCCGCCTCCAAGGCCTGCGGCGATCACCTGGTGCGCGCTGTGGCACGAGACCTATGGCCTGCCGGTGCGTGCTCACCAACTGTTCCAACAATTACGGGCCGTTTCATTTCCCCGAAAAGCTGATCCCCGTGGTGATCCTGAAAGCCTTGGCCGGAGAGCCCATTCCCGTCTATGGAACAGGCTCTAACGTGCGGGATTGGCTCTATGTCGAAGATCATGCGGAGGCTTTGCTGTTGGTGCTGCAAAAGGGGCAGGTCGGGCGCAGCTACAACATCGGCGGCGAGAACGAGCGCACGAACCTCGATCTGGTGCAGACCCTGTGCGCCATCCTGGACGACAAGCGGCCCAAGGCGCAGGGCTCTTACGCCGATCAGATCACATTCGTCACCGACCGGCCCGGCCACGATGCGCGCTATGCGATCGACCCTGCCCGCATCCGCGCCGAACTGGGCTGGCGGCCCTCCGTGACGGTCGAGGAAGGTCTGGCGCGCACGGTGCAATGGTATCTGGATAACGAGGGCTGGTGGCGCGCGCTGCAATCGCGCGACGGTGTGGGCAAACGTCTGGGCACGGGGTGACGGGAAATGCGGCGGCTGTTCCTGCATGCAGGTCCGCACAAGACCGGCACCACGTCGTTCCAGATCGCCCTGTGGGAGCGGCGGGGCCAGCAGGATCTGGCGGTCTATGTCGAGGCCGAGACGCGCAAGAACTCCGGTCAACGCCGCGCGGTTCGCCAATGCCTTTACCCGCCCCGGCCTGATGACGATGCCGCGCCTCAAGGGGCAGGTGCCCGCCCCCGATGCGCCCTTGCGCGCCGCGATGCGGGACGCGCTGGCGGCACAGGCCGCGCAGGCCCCGGCGCGGGGCGACATGGTGATCTCGTCCGAGGCGTTCAGCCATCTGCGTGGCACGGGCGAGGCCGCCGCCCTGCGCGCGGCCCTTGCGCCCTTTGACAGCGTCATTCCCATCCTCGCGCGTCGCAACCTTGCCGACTGGCGGGCCGCGCGGCAGGATCAGCTGCGCAAGACCGGCGTGTGGGAGGAGATGACCGCCCTGCCACCGGGCAAGTCGTCGGATGGCCCGTGGTATTATGACTGGCAGGCGCTGTGCGATTTCTGGGCCGGGTTCGGCCCGGTGCGGGTGGTCGATTACGATGCGGCGCTGGCCGGTGATGGCTCGGTCCTGCCAGCGCTGGCCCGTGCGCTGGACCGGCCCGGCCTGTTTGACGGGCTGGACGATCTGTGGCTCAACCGTCGCGGAGAGACATGGGCGCGCGCCGATGTGGCCGGGCAGATATCGGCGCAGGACGGCACGCAGGCAGCATCGCCGGGAAAGGGCACCGCATGAGCGAGACACCGCAAAAACTGGACCGGCTGTTCCTGTCCGTGGGCGCGATGAAGGCGGGCACCACATGGCTGCACCGCCACCTGGCCGGCCATCCGGGCATCCATTTCAGCCCGGAAAAGGAAATCCACTATTTCGCCGATCCGCAGGGGCGCAGCTATATGTCGCTGGCCGGGCGGCTGGATCGCTATCAGCGCGTGGTGCGCAACCTTGCCCCCGACCGCCTCAACCCGCATGTGCAGCGCAACCTGGCCTGGTATGCCGACCCCTATCTGGCGCCGCAGGTCGATGACGCCTGGTATCGCGGGTTGTTCGACATGCGCCCCCCGCGCAAGAGCGATGCGCCCTGGGTGGCGGATTTTTCCAACCTTTACGCGGTGCTGGATGGCGAGGGCTGGGCACATGTGGGCCGTGTCGCGCGCGAGGTGCGGGCGATCTATACCATGCGCCACCCGTCGGCGCGGCTGTGGTCGAGCCTGAAATTCTCGTATGAATATTCGGGGCGCGCGGCGGAGCTGGCCAGGTTGGACGAGGCCACGATTGCCGCCTATTTCGACGATCCCGGCACGCGGGCCCATGCCGATTACGCGCGCGTCGTGCAATCGCTGCGTCATCACCTGGGGGCGGATCGCGCGGCGTTCTTTTTCTTCGAGCAGGTGCGCGCCCACCCGTTGGAAACGCTGCGCCGGATCGAGGGGTTTCTGGACCTGCCCGAGCATCAGTATCGTCAGGACGCGCTGGAGGCCCGGATCAACCCGTCGCGCGAGATGGGCGTACCGCCCGCGTTTCTGGACCGGGCCGAGGCGATCCGCGCCGAACAGGTGGCGCGGCTGGGCGATCTGGGGCTGGACGTGCCCGACAGTTGGCACATCCCCTTGGGGGAATAGGGAGGTATGCGATGAAGATACTGGTATTCGGACGCAGCGGGCAGGTGGCCACGCAATTGCAGGCCCAGGCCGAGGTCATTGCGCTGGGGCGCGACCGGGCTGATGTGATCGCGCTGGGGCGCGACCGGGCCGACCTGACCGACCCCGCCGCCTGTGCGGCGGCCATCGCCACCCACGCGCCCGACGTGGTGATCAACGCCGCCGCCTATACCGCCGTTGACCGCGCCGAGGAAGACGAGGCGCAAGCCAGCGTGATCAACGGCGCCGCCCCCGGTGCCATGGCGCGGGACTGTGCGGCGCGGGCGATCCCGTTCGTGCATATCTCGACCGATTATGTCTTTGCCGGGGATGGCGATGCGCCCTGGTCCCCCGATGACGCCCCCGGCCCGCTGGGGGCTTATGGCCGCTCGAAACTGGCGGGCGAGCGCGCGATTGCCGAGGCTGGCGGGCAATGGGCGGTGCTGCGCACCAGTTGGGTGTTTTCGGCCCATGGCAGCAATTTTCTGAAAACCATGCTGCGCCTGTCAGAGACCCGCGACGCGCTGAACATCGTCGAGGATCAGATCGGCGGGCCGACCCCGGCGGATGCCATCGCGGCGGCCTGCCTGACCATGGCCCGCGCCATGGTGGACGATGGCGGCAAGGGCGGGATGCATCATTTTTCAGGCACGCCCGACACCAGCTGGAAGGGCTTTGCCGAAGAGATCTTTGCCCGCGCGGGGCGCAATGTGGCGGTGACCGGAATCCCTACGTTCGCCTATCCCACGCCCGCGCAACGCCCGCTGAATTCGCGCATGGACTGTTCCGCCCTCAAGGCGCAGTTCGGCATTGACCGGCCCGACTGGCGCGCGGGCATCGACCGCGCGCTGGCGGCGCTTTCGAATTGATCCTGATATTGAACCTGAAAGGCATTTTTCCATGACCACACGCAAGGGCATCATTCTGGCCGGCGGCTCGGGCACGCGACTGTATCCGATCACCATGGGCGTATCCAAGCAGTTGCTGCCGATCTACGACAAGCCGATGATCTATTACCCGCTGTCGGTGCTGATGCTGGCAGGCATCCGCGAGATCGCCATCATCACCACGCCGCACGATCAGGCACAGTTCCAGCGCACTCTGGGCGATGGCAGCCAGTGGGGTTTGACCCTGACATGGATCGAACAGCCCAGCCCCGACGGGCTGGCGCAGGCCTATATCCTGGCCGAGGATTTCCTGGATGGCAGCCCGTCAGCCATGGTGCTGGGCGACAACATCTTTTTCGGCCACGGCCTGTCGGAAATGCTGGCGTTGGCGGATACCAAGACGGAGGGGGCACGGTGTTCGGCTATCGCGTGGCCGATCCCGAAAGATACGGCGTCGTAGGGTTCGACAAGGTGGGCGCCGTGACCCAGATCGTCGAAAAGCCGGACGTGCCGCCGTCGAACTATGCGGTGACGGGGCTGTATTTCCTGGACGGCAGCGCGCCCGAGCGTGCCCGCAAGGTGCAACCCTCGGCGCGCGGCGAGCTTGAGATCACGACGCTGCTGGAATCCTACCTGCACGATGGCAGCCTGTCGGTGGAGCGCATGGGGCGCGGCTATGCCTGGCTGGACACCGGCACCCACGAAAGCCTGCTGGACGCCGGCAATTTCGTACGCACACTGGAAAAGCGGCAAGGACTGCAGACCGGCAGCCCCGACGAGATCGCATATGGCAATGGCTGGATCGACGCGGACGCTCTGCGCGCCCGCGCCGGGCAATTCTCAAAGAACGATTACGGGCGGTATCTGCTGGGCCTGTTGAAGGGCTGACCGGGGCAGGGGGTGGCCCGTTTGACGCCTCTCAGAAGATGAAATCGCCTGCATCCAGATCGGCCAGGCGACATCATCCAGCCGGATGAAATCGCCCGAGCCATCCGCGATGATCACGCGGTTGCTGCCGACCTGCGTCATGTGATTGGCGGCCAGGCCTGCCCAGTCGGTGATCGCCGACATCGCCTGTCAGGTCGATATCTTCGCGCCCGTCGAACGCGTCGAAATCGGTGATCGTGTCCTGCCCGAACCCGTCGGCAAAGACAAAGGTCTCGGCCTGATCGCCGCCAACCAGCAGGTCGTTTCCGGCCCCGCCGATCAGCACGTGATTGCCGACCTCGCCGCACAGGGTGCCTTTGCAAGACAGCTGAGTTTGCACTTTGAAGCTGTTAACAGCGGCTCGGTTCACGGACTATAGAACCTGAATCGAGAGCCCTGTGGCCAGCTACTTAATTTGAGTCGGCCTGAACTTACGATGTGACTGGCTGAACAATACAGGCATTCAACATTGGATCTCACCCAACCTAATGGAATGTAATGATATTTTATGGTATGAAGAAAATGTGTTGGTGTATGAAAAAAGGGGTTGCGGGTGTTGAGCGTTATCCTTAGAACCCCTTCACCGGCGGCGCTGCGGTGCTGTTGGTTGAGGATTTATATCGAGGCATGGACGTGCGGGCGCGCCGTTAGTTAGGGCGCAACTGTATGTTTGTTGTCTTGGGCTGTTTGACATTGATGGTATCTGAAGAGATATGTGGGCGGTTTGGTTCATTCGATGGATCAACGTCTGTATATCGCGCTCTTAGGGTTTGTGCTGAATAGCCGCAAGGCGTTAGCACGCTAGAATACCCCGATGATGGAGTGTCAGCTTCACTGTCTTGTATGGACTTCGGTTTCTTTGGAGATCGATGTGCATCAGACAGATGACTCTTGGTTGCAACCCTTTCCTTAGCCGGGTGGGTTGGCTGTTTATCGTGCTCAAGTAGCCGATAGGCGGTAGCACAACCAAGGATGTGCAGAGGTTCGAACGTCAAGAACATCTTAGGATGTTTCAACTTGAGAGTTTGATCCTGGCTCAGAACGAACGCTGGCGGCAGGCTTAACACATGCAAGTCGAGCGAGACCTTCGGGTCTAGCGGCGGACGGGTTAGTAACGCGTGGGAACGTGCCCTTCACTACGGAATAGTCCCGGGAAACTGGGTTTAATACCGTATACGCCCTTTCGGGGGGAAAGAATTTCGGTGAAGGATCGGCCCGCGTCTGATTAGATAGTTGGTGGGGTAATGGCCTACCAAGTCTACGATCAGTAGCTGGTTTTAGAGGATGATCAGCAACACTGGGACTGAGACACGGCCCAGACTCCTACGGGAGGCAGCAGTGGGGAATCTTGGACAATGGGCGCAAGCCTGATCCAGCCATGCCGCGTGTGTGATGAAGGCCTTAGGGTCGTAAAGCACTTTCGCCTGTGATGATAATGACAGTAGCAGGTAAAGAAACCCCGGCTAACTCCGTGCCAGCAGCCGCGGTAATACGGAGGGGGTTAGCGTTGTTCGGAATTACTGGGCGTAAAGCGCGCGTAGGCGGACATTTAAGTCAGAGGTGAAATCCCGGGGCTCAACCCCGGAACGGCCTTTGATACTGGGTGTCTTGAGTTCGAGAGAGGTGAGTGGAATTCCGAGTGTAGAGGTGAAATTCGTAGATATTCGGAGGAACACCAGTGGCGAAGGCGGCTCACTGGCTCGATACTGACGCTGAGGTGCGAAAGTGTGGGGAGCAAACAGGATTAGATACCCTGGTAGTCCACACCGTAAACGATGAATGCCAGTCGTCGGGTAGCATGCTATTCGGTGACACACCTAACGGATTAAGCATTCCGCCTGGGGAGTACGGCCGCAAGGTTAAAACTCAAAGGAATTGACGGGGGCCCGCACAAGCGGTGGAGCATGTGGTTTAATTCGAAGCAACGCGCAGAACCTTACCAACCCTTGACATCCTCTGACCGCCTGGGAGACCAGGTTTTCTCGCAAGAGACAGAGTGACAGGTGCTGCATGGCTGTCGTCAGCTCGTGTCGTGAGATGTTCGGTTAAGTCCGGCAACGAGCGCAACCCACGTCCTTAGTTGCCAGCAGTTCGGCTGGGCACTCTAAGGAAACTGCCCGTGATAAGCGGGAGGAAGGTGTGGATGACGTCAAGTCCTCATGGCCCTTACGGGTTGGGCTACACACGTGCTACAATGGTAGTGACAATGGGTTAATCCCAAAAAGCTATCTCAGTTCGGATTGGGGTCTGCAACTCGACCCCATGAAGTCGGAATCGCTAGTAATCGCGTAACAGCATGACGCGGTGAATACGTTCCCGGGCCTTGTACACACCGCCCGTCACACCATGGGAGTTGGTTCTACCCGACGACGCTGCGCTAACCTCTTCGGAGGGGGCAGGCGGCCACGGTAGGATCAGCGACTGGGGTGAAGTCGTAACAAGGTAGCCGTAGGGGAACCTGCGGCTGGATCACCTCCTTTCTAAGGATGATCGGGATGACCGGCCTCGGCCGGTTACAAAGATCACTTAGCAGAAGATCAACAAACAAAGTTGGTCAAACTCGCAGGCCGGACCGTCCTCGTATCTCTTCAGTACAGAACACGCAGGCCTGCCGGTCTTCGTGATTGCCTGACGCGGCGGCTTGCCCTTTCGGCAGATTTGCCCTGCAAATCCGCCTGTCGGGCAACGTCGATTTTGCCTTTGGCAAAATCAACTTGGGTCGGTAGCTCAGGTGGTTAGAGCGCACGCCTGATAAGCGTGAGGTCGGAGGTTCAAGTCCTCCTCGACCCACCAACGTCTTTTTTGCAGGGCAAAAATGACGGGCGGCAGTCGATTGCTTGCAATCGACGAGAGCCGTTCGTTCCGCATGTTTCTGCACCGCGTTCGGATCGTCGGGCCTTTCCCCTTTCGGGCATTCCTTTGGAATACCCTGCCGGGTGCGGCGCTTTGATGATACGCGATGCGGCATTGATGGGGCCTTAGCTCAGCTGGGAGAGCGCCTGATTTGCATTCAGGAGGTCAGGAGTTCGATCCTCCTAGGCTCCACCATTCCTCGGCTGCGCCTCGTCATGGTGAAGCCCAGGCATTTTGAGTGCGCCAATCCTCAAGTGAATTGGCGGTGGCTCCACCCCCGGCCGCGTATCTTCGTCATCCAACATACCGATATGATCGGCAAGCAGTCGTCTGGACTGTTTGCCCGTCCAATCGGACGTCGCTTCGCAAGAAGCTTTGACATCGTTTAGAGAGAAATCAACAACTTGCTTGGTTGCCTGGAGTAACAGGTGACCTGAGGCGCGCAAGCGCCGGAAAAAGAGCAACGTTGTCCAAGTCAAGTACACTAACCAAGATCGGTCCGCACGGACCGGTCATGTTCCCGTCATCAAGATGACGGGAGCGGGATAGTTTGCTTTTGATCGGAAAGCGTGAGCTTGAGATTTCCATTGTCCGCGGGTCGCGGCGGGGCAGCCAACTGTCCTCAAGTAGCCCTCCGGGCGGTAGGACAATCAATCAAGTCTTTCTCTTTCTGGATCAAATCAAGCGCGAGAAGGGCGTTTGGTGGATGCCTTGGCAGTAAGAGGCGATGAAGGACGTGATACTCTGCGATAAGCCATGGGGAGCTGAGAATAAGCTTTGACCCTACGATCTCCGAATGGGGCAACCCACCTGACAGTTTCTAGTTATCGCGCAGCGATAACCACTCCGTGCCTGCACGTTTAAGTGCGCTATCACATAGCGTTACTTGAGCGCGATGCAGGTACACCGATCCTCTGGATCGGCACTGTGGTTGCTGCGCGCTTATCTAGGGGCAAAACCAGGTACTTCTTACCTGAATACATAGGGTTTGAAGAGCAAACCCGGGGAACTGAAACATCTAAGTACCCGGAGGAAAGGAAATCAATTGATACTCCCCCAGTAGCGGCGAGCGAACGGGGACCAGCCGAGCCTTGCGTGTGAATAGAATGGTCTGGAAAGGCCAACCATAGTGGGTGACAGTCCCGTATATGAAGCACAACAGGACGTATTAAGTAGGGCGGGACACGTGAAATCCTGTCTGAAGATCGGAGGACCACCCTCGAAGGCTAAGTACTCCTTGCTGACCGATAGTGAACCAGTACCGTGAGGGAAAGGTGAAAAGCACCCCGACGAGGGGAGTGAAACAGTACCTGAAACCGAACGCCTACAATCAGTCGGAGCCCCCTTGCGGGGTGACGGCGTACCTTTTGTATAATGGGTCATCGACTTGGTCTCACGAGCAAGCTTAAGCCGATAGGTGTAGGCGCAGCGAAAGCGAGTCTTAATAGGGCGCATGAGTTCGTGGGATCAGACCCGAAACCGAGTGATCTAGGCATGGCCAGGTTGAAGGTTGGGTAACACCAACTGGAGGACCGAACCCACATCCGTTGAAAAGGATCGGGATGAGCTGTGCCTAGGGGTGAAAGGCCAATCAAACTCGGAGATAGCTGGTTCTCTGCGAAATCTATTTAGGTAGAGCGTCATCCGAATACCCTCGGGGGGTAGAGCACTGGATGGGTAATGGGGCCCCACAGGCTTACTGATCCTAACCAAACTCCGAATACCCGGGAGTACTAGATGGCAGACACACAGCGGATGCTAACGTCCGTTGTGGAGAGGGAAACAACCCTGACCCTCAGCTAAGGCCCCCAATTCATGGCTAAGTGGGAAAGCAGGTGGGACGACCAAAACAACCAGGAGGTTGGCTTAGAAGCAGCCATCCTTTAAAGATAGCGTAACAGCTCACTGGTCTAAACAAGTTGTCCTGCGGCGAAGATGTAACGGGGCTCAAGCCATGAGCCGAAGCTAGGGATGCACATAGTGCATGGTAGCAGAGCGTAGTGTGACATAGGACTTGTCCTCTTCTATCGCCTCGATGCGACAGCGCGGTCAAACGCGCTCAAGTAGCGAAGCGGTAGCGCAGGATACAGTCTTTTCTGTGAAGCCGGCGTGTGAGCGATCCGGTGGAGAGATCACTAGCGAGAATGATGACATGAGTAGCGATAAAGGGAGTGAGAGACTCCCTCGCCGAAAGTCCAAGGGTTCCTGCTTAAAGCTAATCTGAGCAGGGTAAGCCGGCCCCTAAGTCGAGGCAGAAATGCGTAGACGATGGGAATCAGGTTAATATTCCTGAGCCAGGAGGATGTGACGGATTGCGACGGTTGTCCCCCCTTATCGGATTGGGTGGGCCGCTTAGCAGTTCCTGGAAATAGCTCCATCCATGAGATCGTACCCTAAACCGACACAGGTGGACTGGTAGAGAATACCAAGGCGCTTGAGAGAACGATGTTGAAGGAACTCGGCAAAATACCTCCGTAAGTTCGCGAGAAGGAGGCCCGGTTCCTAGGCAACTAGGGGCTGGGGGCACAAACCAGGGGGTGGCGACTGTTTACTAAAAACACAGGACTCTGCGAAGTCGCAAGACGACGTATAGGGTCTGACGCCTGCCCGGTGCCGGAAGGTTAAAAGGAGAGGTGAGAGCTTTGAATTGAAGCCCCGGTAAACGGCGGCCGTAACTATAACGGTCCTAAGGTAGCGAAATTCCTTGTCGGGTAAGTTCCGACCTGCACGAATGGCGTAACGACTTCCCCGCTGTCTCCAACATCGACTCAGCGAAATTGAATTGCCTGTCAAGATGCAGGCTCCCCGCGGTTAGACGGAAAGACCCCGTGCACCTTTACTACAGCTTCACACTGGCATCAGGCCATGCATGTGCAGGATAGGTGGTAGGCTTCGAAGCAGGGACGCCAGTTCCTGTGGAGCCTCCCTTGAGATACCACCCTTGCATTGCTTGATGTCTAACCGCGGACCGTTATCCGGTTCCGGGACCCTGTGTGGCGGGTAGTTTGACTGGGGCGGTCGCCTCCTAAAGAGTAACGGAGGCGCGCGAAGGTTGGCTCAGAGCGGTCGGAAATCGCTCGTTGAGTGCAATGGCAGAAGCCAGCCTGACTGCGAGACTGACAAGTCGAGCAGAGACGAAAGTCGGCCATAGTGATCCGGTGGTCCCAAGTGGGAGGGCCATCGCTCAACGGATAAAAGGTACGCCGGGGATAACAGGCTGATACTGCCCAAGAGTCCATATCGACGGCAGTGTTTGGCACCTCGATGTCGGCTCATCTCATCCTGGGGCTGGAGCAGGTCCCAAGGGTACGGCTGTTCGCCGTTTAAAGAGGTACGTGAGCTGGGTTTAGAACGTCGTGAGACAGTTCGGTCCCTATCTGCCGTGGGTGTAGGATACTTGAGAGGAGTTGCCCCTAGTACGAGAGGACCGGGGTGAACGATCCACTGGTGGACCTGTTATCGCGCCAGCGGTAGTGCAGGGTAGCTATGATCGGAAAGGATAACCGCTGAAGGCATCTAAGCGGGAAGCCCCCCTCAAAACAAGGTATCCCTGAGGGCCGTGGTAGACCACCACGTCGATAGGCCGGAGATGTAAGCGCAGCAATGCGTTCAGTTGACCGGTACTAATGGCCCGATAGGCTTGATTTGATCCAGTAACAGAAAGACTGAACCACAAATCAAAGCAAACACATCCCTACTAAAACCTGGACAACGGTTGTTGATACCTCTCGGCGATACCAAAATATCGCCGAAAGAATGAGGTTTTTCCTCGGTTTGGTGGTCATAGCACGAGCAAAACACCCGATCCCATCCCGAACTCGGCAGTTAAGTGCCGTCGCGCCAATGGTACTGCGTCTCAAGACGTGGGAGAGTAGGTCACCGCCAATCCTAGCAAAAACCTCAAATCCCTCTCAAAACGACCACTCAAAAACAAACACCGCGGGGTGGAGCAGCCCGGTAGCTCGTCAGGCTCATAACCTGAAGGTCGTAGGTTCAAATCCTACCCCCGCAACCATACTTTACTATGCGTTGACCCCGCCTGACCGGCGGGCGTTTTTCGTTTGAACGGAAAGCGTAAGGATTCCAGCGAGATCGCGCCTGAACATCGATCGTCCACCTTGCCGATCTCGCAGTGCGGTCCTCGGTGCGCAGCGGCTGGCGTCTCTCAGCTGCATGTGCAAGGCAATCGCTCTCCCAGCCAGGAAGGATCAGCTGTAAAACTCCAGCTTCGACAGCGTGCGTGGTCGTGGCGCTCCCGTGACGAACTTGTCCCATAAGGCTTTCCTTCCATTCCCGCGAAAGGATCGCACCATCAAACCGTGGGATCAAACACCGGCACTTTGCATGGTCTGATCGGGAATGGTGGTTTCGCGCTTCTGGTCGTAGGTCACAACAGTTGGCCTTGCCTTATGATTGCACCAGCTAGGGTTTATGCACGCAATCTGATCTTTGGACATGATAAGAATCTACCGGCGTCTTGGCCGCCCCCGGTAGGGGAGGGCCTGTTTGGAAACCAACCATAAGGTGCTCAGACGACCATCAGAAGATGAAATCGTTCTGATCCAGATCGGCCAGGCTGACACCATCCAGCCGGATGAAATCGCCCGAGCCATCCGCGATGATCACGCGGCTGCTGCCGACCTGCGTCATGTGATTGGCGGCCAGGTCTGCCCAGTCGGTGATCGCCGACACGGCCGAAAGGTCGATATCTTCGCGCCCGTCGAACAGGGCGTCGAAATCGGTGATCGTGTCCTGCCCGAACCCGTCGGCAAAGACAAAGGTCTCGGCCTGATCGCCCCCCACCAGCAGGTCGTTTCCGGCACCGCCGATCAGCACGTCATTGCCGTTTTCGCCGTGCAGCGTGTCGTCTCCTGTGCCGCCCAGCAGGTATCGGCGCTGAACCCACCCAGCATGCGATCGTTGCCTGTCCCGCCGTCCAGGTAATCGAACCCGTTGCCGCCGTTCAGCACATCGTTGCCATTGCCGCCATAAAGATGGTCATCCTGCCCGCCGCCGTTGATGGCGTCGTCACCGTCCTGACCCAGAAGGGTGTCGTTGCCCGCCATTCCGTTGATCCGATCGTTGTCGCCGCCGCCACCGGCGAGATCGGCCCCGCCGCGCAGGATCAGCGTGTCATCGCCTGTCCCGGCCTCGACGGTGTCATTGCCGTTGCCCGCATCCAGGGTGTCGGCCCCGATCCCGCCATAGACCAGGTCGGACGCCCCGCCCGCGTCGATGCTGTCATCGCCATCGCCACCGTCGATCGTATCGCCGCCGCGGTCACCAAGGATTGTGTCGTTGCCCGCATCACCGTTCAACACGTCCTTGCCCAAGCCGCCGCTGATCGAATCGTTGCCGTCGCCGCCGTCGATCGTGTCCTTGCCCGCGTCACCGTCGATCGTGTCGTCGCCCCCAGCTCCGGACGTGCTGTCTCCGTCCGACTTCGTCGCCGGTACAGCCACCGGGCCTGCAGTGCCTGTCTGAGGCCTCGCCCAGAACATCTGAAGAGGAAGTCTGCGTGGTTGACGATCACAGCCGCCACGGCCCCTAGCCTGTTCCACGGCCCGTCGCCTTGTCTGTAGAACGGACTACCCCCCCCTTCCGATCGACGATGACAATGCTGACCCCCGCATCCTGTCGGAACAAGAATGTCGCCGACCTGCAAGCCGGGTGTGAACGTGCCTTGGCCGACATAGGTTATCGGATCGCCATCGAAGGTTGATATGCCGTCGTCAGCCGTACTCAGTGTTCCCTGGTCGTCTTTCAGGGGGGCTGTTGTCGTGCTGCCATAATTCGACAGAAGGACGGTTGAA
The DNA here is from genome assembly GCF_965284195.1 of Rhodophyticola sp. Taxonomy (NCBI): domain Bacteria; kingdom Pseudomonadati; phylum Pseudomonadota; class Alphaproteobacteria; order Rhodobacterales; family Roseobacteraceae; genus Rhodophyticola; species Rhodophyticola sp. The sequence continues at coordinate 110,022 of NZ_CBDIRM010000002.1, read as the reverse complement.
TCGGTGGACAGTGACGAAAGGTCAAGAAGTGAGCCAAGATACTGGCGAACGGTCAGGTTTTCTGTCGGCATTTATTTGCCTCCCACGCATTGCAATGCGCCCTCACCCACCTACATGGTGCAGCTACGTTTACGAGAAATCAACCCTCTCTGGTAGAATATCGCTAGTGCCGGATGTCCCAGGAACCGGCGGGGCGGGCCCTGTTTGCGAATTGCACCATGGTTTCAGAGGTTGCCAGGGCGATCAGGGGCGTTGAAGTGCGGCTCTGACATCATGCTGCTCTTGCAAGTGGTGTGCCGACTGCGTTGGATCAGCATGAGTGTCAGAAGATGAAATCGCCTGCATCCAGATCGGCCAGGCTGACACCATCCAGCCGGATGAAATCGCCCGAGCCATCCGCGATGATCACACGGGCGCCCGCCTGCGTCATGTGGTTGTTGACCAGGTCGGCCCAGTTGGTGATCGCCGAGATGGCCGAAAGGTCGATCTTCTCGGCATTGAGCAGGGCGTCGAAATCGGTGATCGTGTCCTGCCCGAACCCGTCGGCAAAGACAAAGGTCTCGGCCTGATCGCCCCCCACCAGCAGGTCGTTTCCGGCACCGCCATTCAGCACGTCATTGCCGCCCTCGCCGCGCAGGGTGTCGTCACCCGCGCCGCCCAGCAGGGTGTCGGCGCTGAAGCCGCCCAGCAGGCGGTCGTCATCATTGCCGCCATCCAGGTAATCGGACCCGTTGCCGCCGTTCAGCACATCGTTGCCAGTGCCGCCATAAAGATGGTCATCCTGCCCGCCGCCGTTGATGGCGTCGTCGCCCTCCTCGCCATGCAGCGTGTCCAGCCCCGCCATGCCGTTGAGCATATCCGCCCCCGCGCCGCCATAGGCCAGGTCCGCCCCGCCGCGCAGGATCAGCGTGTCATTGTTCAGACCGGCCAGAACCGTATCGTTGCCGCCGCCCAGATCCAGGGTGTCGGCCCCGATCCCGCCATAGACCAGGTCGGACGCCCCGCCCGCGTCGATGCTGTCATCGCCATCGCCGCCGTCGATCGTGTCAGCCCCGCGCCCGCCGTAGATGACGTCGTCGCCTGCGCCGCCCTCCAGCACGTCGCGGCCGGTGCCGCCATCCAGCGTGTCATGGCCGTCGCCCGCCTCGATCCGGTTGGCGCGCCCTGTGCCGATGAACATCTCGGCCACATCCGAGCCGCGGGCGTTTTCGAACCCTTCGGCGATCTGGGTGGTAAAGGCGGTGCGCAATTCCCCCGCGTCCAAGTCATAGACCGATCCGGCGTCGATCCCGGTGCCGATCAGCAGGTCGGTGCCCGCCCCGCCATACAGCTCTTCGGTCGAGGAGATGCCAAGCGTGGTGATGGTATCATTGCCATCGCCGCCAAAGATCGTGTTGGTGCCGCTGCCATCGGTGATCACGTCGTCGCCCGTGCCCGCGTATACCAGTGCGGCGGTGGCGGTGATCATGTCATCGCCCAGCGTACCGATCTGCTGGCTGTCGGCGGCTGTAGACATGCAGGTGGCGTTGGCATTGTCGCGCGGGTCGAACAGGGCCGCCCCGATGCCACCGCCGCCTTCCCATGTCACCGCAAGCCTGCCATCGGCCAGCGCCACGACCTCGGGGTTGGCATCGGCAGGCAGGGCGGTGGACAGGGCGAACATATCCCCCAGTGCCGCACCTTGCGCATCGTACCCTTGGGCGCGCAGGCCAAGGCTGGCATCGTCCCAGACCGCGACGAAGCCGCCATCGGCCAGACCGGCCACCGACAGGGCGCGGGCGTCATCATTTGGGCCGGTGTCGTTGATGGGGATGGCGGCCCCGATGGCGGTGGCGTCGTTGTCGAAGATCCGCAACCGCGCTTCGGTCTGGTTGCTGGTGGTCTCGCTCCAGACCACGACGAAACCGCCGCCTGCAAGCGCCGCCACATCCACACCCGCGACCGTGCCGCCGCTGCCGCCCGACACGGTAAAGGCCGTGGTGCCACCGTTGGTGCCGTTGGGATTGACCAGCCTGCCCGTGATTTCGGCACCGGCGGCACCGGCGATCATGACAAACCCGTCATCCGACAGCGCGGCCACCGAGACCGGCTGCACCGCGCCCGCCAGATCGGCGTTCGTGGCGGCCAGATGGGCAAACGGCCGCGTGCTCCATTCGCCCCAATCGGCGTCGTAATGGACGTAATGCGCCTGCGTGCCTGCGCCCGAGGTGACGGTCCAGCCCACCACGATATCGCCATCCGCCGCGACGGTGACGGTGGGATCGTTGAAGGTCTGGCCGCTGTCCTCGTGATAGCTGCGCACGTCGATGCGGGTGCCGCTGTCGTCGAACAGCCTCGATCCGGATCGAGCGTGGACCCCGCTGCTGTCGCTGTCCTCGAAGGCCAGCACCCAGCCGCCATCGGGGGTGCCTGCGATTTCGAACTGGCCCTCGTCATCGGTTGCGAATCCGGTGTTCAGCCGGAAGGGCCCGCCCTGTGGCTGGCCTAGGCTGTCATAGAGCTGCCCGATGATGTCGGTGCCCGCGCTGGCATCTGCGCTGCCGCCCTCGTCCTGCCACGCGATCAGGATGCGCCCGTCGGCCAGTTGGGTGATCTGGGGGGCAGTCTGCGTGCCGGTGCTGCCTGCCGCCAGAACCGCGATATCGCCAAGCCATGTTTCGGGGGTGGTGGGCATGTCTGTGTCCTTTCACGAACGCGCGCAGGGGGCGTGCGTGCCGGGAATAGGACAGATCCGGTCTGCGGGTGTGACAAGAGTTTGTTAACTTTTGGGCCGCCCCCGCGCGGGAACGGCCCGTTTGACGCCGTTCAGAAGATGAAATCGTTCTGGTCCAGATCGGCCAGGCTGACACCATCCAGCCGGATGAAATCGCCCGAGCCATCCGCGATGATCACACGGGCGCCCGCCTGCGTCATGTGGTTGTTGACCAGGTCGGCCCAGTTGGTGATCGCCGAGATGGCCGAAAGGTCGATCTTCTCGGCATTGAGCAGGGCGTCGAAATCGGTGATCGTGTCCTGCCCGAACCCGTCGGCAAAGACAAAGGTCTCGGCCTGATCGCCCCCCACCAGCAGGTCGTTTCCGGCACCGCCATTCAGCACGTCATTGCCGCCCTCGCCGCGCAGGGTGTCGTCACCCGCGCCGCCCAGCAGGGTGTCGGCGCTGAAGCCGCCCAGCAGGCGGTCGTCATCATTGCCGCCATCCAGGTAATCGGACCCGTTGCCGCCGTTCAGCGTGTCATTGCCGACCCCGCCATAGAGCATGTCATCCTGCCCGCCGCCGTTGATGGCGTCGTCGCCCGCGTTGCCATAAAGCGTGTCCAGCCCCGCCATGCCGTTGATCGCGTCACTGTCGCCCTCGCCATAGGCCAGGTCCGCTCCGCCGCGCAGGATCAGCGTATCGGCGCCCACCCCGGCCTCGACCGTGTCATTGCCGCCACCCGCGTCGAGCGTATCATTGCCCGATCCGCCATAGACCAGATCGGACGCGCCGCCCGCGTCGATGGTGTCGTCGCCATCGCCACCGTCGATCGTATCGCCGCCGCGGTCACCAAGGATTGTGTCGTTGCCCGCATCACCGTTCAACGCGTCCTTGCCGTCGCCGCCGGTCGATCGTGTCGGCGCCGTTGGCCCCGGTGATGATATCGTCGCCGCCGCCGCCGTCGATCAGGTCACCGATGCTGGACCCGGCCGCAAGGCCGCCGTCGATGGTGTCATTGCCGGCCCCGCCGCGCAGATCCTGAAAGTTGACCCCGCCAGTGATGATGTCAGCACCATCACCGCCCTCGATCGTGATGTTGCTACCCCCCCCGGCATCCAGCGTGTCATCCAGCCCGGTGCCGATCAGATGCTCGAACCCGAGGATCTGCACCGTGCGGGCGCCCGGCGTGCCGCGGTCGATGGTCTGCGCGCCCAGGTCGATGGTGTAGCCAAAGGATGTTTCGTTGCTGGCATCGAAGGTGTCATTGCCGGTCCCGCCATCGAACAGGTCGCCGTCGCCAGTGTCGGTGTCGCCGATGACGTTGCCGTCCAGCACCACGAACAGATCGTCATTCGCGCCGCCATCGATCAGGCCGCCGCCCACCGCCTCGAGCGTGTCATTGCCGATGCCGCCCAGCAGGGTGTCGTCAAAGGTCGATCCGCCGAACAGCATATCATTGCCATCGCCGCCCTCGATGGAATCGATGCCGCTGCCGCCGCTGATGGTGTCGTCGCAGCGCCGCCACCCAGCAGTGCGTTGTCAAAACCATTGCCGATCAGCTCTTCGTTCGCGCTGGTGCCGGTGACGTTCTCGAACCCCAGCGCCGATTGCGTGATGGCGCCGCTGCGAACCTCCTGCGCGGCCAGGTCATAGATCGTGCCGCCCGACATCGACTGTCCGACCAACGTGTCGATGCCGGTGCCGCCATCCACGGTCTCGATCGCATCGACAGCCACGATGATCACGGTGTCATTGCCGGCCCCGGCGTCGATCTGGTTGACCCCGCTCCCGTCGGTGATCATGTCGTCGCCGTCATGGCCAAAGGCGAAATCGGCATTGGCGGTGAAGGTGTCGTTGCCCACGGTGCCGATCTGGAAATCGTCCGGACTGTAGACCGGATTGTTCACCACGTCGCGGGTGTCATAGATCGCCATCCGGATGTCCTGCCCGGTGTCGATCTCCTGGTAGACGACGGCGATACGGCCATCGCTCAGACCCAGAACCTCGGGCTGCGATTCCGTGCCCGCCGAATTGATCGTGACCACGCTGCCGACCGAGGCACCGCTGGCGTCATAGCGGACCATGTCGATGGTGTCGGTTTCGTCATTGTCGTAGAGCACGGCAAAGCCGCCATCGGCCAGGGCTGTCACCGACAGCTCGTTGTTGTTGTTGGAGGTCGAGCCCGCGGCGACAAGAGATCTGGCCGGTGACGGGGACGCCAGCATTGTCAAAGATGCGAAGGTGGCGTCACTGTCGGTGCCGTCGAAATTCTGCCACACTGCGACAAAGCCGCCCCCGCTCAGGGCGGCCACATCGGGCTGGGACGTTTCCGTGCCGCTGGTCGAGATCGGGAAAAAGCTGCCGCCGGAGCCCCCGGACGCGGTGATCAGCCGTCCGACGATGTCGTCGGAAAGCGCGTTGTCGCGGTTGGTGACCAGCACGAAGCTGCCATTGCTCAGGGCGGCCACGCTCAGGTTCTGGATGATGCCGGTCGTGGAGGTGTTGCCCGAGGCCAGGAACGAGGTGACCGCCGCCGTGAACGTGCCGGCCGAGACGTCGTAGAAGCTGTAATGCGCGGTGACGTTGGAGCCGTTGTCGACGTTCCAGGCGATGACGGCATCGCCCGTGCCGTTCACCGTGACGGTCGGATCGTTTACGGTCTGGCCCAAGGCTTCGAAAAACTCTTGAAAAGCGATCTGTGTCCCGGCGCTGTTGAAACGCTCGATCACAATGGCATTGGCGCCTGCTCCGTTGTCGTCCTCGTAGACGAGCATCCAACCGCCATCGGGCATTGCCGCGACTTCCGAATTCGCCTTCGTTGTCGCCATTGCGCGTAGAAGTTCATCCGGAACGGCGCACCCACCGCAACACCCAGCGGATTGTAGATCTGTCCGATGATGTCGGTGCCAGAGGAAAGGTCGACATTGTTGGTGTCGTCCTCCCAGGCGACAAGAATGTTGCCGTTGCTCAGCTGCGTGATCTGTTGTTCCCGCTGATTGCCGGTCAGGTTGCCGATGTTGACGGTAAATTCCGAAAGCCAGAGTTCGGGTGTGGCGGGCATGGTAGTATCCTTTGAAGTAAAAATATATTGTCGTAGTATGGATGCTCCGCGGAAACGGTTGATGCAGCGCGGGAGCAAGCTGCCCGAAAGCTGTGGGAGAGTGCATAATAAGCACGGGTTCCCATGTCGGGACGCGCGCAGACTACCCCGTTAGCAGCTTCTAGAGCATCTTTGCCATGCTCGCAGGTCGTTTGGGCTCGAAAGAAAGGCCGCCCCCGAAGGGACGGCCAGATATCAAGGCTGTGGGGCCTGGATCACAGGATGAAATCGGTGGGATCCAGTTCGGCGATCGTTACCCCGTCGACGCGGATGAAATCGCCCGAGCCATCTTCGATGATCACCCGGCTGCCCACCTGCGTCATGTGGTTGTTGTACAGATCGGCCCAGTTGGTGATCTCTGACACGCCTGTCAGGTCGATATCTTCGCGCCCGTCCATGTCATCGAAATCGGTGATCGTGTCCTGCCCGAACCCGTCGGCAAAGACAAAGGTCTCGGCCTGGCTGCCGCCAACCAGCAGGTCGTTTCCGGCCCCGCCATTCAGCAGGTCGTTTCCGGCCTCGCCCTGCAGAGTGTCGCCCGAGCCGCCCAGCAGCGTGTCGGAGCTGAAGCCGCCCAGCAGGCGGTCGTCGTCTGCCCCGCCGTCCAGGTAATCGAACCCGTTGCCACCGTTCAGCGTGTCATTGCCCGAGCCGCCATACAGCGCGTCATCCTGCCCGCCGCCGTTCATGGCATCGTCCCGCCCTGACCAAGCAGAGTGTCGGTACCCGCCATCCCGTTGACCAGGTCGTTGCCGATGCCGCCACGGCCCAGGTCGGCACCCCCGCGCATGATCAGGAAATCCGCTCCGGCGTTGCCGTCAACGGTATCGTCGGCGCCGCCGGCATCCAGCGTGTCGTCACCCCCGCGGCCAAAGACTATATCCGCGGCACCGCCAGCATCGACAAAGTCATTGCCGACGCCGCCGTCGATGGTGTCGCTGTTGCGGCCACCATAAAGGCTGTCATTGCCGGCGTTGCCCGTGATCAGTTCGAAGCCGTCGTCGCCTTCGATCAGGTCGTCGCCGGCCAGGCCGATCAGCGTCTCATGGCCGTTCGAGCCTCGCAGGGTGTCGTCCTGCCCGGTTCCGGCCACCTGCTCGAAATTCTGGATCTGCACCGTGCGGAAACCCACTGTGTCGCGGTCGATCGTCTGCGCGCCCAGGTCGATCGTATACCCGGACCGATGTCTCGTTGCTGGCATCGAATGTGTCGTTCGCCGGCACCGCCGTCGAACAGGTCGCTATCGCCGGTGTCGGTATCGCCGATGACGTTGCCGTCCAGCACCACGAACAGATCGTCATTGCCGCGCCGCCATCGATCAGGCCGCCGCCCACCGCCTCGAGCGTGTCATTGCCGATGCCGCCCAGCAGGGTGTCGTCAAAGGTCGATCCGCCGAACAGCAGATCGTTGCCCGCGCCGCCCTCGAGGATATCGATGCCACTGTCGCCGCTGATGGTGTCATCGCCGCCGCCGCCCAGCAGGGTGTTGTCGTCAAAGCTGCCGATCAGCTCTTCGTTCGCGGTGGTGCCGGTCACGTTCTCGAAATTCAGCGCCGATTGCGTGGTGCCCCCGTCGCGGACCTCTTGTGCGGCCAAGTCATAGACTGTGCCGTTGAATATCGACTGTCCGGTCAAGGTGTCGATGCCGGTGCCGCCATCCACGGTCTCGTTGGAATCGACGCCCAGGATGGTGACGGTGTCATTGCCGGCCCCGGCGTCGATCTGGTTGTTCCCGCCCCCGTCGGCGATCTCGTCGTCGCCGTCATGGCCAAAGGCGAAATCGGCAGTGGCGGTAAAGATATCATCGCCCACGGTGCCGATCTGGAAATCGTCCGGTTCATAGACCGGATCGTTGACCGTGTCGCGGGTGTCATAGATCGCCATCCGGATGTCCTGCCCGGTGCCGATTTCCTGCCAGGTGACGGCGATGCGGCCATCGCTCAGGCCCAGGATCTCGGGTTGCGATTCCGTGCCTGCCGAATTGACCGTGACCACGCCCCCGACCGAGGCGCCGCTGGCGTCATAGCGGACCATGTCGATGGTGTCGTCCTCGTCATTGTCATAGACCACGGCAAAGCCACCATCGGCCAGGGCCGTCACCGACAGCTCGTTGTTGTTGTTCGTGAGACGATGCTGAGTCGATGAAGGTCTGGCCGGTGACTGGCGGTGCCGGAATTGTCGAAGATGCGAAAGACCGCGTCACGGTCGGTGTCATCGAAATTCTGCCACACTGCGACAAAGCCGCCCCCTCCAGTGCGGCCACATCGGGCCGGGTCGATGCCGTGCCCGAGGTCGAGATGGTGAAAAAGCCACCGTCACTGGCCCCGCCCGAGGTGATCAGCCGCCCGATGATGTCGTTGTTAATCGAGTTGTCGCGGTTGGTGACCAGCACGAAACCGCCATTGCTCAGGGCGGCCACGCTCAGGTTCTGGTTGCCGCCGGTCGTGGAGGTGTTGCCCGAGGCCAGGAACGAGGAGGCCGAACTGAACGTGTCGGTCGAGGTGTTGTAAAAGCTGTAATGCGCGGTGACGCTGGACCGTCGTCGACGTTCCAGGCGATGATGGCGTCACCGTTGTCATTCACCGTGACGGTCGGGTCGTTGAAGGATTCGCCGGTTCCTTCAAAGAAGGTCTCGGTATCGGTCTGCGTGCCGGTGCTGTCGAACACCTCGACCGCGACAGAGGTGCCGGTGCCGTCGGTATCCTCGTGGACCAGGATCCAGCCGCCGTCCGGCCTGGCGGCGATCTCGAACTCGCCCTCGTCATCCGCGAACCAGTTGGTGTTCATCTGAAACGGGCTGCCGACAGGTTCGCCCAGCGGATCGTAGATCTGTCCGATGATGTCGGTGCCGTTGGCGGAATCGACGTTGTCGGTGTCATCCTCCCAGGCGACAAGGATGTTGCCGTTGCTGAGCTGGGTGATCTGTTGTTCCCGCTGATTGCCGGTCAGGTTGCCGATGTTGACGGTAAATTCCGAGAGCCAGGTTTCAGGTGTGGTTGGCATTGTTTCATCCTTGTCAAATAATGAATCAAATTGCGCAGCACAGTCATTTCCATCGCCTCTTCACGCGCCTTGCCAACGGGTAAGAAAAACAACCGTCCCTGAAGAAGAGACCATTGTGGAAATGCGCTGCGCCCTTGGTGCGGGCCAGCAACACGCTGGATGGCAAGACACAGGCAGGTTAGGCGAAACAGCTGTTTTTTTAAAGGTTTGGTAAAAAATTTATTGATCTACGCAGGAAACTGCCTCGGAATTTACCCCTGAACCTGTCCTGAATCCGACCGTTATCCGCGCGCGGCGATCCGGGCCTTGTAGTCGTCCAGGTCGCGGCGGGCACGCACCAGCCTGCGCCATTCGGCGATGTCGAACCGGTTTTCGGCCACGTCTTCGAACAGCCGCTCCAGCAGGCCCATCTTGCGCAGGTGATAGGGGATGCCGTGTCCCACGAAGGGAATGTTCAGATCGACCCGGCCGGGGATGTCCAGCAGGTCGATATGGGCCGCGTCCTCGGCGCAGCGGCGGTCGAACGCCACCACCGCGCGGGCGGGTGCGCGGCAGCCCTGATCTGCGATTTGCGGAAAGCTGTCCCATTCCTGCGCACGGCCTTGGGGGAACCGGGTTTCCCACGGCACCAGATCGGCCGACAGCGTGGCCTGTGGGTTCATCGACAGCACCTTGTCGGCCCGGAACGCATCGGCATAGGCCAGTGCTGCATAGCCGCCCATCGACCCGCCATAGGTCATCACGCTGTCATAGGGGCAAAACACGCCGGCCTCTGCCAGCCGCTCGCACAGATCGCGCAGGCCCGGCGGGCGGAACCAGTGCGAGCGGGTGGGCTTGACGAATATGCCTGCCTTGTCGGTGCGGTCGCGCACAAAGCCAAAGCCCCAGCCGGCGCGGGTGCGTCTGGGGTTGTTTTCGGCTATGCCGGCATGATCGAAACAGACCACCAGTTGCCGCGCCGGACGCAGCAGCACATCGACAGTGTAACGATGCAATTCCACAGACCAGACGCGCCCGCGCCGATGAAAGAACCCTGCCTGTTTCAGGCGCGCGGCAAGGGATGATGTATCTGTCGGATCAAAAGACATACCCGAAAGTGTCAATTTCCTTTTCAAAGGCTTTTGCCACGATGGCGCGGCTGGCCTCGTCATAGTAATCGCGATAGCTGGCTCCGCGTTTCGACACCTTGGTCTGCATCAGCGGCTCGGACTCGTCAATGCCAAGCCTTGCATAGATATCGGCCATGCCCCCGTTCAGATCCTCGAAGCGGTAGATGTGATCGACAATCATCCGGTCGTTCACCGTGTAAAGCCCCCAGCCGCGCTTGTGTATCCGTTCAAGCACGTTGGGTTTGCGCACGAAGGCGTCAAAGGTCAGGCTGTCTGACCAGATGCCTTTGGTGATACGGTTCTTCTTCATGTAGTGATAGGCCGACACTGTGCGGTCGAACGGGTTGCGCTCAAAGGCGAAGATGAAATAGTCCCGCCAGGCCTGTTGCCCCAGCAGCCGCCGTGCCTTGGCGGCGGGGAGTGGTTGTTCAGTTGCCACGGTGTTCCATCGGCCAGCGCCGTCACATGGTTCTGCGGCCCAGGATGGCCCTTTGCATGGCGGATCGCCTCGTCTTCGGCAATGATGGGTGTGATCACGTCGTCTGGCCGCAATGCTTGCTCAGCGCGATTTCCACGCTGGTGCCAGCGGTCTTGGTGGTCTTGACGAAGACGAAGCTGTGCCTGTGCGAAATGATCATGCCCCGGCCTCTTGTCGTGCCGTCACATCGGCCCAGGGCGCGCGGGCCTGGGGGAACTTGGCCTCGATTGCGGCGCGCACCGGGGCCAGCACCGTGCGCAGCTCGTCCACCACCGCGGCGGGCAGGCCAAAGGCGTCAGTGGCATTGTCGCGCCGTTCCAGCTCGGCTGCGGGCAGGTCCAGCCGCTCGATGCCCAGCCAGTCGCAGACCCCGTTCAGCGCGCCCGCCTTGTCGGCCATCATCGTCTCGTAGAACTCGAACCGCAGGTTCTCGGGGGCAGTAGTTGCGCTCCAGCGTGGCCACGGTGTCATCATAGCGCGACAGGTTGATGATCACCGGCCTGTGCGCGACCGCCAGGATCTCGTCCGGGGTCGCCTTGGTGATGTCCTGACCGCCGACCTTGAACACGTAGCGCACCGCCGACAGCGCGCGGTCCAGCGGCTCGCGCATGATGAAGATCACCTTCTGCCGCTCGGATATGCGCTTGATATGATCGTGCCCTGCATCGGGCAGCAGCGCGTATTCCGGGCTGAAATCCATCGCATAGCGCCCGGTGCCCCGAAAGATGCCGAGCACTACCAGTGGTCATTCATCGGCCGGAACAGACGCATCATGTCCCGCGGGGAGCTTTTCGCCGGTGGCCTGGGCCTGGATGAATTTTGCCACCCGGCGCGGATGGCGTTCCATCATCCGCTTCATCACGTTCATCTTCATCTGCGGCCCCAGCATGCCACCGCAATGCACCGTGGTGAAATAATGCAACTCCTTGTGGCTGCCCTGGCGGGTCTGCTCGTGATCGGCCAGCCGGTTATACAACCATGTCGTGCCGCTTTTCTGTGCGCCCACACATGAAAGAAGATCGGGAATGATCATCGCAAGGTCCTTTGGGTCAAATACGTTCGGTGTGTGTCGCGCGTGCGGTCACGCTGTGTGCGGTCTTATTGTGAGTGTGCATATAGCCAGACCGCGAAACTGCATCAATCCGTGATGACGTTCACGGTTTGATGCCGCATGGTGGCAGTCTTTCTCGTCGGGTCTTGGGGGCGCGGAGATATCCGGCCCTTCGCAAAATGATCTGCCATCGGCCTGCCTGAACCGGGGTATGGCGGCCTGGTCAGTTGATTTTCTGAACGCCTTCGAACAAGGCCGCAGACATCCGTTGGCCAAGGGACGGTTTCCACTCCGACTTGGTCAGGATTGTCGGATGCTGTGACGTGATAAGACCATCAGACCGGATATTCGACATGGGCCATACGGTCCTATACGCGTTCAGACCATGATCGCGTGCCATCTCGCCGAACTTGCTGTCGGTATAGGTCACGCATTCCGGATAAAACCAGCCATCTTCGGTATTCGATTTCCTGGGATCTTCGCAGCGGATGTATGTGACCATCGCGATCGAGTCCTCGTGCATCGTATCGGCAATCGAGGACAGCAGCCTGGTGTCAGGTCGATTCCGGTATGTGACGCGATGGATTGCGCAAAGATGTAATCGACGGGGCCTGAGGTGAAGGAGAAATCGAAATCGGTATTATGCGTGAATGTCGGTGCCTTGGCGGCGATGACCTGTGACTCGGCCATATCAGCGCCGAAATGCATTTTTACGCCCGCGTTCAGGATATCGCGGTTCGGCTCCACGCCGAAATACCTGCCGCGCAGCAGATGCATCAGCGCAGATCGGCCCAGGCGCAGGCTGCCGCATCCGACATCCAGGAAGCGGTGGTGTTCGGGCGCAGCCCCAGATCCATCAGCAAGCTGGAATTGCATCCCCGATCATGTCGTAGACAAAGGGCGGACCGACCCAGGCGCGTGGATGGTCGGCGCCGGCCCCTAGTTTCAAGCCCAGTTCATCATGCTCCTCGGCCGGAACATCCCTCAACGCTTCTTGCCTGAGCCGTTGTGGGTCTGCCCTTTGAAAAACGATCAATCCGGAATTTCCACTCATGTTTCGCTCCTGAGTTTACTGCTCGGTGATAACGCCTTGTCAGGTCGTGATCACGCTTCGCCTTGGGCATGCAGACGACATTTTCCGGATGCCCAACCTGTCGCGGGCACGATCACCTGATTTTTTCGACAGATCAAGGATTCTGCTCGGCACCCGCGCACGTCCTCAGCCGTAGATCCAGGCCTTGAAACGGTCGAAATCCGCCATGATGCTGTCCTGGGCCGCCTGGTCAAGCCGGGTCTTGTATTCAAAGGCGATATCGGCGGACACCGTGCGGTTCTTGACGTTGTCGTAGCGCAGCTTGTCGATGATCGCATAATCCAGTTCGAACGGATACCCGGCGTGGTTGAACATCCGCTCCATCGTGGCGCGCGCGTTCATCGCCAGATCCTCAAGTCCCACGGTGGTGACACGCGGATTGTCGGCATGGGACGGTGAACTGGTCATAGCAGGCCTGCACATAGTCCAGCTTGGCAGTGCGATAGCCGTCATACCAGGCGGCAAAATCATCGGTGCCTGCGCGTTTGAAATCGGAACAGACAATGGCGCGCGGGTCCTTGTAGCTGATCACCACCGGCACGTCGGTGCGCGTCAGCACCGGATCCAATGCCGCGAGGTAGCGCGGTGTCTTGTCGAAAATCCCGTTTGTGCCGGGAGTCGAGCACGGTGCTGGCAGTCCAGCAGCCGGGTGTAGAAGTTCGGCAAAGTCGAGCGCGGCGCAGCACTGGTCGAACTGCCCCTGGGTGATGCCCCAACCGTGCAGCATGTTCTGGGCAAAGGGCTGGCGGTCGCGGAACCCGTCGGGGGTGGCGTCCAGCAGAACACCGCATTCGAACCCTGAATCCAGCCCCGGCACCTGGCGAAAAAGATCCGATATCAGGTGGTTCCGGTATGTTCCAGCCCGCAGATCAGAAACTTCAGCACCATGGTCGACCTTGCCTTCGTGTTTTGCCCGGTTGAGGATCAGTCGTAGCATTTCTGCACCCGTTGACCAGCGCAAAGCGCCCGCCCCATGTAAGCCGTGGTGGAATTGATCCGCGCGGGCGTGCAGGATACACCGGAAAAGCGCAGGCGCCGATGATGTGACCTGTCCGCCAGCCCGAGGATTTGATGACCGACCAGATTGTGCCCGAGGCCTCCGACGATGATGAGATTCCCCCGCCGCTGCCGGGGTTCGATGCCGCCACGCTATCTGGCGCTGAATGCGGATGTGGCCGCCCAGGGCGGGGTGGATGCCGCCCGCCATTACCACGACTACGGTCGGGCCGAACTGCGCGCGGTGCTGCCCGCGGGGCAGGGGCTGAATCATCCCGCCAGCCGTGCCCTCGACCCGGCCGAGCGCGTCCATTGGCAGGATGTGCTGCGCGAGGCAGTTGCGCCGCTGGCCGATCTGATCGCTGATCATCCCCGTGCGGCATGGTTGCAGACCGGCTTCACCCTTGCGGGCTACCTGCGGCAATGTCCCGATGTGGCGGTGGCGGTGGATACTCCGCTCGAGGCGGCGTTCCATTTCCTGGAATTCGGGCTGGAAGAAGGGCGGTTGGGCCGCCCCGAGACATGGGATGCCGGTTTTGTCCTTGCGCGCCACGGCGTTGCGACCGATTCCGATAGCGACACCGCCACGACCGTGCTGGCACGGGTGCTGGGGCAGGGGGTCTCGCCGCTCGAGGTGGTGCTGGACGAGATCCAGATGTGGGAGCTGGCGGGGCTTCATGGCCCCGAGCTGGCGCGGATCTCTGATCACGAGTATTACCACGCCATCTGTCACAGCGACGGGCCAGACGCTGGCCCCGCAGGCCTATGACCGCGCCACGGTGATCGCGCATTTCCTGGCGCATGGTGTCGATGCGCGCGCCCCGGTGCATCCCGACCATGAGTTCGATCCGGCGTTCTATCTTCAGCAGCTTGATGAGGCCACCCGCGCCGCGCTGCTGCCCGCCCACCCGACCGAAGATGCCGACCCCCGAGCACCCGGGACGGCGGCTGTGCTGTATCGTCACTGGCTGCGGCACGGGTTGCGACAGGGCCATGCGGCAAACCTGCAAAGCTGGGGTTTGCGGGTCATCGGATTGAAGGTGCCGCAGGCGCTTTATGCCCAGATGCCGGTCTTTGGCCTGGCCGCTGGCATGCCGTCCGACACCACGCAGCTGGAAAAGCTGCAACGCTTCCTGTCCGATCCGCGCCCGGCGGCGGCGGCGCTGGACATTGCCGATCCCGATACCGCAAACCTGACCGTCACGCTGGCCGACCGCGCCGCGGTGGGCGGCAATGACGACACCGCCGAATGGCTGTACTGGCTGGTCCTCAGCGCGCGGCCCGACCATTCGCCGCGCGCGTCGCCACCTGGCCGACCTGGTGCAGCGCCGGGGTCGACTCGAGATGGCGCGCAGCCTGCGCATAGGTCAGGACCCCGCCCAAGGCGGAGGCTGGAACGTGCTGGCCCTGGCCGAGGCGCAGATCCAGCAGCAGCAGTACGAATCCGCCTGCGCCACGCTGGATACCCTGCCCGCCGGGTTCCTGTCCGATGTCGCCGTCGCCGCCAAGAAACGCGCCTTGGCCGAACAGGTTTTTCACCGGATCTGGGGCAATCTTGGCCCGCATGTGGCGGCTTACGGCATCGCGCGCACCCAGGATCAGCTGCGCGCGGCGATGCGGCTGTACACGCCCCGGTTCACCTCGGCGGTGCGCTCGCGCCCGGTGCGGCGCGTGGCGCTGGTGGGCAACGAGGATCTGTACCAGTGCAAGCTTTACCGCGTCGATCAGAAGGCCGAACAGCTGCGCGCGGCGGGGCTGGAGGTGACGCGGTGATCTCGCCGGGGCGCGACCTGGACGGATTCAAGGCCCGGCTGGACGATTACGACGCGGCGGTGTCTCTTCCGGGTGCCGGCCTTTCTGCCGATGATCGACGCCATTGCCGCCGCCGCCGAGCACGGGTTGCTGACCTTCTATGAAATCGACGACATCGTGTTCGATCCCGCGCATTTCCCGCCCAGCCTGGACAGCTATGCCGAACAGATCAGCGCCACCGATTACGCCGCCATGGCCTGTGGCGTGCCGCTGTTCGAACATGCCATGTCGCTGTGCGATTACGGCATCGCCTCGACCGCGACGGTGGCGGGGCTGATGGCGGGGCGGGTGCGCAGCGGCGAGGTGATCGAGCATCACAACGCGCTGGGGCGGCTGCACATGGCCGCGCTGGACCTGCCCGTGCCCGCGCCTGCGGGCACCGAGGAGGGGGATGCGCCGCTGACGCTGCTCTATGCCTCGGGGACCAAGGCCCACAAGGAGGATTTCCACGAGATCCTGGAACCCGCGCTGGCGGAAATGCTGCGCCGTCATCCGGGCCGGGTGCAGGTGCGGCTGGTGGGCTATTTCGGCACGCTTACCCATCTGGACCCCGACAGCGACGCGGTCGAGATCCGCGAACCCGTCTGGGATTTCGAGGCCTACCTGGGTCTTGTCGCACGCGCCGACATTAACCTGCTCGGTGCTCTCGCTGCAGCTCAGCTGAACTGCCAATCTGAGATCAAGTGGATGGAGGCGGCGATGTTCGCCCTGCCTTCGGTGGTCAGCGACACCACCACCCACCGCGAGGTGATCGCGGATGGCGAGACCGGGTTCCTGGCCGCCGATACGGACGGCTTCATCGACGCGCTGGACCGGCTTGATCACTGATGACGACCTGCGCGCCCGGATCGGGGCGGCGGCGCGCGAAAGGGTGATGCGTGATTACGCCATCGACACGATGGGCCGCGCGCTGCGCGACGGGTTCGACCGGCTGCGCCCGGTGGCCGCGCCCAAGACCCGACTGATGGTGGTCAACGTGTTCTACCCGCCACCAGGCCATCGGCGGGGCCACGCGGGTGGTGCATGACAACGTGCGCCTGCCGCAAGAGGCGTATGGCGATCGTTACGAGATCGACGTGGTCTGCACGCTTGAGGGCGGCACCGATCCGATGTCGGTCAGCACCTATGCCGCAGACGGCGTGCGGATCTGGACGATCACCGCCCCGGCCCAGCCGCAGGGCGACATGACCGCACAAGACAGCCGCATGGCGCAGGTGTTCGAAAAGCTGGTCGAGCGGCTGTCACCCGACCTGATCCATTTTCACTGCATCCAACGGTTGACGGCAAGTGCTGTCAACGTGGCGCGGTTGCGGCGCATCCCGTCATCTGATCACCCTGCATGACGCCTGGTGGATCTCGCCCAACCAGTTCGTCATCGACGATCGTGATTGCCCCGAATTCTATGACTACACCCGGCAGGACAGGGCGGATTTCCCGACCCGCGCACAGGCGCTGGCGCGTCCCCTGCAGGGCGCGGCGCGGTTGCTGGCGGTCTCCGACAGCTTTGCCGAGCTGCACCGCACCTGCGGGCTGGAGCGGATCGAGATCACCGAGAACGGGGTGTCGGACCCTGCCGACTGGCACCAAGTGCTGCCTGGCCGTCGACGTGCGTGCGCGCTGGCCCATATCGGCGGTGCGTCGCGGCACAAGGGCATCCACCTGGTGCATAACGCGCTGTTGGCCAACCCGTATGAGAACCTGGAACTGCTGTTGATCGACCACAGCCTGCCGCCGGGCACCGTGACGCACGAGATCTGGGGCACCACCCCTGTCACCCGCACCGCCAAGGTGGCGCAATCTGACATCGCCGATCTCTATGCGCGCATCGACGTTCTGCTGGCACCGTCGATCTGGCCCGAAAGCTATGGGCTTGTTACCCGCGAGGCGATGGCCTGCGGGGCCTGGGTCGTCACCTCGGACCGCGGGGCGATCGGGGCGGATATCGTCGAGGGCGTGACCGGGCACCGGGTGGATGTGTCCAGCTATCAGGGTCTGGCCGAGGTGCTGGGCCGGATCGATGGCGACCCCGGCCGCTATCTTGGCCCGCCGGGCAAGCCGCCCGCGGCCCGCAAGGTGCGCGACCAGGTCGATCAGCTTGTGGGCATATATGACACGGTGCTGGGCGAGCACAGGGACAAGCATCAAGGCGACTGACCTGCCCGCGCCGGATATCTTTTTGGCTGACCGTGGCCCGTGCCCCGATCTTTCGCATGCGAAAGGCCCGGCGCCCGCCTTGCCTGCTCAGCCTTGCCGATGTGCCGCCATGTTGTCCTCGTGATGCGCGATGGCATCCTCAATATCATCGTAATAGGTCAGTTGCCCGTTTTCCAGCACCGCGCCCGCCTCGCACATGTCGCGCATGGTGTTCATCGAATGGCTGACAAAGATCGCGCCCGAGTTTTCCATCCGGGCGCGGAACACCTTCCCGCTTTTCTCGCGGAACGCAGCATCGCCTGCTGCCGTGATCTCGTCGATCAGGTAGGTGTCGAATTGCAGCGCCATGTTGATGCCGAACGACAGCCGCGAGCGCATGCCCGACGAATAGGTGCGCACCGGCAGGTGGAAATGCTCGCCCAGGTCCGCGAAATGCGCGACAAAGCGGTTCATCTCACGGGTGTCGGCACCATAGATGCGCGCGACAAAGCGGGTGTTCTGCGCCCCGGTCATGTCGGGGTGCATCGAGCTGGCCAACCCGACGGGAAACGAGATGTTGCCATCCGACAGGACCTCGCCGCTGGTCGGTGCCGAAGTGCCCGCGATCACCTTGAGCAGAGTCGACTTGCCCGCCCCGTTGCGCCCCAGAAGCCCCACCGACACTCCGGTTGGAAACACCGTGTTCAGCCGGTTGGCCACCACCTTGGTGGTGTCGTTGATCTGGAACACCTTGGTCAGATCGTGCAGGACGATCATCGCCGATCCCGCAGCGGCATAGACCGCCATGCACCAGCGTGGCCCATGTCGAAGCGCGTAGCGTGCGCCGCAGCCCGGTCAGTTCCAGCCGGTCGGGCCGGGTCGAGCGATTCCGGCAGCGTCGGGTTCGCATAGGCCGCCAGATAGCGGCTCTGGCGCTGCGCCTCGGCCTGGGCCGTGTCAAAGGCCGACAGCGCGGCGGTATAGCTTTGCTCGGCAAATTGCAGATCGACCGCCAGGCTTTCGTATTGACCGACAAGGTTGGCGAATGCGTTTTCGTCGCTGGCCTGCGCGCTGTTGCTGCCCAGCCCCAGCTTGCGGCGTTCCTGTTCGATGCGGTCCTCGATCACCTGCACGCGGCGTTCGGTCTGGGTGATGCGCGGGTCGTTCTCGCGGGTGGTCTGGCGCAGGATGTCGAGATCGATCAGGGGTTTGCGCCAGCTGCGACTGGAGCGAGCTGAGAATGCCCATCTGCCCCTGGATCGAGGCCGAGGGATCGACGATCTGGGTCTCGTTGCGGAACCGCGTCATCGCCTGGCGGGCCTGTTTCAGACGTTCCACCGCCTGATTCAGCTCGTCGCGGGCATAGGCGGTGGCATCGTTGCGCGCGATGGCCGACAGCCGGTTGATCATGTCCGAGCTTTCTTCATAGATACCTGCGCGATGGCCTGCGCCTCGGTCGCGGTAAAGGCCTGCACCTCGAGGTCGATCAGCCCGGTGCCGCTGTCGGAATGAGACGCTTGACCATGCGGGCCCAGTGATCGGTCAGATCCTCGATCGACCCCCGTGGCGGGCGTGCCTCGGTGCCAAAGAAACTGGGGATCACCCCGGCAGGGTTGTAGGCGAACACCGGATCATGGCTGCTGTCGCCCCAGTCCTTGCCGGTAGGCCCCAGATCTCGCGCAGGTCCAGCCGTGCATTGGTGCGCGCCACCAGCTCCGGGCTCTGGATGAATTTATACAGGATATCGGTATCCGACGAGGACGAGCCCGACATCTGCGCAACCCCGCCCAGCAATTCGAACGCCGAGCCGATTTCCTCGGTGCGCACGGAAAATCCTGCGTAAGAGACATAGCGGTCCTGCGCGCGCGTCCACAGATACCAGGCCGAGACCAGCACCGGCAGCCCGACCAGCACCACGAAACTGGCCAGTGCCAGCCAGTGCCGCAGCTTGCTGCGCGCAGGCGCCACCGGGGGGGCGATCTGGCGCTGCGCCGGTTTTGGCTTGTCCTGCTGGTCGGTCTTGTCCTCCTTGTCGCCGGCAACCTCGGCCTCCATTTCGGCGACCTGCTGGCGCAGCTTCTGGGTCTTGAGTTCCTGCAGGCGCTGCGCCATGCGCTGACGCTCGGCCACGGCCGCATGGGCGTCGTCCTGAGGAGGATCCTGTGAAGTTTCCTGTGGCTTGCCCGCCGATTGCTCGGATGACGGCCCGGATGATTGGCCCCCTGCGCCTTGCCGCGCTCTGCGCCGCGGGGCTGGGCCGGTGCCGGGCTGCGTTGACGTGTCGGGCTTGCCGGATGTATCGCTGGTGGCGTCCCGGTCCGTGGTCGGTGCCGATTGCGCCGGAGTGGTCTTTGCGGTCAAATGGTGCCCCGCCCAATGAAATGCGTTGATCGCGGGCAAGTTACAGAACTTCGTCCGCCAAGGCCAGCAGCGCCGGAGGCGTTTGCGAAAAGGGCCGCCTGCGTGACGCAACTGCATATCCGCATCGTGATGGCCACGCGCAACGGGGCGGCGCATCTGTCCGCGCAACTGGACAGTTTCACGACCCAGACCCATCACGACTGGGCGCTGATGGCGGCCGATGACGGATCGACCGACGCCACACCCGACCTGCTGACCGACTGGGGCCGGGCCAACCCGGGGCGGCTGGCCTGGTCGGGGCCGGGGCCGGGGTGCGGGGCGGCGGCGAATTTCCTGACCCTGCTGGCGCGCGCGGCGCAGGATGCGCCACAGGCGGCGTTGGCGTTCTCGGACCAGGACGATGTCTGGCTGCCGCAGGAAACTGGCCCGCGCCAATGACTGGCTGCTGGCCAACGGGGCAGAACAGGGGGCCGCGCTGCTCTGGACCTGCCGCACGGTTCTGACCGATCACGCGCTGGTGCCCCTGGGCGAAAGCCGACAGTTCCCGCAGCCGCCGGGTTTCGGCAACGCGCTGGTGCAGAACATCCTGGCGGGCAATACCATGGTGCTGTCACCTGCCGCCGCCCGCGCGGTGGTGGGCACCGTGGACAGCGCTCTGGCGGCGGGCGTGCCCTATCACGACTGGTGGGTCTACCAGGTGCTGACCGGCATCGGCGCGCGGGTGCAGTGCGATCCCGATCCACTGGTCCTGTATCGCCAGCACGGTGGCAACATGCTGGGCCATCACGGCCCGGTGCGCGGGCGTCTGCGGCGGTTGGGGCTGGTGGCGCGGCGCGACTATTCGGCCTGGATCAACGCCAACCTGATCGCGCTGCGCCGACACGAGACGATGCTGACGCCCCCGGCACGGCTGATGCTACGGGCCTTCATACTGGCGCGCCGCCGCGGTGGGCCGACGCTGGCCGCAGCCCTGCCGCGGCTGGGCCTGCACCGCCAGACCCCGCAGGGCGACCGGCTGCTGCGGCTGATGGCGCTGTCGGGGCGGTTGTGACGCCCACAGGGGCCGGTGCGTTTAGCCGTCGGACAGGACGATATCGGCCAGATCCTTGCGCAGGCGCGCGACCATCCGCGATTTGTCGTCCGACCCTGTTTCTTGATCCTGGTTTCAGGCAGGGTCCAGCCGG
Organism: Rhodophyticola sp.; assembly: GCF_965284195.1. Taxonomy (NCBI): domain Bacteria; kingdom Pseudomonadati; phylum Pseudomonadota; class Alphaproteobacteria; order Rhodobacterales; family Roseobacteraceae; genus Rhodophyticola; species Rhodophyticola sp. Next base: position 89,008 of record NZ_CBDIRM010000002.1, on the reverse strand, counting down.
TAATGTCGACATCCAGAAACGCGGCCAGATCCGTCATGGTCTGGCCCGGATGTTCCAGAAGGTGTCCATAGACGACGGTCTGAAACGGCAAACCGGCAGCGGTGGTCAAGATCTCGATATTCGCATTCTTCGCCTGCACCGCATGGATCTTGTTCTGCAACGCAGGCAGGTCATAAGGCACATCGCTGTCCGCAGTCTCAAGCTGGTTCTGGCGCGATACCCAGACCCCGGTGTGGTTGGCAAATTGCAACGACACTGCCTGCGCGGCCAGATCGTTGCGCCGGATATGGATGATCCGGGTATTGCGGAACATCGCCGGGATGTTCCAGCGCAGTAGAAACGACAGTTGGCTTGGGCTGGCCTTGACCACCCACAAGCGCGCGCCGCCATTGATTTCAGCCTGCTTGCGGATATAGGCGGGAAAGCTGTCCAGCTTGTGTTTTTGCGAGAATTTGAGGACCCGGCTCCAGTTCAGCTGCTCACCGATCCCCCCGACCCCGGCAGAGAGGCCAGTTGCTCACCCAGAAAATTGGACCCGCTGCGATTGGAGAAGGCCAGGATGCACAGATCCTTGTTCAGCACCGGGGCGGTACCGTCAAAGCGGACTTCTGACAGGGCCTCGGTGATTTTTCTTCATGAACGCTGGTCCCCAGAGGCCCTCTCAGCGCGGCGCTCATCGCTGCTCCACGCCGTGAACTGTTCTTTTTCTTTAATGCCACAACCACTTTTCCGATTAAATCTGAGAACACGTTTTCGCTCATCACGTGCAGCGAAATCCTCTTCAAGCACAAGGGCATCCGAATTGACCGCCCGGCCTGGCATGGTCATGGGCGGGCTCTGGCTCCTCTCTTTGGCACCCCTTTGTTCCGCGCCTGCATGCCCCAGAACCGTGTTGTGCAGGTCATGTCACTTGATGCAGACTGCGCCTATAGAACTGCGATATACTCAACCGGCCCATTCAAAGGCTGAGAAATTCAAATCAACTGATAGTAAAACCTATTTACGGGAATACGCATATGACGACATACCGGAATCGCGTTTGGCCCTTGTGGTTGAACTCGCCGATAGGCTGTGAGCCACGCGCTGCGAAAAGTCTCGACACACATTGCAGAAATCATCCCACCGTGATCACAGGCACCTCATCCAGATGCTGCCAGCTACAGGTGCCCTGCGGTCCTGCCGTGTCGGGAACAGCCGAAAACAGTAACGCGTTACAGTCCGGATCAGGGGGCTATCATGTTTGACACACGTCAAATGGTCACGTTCGACCGTCTCAAGGAAATTATTGATCTGCGCGGGTTCGATCAGGGCCACGAAGCCGTGGTGATGAGCCGCGAGGGGCTGGAATGGCTGTTGCGGGCCTATGTCAGCGGCTTTCCGCTGGACGAGGCATGGTATCGCGCGGTCAACAGTGACATAGATCAGGCCATCCATTCTGGTGGGGTAAAGGACGCCACGATCCATTTCGTGACCCAAGGCTATGTCGAGGGGCGCCCGTATTGTCCGCTGGATTTCGACGAAGCCGCCTACCTGGCGAAAAACACCGACCTGAAAGAGGCCTGCGAGGCCGGAACGCTGGACGATCTGAAGGCACATTTCGTGCAGAACGGCTTTGCCGAGGGCAGACACTACAAATGACGGGGCAGGTCGGATAGCGATGGCAAAAGTCTTTCTTCATATCGGCATGAACAAGACTGGGTCGAGCGCGATACAAAGCTATCTGCATCACAACCGGCAGGCTCTGAAAGAGGCCGGATTGCTGTGGCCAGAAACCGGGTTGGACATGGGTGGCCCCGGCGAAGGCTATCATTACAGGCTCAGCACCGCGCTTGGCTTTGGGGCCGGTCCGCGCGAGGCTGGGGATGCCAACGAACGGCGCGCGTTGCGCAAGGCGCTGGAGGCCGAAATCGCCGCCTCCGAGGCGCGCACGGTGGTGATCAGTTCCGAGTATTTCGTGCTACGGCGCAAGCCCGACATGCTGGCCGAGTTCTTTGACGGGCTTGATGCCAGCGTCGTGGTCTATCTCAGGCGTCATGACGCCTGGTGGCCCTCGCTATTTGCGCAGGCGATCAAGACCACGCCCAAGCCACCCTGGCGGCGCAGTTTTGAGAGCTATCACGCGTTCCATGCCCAGCGGCAAAGCCAGTATTTCGAATTCGGCCCATTGCTGGATGACATGGCGGCGATCTTTGGCCGCGACCGGATCATCGTCTGCCCCTACGAGGCCGGGCAGAACCAGCCCAACCTGGTGGCGCATTTCCTGAACCGGATCGGCGTGCCGGATCTGGCCGACCTGGTGCCGCCCCCGCCGAGCGGGTGAATGTCGCGTTGTCGCCGCGCAGCCTGTCGCTGATCGATTTCGTGCAGCGCGCGCAGATCGAGCCCGAGATCAGGGGGCGGATCATTCACACCATCATGCAAGAGGATGAAGGCGGGGCCGAACGCGCCCTTGTGCCCGCCCCCTGCGCCGCAAGCTGGCGATGGATCAGGCCGAGGATTACGCCCGCATCGCCCGCGACTACCTGGGCCGACCGGATGGCATCCTGTTCCACGACCCCCTGCCCGAAGGGAGGATGGCGACCCGGCGGGCACATTGCCCTTTCCGCGCCCGGTCGAGTTTTTTGCCGCGCATTTCACAAGTACCCCGCACGGTCAGGGCTAAGAGGTATCACATGGCATCTGTCATCCTGCATGTGGGGGCGCACAAGACCGGCACCACCGCCCTGCAAAGCACATTCTACCAGAACCGCGGCACGCTGGCCCGGGCCGGGGTGATCTATCCCGATACCAACTGGTATCATTATGGCCATCATCGCCTTGCCTTTGCCCTGCTGGGCCGGCGCGATCAGGACAAGGGCGATGTGCCGGTCCTGTCCGACGAGCTGGACGCGCTGAACGCGGTGATTGCCCGGGCGGACAAGGATGCGCGCATATTCGTGTCGAGCGAGGAATTGCTGGCCCTGCCGCCCGAGGCGGTGCAGCACCTGAAAGACGGGATCGCGTGCGACGACATCCGCGTTCTGGCGGTGGTGCGCCGCCCCGACGAGCTGTTGTTGTCGATCTACAATCAGAGCATGAAATCACCCCTGAACAAGTTCAGGAAACCCTTGCAGGGGTTTGTGGATGCGCCTGACCAGTTGCACCGTGTCATGGATCAGCCGGGATGTGTCACCACTTGGATCGATGCGTTCGGTCAGGACCGGGTCATCCTGTGGTCTTACGAGTCTGCGGATGTGATCCCTGACTGTCTGCGCCTGCTGGGCCTGTCGGAAAACGCGATCACCCCGGGCCCCAGGGTCAACAGCAGCGTGTCGGCCGCCGTGCTGGAGGTGATGCGCATCAGCAAGACCACAGACATGGCTCCTGCGCTGCGCAAGACACTGTTTCAGCACGCGCAAAAGCTGTTTGCGGACTATCCCATGAAGGCGCTGTCCGGGGCGGATCGCCGCCGCGTTCTGGCACGATACGAGGGAGATTTCGACGCGCTGTTTGCCGCTTTCGGTCAGCCCAACCCTTATCGGGCCGACAGTGTCGATCGGGAGCAGAAGGCCGATCAGACGCCCCCGCCGATCCGGCTTTATGCCATGCTGGTCGAACACCTGCTCAAGGAGCGCTAGGCCGTGAAATTGCCCGTTGCCGGACCTGTGATTTTCGATCCCGAGGCCAGCGCCACGCCCCGGTTGCGGCGCATGCTAACGCGCGGAGCCGCGCAAAACCGCTATGCGGTCTTTTTCACCCCCCGCTCGGGCAGTTCGTGGTTGACCGGCATTGTCGAACAGTCGGACAGGCTGGGGTGCGCAACAGAGGTCTTCAACCCAAATTTCTGCCGGCGGCACGCGCAAAGGCACGGCATTGCCAGTCTTGATCAATATATTGATTACGTGATGCGGCGCGACAATCGCGGCGGCGTCTTCGGGTTCGAGATCACGGCCAATCATATACACCGGACCTTTGGAGACCCCGCGCGGTTCAAGCAGCATTTTGTGGCCGACCCGGCCTTCTGGCTGATCCGGCAGGATATCGTGGCCCAGGCGGTGTCGCTGGCGAAAATGGCGGCAACCAATGTTGCGCAATCCGTGGCCGCCAGCGCCGAACAGCGCGCCGCGGCCGATGCGGCGTTTGTCTATGAGCGGCTGGCGATCCGGAAATCCCTGATGCGGATCATGTCTATGGAACGGTTGAGCGAGAGCTGGTTTGCCGAGTGGGGCCTGCGGCCTTTGCGCATGAGCTATGAGCAGATCACCGCCCTGACCCCGCATCAGATGCTGAACGTGATCGCGCGTCATGCCGGGCGGCCCGATGTGCCACCCGTCGATATCCAGCCCCGCCATGAAAAGCTGGGCACCGCGCGCAACACCGATTACGCGCAGCGGTTCCGGGACGAGCAGGCCGACTGGCTGGCCCCAATCGCGGCCGAGCGCGCGGTGTGGCTGGACAAACTGGATGATGTCGCCGGGATGGTGCGCGACATCTGAGGGTGTGATGAGACGAGTGATTTCCAGGCTCCGCCGGTTGCTGCAACGATCTGCGCGCCCGTTTGCGCCCACCGATCATGCGCTGCTGTCCCTGTCACCCGATCTGTTCGACGCCGATTTCTATCGGCTGATGTACCCGGATGTGGCCGAAGCTGGCATCGACCCCATCGCCCATTACCTGACCTATGGCGCCGACGAGGGTCGCGACCCCAGCGCGGTGTTCAACACCGCCTATTACGCCCGCCAGATGCCGGAGGGCGACCGGGGGATGAACCCTCTGGTGCATTTCCTGCGCCACGGGCGGGGGCAGCGCGTCTCGCCTACGCCGTTTTTCGATCATGACGCCTATGCCAAGCGCAACCGCGACGTGGTCGAGCAAGGCGGCGATCTGTTCTCCCATTACGCCCGCCACGGCGTGCATGACAGACCGCGTGGCCTGCGATATCTTCGATCCGCAGCGGTATCTGGCCGAAAACCCCGAGGCGCGACAATCGGAACTGCACGCGCTGGCGCATTACCTGGCCGTGGGCGATGCGCAGGGCGCGATCCCGGTGCATTACGCCGACCTGGGCCTGCGCCGCGCCGACGGGGTCACGATTGCCCGCCCCGACGATCTGATGGCCGCCATCGCGGCGCTGCCACCGCAGGAGGCCCAAGGGGCGGTGCTGGATATCATCGTGCCGGTCTATCGCGGGCTGGACGAAACCCTGTCGTGCCTATGGCACGTGTTGCGCGCGCGCGACGACCTGGCGGTCGAACTGGTGGTGGTAGATGACTGCTCGCCCGAGCCCGAGCTGAGCGCCGCGCTGCAAACCCTGGCCGACAGCGGCCATGTCACCTTGTTGCGCAACGACACCAACCAGGGCTTTGTCAAAAGCGTGAACCGCGGCATGCGCCTGCACCCCGACCGGGATGTGATCCTGCTCAACTCCGATACCGAGGTCTATTCCGGCTGGGCCGACCGGATGTATCGCACGGTGCAGGCCGACCGGATGATCGGCACGCTGACGCCGCTGACCAACAACGGCACGATTTGCAGCTATCCGCATTTTCCCCATGACAATCCGCACACGCTGGAGCTGGATTATCAGACGCTGGATGCCATCGCGGTCGAGGTGAACGCCGAGGCCGAGCCGGTGCCTGCCCCCACCGGGGTGGGGTTTGCGATGTATATTCGCCGCGCGGTGCTGGAGGCGGTGGGCTATTTCGATGAAGAGGCCTTTGGCACCGGCTATGGCGAAGAGAACGATTTCTGCCAGCGCGCGCAGGCGGCAGGCTGGCTGGACATGATCACGGCCAACGTGGTGATTCGCCACCTGGGCAACATGTCGTTCCAGGGGCAAAAGGCCGAAAGGGTGCGCCATGCAACGGCCGTGATCAACGAACGTTATCCCAAATACGATGCCCGCGTGCAGCGGTTCATCGCCGCCGATCCGTTGCGCCCGCACCGCGCGCGCCTCGATCAGGCGCGGATGGCGCGGCTGGTGGGGGCGCAGAACGTGCTGGTGATCTCGCACGGGCGCGGCGGCGGCACCGAACAGGCCGTGCAGGAAGAGTGCGATCGTATGGCCCGCGACGGCATTTCGGTGTTTCGCATGCGCGCCGACAGCCCGCGCCGCGGGCGGGTCGTGCATTTTCATGCCGAGGCCCCGGATCTGCCCAACCTCAAGGCGCTGGATCTGGAGCGTGACCGCGAGGCCATCATCGCCCTGTGGCGGGAACTGGGCATCACCCGCGTCGATCTGCATCACCTGGCCGATTTCGGCCGGTTCGGGGCGCAGAAACTGCACCGCCTGGTGCAAGAGGCGGGCCTGCCCTGGCGCTATGTCATCCACGATTACCTGCCGGTATGTCCGCGCATCAACCTGGCCGATCAGCACGGCGTCTATTGCGGCGAGCCGGGCAGCGAGGGCTGCGCGGCCTGCCTCAAGGCGTTGCACTCGGAATTCGGCACCGTCGATATCGACTGGTGGCGCGCCGAGAACCGCAGGCTGCTGGCCGGGGCCGAGGCCTGCGTCGTGCCCGACCGTGACGTGGCCGAGCGTTTGACGCGCTATTTTCCGGAAATCGCCATCCGGGTCGCGCCGCATGGCACCGCCACCCCCGGCGCGCGCGCCGTGAAACGGCGCAAGGGCGCCGAGGATCTGCGGGTCGGCGTGATCGGGGCGATTTCTGAGATCAAGGGCTTTACCTATCTGATCGATTGCGCGCGGTTGATCCAGGCGCAAAAGCTGCCCCTGACATTCGTGGTGGTGGGGTTTACCAAGAATGACGAATTGGCGGCCGAGGCTGGGATCGAGGTGGCCGGGCGCTACAGCCATGACACCCTGTCCGAACGGCTCGAGACGCTGGGCCTTGACGTGATCCTGCAACCCTCACGCTTGCCCGAAACCTATTCCTATACGTTGTCCGCCGCGATCGAGAGCGGGTTGCCGATCGTGATCTTCGACATCGGCGCGCCGCAGTCGCGGTTGCGTGACCTGGCCGTGCCCGATGCCCATATCCTGCCGCTGACGATCACACCGCAGCAGATGGTCACGCATCTTGATACGATGCGAAAAGCCCGTAGCGTCCGAGGCCATGTAGTCTGAGGCTATCAGGAAGGACCGTTTCGACCTTCAGCTGTCTCGCAGCTCCAATGTGATCCCCGGGAAGGGCGGCGGCATCAGCGTCTGGTTTCGGGATACCGGTACCGGCGTCACACGCGCGCCCGTCGGAAATCGACAACTTCAGCAAGAAGATGGTTTAGCGCGGTTATTCGACCTCATGGTTTCAGCCTTCGGGGCGCTCGGGTTTCGGCCCCAGGCCAAGGCGGAACATCAAGAGCTGATCGGCCAGCGCGAACCGTTTCAGGCGCACCACTGTCTGTTCCTTCTCGATCATCGCTTCCAGCCGGGCCAGCGCCGGGTCTCTTGCCCTGCCGGATCGGCGTTGACGAACTTTCCGGTCAAATCAACGGTGATGCCCAGACGGGTTTTCAGATCCTGTTCCAGCCGGTCCAGCCCATCCACGCCATAGACCCCGTTAAGCCCGCGCGCGGCCACCACTGCGCGCTTGACCAACTCGCCCCGCGGCACATCGGCGACCTGCGAATAGCCACGCAGCCTGCGGGTCGCAAGATAGGCGCAATAATGACTGTGGTAATGATCCAGGATGAACTTGCGCCGCGCCGGGGTCTCGTTGCCGAAAAATACGTGTCCGGCCCATGTTCCAGCGCCATGCGCATCCCTGTGCGCTCAGGCTTGGCAAGCTCTTCGGCACTCAGGCCCTCGCCCTGGCGGCGCAGGTAGAAATAGAAGGACGCGATGCGTTCCAGCGGGTCGCGCAGCACGGTGAACACGAACCGCGGCTCCGGGCAGGGTGTCCAGCGCCTCCCAGTCGATATGCCCGGAATAGAGCCGGTATCCGGGCGGCATCTGCGCCACCCCGCGGGCGGCCTGGGTATGCACGCGCACCGGCGATACGGCCTTTGCCCCGACCACGCGGGCCAGTTCGGAATGGATGGTCTGACCTGCTGTCTTGGGGATATGCAGAAAGACGATGGTGGTGTCCGTGGATGCGGTCATCGTCATTTGGTCCGCAGGTCGACCACATCGAGGGCAAAGGGTTCCACATCCTTCATCTGGTGCAATCCGGCCAGAAAGCCCTGGATATCCGACGGGTCCAGGTGATCAAGCTGCCAGGGCGCATAGCGCCACCATCTCAGGCGCAGCAGGGGGGTCACGAATTGCGGCGCCACGCGCCATTTGCGGATCTGCGCGGGATTGCCCGCCACCACCGCATAGGGCGGCACATCCTTTGTCACCACCGCATGGGCGGCCACGATGGCCCCATCACCGATGGTCACGCCCGCGCCGATATAGGCCCCGTGACCAATCCAGACATCGTTGCCGATGGTGGTGACGCGTGCCTTGGTGGGCGGGCCCTGAAAATCAAACTTGTAGCTGTGATAGCCTTCGGCCCCTTCGAACCCGGTGCCAAGATCGAACAGCCGTTCGCCCAGATAGAACGCCGGGCTGGTGGATACCCATGTGGTGGGATGGTTCTGGCGGCCGATCTGCACATCCTCGCCGAACGAGCAGTAGCGGCCGATCTTGGCCCCAAAGCAATAGCCCGACACCTGGTAAGAGAACGCACCCAGCTCGATCAGATACTCGTACTGCGTCCATTTCAGGCTTGAGGGCGCCTCGATCACCGTGTGCCTGGGCAGGTTCACCTTGCCGCCAGGACGATTGAGCACCTCGACGCCACGCGATTTCAGCCAGGATATCGATACTGTCTCGTTCATCACGTTTTTTCCGTTGTTGTTCCGGCCTGTTTCCGTGTGCCTGCTGGTGTCTTGTCCCGAGTTTCGGTCCGTGTTTCGGCCCGCTTGCCTGCCGGTATCTCCGCCTGTGCTTCGGCCGGGTCGCGGGCCATGCAGTCGCGCACGGTTTGGGCCAGATCGGCCTCGAGGTCAAAGGGCATCTCGATCCCGTTCTCCGCTGCGCGCACCGCCGCCCCCTGCGCGCCCAGTCCGAAGGCCAGAACCGGCAGGCCGGTGGCCAGCGCTTCGTGCACGGTAAAGCAGAAGGTTTCCGGCCAGACCGAGGGGATCAGCCAATGGGTGATGCCATGCCGCTGCGCCAGTTGGGGCAGGTCGGCCACGTGGTAATCGCCATGCACGGCGATTGTGCCCGGCAGATCAAAGGCCGGATCGATATTGCCGATCAGCACAAGGCCCGGCCCGTGACCGTCCTGTGCGCGCATGGTTGCAAGGCGCTGGACCACGGCGGCACCCTTTTGCCGCCCGATATTGCCCAGCACCGCCAGCACCGGGGGCGCGTCGGGGGCGGGGGCAGGCAGGCGCGGCACCGCGTGACGCATGACATGGGGCCGCCGCACGATGCGATCGGCCAGATCCGGCCAGACCGCGGCGACCTGCGCCGCGCTGTCCTCCGAGAACACCACCAGGTCGGCGCGGGCGGCAAACGCGGCCCAGGCCGATTGCCAGTCCTGTAGCGTCACGATGCTGCCATCGGCGCGGCGCGCGGTATGGGCCGGATCATCGCGCGGGGTGCCCACGGGACCACGATACGTCCAGTTGCTGTCCAGCAGCGTGTAGGACGGCGACAACGGAAGGTAATCGTGAAACAGCATCTCGGCATGATCCTGTGGCCCGGTCAATGCCACCAGCAGCGCGGGCAGGTCCACCGGATCGGGATCGCCCACACCGCAGGAATAGATCACCGCCTTGCGCGGCAGCAGGCCCAGCAGGCGGGTGATTTCTGCGGCCTCGTCGCCATAGCCGGTGATCCGGCCCTGCGGCGTGACCAGCTCCAGCCGCCAGCGATGCGCCGTGCCCACCCGCAGGATGACCGATGGATGCCCCGACTCAAGATCGTCGGCCACTCGACGTTCCAACCAGTGATCGGCCCCGCCGCCCATCGCATGAGCCATGTAGACCGGCACCGCGCGATCCGCGTCCAGCGTGCCGACCCAGGCCAGCCCCAGCGCCAGCCGCGCGGTCAGCGCCGGATCGGCGGCGATGAAATCCTGCACGCTTTGATCATATCCGGGATAGCGGCGCGCCGCGATGGCGTTGTTCTTTGCCACCAGCGCCGCCTTTTCATCCGAGCCAAAGCTTTCGCCGCCGCGATGTTCGACGAACAGACCCCGGCAAGCCCAGGTGCTGCCCGCCAAGGCGCGCGGTCTTCTGGCACCAGTCGACCTCTTCGCCGTATCCGCGCCCGAAAACAGGATCGAGTGCGGGCAGGCGCGCCAGCCAGGGCCGCCCCAGCGCCAGGCAGAACCCCACCCCGGTTGGGGCCACGACCTGGGGGGCGTCCGGGGCGATGCGCGCGGCCACGGCGTCGATGGCATCGCCCTGACCGGGTCGCAGCATTGTGCGTGTGCAGATCGCGGGCACCGAGAATATCTCGGCGTCATTGGACATCGGCGTGACACTGGCCACCGTGGGGTCGCTCAGCGGCGCCACCAGCCGACTGGCCCAGCACGCAGGCACCAGAGCGTCGGAGTTCAGCAACACCACCGCCCCGGTGGTGTCCCTGTCCTGCAGCGCATGGACCAGCCCGCGATTGACCGCCCCGATAAAGCCCAGGTTTTGCGGGTTCTCCAGCAGGTCGACCTGCGCGCGGCTGGCGGCCCAGTCACGCAGAAAGGGCAGGATGCGGGTATCGGTCGAGCCGTCCTCGACCAGGATCAGCCGGTAGGGCAGGTCGGTATGGGCCTCGACCCGGGCCAGGCACTCCTGCAACAGATCGAACGCGTTATAGACCGGCAGCACGATGTCGATGCGCGCCGCGGTCTGCCCGTGCGTAGGTGCGGGTGCTGCATCGCCAGGCAGCAGACCCGCAGCGATCGCACCGCCCGATTGCGGCAGCCCCAGCCCCAGCCGGTCCTTGATGCGGGCGCGATGGACGGGGTCGCCGGTCAGCGCCAGGCCCACCATCGCGGGCAGCGGGCGCGATGGACGGGGTCGCCGGTCAGCGCCAGGCCCACCATCGCGGGCAGCGACCGCGTGACTGCGCGGGCAAACCCCAGGATCAACCGCGCACGATGGCGGCGGGGCAGAGCCGCAGGCAGGCTGAGCGGATCGACCTCGGCCGCGCCGGGCAGAGGCGTGACGATCAGACCCGGTGCCTCGCTGTTGCGCAGGATGGCCGGGCTGGCGGGCACCGACAGGTCGAACCCCAGCGTCGGCGGCAGGCCCAGGGCTGTGGCCACATCCTCTCGGCGCAGGGTGGGGGCGCCGGACACCTCGGCCCCGGCCAGCATCAGCCGCAGCCGCGCGGCCCGCACCCAGCCTGTCACCCGCAGGCGACCCGCGTGCAGGCGGGTGGCATCGACATAGCCGATGACCTCGCCGGTCTGATCGGTGATCGACTGCCGGGGCAGGGTGACATCCATGTGCGCGGCGGCGTATCGGGCATAAAGGCTGATCAGACGCCGCAGCATCGGGCAAGTCTCCAGAACGTGTTTTCCCGGCGGGAAATCTTGCCTGCCGACCTCGTTCTAACCAGCACGCGACGCGCCCTGTTGCAAGTGAGAAATCCCACATATTCCTGCGCGCGGCAGGCTGGAGCATGGCTGTACCGGGGCATCTTTCGCGCCCCCATGGGCAATGCTATGACGCCTGAAGGCCACCAGCCGCCCATGACGGGATACGGGGCAGGAGCCCGCAGCGGTCAGATTGGAGCCAGGTCACCATGGACACAGCACAAAGGCACGACATCGGACAGGGCCTGATGGCGGATCTGTGGAGCTCCACGGACCCCATGACCCCCACAGCCCCCGGCGGCATCAGCATCCTGGCCTTTCACGGCGGCGGCGGGGTCGATGGCAATCCCGCGATGATGGCCCCTTTCTTGCGCCTGCTGACACAAGGCGGCCTTGCAACCCACCCAATCTGCGTGACGGTGCCGCAATATCGCACGCTCAACCGCGACAGAGCCGTGTTCGACGATATGCGCGCCGATGCGGCCCGGGCGCTGGTCTGGGTGCAGGGCCAATTGCCCGAGGATGGGCGGCTTTTCGTGCTTGGGGCCTCCTTTGGCGGGCTCTTGGCGCTGGACGCGGTGATGGGTGCGCCCGCGGCGGTGCAGGAGGCAGTGTCCGGGCTGATCCTGCTGAACCCGGTCACCGATACTGGCCCCGAGGGATTTGCCAACCGGGTGCTGACGCCCGTGGTCCACACCGCCCTGTCGCCGCAGATCCGCTATGCCGGGCATCCGCTGACGGGTCGGTTGCGCTGTCTGATCGCCCATGGCGGGCGCGACGAGGTGGTGCCGATCGCCCAGGCCCGCCGCTTTGCCGCGCTGTGGCCCAAGGAGCAGTGCAGGTTTCGGGGCTTTCCCGATGCGGGCCACGGGTTTTTCAACAAGCCCGCCCAGGCCGCCACCGTGGCACAGGACGTGCGCCGCTTTGTCGGGCTGCCCGACGCGACCCAGGCATCAGAATCGGCAAATAAATCACCCGCAAAACCAGCCGCCGCGAAAAAACCAGCGGCAAAGGGCGGCAGGCTGCTGCCCGAGGGCGCCTGCATGGCCTATGGTATCGGGGCGCAAAAGGCCGGGACAAGCTGGCTGTTCGATTGCCTGAGCCAGAGCGACGACTGCCACAGCCTGCCCACGAAAGAGCTGCATTATTTCGACGCGCTCTATGACAAGGGCGAGGCCGGGCATATGACCGACCGGCTGGCGCAATTACGCCGGACCGTGGCCGAGATGACCGAAAAGGTGGACCCGGCCAACCGCGCGCGCCTGCGCCGGGCCCGGCTGCTGGTGGACCGGCTGTCGATCCATGCCACCACGCCGGGCGATCACCGCCCCTATGTCGAGCACCTGCTGACCGGCTATGACGGCCAGCGGATCATCTGCGATTTCACCCCGTCCTATTCCGTGCTGGACAGCGACGCCTTTGCCCAGATGGACAGCATCAGGCCTGGCGCGGTTCATCTTCATTCTGCGCGACCCGGTCGAGCGGCTGTGGTCGCAGATCCGCATGTCCAACAGCGCCAAGGCCAAGAAGCTGTCCGATGCCGCCTATCTGGACAAATGCATCGGGCACGCGCGCGAGTTGCTGGCCCGGCGCAACCCGGCCCGCATTCCGCGTGTCGATTACGCCCGCACCATGACCGCGCTCGAGGCGGCAGTGCCTGCCGAGCGCATCCATTATGCCTTTTACGAGGATCTGTTCACCCAAGACAGCGTGAACCGCATCTGCGCCTTTCTGGGCATTGCCCCGGTGACGGTGCAGGCCGACAAGCGGGTCAACCTGGGGCGCAGCACCAGCCTGCCGCCCGAGCTGGCCGCGCAACTGGCCGCAGCGCTGGCCCCGCAATACACCGCGGTGACGGCCCGATTTGGTGATGCTGTCCCGGCCAGTTGGCGCATGGCACCGGATAAAGGGCAGGGCCGCAAGCCGGGCGATGGCCTTGTCGGCAAGGCGATGCGGCTGAGCAACCGGCTGCGGGCGGGCAAGGCGGCGGCACTGCTCGACGCTCCGGTCCCAGCATCGACGACGTCTTCCAGCTGGCGTTAGCTCGGCAGCTCCCAGCCCTGCTGCGCCGCAGGGCCTGCACGCGCCAGCTCGACAGCACTGCCCAGGGTCGACCCGTCGCAGATCGCCACCGCGACAGGCGACGCGAACCACTTGCCGAGCTGCCCGGCGTCAGACCACGCCGCAGACGAGCACGACCCATCGGGCGCGCACTATGTCATGAGTGCCGCGCGACATGCCCTGTTCTGCATCGGAAGTAGCACTCTCGGCGACGCAGTCCCACTACCGATGCGCGATGGACGCGCCGCCACGCTGGGTCGGCGCGCAGCGATCGTCGGCCTGCCGGTGGCAGCCGGATGGTGGCCTGTTTCCCGACAGTTTCGGAAAATCCTGGGCCGTGCCCTCTGTGGTCACGCGGCAACAGGACCGATGGGCGGCCGATCTGCCCATGGATATCGACGATATCAAGGGCACATGGCTGTTCGCCGAACTGTTCTATGCCCATTTCGGCCATGTCCTGACCGACATGCCTGCGCGTCTGTGGCCGTTCGAGGCCGGTCTGGTCGATCCGGGCCAGATCGACGGCATCCTGGGGCAAGGGTTGTTGGGCACCGGGCCGACGGGTGCAAGGTTTCCGTCCTATGCCCGGCAGGTGCTGAACGGGATCGGGATTGCCGACGATCAGATCCGGTTTGCCGACAGGCCCGTGCGGATCGAGCGGCTGATCGTGCCCCGCCGCATCGCGCCCTACGGGGCGCTTTGGAACCCGGTGTTTTCGCGCATGATGCGCCAGGCGGGGGGGCGTATTGCCGCCGATGCCCGCCCCGGCGACACGCCCGCGCGCCTGTGGCTGTCGCGCAGTCGGCTGACCGACGACAGCCGCGGCGGGCCGGGTCTGGCCGCGCTGGACGGGCTGATGGAACGCCACGGTTTCACCGTCATCCATCCGCAGGAATTGCCCTTTGCCGACCAGGTCGCCCTGGCGCGCGGGGCCACGCATATGGCGGGGCCTGTCGGATCGCAGCTGCACCTGTGTGCATTCTGCACCCGGCCGGGGGCAAAGGTTCTGACCATCGCACCCGAGTATTTCAAGCTGGATATCAACGGCCAGATGCTGCGCGACATCGGCGGGGACGAGACGCATTTCCTGATCCCTGGCCAGCAGAATGCGGGCCGACGGCACAAGGCAACGTGGCACTGTGACAGCGCGTTGGAGGACGGCTTTGCCGCGCTTGTTTCAGACTGGGCAGCAACCAGCCCGGTCTGAACGGGCCTTACCCCCACACGTCAGGCCCGGATAAAGCGCACGCCGCTGCTGTCGATCATCGCCGCGGTCAACCGCCCCGTGGCATAGGCCCCGGTGTCGGTGGCCACGCGGCCCTGATCGGCGGTCGGTTCAGGCACGATGGTATGGCCATGCACCACCCAGATACCATCGCGGCGCGGGGTGCGGTCAAAATCGGGATGGCCCCACAGCAGCGCCTGTTCGGATTGGTCCGCCAGCGGCAGGGCCGGATCGGCCCCGGCATGCACCACCGCCACATTACCCGATTGCCAGAGCAGAGGCCGCGCGCGCAACCAAGCCTCGCGCCGCGCGCCCAGGGCCGATTCCAGCCTGTCGCGCAGATCACGCCAGTCGTCATCCCCGGCCCCGGCCGAAGGCGGCGTGATGCGAAAGCTGGCCACCGTCTGCATCCCGCCGTGTTTCATCCAGCGCGGCCCGCAGCGGGCGGGGGCATCCAGGAAATCCAGCATCATGCGTTCGTGGTTGCCCATCAGACAGATCAGCCGGTCGGGATCGGCCTGCTGACGCGTCATCAGCAGGTCGATCACCCCGGCGCTGTTTTCACCGCGATCAACGTAATCGCCCACGCAGACCCTTGTGGCCGGGTCGCCTTGGGCGTCCAGCCGGTCCAGCAGGCGTTCCAGCAGGCCATCGCTGCCGTGGATGTCACCGATCACCGCCAGCGGGACATCCGGGGCAGGGGCGGCATCGAACACCGGCGATGGCTGTTTGCGCAGGAATGAAAACATGCTGCACAGATATGGGCTTTTGTGCCCCGCGCCAAGCCGGTTCGGGGCAAAACCTGTTGCAATGCTGCCCCCGGCTGAGATGAAGCACAAGGAATGCCGGACCCTGGGGGGATCGGTCTGAATTGATCGCGGCGGTGCCATGCGGGCCGGTCCCCTCGGGATACTTGCCCTGTCTGGCGCGCGGGATTCATGGGCCGTGTCGGTCGTGCGGCACCGTGTCGCCTGCGGGATGTGTCCTGTAAGGGGAAATGGGCCTGTAAGGGTTGCTTGGGGATATTTGGACGTATGACATTCTTTCGCTTCTGCCTGCTGCTGGTGGCCATGACCGGGCTTGTCGCCTGTGGCGGCACCGGACCCGATGCCAGCCGGATCGCCGGCACGCCCGGTGCGCAGGCGGTGGACCGCAGCGGCACCGAAGAACCCTTTGTCCTGGTCGATGTGGGCATGAATTTCGCGCAGACCCTGGCCAGAACCGTGTCCGAGACGAACTGGCAGATGCCCAATGGCGGCCCCACCAGTTTCACGATCGGGGTCAGCGATGTGCTGGATATCTCGATCGTGTCCAACAATGACGCCGGGTTCATCGATTTTGCCCAATCCACCATCAACCCCATCGCCACCACGCCATTGCCGCGCCAGGTGGTGGCCGAGGATGGCACCGTGGCGGTGCCGCTTCTGGGCCGCGTCACCGCGCGCGGGCGCAGCGTGCAGGCGCTGGAAAGCCTGCTGACCCAGCAGTTGTCCGAGGTGCTGGTGAACCCCACCGCCTTTGTGCAACTGGTCGAGCGTCAAAGCGCCACCGTGTCGGTGATCGGTGATGGCATCACCAGTCCCGGCACCTATCCGATCAACCTGTCGGACCGGCGGCTGCTGGACATCGTCGGGCGCGCGGGCGGACCTGCGGGCGCGGCCGAGGACATCATCGTTTCCCTGTCGCGCGGCGGCACCACCTGGCGTGCGGTGCTGCGCGATGCCTACGGGACGTCGCGGCTGAACCCCTATGTGCGCAAGGGCGATCTGATCTCGCTGGAACCGCGGCGCACGCAGGTTCAGGTGATGGGGGCCACCGGGTCCAACGCGCTGGTCACGCTGGAGCAGGTCGATGTATCGCTGATCGACGTCCTGGGCGAGGCGGGTGGCCTGACCACACCGCGTGCCAGCCTGAAGGGCGTGTTCGTCTATCGCCAGGCCCCGCCACGCGAGTTGCAGGCCATCGGCACCGACCTGAGCAAGTTCGTGGGCCGCACGCAGGTGCCCACGATCTATCGTTTCGACATGACCGATCCGCGGGCGTTCT
The DNA here is from genome assembly GCF_965284195.1 of Rhodophyticola sp. Lineage (NCBI taxonomy): Bacteria > Pseudomonadati > Pseudomonadota > Alphaproteobacteria > Rhodobacterales > Roseobacteraceae > Rhodophyticola > Rhodophyticola sp. Next base: position 72,202 of record NZ_CBDIRM010000002.1, on the reverse strand, counting down.
TTACCGCCAAGGCATTCCGGATGCGCGACGACGACATCCTGTACGTGTCCGACAGCGCCAATGCCAAGCTGGCCAACTTCTTTGGCATCACCGGCTTTTTCACCCCCAACCCGGCGGCCTATGTGCAGGACGCCCGCGATCGAGCGAATTGGAAATTGATCCTGGCACAGAGGCAGGTGCTTGGCCCAAATGACCAAACCGGATAAAGCGACATGATGCAAAGCCCCAACCGACCCACCGACATCATGGCCGCCCCCGGCGCGCGCCTTTCCGAAGCGCGTGACGAGGACAGCATCGACCTGAGCGTGCTGCTGCGCATGTTGTGGGGCGGCAAATGGGTCATCCTTGGCGCGATGCTGTTCTGCCTGACGCTGGCGTGGTTCTTTGCCAGCCAGCAGGTGCCGGTCTATCGCGCCACCGCCAGCGTGATCTTTGACCAGCAGCAGCGCAAGCTTGCTTAAACAGACGCAGAGTGGTGGCCGATCGCAATTACGAACGCGGGGCCGATCTGCAAAACCAGATCGAGGTCCTGCGCTCGACCGCGCTGATCGAGCGGGTGATCGACACGCTGAACCTGGGCCGCAACCCCGAGTTCAACCCCGCGATGGCCCCCCCGCCCGAGCCGGGCTGGTTCGACTGGCTGACCCTGCCGCCGGAACTCACCGAAATGCTGCAATCCATGGGGCTGGCCAGCCTGCCGCCACCGCCGCCCGATCCCGCCCTGCAGGAGCGTCGGTTGCGCCTGGCGATGATCGACCGGGTGCGGGACGGTCTGCAACTGACCGCGGTGCGCGGCTCGACCGTGATCCAGATCGGATTCGTGGCGAAGACCCCCAACACGGCGGCCCAGGTCGCCAACGCGATCGCGGATCAATACATCGTCGATCAGCTTGAGGGCAAGCTGGAGGCCACGCGCTCGGCCACGCAATGGCTGAGCGACCGGGTGCTGGATTTGCAGGAACGGGTGACAGTGGCCGAGAACGCCGTGGCCGAGGCCGAGGCGCGACTGGCCACCGATGCGGGCCAGACCGTCGAGATCACCCAGGCGCAACTGACCGAGTTCAACGCAGCCCTGGGGGCCGCGCGCGCCCGCGAAATCGAGCTGTCGGCCCAGGTCAACCGCCTGCGCCAGGCGCTGGCCGAGGGGGCCGATGTCGGAGCCGTGCCCGAGTTTCGCCGCACCGTGCTGATCCAGACCTACCGCGAGGAAGAAAGCGATCTGATGTCGCAAATGGCCGCGCTGCGGTCGAGCGTCGGGCCCGATCACCCCTCGGTGCGTCGGCTCGAGGCACAGCTGGACGAGACCCGGCGCAAGATCATGGCCGAGGCACGACGGGTGGTGGCATCCGTCGCGGTCGAACGCGACGCGGCGCGCGATCAGGTGGCCGAACTGGCCCGCCGGGTGCGCGACCTGGAAGGCAAGGCGCTGGATCAGAGCGCGGCTGCGATCGAACTGCGCCAGCTGGAGCGCGAGGCCCAGGCCTCGCGGTTGCTCTATGAGAACTTCCTTGGCCGGTTGCAGGAAACCTCGCAGCAGGAAAGCCTGCAATCGGCGGATGCGCGGGTGATTTCCCCCGCCGAGGTGCCGCGCGGCCCGGTGACCGATGGCAAGCGCCGCCTGCTGGCGATCGGCGGTGTGGCGGGGCTGGTGCTGGGGGCGGGGCTGGTGTTCCTGCTGGACCGGCTGAACAACACCTTCCGCAGCCCCGCGCTGGTCGAGGATCAGTTGCGCCTGCCGGTGCTGGCCAGCATCCCGATGATCCCCGGAACCGACAACAAGCGGCGCAAGATCGTCGAGCATTTCCGCGACAAGCCCGGCTCGGCCCTGGCCGAGGCGATCCGGGGGTTGCGCACCTCGATCCTGTTTTCCAATGTCGATGCCCCGCCCAAGGTGGTGATGATGACATCCTCCACCCCGCGCGAGGGCAAGTCGACCACGGCCGTGCTGCTGGCGCTGACCAGTCAGCAGATGGGGCGCAAGACCATCATCGTGGATTGCGACCTGCGCCTGCCCGCGGTGTCCACCCTGATCGACATCGACGCCGACCGGCCCGGCCTGATGGCCGCGCTGAACGATCCCGACGCGCTGGAGGATGCCGTCAGCACCGAGGCTGAGACCGGCCTGCATGTGCTGCTGATGCGCGCGGGTGACACACGGCCCACCCAGAACGCCGCCGACATCCTGTCGTCGCTGAAGTTCCGCACCCTGATCGAGCGTCTGAAAGCGGAGTATGACCTGGTGGTTCTGGACACGCCGCCAACCCTGGTGGTCAGCGATTCGCGCATCGTGTCGGGACTGGTCGACGGGGTGGTGTTCTCGGTCAAATGGGATGACACGCCGCGCGGCGCCGCGTCAGAGGCAGTCAAGCAGTTGCACGGGATCGGCGCTCCCATGGTCGGCGTCGTCATGACCATGGTGAACGAGGCAAAAGCCGCGAAGTATTCCTATGACGGCTATGGCTATGGCTATTACGGCGGCCAGTATAAAGATTATTATGTCGACTGAGATCGCCCTGAGGTTGAATTCTGTAATTCCAATGCCGTGAAATATGGCAATCCGCAAAGAACTATAAAGTGGCGATCATAGAATTGTTGCTATTTCGTTAATGTCCGCGATATAGAAAGGGCGAGCCTGCCAATGTGCGCACGCACTAAAATTGATTCATCCAAGGACGCTCGGCTTTTCGTGTCCTTCTAAATCTGTGGGGATATAATGGCGAATTTCAAAGCGACTCTCGCGGCAGAAGCCTTCAACGGCACCGTTGGCGTGCGCGACAATGCCAACTATGAGGCAAACCAGGTTGGTGGCGTGACCGTAGACGTCCTGAACGGGGGCACGCGCAACACGGCCGAAGGTGACACATATTCCAACATCGAGCGCTTCCTGCTGACCAATATCGGTGGTGAGGTGGACCGTTTCATCGGCAGCAATGCCGACGAGACCGTGCATGGGTTCGGCGGCTCGAACGTGATGTCTGGCGGCGGCGGCAATGATGCGCTTTATGTCGTATCGACGACCTCCGAAACCCGGAAAGCCGGTTGAACGATCCGGCCATGTGCAAAGGTCCAGACCGCGCCATCGGCACCCATTGTCACGACCGTTTCGACATCGCCGAGGGCCGAAATCTCCCGGTTCAGAGCCTTTTCGAGGGCAGCGGCCTCTCCCTCGTTCAGCAAGAGCAGATCGATCAGGGGCAGCATTTCCCGAACGGCGTCCACATCGAACGGGGCGGCTGAATAGACACCGACCTGACGCTGTTCGTCAATAGCACACAGATTGCGACATCCGAGTTTGGCGTAACACCGGATGGTACAGGTGGAAGCGTGTACATCGCCGATTGGGATGTGCTGGACGGCACGTTCGACCTGTCGCAGGCGATCAATTTGATCGACAGCGGCGTCGAGGCGGTGAGCTGGTCGCGGGGCCGCGACACCGGCGGCATCACCCTGACCGAGGAAATCATTGATCAGGACAGCGGCGAAACCGCCTATGTCGAGACCTTCGTCAATGACGGAGCGAGCAATATCGGCGTCGACACCCTGGTGAACTACTACAACCAGGATTTCCAAACTGTTCCAGACCGTGCGCACCAATGACAACGGGCTGAACATCACCGACATCTACGATCCGGCCACCGGCGTTACTCTAGAGCAGCAGTTCTTCGATCTCAGCTCTGGCAGCAGCGCGTTCGACTTCGAGTTCCGTAGCCTGGTCAACGACAGCACCGGCGCGTTGACATATCGCATCACGCAATATGACAACGACCTTCTGGAAGAGCAGCTGTTCAATTCTGACAGCGAAGTCACCTATCAACTGCTGATCGACAACAGCTTTGACGGGTCGTCCTTTACCTATGACAGCATCGAGGAATTCTACGAATCCGACGGTACTGGCATGGTGCTGCGCTCCCGGTCGACCCTGAACGACGCGACCGAGAATTTCGTGTCGGTGCAGGAATTCTTCGACGAGACCGGCGCCTTTGATTACTCGATCTCGACACGGGGCAACGGGCTTGTCCGGATCGAAGGGTCGAACGATGATCAGACCATCGAAGCTACCAGCGCCACCGAGGTGATCGTGGGCAGGGGCGGCACGGATACCTTTGTTTTCGCAGGGGATATCGGCGACACCTATATCAATGCCTTCGACAACGTCGATTCCGATCTGCTGGACCTGACGGCCTATGGCATCGACAGCCGCGACGCGCTGGAAGACGCCGGTGCGCTGACATATGACGCGGGCAACGGCCAGCACATCATCGACGTGTCGCAGATCGGCGGGGACGGCATGATCTATCTGCGCGGGACGCAGGATGCCGACCTGAACAACGACGATTTCATCTTCCTCTAAGGCTGCCGCCACGCAGGCATCACAGGTCCTGCAAACAAAACCGGCCCCCGCAAGAGGGCCGGTTTTTTGTCGGTAATGTTAGCGGGGGCCGGATCCAAGGTCAGAGCTGCGCCAGGATTGTGCGACACCCAGCCCCAGGAGCCAGGCAAAGACCCCGGCCAGGGCCGGCATTTGCAGGCTGAAATCGAACAGCGCGTGAAACGCCGCCAGCAGGAAACAGGCCAGCGAGATGGACACTGGCGTGCGGTTCTGGCGCCGGTCGCGCACCCCGCGCCACAACCGCCAGCCAATCAGCGCCAAGGCTGCATAGAACACCAGCGCCGCGGGCAGGCCCAGTTCGAATGCGTTTTCCAGGTAGGAATTATGCGCCATGTCCCATTCGCCCATCGCCGCCTCGGCCGGAACCGAGGCACGAAAGGCGGTCTGAAACCCGCCCAGACCGTGCCCCAGCAACGGACGATCCGCGATGGCTTGCACGATGGCGGGAAACACCGCGAAACGCCCCGCCTCGTCCGAGGTGGTCACCACCCGGTTCATCGTGCCTGTGGCTGCCGACAGAAACACCGCGCCCACGATCACGCCGACGATGACAACCGGCACCCAGGAGGCGCGATTGCCGCGCTGCACCCGCGTGGCCAGCAGAACCAGAACGCCAACGATCGCCGCCGCCGCCCCGCCGCGCGACAGCGACAGCATCAGCGCCCCGCCGGTCAGGGTCACACCCGCCAGCCAGATCCAGCCACCTGAAATCATGCCCTGCAACATTCCCGCCATGGCATTGCTGCGCCCGGTTTGCCCATGGCTGGCCGCCCGCAACAAGAGTGCCAGGCACGTCACGAGCCCGAAGCCCGCGAAAGTGGCGTAATTATTTCGGTTGACGAAACTGGCCGACACGTTGCTGTTGCCCAGATCACCCAGGATCGGATTGTTTCCGGTCACGGCGGCATAAATCCCGAACCCCGCCAGCGCCATGGAAAACACGGCAAAGGCCCGCAGGTAGCGCAGGGCCAGATCCTTATCCGCACTGACCCGCATGGAGATCCAGAACACCATGGCATAACTGGCCAGGCGCATCAGCATATGCAGCCCTTGCGCCGGATCGGCCGCAACCCTACCAGGGCTGTCGGGGACCAGTTGCCAGACCGGATGGAACCATGACGCAGGCAGAAGCGACGGGGAAATTTGCACCGTGCCCCATAATAGTACGGCCATGAACAATATCGCGGGCAGCCAGATCTGATTGAATACCGGTGGGCGTCTTTGCAGCAGGTCAAAAAGTAACAGAATTGCAAAAAGCCCCATCACAGCCATGGCCATCAAGGTCCAGCTCACCGGACGATTTGCGCCCAGTGCCAGGGTGGCCACCATCAGAACGACCAGAAGTGCCCAACCAATAAGCGCCTGGGCCTGCAGAATTGCTTTTTGCACCAAAACTTCCTCCTTGCGGCGTTAACCCCTAATGGACAATCGAATTACGAAGGTCTATACAAACTAAGAGATTGAAACCTATTTCGAGGCGGATTCGTGAAAAAACTCTTCATCACCATGGCATTGGCGCTGAGCCTGTTTACAACAGCGCCCGCGGCCCAAGCGGCCACGATGACGCTGCAACAGCAGCGCAACCAAGTTTACCACGCGCTCGGAGACATCCTGACCGAGGTGCGCACTGAATTCGATGCTGCACAGGCGGACTTCCGGGCTTCCAGAGACCGTGCCGAGCGGGATCTGCTGCGTCAGAAAATTCGCAGCCTTCGCGCACGGTTCCAGTTTCTCGTGACAACCCGCCGCATGGCGCGCAACTTTTACAATGCTACGCAGCTAGATACGCTGATCGTACGTTACGATCTGCCGGTCAGCGCAAGTTGATTCAGATCGAATAGTTTGCAAAGGGCCTCTGCATCGCGGGGGTCTTTTTGCATTTACGGCGGTGCAAAACAGGGCGTTACGATCCGGGTTCCGGCACATCCAGCCCCGACATCTTGAACTGCTCGGTATAGTAGTCCAGATCACCGTCCCGATGATGCCGGGCCACAGTTTCCAGATCGCGACCGATCGCGGCGCGGTCCTTGTCGGTCAGGATATCGGCCACATCGTCGGTCAGCGGGTCGAACAACACCAGCACAAGATCCAGACGTTCCGGAGCAAGCGAGAAATTATTCGGTGCCAATTGCCATGAGGCGCGCAAGGCATCGCGCGCCCCGGTAATGTCGCCCGCATGAATTCGCGCCATCGCCATCACCGCCCAACCATGGGCATTGCCCGGATTCAATTCCAGACTTTCGCGCATAAGGGCAACCGCCTGTGCGCCGCGCTCGGCAACGACATCGGCAGGTGCCGTTAGCCGGTCGGGATCTTCACCATAGGGCAGCAGATCGGCGCGCGTATACGATACCGCCTGCTGCATCAGGTAACTGGCGCGGTCATACATGTCGGCGCCGACCGCTAGGATCGTCTGGTCAAAGACGTTCTCGCGGCGCAATTCGGCGTTGAAGGCCGGCGCGTTTGCCACCAGAACCACCACAGATCCCACCCCGGTCAGCAGGATTGCAACCGCGCTTGTCGTGATCAGAAATCGCTTCATGGCGTGACGCGCCCCCGTTGCTTGTCTGATCGTTTATGCGTCGGGACGCGCTTTTGGGCAATGCCAAGGGCATGAGAATCTGGACAGATCATTCTGTCCGATGATTCGAATTTTCCCACAATTGATCATTCGGGTGTGAAGTTGATGAACCTGAAATAGATAATGTTATACATGAAACAGCTCTGGGTTGCTTTTCAGTGCCAGTCCTTCGACTGTTTCTGCGGTGCTGCAATCCAATTGCCCGGTACAGTCTTATGAATACTGGGGCTTCGTCCCGGGGCATGCTGCGGACACATGATGGCACGCTTGGGCATACCACATTGCCCGAACCGGATCACCAAGATTAACTTCTTGATATCAATGCCTTTAAAATCCATCTTGACGACCGCAGGTCATCAGAATCGCAAGTGCGCCAACCGGATGGCATAGACATGCAAGCGCCATTTGCACAAGAATCGTCCAGCCTTCGGGAATTGTCCAGCATCCAAACAGTCAACCGTTGCACTGATTAAAGAAGATTAATAAGTTCTTAATTGTTGCTGCTGCGTTTATTTTCGGGGGACAATTATCATGAGCCAAGCTGATTTCCATTACGAATCCACCGGCGAGTCGCCGAACCTGCGCAGGCAGCTTCGTCCCATCAAGAAAATCACTTTCCGCGTGTTCAAGATGGCCTTTGACAAACTTGTTGCCGTGCTTTGCCTGCCGATCATAGCGCTGGTCGCCCTGATCCTTCTGGTGCTGAACCCGATCTACAATCCCGGCGCGCTGTTTTTCAGCCAGACTCGCATGGGGCGTCACGGCAAACCGTTCCGGATGATCAAGTTCCGCACCATGATCAGCACCGATCAGGTGACACGCGGCCATTCCGACGGGGTAGAACACGCGCGCATCACCCGGCTTGGCCGTATCTTGCGGAAATACCGCCTCGACGAATTGCCGAACATGATCAACGTACTGCGCCATGAGATGAGCGTGATCGGCCCGCGCCCCGACGCTTGGGATCATGCAACCGTCTTTGCCGCCAAAGTCCCCGGCTACATGGCCCGCCACGCGGTCTTTCCAGGCATCACCGGCCTGGCCCAGGTACGCCAAGGCTACGCCGAAGGCATCGATCAGACCGTGGCCAAGGCGCGACTGGACCGGGTGTATATCCGCCAGCAGGGGTTCGGATCCGAATTGCAGATCATCCTGGACACCATCCGCGTGATCCTGTCGGGGTTCGGCGCGCGCTGAACGGTCAAATCCGGTCGGAAGCATTTTTGGCGGATAATCTTTGTTATGTTATTTTTTAATTGATTTCAGCAACCGCCTGAGTGCGCGCCTATTGATATCAACGCGCTGTCGCAACCTGTCAGGCAATACAGCCTGACCTTTCTGCGCAAGATCACCAGTCTGCAACACCTCCCGAAAAAGTTTGTCCCATTCCCCGACACGCTGCGCAGGCCCATGGTTTTCGATCACATCCCTGCGGGCGGCCTGCCCAAGCGTCTTGCGCAAATCGGTATCTGCGACCAAATGCAATAGGGTCTCGTACCAATCCTCATCAGCGCAGATCATCCCGGTTTGCCCGTGTGAGATCGCCTCGGCATAGGTGTGCGTGGGGGATGCCACCGTCGGGACGCCAAACACACCTGCCTCGATGTATTTCAACTCGCTCCGGGCCTGCGCGAAAGGATCGCGATGCACCAACGGAACCAGGTTGATATCAACCTCACCCGGCATACTCAGAAATTGCGCATAAGGCACGAACTCACGGAACTCGAACCTGTCACCAAAGGACCGAAATGCCGGGTCGAATTGTAATTTACCCGCCAGCAGAAGACGGGTTTGCGGAAAGTCGCGCATGAGCTTCAGCAAGGCTTGCTGCACAACTGCAAAATCAGCGTCATGATGGCGTGAGCCACTAAAGTATCCCAGGGTCACATCGGCTGATCCGACAGGCCGCACGCGCTGTTTTGCCTGCGCAACCTCAATCAACTTGTCAGACAAGCCATTTTTCATGACCACGACATGCGGATGAAAGCGCGCCGCGATATCCCTGAGATACGTGGTGGAACAGATTACCGTGTCGCTCAGTTCCATCGCCTGACGATACCCTGCCACCATCAGGTCAGATTCCAATTCAGACGTGAAACGCGCGAGGTGCGCAGAGGCCGCCCCATCAAACAGAAGATCATCGACATCATAAACAACGCGACACTCCATCGCGCGCGCAAGTCTCATGGCCCGCAGCCCCATCGGGTCGGCCATCACCCGATGAAACACGATCGCTCTGCGGGCATGCGGCATGGTGCGATACACACATCCCACCGACGCTGACCATCCTGCATGCTCAAGATACCGAGCCGGTTGAACACAGCGCATTTCGGTGGTCCCATGGCCCGAAATCGGCAGCTTCGACAAGAACTGGATGTCCGGTATCATGCCTCAGATCTCCGCGAAGTCTGTAAGGTGCTTTTTCATGCGTGAGGTGACAACGGCCTCGTCAAAGACAGACTGCGCGCGCTCTTGTCCGGCCTGCCCCATGGCGACGCGCAACCTCCTGTTTCCCACCAAGTCGACAATGCGACCGGCCATGGCTGTCACATCTCCCTCGGGAACAAGAAAGCCCGTTGATCCATGCACCACCGTTTCGGAGAATCCGTTATGGTCCGTTGCGACCACCGGCAGGGCCGAGGCCATCGCCTCGACCAGAGAAATCCCCTGGCTTTCGGTGTCGCCGTTCGGCGCAACGATTGAATGCTGTACAAAGATATCAGCCGCACCAAGGGTCGCGCGCACAGTGTCATGATCGCAGGCCCCATGCAGAGTGACGCAATCACCCAATCCGTTCGCGGCCACGAATGCGGCGCAGTCGGACTTGAGCGGGCCGTCCCCGATCATGTCCAGACGCAGGTCAGGGCATACGCGGCGCGCCTGCACGAATGCCTGCAAGGTCAAAGCGGAGCCTTCTTTGGCGTCAACCTGCCAACAGCCACAAGGCGATTGCCCGCCCGGTCAGATGCCGCGCGAAAATCGGACGTGTATACGCCACAGGGGATCACCGTGATACGATCTTGCGGAATGCCCGCCCCCGCCACTGTGCCACGAAAATGCTGCGAGCCGCACAAGAACCCCGCGGCATCCCTTGCAAGCAAGCCATAGGCCGCACGGATATCGGCGCGCCTTGGCATGACCGTCGCATCATAGCCATGAAAGTTGACCACCAAGGGGATACCTTCGGCTTTGCATATTGCGCGCAGTGCCGCCCCGGTGGGTCCGAACTCCGCCAGCACCAAGCTCACATTGTGGGCCCGCAGAAAGGAAATCACCGCTTGCCACTGATGCCAAAACCGGCGCTCCGGCAAACCCATGTGCCCGTTTGCCCTTCAGCAGATACAGCTTGCGCATCAGGGGATTGTGCGGCTGAACCACGGAGAGAAACGGCAGATCCGTCGGGACCGCACCCTGCACAGCAAGACCAAGGCCCACAGTCCGTCCCGGTGCGATCTGGCGCATATGCTGGCGTACATATGTCTCGGCCGTTGCATTCGGATTCTGGGTGGCCACAAGAAGGGTCATGTGCCCCCCACAAGATCACGATCTGAACGGGCCGCGTCACAAAGCACGGTGTAAAGAGCATCACATCTAGCCTGGATCTCGGGTGAGAACCGCGGCTTGTGGCTGGTATCGCGTGCGGCAGGGCGTGTTTCCAAAGGATAGGATGCGGCGGACGCAGACAGGCCAGCACGCCCAAGCAGAACAGACAGCCACCGATCGGGCGCGCGTGTGAAATCGGCGTAGTCCGACAACAGGACACGAGGGTGTCCCGGCAAATCCAGGTCAACGACCAGTTGATTTCGCGCAAGCCAGAACAGCGCATACAGATTGCGCCAATGCGCCTCGCCTTCGGCTTCTGGTGCAAGCGCTTTCGCTTCGGCCTCGATCTCGTCCCACTGTCCGCGCAACGCCCATTGCCCGGAAAGATCGGTTTCCACGCGCTCGGATACTATGCGAAAATCGCCCTGCCATTTGCGGATCATCGAGTCGACGACACTGTTGGCATCCCGGAATATCCAGATCGCAGTGCTCTCCGGCCAGTCATTCAGGATGTCGACAATGGAATGCGAGGCCAGAAGCGAGCGTATCACCCAATAGGCCCCCGGTTGCTCTGCCAAAATATGCTGCATCGCAGCCCTGCCTTGCCAGACGGTGTGATCGGGCGTGACAGAAAGCGCGCTGAATTCTCCGAAAACCCTGCTGCGCGGATCGGCGCGAAACAAACGCTCTACATGGGTAGTGCCCGACCGCTGACATCCAAAGATAAAAATCGGACCGGCAGGTGTTTCCCGAAACTCTCTCAGGTGTTTTTCCTTGCGTGCCTCATGGGATTTCCACCGACGGGTTTCCAGACGTGAGGAAAGTGAATTTCTTATTCGCAAGGGCAACGCCGCGAGGGTCAATCTTTTGGCCTCAATCACTTGATTTCCTGCTGGGTATTCCACGATTCACCCTCGGTTGGCTACCGGATACGCCTCGCGCACCCAAGCATGGGACCCATTTTTGTCTCGCCTGGCCAAAGGGGCGATGTTTACAGGCGATCCCTCAAGTTCCAGAGAAAAGCCCGTTCAGCATCAATGCTGCAAAGGATGCATGGCCAAGGAGGGGCGCAACGCGCGGTAGATCGTCGGGATGTTAATACCCTTTAAGCAATTTTCCGGGGTCCGTCCTGCCAGTCAGGGCCACACGACACACGCACCGACCTTCGGAGGATACCATGGCATTGCTGACCTACAAACCCGCGCTCAGGGCGCTTGATTCGCAGGGCACTCCTGTACCCGGAGCGGTGCGCTATATCTTTTCAATGGCTTCGGAGCGGCCCAGCACGGCCTATTCAGACAGTCACCTGACCTATTCGCAGCCCTCGCAGCAAAAGGCCGACGACGGCGGTTGGTTCGGGCGGTGTTTTCTGCCAACCGGAAAATACCGCATCCGGATCGAGGACCGTTTCGGCACGACGTTGCTGGATGACGATGGCGTGCCGGTGGGGTCGTCCGTCACCGACACCCTGCAGGATATCCAGACCGCCTTTGACCTGCAGTCGGATCAGCTGTTGAGCTATCAAAGCATGAAAGGCCGTGAAGAGGTGGTCGCAGGCCAGCAGGTCAGGACCGCGGATGCGGCGCTGGCCTATCTGGTGGCTCCGACCGACGCGGTGGATCATCACCTGGCTACCGCCGGGGGCGTCAAGCTGTATGCCCTGCCCGACCGGCGCGGCGAGGTCAGCACGAAACAACTGGGCTGGCAGGACGGGGCCGACATCACGCAGGCGCTGACGCGGCTTCTTGCCGATGCCCCAGCCGATATCCGCATCCTGCGCTTTGACGGCTCTTACCGCCTCCGCGGCGGAGAATATGTCATTCCCGACACCATGGTCGAGCTGGTACTCGGACGATTACAAACGCCTGAACCACGGAGAAGAGGCGACCCGGTCGCTGATGATGATGGATGCCGTCCCGGCCGCCGCCGAGGGCAATGGCCTGCCGGTAAACCTCAAACGCGTGTTCCTGGCACCATCGGGCTTCACCGTGGGCGGGTTGCGTCTGGCCCATGATCGTCCGGTCGATGCCCGTACGCTGGTGAGCGGCAGCAACAAGGGGGCGTTCTTTTTCTGCGGCAACCGGGCGCGCGGCCTGTCGATCGACAAGTGCCGGTTCGATTTCGAGGGCGGGATCGGGATCGACATCCAGGCATCACCAAGCTGGCGCTTTACCCGCAACCATGCGGGACCGCAGAAATACCTGCTTTTCGTCAACGGGGCCTCGGATTTCGGTCTGTACGAGGGCAACGCCGGGCGGATGGGGTTCGTCGGACTCAAGATCAACGGCGTCGATTCACAGATCTTTGACGATTACATCAAGACCGCCCCTCTGGCCCGGCGCGGGCCGCGGTTCTGCACCGTCAGGGACAACCGCTTCATCAACGACACCCGCGACGGGCCGGATGGCACCGGGGGCTTTTACGGTTGGCTGTTCGAAGGCAATTACTTCGAGGTCGGGTTCGCCGGGATCGACATCAAGACGAGTTTCAGGAATGCTTCGGATCTTGGCTATTTCACCCGCGACTATTGCGGCGTGGTGATCCGCAACAACGTCTTTGTGGGCTGTGGGATTGTCTACACCACGAGTTGGAGCGAATCTGGCGTCGGCCTGCCCTATGACGAAGATTGGGCGGTGCGCGACATCGTTTGCGATGGCAACATCTACTGGCCCAGACTGGGCAAGAACACGGTTGCGCATTATTCGAAATCCACCCATCGCATCACATCGCAGAACGAGATCTTCCGTAGTTGGGAAGGCACACCTGCCGGCGACTGGGACGCCTCGACAGGCAGTTTCCCATCCGGTGCCGTCGCAAACAGCTTCTACACCGTATCCGTGGCCGGAACCGTGGACGGCATCAGCTTTGGCGTGAACCAGTCGGTATATGCGCGCATCGATGACGCGGCCACGGATACCTATGCGGGCAACTGGTTCAGAACCCCGAATGGCCATTCCCGGATCGGGATTCAGATGCTCAAGGTCGACGACAATTCCGCAGCCGGGATATTGCCCCGCAACATCCAGATGCAGGGGATCCGCTGGGACGCGCGCGGCAGCCCCACCATGCAGCTCAACGGCACATCCTATGTTCAGATCGGGGGGACGAATATCCAGATCACCGGCACGGTCCGGGCGCTGGACAAAACTGCCCACATGGTCGGTGACAGCGATGTCTTCGGGTTGGCCGGGGCCAGGAATGTCCGCTTTGACCTGGAATGCCACCACGAGGGCACACAGACGCGCGGTGCGTTGGTCATGGTGCAGGCCAATTCCCATGACATCTGGATCGACGGGCAATGCGAAAACCTGGCCGAGCTTGTCGTCGCCTGGGGGGCCACGATCGACGGGCTGCACCTGGGCAAGCGGTCGGGGCTGCGCCTGAGCGGGGTTGGCACGATCCTTGCGGGCGCTGGCGTGAACCGCAACGTGTTCAGCGGCGCGCTTGAAACCGGGGGCGGGCCTGTTCCAGACCATGCCGGAAAACCACGATCTCGGACGGCTGAACACCGGCAGCGGGCCGGTGGCCGTTCTGAACGGCACCACCCTGGCCCTCAGCCATGCCAACCATCGGATCGACACCCAGGCTCAGACCACCACCGGCGACCTGGAGATGCTGGTTGGCGGCCACCCCGGCGACCGGCTGGTGCTGCGCGCGCTGCATGCCGAGTCGTGCGGTGGTGGCGAAAGCGCGGTATCGGCAATCTGATCCTCCCCGAGGATCGGGCGCTGTCGGACCCCGAGGCCACGCTGATCGTGGAGAAACGGGGAACGGACTGGTACGAGGTCAGCTTCAGCCCCGCGTGATGCCCGTCCTTCCGGGTCGTGCGATCAGATCCCCCGATCTGCCAGCGCGGTCCGGTAAAGGCGCAGCACGATGGCCTCGTCGAACCTCTGTTCGGCCAACCGTCGGCTGGCGCGGCCCATGGCATCCCGATCCTGGGCCGTCATCTCGCACAGTCGCAACAGCTTGTCGCCCAGGTCTTCGGCATCGCGGGGCGCCACCAGATACCCGCTTTGCCCGTCAATCACCGTATCGCGGCAGCCGGGCGTGTCGGTGGTGACGATGGGACGGCCCATCGCCGCGGCCTCGATCAGGGCGCGCGGGGTCCCTTCAAGGTAATAGCTGGGCAGAACCACCGCATCCGCCGCCGCAATCTCGGGGCGGATGTCGGGGACGGTTCCGGGGTGCTCCAGCCATCCTGACCCCTGCCAGGCCCGCAGGTCGGCGGCGGAGATATAGTCAGGACCATCTTCATGCGCCCCCAGGATGCGAAACCGCGCGCGCGGGAACTGCGCCTGCACACGGGCCGCCGCCCGGGCGTATTCCGCCACACCCTTGTCCTTCAACAGCCGTGCCACCATCAGGAAAACCGGCGCGTCATCCGCCCCCGGCAGCGGGACTGCGGCAAAGGCCGTCAGATCGACGCCCGAGCCGGGCAGCAGCGCGGCCTGTTCAGCCCGGCCAATGCCACGCGCCAGGAAAAACGCGCGGTCCTCGGGGTTCTGATAAAACACCGTCGCCGCCCGGCCAAAGGCCAGCCGGTAGGCCATCACCACCATTCGCACCAGCAGTGGCGATTGTGAAAACACCGCCCCGCGCCCGCTGACATTCGGCAAAAATGGAATGCCCAGAAAGCGGCAGGCGATCCCGGCATAGATGTTGTTCTTGATGGTGAAGCTCAGCACCGCATCGGGCCGCAGGCGGCGCAGGCTCCGGGCAAGCCCGGCCAGGACCAAAGCCTCGGTATGGGGCGCGCGGCCCCGGCGGGACATCTCGATGGGCATGAAATCGCACCCCAGGGCGGTCAGCTTCGGCACAGTCTCGTCCCGCGGCGCCAGCAGGGTCACGCGGTGGCCCTCGGCCAGCAGCATCCGGATGATGCCGGTGCGGTAGTTCCACAGGTTCCAGGCCGCGTTGACCGTGATGACGATGTGCTTGCCGCTCATGCCCGCGCGACCTCGCGGTAGATCGCGGCCATCTGCGCCGCCGTGCGCGCCCATGTGAACCCTTCGGCACGCGCCCGACCCGCCACGCGCAACCGATCGGCCAGGGCTGTATTCTGCGCCAGTGTCACGATGGCCCTGGCAATGGCATCCGTGTCGCCCGGATCGACCAGCAGCGCGGCATCCCCCGCCACCTCGGGCAGTGACGACCGATCCGAAGTGATGACCGGCGCACCGCCCGCCATCGCCTCAAGCAGGGTCAGCCCGAAACCTTCGTAGAACGAGGGATGCAGATACATCGCGGCCCGGCGATACAGCGCGCGCAGCGCCGCATCCGAGACATAGCCCACCAGGTGCACACGCGCGCGCAGATCGTCATCGTCCAGCAGGGCGGTGATCTGCGCCATGTCCCAGCCATCGCCACCAGTGACGACCAGGTGATGGGGGATCTCGCGCAGCGCGATCTTCAGCGCGGCCATCACGCCCTGCACGTTCTTGCGCGGGCTGATCTTGCCCGCGGTCAGGATAAAGGGCGTGTCGGCCGGTGGCAGGGTCATGCCCTGCAACGCCTGCGCGCCGGGATCATCGAAGAACTGCGGCGCGACACCCGAATGCACCACCCGCAGCCGGTCGCCCACCGCGTCGCCATGCAGCGCGCGCACCTCGGCGGCGGTGGCATGGCTGATGCAGACGATGGCGGCCGCATGATCCACCGCCTGTTGCAGCGCCGCCCGCATCAGCCAGGGCGGTTGTTGCTGAAATACTGCGGATGGGTCAGCGGACCCAGATCGTGCACGGTGACGACCAGCGGTTTGCCCGTGGCCACCGGGTATCCCATGGCAACCCCATGAACCACATCCACCGGCGCGGGCAGCATCCATTCCACGCGCGGCGCCCGAAGAAAGGTCCAGCCCCAGGCCGTGCCCCGCCGCCCCGTGGGCAACAGCCGCAGCCCGGTGTCACGTTTCAGATTGGCCAACCGATCCGGCGGCAATGACGACCACCCCGCCACCGGGGTCACCGACAGCCCGTCCTGCCCCGCCAGAGCAACCTGCAAGTCCCGCGCATAGCGCGCCAGCCCATGCCCCTGCGCATCGGCGAACTGGTTGGCAAAATAGGCGATGGCGGTCATGTGTTAATGACTCCTGATGCCGAACCGTGTCCGGCCCAGCAGTCGGTTCCAGCCTTTGCGCAACCGCGCCCGCAGGCCACCGGGCAGGAACCAGCCTGCAAGCGCATACCAGTTGTCGGGCGCAACCGGCCAGCAGGTAACGGCGACGATATAATGCCCCAATGCCCGGCCACGGTGCCCCATGTAGTGCAGATGCACCCGGCCGGCACGACGGTGATAGGCGGCGCGCGCCGCCAACCGCAAGGTCAGTGGTTGGGCTGCCAGCAGCGCGTGGTTCTTGGCCCGGATCGCCGCATAGGAGCGCAGCTCGCGCGTGGGATCACTGGCCGTGCGCGGCCCGTCGTGGTGACGCAACTGCATCAGCGGCGCATCGACCGCACCCAACCGGGTCACAGCGGCCACCCGTATCCACAGATCCCAATCCTGACGCGCGCGCAGGTCTTCGTCGAATCCTCCCACCTGGCGCAACACGTCCCGCGCGATGATCCAGGCCGAGGTCGGCGCGGTTTCATCCCGCACCAGCAATCGGCCCAGCATGTCGGGCGTCGGCATTTGTATCGGTGGCACCTGCAGCACTGCCCCGGTCCTGGCGTCGGTTTCCTCCAACCCGCAGTAGACCGCACCGATCCTACCACCGCCTGTCAGCAGCGCCATCTGCCGCGCGGTCTTGTCCGGCGACCATGTGTCGTCGCTGTCCAGAAATGCCACGTAATCGCCCCGCGCCTCGGTGATACCGCGATTGCGCGCCGCGTTGCCGCCCGCGTTTTCCTGCCGAGACATGGCGCAGCGGAACCACCGGATGCGCTGCGGCCCACTTCGCCACCACATCCCCTGTCCCATCGGTCGAACCATCATCAGCCACCACGATCTCGAGCGGTCGCCATGTTTGCGCCGCAACACTGTCCAGCGCGTCACGGATCAGGTGCGCGCGCTGCCATGTCGGGATGACCACCGTGACCATCAGGAGGTCTGTCATCGCTCCTCCCCCTCCTCCGCATCACAGCGTTCTTCCAGCTCCGCACGTGGAATGGCGTTCTGGCGGTCCCAGGCAAGAGCCTGCGCGCGAAAGATGGCGGTGGCCGAATGCATGGCCGCGATCAGGCCTGGCACACCATCGCGCAGCCCCTGTTGGGCAATGTATTTCTTCAGAAATTCGCGCGCCGGGCGCCACCACAGGTCGCGCGCGCGCACGCGGCCAAGGGCGGCGATGCGGTCAGCCTCGATCGCGGTGTACTCGCGCACTCTTGTCAAAGCGCTGGATCAGGTCGAAATCGTTCAGATGATGCATCGGCCCGGCCATCTGCCCGGTCATGGCATCTCCGCCGTCGATCACGCAGGCCTCGTGCAGGCGCCCCTCGAACCGATGCGCCCCGCGCCGGGCGATCTGCGGTCGGTTCCAGGTGTTCCAGCCGCCATGACGCATGGGCCGATGCATGAAGTAATTCAGCCGCCGGTAACGATAGGCATTGAGCCGACTGCCCGGCAGGGTCGTCCGGATCTCGGCCGCCAACCCGGGCGACAGCCGCTCGTCGCAATCCATGTTCAGCACCCAGTCGCCCGTGGCCACCGCGATCCCGGCATTGCGCTGCACGGCAAAGCCACCCTCATCCATCCGGCGCGCGATCAGATGCACATGCGCGCCGGCCGCTTGCGCGATCCGCACCGTGTCATCCTGTGATCCGTCATCGACGATCACCACCTCATCCGCGATCCGGCCCACATTGGCCAGAAAGCCGGGCAGGTTGCGCTGCTCGTTGCGGGTGATGACCACGGCGCTGATCATGGGGCACGTCATGCCCGGCCAGCCCTGTTCTGCCGCGCGCGCATCCGCATCGGGCGGATCACCCGGTCGCGCAGGCGGTTGCGGCGGGTGCGCAGAAACTGGATCACCCCCGGTCGGCTGGGGCGATAGGCCTGCGTGGCCTGCGGCTTGGGGTTCTCCAACTCGTCCTCGGTATACCCCAGCGCCATCGCAACCTGCCGCGCGCTGTCGTCCAGTTGCAAGCCGTAATCGGGATCATCCAGCCAGCGGTTCTGGGTTCGATCGCTGACCTCGGCCCCCATGGCCGGATCGGGGGGCAGACCGACGAAACGGCAGACATCGGCAAAACGCGCGCCCGGATCGGCAATGATATCCTCATGCCGCAGGATCATCAGGTCGTCCGGTTCCAGCATCGCACGCAGCGCCAGCAAGTTGCGATAGATCTCGACCCAGCCGATCTGGCGGGTGTCGGGGGCCGAGCCGAACAGCCGCTCCGACGAATGCATCACCGCCAGCGGGTTGCGCACCAGCCCGATCAGCTTTACCCGGAAAGATGTGCGCGCACGCCAGTCCAGCAGCAGCGACAGGGCGGCCCAATGCGCCAGAACCTGCGGCGATTTTTCAAAGAACACCGGCGCGGCATGGGCGGCACACAGCGCCTCCCAGCCGTCATGGATCAGGCGGCGATCGCCTGCCGGGGGCGCGAAATCCGGCAGGTTGCCCTGAATCGTGTCAATCATGTAGGTGCGCGCATTGCGCGGCGGGCCGTAATTGGCATAGGGGCTGGCCCCTGCAAACAACCGCGCGGGCCGCTCCAGCATCACCGCGGCCTTCAGCCAGTGGTGACTTTCCAGATAGGTGTGCGAGCTGTAGCCCAACCCCTGCACATCCGGATGCCGCAGGACCTCGGTCTGGAATATGGTCGACCCCGAGCGCTTGCCGGAGAGCAGGATGACGACGGTGGGGGATGGCTGGGTCATGTCTGCAAATAGCTTTCTCGATAAGCGCGGTTAGACCCGGTTTGACCTGCAAGGGCAACCCTTGCACCCGGTTCTGCGGTCATGATGCAGCGGGCATTCGAGGATGAGAGGGACGATTAGGCATAGTAAGGTTATGGGTACGGTTTGGCTGCCTGCGCGAAAGGCGCGGCACGCAACGACACAATCAGCGACAACATCAAAAAATACATCATCACGGTGCGCGGATGGTTGGCCAGGCCGGGTGCGAAAGCGGCCAGCGTAAAGATCGGCATATAGGCCAGCAGCAGCGCCTGCGGCCAGTGCTGACCGGGATGACCCCGCCAGACCTTGCGCTGCCGGTTCAGGAACCGCACGGCGGCAAGGATCAGAAACAGGAACAGGAAGGTCCAGATCATGCCATGGGCGTAGTATCCCGCCCCCAGCAGCGAATGGTTGGCCGCCACCTCCTGTTCGCCGATGCCCAGACGATCCAGTGCCAACCCCTCACCGAACAGCAGGAATTGCGGGTTCTCCAACACATGGGCAAACGGCTCGATATAGGAATACAGCCGGTCGGTTTCACGCACATCCGCAACGGGGTTCTCGATCACGGCGGCAAACCTGTTCACGTATCGGTCAAAGAAAAAAATCGTCGACCCAACTCCGACCACCGCCACAACCGCCACCGAATACAGGATCGGCTGGATGATGTTGCGGCGCAGGCGTCCGCCGGGCAGCACCAGCACCGCCAGCACCACCAGAACCGCCCCCGCCAGGGCCCCGCGTGAATAGGACAGCACGACCCCCATCGGCGCCAGCAGCACCGCGGCATAGCTGATCCCCCGCCAGAGCGGGGACAGGTGAAAATCGCCCGATCGCAGATAGGCCACCAGCGGCCAGGCGATCGAGGCATAGGTCGCTCCGATGATCGACACCCCCACCAGCGTACGCCCCCGCGCCCCGGCATCGCCATCGACCTCATACAGGTAGCTGCTCAACACCTGGTCGCTGGCCGGGTCCAGCATCGGGATGGAAAATACCGTCGTCATGGCGATCCGCCGCGTCATCGGCAGCGAGGTCAGGATCATCAGCCCGGCGTTGATCAGCAACGCGACGGCAACCGCCTTGAGCACCAGTTCGATATCCGCCGGGCTGCGCACCATCAAGGGCACCGCCAGCAGGATCGCATGGGCCAGGAAAAACCGCGTCGTCAGATAGATCGCATCGATCGGCCGCCCGCCATACAGGATCGCCGCCAGTTCGCTGATCACGCACAGGAACACCATCACCACCACGATCATGCGGAACGGATAGCGGACCCTGCGGGCGGCATTGCCCATATATGAGGCATGGACAAGGATCAGCGCCGCCACCATGTCGATGGCATAGACCGGGACCGGCCCGACGCGGATATTTGCCCGCGGCATGGCAAAGATCAGGAACGCCAGCAGCGCGACCAGTCCTATTCCCTTGGTGCGCTGCATCTCAGCCTCTCTTGCCCTGCCCGGCCATGTCCTGCCACATCGTCAGGTAATCGCGCGCCATGCGGTCGCGGCCATAGCCTTGCGCCACCTCGTGTCCGCGCTCCCCCAATGTCGCACGCAGGGCCGGATCGTCAAGCAGCCCGGCGATGGTACGGGCCAGCGCGGGGATATCCTCGGGCGGGACCAGCGGCGCGCCGGTGGGCACCACCACCTCGCGCAGGCCGGGCACGTCGCTGGCCACGACCGGCAGGCCGGCGATTCATCGCCTCGACCGCCGCCAGCCCGAAACCCTCCACAGAGACGGCATCAGAAACATGTCCGCCGTTTTCAGCACCGGGCCGATATCGGCGACATGGCCAAGAAACTGCACCCTGTCGCCGATCCCCAGCGATCCGGCCAGCGCGCGCAATGCAGCCTCATCCGGTCCTGCCCCTGCAATCCGATATGTCCAGTCCCGCTCTTGCAGACGCGCCAGCGCCTGCAAGCCTGCGCGGTAGTTCTTTTGCCTCACCAACCGCCCAACGGACAGTATGGTGGGGCATACCGGATCTGGGGATCTTTCGGGAACAGCCTCGAACCGCAAATCCGTACCGTTGGTCACTACGTATGTCCGACCGACAAGCCGCGGCTGAGCTTGCAGCAGCGCCTTTTCTGTCTGCGTGCTGATCGCGGCGACTTGGCCGAACCCGCATAGATCAGACGGTCCAGACCGCGTCCCAACACCTTGTCGCGGCGCCGGTTCCAGGTATTGTGCTCGGTCATGGCGCAGGGCGCGCGCAACAGCCCCGCCTGCCGCAGGGCCGATACATAAAGCGTGCTGGGAAACAGATGCGCGTGAACCACGTCGCCGGCCCGCGTCCAGATAGGCATCGCGGCCAACCAGAACCGCGCGCGGATCGCTTGCCCGCACACTGGCTTCCAGAACCATTCGCCGGATGCTGTCAGGAGTGATCAGCCGTGCGTCATATCCCGCCGCACGCAGATCCTGATGCAGCCCCCGCGCCAGCCGCTCGGCCCCGCCACGGTCAAGCCCCGCATGGTTGATGATCTGGAAGATGCGCATCGGATCAGGCCCGCGACCCGGACCAATGCGATAGGTCGCGCCCAGTCAGCCGGGCCAGTTGAGCAACGTCTTCGGCGTAATAGTCATCCAGCATGGCGCGTATCTGTGGGTCTAGAACGGGCCGTTCGAGGATTCTGTCATAAACTCTTGCCCGTATCTTTTCACGCAGGAGGCGTGGCACGAAACGCTTGATCCGACGTTTCGGAAAGTTGAGCATCCGCATGATCCCTTTTTTCGTAGGGACCCCACCCTTTTGCGTATGTACTACTTGAGGACTGAAAGTGTCATCAACACCCAGCCACCGGTAGATGCCTTGCGCACATCGCAACCGGCGTCTTTTCCAAGTCCTCAAAGAAAACAATATGCATCCGGTCTCTTCCGAAAGTGTCCAGCCAGGTCGATAGTTTTTCGGCTTGCAGTCCCTTGGGCAGACGGGTGTTACCCGGGGCCTCATAAATACCCCGGTTATCAGACCACTCCGCTCCGTTTCTGGTCCAGAAAGTCTTCAAAAGAACCTTCGAGGCCCCAACTTCTCACCCGCAACAAATACTCCGAAAAGATACGGTCGCTCGGGTTGCGTAACGACACGATGAGGCGAGCATCCGGCACTTCTTCGTGCAACAGGCCCGCGACATCCCCGTGATAGAGATAATGCGAGGCCTCGCCTCGCCAGCTTTCCTGCTGCGCATCTGCGAAAAGGCCAAGATAGGCCTCTTGCGTGATATATTTCCCGGACAACACGGTGCCCGCATCCCTGCCATGACGGCGTAGATTCTCTGCAGCCCAGAACATCGGCTCCTTTATCGGAGACATGAATATTTCGGGATGCTGCTGTAGAAGCAGGTAAAGCGACGTCGAACCGCACCGCATCCCCCGATGAAATAGAGGTTAGGCCACGATCTTGTCTGGTTTGCCATCACTCCATGCCTCTCCAGTTATACCTCGGTCCACGATCGAAAGCCGAGCGAATTTCACTGCTTTCTGGCCACACCTGCCAAACCTCCATAGCGTCTTGAAAACCAGCCAGCCAATCCGCGCATCAATCGAGTGCGGGACTTAGATTTTTTATCCAAACCTCCAACCAAGCGATAGAAAAGATAGCGATCTTCATTGAATTTTACATCAGATCCATTTTTTGAAAATAACTGTTCAATTTCACTTAAACATAAATAGAACGTGTTCTCGACCAGCCATCGGTCGAAGAAATCCACCCAGATGCGCCCAGGGCGATTGCGTTTCAATCGCACTCGGCCGACCAAACGGTTGAGATACAACCACGTCCGCCGGAGCCACGAACCGGGACGCATCCAATGAACAAAGAACACGTTGGAGTGGGCCTCACGCCACATGTCCTGATGGGGGAAGGTGAAATACAGCCGCCCGCCGGGCTTCAGAACACGGGCAATCTCGCGCAGGGCGGTATCCAGATCGGGGACATGCTCGAACACCTGATTCGATGTTACCACGTCAAAGCTACCATCGGCAAAGGGCAGGATGCGCCCATCATAGCCGAAGACGCGGCTTCCCAGAAGGCCGCGTTGTTGCAGAACATCTCGGATATTGGTACCGCTACCTGCCGCGAAATACTCCACCCCTGAGGCGTCCCACCCTGTTCCAGTGCAAGGGCGACTATATCGCCCTTGCCAGTACCAAAATCCAGCAATCTACCGCGTTGGGGAAAATCTTGATTTGCCTGGTCTATCAGGAAACGGTAATTGACGTGAAATTTCTCATTCATGGTGTTTTTACTTTTTGGTTATTGGCTGCCATATCGGCCAATCGTATACTTTACGTGAGATTGATGCTGGAAACATGGTCGCTCTGTACTTTATTGACATTTCTTATCACTGGTAGGCAAAGCGCCTCCCCTTAACCCATTCCTTAACCCCCGGTGGCACGAACCGTCGCCAGGTCTGGGGAAAGTTTGCATCCGGCACGAAGTCGGCCCAAGGCTTGGGCACCCAGTGCGGCGGGGCCTCGGCCATGATCTCGGTGAACAGCGCGGCATAGCTGGCGGCGGCGATGGCATTGGAAAACCGCGCGCGCGCGTCAAGCGCAACCGCCTTGTGCAGGGTTGCCAGCCGGGTGCGATCGGCGGCCAGCCCTGCCACCGCATCGGCAAACCCTGCCGCATCCTCTTGCGCCACCAGATGCCCGGTGCGGCCCTCTTGAATCATGAAATCGGTGATGCCTGCGATGTTGAAACAGACCGGCACGGCGCCGGCCATCATTGCCTCTAGCAGCGCATTGGGCATCCCCTCGAACCGCGAGGTAAAGACAAACACATCCGTCTGCGCCAGGAAATCGGGGATGTCATCGGGCCCCAGCGCGCCGACGAATTCCACCTGCCCCGCCGCCTCGGCCCCGGCCAGCGCGCGGCGCAGTTGATCACCATGCCGCCCCTTGCCCGCGATGCGCAGGCGGAAATCCACACCGCGCGCCAGCAACGCATCCACGATGGCGGGCAGGTGCAGCACACCCTTTTGCCCGTGTTCAAGCCGCCCCAGGAACCCCAGTTCCAGCCGCGCACCCTGACCGCGTGGCTGCGCGGCGGCGGCATCAAAGCGCGCAGGGTCGATGCCATTGGGGATCAGCCGCAGGATCCCAGGATCGGCGCCATAGTCGCGCACCAGATCATCGCGCAACCGCGGGCTCAGGGCCACGATCCGCGCCAACCGGTCACGCCCCGCCATGGTCACGCGATAGCCCTGGTCAAACGCATTGGCGCAGCGCGCCATCACGCGGATACGCGCGGGCAGATGGGGGAAAGACGACAGGATGCCGCCCGAATTGATCCCCATCACGATGTCGATCTCTTCTGCCTCGCACCAGTCGGCAAAGGCCCGTGCCTGCGCCTTGAGCCCGATGGCACGCGGTGCCAGCAGGGTGCAGCCCGCATCGGCATAGCCGTCTTCCCACAGCCGCGCCTCGTCACGCCCGACACTGACACACCGCAGATCCACACCGTGCGCACGCAGGGCCAGCCGGAGATTGCGATAGAACGTGAACGTGCCACCATCCTTGGGGACCGAGCCGAAGGCGACGCGAATGAGCGGGGCGGTCTGTCACGGGGCTGAAATTCCTTGCATCGCGTCCTGAAAAACCGGCACCAGGTCGCGGCACCCTCTCAAACGCCTCACCGTTAGCCACCCGCTTCAAGAGGGTCAAGTTTTCCAGCCCCTATCTGCCCAATGCCCCGGGATTTATCCGACTCTGTGCTCATTGCTTGCCCCCACCCCCCTGCCCGTTGCACAAAACCCCAAAGCGTATTCATTCAGGACATTGCCCATGCCCACGCCCATCACCCCTGTCATCCTGTGCGGCGGCTCTGGCACGCGGCTGTGGCCCCTGTCGCGCAAGAGCTATCCCAAGCAGTTCGTGCCGCTGATGGGGGATGAGAGCGCTGTTCCAGGCCTCGGCCAGGCGACTGTCGGGGGGCAGCGATGCGGTGCGGTTCAACCCGCCGCTGATCCTGACCAATGCCGATTTCCGCTTTATCGTGACCGAACAGTTACACGAGGTGGGCATCGACCCCGTCGCCATTCTGATCGAGCCCGAGGGCCGCAACACCGCGCCCGCGATCCTGGCCGCAGCCCTGCATGCGCAGGCGGAGGACCCCGATGCCATCCTGCTGGTCGCGCCATCCGATCACGTGGTGCCCGACGTGGCCGCCTTTCATGCCGCCGTGGCACAGGGGTTGGGGCCGGTGGCGGCTGGCGATCTGGTGACATTCGGCATCACCCCTGCCCATGCGGAAACCGCCTATGGCTATCTGGAACTGGCCGAGGCCCCGCAGGACGCCCCCGTCAAGCTGCACCGCTTTGTCGAGAAACCCGATGCCAGGACAGCGGCCGACATGCTGGCCGCGGGCACCTACCTGTGGAACGCGGGCATTTTCCTGTTTCGCGCCGCCGACATCATCGCGGCCTTTCACACCCATGCCCCCGATCTGGTGGCCCCGGTCACCGACGCGCTGGAGCGGGCCAAGCCCGATCTGGGCTTTCTGCGGCTCGACCCAAAGGCCTGGGCGGGCGCGCAGGATATCTCGGTCGATTACGCGGTGATGGAGCGGGCGGCCAACCTGTCGGTCGTCCCCTTTGCCGGCGGCATGGTCGGATCTGGGTGGCTGGGATGCGGTCTGGCGCGAAAGCGGCCCCGACGCGGCGCGGCGTGGTGGCTGGCCAGAACGCCACCGCTGATCGACTGCACCGACACGCTGCTGCGCGCCGAGGATACGGGCCAGCAGATCGTCGGCATCGGGCTGTCCAACATCATGGCCGTGGCGATGGGCGACGCGGTGCTGGTGGCCGACATGAGCCGCGCACAGGATGTCAAACGCGCGGTTGCGGCGTTAAAGGAACAGGGTGCCCCGCAGGCCACGCAGTTTCCCAAGGATCACCGCCCCTGGGGCTGGTTCGAAAGCCTGGCGGTGGGCGCGCGGTTCCAGGTCAAGCGCATCCTGGTCCACCCCGGCGCCTCGCTGAGCCTGCAAAGCCATTTCCACCGCTCGGAACACTGGATCGTGGTGCAGGGCACGGCCAAGGTCACGGTGGACGACACCGTGCAACTGCTGTCGGAAAACCAGAGCGTCTATATCCCGCTGGGGGCCGTGCACCGGCTGGAAAACCCCGGCAAGCTGCCCATGGTGCTGATCGAGGTCCAGACCGGCGGATATGTGGGCGAGGACGACATTGTCCGGTATGAGGATGCGTATCAGCGGGGGTGAGGGGGTTTAGCTTGCTTATCTTAGGAAATCTTCGAGTTCCGCCTCACTCGAACTGAAAGAACCGAATGGTTCCACAACCAACCAAGTGCTGAAAAAGAGCACTTGGCCTACCAATATTTCTTAGAACAAAGCCTACTGGGCTAGAAACCGCATGCTGGACCAAAGACAGGTTCGCATGCTTTGCACTTAGGTGCGCCAGTTCAACTCGTAACACTTCTCTTAGCGCCGCCTGATCAGGTTTTATGTGAGCTAAATCCGTTTGTCTTTGCTTCATCACGTCAAGATATGTCGTCAAAGTCCGCAACTTGGATTTAACTTTCTCTGCTGTTGTTATCTTGGAAAAGCGAACTGAACTCATCCCGACTTGGTATCTGTACGCAACAAGATTTTCTCTGACGTGGTGAGTTTTTCCTAGCAAAGCAGCCCGGAAACCAAGAACAAGATCTTCATAAGAATGCTTGAGCTCGATTTCAGAAAATTTATCTATTAGGTTACGGTGTATTGCCCCGGTCGCTCCAATGTATAAAGTGTTTGATCGCGCAGCGTCCTCCAACGTATAATTTCCATGAAACAGTGGCGACAAATAGTCTTGTCGCGGCAAGACCTGGCCCGTCTCATCAATATACTCAACACAATTCGTACCAGAAACGCACCTGTTTCCTGAAACGCGGCAACGGTCTTTCTTACTCGATCCATACAGGAAATATCATCTCCCGCAGCCAAGATAATGTAGTCACCGTGGCATTGGGCAAGGGTCTGGTTAACGTTCCGATCAAGCCCGCGTTTCTATCGTTCCTCATGAACAATCAACGTCATGCGGACCAGTGTACTCGGCAAGAATTTGTTCGATTAAATCTGGCAGTTCGGTCAACCGAAGCATCATCAGAAATGAACGATCTGCTAAGCCCTATACCCAATCCTGCGCCAAAATCGACCGCAACGCATCCTCGACATAGCTTTCCTGATTATAGGTCAGCATGGCCACGCTGACCTTGACAGGGTCTGGTGCAGACTCAGCCATCCACAACAGCCCCCACCACCGCTTCGGCCTCTTGCAGATGCGGCCCAATCGGCAGGCTCAGCACCTCGTCGGCCAACTGGCGTGCAAGGGGCAGGGCCTCGGGCGCGATCCCCATTCCGGCATAGGCGGCCTGCATGTGCGGCGGGATGGGATAGTGGATCAGCGTGCCCACCCCGGCCTGTCCCAGCCGCGCTTGCAGGCCGTCACGGTCGGGGCTGCGCACCACATAAAGATGCCAGGCGGGCTCGGCCCAGTCGGGCACATGGGGCAGGATCAGCCCGGTATCCGCCAGCCCCTGCGCATAGACCCCGGCCACGGCGCGGCGGCGCGCGGTCCAGTCGTCCAGCGCCTCCAGCTTGACCCGCAGGACCGCCGCCTGCACCGGATCGAGGCGCGAGTTCACCCCCGGTTCCTCGTTCACGTATTTCTGGCGTGAGCCGTAGTTGCGCAGCAGCGCCACCCGCTCGGCCAGCGCCGCATCGTCGGTCGTGACCGCCCCGGCATCGCCAAGCGCACCAAGGTTCTTGCCGGGATAAAAGCTCCAGCACACGATATCACCATGCCGCCCCGATCCGCCGCCCCTTGTAGCGCGCGCCATGGGCCTGCGCGGCATCCTCGATCACGCGCAGCCCGTGACGGCGGGCAATCTCCAGGATCGGGTCCATGTCGGCGGGCTGGACCATAGAGATGCACCGGCAGGATGGCGCGGGTGTGCGGGGTGATCGCGGCCTCGATCCGGGCCGGGTCGATGTTGTGGGTGGCCGGGTCAGGCTCCACCGGAACAGGGATGGCCCCCACGCCCGACACCGCCAGCCATGTGGCGATATAGGTATTCGACGGCACGATCACCTGATCCCCCGGCCCGATATCCAGCGCCCGCAAGGCCAGCGTCAGCGCATCCAGCCCGTTGGCCAGCCCGACGCCATGTTTCGCCCCGCAATGGGCGGCCCACTCCGCCTCGAACGCCTCGACCTCGGGGCCAAGGATATACCAGCCGCTGTCCAGTATTCACGGGCAACGGCCGCATCGATCTGCGGCTTCAGTTCCAGATAGGCGGCGCGGAGATCTAGGAAGGGTATTTTCATTCTATATGTTCCTCAACCGGCGAAAACGCGACGCGCCCCACGCCCCAGCTGGCGCAATTTTCTCCCTGCCTTCAAACGCACGACAAGAGATTTTCCAGCTTTTCCGCGATCAGCGTCCAGATCATATCAGCTTGATTGCGGGATGGCTGACGGTGATCGTATTGGCAACAACCGCTCGTTCTGCAGGTGACAACCGCTGGCCAACACCATCAGCGCCCTGCTGCCGGATAGGCGTTTGCAACTGTTCTTGCGTGTACCAGCCTGAAACCCCGGTTTGTGTCGCCTCGAAATCGGCCTGATCAATCCTGATCATGTCCGGCTCTTCGGGCAGTTCGAGGAAACGGCACATATCCAAGGCCGCCTTGCCAGGTGCTTCGACAACATCCTCATAGTTCACGATGTGTACGCGGCCCGGACAAGCCAAAGCCGCCTCAAAGCCTGCATGCCAATAACGGTCGACTTCCCTGGCGCTCATCTGCACGTCCGAGCAGAAGGCAGGAGGCCGCTTACCCATTTGCCTATGCTTACGGGCCACCTCTTTCATCGAGGCTACGATGTCATACGGATGGCGCACGACCATCATGAAGCGCGCATCCGGAAACAGATCGAGAAGAGTTCTGAAATGCAGCAAGTTGGAGGGTGTCTTTTCGCTAAATACAGACTTCCCAGCAGAAAAGGCCTTTGCAGAAAAAATAGTCTGCACGAATACCCGAAACAGATCGTCCACGATATTCTTATCCGCAATCGCGGAAATACAGCCATTCTCGACCGAGGTCACCATCTTGTCACGCAAAGCAGCCAAAGCAGGCATATAATCGAATTCCGGCCCGGCATAAACTTGTGAATGTGCACCGAGAAGGCGCTGCACCAAAGTTGTTCCCGAGCGTGGGGAACCACCAACAAAAACTAGCTTTGCCTGAAATGGGTCACTCATTTTCCATGCCCCGTCATTTCCAGAAACGCCCCGTGATCCCTTATATAATCCGCCTCGTCATACCGATGCGAGGCCAGCACCATGCAGACCGCGCCCTGGCTGAAGGCGTCCATCTCGCGCCAGATCATGCGGCTGATGTACAGCCCCTTGCGCGGGTCGCGCAGCCAGTAGTCGCGCTGTTCGTGGCCGTCGATCCACCTTCATGCGGAAACTGCCCGACAGGGCAAAGACCACCTGCTCAAGCTCTCGATGGGCATGGCCGCCGCGTTCAGGATCGACCGGAACGTTATAGAGATAATAGACCCGCGCGATGTCAAAGGGGATGTGATTGCCGCCCTCGACAAAGGTCAGATCGCCCCGTGGGTCGTGGATCTGCGGCAGGTCGATCTGCCGAACAAGCCCGCGTGGTGCCGTCATGCGCTGGCCTCCGTTAAAATGGTCATGTATCCGTCCCGGTCCGCCTGAAACCGGGCGCGGGGGTAGGTGAAGTAGATGTTCACGTCATCGGAGCCGGTTTCCTGCGCACCAAAGCGATGATGAAAGGCAAGCGTCCGGTCATTGTCACGGCGGACATCGAAAACCGCCAGATCGCGGCCCAGTCCTGCGAACCCCACATCATAAATCAACACCGCGCTTTCCAGCGCCGCCTTGGGCGGTTTGGTCTGATCCAGTATCCAGCTGCCCCAGGTGAAGCGATCCGCCTCGATATCATACAGCCGCACGGTGCCGCAGGGCTGGCCGGTGTCGCGGCGCTCGATGAGGTAATAGATCTCCCGCCCTGCCGCCTCGCGTGCCTGATACCTCTCGATCCAGGCGCGTTGATCGGCGACCGTGCCGGTGACGGGCGACAGGTGGTGGTTGTAGGCCGGGTTCACGCGCAGCCCGTGGATATAGGCCGCATCGCCGGGCCGCACCGGGCGCAGGCGCAGGCACGGCCGAGCGCAGCGCACTCTCTCCCTCCTCCCGTCACGCCGCCTCTCCCAGCCTTGCGATCCTAGCAACGCGTCGCGTCTGCCTGTCATGCCGGGCGTCCCTTCGGCAGACGACCGCGCCCGCAGTCCAGCACCACGATCCGGTCGGCAAGGTCCATGCACGACGCCCATGTCGGTGCTCGATCAGCAGCAGTGGTGCGTGCCCTGCATCAGGCGTCAAGCGCCTGCTGCACCAGCGTTTCGCTTTCGGCATCGAGCGCGCTGGTCGCCTCGTCGAGCAGCAGGATCGCGGCATGATACGGCGCGCGCGATGCCGATGCGCTGCCGCTGACCGCCCGACAGGCGCACGCCCCGCTCGCCGACATGGGTGTCATAGCCCTGCGGCAGATCGGCCCGGATGAAGGCATCCAACTGCGCGATGCGCGCGGCCTCGTACACGCGGGGCTGGTCGATCTCGGACGGGGGCACGCCCAGGGCGATGTTCTCGGACACGCTGGCATCGGTCAGAAAGATGTCCTGCGGCACATAACCCACGCTTTGCTGCCAGGCGCGCAGGGTGTCGGCAGTCACCGCCACGCCATCGACCCGCAGCGCGCCCTGCCGTGGGCGCCAGCAGCCCCAGCACCACATCGGCCAGCGTGGTCTTGCCCGCCCCGGTGCTGCCCACGATGCCGATCTTTTCGCCCGCCCGGATGTCCAGCGTGATGTCGCGCAGCCCCGCCGCCTCGGCGTTGGGATAGCGATAGAACACCGCGTCGAGTTGCAGCCCGCGGGTCAGCCCCAACCCCTTGGGCAGATCACGCGGCGGGTGGCTAGGCACCCGCCTTCTGCACCAGGTCCTCGTGCACGATATCCACCGCCGCGGCGCCGCGCTGCAGCGTGGCCAGCGCGCGGTAGGAGCTTGGACAGTTCCGGCATCAACCGCTGCCCGGCAAAAGGCGAACACCCCCAGCGTGGGCAGGATATCCCCCAACGCCGCCCCCGAGCCATCCGGCCAGCCGCGCAGGATCGAGCAGCGCCAGGCACAGCAGGATGATGCCGCCGAACGCCACCGCCTGCAGCGCGGATTGCGGCACCTGGGCGATCACCTGCACCGTGACCTGCGTGCGCGCCATGCGCTGCGAGGGCACGGCAAAGCGCGCGGCATAGGCGCCTTCGCGGCCCAGCAGCTTGATATCCTTGATGCCCCCAGCGCCTCGTTGGCGATGCCGGAACCGCGCACTGTTGGCCTCGACCCGCACCCGACCCAGACGGCCCAGCAAGCGGCGGCTGAAGGCAAAGATCGCGCCGTAGATGCCGCCCAGCAGCGCCAGCGCCACGATTGCGATCACCGGCTCGATCCAGATCAGGAAGCCCAGCAGCGCCAGCACGGTCAAGGCGGATGCGATCAGGTCGGCGGCGGGGCGCAGGAACTGCTGCACCGCGCTGCCCGCCTCGGACAGGATACGCGTGCCCATTTCGCCGGAATGCCGGTTGAGGAAGAATTCGCAAGGCTGGCGCAGATAGGCCACCATCAGCCGGTAACTGATGGAATGGGTGCGCATCAGCGTATAGCGGGCCACCACCCATGTCTTGGCGATCTGGATGCCATTGGCCGCCAGGATCACCCCGAACGACACCAGCCCCAGCACGACCAGAAAGGCGTAATCGCTGGTAAAGCCGAACCACTCATAGGCCCAGGACGGGGCAGAAACGCTGCGGATCACGATCGGGATCGGCCAGCACGGCCAGGAACGGCATGATCGAGCCGACCATGACACCGCCGAAAACGCCCCCACAACGATGACGCCCAGGGTGATCCAGGCATTGCGCCGCTCTTGCCCGTCCAGCAACGCCCAGGCCTTTTTCCATGTTTCGAAGTCAATCATGTGAAACCGTTCGAAAAAGCCGGTGAAAGATCTGCATTTACAAGTAAACTGGGCAATCAAATCGCGTGTGATCGGAGTACGCAAATGCCACCACACTGTAAAGGGCGGGGCATGGATGAAAAGAACTCCATGCGATTGCAGTTTGCAAACTCACCGCGCATTGCAAGGAATTCAGGCAGCCCGATCGCACGACCGCACCGGCTTCATGGCCCGGCGGGCTCAGCCTCTCGAGATTGGCAGGCTCAGGGGCGGGATCGCCACGGCACCGGGTTCGGTCCGGGCGGTGATGCCGGGGGCGGCGCCGGTCTCCATTTCCCGCACTGTCGTGGGAACCTTGATGAAAAAACCCAGGTTCTCGCCAAGACCATGCGCCTGCGCCACATCCGCGCGGGAAAACTCCGGGCTTGTCGTCGCCTGCTGACCGCCGACATACAGCGTGATGGCACTGGCGTTGATCCACCCCTCGACTTCAAAGGCCTTTCCGTTGAACCCGGCCCGATCCACGCATCCGGCAAGACCGCCATTCTCATCCAGTATGGACAATCTGCCTGCAAGAAAACCGCAGTTTGCCAGACGCAAACCGTCCACCAAGCCAGCTTCTCATGGCGCACCTCGTTAAAATGTTGACTCAAATCACTTCTCGGATATCGAGATCGGTATCTCAGGAAAAAGTCAAAGCAAATGCAGGATCTGCTTTTGCGCCCTGTCCTTGGCGCGGGGATCGACGGCAAAACAGGCAGCGCTTGCGGAACTGGTGATCAACGCGCGGATGCCGAGGCTGACCCTCGCGATTGCCCTGCCCCTTGATTGATGGCACACCACCCCGGCAGATATCCAGAAGGCATACCAGTGACCGAAACCGATACCGACACCGCAGCAGATACCGCCGCGCGGGTGCTGCGGCTTGAGGCGCAGGGCCTGACCCGGCTAGCCGATCACATACCGGCCGATTTCGCCCCCGCCGCCGCCGCCATCCTGGGCCTGCAGGGCCGGGTGATCGTGTCGGGCATGGGCAAGTCCGGCCATGTCGCGTCACAAGATGGCGGCGACGCTCGCCTCGACCGGCACGCCCGCCCAGTATCGTCCATCCCGGCCGAGGCCAGCGCACGGCGACCTCGGCATGATCGCCGGCCGGCGACGTCAGCCTGGCTGCTCTCCAGGTCGGGCGAAACGCGCCGAGCTGGGCCAGCATCATCGCCTACACGCGCAACGGTTTCGCGCATCCCGCTCGTCGCCATGACCGCGGAAGCCAACAGCGCGCTCGGCGCCGCCGCCGACATCGCCCTCGTCCTGCCGCGCGCGGAAGAGGCCTGCCCGAACAAGCTCGCGCCCACCACCTCGACCACCATGCAGCTCGCGCTGGGCGATGCGCTGGCGATCGCGCTGCTGGAGGCGCGCAGGGCTTCCGGGCCGAGGATTTCCGAGGCTTTCCACCCCGGCGGCAAGCTGGGCGCGCGGATGCGCCGGGTGTCCGACCTGATGCACGGGGCCGACAGCCTGCCTCTGGTGGGCGTGGACCGCCGATGTCCGAGGCGCTGTTGGTGATGTCGGCCAAGGGATTTGGCATCGTGGCGGTGACGGATACGGCGGGCACGCTGGCAGGCATCGTCACCGACGGCGACCTGCGGCGCAACATGGCCGACCTGCTGGCGCGCACTGCAGGCCAGATCGCCACCCGCGACCCGGTGACGGTGACGCCCGACATGCTGGCCGCCCAGGCGCTGGCGGTGATGAACGAGCGCAAGATCTCGGTCCTGCTGGCGGTGGATGACGCCCGCCGCCCGGTGGGGCTGCTGCATGTCTGCGACTGCCTGCGTGCCGGGGTGATCTGACCTTTCGCATGCGAAAGATGGATCCCGCAAACGTCCGGGTATGCGGCCTGGCACATCTTGCCCCGTCTGTGCCCCCGCCGCGATCCTTTCGTGATCCTCCTGTGGCCTTCCTTACCCATCCGCGCTGGTGCGGCCCAAGACCCACAGACGCCCCAACAGACGACCGACAGGCCGCGAACCGATGACCTCCGACACCGATCCCGCGCAGAAACTGGCCCCTGTGAGCGCGCATTTCCGGCGCGACGGCGCGCGCGGTGGCGGCGCTGATCCTGCGCGAGATGAGCGTTACCTATGGCAGGTCTCCGGGGGGGTATATCTGGGCGGTGCTGGAGCCCGCAGCGGGTATCGGCCTTCTGGTTCTGGTCTTTTCGGTCGCGTTCGAAGCGCCGCCGATGGGTTCGAATTTTGCGATGTTCTACGCCACGGGGATGATCCCGTTTCTGGCCTATAGCGGCGATGAAGGTGCAGCAGGCGATCAACTATTCGAAACAACTGCTGGCCTATCCGCGGGTGACCTTCGTCGACGCACTGCTGGCGCGGTTCGTCCTCAGTGTGCTGACACAGTTGGTGGTCGGCGCGCTGATCTTCACCTTCGTGCTGACGATATACGAAACCCGGACGGTGCTGCGGATCGGCACGCTTCTGAATGCCTATGCCATGTCGGCGGCGCTGGGATTCGGGATCGGCGTTCTGAACTGCCTGATGGTGTCGCGCCACGCGCTGTGGCAGACCGTCTGGTCGGTGCTCACCCGGCCACTTATACTGATTTCAGGTGTTATCTTCCTGCATGAGTCGCATCCCCGAGCCCTATCGCGGCTGGCTGGAATGGAACCCGCTGGTGCATGTGGTCGGCGAAGCGCGGCGCGCTGTCTACTACAGCTATGTGGGCGCGTATGTTGACCCGGTGTACGCCTATGGCGTGGCACTGGTATGTGCGGTGGCGGGGCTCTTGCTGTTGCGCAGCTATTACCGTGACCTGATGGAGCGCTGAACCCCGAAGGGGCCAGCATCCATCCACGATCTTCGTGTCGAGCGGTTTGCCCGCAGGGTATCGCGGGTCAGGCGCCCTCCACCTCGGGGGCCGCAGACATGCCGCGCCTGTGTCGCGGCAGACGACAAGGAAGGAACGACCAACATGTCCAGAGATGCAACGACGATGGACAGGCCCCACCAGCCCCCTTGCGCCCCGCCCGCCAGGCCCTGGCCGAGGGCACCCATGACCGCGCGCTTGACGCGGCAGCTCACGCACGCACCGCCGGGGCTGATCCAGGGCCTGTCTCGATATCGAACTGCGCTGCCTGATGGGACTGGGCCAGACCGCGCGCGCCTATACCACCGGCACGGCCGGGCTGGCACGCGGCGAGGCCCCGACACAGGCCGGGTATGTCGCGCTGGCGCTGGCCGCGCTGGACCAGGGCCACCCGCAAGAGGCCGAGCGGTTCGCCGATGCCGCGCTGGCGTTGATCCCCGATCATGCAGGGCCATCGCCGTGAAATACACCGCGGCCGCAGCACGTCTGCCTGCCAAGGCGCTGGAGGACGGGTTGCGCGCGCATCTTCGCCCCCGGCACGCATGCCGGCCACATCCTTGGCATCCAACGTCTGGCGCAGGAACGCGGGGCGGCCGATGGCGCGGTCGCACGACTGCTGGCGCAGGCACAAGAGCAATTTCCCGATAGCCCCGAACTGCGCACCATGAAGACCCTGTTACACCCCGAAAGCCAGGAGGACGACGGTCGGCTGCCTGCCGATATCGACCTGGAAAATTCACCCGCCCGGTGGTCTGGATGGGGGCGCAACCCGATGGCGAGGATGCGCCCATCGTGACGGAAAACACCGGCACCGGCGATGTTCTGGTGCATTTCAACGGCATCGTACGCGGCTTCAACCGCGGGCCGGTGACCTCGAGGTTCCTATGTCGGGGCGGGCTATTCCGCGATCTACCTGACCGACCCCACGCGACTGCTGTTCACCACCGGGATTGCCGGGCTGGGCGATGACTTCGACAGCGCCGCACAGGGCGTGCAGCGGCTGATCGGGGGCTTCGGCCCGCGCTGCCAGCCTGGACTACGCTGCGTCACCTGCGGGCGGGTTCGAGCCCGGCATTACGGCACCGGCTGCTGGGTGCTGACCGGGTGCTGCGCCTGTCGGGTGTCACCACCGTTGACCGCGCCTTTCTGGACACCACCGGCGACCGGCGCGCGCGTGCGCTGCTCTACCGGCTGGAAAAGGCCATGCCGCCCGACCTGGCCCGTGTGCGCCCGCGTCTTGAGGCCAGCGCCGCACCGCCCCGGATCGACATGGTCTATGGCACCGACAACCCCGAGGACCGCGCCCAGGCCGAGCAACTGCGCGGCGCGCCGAGCGTACGGCTGTATCCGATTGCCGGGCTGGCCCGCCACTCGACCCAGAAATTCCTGTGCGACGCCGGGCTGATGCCCGCCGTTCTGGCAGGCGACATGACCGCGCTGGAACGCCTTTGCGATCCACAATCAAAGGTTCACCCATGAAGGATACCGACACCGCCGCCCATGCCGACAGCCGCCCCGCCCCGTCCGACCTGCGCGCGATGCAGCGCCGCATCGGACGGTTCCAGGGGCAGCCTACGACATATCGGCCACCTGCAACCTGACCTGCGAGGGCTGCCTGTTCTTGCTCCGCGTTGACGTGGCGGACATCCCGCAGGGCCGCGATGCCGACTGGGCGCGACTGTTTCAGCCGAGGCCGCGCGGGGTGAATTACGCCCAGGTCGGCAGGCCGAGCCATCGATGGTGCCCGCCTGGCTGCGCGGCCTGGGATCACATCAAGGCCGGGGTGATCTACGGCACGCGGCGGATCGACCTCGACATCGGCTATCGCATCCATGTCCTCGCCTGGGGTTGGGCGATGACCCGACCCAACCTGCGCAAGGCGGATGTGACGGCCAAGGCGCTGCGGCTTTATGCGCGCGACCCGCGGGCGGTGTTCACCCTCGGTCATCACCGCCGCCAATATCCACGAGATCGTGCCGGTGGCGCAGCTCTGCGCCGAACATGGCGCGCGGCTGACCTACAGTTATTTTTCACCCACCGACCTGTATCAGGGCCGCGATCAGGCCACGGATCAGGTGGGCCCGGCGGATGCGGGCGATTACATGCGGCTGGATGACGACCTGCGCATGGGGCCCGCCGAATTTGCCGCCGCCCGGGCGCGGATCGTCACCGCGATGGCGCGGTTTCCCGAAACCGTGCGCTACAGCCTGCATTACAACGACTGGATCACCCAGCCCGCCGACCGGCTGTGGCAGCTGGACGCGCAGGGCGTCGCGGTGGATTGCGGCAACCGGCTGTCGGACACCCATCGCCATTACGCCGCCGATGCGACACAGAATGACGGCAAATGCTGTTCGCCCAACATTGACTGCGGCGAACGCCGCGCCTATGCGATGGGCATGGGTACCCTGTGTCACGCCTGCGCGCCTTTCGGCACGAGCGCGCGGGCCTGGCTTGACGGGCTGCGCATCTGGTTTGAGCTGTTCATGCCGCTGGAGGATCAGACCGGCGTGGCCTGACATAAAACAGGCTCTGACAAGCCGCACAGAGCCTGTTCTTTACGCGTCGGCGCGCCCGGCTCAGCGGGCCAGGCCCCGGTCCGCCAGATAGGCCATCGCGCGCGGGATGCGGGTCTTGTCGCGCAGTTCCAGCACCCGCCGCGGGCTGTGCTCCAGCGCGGCGATGGCGCGGAACACCGCGTCCCACAGGATCGTGCCCTCGCCCAGGCTCCAGTGCCGGTCGGCATAGCCATCGGCGTCCTGCAGATGCACATGTTCCAGCTGCGCGCCCGCGTCCTGGATGAAGTAATCCACCGGCGGTGCCCCGGTCGAGCCATGGGCGTAATGCGCGTGGCCGGCATCGACCGACAGCTTCACACGCTCCGGATCCAGCGCCGCCGGCCAGCGCGCGGAGCGCTCGGCGGGGCCGATGTCCATGATGTTCTCGATCACCAGGGTCACGCCCTGATCCTCGGCCCGCTTGACCACCGCGGCCATGTCACGGGTGAACTCGATCACCTTGGCGCGCGATCCGGGGATGTTATCGAGGTTGCTGTAATCCCATGTGGTATAGGTTAACGGATCATCTGGTCCGCGCCGATGGCGCGCTGCGACATCCAGCTCTGCATCATGCGTACCCCACCGCCGCGCAGAATGGCCGGGTCCATCGAATGGATGGTAGTTCTCAAAATGGCCTAACGCCGATCCGCCCAGACCGTCCAGCTGGCGACGCGCCTCGTCGGCCGGTTGCCAGTCGCTGTCCAGCGTTTCGGCAAAGAAGAAACTTTGCGCACTCGATGTCGCGGTCGGCCTGGAACAGCCAGTCACGATACTGCGCCAGCGCCCGACCGGCAGGCAGGTCTCCGATCACGGGAAGATCAGCACTCATGCGGTCCTCGTCCTTTCGGATGGCGATGCGCTGCGCCAGGCGCGCGCGGTAACAGCCCCGCAACAGCCCGCATGACAGTCGGGTGGTGCTGGCAAGCGACAGGCCCGCGCCGCTGCCGCACACACAGGTGCCTACCAAGCCTTGATCCAGGTGTCATCCGCGCGTTGCCGCGCCGTCACGCCCCGGCCCTAGCGTGCCGCATGTCTTTGCTTCACCCATGAGGACCCCATGAAAGTCTTTTCGACACTCACCAAGGCGCCCGGCGCAGCCCTGCTGGCCGCCACACTGGCGCTGCCGCTGCCCGCGCTGTCCGATGATCGCCCCGAAATCACCGTGGCGGTGCAGGATATAGTCACCTCCGGTGCGCTGGACGTGATGCGCGAACGCTCGAACGTGGGCGCGCGGGTGTTCTATTCGATCTTTGAATCCCTGATCGATTTCGAACGCCAGAACTCGGACCTGCCGCAGAAACCGATGCTGGCGACCGACTGGCGCCAGGTGGACGACCTGACCGTGGAACTGACCCTGCGCGAGGGCGTGGTGTTTCACAACGGCGACACGCTGGATGCCGATGACGTGGTGTTCACCGTCCGGCATGGTTCTGGAGAACGAGGTAGCTGAGCGAGCGGGAAGCGGCCACGATGCGCGCAGCAGGTCGCCACCGTGGAGAAGATCGACGATCTGACCGTGCGCTCTCACGCTGAGCGGTCCCCAACCGCGCTGGTATCCATGTGGAGAAGGTCGATGACATGACCGTGCGGTTCATCACCACGCAGCCCGATCCCACGCTGATCGGACGCATTTCGCGCAATGGCTCGGAAATCTATTCGCAGCAAGGCTACGGCGCCGCCGAAAGCTGGCTGGCCCATGCGCAGAAACCCGTCGGCACCGGCCCCTACAAGGTTGTGCGCTTCGAGGATGACACCATCCTGGAACTTGAGGCCCATGACGACTATTGGGGCGGCACCCCGCCGATCAAGAAGCTGACATTCCTGGTGGTGCCCGAGGTGGCCAGCCGCGTGAACGGCCTGCTGTCGGGTGAATACGACTTCATCACCGATGTGCCCCCGGACCAGATCGACCTGATCGAACGCGAGGCCGGGTTCCACGTCGCGTGGCCCGATCACCAACCACCGCCTGATGGTGTTCGACAAGAACAACGGCCCGATGCAGAACGCCAAGATCCGCCAGGCAATGACCCATGCGATCGACCGGGAGACCATCGTCGAGACCCTCTGGGACGGTCGCACCCGCGTGCCCGCCGGATTGCAGTGAATACTACGGCGACATGTTCGTCGATGGCTGGGACGTGCCCGAATACAACCCCGACCTGGCCAAGGAACTGCTGGCCGAGGCCGGGTATGACGGCGAGCCGATCCAGATGCGCGTGCTGAACAACTATTACACCAACCAGGTCTCGACCGCGCAGATCAGCGCCGAAAGCCTGCGCCAGATCGGCCTGAACATCGACTTCCAGATGAAGGAAAACTGGCAGCAGATCACCGATCCCAGCGATGGCAAGCGCGCGATCCGCGACTGGTCGAACTCGGCCCCCTTTCCCGATCCGGTGTCGTCCATCGTGAACCAGCACTGCCAGAACGGCAGCCAGCAGCAGACCGGCGAATGGACCAATGCCGAGTTCAACGAGAACTGCCTGATCCTGGAACGCTCGATGGACCAGGACGCACGCAAGGCCGCCTTTGCCCGGATGCTGGAAATCATCGAACGCGAAGACCCCGGTTACACCGTGCTGCACCAGAACGCGATCTTCTATGGCAAGCGCCAGGATATCGAATGGGAATGGTCGGGCCTGCAGTCGATGGACTTCCGCGCCGAGAACTTCCGCGTCAAGGGCATGCAGTAACCGCATCCCACTCCGAACCGGCCGCCCCGCGCGGCCCGGTTTTCCTTTTTCGACTTTCCCCAACCGGAGCCAGAAATGATCCCCCCCAATGCAAGTGCGCGGCCTGACCGTGGATTTCGACACCGGCCCGCAGTTCGTGCGCGCGCTGCACGGGATCGACATGGAGATCCGCCGCGGCGAGACGCTGGGCGTGGTGGGCGAATCCGGTTGCGGCAAGTCGATCACATGGCTGGCCGCCCTTGGCCTGCTGGGCGGCGGCGCGCGCGTGTCGGGCCAGGTGCTGTTTGACGGCGACGACCTGCTGGGCATGGCCCCGCGCGCGCTGTCCACAGGTGCGCGGCGGGCGCGTGGCGCTGCCGTTGGAAATGCGGTTGGCGATGTTCTCGGCGTGGGCCGCCAGATCGGCGAGGCGCCGCGCTGCATCGCGGATTGCGCGGCGGCGCCGCACGGGCCGAGGCGCGCCGCTGATGGCCGGGTAGGCCTCGCCCCGACCCGGCCGGCAGTACCCGCATGAATGTCGGGCGGCATGAACCAGCGCATCATGATCGCCATGGCGCTGGCGGGCGAGCCCGACTGCTGATCGCGGACGAGCCGACCACTGCGCTGGACGCTGACCATCCAGGCGCAGATCCTGGAACTTCTGGCGGAGCTGAAACGCGCCGAGGGCATGAGCCTTCCGCTGATCTCCCATGATCTGGGCGTGATCGCCGACATGGCCGACCGGGTGGCGGTGATGTATGGCGGCCGCGTGGTCGAGGTGGGCGCGGTTGCCACGGTGCTGGACGCGCCCGCGCATCCTTATACCCGCG
Source organism: Rhodophyticola sp. (assembly GCF_965284195.1). Taxonomy (NCBI): domain Bacteria; kingdom Pseudomonadati; phylum Pseudomonadota; class Alphaproteobacteria; order Rhodobacterales; family Roseobacteraceae; genus Rhodophyticola; species Rhodophyticola sp. Next base: position 30,854 of record NZ_CBDIRM010000002.1, on the reverse strand, counting down.
GGCTGCTGGCCGCCCTGCCCGATCTGGACGGCCCGCGCACCCGGCTGATGGCCATTCCCGGCGCCGTGCCCGCCCCTGACGCGCTGCCGCCCGGCTGCTTTGCCCGGCGCTGCGCCCATGTGGACGGGGTGTGCGAAACCGCCCCGCCGCCTTTGCGCGCCCTGCCGGATGCGCCCGCGCGTCACGCCGCCTGCGCCCTGATCGAGGCGCTGTGGCACGGAAAAAACAGTCTCAAAACCGCATCGCAGACACTGGAAAGGACCAGCGCATGACCCTGCCTTTGCTGTCCGCCGCGCGCTGGCGCGGCATTACCCGGTGCGCCTGCCCGGTGGTCTGCTGGCCGCCCTGCCACGCTCAAGGCCGTGGATGGCGTGGATTTCGACCTGGCTCGGGGCGAGGTGCCTGGGGCTGGTGGGCGATCCGGCTGCGGCAAGTCCCCACCGCAAGCTGGCTGCTGGGCCGTGCCCCCAGCGCGGGCGAAGTGCGGTCGATGGCGCGCCGGTGCCCACTGACCGCCGCGCGCGATTGGCGGCGGATGCGGCGGCGGATGCAGATGATCTATCAGGACCCGCTGGGCGCACTGGACCGCCGCCTGCCCATCGCCGCGCAAATCGCCGAGCCCTTCGACATCCACTGCCCCGAGATGCCCCGCCCCGAGCGGCGCGAAAGGGCGGCGGCGCTGATGGCCTCGGTGGGCCTGCGCCCCGATCAGGCCGACAGCTATCCGCATGAATTGTCCGGCGGGCAGCGCCAGCGCGTGGTGATCGCGCGCGCACTGGCCGCTGGACCCCGACATTCTGGTCTGTGACGAGCCGCGTGTCGGCGCTGGATGTCTCGATGCAGGCGCAGGTGCTGAACCTGATGTCCGATCTGCGCGACCGCACCGGCTTTGCCGCGCTGTTCATCAGCCATGACCTGAAGGTGGTGCGCCTGATGTGCCGACCGGGTGGCGGTGATCTGGGCCGCATCGTCGAGGAGGGCGCGCCGCTTGGTCACGGTGCTCGAGCGCCGCATCCTTAACCGCCGCAGCGCGCCGGGTCGAGGCTCGCGTGCGACTTCGCGGACGATCCTGGTCGCTGTCCCGCCGCTCGACAATCCGCGCTGCCCCGCCGCCGTCGCGCGCTGCCGCACGGAAATCCCTGCGCTGATGCGCGACGCAGGCCGCGCCGTGGCCTGCCATCTGGCGCAAGGGGCGGGCGGGGCCCTGTCCCCGGCCCTGCGCGCCGCGAACCAAAGGTCGCCTGATGCTGTTTTGCACTCTCTCCCGCCTGACCCGCGCCCTTGTCACCGTGGTGATGATCGTCACGCTGGCCTTCGTGATCCTGGGACACCGGCGATCCGTCGATCATCCTGGCCTCGACGCCGCCGCAGGCCTACGAGGCGTTCCGCCGCAACTGGGGTCTGGATCAGCCGCTGGTCGTGCAATACCTCAGGCATTCGCGGCCATCTTCGAGGCGACCTGGGCCGGTCGATGCGCGATGGCCGCCCCGCGCTTGAGGTGGTGATGGATCGCGTGCCGATGACGCTGGCGCTGACCCTGCCCGCGCTGGTGTTCAACCTGGGGTTGGGGCTGGGGGCCGGGGTGATCGCCGCGCTGAACCGCAACACATGGATCGACCGCGCGATCATGACCCTGTCGGTGGTGGGCTTTACCGTGCCCAGCTTTGTCATGGGTCTGGTGCTGGCGATGGTGTTCGCGGTGCAACTGAAATGGCTGCCCTCGGGCGGGTCGGGCACATGGGCGCATGCCATCCTGCCGGTGATCTCGATGGGCATGATCGAGCGGTGATCGCGCGCTTTACCCGCTCGGCCATGCTCGAGGTGCTGGGCCAGCCTATATCGCACCGCCTCGGCCAAGGGGCTGAGCTGGTGCGGTGGTGCTCGCCACGCCCTGCCCAATGCCGCCATTCCGGTGCTGACCATCATCGGCTTCATGGTCGGCTCGCTGGTGGCGGGGGCCGTGGTGGTCGAAAGCATCTTTTCCTGGCCCGGCCTCGGCCGTCTGCTGGTGGGGGCGGTGGCCAATCGTGATCTGGCGTGGTGCAGACCATCCTGATCCTGATCGGGTTCACCATGGTCTCTGCCAACGCTGCCGGTCGACCTGGCCTACGGCTGGGTCGACCCGCGCCTGCGCATCCGCACCCTGTCAACCGCCAAGCCCACCGCAAAATGAAAGAGGGCCGACATGACCGTCACCACACCCGACCCCCGGCGCGGCACAGCCTCGGTCTTCACCACGAAATCGCGCCTGTCCGCGTTTTTCCAGAAATACCCGGTGCTGATCCTGCTGGCGATCTTCTGGATCGTGCTGATGCTGGCGGTGGCGGGCCTTGGCCACCTGTTCGCCCCGCGCGATTACATGGCGATGAACCTGACCGCGCGCCTGTCCGAACCCGTGGGGCTGGGCGGCACATGGGCCTATCCGCTGGGCACGGACGAGCTGGGCCGCGATGTGCTGTCGCGGCTGATCGCCTCGATCCGCATCAGCCTGACCATCGCCTTTCTGGCCACGCTGGTCTCGGCCACGATCGGTGTCGCGCTGGGGTTTCTGGCGGCCTTCCTGCGCGGGCGCGCCGAACAGGCGATCCTGATGGTGATCGACGCGCGACGCCATGCCCTTCATGATCATCGCCCTGGCGGTGCCGGCCTTTCTGGGCAATTCGCTGACGCTGTTCACCATCCTGCTGGGGTTCTACGGATGGGAGCGGATCGCACGCATCGCGCGTGGCCTTGCCATCGCCGCCCAGGATCAGGGCTATGCCGCCGCCGCGTGACCTTGGGGCTGGCCCTTCGCGGATCTACGGCCTGCATATCCTGCCCAACATCGCCTCGACCCTGCTGGTGTCGATGACCCTGAACTTCCCCGAGGTGATCTTGCTGGAATCGGGTCTGTCCTTTCTGGGTCTGGGCGTGCAACCGCCCGAAACCAGCCTGGGTGCGATGGTGGGATACGGCCGCGACATATCCAGTCGGCGCCCTGGATCATGCTGGCCCCGGCGGCGGCGATCGTGGTGGACGACACTCTGCGTCTCGCTGCTGGCGACTGGCTGCGCGATCTGTTCGACCCGACACTGCGCTGATCCCAGGTTTCTGCAGGCGGGCGCTCCCCATCCGCCGCGCCAGGCGCGCCTCACCCGCAAGGGATCATCGCATATCGTTTTGTCCGTGCCTTATCAGGGTCTTGCCGGACCTCTCCAAAGGCACGCGGCGATTTTCACCATCCGGGCTTTCTTGACCGCAAGGACACTGACTGCTAGCTACGGCATTCGGCGCATTGTTGTCGGTTGTGCGTTCAGCGCGGTGACGTGACACCGCATCACTTCTGAAATCCAATGACGAACCGACGCATGGTTCCTAGTCTTGCGAAATGGAGCCCGGCCAATGGAGAGCAACACAAATCTGTCGGCCAGCATGCGTGACTTGCTTTCGCAGGATCACGAGACCTTTCAACTGCGCAAGGCCATTCTGGAGCATGATCTGCTGGATATGACCGTGGGCGACGCACTGTTGCAGCAGAATGACTTTCTCAAGGAGTTTTCGAGACTGCCAAGCGTCGAGCCCAAGACGGTCGAGGTGGTTTCCCATCTGCTTGACCGTCAGATCTCGCAGCTTTTCTCGGATGCGTCCGAATTCCGCAGATCCCCCACAGCCAGAACGCCCCTGGCCGACGCCCTGAAATCCTGGTCAGACGATGCAGGTCAGGAGCACATCAGCTTTCCATCGGTTTCCGGGTCATATGTCGCCGGCGCGATGGACGAAAAGGACAAGCATCCCTTGTGGGCGCTGGTGCATGCCAATGGCAAGAAGGTGTTCCTGCTGCCTGTCACCATCCCCGATCTTTTCAAGACCGAGGACGTGTGGCGCGCCGAACGGCAAGGACAGCCGGTCAACGAAGGATATGCGTCAAATCTCCAGATTGTCCTCGAAGTGGCCGCCCGGACATCGGCTGTCGTGACCTTCGTGATCGACGAGACGGTCTGGAAGGAATTGAAGACCCGGACCGGGCGATACGCCAGCCTGACCGAGAAACAGGCGGCCAAACAGATAGATATACTGAAAGCCGTGTCGCTGACCTTCAGGGATCAGGGCGATTTTCGAAACGGCGAATTTCAAGCTCGAGGGGTTGTCGAATTGCCTGGCCGTCGAGGGAGAGTTCGTATCGTCCTACTGGTTCGGGGGCTATTACAGAACCAACGACCCGCGCTTTGTCCATCATGTCTACCGCCGGATCGAGCGTGCGGACCGGTGGGCACTGGAGTTCTGAAGAGCCCGGTTTGAAATGCGTCTGGAAACAGAAGCGCAAACCCGCAGATGGCTGCCGACAGTTCCTCTTTCGATTTGGTCCATCACAGCGGATAAAAGCGCGAGGAGTGGCACTGCGCCGAGGAGCCTGATGGGCTATGGAGGCAACCTGATTGACTTGTGCACACTGTGCACTCAAGCCCACGGCCAGCGCAAGGTCAGCAGCGTGAGGATCACTCCATCGCCGAGCTTGATAATGCCGAGCGTGCGCTCGATCTGCTTCCGAAGATTCTTGAGGCCCCTGTTCTCGCTCGGGGTCTTGGGAAGAGTGATAGAGTCGAGGGTGTCAAAGTCCTTGTTCGCTTCTGGGGGGCTCGTCCGTCAAGGTTCTCTGATCGCCTTGGTCAAGTGCTGATCTGATTGTGCTTCATCCTGCGTGCCGAGACGGCTCGGCACGGCTTGATCGCTAGCGTCAACCGACGCCGTCACCTTGCGATCTTGCTCGCCAGCGAGACCGTCATGCGTATTATATATGTTGCAATAGTATATTTATGTATGCATGCTGGGTAATGATTGCCCAGGGTCTTTGCCATGCATCTCCAATTCACAAACCTCCTGAAGGCAGCCTTTTTGGCTCTTACCTTGGTCGGGCCAACAATTCCGACGCAAGTACCCGCCCAAACCTATCCGATTGACTGCGCCATCCTGCTTTGTCTGTCCGGTGGGTGGCCGTCTTCCGAGCCTTGCGCGCGCGCGCGCCGAGTTCATCCGCCGCATAACGCCCTGGCCGGTGGAGCCGCCGCTTCAGATTTGGCGCTGCCCGATGGGTGCGTCTTACGATGGGCCTGGCAGGTCGCGCCCGACGGATCGGATCTTTGATGCCTTGTTCGGCGGTGCTGGGGCCCCATCAAACTCTTCTGCCCCGCTCTTCGACCAGGCCTCTAGGGCAGGCGGCATGCTCGGACTTAAAGGCACCGACGCTGCCTGGGGCAACCTCGTGCGGGCTGATTACGCCCTCCATCTCGTAGAAGACCGCGCCGACATCGACATCAGTGGGCCGGAGTTCAATTTCGTCCGCTCCATTCGAGTCTTCGACGTGCGATATGCCCGGCAGTACATATATGAACGGGATGGCGAATGCAGCCGGATCGCGACGGTCTTCTTGGGCGGCTATGGAACCCAAGGCGACTTTTTCTGGCAGCCATCCGCCGTGTCTGCTCTACCTGAGGCACATGCTGGCCTCGAACGTTGGGGGCAAGGCTGCCCAAGCATCTCTCATCGATCGGTATTCGTGGAGTGGCGCGACTACGCGGGTAACTATGGGTTCGAACAGGTGAATTACTGACCCACCTTCATCAGCTGTGATGCGGCGACGCCTGCATGCTGGACCAGTCCACACCAACTGGATCAGACACTGATACTCATATTTATGTTACAATATCAATGGGATGACTGCACCGGTGTGCTGGCAGACATTTCACTCGTTCAATTGAAAATGCGCCAAGGTTAATCTTTTCCGCTGTCCTTCGCCACAATGTGAGCCAAACCGTCAAAGTCGATTTCACGCTTCTCGGTATCACTGAGATCAGGTTGACATCGTGCAACCCGCTGGGGGCCATTGACGTCCCACATCACCGCCAGCGCGCCCGTATTCCAGCGATACACCCACCCGACAACACTGCTCTCATCCGTCCCGATCAGATTGGCGATCGCGACGCCTTCGACCTCATCTTCGTTCACTGTTTACTGACTTCCTGCAATTTGGCGTTGCGGATGGCGGCGTCGGATATGCAAAGCGTTTGCTGCAACCGCATGCCGGGCCTCGTTAATATCGGTTACTGCTGGTCCTCGTGAGGTAACGACCTTCAGCACCGGGTGAATGCAGCTCCCGTGTTCTCAATCAATTTAATGGCTTCAAATCCTGTGGTCGGGCTCCGTGGCGGCTTCGACGATCGCCAGGACCTCGCACGGGTCAAAGCCGATAGGCCCTCGCCAGAACGCCAGCTCGACGACGTCGATCCGACGCTCGACCGCTTTCGAGACGTGCCACAAGCGACTGGTGGCGTCTGAGCTTCGTCCGCCAATCTGCTGCTGGCTGAGACCCGCATTCTGACGTGCATCGACCAACGCACTGGCACGAGCGCCACCTGTCCATTTGCTCTGATTGTATTTGCCACGCGTCACATACCTTTTGTGACGTCGCTAGCGGATGAAATCCGTTATCTAAAAAGTAGATATTTGAGGGTGTTATCGGCGTCTGGTTTCCATGGGCTGCAAGTCTGATGCATCCCGACGTGACCCATCAATCCCCCACCAGCTGCAGGAACCGCCCGTAGTCCTCGCTGACGTCCCGCGCTTCATCGAACGCCCGGGCACGCTCACCGTCGAGGCAACGGAAGTAGCTTTGGATATCTCGAATGTAGTCTTCGAAATCGCGCCGGATGATGTCCGGCATAATCACGGGCCGCTTGCGAATCGCTTGGCAGGAAGGGACGGGGCGGCGCGAGGCAGGCCGCCGCAAAACCCGGCCCCGGGATACACGACGAGAATGGCGACGGTTTGCAATGGGAGGAGACTTGTCAACCTTGGGTTTCTCAAGCCCGTTATCTCCTTGATCGACGGACACTGGCCGTGACTAGTGTTTGTGTAACCAAGACTACAGCTAAAGCATCTGCATATTACATCTTGCGGTCGATAATATACTATCGTAACTCTGGGCTTCAAGTGGGAATGCCCGGGGTTGCGCCATTGGAGAAAGCGTGAGCCGGGCCATGAACTGGGACATCGAAGCACCAAATGTGGTTACGGAAGCCAGGTTCCGCGAGCTCGTGGAAAGCGGCTATAGCGCAGAAATCCTGTGCCAGGAGTCGGCACATAAGAAAGGCCCCAGCTATTACGGGGTCTGGGTCATGCGCGTTGTCTCTGACGACGGCGTGGAAAAGCTCCTGGTCACCGCCCGCACGCGGACGACCTACAACGATATCAAGATCCGCGAGTTCAAGACGATCTCCGGCGTGGTGTCTTTCTTCATTGGCCTTGGCTTCTGCGCATGTCGACCTGCCGCTTGAGGCGGGCAGCAAGCCGTACGCATAAACTCGCCCCGCCAGACAAAGCCCCATCAGACAAGGGCGCTGGCAACTAACTCTCGTCTGTCTCTGGCTGGTCGCCGCGCCAGCCTCTGCACAGATGGTCCTGGTCATGGATAGCGACGGCTCTCTGACCCCGTCCCGCTCCCAGAGCGGCTTTGCCCGGAACTACAATGACGGCATTGGTCAGGGATCGGCGTCCGATGGTTTGGCCATTCTTGGCGAGACTGAAGCAGCTTCCGAACCTGACGCGCTGAGGTTTGCGGCACTCGCCCAGCCAGCACCCCTGCCCCGCGCAGACGTTCTCTTGGGCATCGAGGCAACCGCCCTGCGCTATGCCGGCCATCCCGGTTTGCGCCGCGCAGAGCTCTCCGTGAGGGATTGGCTGACCCTTTACCGGGCCAATATCGAGGTGGAGAGCGCCTACCGGCAGGATGCGGTCTCCAGCGCGGGTGCCATTGGCCTTGGTCAGCTGATGCCCGCAACAGCTCGTGACCTCGGCGTCGACCCGAATGACCCGCTGCAGAACCTCGACGGGTCCGCCCGCTACCTCGCGATGATGCTGGAAACCTTCGGCGATCCGCGCCTGGCGCTGGCGGCCTACAACGCCGGGCCCGACGCCGTGCGCCAACACGGTGGCATTCCCCCTTACCGAGAAACCCAGAACCACGTGGCCCGCGTCATGGCTGTGGTCGCCCGATTGGAAGGATCAAATTCATGAAACACATATCATCTGTATTCTTGGCCAGCCTGACGCTCTTCCTGTTTGTGGCGGAGCCTGCGCTCGCCCAGAGCATCGACCTCTCCCCGATCCAGAGCCTGTTGCAGGGCATTGTCGATGCGCTGACCGGGCCGCTCGGGGTCGTCATCGCCACACTCGCGGTTCTCGGCGTCTTCCTCAGCTGGTTCTTCAACATCATCGATCTGCGCCAGGCGCTCTGGGTCCTGGTCGGCATCGCCGGTGTCGCCGCAGCCCCGACCATCGTTGCCGCGGTCTTTGGCGCCTGAGTTTGCCGTGGCTGAACGCTCGCCGCTCTTTCTGGGCCTCGTGCGCCCGCCCAAGCTTCTGGGCCTGCCCATCATGTACGCGATGGTCTGGCTCTTCGGCTCGGTGCTCTTGTTCGTCTGGGTGCAGCACATCGCGGTGCTGGGTGTCGCCGCCCTGCTCTATCCGGTGCTCTGGAAGGCCGCGGATTGGGACCCGCGTTTCATCGACGTGATGATGACCGCGCTGCAGGAGACACCGCCCACGCGCAACAGATCCATCCATGGCGGGGACAGCTATGCCCCGTGATGATGCCCTGGATCGAGCGCTCGATCCCCGCACCATGACGCCGGACTGGTATGCGCGCGAGACCCGCCTCGCGCATATGCTGCCCTATGTGAGCCTCGTTGACGACCAGACCGTGCGCACCCGGGTGAACGAGCTCTTCCGCTGCATCCGGCTCGAGGGGATCAACAGCTACACGACCGACGATGCCTATCTCGACAAGGTGACGGCGCTTTTTGCCCGCATCGTCGCGCAGCTCGGGCCGGAATTCAGCTATTACGTCCACAAGGTCTCCAAAGCCATCACACCGTGATCTCGACCCCATTCTTGAGGACAGCTTCGCAGGCGAGGTCGACCGGCTCTGGCGCGCGAAACTCGAGACCAGCGGGCTCCGCGACAAGACGCTGACCCTCACCGTCATTCACCGCCCGCCCCCGAAGAGCCTCCTGCCGCACCTCGGCCGCAGCGCTCCGGACAGACTCAGGGAGGAGACCCGCAAACGCCTGCAGCGCCTGGGCGAGGCCGTGAACGTCTTCCTGTCCGGCCTCGCAGAGCTCAATCCGCGCCTGCTGTCGGCTGCAGTCCGGCGAGTTGGTGGGCTTTCTGGGCGCACTGAACACGGGCCGGGAGCTGCCGCTCTACGCCTGCCAACACCTACGGCTTTTTGTCCGTCAACGTCGCCAATACCCGCGTGACGTTTCAGGGCGATCATTTCGAGCTCTCCGAAGGCGTCGTGGGACATCGCTACGGCAAGAGTTTCACCATCGGGGAATACTCGGAAGGCACCTCCTGCACCATGTTCGACATGCTGAACCTGCCGGTCGACATGATCGTCACGCATTCCTTCACCCCGATCAACTCGAACCTCATGGCGGGCCGCATCAAGCGGCAAAAGCGCCAGATGCAGGCCAGCCAGGACGCGGCCCTCTCGCTCATGGACGCCCTCGACATCGCCGCCGATGATCTCGAGGCCAAGCGCCAGAGCTTTGGCGAGCACCACATGGTCGTGACGCTCTTCTGCGACACGCTCGAAGAGCTGCAGACCCTCAGCGCCGAGATCGTCAACGCTGCCGCAGCCGAAGGCGTGAAAATGATCGGCGAGCGGGTCGCGGCCAAGGCGCATTACCTCAGCCAGCACCCCGGCAATCAGCCCAAGCGCGTCCGCGCCAGCGCCGTCACCAACCGCAACTTCGCGGATTTTGCGGCCTTCCACCGGACGCAGCTCGGCAAACCGTCTGAGCAAACGCCCTGGGGCCGGGTCATCACATATTTGCCTACACCCGAGCAGAGCGCCTACCGGTTTTCCTATCACGAGCAAGGCTCGCCCGAGAAAGAACCCACCAGCGGGCACACGCTGATCATGGGACGGCCCGGGTCGGGCAAATCGGTGCTTGTCGGCCTTTCTCATGACCCAAGCCCGTCGCGCAGGGGCGCGGATCTTCGTCTTCGACTACCGATCCGGTATGGAAATGGCGGTGCGTGCCAATGGCGGGCGCTACGCGTCGCTGAAAGCCGGCCAACCCACGGGCCTCAACCCGCTCTGGACCGAGACCGATGCGCGCGGGGCGGCATGGCTTTCGGATTGGCTCGGAACCCTACTCTATCGCGCCGACAAGCCCCTGGCACCTGCGCAGACCAATCGCATCCAGGAAGTTGTGCGCCAGAACGCACAGGCCACAAACCCGGCCCTGCGGAACTGGCGGGATTTCGCGTCGCTGTTCGTGTCCACCGATGATGGTGGCGATCTGCACCAGCGCCTGCTCGAGTGGACCGAAGACGGCCGCTATGGCTGGATCTTCGGGCAGAGCCTCGAGGACACGTTCTCGCTCGAAGGCGATGTGGTGGGCTTCGATCTCACCGGCATTCTCGACAGCGAGGCTGACAAGGAGCGGATGGCCGTCCTTTCCTATCTTTTCCGCCGGGTCGAGCGCGAGATCGAGGATCGCCGCCCCACCATCATCGTGATCGACGAGGCCTGGAAGGCGCTCGACAACGCGTATTTCGCCGAGCGGCTGTCGAACTGGCTGGTGACCGCGCGCAAGCAGAACACCGTCGCGGTGATGATGACGCAATATGCAAGCCAGCTCGAGCGCACCCGGACCGGCAAGACCATCGTCGAGGCCGTGCCGACGCAGATCCTGCTGCCCAACATCCGCGCGCAACCTGCGGATTACGCCATGCTGAACCTGACAGAGAAGGAACTCGATGTCCTTCTCAACACGGGCAGCAACAGCCGGTTGGCGCTGATCCGCGACGATCAGGGCTCAATCGTCGTCGATGCCGATTTGAGCGCCCTCGGTCCCAATCTCACCATCCTTGGCGGCATGGAGAAAGGCGAGGCCCTCGTCGGCGCCGATTACCGCGACCGCCCAGACTTCTGGAGGCTTTCATGATCCGTATTCTCTTGTCAGTGGCCGCACTCGGCCTGCTCGCCTCTTGTGCGCAGTATCGCGAACCGCAGGCCAACTGCTTTTCCTTTCTCGCCTCGACAGGCGCGACGGGTGCGGCGGCCCTGGACTGCCACTTTGCGCCGCTCAGCACGCCGGAGGGCGGCATTGACGTCTAGGCTGCTCCCATATACTGGCGCTTTGCCTGCTGCCCGGTCTGGCCGCCGTCTCAAGGCGTGCCGACCAATGACAGCGGGCTGACCGCGCGCGATACCATCGAGACCGGCGATCGCGAGGCAGACTTGGCCCTGCAGGCGGACAAGCTTGCCGTACGCGAACTCATCGCCAAGATTGAACGCGAACAGCTGGAGACCCTGCAACGCATCCTTGATGCGCAGACAAGCTTTGGCGGTCAGGGCTTACCGGCCATGGTCTCGGGGCTGGAGAGCGGCAACGGTGATCCAGACCGATCGGCGGAAGCGGTCTATGGCACGGCCGAGATCGACCCCAACCCCGGCGGCGCGCAGATGTTCGGGGACGCCTCCGAGACTATCGAGCAGCTCATCATACGCGTGGCTCAGGAAACCAGCGGCTTTGCCGGTGTTGGCCCGCGCAGGTCTCTCACCCGTCCAATGGCGCGCGCTGCTGCAAGCGCTGATCTGGCAGGAAAGCCGGTTTACGATCGGTGCACGGTCTCCCGTCGGCGCCTATGGTCTCACCCAGATCATGCCGGGCACCGCCAGCGATCTGGGCATCAACCCGGAATACTATGACAGCCCTTACCTGCAGGTACATGGCGGCGCGCGCTATCTGGCGGCCCAGTTCAGACACTTTCGATGGCAATATCATCAACGCGCTCGCCGCCTATAACGCCGGACCGGGCCGGGTGTTTGAGTATGGCGGCGTGCCGCCCTTCCGCGAGACCCAGCATTACGTGTCAGGTCATCCCGGAGCGCTACAACCTCTACCTGAGCCGCATCGGCGGGATCGACGCGCTCGGCACGATCGACCCGGTGTTGTCTGGCCAATGCCAATCTCTCACTCACAGGTCATGGGGCGGCCTTTTATGGCAGCAACTCACCCGCCGCGATCCGCCAGGCCGCGCTGCGCATTTCCGACATCGTCACGCGGATTTCCGAAACCGAGGATGTGCAGGAGAGCGTCGCGCTCAACACCTATGCCCGCGCCGAACTCGTGCGCCTCGTGGCTGCCCGCATCCGGCTTCAGGCCGCCCGTACCCAGCTGCTCTCCGCCGAAGATCTGGCCCAGGCCAGCGCCCGCATGGCCGAAGGCGCCTTCATGGAGTTCACGATCAGGGAGATTGACTGATGAGACCTGCCGCTCTTGAACACGGGCCTTAGCCATGGTGCTCGGGCATTGGCCTGCAGTATCAGCGCCCATGACCCCCTGCCGCGGCACAGGGCGTGCCCGTCGTCGATACCCAGAACATCGCGCAAAACATCCAGCAGCTGCGGCAGATGATCGAGGACGAGATCCTGCAAAACGAGCAGCTGACGCAGCTCCGCGAACAGCTTGCCACACTCACGGATCAACTTGCCGAGTTGCAGCGCACCTACGAGGCGCTCACCCGCCTTGCCGAGCTCCCCGAAATCATCCGCACGGAAATGGAAGACGAGTTGAACGGCCTTCTCGACCAGGAATTCGGCGACATCCTCGCCACCATCGAGGCCATCAAGACAGGGGACTTCTCCGGCCTGTCCGGCTCCGGCGCCAGGCGAGATCGAAACCCAGATGGACCGGGTGCTGGCCGATCTCGGCTTCGATGAAGACACGCTCTCGGAAATGGCCACCAGCGGCAATCCCGGGGCCGAACCGCGTGGCCACGCAGGCCACGACCGGCGCGCTGGTCTCGGCCGCCGCCCAGAACAGCTACGAGGATGCCGGGCAATCCCTTGAACGCGTCGATCGGCTGGTCGGGCTGATCGACGACATGGACGAACTCAAGGAAAGCATCGATCTCAACACGCGCGTGACGGCGGAGCTCGCCATTGCGCTTGTCGCCATGTGGCAGCTCGAAGCCGTACAGACCGTCGGCGACGGCACTGGCGGCGTGATCGATGCCGCCACCATTGCCGAAGAGCAGCGATTCATGGATTTCACCTTGCCGGACCTGCGGGCCGAGTGATCGCGGGGGCATGACGGGTGGCGAGTGAACACCGCCATCATCGAGGAGGAACTGGTCTACGGCGCGCTGCGCCGCGAACGGCTCTGGCAGCGCCTTGGGCTGATAGGGCTCATCTTCGGCATCCTCGGATGCTTGGGTGCGGCGACGGTTGCGATCCTAGATGTCGACCCACCCCCCGTCGTTGTCCCCTATGATCCTGCCACCGGCTTTGCGCTCCCCGAGGCCTCGGTGGGCGCAACCTCCGTCACCGCCAACCAGGCGATCATCGAGGCGGAAGTCTTCCGCTACGTGACCGACCGGGAGGTCTACAACCAGCTCGACAACGATCTGCGTATCCGCAGCGTGCTGCGCCGCTCGCACGGGGCCGCCGAAAGCGGGCTGCGCCAGATCTGGAACAGTGCCAATGAGAACTACCCACCCACAGTCTACGGGCCGAACGCGCGGCTCGATGTGGAAATCCTCAGTATCAACCGGATTGGCACGAACCGTGCCACCGTGCGCCTGCGCAAGCGTCTGACATCCACTGGGCGGCACCCAGACCGGACTCTTCACCGCCACGCTTCTCTTCGAGTTCCGCCCCGAGACCCGTCGCTCCATCGACGAGGTCTGGACCAACCCCTTCGGCTTCACCGTGCTCGAATATTCCATCCGCTCCGACAGATTGGAGAATTGACCGTGTCTCGTTTCAGCCTGCTCCTTCTCTGGCTTGCCCTCCTGCCGGGCCTCGCTTTCGCCGAAGCCATCCCGCGTGGGGGCCCGCATGATAACCGCGTGCGGCTGGCCACCTACCAGGAGGCCCAAGTCTACCGCCTCAGCGTCTCGCTCACCCATGTCACCACCGTCGAATTCGGTGAGGGTGAAAGCATCCGTTCGATCATTGCGGGCGACACCGAGGGCTTCGAGATCGATGGCGTCCCGGGCGGCCAGGCCTTCGCCATCAAGCCCGTCGCGCGCGACGTTCATACCAACGTGACCGTCTACACCAATCGGCGCAGCTATTATTTCAACGTCCAGGAGGTCCGCAGCCCCACCTTCTACGTGGTGCAGTTTCGCTACCCGGACGACACTGCCCGCCCAACCCGGGCCATCGCGGCCCAAGCTCCCAACTACAATTACGGTGCCAGCGCACGCACCGAGTTCACGCCAACCCGCATCTGGGATGATGGGACTTTCACGTATTTCGCGTTTCCAAGAAACGCGCCCGTGCCCGCAATCTTCCGCTACGCGAGCGGCCGTGAACGCACGGTCAACACGCAAACCCCAGAGGACGGCGTGATCCGCGTCACTGGCGTGAACCGCCAATGGGTCCTGCGACTGGGCGAAGAGGTGGTCTGCATCGAGGCGATCCCGTCCGCGGAGGCCGCCTCATGAGCGACACCGAGAACACTGAGCTGGAAAAACGCCTCGCCACCCTTGAGAAAGACAGTGCCCGCGCCCCCACTGCACCGCAGCGCCGGTCACTCCTTCTCGCCCTGGTCGTGGTCCTCGTCATCGGCGCGGGCGGTGCACTGCTTTATCTCCTCTCACAGCCCGAGGAAGAGGAAGTCCTGCCCACGGCCACACCGGATGTATTCCAAAGCGAGGGTGACGGCTTTGGCGCCATCGAGACCTTGCCAACGCCCGAGCCCGAGGTTGTGTTCGTCGCACCCGATCCGGTCGAGCCCAACGCCAAGCTTCTGGCGCAGATCACCGCCCTGCAGGCCCAGATCGAGGAGTTGCGCAACGCCCCAGAACCGGTCGTCGAGGAAGATACCGCCGCCGCAGAAGCCATCGATGCGCTGACAGCCCAGATCGCGGCACTACAGGCCGCCTCGGAAGCCGCACAGCAACGATTCCAGGACGAACTGGCGGCGCGGGATCGAAGCCTTGAGCAGTTGCGCATGGATCTGGAACTGGCCCAACTCGAGGCCAGCCGCCCGCAACCCGCCCCAACGGGCCCCACGGAGGATGAGCTGCGCTCGCGCGAAGAAGAGCGACTGCGCCGCGAGGAAGAAGCCCGGCGCATGGCCGAGCTGGAACGCCGCGCTGCCGAGGAACGCGCTTTCCAGGACGCGCGCATCGCGCTCGCCGACCATCGCCTTCGGCGGCACGTCCAGTGCGAATGAAACGGCTCTGACCGAACGCACCTTCGGCGAGGTGACAGATTTCGTGCTGAACGGCGCGCTGCCCTCGACGGTGACGCAAGCCGAGGTGATCGCCAATCCCTCGAACACCATCATCCAGGGCACCATGATCCAGGCTGTCATGGAAACCGCCCTCGACAGCTCACTGCCCGGCCAGACCCGCGCCGTGGTCTCCGAGGATGTCTACAGCGTCGATGGCGCGCGCCTATTGATCCCCCGAGGCTCCCGTCTCATTGGACGCTACCGCGCCGGCTGTCGATATCGCGCAGCGCCGCGTCACCATCGCCTGGGACCGGATCATCCTGCCCGCGGGCCAGACCGTCCAGATCAGCTCCTTCGGGGGCGATGAACTGGGTCGCTCCGGTGTCAGCGGTTTCGTGGACACACGCTTCGCCGAGCGTTTCGGGTCCGCAGCCCTGATCTCGCTGATTTCCGCAGCACCTGGTGCCGCCGCCTCTGATGTCCAGGACGAAGCTACCGCCGACGTTCTCGAAGACGTAGGCGATGATCTGGCCGATGCCACGGACAGCGTCATTGGCGATTACCTCTCTATCGGCCCGGTCATCTATGTCGACCAGGGCGCGCGCGTCACCGTCATGGTCGACCGCGATCTGGAGATATTCTGAACCGATGTCGCTGAGCTATCTCGAGACCTCGCTCGACCGGATCGACGCCGCCGCCCGCGACGATGTCATCGAGATCTGCATCAATCCCGACGGGACCTGTTGGGGCGAGTTCCAGGGCGATCATTTCATGCGCGCGATGGATCAAACGCTGACCGGAGTTCAGGTCAGGGACCTCGGCAACCAGATCGCCTCCTCTGCAAATACCACGATGAGCAAGGACCGCCCCATCGTCTCGGTCTCGATCACCTATCGCAGGTCGCCCGATCCGCGCACAGGTCATCACCCCGCCCGCCGTGCTCTCGGCCATGTCGATCAGCCTGCGGTTCTTCTCAAGCCTGCCGCTCGAGGGCATTGCGCTCGATTTCCTCTACGGAAAGGAACGCAAACTCGAAGAACTGCGCGTGGAAAAGAAGCGCGCCTTGCGCGCCGTGGTGGCCGCAGGTGTGATCGATGATGCGCTGGCCTTCTGCGTCGAGAACAAGCTCAACATGATCGTCTCCGGCGGCACCTCGACCGGCAAGACCGTCGCGGCGCGCAAGATCCTCTCCTACGTTCCCGACCGAGGAACGGATCGTCACCATCGAAGAAGCGGCCGAGCTTCTGCCGACCCAGCCAAATGCCGTGACCCTCATCGCCAACCGCGACGCAGAATTCCAGACCGCCGATGTGCTGCTCACCGCAACGCTGCGCATGCGCCCCGACCGGATCATCCTCGGCGAAGTCCGCGGCAAGGAGGCCATGACCTTTCTGGAAGCCATCAACACCGGCCATGGCGGCTCCCTGACCACGCTGCATGCCGAAACCCCGCAACTCGCCGTGCAGCGTCTCGCCATCGCGGCCCTCAAGACCGAGATCCCGATGACCTATGCCGACATGATCCAGTACATCGAGAACTCCATCGATGTGATCATCCAGGCCGGTCGTCATGACGGCAAACGCGGCATCACCGAATTCTACCTCCCGGGCGCAACTGAAATTGGAACTTCCCCATGAAAACCTTTGAATACGACATCCTGTCCTTTCCCATGACCCGCAAGACCAGCCTTGCCGACATGCGGACCGGCCTGAACGAGAAGGGCGCAGACGGGTGGGAGGTGGTGTCGATCAGCTCCTCGGAATTCGCCAATATCGGGCTCACGGTCTTTCTGAAACGCGAAACGACAACCATTGGAGCCACGGCATGAGGCAGACTAGGTGTCCCCTTGCCCTGACCGCGCTGGCCCTGGGCCTGACAGCCGCGCCAGCTTTCGCCGAGCGCAACCTGGTGCCGACACTCGAGCGCAACTTCGATGTCTGTCCGGACAGACCAGCGGAACCCGTCTGGATGCAAGAAATCCCCCCGCGCCAAGCCTATCAACGCGTGCTGGTCCAGGACATCTACCGCGCCCAGAACCTTGAGCGCATCGTCGAGACCGGCAGCTGCGACCTGCGAGATCCGGTTCCCGTCTTGGGACGCGGCCGAGACCGTGTTTCGTGAGAGGCACGCGAACGACGAAAGATGGGAGATGCTGCAAGCCTCGAACGGCCACAACCGTCGCGCCAATGAGGTCCGCCTTGCGGCCAAGGCCATCTGCGACGCCGCAGACAATTGGTAGGGCAACCCCGCGATGAGTGTCGTCACCTACTTCGTTGAAACCTCCCAAGCCTATCTCGACACCGCTGCCGAAACCCAGTTCGGATCAGTCGCGACAACAGTCGGCACGCTTCTGGTGCTGGGAACAACACTGGTGGTGATCCTCGTATTCCTGAACATGATCTACCAATACCGGGCCATGGACGGGCACGAACGGCCTTCTGGCTTGCGGTCAAGATCGGGCCTGATCGGGATATTCGCGACCAACTGGATGCAGTTCAACGCGTTCTCGTCTGCCATTCTCTACGGGATCGACAGTATCGCGGGCGCGCTGGTGGCCTCGGTCGGCGGCGGCAGCCCGGGTCCCTCGGGCACCTTCGCCGAAGAATTCGACCGCCTGATCGTGGAACTTGGCGACTACCTGAACGCTGCCGGGTCTGAGCTGAACTGGATGGCCGGCGCCATGCTGGACATCGTTGGCGTCCTCCTGCTTTCGATCCTCGGCGGGCTGGCCGCCTTCATCCTGGTGGCCTCTCGCCTGATGATCGCGCTTCTGATCGGGATTGCCCCAGTCATGATCTTCCTGACCCTCTTCGAGGTCACCAAAGATTATTTCGCGCGCTGGCTATCCGCGCTCATCTCTTTCGCGCTCTACCCAATCGTCGATTGCAGGGGTCTTCGCGACCATCACCGGCGTCTCCTCGGCCCTCATCGGCGAGTTGGGTGATCCGGAAGGCGCGTCCAACATTGGCGCGCTCATGCCCTTCTTCATCATGGTGCTCATGGCCAAGGGGTTCATAATCGCGACCCCGTTCATCGTCCGCGCAATCTCCGGCAACATCATGATGCCGGCGCTCTCCGGGGGCCTCGGCGGCAGCTACAGATTCGCCCGCGCCTCCATGGGCAGCCAGCAAGCCTACAAACGCTACCTGACCGGCGGTGCCAGTGGAGCAGAATACGCAGCCCTCAGGGCGCGGCAGTTCTTCGGCGTGCAGCAGATGCCAGTGCGGCAAGGCATGGGGTCGGGCGGTCCTCAAGGCGGGGCAGGATCGTCTGGAACAGGCGCTCAAATGCTGGCGCAGCTAGCAAGACTTGGGCGGTTGGGGCGACGGTGATGATTCCTCAAGTACCACACATAATGCACCCAGCTACTGATCAGCAGCCCTCAGGATTGCTTGCCAATCCTGCCCTGCTCCCAGCACCCGCAAGATCACCAGATGATCTCGGTCGATCCGATAAAGGATCAGATGGTCCGCACTTGGATGGATACGAACAGGCGGATCGAACTCAGTGCGGTCACGCGCCATTTCCGGCATGAACAGCAACCTGTCAAAGGTGTCTTCCAGAATGTCCGCGTAACGATCAGCTTGTTCGATCGACCACTGCTGCAAAGTGTACAGCCAGATATCTGCCAAGTCGCCTTGTGCCGCAGGCGTCAGCCGATACGCCGTCAGATCACGTGCGGGCATATCGCTCCCGCATGCGTGCTTTGAAGGCCTTGAAATCGAACGACTCTGGCTCCCCGCTCTGTACACCCTCGTCGATGGCTTTCTGCAAAGCCTCGATCGCCTGCGCGCGTTCCTGATCGCGGCGAATGAGGTGGCGCACATAGTCGCTTGTGTTGCTGAAGTTCCCATCTTTCAGGCGCGTTTCAATCCACGTCTTCATTGGATCGGGAAGAGAAACATTCATCGTCGCCATGGGTCATCCTCCTTCATTTGATCCACATATCATAATATGGCATTTCATGTCATAATATATGGCAAAAATTGCCATCATTCTGAGTGCATCTTGCCTGCGGCATACAATCTAAAAATGGAATTTTTCGTTGTGAAGCTCGCTGCACGACAGGCCTATGATTGCTCCACATGCGCACCTTCCAACCTTTTGGTCATCGTAGACTGCAAATCATCTAGGCTATCCAATGCAGCCCGCACCTGGGCGTCATCTTCCGTCTTTGCCAGACCATCTACAGGCAGCGACCCTTCAAAATCCATCTCCATCTGGCGCTGTTCCTCGGCGACAACCGCCTGCACCACGGCCGCGGCCGTCTTCGGCGAGCCGTCGGCTCGCGTCGGCGACTGTTTCGCCTCACTCCGCGCATGATCCGCGTTTTCAGGCTCGGCTTCTTTTTCAGTTCCTCCCGTTGACCGAGGCGCCATCGGCATCGCCTGAACACTCAGTGGCAGATTTCCCTGCGACCCTCCTCCCCCGGCTCCGGAAACGGCAGTTCCCCCGACTGCGCATCATGGATCGCCTTGAGCAGCCAATCGTCGAAATACTGGATCCGCTTTGCGCGGACAGGCATTTGCGCATCTATGACCATGACGATCTCATCAAGCGGCAGGCGGCGGGCTTCATCTTCGGGCAACAGCGAACTTTCTTCGGTCCGTGTGGACTGGCTGCGCCCTTCAAAGGGGTTCTTGCCGATGGACTGCGAGCGCGTGACGACGGTCTTCGTGGTCTTGCCGACCGCCTTGCTCAGCTCCTCGACGGTCTTCTCATCCGAGGGCGTGAGGTAAAGCTTCACGCCCGCGTTGCCCTGTAGGGCGCGACGCGTGTTCTCCCCGTAGATTTCATCGAGGGCGGGGATGGTTTGCGTGACCACGGCCAGGTGGCCGCGATAGGTGCGCAGGGTCTCGATACTCTCGACCACGATGGGCATCTTGCCCAAGCGATTGAACTCATCGAGCATGATCATCACGGGCCAGGGCTCATTCGGCCCGGGGTCCTTTTCCTGCATGGCGGAGAGGAGATCGGAGAAGAAGAGCCGGATCAGCGGTGCCAGGGGCTTCACCATGAGGGGCTGGACAACGAGATAAACGCTGAAGGGGGTCTGACGGATTGTCCGGAAATCAAAGTCGGAGACCGAGGTCGCCTCGTCGATCGCCGGGTTCTGCCACTGATCGAGGCCGGAGGTCATAAGAAGCGAGACATAAGAGGTCAGCGTGTCATTGTTCGTCGAGGCAAGCCGGATGAAGATCAACTTGGCCGCCCGGTTGTCGACCTCATGCGCCCGGGCGAGATATTCCTTCTGCTTGTTCCCGCCCGAGGCGGAGATCCGGTAGATCTCGCCTAGCGTGGGACGGCGGCGCTGGAACGCCAGAAGCCCCGCCGCAACGAAGAGATCGATGCCACCTTTCAGGAGGCCCTGCACACGGTCGTTGTCGCTCTGCAGGAACAGCGTCGCCAGAAGCTGCAGCTCCATTTGCTGGCGGGCAGGGTCCTTCAGTTCAAAAATGCGCAGGAGCGGGTTGTAGCGATGCGTGCGCTGGCCTTCCCAGTCGGTCGGCGCGAAACGGTAGACGCGGTCGCCTTGGGATGCGCGATGGCGGGAGGTCGCCTCGTAGCACTCGCCCTTCACATCAAGCACGACCGCTGACCCCTGCCAGGTCAGAAGGTTCGGGATCACGAACCCCGTGGTCTTGCCGCGCCTGGTGGGCGCGACGATCAGCGCATGCGGGAAGATCCGTCGAGGAGAGGAATGGCGCCCGCGAGTCCGGGCTTGCCCAGCTTGCCGATGATGAAACCGGTGCCGGGGCTGCCGAAGAATCCGTTGCGCTTCAATTCACGCCGGGTCTGCCAGTGGGTCTGACCAAACCGCGTAAGAGCCGATCCGGACATCGCGAGGCTCATCAGAAGCCCCGCCACCCCTGCACCGCCCATGATGAGGTTAATCAGGCGGAAGTCCTCGGGCCGGTACGTCCGGATCGAAAGGTAGTTGCGCGCGATATAGAAAAAGTCGATCTCGGCCTGGAAGCCGACATCCTGGAAGGTCAGAACGGCCGAGGCGATCACGTAGCCCATGGCCACCGCCACAAGCGCGACCGACAGGACCCCGAAGGCGAGCTTTGCCGGTGCGAGCGGTCCCATCAGTGGGTCTCCCCGCGTTCGGTCTCGCCATCGGTGAGGTCAGCCCGGTGCAGCTCGTATTCCCGATCGGCGATCTCCTCGACCACGGCACGCGTCGCGTCGCTGTTCGCCGTGGTGGCGGCGGATTGCAAGTAGTGCTTTGCCGCGTAGAGCCGGTCGAGCCGGTCTTCGATCTGGTCTTTCAGGACATCGACGTCGCCATCGCGCAACCTGTCGATCCGGGCCTCATCCAAGTCTCGCTCGATTGCCTCGCGATAGCTGGCGCGCTGCTCAGCATCCTCGAATGGCGACGACCAATTAGCCGCGCGTTCATGGTTGATGACGCGGCGGATCTCATCGGCGCCAATGCGCTCGCGTTCAGAAGCCGGGGCATACTCCCGCATGAGGGTACCCAGCCCCTCCCGCTCCGATTTGATGTTTTCATACTCAAGCTCTGTGAGGGTCCTGTCGCCGTCGCTGCCCGTCAGAAGAGCGGTGTCACGGGCGGCGGCTCTCTCCAAATAGTCACGTTCAACATCGCGGGACATGCGATCGCCGTGCTGAACGATTGTATCCTGGATCAGAACCTCTGCCCGTTGCGCCGTGACCCGATCCAGCCGCCCCGATTTGAGATCATCGTGCAAGTCTTGAACAGCCGAACTCAGATCAACGCCGCTCCCCTCGTGCGGGCGGTCATTCGCCAGAAGATCACGCTCAACGACAACACGTTCGAAGCGCGCGAACTCACTCGGCGCCCTGTCGAACTGATCAGTAACGCCTCGCGTGATCTCTGCAACGATAGTGCGACTGTCCATTTCCGCCTCACGCCGCAGCTCATCGATCGCCGCTGTGTCCCGCGCGTCCACGACGGCCGCATATGTCGCCCCAAGCCCGCGGGCGAGATGCGCGGGCATGTCCGGGTACCGGTCCCGAAAACTTTCCGAGACCGCCTCCGCCACCGGCGTCCGGACATCGCGCCCGTCCATGATCCGGTCGACTTCGCGGGCAATCTCATCGGCCTGGGCTGCGTCGGTGATGGTTTCGCGGTAGGGCTCAGACCGGTCGATCACATCGCCAGGGCGTGCGAGCAGATCCGGGTGTGCCTCGAGATACGTGCGCTGCTCCGTCTCGATCCGGCGCTCCGCCCGCGAGACAACCTCCCAGTCCCGATCCTCGATCTGCTGCGCTGTCAGACCCTCCGCGCGCATCTCCTGACGGATTGTCCCCTCCATCGCCCGGACCGCGTCGCGCTGATAATGGAAACGCTCCGTGACCGTTTCCGCTTCCATGACCCCATCCCGGCGTAGCACCTGTTCCCGTTCCAGAAGCGTGCCGAGGTCCACATGGACATCGTTGAGAATGTCGCGCGCCTGTTCCAGATCGGCGCGGCGTTCGAGATTGAGATCCCGCGCCTCGGCCACCTTGGCAAGATCATCGGCGATCCATTGATGCTCGAGCGCTGCATTTGAGGCGCCCCGTCTCGATCCGGGCCACCACTTCCGCTGTGCTGATCCCCGTGCCCCGCAGCGCGGTGTCGATGCGCGATCTCAGGCCGGGCTCGGCCAGACGCTCAAGCTGGCTGGGGTCGATATTGGCCTCGGAATAGATCCCGCCCTCCGAGGGGGCCTCTGACAGCGTAGATGATCGCAATCCAAGAGGCTGCATGTGCTGCACCTGCGCCTGGATCGCGATGAGGCTTTTCTCCAGCGCGGGCCGTTCGGCATCCGGCTTCTCGGCGATCATGCCCTGCACCCGCGCGAGCTTTTCCGCATAGAGGCTTCTCAGATCCTCGAAGCTTTGATCCTCGGCCATATACACATCTCCTGTTCGCTCCACCTGCCCGCCATGCGCCAGCACCTCGCCCGCGCGGAACAGCGCCGCGGCAATATCCTCGCGGGCCTCGCGCGAAGCTTCCGCGGCAAGCGAATGGTAGATGGTTCTGGTGTTGGCGATCTCCGCCAGCGTCCGGGTCAGGTCCTGCCCCACGCGCTCCCGGACGGCGGGCACCCTGCCCTCCTCCTTCGCGGCATAAACCTCGCGGGTTCGGGCCGGGTAATGCACGACCCCGCGGTCCACCCGCCGCGTGGCTTCCAGGCGCACACCGTACTTCTCCGCCTCCTCCACCATGGCGAGGCGGAAATCGTCGTAGTTGAACCGATGGTTGCGCCCCAGAAAGAAGAACTCCCCTCCTGAGACCGGCGGTTCAGCACCAGATGCGCATGCAGGTGATCGCGGTCCTCATGCACCGCGATGATATAGTCAAAATGCCCTTCGTCGGTCTGGAAGAACCGCTCGGCCACGTCCGTTGCGATGTCGCGCACATCCTCGCCGCGTGTGCCCATGGGGAAGGACATGAGCAGATGGGTGGTCTGGCCAAGCTTGGGCTTGAAGCCCGCATCCCACCGCTTGGCAAAGCGCGCGGTGAGATCCTTGATCTCGCCCGCCTCGAGCTTCGCCTTGCCATCCAGAAACCCACTGCTGTCCACGATATGGGTGGACTTGGTTGTGAGGTACTCGAGCTGGTTTGCCAGCTGTGATTTGGCATGCGTACCGCCGCTGCGGATCGCCTTGAAGACCGCAGGCCGGTGCCCTGCTGCCGCACGCACAAGCTGGGTCTGCTTGGCCACGTGCAGCCCCTGCATCGAGCCTCGGATCCGGCTCCAGCCATCCCGGAAGACCTCGCCCGTGACGGCGTCAACGGCATCATTCAGCCGCATGGGCAAACTCCCTCAGCACGGCCGTGGCCTCGAGCTGCATCGCGTCGCGACGGCGCCGGATCGCCAAGTCAATCTCGTCAGCGGAATCCAGAATGAACCGCGCCAGCCCACGCATTTGCGCAAGACGTAGTTCCGTGAACTCCGAACCAGCCCCCTGCCCAGGCTCCTGCCCTTGCCGGTTGGCCAGCGTCATCTGCTTGGCGATCTGCACGACTCCATTGCCGACCTCGTGCAGAGACGCGCGGTAGCGCGCCATCTCCGCCGCTAACTGCGCGTCCGGAACGAACACCCCGCCTGCCGCCTGGATCAGCCGCCGCAGCCCGTCGGCACGGCTCTCGATTCCGGCTGTCGCAAGGACCGCGTCGAGGGCTGCAAGCTCCGCGACCGTCACCTTCACACTGACGGCGGAAACCGGAATGGCCGCATCTGCCTGGCGCTCGGCATCGGCTTTCAAGACGTAGCGGACGGCCCGCGCCGTCACCCCGAAGCGCTCTGCCAAGTCAGACGTCGACACACCGTCCGCGGCCTCGCGGACGATCTGCATCTTTTCGATCTCTGTCAGGCGCTTTGTTCGAGACATGCGGAAGAAAAGACCCCTATTTCCTGCCACCTTCCACCAAGGCTGCCCCTACCTTACGATACTATACCGAGATGTCAATAATATGCTAACGTCGCGCCCAGTCTCAGGCAGCCTTGGTGTCCGCTTCCCCCGCGGCCCGCAGGGACGCGGCCCTGTCGCGACCTGATCCTCCGGTCGGCGATCGTCCCTGAATACGCATCGACCGGCACCAAGGGCGGTCGCCGGTGGCGACCGCCCCTGCCGGTGGCGGCGTCCCTGGAACAGGGACAGGGCCGCGCTTTGCGCGCCCATCCTCGTGAGAGGATGTACTCTAGGTTCCCTTGAGCTCGGCGGGAACATCACCAGCTCCGAGACCGCGACGGGGAAGTCGAGCTTGAGGCTGAAGAACTCCGAGCCATCCCCGTTGCGGGTGTTGCGGAACATGGCACCCACGCGTTGGAAGCGGGTGCGTTCCTGGCCGTCATTGTCGGTGAACTTGACGGGGACGGTGGCGACGTAGTGGTTGGTCATTTGTGTCTCTCCTTTTTGCGATGGGGATCTCACAGCACGGGGGCAAGAGGCCCGGTCGCAAGCGCAAATGCGGAGGGTCCGCGGCCCCGCCGTGGAAGCCGTATTTGCGCTTGCCGAACGAAGCGGAGGGCACGGACGGGCCGACCCCGTGCGATCCGCATCTATCAGCGAAGGAGGGGCCCAAATTTGCGCCGCCACTTTGAAGTCGTCACCAAACCCGTTGACCCCGATCTGAGATCGGCTTGGTTCGTTCTGGTCCAACGCGTCTGGAAAACAATCCTTCGCGCTCAGCACATGGCAGGTCAGCTTTCAGCCGCGAGCGAAGATCCGTCGTCTGTGTCGGGTGGGCACCCCTGTTATCGGCACCAGTATTGAGGGCGTGGGGGACAGCTGGTGCGGCCACATCGGTATGGCACGGCCAAACCTTCAGCAATGAGCATGCTGCCCACGTCCCGACCGTCGACAAACAACGAGCCACAGAGTCGCCCGAAATTGCACTGATCCGTGCCTTCTGTCCCGGGCCGACAGGAACAGGCCACGCGCTCAAACTCAATTGACGCCGCACCCTGCACCAATTGACCGAGACGCGCTGTTGCGCGTTCCCCGACCTGACGCTCCGCAGTGCAGGACGGTCTCCATGTCTCAGGCGCGTTGAACCCGACGAGACGCACGTTCGCTGGCAGGCCTCGAATATCAATCGTATCACCATCAATGATCCGTACATCGCTGGCTCGAAGCAACCGGTCCTGGGAAGCGGGTCGCTCTGCAGTTGGCGAGACCGGCGACAGGAAACTGGAAGACATCCAGCCCGTTCCAGTTGGACCGAATTTGGGTCCACTGCCCCTCATCGCGAAGCTTTCGACGCGTGTCCCTTCGCTCAATGCGCCCATCACAGCATTCGAGGTAGACGGCCCAGCACGTTGATTGACACGTGTCCCTGTCACATAGACGTAAGCGGTTTTTGTCGTTTGCGATGCGGGAACCGCTGACGGGCTGTAGGGTGTGGATCGTGACTTTGATGGCTCAAACAATGATCCAACCAACGCGAAGAGCGCGACAGCGATAACCAACGGCACCATGATTTGGCGTTGAGCCTTGCGCGCGGCACGCCGAGGCGCAGTGATCACGCGGGGCAAGGAGATAGGACGGGGTCTCGCCTGAACAGATCTGGAACTGCGCTTTGGTGCTGTTCTAGAGGTGCTGTTGTCGGCAGCTGAGTTTGCCTGGGCTGGTTCTTCCCGCTCCAGTTTCAGGATTTTGTGCAGGCTGGCATACTGAGCTTTGCTCAGACGCGTCTCTGTCCCGTACCGCGTAAACCGTTCAGCCATGTTTGTGAGAAACGACACTTCCCAATCGTTTGCCTGCCCAGACCGCAAACGCGCATCAATGCGCGATTGAATTTCTTTGGTGCGTTCCGGAGAAAAGGGCATTGACTAGAAAAACTGTCCTTGTGTTGTGCTTCGCAACAAATGTCATTTATGGCTCTGGGACAAGAGCCGAGACGCCGCTGGTCCCGGGCCAAGCCACACGCATATCGAGTATCTCGGAATCATGATTGCGATGCCCTTGGCAAGCTGCACTATTGCGACAATCCGAAGCCATTCCGACGGGAATGGGGCGCTGGCAAGAGCCTCGGGTCACAGACACAACCCGGCGTCGGTCTGGTCAATAATGCCATAAGAGGTCTCTTGGAGACACCCAGCACGGCAGCCGATGCCACCTTGGCGATCACGCGCCCAGGCTCTCGAGGATCATCTTCGTCTCCGGCATGCGCTTCCAGCGAATTTCCAATGTGCCCTCGCCAACGCGGGCCGACCTCCAACGCAGTGGCAAGGGCCCGGGCAAGATCATCCGGGCGGTCCTCGGCCATCGCCTCGATCAGGAAGGCCGCCTGCTCCCGATCCTTTGCGGATTTGAGGCTGCCTGCCCCGTCGCGTCGCCGGTCAGCGATGATCAGCTTGTAGGACAGCAAAGCGCTCCGGGCGCGGCACCTGCACCAGAACGCCGGACCGATAGAGGGCCGCCGCAGGGATCGGTTCGGCAATCAGGAAGTTGAGGTAGTTGAGCGCTTGCGCGCCCACCCCGAGGGCGGGCAGATCCCGGACGGTCTCATCCCCGAAAGCGGGTGTCAGGAACTCGACCAGCTGGCCACTGCCGCCCTGCGCCCTATCGCCAGGTCCGGCCCTTGTCGCGCCCGGGCACGGGATCGAACTTCAGCGCCGAAAAGGTTTCGGCCAGACCCGGATCGACCTGATCCTGCAAGGCGACGCTGAGCTTCTCGAACTGCGCGATGTCGATATCGCCGGTGTTGGCCATGCCGCCAAGAGGCAGGCGGATGCCAAGCTCGCCTTCATAGAGCCGGAACGCATATGTCCCGACAATAGTGCCGCCCAGGCGGAAGGTGCCGACAGCGGCCATGGCGGAGAGGATCGAGCCGGTCGCCCGGTCGGTGGGCGTCATGCCTTCGGCGCGCAAAAGCCGGACCAGCCGCGAGCGCTCGGCCTGCCGCTCCTTGGCCGTTGCGCGCAGCTCTTCGATCCGGTCGATGCGCGCGCGTGTCTCGTCGCTGTCTTCTCCGATATAAATGAACCGCATCTCGATTCCGACGCGGCGGGCCGCGTACCAATAGGCCTTCGCCGCGCTCCTTGAGCGTTGGCTTGCCCTCCACACCGGACAAGGCGTCATCCTTCAGGAGTCGCACCAGATCGGTGTAGGCGCTCATCGCGATACCGCTGAGGGGGGCCATGCCTATCATTTTCATCTTTTGCTTGGCACGCTTATGCCTATCAAAACAGGAAACTGCCAGGCAAGACGGAAACTGAGCTTCCAGGATGTGCGACCGACCCCTTCAAAACCACCCCGAAACCGGGCACCAGGAAACGCAAAGGCCAGGCCCCCGCTGCCACGTCTCTTGATCAGCGTTGCGCGATACAGCAGCGACACCGCCCTTGAGACATGACGAAAGGGCCGCGCCAAGCGCGACCCCCTCTCTTCAATCCTCCACGGCCTTCTTCGCCGGAGCCGCAACCCGCATGACTGTCAGACCTTTCGCTTCCGCCTTCTGCCCAAGGTTCAGCGCGACCCCGTTGCCGCCGAAGAGTACAACCCCCGTCGCCGCGAACTTGTCGTCCAGCATCTCGTCGTTGCATTTGAACGGTGCGGCTCGCCCATGTGCGGACCAGCGCGGATCGAAGCGCGCCTGCGCGACACCGCGGGCTCGGGCCCACCGGGCCGCGATCATCTCGGCCCCATGCTTGCCACCCTTGTGGCAGAGGAAGATCTCCTGGTTGCGGTTCTGCTTGATCCGTTCGCGAACCTTGTCGAGCGTGTTGAAGATCACATCGACATCGGTCCAGTCGGTGGCGCCTGAGACGATCAGGGGCACCCCCTCGACTTTCGACTTCGCAGCCGTCTCGCGGTCGTGCTGCTCCAGGAGCTGCCGCGCCTCGAAGACCGCCCCGGTCTCCTGCGCCCGGACGCTCGCGCGCGATCCTGCTGCCGGGATGAAGGCGTGGCCCGTCTCGATCTCGTAGCATTCCGCCGCCGCCTCGCTCATCACCTCGATGGCGCCGGTAATCTCGCGCAGCTGCAGAATGCGCGCCTGCGCCTCTTCGAGCGCCGTCTCGGCGATCTCCGATCCGTCGTGGGATTTTGCCAGCGCGCCGATCTTGTCGGCGGTGCGGTCGACCTTCCTTGCCGAGCGCCACCTTGCGGCGCTGCAGGATCGTCGCCGAGCCCATGGGCCAGCGGTTCGATTTCCGCTTCAGCCCGGTCCCGCGCAGCGGCCCGAGCAAAGCCTCGAAGCTCTCGCGGATAATGCGGTCAGTCAGGATGTGATCCTCGGGGATCGGGAGCTGCGCGTCCTTCTCGGTCAGCCCGAAAAGCTCGATGGTCTCGTAGGTGTTTGCGGTGTCGTAAGCCATGTCTGGTCTCCGGTGTTCGGTTGTGGAGCCACCACGTGAGTGTGGGGGCATGGCCGAATGCCTGGTTTCCGAATCTGCCCGGGTCAGGGACGGCGCAGCCGCCGGCTTGCCGGGCGCAAAAGTTTTCCACGCGCAGCACCCAACACATGCGCGGCCTCACGCACAGGACTGCCCCTCGCCACAGGCTCCGCCCTCGCCGAAAAGTTTTGCGATCCTTGACGCGGGCTGATTTGGGGGCCATCCGGAGGATATGCTTCCGCACTCATGTGTGTGTGTTTTGACGGTAGGTTTGCCCGACAAGAGCAGGCAAACGGCCCGACCGGACGCGGGAGACGGATGAAGCGGCGGGATCGTTTTGGCCTCTGGCCAAAACAGACCAGAGCGCAATCCGGCGGAGCGGCCGGGGAGGGACGTGCTCGCGAGGCGGGCAAACCGGGATGCCGGGTGCGACGCCGCGGTGAGGCCGCATGGCCGAATGCGCGACGGACCGAAGGGCCGTTCTCCCCTGCGACTTGGCAGCCGCGCGGGAGAGGGCGAAGAAATCGGCTTTCGGATACGTCCGCGCTGCCAGCCTCTGACAGTTATTGTAGAGGGAGACTGCTGATAGTAGTCTGTTGGAGCACCGGAGGAGGTACTATGAGCGTTCAAAAGCAATCTGTCAGTTTCACCGACGCGGCCTATGCCTTTGCCAAGGAACTGGTCGAAGCTGGAGAGTACCCAAATGTGAGCGCGGCAGTTTCCGGTGAGCTGGCAAAAGCCAAGGCGGAGCGTGACCGTGAACGTACTTTGCTTGAGGCAGAATTGGAGCGTCGCCTGTCTCTGCCTCTCGATCAATGGGACCCCGTTGGCCAAGCCTCTGAGGTCACTGCAGGCGCTCGGGCGCATCTTGCCGCAACGGCCCGAAAGACCTGATGCGTTTTGTCAGGCATCCGTTCTTCGAACGGGACCTCATCGGTATCGTTGACCACATTATCGAGGTGACCGACGGTGACGTTGCCGCAGCGGCCCGACGCCTGGATGAAGTCGATGCCCTTATTCAAGAAATTGCCGCAAACCCGACATCCGGAGCTCGGCTCAGCGGCAAGCTGAACGGATGGCTCGTGCGCCATGGCGGTGCAGGCCACCGACTGACCATCGTATTCAAACCGAATTTAAACGCTTCTCAGATATATCTCGCTCTCGTCGCCTTTGGCGGGCGCGATTGGATGAAGCGGGCCTCAGCACGACGATCCTTCACTGAATAGGCCAGCTGCAGGTCTCGGCTTCGGAAAAGATCTCGGCCTGACAGCGGCCAAGCGGTCAGCCGGGGGCGATCAGCACGAGATCAGGGTCTTGACCACATGGCAGACGCGCGCCTCGGCGTGCGCGTCACGTATCAGCAAGATCAAACCCGCCCAGTCGAGGGGCCGCAAAACAAAAGAGGTAAACGCTCGCCATCTCGCGCCAGCCTGCAGTGTGCTCCTCTGGTTCACCGTAGAAGGTCTCAAAAAGGGCGGCCTCGGTCGTGCCATGATCCGCCTCGACATTCATCACGTTCATCCACACATCCCATTTCCCGAATGGACGGTCGTCAAAACGGGCGTAGGACGCATGATCGACGCGGAGCACGTAGTAAGTAATCAACTCTGCAAACAATCGCCCAGACGAATGCAGGAGCTCTGCGCCGCGCTTGGTCAGCCGGAACGTACCCTTGACGTGACGCCCAAGCCGCAAAGAAAGGAGGAGGAAATGCACGACCTCCAGCGGAGCAAAATCCTGTTCATTGACGACCTTCTGGTAGCGGAACATCTCTTCCTTGCCTGCCCCTGGCCAATCGAAA
>NZ_CBDIRM010000001.1:2927500-4036517 GCF_965284195.1 Rhodophyticola sp. | reverse complement strand
TCGGGGCGGGGTGATGCAACATCTTGCGAACGACCCGCGCGGCGCGCGCGCGCAACTCCGCATGATCCCGGCTTGCCCCCAGAAGCAGTGCTGCGCCATCGCCCTCAAGCGGCAGCGCACGGCCCCGCCAGCGCCAGGTCATCCCCTCGGCCAGCTCTTGCGCCTGTTCTGCCGGAAACCCTTCAACCAGAGTCTGCGCCCACGAAATCATGAACGTGCCCCGAAAGCCCGTGCCCATCTGTCCCGCCTCTTGCGTGTCTTGTTTTTATCCGGCCTTTTCAGCCTGTTCTGGACAAAGGTTAACAGAATCGAATCAGTTGGGGAAGCGTCGTCTGTCCTAAAAGGCCCAGCCGAGCGTCAGCGAGCCGACAACCTGCCCCTCGGGCTGGCCCACAAATTCCTCGGACAGGTAGGTCAGCCCGTAGAAGATATTCGAGGCTCCGGTGTCGTAATTCGCGCCCAAACGCAGGCGATAGCGAACATCCTCCACCTCGTAGCCGCGATCCGATGGCAGCAGTTCCGAGCTGTCGACATAGGCGACATCGCCCCCGAAAAGGAAAGAAAAGCCGCTTTGATCCAAGCCGTCGACACCGGCGACGCGTTGCCCGGAAACCACATCGCGAACCCGCAATCCGCCTTCACCGAAGCTGCCAAGCGTCACATCGACCCCGGCGCGGGCCATATTCTCGACCCCGGCCTGAAGCTCCACGAACGGGCGGATCGCACCGCCCGCAAAGTAGATGTCCCGCGCGATTTCCAGTGTGCCGTGCAGGAAAAACCCGTCATCGACCTGAAAATTCCCGACATTCAAGTCTGACAGGCTAAGCACATCATGGATGTTGGATTGCAGACTATCGAGCCCCGTCTGCTCGCCGATCATCACCAGATCGGCGCCCGCGCTCACATCGAAGCCGGACCAGTCGAAATGGAGATGCGCCCCGGCGCTGAGCACGCCGGCATAAAGCCGGTCTGCCGGGTTCGGGTTGGTCAGATTGCCCGGGGCCACGATCTCTCCGCGGAAGCGGTACTCGACGACATCGCCAACACGCGGGCTCAGTTGGCCTTGCCATTGCTCGCCGCGGATAATGGAAAAGGAGTAAGAGCCGGTGCGCCAGCGATCGCTGCCGTCGCCGATCCAGTCATTGGTAAACACCCGCCCGATGCCAAGTGTCTCGCGCCCCTGTGCAAGGGCCGGCGTCATACCGGTGAGAATCGCAAATGTCGTGAAAGCCGCAAGGCGAATGCCCTTTGCCATGTCAAACTGCCCCATATCCTGCGCCGTCATTTTCTGCGGCTTAATCTAGAATTTCGTCGAAATTAACACGACTTGTGCATTGCGACTAGCCACATTTGGAATAACCGCAATCGGCGCAGGTCAGACATCCTTCGATCATCCGCATCTCGTGACTGCCGCAGGAGGAGCAGACCGGCCCCCTCGGGCGCCCGCCCATCTCGATCACTCTGGCCTGCGGATCGGCCTTCAGGCCCATTCCCTCGCCATCGATGAAGCCGATGGAAATCAGATGGCGTTCGATCACGCCGCCGATGGCCGCGAGGATCGAGGGCACGTATTTTCCGTTCATCCACGCACCGCCGCGCGGGTCGAACACGGCCTTCAGTTCCTCCACCACGAAGGAGATATCGCCGCCGCGCCGGAACACCGCCGAAATCATCCGGGTCAGCGCCACGGTCCAGGCGAAATGCTCCATGTTCTTGGAATTGATGAAAACTTCGAAGGGCCGGCGATGACCGTTCTGCACGATATCGTTGATGGTGATGTAGATCGCATGGCTGCTTTCGGGCCAGCGCAGCTTGTAGGTCTGCCCCTCAAGGGACTGTGGCCGGTCGAGCGGCTCGGAGATATAGACCACCTCGCCTTCCTGTGCGATTTCGCCGACCTTCGATCCCGGCGTCTTTTCCTGCGCCTCCGACACGCTGAGAACGGAGCCTGTCACGTCATTGGGCCGATAGGTCGTACACCCCTTGCAGCCGGTATCCCAGGCCTGCATGTAGACATCCTTGAAATCCTCGAAGCTGATATCCTCGGGACAATTGATTGTTTTCGAGATACTGCTGTCGATCCAGCGCTGCGCGGCGGCCTGCATTTTCACATGATCGGCGGGCGGCAGGGTTTGGGCATTCACGAAATGATCCGGCAGATCGATATCGCCGAATTTCTCCCGCCAGAGCTGGACGGCGTAATCCTCGACCTCTTCCTCGGTCCGGCTTCCGTCCCGCTGCAGCACCTTGCGCGTGTAGCTATAGGCAAAGACGGGCTCGATACCCGAGGAGACATTGCCGGCGTAGAGCGAAATGGTTCCGGTGGGCGCGATGGAGGTGAGCAACGCGTTGCGGATGCCATGCTCGGCAACGGCCTCGCGGATATCCTCGTCCATGCCCTGCATGTTGCCGGAGGCGAGAAAGCCCTTGGCATCGAACAGCGGGAACGCGCCCTTCTCCTTCGCCAGATCGACCGAGGCGAGATAGGCCGCGCGCGCGATCTGATGCATCCACGCCTCTGTCTGCGCCGCGGCGGCATCGGAGCCGTAGCGGAGCCCCAGCATCAGAAGCGCGTCGGCAAGCCCGGTCACGCCCAGACCGATCCGGCGTTTTGCCTGCGCTTCACGCGCCTGCGCCTCCAGCGGGAACCGGGAGGCATCGACCACATTGTCCATCATCCGGATCGCCACGCGAACCAGATCGTCCAGCGCCGTTTCGTCCAGACGGGCGGCGCTCTCGAACGGGTCCGTCACAAGGCGGGCAAGATTGATCGAGCCAAGCAGACATGCGCCATAGGGTGGCAGGGGTTGTTCCCCGCAGGGGTTGGTCGCCGCGATATCCTCGACATAGTTCAGATTGTTGGCGGCATTGATCCGGTCGATGAAGATCACCCCCGGCTCGGCATAATCATAGGTCGACTGCATGATCTTGTTCCACAGATCGCGCGCCTGCACCGTGTGGTAGACCTTGCCGTCAAAAACCAGATCCCAGGATCTGTCGTCCTTCACCGCATCCATGAACGGATCCGTCACAAGAACCGAGACGTTGAACATCCTGAGCCGCGCGGGGTCGGATTTGGCGGTGATGAAATCCTCGATATCCGGATGGTCGCAGCGCATCGTGGCCATCATCGCGCCGCGCCGCGAGCCCGCCGACATGATGGTGCGGCACATCGCGTCCCAGACATCCATGAAGCTGAGCGGTCCCGACGCATCGGCGGCCACACCTTTCACATCCGCGCCCTTCGGCCGGATGGTGGAGAAATCATAGCCGATCCCGCCGCCCTGCTGCATCGTCAGCGCGGCCTCCTTCAGGTTGTCGAAGATACCGCCCATGCTGTCGGGGATCGTGCCCATCACGAAACAATTGAAAAGCGTCACCGAGCGGCCGGTTCCCGCGCCCGCTATGATGCGCCCCGCAGGCAGGTATCTGAAATCCTCAAGCGCGGCATAGAAACGGCCTTCCCAAAGCTCCGGCTCGGTCTCCACGCTGGCCAGCGACCGGGCGATCCGATGCCAGGTGTCTTCGACCGTCTGGTCGATCGGTGTGCCATCCGCCTCTTTCAGGCGATACTTCATGTCCCAGATCTGCTCGGCAATCGGGGCGGAAAAACGGGACATCGGCGGCAGCTCCCTTAACGCGGCGGGGTGACGAAATTAACAGTGATCTGTGGATAAGTCCACCAAACCTTGTGGCCTTTGGCGGTGGACGGCTAGATATATAGGTATGGCTGCAAATCTCAATCTCATCAAGCTTTCTGTCGGGACGGACCATGTGGAGGGTCTGGCCCGGTGGCAGGCAAGCGCCCGCGCGCATGGCCCCGACGGCTTGCCGCGTCACATCACACGAATGTGGCCCAAACGGGCGGCGGAGCTGCTTGACGGCGGCTCGATCTATTGGGTGATCAAGGGTGTGGTTCTGGCCCGCCAGCTGATCCTGCGGCTGGACGAGGTCGATCGCGGCGATGGCATCAGACGCTGCGGCATCGTGCTGGACCCCACGCTGGTGCGCGTGGAGGCGACCCCGAAACGCGCCTTTCAGGGGTGGCGCTACCTGCCGGGTGCGGACGCACCGCGCGACCTGCGCAAGGGGCGACAGAATGAGGAAAGCCTGCCACCCGCCTTGCAATCGGCGCTTGCGGAGATAGGAGTGCGATGACGCCGCGGGTGCGGTTGTCGGACAGCGCCGACAGGGATCCGCCCGGTCGGTTACCCCTTAGCGGCGATCATCCGCATGAATCGGGATCGGTACCTGATTCAGGGCGGTCATGTCGTCCAGCACGGGAAGGTCATCGCGTTTGCCGCCATCGGCATCGTCATCCTCCTCGCCCATCGTCATGATCTGCATGCCGATCTGAACCGAGCCGAAGGTGATCGTGCATAGGATCACGAACACCGCCAGGGCGATCGGCCCTTCGGTGGTGTGGGTCACCAGATGCCAGATATTCGCAATGTTGAAATAGAGCACCAAGCCGGTGAAGGTGCAGGCGATCAGAAAGCCGTAAAAGGCGTGGCGCAGAATGAATTTGATATGGTCAGGCATTGGCACGGATCCTTTTTCATTCACCTTCTAACGTAGCAGCCCCGGGTCAGGTTGCAAGAACAGGCCGGCAAAAACGCGGCGGACAGGCGCAGATCCGGGAACGCCTCGGCGCTTCGCCATTCGCGGCCCCAGACGATCAGGTCGCCAGCCAGCCGATATAGCCCAGATAGGCCGCCAGCATCGCGGCCCCGGTCCCGCGCCCGATGCGCGGCAGGAGCAGAAGCAGCAGCAGGCACAGACCGGCCCCGAGGAACAGCGCCAGATCCAGCGCGGCGATATCGGCGGGCACATCGATGGGAAACACCATCGCGGTCACCCCCAGAATGCCAAGGATGTTGAACACGTTGCTGCCGACGATATTGCCAAGCGCCATGCGCCCCTGCCCGCGGATCGCGGCCATCACGGTAGTCGCCAGTTCGGGCAGCGATGTGCCGACCGCCACCAGCGTCAGACCGATCACCGCCTCGGAGACGCCAAGGCCGCCCGCCAGATCGACCGCGGCCGTCACCAGCAGATGCGCACCCCAGATCGTCACCGCGATCCCGCCCAGGGCAAGGCCGGCCGCGCGCCAGAGCGGCGGCGGCACAAGGGTAAGCTCGGGCTGCTCGCCCGGGGCCCGCCGCGCATCTCCCACCGCGCGCCAGAGATACGCCGCCAGCAGCGCCAGAAGCGCAAACCCCGCCAGACGCGACACCTCCCCCAAAAGCACAAGGCCCGCGCCGATACCCGTCGCCAGCGCCAGCGCCCAAAGGTCCAGCCGCGGCACCGCCCCCGCAGGCGTCACCGGTGAGATCAGCACGGCCAGCGCGAGGATCAGCAGAATATTGGCGATGTTGGAGCCCAGGACATTGCCGATGGCGATCCCGGGCGCGCCCTGCGCCGCGGCTTGCAGCGAGGTCACCATCTCGGGCATCGACGTGCCAAAGCCCAGCACCACCACCCCTACGATAGCGGGGGTTATCCGCATCCGTTGGGCGAGGCCGACGCCGCCACGCACAAGGATCTCGCCACCGACCAGCAGCAGAAACAGCCCGATCAGGCACAGGATCACGGTCATGAAAACAGGATACTCCACCGCCCGGCTGCGCCAATCGCCGTTCCGGCCCCGCGGCGATGCAGAGATTTGATTGCCCGGGGACGGCCACAAGGGGTGCGGGAAAAGAAATCTGCGATATGGTTGCAGGGGCGGCACGGCCATGGACGGCCCCGGCGCGTTTGGGATTCGCCCCCGGGCGGTTTATATCCGAAGGCCTGGACAGGAGAACCCGATGAGCGAGACGGATCACGACCGCAGCACCAAGAGCCACGGCCTGCGCCACGCGCGGGAGCTTGAGGGGCATCTTACATGGCTGGACAGCTTTTCGGGCGCGGCGCTTGCGGTGCTTGCCACGGCCT
Organism: Rhodophyticola sp.; assembly: GCF_965284195.1. Classification (NCBI taxonomy): domain Bacteria; kingdom Pseudomonadati; phylum Pseudomonadota; class Alphaproteobacteria; order Rhodobacterales; family Roseobacteraceae; genus Rhodophyticola; species Rhodophyticola sp. The sequence continues at coordinate 4,030,580 of NZ_CBDIRM010000001.1, read as the reverse complement.
CGGGCATCTACACCTATCTCGGGGTCTCCTCGCTTCTGGACGACACCGGCGCGCTCAGTTTCTTTGCGGCCACGGCCTATTCCATCGCGGTTTCGGTCGGGATTTTCGTCTTCTGGTCCTATCTGCTGCGGCTTCTGCCCGCGATGCGCACGGCAGGCTCCAAGATCAAGCTGATGGGCGCGATGGCGCTCGGGTCATTGGCGATCATCGCCATGTCCTCCTGGCTGAACGCCGCCGCGCTGGCCGGGGCGGCGGCGGTGGAGCAGCATCTTGCCCAGACCGTTCAGGAATATCAGGGCGCGCTGGAAGAGGCCCATGACATCGCGATCAGCGCGCAAGCGCTGGAACGCGACGTGGCGCGCGTCCGCCAGAGCTTCGAGGATCTGAGCGAACAGGAGGCCGCGGGCGATCTGTCCGGCCTCGCGGGCCGGGGTGCGGTTTTTCGCGTGCTGCGCCAGAAGTCGGCCGAGCTTGCAGCGCTGGAGCTTCAGATCGCCGAACAGGGCCCGCTGATCGAAGGCGCGTTCGACGAGGGCAACGCAATCCTGAGCGACATGCGCAGCCTCACCGTGGCGCCGGGCCCGGTGGAGGCCCGGTCGGTCGCGTTTTCCGAAGAGGCCGTGCGGCTGGCCGGTATCATCACCACGATGCGCCAGCTTTCGGTGGCCCCGCTGGTGGACCGGGCGGCGGAGGATCTTTCCGCCTCGGTCGTGCTGCCCGAGCTGGACGGGCGCACCACCGACGGGCAGGCCGCGCAGGCCAGCACGATCACGTCCGTGCTTGACGTTCTGCAACTGCGCGCGGCCTCGCTGGAACAGGCCGCCGAGCAGGTCATTGCCCGCCCGGCCCCGGCAGAGACGACCTACCGCCCGATTTCGACCGCCGATGCGGTGATCCTTTATGCCGGCAATTTCGTCCCGTCCTGGGCCGGGGCCATCGCGATCGATCTGTTGCCGATGGTGCTGGTCCTGATCCTGATGGTCACCCATGGGGCGATCCGCTCCGGGCGGGGCGATGTTCCGGCGGAAGACACGCTGACGCTGGCCGAACTGCGCGCGGCCCTGCACGCGATCCGCGATGTGGAAGAGGCGATGCATCCGCAACCAACCGGCACGACCCCGGCCAGAGCACCAACACCGGCCCCCGCGGAAGAGGCCGAGCCACCCAATGTCCAGCCGCTGAAACCCGGACCGACGCGATGAGCGACCGGGCGGACCGGCCGTATCTGCGCCCCGGCAGGGACTGGACGACGCGCCGCGCGATCCTGGCGATCCTGGCGCTGCAGATCGCGATGGCCGTGGTGCTGGCCGGCCGGGATCTGGTGGCTGCCCTGCCCGATCTGATCTCCCCCGCGCGCCAGCCCACGCTTGATACCCCCGTGGCGCCCGGCGATCAGACCCGCCGCTTCCGCCCGGGCGATCTGCCCGCCCGCCCGGCGGTGCAGGACCCGGCGCGTCAGACCCGCCTGCCGGATCCGGGGCGGATGCCCTCGCGGCTGCAATTTACCGCCGGGGCCGATGGCATTCTGCTCCTGACCGGCGCAATTGCACCCGGCGATGCGGCGCGGTTCGAAGAGGCCCTGTCCGATCCCGATGACAGCCCGTCGATTATCCGTCTGCATTCCACCGGCGGGAGCGTCGCGGACGCATTGGCCATCGGGCGGGCCGTTCGCGGCGCAGAGATCGCGACCGTGATGGAGGCCGGCGATATCTGCCTGTCGGCCTGCCCCTATATCCTTGCAGGCGGGGTCTCCCGGACGGTGGACGATGCCGCGATGGTCGGTGTCCATCAGCACTACTTCGGCGAAAACACGGCGCTCCCCGCCTTTCTGGCGGTGGAGGATATCCAGCGCGGACAGGCCGAGGTGATGGCCCATCTGGATGCGATGGATGTGGATGTGCGCGTGATGCGGTACGCCATGGCGACCCCGCCCGACGAGATCTATATCCTGCTGCCCGAGGAATTGCTGGACTACCGGGTGGTTTTCGACCCCGCCGCGGACGGTGCCGGTGGCTGACCGGGCGCTTGCCCCGCCGCAGCCACCCTCGCGACGATCCCGGATGATTGCAGAAGCGCTCTACCCCTCGACCCGTGAAAAAGGTCGCGCGCCTGCAATGCCCGGATATGCCGGACGATCACGCGCGGGCCTCAGAACGCCTCCGGTCGGGCCTCGCGCGCCATGTGATCCAGCACCGCATTCACGAATTTCGGCTCGCGACCCTCGGGGAAAAACGCGCGCGCCACATCGACGAATTCGGTAATCACCACCTTGGGCGGTGTGTCCCCCTCCACCAGTTCGGCGCCGGCTGCGCGAAACAGCGCCCGCAGCGTCGGGTCGATCCTGTCGATCGGCCATGTCGCGACAAGCGCCCGGTCGGTCATCTGGTCGATCTTGGCCTGCCGGTCCACCGCGTCGTCCAGCAGCTTGCGGAACAGATCCACGTCGCCCTCGGCCATCTCCTCGCCGTCGATCGTCTCACCGAAGCGGAAACTCTCAAACTCCCGGCGGACCACGTCGACGCTCTGGCCCGAATGCTCCATCTGAAACAGTGCCTGCACGGCATAAAGCCGGGCCGCCGATTTCATCTGGCGTTTCTGGTCTCGGCTTGGCCCATCGGGGCGGGGGGAGGTCATGCGGTGGCCGGTCCTTCGCTTTTGCCCGCGACCTGAATGCTCTCACCGCGCGGCTTGAATCCGATGCCGCCTTTAGGCTTCCCGAAGCGGCGCGTCAACGCGATGAGGTGCAGGGCCGCCGCCGCGGCCCCGCCGCCCTTGTTCATTCCCGACGGATCGGCCCGGCGCGCGGCCTGATCATGGTTTTCCACCGTCAGGATGCAATTGCCGATACAGGCACCGCCCATTCCCAGCATCGTGATCCCGCGATTGGATTCCTCGCACACCGTCTCGTAATGGGTCGTCTCGCCCCGGATCACGCAGCCAAGCGCCACGTAGCCGTCGAAATTGGACTGCCGATGGGCGATCCCGATGGCCACCGGGATCTCCAGCGCGCCGGGCACCTCGATCACCTCGTACCCGGCGCCGGCCTGCTCCAGCATCGCCTTGGCACCGGCCAGCTGATCATCCGCAATGTCCTTGTAGTAGGGCGCGATGACGATCAGCAGTTTCACCGGTTCGTCAAACTCCGGCAGCGGCAATTCGTGATGGGTGGTTCCGGCCATCTATCCGATCTCCGAGATCTTGCGGGTGTCGGTGATGTTCAGCCCGTAGGCCTCCAGCCCCACCACCTTGGGTTTCGGCGAGTTGGTCAGCAGGATCATGTCCGACAGCCCGAGCGAGGACAGGATCTGCGCCCCGAGACCATACTGGCGCAGTGTCTGCGGGGAGACTTCGCTTTCCGCGCTCAGCTTCATGTTCAGATCGCGCAGCAGCACCAGAACACCGCGCCCTTCCGCCGCGATCAGCTTCATCGCGTCGCCGAACTCTCCGGCCCGGCCCGCACCGCCCGTACCCACCACATCCAGAAGCGGATCCATCGCATGCATCCGCACCAGAACCGGCGCATCGGTCGCGATATCGCCCTTGATCAGGACGATATGTTCGGCGCCCTGCGTCTCGTCGGTGTATATCCGCAGCGTCCATTCACCGCCGAATTCGGAGGTGATCTTCTGTTCGTTGCGCACCTTGACAAGGTTGTCGTGGCGACGCCGATACGCGATCAGATCGGAGATCGTGCCGATTTTCAGGTTGTGCCGCTGTGCGAAGGCCACCAGATCGGGCAGCCGCGCCATGGAACCGTCCTCGTTCATGATCTCGCAGATCACGCCCGACGGATTGAGCCCGGCCAGCCGGGAGATATCCACGGCCGCCTCCGTATGGCCCGCGCGCACCAGCACACCGCCATCGCGCGCCCGAAGCGGGAAGACATGGCCGGGGGTTGCGATATCCGCCGCGCCCTTGCCCGCATCGATGGCCACGGCCACGGTCCGCGCGCGGTCATGGGCGGAGATCCCGGTACTGACCCCCTCCCGCGCCTCGATCGAAATGGTGAATGCGGTCTCGTGCCGCGAAGAGTTGTAGGACGACATCAGCGGCAGGCCCAACGCGTCGATCCGCTCGCCCGGCAGCGACAGGCAGATCAGACCGCGCCCGTGGGTCGCCATGAAGTTGATCGCCTCGGGCGTGGCCATCTGCGCCGGGATCACCAGATCGCCCTCGTTCTCCCGATCCTCGTGATCGACCAGAATGAACATCCGCCCGTTGCGGGCATCCTCTATGATCTCCTCGATGGTGGAGACGGCATCGGACCAGTCCTGCTCGACCGGGCCGGGTTTTTCGAATGGGATCGGATCAGACATGCACGTTCCTCCGGGGCGGGCTTGGGGCCCAGATATCGCACCAACCGCCACCTGACCAGTGCCCGATCCGTCAAAACAGCGGCCGGACACGACGTCACCCGCGCTCGGGGCGTGGTGGCCCTGTCTCGCTCAGGTGTGTCCGGGATCAGCGGCGGCGCTTTCAGCCCCCGGGCCGGAAGAACCGCTCCGCCGAGAGGACGCCGGCCATCTGCGCGGCACCGCACCAGTCCCGCTCGACGCCGGTTGCAGCCACCAGAACGACGCCATCGGCGGGCAGCCTGACATCGCGCAACGTGGTCTTGAGGCGGTCCCGCATCGCCGACCAGCTTTCGGTGAAGCCCGGCGCCACATCGGCAAAATCGATCAGGCCGCGGTTGCTCTCCAGAACCGCCTGCGGATGGAGCGGCCCGTAGATGGCCGCGATCCGCCCCGCGCCACCATCAAGCGCGGTCAGCCGGTTGCGAATGGCATCGGGCACCGCAATCCGTTGCGGGCGCAGTTCCAGCGCGTTGCCGGAAAAGAGAAACCCCACGATATCGCGCCCGGATGTCGCGCGGATCGTCGCATAGGTCGTGTAGTCCAGACCCAGACGTTTCGCGCGGGCGACCCGGATCCGCACGATCTGCAACGGCAGCTTGGGCAGCAGATCGTGGCGCGCCTTGCCCCAGGCGTGTTTGCGAAAACCAAAGCCCGGTTCCATGCTGGGCCCGCCATTATGCCCGATCCCGCTCATCCGTCGCTCTCCATCTTCATCCATCCAACCGCGTCCCGGGCGGCAAGAACCGCCGCCGTCTCGTCCGCATAGGGCCCGCGCGGCGCATCCAGTCTTCGCCAGCCATGGGCGTCCTCGGGGTCACGACGGCATTCGGACCAATAGGCACCCCCGTCCGTGCCAAGGATATCCACACAACGCTGACCGGTCGCGTCATTGATCGACCGCATCACGACGGGCTTCATCCGCCCCACTCCTGCAGCCGCGCGACATAGCGGGCCAGCGTGTCGATCTCCAGGTTGATCGCGTCGCCTACGGCGACACCGCCCCAGGTCGTCACCTCCTTGGTATGCGGGATGACATTGACGCCGAAGGTGGCCCCGTCCACCTCGTTCACGGTGAGCGAGGTGCCGTTCAGCGCGATCGACCCCTTGGGCGCGATAAACCGGGCCAGCGGATCGGGCGCGCGAAAACTCAGGCGCGTACTGTCGCCCTCATCCTCCATCTTCACCAGTTCGGCCACGCCATCCACATGGCCGCTGACGATATGCCCGCCCAGTTCGTCGCCCACCTTCAGGGCGCGTTCCAGATTGATCCTTTGGCCCTCGGTCCAGCTTCCGATATTGGTCCGGGATACGGTCTCGGCGGAGATGTCCACGTCGAACCAGCCCGGCCCAAGGGCCACCGCCGTCAGGCAGACGCCGTCGCAGCAGATCGATGCGCCGATATCGATGCCGCCCGTGTCGTATCCGGTGCCGATCCGCGCCCGAAGGTCGCCGCGATGCTCCAGCGTCCGGACGGTGCCAATATCGGTGATGATACCTGTAAACATGAACGCTCTCTCCGTTTGTCCCTCTCACCTAGCTGCGGTCCGGCAACGGGGCAAGCCACGCCCGCGCCTTATTGCGGGCCAAAACCAACCGTAAAACCGCCAAGCCCCTATGAAAACCTGTATCAAAGCAGTAGGTCTATCACGGCGAGCCCTTTCGGGGATTACACGGTTGCAGAAAGTATTCCTGTTCCTTCAGGGCCCGCACGGGCCGTTCTTTCACGGACTTGGCAAGAGTTTGCGAGCCGCGGGTGCGGATGTCTGGCGCGTGGGCTTCAATCAGGGTGACAGCGCGTTCTGGCACCATCGCGAAAGCTATATTCCCTATACCGGCACCATCGCGGACTGGCCTGACCGGCTGCGCCGGCTGATCGCCGAAAAAGACGTCACCGATCTGGTGCTCTACGGCGATACCCGGCCCGTCCATGCCGAAGCCGTGGCCATCGCGAAATCGCAGAACCTTACCGTGCATGTCTTCGAGGAGGGGTATCTGCGCCCCTATTGGGTGACCTATGAGCGCGGCGGCGCCAACGGGCATTCGAGGCTGATGAACACCTCCGTCGCGCAGATGCGCCGCGCGCTGAAGGATCTGGATCTGGATCTTCCGGACACCCCGTCGAAATGGGGCGATATGCGCCAGCACATGTTCTATGGCGCGCTTTATCACTGGTTCGTCATGTTCCTGAACAGGCGCTACCGGAACTTCCGGCCCCATCGCAACATCCCCGTTTCGCGGGAGCTGTGGCTCTACTTGCGGCGTCTGGCCTTCATGCCGTTTCTCTGGCTCGACCGGGTGCAGGCCACATGGCGAATTCGCGTGGGCGGGTTCCCCTATCATCTGGCGCTGCTGCAACTGGAACATGACGCCAGCTTCCGGGATCATGGCCCGTTCGACACCATGTCCGATTTTCTGGCGCTTCTGATCGAAGGCTTCGCACAGGGCGCGCCGACCCATCACCATCTGGTCTTCAAGTCCCACCCGCTGGAGGACGGGCGCGTTCCGATCCGCAGGGATATCCGCCGGCTGGCCGGCGAACACGGCGTCGGCGACCGGGTTCACTTCGTGCGCGGCGGCAAGCTCGCGCGGCTTCTGAACGACGCCCGCAGCGCGGTGACGGTGAACTCCACCGCCGCGCAGCAGGCGCTCTGGCGCGGATTACCGCTCAAGGCGTTCGGGACCGCCGTCTATCTCAAGCCGGAATTTGTCTCGACCCAGTCGATGGAGGCGTTTTTCACCAATCCGACCCGCCCCGACAGCCGGGCCTATCGCGATTACAGGCATTATCTGCTTGAAACATCGCAGATCACCGGCAGTTTCTATTCCGGCAGCGGCCGGCGGCAGCTTTTGCGCCAGGTGGTCGACATGATGTTGTCCCCGGAAGACCCGTATGACGCGCTTGATGCCGGTCGACCGGCCCATCGGCAACACCTCCAGGTGATCAAATAACCGAAAGGCTAGCGCGGTTTGCGCAGATAAGCTAAAGTCAAAAAAAATAAACTGAGGCAGTTTCAGGCAATAAGGAGCCACTTCCGTGAAATCACTGGCTTCCCGAGGGGCGCGCATGGTCGCGCTTTCGGTTGTTGTATCTATCGTCGCATCCTGCGCGTTGCCTCGCTCGGGCCCCAACCGCAACGAATTGTTTGCAGGTTCGGTCCAGCGCGAGGGCGATGCCTTCGTGGTCGAGGTGAACCAGAGGGTCATCGCCGCCACGTCCATCGTTCCCGCGCTCGGCTTCAGTCAGGCGTTCCAGAATGCCGGCCCCACCTCCACCGAAGTGATCCGCCCGGGCGATGTGCTGGGCCTGACCATCTATGAAAACGTCGAAGACGGGCTGCTGGCCGGGCAGGGCACCAATGCCGCCCTCATCAACGAGGTGACGGTGGATGGCGCGGGTTTCATCTTTATCCCCTATGCGGGCCGCATCCGTGCCGCGGGCAACACACCCGAGCAGCTTCGCGAGATCATCACCCGCAATCTGGACGAGCAAACCCCCGATCCGCAGGTTCTCGTGCGCCGCCAAGCGGGCGATGGCGCCACCGTATCGGTTGCGGGCGCGGTCGGCGGGCAGGGCATTTATCCGGTGGAGCGGGCCACGCGCACCTTGTCGGGCATGCTGGCCGCCGCCGGCGGCGTCAGCGTGGAGCCCGACATCGCCCAGATCACGGTGGTGCGCGGCGCACATTCCGGCACGATCTGGTTCGAGGATCTCTATGCCAACCCCCAGTTCGACATTCCGCTGCGCGGCGGCGACCGGATCCTGGTGGAGGAAGACAGCCGCAGCTTCACCTCGCTCGGAGCGACCGGCACACAGGCGCGCGTGCCCTTCGACAGCCAGACGATCTCTGCCATCGAGGCGATTGCGACCGTCGGCGGACTGCAATCCAACCTCGCCGACCCGACGGGCGTTTTCGTCCTGCGCAACGAGCCCGAGGAGATCGCCGAAAGCGTGCTCGGCCGCAGCGACCTGATCGGTACACAGCGGATGATCTATGTGCTGGATCTGACGGCGCCGACCGGCATGTTCGAAGCCCGGGATTTCGTCATCCGCGACGGCGACACCGTTTACGTGACCGAGGCCCCGTTCACGCAGTGGAGCAAGGCCCTGAGTGCACTGACCGGGACGCTTGGCACGGCCAATTCGATCGCCGGCCTGGCCGAGTAGGCCTGTGCCGGGTGACGGGCGTCGCGACATCCCCGCCGGGTCACCCAGCCGGCGGGGATTTCACTTCAACGCCGGTTTTCTGACCAATACCCGCGTGCGGCGCATTCTGTCGCTGTCGGGATATGACCTGAAGATCGGCAAACCGGGGCCGGACGATGACGTGCTGGTCTGGGGCCATTCGCCCTATGCTCCGCGCGGCGAAAAGGCCGCTGCCGCCACCGGCGCGCATCTGGTGCGCGTCGAGGATGCGTTTCTGCGTTCGCTTCATCCGGGCCGCGCGGGCGAGCCGCCCCTTGGCCTGACAATCGACCGGCGCGGCGCCTATTTCGACAGCACCCAACCCTCCGATCTGGAACATCTGCTGGCCAGTCACCCGCTGGACGACACCGCCCTGCTGGACCGGGCCCGCGATGCCATCGCCCGCATGGCCGACGCGCATCTGACAAAGTATTCCGCCGTCGATCCCGGCATCGAACCGCCCGATCCCGGCTATGTGCTGGTCATCGACCAGACGCGCGGCGATGCCTCGATCCGGCTTGGCGGGGCCAATGCCGACACGTTCCGCGAGATGCTCTACTGGGCGGGAGAGGACCACCCGTGCGCACCTGTCGTCATCAAGACCCATCCCGAAACAACCGGCGGCCATCGCACCGGGCATTTCAGCGCGGCCGACCTCCCCGGGACGGCGACGCTGTTCGACGCGCCCGTCTCTCCCTGGCGGCTCATGGCCCATGCCCGCGCGGTCTATACGGTGTCCAGCCAACTGGGGTTCGAGGCGATCCTGGCCGGACACAGGCCGGTGGTGTTCGGGCAACCCTTCTATGCAGGCTGGGGCCTCAGCGACGACCGCCAGCCGGTCGGGCGCCGCCAGCGCGCGCTGACCCGCGCCCAACTGGCCGCCGCCGCGCTGATCCTCTACCCGCGCTGGTACGACCCCTATCGGGACCGGCTCTGCCCGCTGGAGGATGTTCTGGGGGCGCTGGAGGCGCAGGCCCGGGCGTGGAGAGGCGACAGGGCCGGGCATGTCGCAATCGGCATGCGCGCCTGGAAACGCACCCATCTGCAGGCGTTCTACGGCAGATCGGGCACCCGGTTGCGTTTTGCGGCGACGCCCGCGGCTGCGGTGGCCACCGGCAGGTCCGTGATGGTCTGGGCGGGCCGCGAAGACCCGGCCCTGCGCGACGCCTGCCTCTCGGCAGGGCTGCCGCTCTCCCGCGTTGAAGACGGGTTTCTGCGCTCCCGCGGGCTTGGCGCCGATCTGATCCCCCCGCTCTCGCTGGTCCGGGACGATCTGGGCATCTACTACGATCCGACCCGCGAAAGCCGCCTTGAACGGCTGATCACGGAGGTCTCGGGCTGGCCTGCCAAACGTCTGGTCCGGGCCGAGGCGCTGGTGGCCCGGCTGACGGCGCTCGGTCTGAGCAAATACAATCTGGGCGAGGTCCCCGATCTGCCCGAACCGGACACACGCAAGATGGTGCTGGTCCCGGGCCAGGTGGAGGATGATGCCTCGATCCGGCTTGGCGCGGGCGAGGTGCGCAGCAATCTGGACCTGCTGGAAACCGCCCGCCGCCTGCATCCGAACGCGATGCTGGTCTACAAACCCCACCCGGATGTGGAGGCCGGCCTGCGCAGCGGCGCGGTGCCCGCCGAGGCCCTCGCCCGGCTGGCCGATGTCGTGGCCCATCGTGCGGATCCCGCCGCTCTTCTCGCGCGGGCCGATCGCGTGGTGACCATGACCTCGCTTCTGGGGTTCGAGGCGCTGTTGAGGCAGGTGCCGGTCACCGTATTGGGCACGCCATTCTATGCCGGATGGGGCCTGAGCACCGATCTGGGGCCGGTGCCCGCCCGGCGGCAGGCGCGGCCTTCGCTCGCCGCGCTCGCCCATGCCGCGCTGATCGCCTATCCGCGCTATCTGGATCCGGTGACGGGCCTGCCCTGCCCTGTGGAGATCGCGGTGGAGCGTCTGGCCACGGGCCAGGGGCTGGCGCGGAAACCGGGTTTGCGGGCCTTGGCAAAGCTGCAGGGCTGGTTCGCGGGTCAGGCCTGGATCTGGCGGGGCGGACGCTGACGCGACCTGCGCACGCAACCGGCAATAGCGAATGCAGAGGCCGGGGCTAAGGTGCCGGGGTCACACCGGTCCGCGGGTCCAGCTATGCAGGATGTCCGGGCCGATGGCACGGGTGTCACGCAAGATGAACCGCGGCGCCTCGCCAAGCGCCGCCACCCCCATCGCACCGATCGCGGGCTGGCCTTCGGCGCCAAGCGCCAGCCCGGCGGTGAACCCCACCAGATCGTCCACCAGATCCGCCGTCAGCAAGGATGCCGCCAATGCCCCCCCACCCTCGCAGAAAACCCGCGTCAGCCCCTCCCGCCCCAGGGCCTGCATCACATCGGACAGGTCCAGTTGCCCCCCCGGCGCAGTGGCGCATGGGATCAGCCGCGCGCCCCTGTCGCGCCAGGCCGCCTGCACGCCGCCCGCGGCATCCTCCCCATGGCAGAGCCAAAGCGGCACCTCGTGGGCGTTTTGGGCCAGGACGCTGTCGGACGGAAGATCGAGCCTGCGGGAAATCACGACACGAACCGGCTGATGCGCGACGCCCAGCCCCCGCACGGTCAGGTTCGGGTCATCGGCCCGGACCGTGCCCGCGCCGACCATCACCGCATCATGGCGCGCGCGCATCCCGTGAACCACCCGGCGCGCCAGGGCGCCGGTGATCCAGCGGCTTTCCCCACTGGCCGTCGCGATCCGCCCGTCGAAGGAGCCGGCAAGCTTCAGCGTCAGAGCCGGGCGGCCCTGCGTGATGCGGCTGACAAATCCCGCATGGGCCCGCGCCGCTTCGTCCCGCAGGACATCTTCGGTAACCGCGATCCCGGCGTCGCGCAGCCGCGCAACTCCCTGCCCTCTGGTGCGGGGGTCCGGATCCTCCATGGCGACGACCACCCGCGCGACCGAAGCCGCGATCAACGCCTCGGCGCAGGGCGGGGTCTGGCCGTGATGGGCACATGGCTCAAGGCTGACATAGGCCGTGGCGCCCCGTGCCCCGGCGCCTGCCTGATCAAGCGCCCGGGGTTCGGCATGGGGGCGCCCGCCCGGCGCGGTCCAGCCCCGGCCCAGCACCCGCTCGCCCTTCACGATCACGCAGCCCACTGCCGGGTTGGGCCAGGTCCGACCCTGACCGCGCGCGCCAAGGCTGAGCGCAAGGCGCATCCAGCGGGCATCCGCGCCCGTCACGGGTCAGCTTTCGGTCGGGTTTGGCGGGCGCAGCTCGGCCACGAATTCCTCGAAATCATCCGCGTCCTTGAAGTTCTTGTAGACACTGGCGAAGCGCACATAGGCGACCGTGTCGATCCGGGCCAGACTTTCCATCACGATCTCGCCGATGGTTTTCGAGGGAATATCCGTCTCGCCCATGCTTTCCAGCCGGCGCACGATCCCGCTGATCATCTGATCGATCCGGTCAGGCTCCACCGGGCGTTTCTGCATCGAGATGCGGATCGAGCGCTCCAGCTTGTCGCGGTCGAAATCCTCGCGCTTGCCATTGGTCTTGATCACCACCAGGTCGCGCAGCTGTACCCGTTCATAGGTGGTAAACCGACCGCCGCATGCGGGGCAGAACCGCCGTCTGCGGATGGCCACATGATCCTCTGCCGGTCGGCTGTCTTTTACCTGAGTGTCCACATTTCCGCAAAACGGGCAGCGCATCCACGTCCCCTCTTCTTGTCCCTGGGCGCCCGGGCCGGGGGCGCGTATCCTGGCTGATTGGGTCTTAAGCCCGGTTATCCACAGGCACTATAGGGCGATGCATAATGGTTGGGTAGTATTGAAATTCTGCCACAGCATTTTGGGGTTGGAGTGGCAGGAATACCTGCCCTTGCCTACGCCATTGCCCGGCAGGGTACGATTGGCCGGGCGTTTTTGCGCCCTCCGGTGTGCCGCGCGGCCATTAACCCCATCGGGCGATCAGATGTGCTATCGACCCTTCTGAAACGAATGTCGCGCCATGCCGGAGATCCCGGGCGGATCGGCGATTTCAAACTGTTGAACCCCGGGCCGAATTGGGCTCATCATCGCCGGATCGCATTATGTCAGCCGATATTCGACTCCGCTTTCGCAGCCAGCCTAAACCGTCGCATCGTCAAGAAGAGAACCATATGCAGCAACCCAGTACCGACCGCTACGATATCTGCCAGAAGGCCGACGCCATCCATGGCTGGCTGAAAATGGTCACCTCCCGCCGCACGGTGGATATCCTGCATTGGCAGGAGACGCAGGGATACACCGGAAACCTGATGGAAATCGGCGTCATGTGCGGCAAGTATTTCTCGCTCATGGTCGACAGCGCGATGCGGACCGGGGATACGGTTCTCGGGATCGACACATTCCAGTATGCAAATGAAAAACGCGTCGTCACCGAGTTGACCGGCGTTTTCGGCAAGGCTGTCACCGATCGTTTCAAGTTATGGCGCCGGCAATCGAACACGGTCTCGGCGACCGAACTGACACATGCGATCGGGCGGCCCCGGTTCATCAGCGTCGACGGCGCCCATGATTTCGAAAACGTCTACCGCGACATGGAACTGGCTGAACAGGTCGTGTCCCACAAGGGCGTAATCTCTGCCGACGACTTCCTCAATCCGCTGACGCTCGGCGTCAATCAGGCGATCAATGCCTTCCTGTCGCGGCCGCGCGCGGTCGTTCCGGTGGCCTTCGTCGCCAACAAGCTGTTCCTCGTTCACCGGTCGGTGGAGGAAGAGTATCGCGGCGCCGTCGAAGAGATGATCCGGAACGGCAAGGATGCGGAGGCCGAAGCCTTCAAGCAGCGCGCGACCCATGGCCGGCACCATATCGAGCAGGATTTTCACGGCCACAAGGTTCTGATCGGCTGATTTCTGCCGCTGCCGACGCGCTGCCGGATCGGCCCGGGGGCGGTCATGTGCCCCGCTGGTCCGAAGCGCTTCTTGCGAAATCCCTGAACTGCGCGGTGCAACCTGCTAGACTGTCCCTTTAACACGCAACAGGAGACAGATCATGAGTATCGCCCGTGTGACGGAGATTTCCGCAACATCGCCCGACAGCTTCGAGGCCGCGGTGCGGGACGGCGTGGCCCGCGCCAATTCCACGCTGCGCAACGTCACCAGCGCCTGGGTCAAGGAACAGCGCGTGGCGGTCAGCGACGGGAAGATCGACTATTATCAGGTCAATCTGATGGTCACTTTCGTGCTGGACGACTAACCTCCGATCAGCGCCGCCGCTACCTGCCGTGAATGGGCCCGGCGGCGGTGCTCGACCACATAGATCCCTTGCCAGGTGCCCAGCATCATCCGCCCGCCGCTCACGGGGATCGATAGCGAAACCGGCATCATCGCCGCCTTGATATGGGCCGGCATATCGTCGGGGCCTTCCTGGACATGGGTCAGATAGGACATCGCCGGATCGTCGGCGGGCGGCACGAGCCGCTCGAAATAGGCCCGCAGATCGGTCTGCACATCCGGATCGGCGTTTTCCTGTATCAGCAGGCTGGCCGATGTGTGGCGGATCATCAGCGTGACCACCCCGCCACCCTGCCCGGATAGCCAGCGGCTGACCTGCGATGTGATCTCGTAAATCCCGGGGCCACGGGTCTGCACTGTAAACACTGTCTCCATGCGCCTATCTGAGATCAGGACGACACCTGTTGCAAGCTGATCGGAGACCAATCCCCATGACCCGCAAAACCCTGTTCATCACCGGCGCCTCTTCCGGCATCGGCGCCGCCACCGCCCGGGCCGCCGTCGACGCGGGCTGGAACGTGGGGCTGATGGCGCGCTCCGCCGACAAGATCACCGCACTGGCCGAAGAGTTGGGCGGCGCGGCGCTGGCCCTGCCCGGCAATGTCACGCAACTGGCCGTGCAGGAGCAGGGTCTTCTGGCCTTGCAGGAGGCGTTCGGCGCGGTCGATGCCGCCTTCGCCAATGCGGGGATGGGCCTGAGCACACCAGGCACGGAAAACGGCGACCCCAAGGAATGGGAGGCGCTGGTGCAACTCAACATCCTTGGCCTGCTCTACACCGCGAAGGCCGCGATGCCCTATCTGAAGGAAACACAGGGGCAGATGGTTCTGACCGGATCCGTCGCCGGGCGGCAGCACATCAAGGGCTCGATCTACGGCGCGTCGAAATGGTTCGTGCATGGCTATGCGGGCAATCTCGCCGAAGAGATGCGCGAATGGGGCGGGCGCTGCACGGTGATCGCGCCCGGAATGGTCGACACACCGTTCTTCGACACCCCGCGACCGGACAAGCTCATGCCGGAGGATGTGGCCGAAGCGGTCATGCTGGCGCTCAACGCGAACCCGCGCAACACCGTGCGCGAGGTGTTCCTGTTCCCGACCAACTGACAGGCCCCGGCGCACGGACCCGTTTACGGCGGCTTGGCCTCGAAGGAGACCAGCGCCGTCCTGCCCGCGCCGGTCAGGGTATAGACCCCCTTCTCGACCCGCTCGAACCAGCCGTAGTGATCGTCCCGCATGATGGCCGTGGCGCGGTCCACGCCCGTGGCCGCCTTGACCGCCGCCCCTCTGCACGGGCCGTGTGCCGCCAGATGCCCGGCGCAGCGCAGCGCATCCTGCCGGTAGGCCGTGATGATCTTGCCGTTGGTCCCGCCCCGGTTCGGATCGCCCGAACGGCGGGCGAATTCGCGCAACAACCGTGCCTTGCGCGGTTTGGAGATGCGCGGCGCATACGGGCCCGGATCGCAATGAACCTCCACCAGAGCGTCTGTCAGGCGCACGGTCATCAGACCCAGCCCCAGACGCCTTGCCAGCTTCACATTCTCCGCCAGCGCCTTCTGAAACGCCCGGCCCGTGCCGCGTGGCACCGCCAGATAGACCACGTCGCTGACCGCAAGCCGGGCCACGCCCTGATGAAACAGCGCAAGCGAAAACCGCGCTTTCAGCTCCACGATCACGGGGTCTTCATCGGCCCGCCGGGCGACCACATCGGCCCCGGCGATCTCGGCCTTGACGTCGTAGCCTTGTGCTTCGAGAAACGCCTTCACCGGCGGGTAGAGATCGGTTTCCTTCACCATCGGGGCAAACCTAACGCGTTTCGCGGCCTGGGTGAATCGCCAAAACGTGCCGGTCCGAAGCCGCCGCCCGGTCCGGCGGATCGACGGTGCGCGCGGATCCCGGCGCCGCCGCGCGCAGGGCACGCCCGGCCTTTCAAGGTCCCGTTCCCCCGATTCCCGGCTTGACACGACCCAAGCCGCGCCGTATCCCCGCCCAAGATTTCCGGGGCGCTGATATGGATCACGCGCCCCCTTCCGTTTCTGAAACCCGAGGGTGCCCACATGTCTCGCGTCTGCGAATTGACCGGCAAAGGTCCGATGACCGGCAACAATGTCAGCCATGCCAACAACAAAACCAAGCGCCGCTTCCTGCCGAACCTGAACGAAGTCACGCTCGGCTCCGATACGCTGGATCGCCGGTTCAAGCTGCGGATTTCCAACGCCGCCCTGCGCACCGTGGATCACCGCGGCGGCCTTGACGCGTTCCTTGCCAAGGCCAAGGATGACGAGCTGTCGCCCAAGGCGCTGAAAATCAAGAAAGACATCGCAAAGGCCCAGGCCACCGCCTGATCGAGATCTTGCGCATGACACAGACGGCCCCGCATCCCGCCGATGCGGGGCCGATGTCATTTTGTCGCTTCCCATTCCGGCACCGGGCGGCATAAACCAGAGACATGACCCGGGTCTTCCGCCCCATATCTGCCACGTGTCTGGCACTGGTCCTGTCGCTCACCAGCGTCAGCATGGCATTGGCGCGCGGCGACATGGCGGTAAATGGCACGATGATTCTGTGCCTAGGCGGCATGCAGGTCACGGTCGCCATCGGCCCCGACGGCGCCCCGGTGATCGAGGAGCATATCTGCCCCGATTGCGTTGTCGGCGCGTTGGCGCTTGGCGGCACACCGCCCCTGACACCTCCGGTACCGGCCGTCTGGACATTCCGCGCGCCGCTTCACGACCTCTCCGCCGATGCCGAGCAAGTACAGGCGCCTCAGGCCCGCGGCCCGCCCGCCGCCCGCGCCTGACACCAGCACTTCACGTCTCAGTATTCTCGCACAAACGGAGGGACATTCCATGTCCATCAAAGCAGCGACGCTTGCCGTCGCCATCACCCTTGGTTTCATCCTGCCCGGTGCAGCCAAGGCTGAAATGATCATAGAAGATGCCTATGCCCGATCTGCCAGCCCGGTCGCCCAGACCGGGGCGGCCTTCATGGCCATCACAAATCGCGGCGACACCGATGACCGGGTCGTCTCGGTCAGTTCGGATGCGGCCGCCCGCGTCGAACTTCACACCCATCTGCAGGACGGCAATGGGGTCATGCGCATGGTCGAGGTCGAAGATGGCTTCCCCGTTGCCGCCGGCGAAACCCATATGCTGGCCCGCGGCGGCGATCACATCATGTTCATGGGGCTGACAGCGCCCTTCGTTCATGGCGACGAGATCGAGGTGACGATCCGCTTCGAACATGCGGATCCTGTGACCGTGAGGATCCCCGTCGATCTGGAACGTCAGGACCACGGCGGCATGGGCGGCTAGCGTCCCGCACTTGCCCTTCCGCCGGACCGCCCCGCCCGCGCACCGGGCGCAGGTGGCGGCACCCCTAAAGCGCGCCTCTTCGTACCTTCGCGAACGGGCGCGCCACCCGCATCCTCAACCGCCCTTGCCGGCGATCATCCGTTCGACCCATGCCGGAACGGCACGCGACGCCTGTCCCGCGATCACCTCGTCGAAAAGGCCCGGTCGGCGCGTCGGCTCCAGATTGATCTCCACCGTTTCGGCCCCCGCCATCCGCGCCTCCTCCACCAGCCCGGCGGCGGGATACACTTCGCCCGATGTGCCGATGGACACGAACAGATCGGCGCGCGCCACCACGTCATAGATCCTGTCCATCTGATACGGCATCTCGCCGAACCACACGATATCGGGGCGCGTCGCGGCCCGGTCGCAGGACGGGCAGAGATCGGACATGTTCATCGCTCGGGGCGCAGGCCAACGGTGGCCGCAGGCGGCGCATAGCGCCCCGGTCAGAACCCCGTGCATATGGATCAAGGCGGTCGAGCCCGCGCGCTCATGCAGATCGTCCACATTCTGCGTGACCAGCACCAACTCCCCCGGCCAGTCACGCTCAAGCCGCGCCAACGCCACGTGGGCCGCATTGGGCGTGGCCGCCAGCGTATTGGCGCGCCGGGCGTTGTAGAACTCATGCACAAGGCCCGGATTGCGCGCAAAACCTTCCGGGGTTGCCACCTCTTCCAGATCGTACCGGGTCCAGAGCCCATCGGTGTCGCGGAACGTGCCCAGACCGCTTTCGGCGGAGACGCCCGCGCCCGTCAGAATGACAATTCGTTCCATCGACATCCCCTTTCATGGCAAGACTGCCCGAAAGGAGCCTGTCATGACCACCCGTATCTTATGTGTCTGCCTGGGGAATATCTGCCGGTCGCCCGCCGGTCAGGCGGTGCTGGAGGCCCTGCTGCCCAGCGCCCGGATCGACAGTGCGGGCACCGGCGACTGGCATATCGGCCGCGCGCCCTACGGACCGATGCAAAAGACCGCGTTGGCCCGTGGCTATGACCTGTCCGGTCAACGCGCGCGGCAGGTCGCCGCCCGCGATTTCGAGGATTTCGATCTTCTCCTGGCGATGGATCGCCAGAACCTTGCCGATCTGCGCGCGATCCGGCCCGGTGGATCACGGGCAGAACTGGCGCTGTTTCTCACCCATGCGGATGGCACGCCCGAAGACGTGCCCGACCCCTATTTCACGGGGGATTTCGACACAACGATGGATCTGATCGAAACGGGCGCGAAAGCTTGGGCGGCTCAGCCGCACATCGCTTCGGCGGTTTCCCCGAAGGAGCGGTAACGATCCCAGAACGCCTCGTCGCTGGCGCGATCCGACATCCGCACATCCTGCGCCCGCTGCGGGTCGCTGAAGAACCGCGCGGCTTGGCGCTGATCGGTCCTGCTGAGCGTCATATCGGCCACAACCCCGATACAGCCGCAAAGCTGCCGGTTGGCGGCGCGGCGATCCGACTGGTTGCAGGCCCGCTCGATCGCATTTGCGGATGCCGGCGTGGAAATAGGCGCGCTGGCCATCATCAGCGCCGCCAGAAGCAAAACGGATTTCTTCATGTCACTGGCCTCATTCATGCACGTTTGCGGAAGATCTGACGCCTTCCTGATCACGCCGAAGAATGCCCGAAAACGCCCGGGTTTTCAATGTTTCCCGTCATGCAAGGATCAGGCGGCTCTGAGGCGCTGCATCTTGGCGGCGACCGTTTCATCGGCCACACGATCTGGTCCCACACCCCGCTCCGTGGCGCGCTTGAAGATGGCCTCCAGCGTTTCGTCAAGGGCGGCCAGTTTGTCGCTGACAAACCCCTGCCGGTCCCGAATCCGCAGAATCTCGGTCGCGACATTGATGATCCCGCCCGCATTGGCCACGTAATCCGGCGCATAGAGGATGCCGCGCGCATGCAGCGCCGCGCCGTCCTCCGCGCGCGCCAATTGATTGTTGGCCCCGCCGGCCACCGCCTGAACCCGCAGCGCCGGGATCGTGTCGGCATTCAGCACGCCGCCGATCGCGCATGGCGCCAGAATATCGGCCTCCACCTCCAAGATCCGATCCGCGTTCACAACCGTGGCGCCGAAGCTCTGCCCGGCCCAACCGGCCCGCTCCGGGTCGATATCGGCCACACTCAACCGCGCACCGCCCGCCCTCAGCAGCTTGCACAGATGCCAGCCCACATGGCCCAGCCCCTGCACCGCCACATGCCGCCCCGACAGAACCGGAGAACCGAAGCGGAATCGCGCCGTCGTCCGGATCGCCTGAAAGATGCCCCGCGCCGTGATGGGGGACGGATCGCCACTGGCAAATTCCCCGTCCGGCAGACCGGCCACAAACGGCGTGACGGTGGCCATCGTCGCCATATCGGCCGGGCTCATCCCCATATCCTCCGCCGTCCAGTACCGGCCCGCCAGACCGTCGATCGCGCGGGCGAATGCCCGCAGTTGCGCCCCGGTCTTGGCTTTAGGGTCACCGATGATGACCGCCTTGCCGCCGCCCAGGGGCAGATCGGCCGCCGCGTTCTTGAACGTCATCCCCCGCGAAAGCCTCAGCACATCCTCCAGCGCCGCCTCCTCGCTGTCATATGGCCGCATCCGCAATCCGCCCGCCGCCGGGCCAAGCTGCGTGGAGTGAACGGCGATGAAACCGGTCAATCCGCAACTCCGGTCTTCGACACGGAGAACCTCTTCGTGGGTGGGGCGGGACATGGGTGTGACGATCATTCTGGGCCTCCTCTGACCTGAAAAGGCTAGCCCGGAGCGGGGAGCGAAAGACGGCAAAGATTGGCCTTGCGACAGGGAAAAATGGGGATAAAATCTAAAAAATGGCATTATAATAGAGTTTTCCACTCATGGACAAAATCGACCGCCGGATTATCACCACGCTGCAACGCGATGGACGGATTCCGATCGTAGAGCTGGCCGACCGGGTCGGCCTGTCGCCCACGCCCTGCGCCCGCCGCGTCGCCAGACTCGAAAGCGATGGCATCATCACCGGCTATGCGGCCCGCGTCGACCAGACGAAACTGGGCTACCCGCTTACCGTGTTCATTTTCGTGGAGCTGGAACGCCAGAGCCATGACACCGTGGCCGCCTTCGAACGCGCCGTAACCCGGTTTGACGAGGTGGTGGAATGCCATCTGATGACCGGCACCCGCGACATCCTGCTGAAAGTCGTGGCGCCGGATCTCGCGGCCTTCGACCGGTTCCTGGAAAAACACCTGATGCACGTCCCCGGCATCCGCGCGACCCGGTCCAGCTTTTCGCTCCGCACCATGGTGCAGCGGGAGGTCATGCCGCGGGACTAGTGCAGCCGCGCCTGCACGACGAACCCGGTCACGGTCTCTTCCCCCAGGGCGCGCAGCGCTTCCAGCCGATGATACCCTTCGATCAGCACATACCGCCCCTTGCCCTGCCGCACGCGGATGGGCGTGGTCTGCCCGTTTTCCAGAATGTCGTTGGCCAGCGCCTCGACCTTGCCCGCCTCCAGCGTCTTGGCGCGTTTGACCGGCACATAGACCTCATCGATCGGCAAGGTATGGGTCCTCAGCATCGCGCCTGTCCTCCAACATGGTCGGGGGAGGATAGCATGGCCGGATGGGGGTCGAAAGACGAACTGCCGGGGTGGTCAGGTAGACACGCGACAACTACACCGGACGGCTTGCAGCCGCCGACCGATCGCGCCCCGCAAGCCGGGGGAGCGCCTGCCCGGCGGGACGGCACCGTCCATTAAGCGCGACCATGACGCCCCTGCAGCCGCGCTTTCGCAGTGGGCGCACACCCCGTCTCACCCGCCGAAAACGCTTTTCAGCATTTCCACCAAGGTCGATCCAGTCGTGCCGATGCGCGCGGCCTTATATCCACCGGATGCATCTATATCTTTTGCAGTTTGAGATGCTCGTTCGATGATATTGGCTTGGGCCGCGCGCCCGCCAGTCCGCTGAATAGCGGTGGCTTTGGCCTCAATGCCGCTGTCCTGTTCCACCGTTTCGGCATCCAGCCCAGTATCTTCATACAGCCGGCCGGCGGTCCGGTCTCTCTGAAAGGCCCGCATACCGCCTGCGACCAGCTTCATGGTTGCGTCATCAACCTCACGTAATCTTTGCTTAATACGGATTTCATACGCGGCCCCCACCTCAGGATGGCTTCCACGAAGCTGCAAAGCGTGTTGGTCCAGTCCATCAACCAACGCCGAAAGCGCATCGTCAGGGTCATATTCGCCTTCGCGGAGCTTACGTCTGAGAATGTCGCGCGCCTGTCGAAAATGTTGTTCCATGGCATTCGGATCGTCGCGGCAATCATCAAGCGTATAGCGCAGATATTTGAATGCGACGCACATCTCATTGAAACCGCTATTGGTTCTGAGCGCGAGGTCGAGCGCGAACTCTACCTGCCCGAGCATCTTCTCGGTTCTTTGATCGTCGGGCGTCGGGTCTGGTCGCACATCGAAGCGCCCGTCGGCGACCACCACAAGCGTCTCCGCTTGTGGCAAGGCTTGCGCCCAAAATTCGTCCTCAACCCGCGCGATTTCCTCCGCCACCGCCTCCGGTCCGGCGTCCCAGATTTCCTCCGGGATCAGCGCGACCGCCTTCTGCAACCCCCATGGCAGCGGCTCCCCCGCCATCGCTCCGGCATACCATTTCGCCCAGAACCGCCAGGCTCCGCCGGAGGCCAATACATCCACCATCCCATCCGACGCCGTTGCAATGACCTCGTGCAACGCATCAGGCACGGACACCGCGCTGGACATGAGCGTTTCCGGCCGAAGATCGGCATCCGCATAAATGGCGGCGCGGGCGGAGGAAAAGGCGGTGTTCGAGGCGGCGGCGGTAGCGGAGGAGGCAGCGGTAGAGACTTCCTCCTCGGGGAAGGCGGAGGCGCGTGCGGCGGAGGCAGCGGCGGAGGCGGCGGCAATGGTGGAGGAGTGGGCGAGGGAGGAGGCCTTGGAGGCGGCGGCAATAGCGGAGGAGTGAGCGAAGGCGCCGGCGACCCACACCTCGGGTGTCGGATACATCGCCGCGACCCCCGAGGTGAGGATTGCCCGCATCGTCCTCAGGGCAAGGCGGTCCAATGCCTCATGGCGTTCGGGGAACCGGGTCGCGAAGGGCAGAACTCTCAGCGCGGCGCGACAGGCAATCGCCACGCAGACCTCTTGCGGCTGCGCGTCAAGCCACGCCCGAAACTGCTCCTCGTTTTCTATCGCCACGCGCCATGCACTCCAATCCCGCGCCCACGCTGCATCATCCGGTACCCCCGTTCAATCTGAAACCGCGCCACCCCTTCCCTCACCCACGAGCTTGGGCTATCTCACCGGCTGACCCTTATCACGCAGGCCGACATGACCGACCTCTCCCGCATCCGCAATTTCTCCATCGTGGCCCATATCGACCACGGCAAATCCACCCTTGCCGACCGGCTGATCCAGCTGACCGGCACCGTGGCCGAGCGCGACATGAAGGAACAGATGCTCGACGCCATGGATATCGAGCGGGAGCGTGGCATCACCATCAAGGCCAACACCGTCCGCATCGAATATCCCGCGCGCGACGGCCACACCTATATCCTCAACCTCATCGACACGCCCGGACACGTGGATTTCGCCTATGAGGTCAGCCGCTCGATGCGCGCCGTCGAAGGTTCGCTTCTGGTGGTGGACGCCTCGCAGGGTGTCGAGGCGCAGACGCTGGCCAATGTCTATCAGGCCATCGACGCGGACCATGAAATCGTGCCGGTCCTCAACAAGGTCGACCTGCCCGCCGCCGAGCCCGAGCGGGTCCGCGAACAGATCGAGGATGTGATAGGCATCGACGCGTCCGATGCCGTCCTGATCTCGGCCAAGACCGGCGTCGGCATCCCCGATGTGCTGGAGGCTATCGTCACCCGTCTGCCCGCCCCCCGGGGCGACCGCGACGCGCCGCTGAAAGCCATGCTGGTGGACAGCTACTATGACAGCTATCTGGGCGTCGTCGTCCTGATCCGCGTCATCGACGGCGTGATCCGCAAGGGCGACAGGATCAGAATGATGCGCACCGGCGGGCTTTACCCGATCGACCGGCTCGGCGTCTTCACGCCGAAGATGAAAGACATCCCCGAGCTTGGGCCCGGCGAGATGGGCTTTCTCACCGCCTCGATCAAACAGGTCCGCGATACGCGCGTGGGCGACACTATCACCCATGAACGCAAGGGCGCGACCGAACCGCTGCCGGGCTTCAAACCCTCTCAGCCCGTGGTCTTCTGCGGCCTCTTCCCGGTCGACAGCGCGCAATTCGAGGATCTGCGCGACGCGATCGAGAAACTGGCGCTGAACGACGCCTCCTTCTCCTTCGAAATGGAAACCTCCGCCGCCCTCGGCTTCGGCTTCCGCTGCGGCTTCCTCGGGCTTCTGCATCTGGAGGTCATCCGCGACCGGCTGGAACGCGAATACGATATCGACCTGATCACGACCGCGCCCTCGGTCATCTACCATGTCTATCTGCGCGACGGCACGATGACCGAGCTGCACAACCCCGCCGACATGCCCGACATGACCCATGTGGACCATATCGAGGAGCCGCGGATCAAGGCCACCATCCTCGTGCCCGACGATTATCTGGGCGATGTGCTCAAACTCTGCCAGGACCGGCGCGGCATCCAGCTGGACCTGACCTATGCCGGCTCCCGCGCGATGGTGGTCTATGACCTGCCGCTGAACGAGGTGGTGTTCGACTTCTACGACCGGCTGAAATCGGTCACCAAGGGCTATGCCAGTTTCGACTACCAGATGATCGGCTATCGCGAGGATTATCTGGTGAAAATGCAGGTGCTGGTGAACGAGGAGCCGGTGGACGCGCTGTCGATGATGGTCCACCGGGACCGGGCCGAAATGCGCGGGCGCGCGATGTGCGAGAAACTGAAGGAACTGATCCCCCGCCACATGTTCAAGATCCCGATCCAGGCGGCCATCGGCGGCCGCGTGATCGCGCGCGAAACCCTCTCCGCGCTCCGCAAGGACGTGACGGCGAAATGCTACGGCGGGGACGCGACGCGGAAGCGGAAGTTGCTCGACAAGCAAAAGGCCGGTAAGAAGAAGATGCGGCAATTTGGGAAGGTGGAGATCCCGCAGTCGGCGTTTATTTCGGCGTTGAAGATGGATGGGTAACGCAAGGTATTGGTGAATTGCTGATCGAAAAGATCTTTGCACACTTAGTGTATCCAGATGTTGGAGAGGAGCTCAGCGTTCCTTTCACTGCCTCGGAGATACCACTTGAAGGAAAGCTATTTGGGATGTTGAAGGAAATCTTCGATGGCTCAGAGAGTGAGTGCAACATCGACATCCGTTTTATTTCCGACAACCAGCAAAATGATATGCGCGATTCGCTTCTAAACCTTATAGAGAAGCGCGACGCTGAGAGCGCAGGTGAGATAGCAAGAAGGCTATCACGGAACACCACTCGTCGATCCCACATTGGCCTCTTCTTCGTAATTCTGGCAAAATCTGGAAAAAAGAACTCGGTAGTTCTTTCCAGATTTCCAACCGATCAGGCTATCTTAGCCGATGACGACGGGAATGGACTGAATGTTGAGTTTCTTGAAAAGGTTTTTGTAAAGAAGTGGTCGTCATACAAAGGTGCGATATTCTCTGATCATGTATCTCGACAGGGTTTCTGGACGGGACGTGTCGTTGATCGGCAAATAAACGCTACTAAAGGTGAAGCGTCTCTTTATTGGGTCGAGAAGTTCCTTTCTGCAGATTTTGTAGCAACAAGCTACCTTGGAACTCATCGTTTTGCGAAAGCTGTATCCGCGGCCTCACGCGCTGCGAAACCCGAGAACGCGGTGGAAGAAATAAACTCAATAGTTCCCTTTCTTCGGCAGTTCGACGGAAAAGCGACTAGCGTGATTGAGATTGGAGAGAAACTCGGCCTTTCAGAGGGAGCGCGAGCAGCGATCCAACGAGAGATGCCTTCTAACACTGTCGATCAAGTATTTAAACTTGACTATGACCTTCTTCGAAACACTATTTCTTTTCGAACTTATACGACTGACAAGGGTGTAACTATCACAGCCGACAGCCTAGATTTTCAGGATGTTGTTAGCGTTTCAGGTAAGGATAGCGACCAAGGAATTGTTACCATTTCTACGACGGGTCGGATTATCTCGGACAGACTTCGCAAGGCCAGGTAATGGATGACCTTGCCACTGAATATGATCTAATCTCCGATGATTTGGCATGCTGCGCAAAGTCACTCGAAAGTTTTTTTCGCCCTCATATTCCCGTTGATGTGAGAATTGATCGTATTTCATCAAGGCCCAAATCTAAGGAGAGATTCATTGCGAAAGCTATGAAGCGGGAAGCGGGAGAGCCACGTTACCCGAATCCTTTTGGGGACATTCAAGATCTACTTGGCGCCAGAATAGTGGTTCTATATCTGCACGATGTTGAACGATTGAAAAGGTTGATCCCTCGGTTGCTTGGCACAATCGAGGCATTGGAACTAGAGCCCGAGGGCTTCTCGAACTTTGGATACTTCGGCTGGCATGCCATAGCGCGTGTTCCCGAGGAAGTTCTACCAGACCCCAAGAGAGACTCCTTCCCGAGGTTTTTCGAAGTTCAAATAAAGACTGTTTTCCAACACGCTTGGGCTGAAGCAGAGCACGACCTTTCCTACAAGGAGCTGAATGGCCAGATTTCCAACGAAAACCTTCGACTCATTGCTTTTGCTGCTGCGCAAGCTTGGGGAGCCGATAACAGCTTTGCTGCAGTATTGGACAGACTGCTTTCTGAAAAAGTGCAAAAAGAGCAGTAGCAACCGTAGGATGGCGCTCGTCACGCACCACCCCTACCTTCGTCCACCGCCCACTCCACAGTAACTACTCCCCCAAACCCCTCCCGCGCCGCCCGTTCCAGCGCGATGAACCTGCGCCATACCCGGTGGAATCGCCCTGTTCGCCGCCAAACCGCCCTTCGCAGCCGCAGAAACCGCACGGGCATCCACAGCCCGTAGCCGCTCTGGCCAAGCCTGCAAGGCCAAAGCGCTTTTCCGGCCCGCCCCCAGCCGACCCCCAGACTTACCCCCGGAACGATCCACAGGAAATTTTCATGCTGCACTGCTCCGTGCTTGAAGGAATCGCGACGGTATTGTGAAGATTTTGTTACTGGAAAGGTTCCTTGAACCGGACCGGGACGCGAAAGGCCCCATCGGAGCCGGAGCGGAACGGATCGGGCCTTCGGGCTTCGGATCGGATCGCGAAGGGTTTTGGGGTGCAAGCCGGGCGGGCAGGCTTTTCGGAGCAGGTCGGTCAGGGCGGCATAACAAGGGTCTACGCGGGTCACGAGGCAGCTCTTCGGAGCTATCGCGTGATCGTCACGGCCAAGCCTTCGGGCAAGGGCGTGGCAGCGACGGGTCGCATGACCCCGAGCATCGCAACGGATCGCAAGATCCCGCGCGAACTGGGCCGGAAATCCCCTTCGGGGGCGGACCGGAACAGGAAGACGTCAGGGTGGGTTTCGGCCCAATGCGAAGACCGCGTCTGAGCACCTGGCGTCTTTTCCTGTCCAGCCATATGACACCCCACAAAAAAACGAGGCCCGCCTGCCATGAACAGTCGAGCCCCGTCGTCAGTGTATACCGCGTCTATGCACCTGTGGATAACCCACTACACCGCCGATTCGGATAAATCAACAAGATCTCGCAGCCATGACGCGGAATTCCGCAAGATGCCGTAGGCAGCCGCAAGATCTTGGCCCGGGTTAAGCCGGGCGCTGGTCAGCGCGGCGCGAAACCTAGATGTCCTCCTGAACCTCCCCTGCCACCTCGGAGATCCCCTGACCGGCAGCCTGGACGTCCTGGCCGAATCCGTCGACCGTTTCACAGGCGGCAAGGCCGAGGAGTGCGGCGAAAGCGAGGGCGATACGGGTCATGATGATATCCTTCTTCCGTGGATGAGGTCGTGCCTCTCTAACGCGCCTGCCCACCTGGCGGTTCCCTCCCCGCGTTCAGGAACTGATCCGACCCGGCGGCGTTGACCCTCCGAAAGGAGAATTCTCATGGATCGTCTCAGCATCATCCTGACCTTGATGACAGGCGCCGTTCTGACCGGCGCGCTGGCCGTCACCGCCATGGCTTCCGGCTGGTATGGCTGGCTGCCCCTGCTTGGATCGGCGGCCATCGGCTTCGTGCTCAGCTGGCCTGTCGCCTATCTGATTTCGCGCCGGATCAAGCGCGATGACCCGAACTGGTCTGCGAAGACCGCGCAGAAAGGCCCCTTGCCCAAGCCCGGCGCAAAGGAGGTCTGACCGCCCCACTGACAGTTGGGCCGCGCACGGCGCGCGCGGGGGCAAGAGCCGGGCCCTGTGACAGAGCCTAGCCTGCCCCGCGTTCCGCCTCCGGGTGCTCGGCGATGAAATGCTTCAGCACCACGAACAGCTCCCGCGCATGGTCCAGATCGTCGCGGTGCAGCGCTGCGCGAATATCGTCGCAAATCATCTTCTGCACCTTTTGCGGCCCGTGATGGAGGTTCATCATCCGCTCCCCCAGCGCCGAGGCATTCAGCTCGGGCAGGCCTTCATGCTCCGCGACGGCGGCGATTTCCGCCCGCGTCAGGCAGGTCATGTCTTCGATATCGTCAAGCGTTATCATTGGTTTGGCTCCCCCCTCACCAACGGTGTCATGAAACTGTTACATTTTACCACGGGCGGGCGGCGCGCCGACTGATCTAAGTCAAAGACAATAATTGTCGGTGCCGATACTTCGAAACGCAGGGAACCGCGCCTTGGAAGATGGACGACAATCATGCGCTTGTTTTTGCTGATGTTTACACTGGCCGCCACGGTGCTGGCCGGGGTCGGGGTCACGGCGGTTCTGGCCGCGGGTATGGATGGCTGGCAGCCAATCGTTGTGGCCGCGGTTGCGGGCGGATTGGTCGCGCTGCCGGCCGCGTGGATGGCAGCCAAGAAGATCAGAACCCTCTAATCCGGCGCGTTCAGAAACACGTCGAGCGCTGCCTCGAACTCGCGCGGCTTGTCGGCATGGAGCCAGTGCCCGGCACCCGGGATCTTCGCGAACCGGGCATTGGGGAACTGTGCGCGGATAACCGGGCGGTGATCGGGCGTCACGTAGTCCGACGCGCCACCTGAGAGAAACAAGGTTGGCCCCTCGAACACGCCCTCGGGCGCGGGCCAGCCGATGATCTTCGGCATGAACGCCTCCAGCACATCGAGGTTCAGCCGCCAGCGTCTTGCCTTGATATCAAGGGATTGCAGCAAAAAGGCCCGGACGCCATCTTCCGGCACCTCTGCCTTCAGGGCCACGTCCGCGTCCCGGCGCGTGTCGAGCGTCGACAGGTCCAGCCCGCGCATGGCGTGGATGAACTGCACCTGCGTATGCCCATAGGCCGCCGGTGCGATATCGGCCACGACCAGCCGCCGCACCTGCTCCGGACGCGCCAGCGCCAGCGCCATGGCCGCCTTGCCGCCCATCGAATGCCCGATCACATCGGCCAGCCCCCCATGGGCTGCGACGACATCGGCCAGATCCCCGGCCAGATCGGCATAGTCATGGCTGTCCGCCCACGGGCTTTCGCCATGGTTGCGCATGTCCACGCTGATCACCCGGCGCGTGCCGGACAGGCGCTTGGCAATCACGTTCCAGTTCCGCGCCGAGCCGTAAAGACCATGCGCGATGAGGATCGGGGGCAGATCACCGGGATCGCCGAAGAAATAGCTGGCCAACATGGGTCGTGTTCTATCCTTCGCTTTACGCCGGGACCAGAGGGGTTGAGCCTTGCCCGCCGCGCCTTATGCTGTGGCGTCTGAGTATCGGGGTACGGGGCATGACGCCGGAGCAGTTTCAGGACATCACCGACGCCGCCCGCGCGCAGATCGAGGAACGGCTCGGCATCCGCGCGCGCAGTTTTCGCCGCGCTGTCGCGCGGGCCGGCCGCCTGCTGCCCGCAGGCGCGCGTCAGGCCGCCGGCAGCCTGCTTGAGATCGAAGCGCGGATGCGGAACCCGAAACTGGCCGCCCGGCTCGACCCGCGTGTCGCACAAGAGGCTCTGGCGCGGTTCAGCGCGCAGATGCGCGGGATCGAGCCCGGAAAACGGCAGGCCATGGACCGGGCCGTGTTCTGGGCCGAGATCGGGTTTCGCGCCGCGGTGTTTCTGGCGCTTCTGATCGGATTTCTTGTCTGGCGCGGGTACATCTGACCACCCGCACCGCCGGACGGGAGAGGTCGCGTTTAGTGCGCGGCCTTGATGAAGGTCCCGTTCTGCAGATCGCGTATGGCCTGGCGCAACTCATCCTGCGTGTTCATCACGATCGGCCCGTGCCACGCCACGGGTTCCTCGATCGGCGCACCGGATATCAGCAGGAACCGCACACCCTCCGGGCCGGCCTGCACGGTGACTTCGTCGCCCGTGCCGAAGCGGATCAGCGTGCGATCGCCGGACATGTCGCGGATATTGAGTTCCTGGCCCATCACCTCCTTCTCCAGAAGCACGCCCGTGGGCCGGCTGGCATCGGCAAAGGCCGCCGTCCCTTCGAACACATAGGCAAACGCCCGGCGATAGGTGTCGATCCGGAAGGTTTTCTTCACCCCCGCCGGAACCGAGACATCCAGATATTGCGGATCGGCGGCGATCCCGTCGACCGGCCCGCGCCGGCCCCAGAATTCACCGACGATCACGCGCACCACCGTGCCGTCATCGTCGATCACTTCGGGGATCTCGGTTCCCTGCACATCCTGATAGCGCGGGGCGGTCATCTTGAGGCTGGACGGCAGGTTGCCCCAAAGCTGGAAGCCATGCATCTGACCCCGCGCATTTCCAAGCGGCATCTCCTGATGCAGGATGCCCGACCCCGCCGTCATCCATTGCACATCGCCCGCACCAAGGGTTCCGGTGTTTCCCAGACTGTCGCCATGTTCGACCGATCCGGCCAGCACATAGGTGATCGTTTCGATCCCGCGATGGGGATGCCAGGGGAACCCGCGCAGATAATCCTCGGGCCGGTTGTTCCGGAAATCGTCAAACAGAAGGAACGGATCCAGCTCGGACGGGTCCTGAAACCCGAACGCACGATGCAGATGGACGCCCGCGCCTTCCATCGTCGGCATGGCGCGGCGGGCTTCGGTCACGGGGCGGATCGACATCGGGGACCTCCTTGCGGGTACGGGTTGAGATATACGCCGATGCGGAGATCAGGCAATTCGGTGCCCCCGAACGGGGCCTGTGCAGCCCTGCAGGTGTCGCTTTCGGGGACCAAGGGAGGATCGGGTCCATCGGCCAGGGCGATGCAGGCCGGAAACCTGCGGGAACGCCGCCGCCCGAGGGTGTGCCCGCGCGCGGGCGACGCAGGTCTCGCCAATCCGGGCGCAACCGGCTATGGCACCCCGGCAGAATGGAGTTGGATCATGGATGACGAGATTATCGGGGTGATCGAACCTCGCGCGGTCCGGCGCTATGTCGCGACCGGCGGGATCGGTCTTCTGGGCATGATCCTGCTTTACATCGCTGCCGCCACGCCGCCCGTCGATCCGGGCTGGCTTGTGTTCCTGATCGTCATGGGGCTGGGCAGCCTTTTTCTGTCCTGGCGCCTATGGCAGGCCAGCGGCATCACGCTGGAGCTGACCCGCCAGGAACTGCGGGAGGCCGGCGGCCGCGTATTGGCGCGGGTCGAGAATATCGCCTCTGTCGATCGCGGCTTCTTCGCCTTCAAGCCATCGAACGGGTTCATGATGCGCCTGAAGACCGCCGACAGCGCGGTCTATGCCCCGGGCCTGTGGTGGCGCTACAGGCGCACGATCATGGTCGGCGGCGTCACCTCGGGTACGCAGGCCAAATCCGTGGCCGACCTGATCAAGATCCTGATGGTCGAACGCGATCACGAGGGTCAGGCGCCGCAGGGGCGCCCCTAGCCGCCCGCGATCCGGCGGGTCCTACAGCCCCTTTGCCTTGTAGCTCGACGCGACCCGCCCGATGGAGACGAGGAACCCGGCGGTGCGCAGGTCGGTGACATCATTGCGCGAATGCCAGACCTCGCGCATGGACTGATAGGCCACGCGCATCGTGTCATCGAGGCCCGAGCGCACCAGCTCAAGTTCATCGGCGCCGCGCAGATATTTTTCCTTGAAATTCGGGCTGAGGCTCCAGCCGAGATCCTTGTCCCGCGACAGGCGTTCAAGCTCGTTCACGATCAACTCGTGCCGCGCCTCTTCCTGACGGCGCTGCATCCGGCCGAACCGGATGTGGCTGAGATTCTTGACCCATTCGAAATAGCTCACCGTCACCCCGCCGGCATTGGCATAGAGATCGGGAATGATGACCACGCCCTTGTGGCGCAGAACCTCGTCGGCCCCGGCGGTGATCGGCCCGTTCGCCGCCTCGATGATCAGCCGCGCCTTCACCCGGTCGGCATTGTTCATGTTGATCACGCCTTCGAGGGCGGCGGGGATCAGGATGTCGCACTCTTCCTCCAGCACCTTGCTACCCTCTTCGATATAGGTGCCGTGCGGGCAGCCGCGAACGCCGCCGTGATGCGCGATCCAGTCGCGGACGAGGGCGATATCCAGACCCGCGGCGTTGTGCAGCGCGCCATCGCGCTCCACCACATGCGTGATGATCGAACCATCTTCCTTGGAAAGGAACAGGGCCGCGTGATAGCCCACGTTTCCAAGCCCCTGGACGATCACGCGCTTGCCGTCGAGCTTGCCGTCGAGCCCGGCCTTTTTCACGTCCTCGGGATGGCGGAAGAACTCGCGAAGCGCGTATTGCACGCCGCGGCCCGTCGCCTCGACCCGGCCCTGGATACCGCCCGCATGGGGCGGCTTGCCCGTGACGCAGGCGCGCGCGTTGATGTCGGTCGTGTTCATCCGCGCGTATTGGTCGGCCATGATCGCCATTTCCCGCTCGCCCGTGCCCATATCGGGCGCCGGAACGTTCTGCGACGGGTTGATCAGATCGCGCTTGATCAGCTCATAGGCGAACCGGCGGGTAATCTGCTCCAGCTCATGTTCCTCGTAATGGCGCGGGTCGATGCAAAGCCCCCCTTTGGAGCCGCCGAAAGGCGCCTCCACCAGGGCGCATTTGAACGTCATCAGCGCGGCCAGCGCCTCGACCTCGTCCTGATGCACGTTGGGCGCATATCGGATGCCCCCCTTGACCGGCTCCATATGTTCCGAATGAACCGAGCGATAGCCCGTGAAGGTCTGGATCTCGCCCCGCAGGCGCACACCGAACCGAACCACATAGGTGGAGTTGCAAACCCGGATCTTCTCCTCCAGCCCCGGCGGCAGATCCATCAGGGCCACGGCACGGTTGAACATCAGATCGACGGATTGGCGAAAGCTCGGCTCGGTTGTCATGGCATATCCCTCCCTAGACGCATGACCTGTGGACTTGCACGGAAACAAGGCCTTGGCCAGACCCGACCACAGCCTTGGCAACAAAGCAAGAAAACACGCCACGGCAGGGACCGGGAGGCATGACTGCAAAAGCTTAATTACGGATTAATTGTTTGTTTCCGTATCGCAAACATCGCGTTTCTTCCCCTCTGCTGCCCAATTTCTGCCTTTGTTCCGGCGCACAACCGCTTCCTGGGGATTTGTGCGCAGGCGCGATGACCAATGGATTGATGCAAGGACTTGGATGTCATGATCGCTCGGACACGGAAGACCCTTCAAAAGCTTCGTGAAAGCGCCAGCCTGTGCGGCTTCGCGCGCGAGGAAGACGGCACAGTCACCATTTTCGGACTGATGATGTTCGTTCTGATGATTGGTGTGGGCGGTATCGCGATCGACGTCATGCGATATGAAACGCAGAGGGTTCAGCTTCAATACACGCTGGACCGCGCCATCCTGGCCGCCGCCGCCATGACGCAGGAGCAGGATGCCGAGGCGGTCGTGCGCAATTACTTCGAGGTTTCCGGCCTTGAGAATTACCGCCTGACCATCCTGCCCGAGGAGGGGTTAAATTATCGCCGTGTTTCCGCACATGCGGAAATGGATATCAATTCGGTCTTCATGCACATGTTCGGTGTGCGCGCAATGACATCGCCCGCATATGGCGTGGCCGAAGAACGCGTTCAGAATGTCGAAATCTCTCTGGTTCTCGATATCTCCGGTTCAATGGGCTGGAACGGCAAACTCCGCAATATGCAGACCGCCGCCCGCGAATTCGTCACCGCGGTGATGGAACCCAATGATTACGGCACCGACGAGATGCTCGTCTCGATGTCGATCGTTCCCTACAATGGCCGGGTCAATGCGGGCTCGACGATCGAAAGCGTGTTCACGCTGTCCAATGAACACAACGAATCCAGCTGCACGCGCTTTGACCAGGCCGATTTCCAGACGACCGCGATCGACCCGGCCCAACCGATCGAACGCCTGGCGCATTTCGACTACGACAACCGGGCGCGGTATTCCACGTTCCGCTGGCCGCATTGCCAGACGGACGACTATGGCGCGATCCTGCCCTGGTCGCATAACATCGCCGCCTTGCACAGCCACATCGACAGCCTGAATGCCGATGGATGGACCGCTATCGATCTTGGCATGAAATGGGCTGTTGGTCTGCTCGACCCCGCGGCCGCTCCCGCCCTGCAGGCTCTGGAAAGCAGCGGCGTGGTGCACAGCGATTTCGTTGATCGCCCGGAGGCATTCAACGACCGCGAAACCATGAAGATCATCGTTTTGATGACCGATGGAGAGAACACCAACCAATACGATGTGGTGCAGGAGTTCAAACGCGGGCCGTCGACGATCCTGTATCATGAAGAGGATGATCGCTGGTCGATGTATATGCCTGAAACGGGTCTCTACTGGATTCCCGATGGCGATTACGACGACGACGATGGCATATATTCGCTTAATCCCTATGATGACGGCAACGCCAACGACGGGCATGAAAGCGTCCCGCGCTCCTGGCCCTATTTCTGGGCTCGCTGGTCGGCCCGGATGATGGCGGGAGAGTTCTATTGGCATGGCAGTCGCGGATACTTTGGCGACTGGGACTACTATCGGGACTTGCGCTACAATTCGATCGAGCTTTACGCGGGCGCCAACGAAGCGGACGCAAACCTGCGCGCAATCTGCGATGCGGCCCGAGAACAGGGGATCATCGTCTTCACCATCGCCTTCGAAGCCCCCCAGCGCGGCGAAGAGGTGATGCGGTATTGCGCCACGGAACCGGCGAATTACTATGATGTCGAAGGCGCCGAAATCAGCGAAGCCTTTGCCTCGATTGCGAACACGATCGACCAGTTGAAGCTGGTGCAGTAGCCCGGATGCATAGCTTCGGATATCATATCTTCCAATTCGCAAGGTCCGAGCGGGCGACGGCCACGACCGAGTTCGTGATCGTCTTTCCGATTATCCTGATCCTGTTCATCGCGGTGTTCGAAACCGCGATGATCCTGACCCGGCAGGTCATGCTGGAACGTGCCCTGGACCGGACGGTGCGCTTCCTGCGGATCACGGCCGATCTGGAGGTCACCCACGACCAGATCGCCCAGAACATCTGCGCCAATACACTGGTGATCCCGCAATGCGACGACATCCTCGTGCTCGATCTGCGGCCGATCGACAAGACCAACTATATCCTTCCCGATGAACAGACGCTCTGCGTGAACCGCGACGGCATGGTGCGTCCGCCCAACACCTTCGATCCGGGCCGCGACGTGAATGAGGAAAACCAGCTCATGCTGATCCGGGCCTGTGCCGTGGTGGACAGGATCCTGCCGATCTCGGGTTTCGGCCTGAACCTCACCCGCGACGACACCGGCGGCATCCACATGACCTCTGCCACCGTCTTCGTCAACGAGCCATCCTAGGAACACATGATGAAACGCCTGATAAGACGATACATGCGCGAAGACGACGCGGCCGTCGCGTTCGAGGCCGTCATCATCACACCGATCCTCGCCTGGCTTTTCGTGGGCAGCTTCGTCTTCTTCGACGCATTCCGGACCTACAACACCTCGCTCAA
Source organism: Rhodophyticola sp. (assembly GCF_965284195.1). Taxonomy (NCBI): domain Bacteria; kingdom Pseudomonadati; phylum Pseudomonadota; class Alphaproteobacteria; order Rhodobacterales; family Roseobacteraceae; genus Rhodophyticola; species Rhodophyticola sp. Next base: position 3,995,482 of record NZ_CBDIRM010000001.1, on the reverse strand, counting down.
GGCGACCTACGCGGTGGCCGACGTTCTGTCGCGGGAGACCGACTGGATCTATGGCTCGGATATCGAAGGGCTGGCGGATGTGTTCCAGCATATCACACGAAACGTGGAGCAATCCTCGTTGCGGGTGACGCAGGTACGCAGAAGCACGAGCGAATACAGGATCGACTGGTCCTATGCCACGGACGGCACGGCGCGGCTTTTCGACTCCAACATTCCCGCAATCCAGTCGCAACTGCCGAATATGGTCTTTGGCGAAAGGATCATCGTGGTTGAAACCTTCTTGCCCTATCGCCCCGCTTTCAATGTGGGGTTGCGCCCGCTTGAGTTCACGAACTTCACCGTGACCCGCCCCCGTTTTGCCGGCCAACTGCAATTCGACGATGGCAGTGACCCGTTGTACTGCGGCAGCAGCTGCAACTTCGGTGACGGCGACGAGGAACCCGATCCCGACACGGATAGCGGCCCTGCGGGCAGTTAAGTCACGCGGCGACGCTTCGGTGTCGCGGACGCGCTTTCGCTTGTCACATCTCCATTGAATAGTCCTCTGGAAACCGGTTGACTGGACAGCGGTGACCAAGGGGAGATGGCGCATGCGCTATTCGGGGCTTCAGGTTCTGGCACAGGGCCTGATGGGCAACAGGGGCTGGAAACCCGTGTGGCGCGACCCCGAACCCAAACCCGCATACGACATCGTCATTATCGGCGGCGGCGGCCATGGGCTGGCAACCGCCTACTACCTCGCCAAGGAACATGGGCTCGGCAACATCGCCGTGCTGGAAAAGGGGTATCTGGGCGGCGGCAATGTGGGCCGGAACACCACCATCGTGCGCGCCAATTACAATCTGCCCGGCAATTCCGAGTTCTACTCCCATTCCCTGAAGCTCTGGGAAGGGCTGGAGGCCGACCTCAACTACAACGTGATGCACAGCCAGCGCGGCGTGATCAACCTGTTCCATTCCGACGGGCAGCGCGACGCCTATGCGCGCCGCGGCAATGCGATGATCAATCAGGGCGATGACGCGATCCTGCTGGACCGCGAGGGCTGCCGCCGGATGCTGCCCTATCTCGACTATGATCAGACCCGGTTTCCGATCTATGGCGGGCTCTACCACCCCCGCGGCGGGACCGCGCGGCACGATGCGGTGGCCTGGGGCTATGCCCGCGCAGCCGATCAGCGCGGCGTCGATCTGATCCAGCAATGCGAGGTGACGGGCATCGATATCGCGGGCGGCAAGGTGACCGGCGTGCAGACCACCCGCGGTGCGATCCGCGCCGCGAAGGTGGCGATCGTGGTTGCGGGCCGCTCCGGTCAGGTGGCGGCCATGGCCGGCCTGCGCCTGCCGATCGAAAGCCACATCCTTCAGGCCTTCGTGACCGAGGGTCTGAAACCCTGCATCGATCATGTGGTGACCTACGGCATGGGCCATTTCTACATCAGCCAGTCCGACAAGGGCGGGCTGGTCTTCGGCGGCGACCTCGACTTCTACGCCTCCTACGCGGCGCGGGGGAACCTGCCGATGGCCGAACATGTGATGGAGGCCGGGCTGACGCTGATGCCGATGATCGGCAAGGCCAGGGTGCTGCGAAGCTGGGGCGGGATCATGGATATGACACCCGATGGCTCGCCCATCATCGACAAGACGCATGTGGACGGGCTCTATATCGACTGCGGCTGGTGCTATGGCGGGTTCAAGGCGGTGCCGGGGTCGGGTTTCTCCTTCGCGCATCTGATCGCGACCGACCGGCATCACGACCCCGCCGCGCGCTTCCGTCTGGACCGGTTCCGCCGCGGCGTCCTGCTGGACGAAGAGGGCACCGGCTCTCAACACAACCTGCATTAGGGGGAAAGCAGATGCGTATCACATGCCCCCTCTGCGGGGATCGCGACAGCCGCGAATTCAGCATCCGGGGCCACGAAACCTATCTCGACCGCCCCGCGCCCGACGCGGGAGAGGCCGCATGGGACAACTACCTCCATTTGCGGGACAACCCGGCCGGAGAGACCGCGGAGCTTTGGCATCACGGCGCAGGCTGTGCCGCGTGGCTGCGGGTCCGGCGGAACACCGTCACCCATGAGGTGCTCAAGGTGGACCTGGTCCGCGACCTGACCGGAGGCGATCATGCGGATTGAGGGCAAGGGGTTGATCGACCGCGCACACCCGGTTCGGTTCCGCTTCGACGGCGTGAGCTATGGCGGGTTCGAGGGCGACACGGTCGCCTCGGCCCTTCTGGCAAACGGCGTCAGGCTCATGGGCCGCTCGTTCAAGTATCACCGCCCCCGGGGCGTGCTGACGGCCGGGTCCGAGGAGCCCAATGCCCTGATGGAGATCGGCACGGGCGCGGCCAGAACACCGAATGTGCGCGCGACGATGCAGGAGATCTACGAGGGGCTTGAAGCGCGCAGCCAGAACCGCGTCGGCCCGCTTCACAGGGATCTTCTGTCGATCAACGATCTGTTCCCGGGGGTCCTCGGCGCCGGCTTTTACTACAAAACCTTCATGTGGCCCCGCGCCTTCTGGGAAAAGCTCTACGAGCCGGTCATCCGCCGCGCGGCGGGTCTGGGTGCGTTATCCGGCCAGCCCGATCCTGGCCGATACGAGAAGGCCTTCGCGCATTGCGACCTTCTGGTGATCGGTGCGGGGCCGACCGGGCTCATGGCGGCGCTCACCGCCGCCCGGGCCGGGGCGGACGTGATCCTGGCTGACGAAAACGCACGATTGGGCGGGCGACTCCTGTCTGAAACCGAAGAGATCGGCGGGAAGCCTTCCGCGCTATGGGTCGCGGATATGCTGGATCTGCTGCGCGACACCGGCAATGTCCGCATCATGACCCGCACAACGATCACCGGGGCCTATGATGGCGGCACCTATGGCGCGCTGGAGCGGGTCGGCCAGCACCGGCCCGAGACACCGGACCTGCCGCTGGAATGCTTCTGGCGGATCCATGCCGGACAGGCCGTGCTGGCGGCAGGCGCGCTGGAACGTCCGCTGGCCTTCCCGATGAATGATCGCCCGGGCATCATGCTGGCCGGGGCGGTCCGGACCTATCTGAACCGCTATGGCGTCGCGCCGGGGCGAAACATCACCCTGTTTGCCTGCAACGACGACGCACATCGCACGGCGCTTGACCTGATCGAGGCCGGCATCCGGGTTACCGCCGTGATCGACAGCCGCGCCGATGCGACGGCGCAGGGCGATTACCGGCTGCTGGCGGGGGCGCAGGTGATCCACAGCAAGGGCCGCCGGGCGCTGCGCGAAATCACCGTGCGCCACAAGGGCCGGCAGGACACGATCCTGACCGACTGCCTTGCCATGTCGGGCGGCTGGAACCCTTCGGTGCATCTGACCTGCCACATGAACGCCCGCCCGATCTGGAATGACAGGATCAAGGGCTTTGTCCCCGCCCCCGGCGCGGTGCCGGGACTGACCGCCGCCGGGGCCTGCGCCGGGATCTACGCCACCCATGCCTGCCTGACCGCCGGGGTCGACGCGGCGAAAACGGCGCTCAAGGCGCTCGGGAAATCCGCGCCCGGGGTCGCGGTGCCCGCCGCAAGCGACCAGACCGGCGCGGTGCAGGCGCTGTGGTATGTGGATGGCAAGGGCCGCGCGTGGCTGGACTTCGCCAATGACGTGACCACCAAGGATATCAGGCTCGCGGCGCGGGAAAATTTCCGCTCGGTGGAGCATATGAAACGCTATACGACACAAGGCATGGCCCCCGATCAGGGCAAGAACTCCAACATGGCCGCATTGGCTCTTCTGGCGGATGCCACCGGGCGCGGCATTGCCGAAACCGGCACCACCACCTACCGCCCGCCTTATGTGCCCGTCTCGATCAGTGCGATGGCGGCGGGCGCGGGCGGCAAGGGCTTCGCGCCGGAACGGTTCACCACGTCGCACGCGGCAACCGTTGCACGCGGAGCCCCGATGATCGAGGCGGGGCTCTGGTACAGGCCCGGCTATTTCCCGGCCCGGGGCGAAACCACCTGGCGGCAATCCTGCGACCGCGAGGTCGCCATGGTGCGCGACGCGGTCGGCATCTGTGACGTCTCCACCCTTGGCAAGATCGACATTCAGGGCCCGGATGCGGCGGCCTTTCTCGATTTCGTCTACACCAACATGTTTTCCACCCTCAAACCGGGGCGCGCCCGTTATGGGCTGATGCTGCGCGAGGATGGCCATGTGATGGATGACGGCACGACCGCCCGGCTTTCCGACACGCATTTCGTGATGACGACGACCACCGCCGCCGCGGGTCAGGTGATGACCCATCTGGATTTCGTGCATCAGGCGCTCCGCCCCGATCTGGATGTCCGGTTCATCTCCGTTACCGAACACTGGGCGCAGTTCGCGATTGCGGGGCCGCGGTCGCGCGATCTGCTGAACAGCCTGCTCGACACCCCGATAGACGGGGAAAGCTGGCCGTTCATGGCCTGCGGCCCGGTTTCGGTGCACGGGGTCGCGGGCCGGCTCTTCCGCATCTCCTTTTCCGGGGAACACGCCTATGAAATCGCCGTGCCCGCCCGCTATGGCGATGCGCTCTTCCGCGATCTGGTGGCCCGTGCGGAAACCCTCGGCGGCGGCCCTTACGGGATGGAGGCGCTGAATGTCCTGCGCATCGAAAAGGGCTTCATCACCCATGCGGAGATCCATGGCCGGGTCACCGCCTTCGATATCGGGATGGAGCGGATGATATCCCCGGGAAAGGACTGCATCGGAAAGACCGCGTCCATGCGCGCCGGGCTGACCGGCCCGGAACGGGAGCAACTGGTGGGCCTGAAACCCGTGGGTGCCGTCAAGCAACTGACCTCAGGCGCGCATCTGTTCGAACCCGAGGCGGGCCCGGTGCGCGTGAACGATCTGGGCTATGTCACCTCGGTCTGCTTCTCGCCCACGTTTGGCACCTATCTGGGGCTCGGCTTTCTGAAAAACGGTCGTGCCCGTCATGGCGATACCGTGAAACACGTGGATCATCTGCGCGGTCTGGAAACGCTTTGCGAAATCTGCGATCCGGTCTTTTTCGACCCTGAGGGAGCGCGCGTCCGTGGCTAGACTGATCGCAAAATCCGCGGCGTCCGGGCTGCTGCCGATCGAAATCGGCACCGTCACCCTGACGGAGGAAACCCCGGCGGCCATCACCGCGCTCATGCCCTTTGCCGGCAAGCTGCGCGCCCTGTCGGCCGCGTTGAAGGCCGCCCATGGCGTGCCTTTCCCCGGGCCCAACCGCAGCAGTGCCAAGGGCGGCACGCGGGTCTGCTGGTCCGGGCTTGATCAGGCGTTTCTGATCGGTGATCCCGCGCAGGCGGATCTGGCCGACCACGCGGCCGTGGTGGACCAGACCGATGCCTGGGCCGTGTTGCATCTGGAGGGCAAGGACGCGGCGGAGGTTCTGGCCCGGCTCACCCCGATCAATCTGGGCCGCGAGCATTTCAAGCGCGGCCATGCGGCGCGCAGCCTGATCGGCCATATGACGGCGCTGATCATCCGCACCGGCGCGCAGGGCTTCACTATCCTGACCTTCCGCTCGATGGCGGCGACGGCGATCCACGAACTCGACGTTGCGATGCGCGGGGTCGCCGCCCGGGCCGCCCTGCAATCGTCCCCCTGAGCCCCGCGATCAGCCCCTGCCCGGTCTCTGCCGGCACAGCGGCCGCGCTCAGCCGCCGATCTTCGCCAGAACGTTCTTCAGCGCGGCCCGGTCGGCGGGCTGCCAGTCGGCCTTGCGGGACTTGAACAGGATGGCCTGGCTGCGATGGATCAACCCGTCTTCCAGAACCTTGAGATGATTGGCGCGCAAGGTATCCCCGCTGGAGGTGATATCGGCAATCGCCTCGGCGGTGAGATGCTTCACCGTTCCCTCGGTCGCGCCCTGGCTGTCGACCAGCTGATAATCGGCGACGCCCGCGTCCCGCAGGAACTCCCGGACGAGACGGTGATACTTCGTGGCGATCCGCAGCCGGAACCCGTGCGCGGCGCGGAAATCGGCCGCGGCGGCATCGAGATCGTCCAGCGTGTCCACATCGACCCAGACCCGGGGCACGGCAATCACCAGATCGGCAAAGCCGAAGCCCATCGGTTCCATCTCGCGCACGACCTGCTCCCATCCCGGGATCCGTTCCCGCACCAGATCGCTGCCGGTGACGCCCAGATGAATGCGCCCGGCCTGCAACTCGCGCGGGATCTCCGAGGCGCTGAGCAGCAGAAGCTCCAGATCCGCGCCATCCACATGTGCGGCGTATTCCCGGTCGGAGCCGCTGCGCCGCATCCCGATGCCGCGAGCCGCGAACCAGTCGAAGGTCTTCTCCATCAAACGGCCCTTGGACGGAACCGCAAGCTTCAGGCTCATGATCCGCCCTCCGCGAGATCGTTGTGCAGCGCATGCACCAGTTCGGGCCGGATCACGCCGCCCACGGCCGGGATTTCCCGCCCGCCGCCCAGCATCCGGCAAAGCGCATCATAGCGCCCGCCGGTCGCCACGGGTGGCAGCCGCGGCTGCCCCTCCGCCAGAAATCCGAACACGAACCCGTCGTAATACTCCATATTCGTGCGACCGTAGCTCGCCTCGAACGGCAGGCCCGCCACATCCACGCCAGCCTGATCCAGCGCGTCCATCCGGCGCGCCATGCGCGCCACCGCGTGGGACATGCCCGGCAGGTCCACGGCAATGTCGCGCAGTTGCTCATGGGCATTGTTCAGCGTTTCGCGCAGCGACAGGATGACATCCAGCACTTCCGCCTCGGCCGCGCCGATGGGCTCGGCGGCGGCATCCTCCTGAAGATGGCGGATCCGCCTTTCGATCTCGTCCGGTCCGCGCAGGCCGATCATCGGCCCGCCCGACGCGATCAGCGCCTCCAACCCGGTTTCGGCACGCTCCAGCAGGGCCGCACGACCGGACGGCGCGGGTTTGCGGCCCGTGAACCGGTCCAAGAGGACCCTGAACCGGCGTGGGCGCCAGATATGCCGGCGCAGCGCGCGTTTGCGCCGGTCCGTGGTCGACAGGCTGTCGACCGCGGCCAGAAGGATCCCGATATCCCCGGTGACCGGCGCCAGACCTAGCGGTGACAACACTTCCGAAAACAGCGCGAACACCTCCGCATCGGCGGCGGCGGGATTGGCGCGATCGAACACCTCGTATCCGACCTGAAGATATTCGCTCGCGCGCCTGCTGTCGGCCTGTTGCTTGCGGAACACCTCGCCCAGATAGGTGTATCGGGCGGGTTCCGCGCCATTGGCCATATGCATCTGCACCACGGGCACGGTGAAATCTGGGCGCAGCATCAACTCGCCCCGGTCGGGATCGTGGGTGGTATAGGCGCGCGCCCGGATATCCTCCCCGTAGAGATCCAGCAGCGTCTCGGCGGATTGCAGCAGATCGGCCTCCACCGGCACAGCGCCCGACGCCGTGAAAAAGGCCTGAAGCCGCGCGGCCTCGGCCCGTATGGTGGCCTTGTCGCTCACCCCTGCCGGTCCAGAATGGCGCGGATTTCGGTCACCAGATCGCTCACGGGCACCTCCCGCTGCGCGGGCTGGGACTTCCATTCCTCATGGCTGACGCGTTCCGCAAGCTCTGCGCCAAGAACCAGATCCTTGATCTGGACCACGCCGCGCGCGGCCTCGTCCGAACCTTGGATGACGGCTACGGGGCTTTCGCGTTTATCGGCGTATTTCAACTGGTTACCGAAGTTCTTCGGATTGCCCAGATAGACCTCCGCGCGAATGCCCGCCTGCCGGAGCGTCGCGACCATCGCCTGATAATCGCCCATCCGCTCGCGGTCCATCACCGTGACAATCACCGGACCACGGGCCTTGCCGCCGATCCGGCCCGTCGCGCGGAGCGCCGCCAACAACCGGTCGACACCGATGGAGATACCGGTGGCAGGCACGTCCTGGCCGGTGAACCGCTTGACCAGATCGTCATAGCGGCCACCGCCGGCGACGGACCCGAACTGCCGCGGGCGCCCCTTCTCATCGGTGATCTCGAATGTCAGCTCGGCCTCGTAGACCGGGCCAGTGTAGTAGCCCAGCCCCCGAACCACGCTTGGATCGATCTCGATCCGGTCCGGGCCATAGCCTTGCGCGGCCAGAAGTTCGGAAATGGTTTCAAGCTCTTGCACGCCGTCCGCGCCGATCTGCGAACCGGCGACAAGCGCGCTCAGCCGGGCGACGGTGGCCGGGCCCGTGTCCCGCTTGGCGGCCATGAAGCCCATGACGATATCGGCCTGCGCGTCGGCCAGCCCGGCCCCTTTGGTGAAATCGCCGGAGGCATCCTCCCGGCCCGCGCCCAACAGCGCGCGGACGCCCTCTTCGCCCAAGCGATCCAGCTTGTCGATGGCGCGCAGCACGATGCCACGTTCGGCCTCCTTGTCGGTCCCGGCAAGCCCCGCGACCTCCATCACGCCGTTCAGGACCTTGCGGTTGTTGACTCGCACGATGTAGTCGCCGCGCGGGATGCCCACGGCCTCCAACGTGTCCGCCAGCATCGCGCAGATTTCCGCGTCCGCGGCCATAGACGCCGACCCGACGGTATCCGCATCACATTGATAAAACTGCCGAAATCTCCCCGGCCCAGGCTTCTCGTTGCGCCAGACGGGGCCCATGGTGAAGCGCCGGTAGGGGCTTGGCAGATCGTTGCGGAACTGGGCCGCGACGCGGGCCAGCGGGGCGGTCATGTCATAGCGAAGCGCCAGCCAATCGCCCTCCTCCTCCTGCCAGGCGAAGACGCCCGCATTGGGACGATCCACATCGGGGAGGAACTTTCCCAGAGCCTCGACCGTCTCCACAGCGGAGGTTTCCAGCGGATCGAACCCATATCTGTGGTAGACCTCGCCGATCACCCGCAACATCTGCTCGCGCTCGGTCACTTCGGCGCCGAAGTAATCGCGGAAGCCTTTGGGCGTTTCGGCCTTGGGGCGGGGCTGTTTCTTCACTTTGGCCATGGGGCTTGCGTCCGGGTCTGAAAGGTCGCGGGACGTGTAGCCGAGGGGGGCGACCGGGGCAAGGCGGGGCTGAAACCGGGCATATAGATGCGGTATATCTCGGGTATAGAACCGGTATATACGCGGCGGCGGATCGCAAGGAGGCGGAGATGGCGGATCGGACGGAGCTGGAAGAGCGGATGGCGCATCTGATCAGGACGGTGGAGGACCTGTCGGAGGTCGTCGCCCGGCAAGACGCGGAGATAGCCACGCTGACCCGGCGGGTGGAGATGCTGATGATGCGCGAGGCGGAGCGGGAGATGGAGAGCGGCGGAACCTTGCCGCTGGCCGATGCGAAACCGCCGCACTGGTGAGAGCAGGCACCCCGGAAACGCTCCGGCGGAGCGGTTCGCCTGCGAACGGGCGGAGCCCCGACACCCTGCGACCCGATGTTCAGGCTTGGCAAATGGAGGCCCGGCGGCCCGCGACGAAAACCTGTTTCTCTCGCCCCTCCCGACAATGGCTCTTTCGGGAGCCGTGACGACAGATATCGTCAGCATGACCGATCAGGGCGACCGAGGCGCGGCGGCGACCGGCGCAGTTCAGGCAGGGACCGCCATGACAGTCCTGGCCGGAGTGATCAGCTCCTTTCCTGGCGGGCTCTGCTTTCTGGCTGGCCTGATCCTCTCGTCTGGAGGGCGTCGCGAAATGGTGGTTGTCGACAGAGACCTGCGAAAGTCTTCACCCGGTATCAAACCTCCTCCACGGTCATCACCCCGCCAAGGCTCTTCAATGCACCCTTTATCTGCGGGTTGACCGGGAAGTCCTCGCCCAGAAGCACCTCCACCTCCCCCGGCAGGTCAGGATGCATGAGGCAGAGATGGACCGGACCGCGGCCTTTCAGTCTGGATTCCGATCTGGCGCGGTCCAGAAGACCCGCCACGGTGGAAATCGCCTCGGATTCTTCTACAAAAACCCGCAAACCCCGGCCGATCTCGCCGGCGATGTTGTCGTCGATGGGCTGAACGCCGCGGGCGAGCAGCTTCAGGCTGTCGCCCTCCAGCGTGGCCTCGACCTGCAGCACGACATTTGCGCCGGTATCCAGATGCTCCCGCGATGCCTCCAGCACATCGGAGAACATGGTGACCTCGTAAAGCCCCGTCGGGTCGGACAACTGCACGAAGGCGAAGCGGTTGCCCCGTTGGCTCTTGCGTTCCTGCCGGGAGGAGACTGCGCCCGCCATCTTGGCGACGAAGGCCCCGCCCTGCACCCGCGCCTGCACGTCCGCAAGGGTCTTGCAGCCCTTCCGCTTCAGGGCCGGCATGTAATCGTCCAGCGGGTGGCCGGAGAGGTAGAAGCCGATCGCCATGTGTTCATTGGCCAACCGCTCATTGGGAAGCCAGTCGTCGCGGTCTGGCAGGCGCGGTTCGGGCAGGTCGTCGCCCGCCTCCCCGAAGAGCGAGACCTGATCGGAGGCGCGCTGGTCATGGATCGCGGCGGAATAGGCGGTGAGCGCATCGAGGCTGTCGAAGACGCGGGCGCGGTTGCGGTCCAGCTCGTCGAAGGCGCCGGCGCGGGCGAGCATTTCGAGGGAGCGTTTGCCCACGCGCTTGAGATCGGCCCGGCGGGCAAGGTCGAAGAGCGTCGCGAAGGGCGTGTCTCCGCGCGCTTCTTCTATAAGTTTCATGGCCTCGACGCCGACATTCTTGAGCCCGCCAAGGGCATAGACCACCTTGTCGTCCTTCACGCTGAACCTGGCCGAAGAGCGGTTGACACATGGCGGGATCGTCTCGATCTCCAGCCGCGTCGACCTCCTGCTTGTAGACGCCAAGCTTGTCCGTCAGGTGGATGTCGCAATTCATCACCGCGGCCATGAATTCGACCGGGTGATTGGCCTTCAGCCACGCGGTCTGGTAGCTGACGACCGCATAGGCGGCGGCGTGGGATTTGTTGAAACCGTAATTGGCGAACTTGTCGAGCAGGTTCCAGACCTCGATCGCCTTCTTCTCGTCGACGCCGTTTTCCGCGGCGCCTTTGAGGAATTTCGGGCGTTCGGCATCCATCGCCTCCTGAATCTTCTTGCCCATCGCGCGGCGCAGCAGGTCGGCGCCGCCAAGGCTGTAGCCCGCCATCTCCTGCGCGATCTGCATCACCTGTTCCTGATAGACGATGATGCCCTGGGTCTCGTCGAGGATATGGTCGATGGTCGGGTGCAGAAGCTCGCGTTCCGAAATTCCGTTCTTCACCTCGCAGAATTTCGGGATGTTCTCCATCGGGCCGGGCCGGTAGAGCGCGACCAGCGCGATGATATCCTCGATGCAGTCCGGCTTCATGCGCCGGAGCGCGTCCATCATGCCCGAACTTTCCACCTGGAACACCGCGACCGTCTTGGCGGAGGCGTACAGATCGTAGGTTTTCGCGTCATCCAGCGGGATCAGGCCCGGATCGATCACGATCCCCTTTTCTTTTAGAAGATCTATGGCGTTCTGCACCACCGTCAGCGTCTTCAGGCCCAGAAAGTCGAATTTCACCAGCCCTGCGGGCTCCACCCATTTCATGTTGAACTGGGTGGCCGGCATGTCCGAGCGCGGATCCTGATAAAGCGGGACAAGCTCGTCGAGCGGCCGGTCCCCGATCACCACGCCGGCGGCATGGGTGGAGGCATTGCGCAACAGGCCCTCGACCTGCTGGCCATAGGTCAGAAGCCGCTCGACAACCTCCTCCTCCTTGGCCATCTCGCGCAGGCGCGGCTCGTCGGCCAGCGCCTTTTCGATCGAGACGGGTTTGACCCCTTCGACCGGGATCATCTTGGACAGGCGGTCGACCTGCATGAACGGCATCTGCAACACCCGGCCCACATCGCGAATGGCCGCCTTGGACAGCAGCGCGCCGAAAGTGATGATCTGGCCCACCCTGTCGCGGCCATAGCGGTCCTGCACATAGCGGATCACCTCTTCGCGCCGGTCCATGCAGAAATCGATGTCGAAATCCGGCATCGACACCCGTTCGGGGTTCAGGAACCGCTCGAACAGCAGCGAATAGCGGAGCGGGTCCAGATCGGTGATGGTGAGCGCATAGGCCACAAGGCTGCCCGCGCCGGAGCCGCGGCCCGGGCCCACGGGAATATCGTGATCCTTGGCCCATTTGATGAAATCGGCCACGATCAGGAAATAGCCGGGGAAGCCCATGCCCTCGATGATCCCCAGCTCGAATTCGAGGCGTTTGTCGTATTCCTCCACGGGCACGGCGGGCTCGATGATCTCCAGCCGGGCCTTCAGCCCCTCGCGGGCCTGACGGCGCAACTCCTCCACCTCGTTCTCGGCGAAGCGCGGCAGGATCGGGTCGTGGGTGCGCGCCCTAAAGGCGCAGCGGCGCGCGATTTCCACCGTGTTTTCAAGCGCTTCGGGAAGGTCCGCGAAAAGCGCCGCCATCTCGGCGGGAGTCTTGAAGTAATGCTGCGGCGACAGGCGGCGGCGCGGCTCCTGCTGGTCGACATAGGCGCCCTGCGCGATACAGATCAGCGCGTCATGGGCCTCGTACATGTCGGCCTTGGGAAAATAGACATCGTTGGTGGCCACCAGCGGCAGACCCTTCGCCATAGGCGGTTTCGACGAATCCATTCGCTCGGTCAGCCGCTCGGCTTCGGGCGGGCTGGCATCGTCACGGGGATGGCGTTGCAGCTCGATATAGAGCCGGTCGGCATAGATCTCCCGAAGCGCCGAGAGAACCGCGGCGGCGCGGGATTTCTGGCCATCCTGCAAGAGGCGGCCAAGCGGGCCCTCGGGTCCGCCCGTGAGACAGATCAGGCCCGCGCCGTGCCGCGCCAGTTCGGCCATCGTGACATGCGGCAGCGTCCCGTCGCCGCGCAGATAGAGCGCGGAGTTGAGCTTCATCAGATTGGCATAGCCTTCGGCGTTCTGGGCCAGCAGGACCAGCGGCGCGGCCGGGCGCGCGCGCTCCCCCGGGGCAGCGGTTTCGTATTCCACGTCGATCTGGCAGCCGAGGATCGGCTGGACACCGGCCCGGGCCGCGGTTTCGGAAAATTCCAGCGCACAGAACATGTTGTTGGTGTCGGTCACGGCCACGGCGGGCATGCCCGCATCGGCCACGAGACCGGGCAGCTTCTTGACCCGCATCGCCCCTTCAAGGAGCGAATATTCGGTGTGGAGGCGGAGATGGATGAATCGCGGATCACTGCTCATGCGGGCAAGGCTACCGCAGGATGATGGGGCGCGCCACAGGAACGCCACCGGATGTTGGGGATAACCGCAAAATCGAAAACTTAGCCTTCTGGCTTTGTTTCAGCGCATTTTCATGATAGTTAGCCATATGGCTAATCGAATCACACCCGGTCTCGACACCCTCTTTCAGGCGCTTGCCGATCCGACCCGCCGCGCCGTCATCGCGCGTCTGGGCCGGGGGCCCGCGCCGGTCAAGGAACTGGCCGGACCCCACGACATGGCGCTTCCGAGCTTTCTGAAACATCTCGACATGCTGGAACGCTCGGGCCTCGTCCGGTCGCGCAAGTCCGGGCGGGTGCGGGTCTGCACGCTCCACCCCGAGGCCTTCGCCATGGCCGACGCCTGGATTGCACAGCAAAAGCAGCTTTGGGAGGGCCGCATCGACCGGATGGCCGCGCTGGCCGAGGATCTGGAGCGAAAGGAGATGGAATGAATACGGATTTTCAGACATTCGATGTGACGCGGGAGATCGCCGCCCGCCCCGAGACGGTCTATCGCACATGGGCCGAGCCGGATCTGAAGCGCCGCTGGTTCGCCCCGGAAGTATCGAACGGATGGCACGCGGAGGGCTACGAGGCCGATCTGCGCGAGGGTGGCGTGGAACGCAGCCGGTTCCGCCATGACGAGATCGGAAGCTTCCAGTTCGAGGCGCGCTACATCCAGATGCGCGCGCCCGGGCGGCTGGTCTACAGCTTCACCATGGCGACCGCGGAGGCGCTTTTGTCGGCCTCTCTCGCGACCGTCTGCATTCACGCGCATGGGGCCGGCAGCAGGGTGATCTACACCGAACAGGCGGTGTTTCTGGATGGCGGAGACCGGCGCGAGACGCGGCTGGCCGGGACCACGGACCTGATCGCGAAGATGGCGGCAATCGCGGGCGAGGTTGAAAATGCCTGATTTCGATGCCGATGCCGATCTGGAGATCGAACGGCTGATCCGTGCGGCGCCGGAGACGATCTGGCGCTGCTGGGAAGACCCCGATCTGTTCAGGCAATGGTTCACCCCGCCCGGTGTGGAGGTGACCGAGGTGGAGAATGACCTGCGCAGCGGCGGGCGGGCCTTCGTGGTGATGAAGCTGCCCGATGGAACGCTGATGCCGAGCGAGGGCTGTTTCTTCCTTGCCGAGCCCTGTCGGCGGCTGGTTTACGGCGATGCCGTCCGGGCCGGCTTCCGTCCCGGCGACGGGACACCCTTCATGACCGCCGATATCACGCTGACCCCGCAGGCGGGCGGCACGCTTTACCGCGCCCATGTGATGCACAACTCCGCCGAGGCGCGGCGCCGCCATGAGGAGATGGGCTTTGCCGATGGATGGGCGACGACCCTTGCCCAGCTCGACGACCTGGCCAGCGGGCTGGGCTAGCCGCCCGAAAAACGGGCAACTGCCGCAAAGGCGGGCAGGCCCACGGCAGGGAAAGCTTGCAATATGCCGCGTTCCCCGCTTTGCTGGCTGACGGTCGAACAGGGAAACGGGCCGCCTTCTACGCCGCATCGAAGGCCGGAGACCACCCGTAGTTACGGTAACGCGGCGGGCAAATCTCATGAGCATCCGGTTTCTTCTGAATGGGGAACCTGTGGAGGTCGAGGCATCTCCGACGACCACGCTGCTGGATTGGCTGCGCGAGACGCGCGGGCTGACCGGCACGAAAGAAGGCTGCAACGAAGGCGATTGCGGCGCCTGCACCGTGATGGTGACCGATGCGGACGGGGCGCGGGCGCTGAATGCCTGCATTCTGTTCCTGCCGCAGGTGCAGGGCCGCGCGGTGCGAACAGTCGAAGGGCTGGGCGGACCGGAGGGGCAGTTGCACCCGGTTCAGCACGCGATGGTCGCGCACCACGGCAGCCAGTGCGGCTTCTGCACACCGGGCTTCATCGTCTCCATGGCCGTGGCGCATCTGAACGGGCGCAGGGATTTCGACGATCAGCTTGCGGGCAATCTCTGCCGCTGCACGGGCTATGCGCCGATCCTGCGCGCCGCCGAGGCGGCCGCGGCCGAGCCGGTGCCCGACTGGATGCGTACCGATGCGGCGGCGCTGGGCACCCTGGCCGTGCCGGACGCCGTCCCACGGGACGGGGACGGATCGGCGGCCTTCGCCCCACGCTCCGCCGATGCGCTTGCCGCGTGGTATGAGGCCCATCCCGACGCGACGCTGATCGCGGGCGCCACGGATGTGGGTCTATGGGTCACCAAGCAGTTGCGCGATCTGGCCCCGGTGGCGTTCCTGAACCGGTGTGACGACCTGCGCGGGATCACCGACGATGACGGCGTGATCCGCATCGGCGCGATGACCAGCCTGACCGAGCTTGGCGCGTTCTTCGCCGACCGGCACCCGAGCCTTGCGGAGATGATCCGGCGCTACGGCTCGGTGCAGGTGCGCAACGCCGCCACGCTGGGCGGCAACATCGCCAACGGCTCGCCCATCGGGGACAGCCCGCCGGCGCTGATCGCGCTGGGCGCGCGGCTGCATCTGCGCAAGGGAGATGCGCGGCGCGAGATGCCGCTGGAGGCGTTTTTCATCGAGTACGGCAGGCAGGACAGGCAACCCGGCGAGTTCGTCGAGGCGATTTCCCTGCCGGTGCAGGCCGACCGGCTTCGCTGCTACAAGCTCAGCAAACGCTTCGATCAGGATATCTCGGCTGTCTGCGGGTGCTTCAATATTCTTGTAGAAGATGGCACCGTGACATCGGCGCGGATTGCCTTCGGCGGCATGGCGGGCACGCCGAAACGGGCCGGCGCGGTCGAGGCCGCCCTGACCGGCAGCCCCTGGACGGAGGAGACGGTGCGGGCGGCGATGGCGGCGTTCGCGCGCGATTACGCCCCGATGAGCGACATGCGCGCCTCCGCCGACTACCGGATGGAGGCGGCGCGAAACATGCTTCTGCGGGCCTTCCATGAGGATCGGGGCGTGGCGACCGATGTGCTGGCGGTGACGGCATGAGCGCGCACAAGCCCCTGCCCCATGATGCGGCGCGGCTCCATGTGACGGGCGCCGCGCGCTATGTGGACGACATCCCGACGCCCGCGGATTGTCTGCATCTGGCCTTCGGGATCAGCTCCGTCGCGGCGGGCACGGTCACGGCCATGGATCTGGATGCGGTCAGGTCCGCGCCCGGGGTCGTGGCGGTGATGGAAGCGGCGGATTTCGACGTGATCCCGGATTGCTCCCCCTCCAACCACGACGAGCCGCTGGTGAGCGACGGGACGGTGCATTATCTGGGCCAGCCCCTGTTTCTGGTGGTGGCCGACAGCCATCTGGCCGCGCGCAGGGCGGCCCGGGCGGCGCAGGTCTCCTACGCGGAGACGGCGGCCATCCTGACGATCGAGGATGCGCTGGCCGCAGGTTCGATTTTCGAAGACGGACCAAGGGTTTACACCAAGGGCGACGTGACGGCGGCGCTGGCGAGCGCCGATCATGTGGCCGATGGCAGGATCGAGATCGGCGGTCAGGAGCATTTCTATCTGGAGGGACAGGCGGCACTGGCCCTGCCGCAGGAAGACGGCGACATGATCGTGCAGTCATCGTCGCAGCACCCGACCGAGATCCAGCACAAGGTCGCCGATGCGCTTGGCCTGCCGATGCATGGCGTCAGGGTGGAGGTGCGGCGCATGGGCGGTGGTTTCGGCGGGAAGGAGAGCCAGGGCAACCATCTGGCGATTGCCTGCGCCGTGGCCGCGCGTGCCACCGGGCGGCCCTGCAAGATGCGCTACGACCGGGACGACGACTTCCTGATCACCGGCAAACGGCACGACTTCCGGATCGACTACCGGGTCGGGTTCGGAGCGGACGGCCGGATCGCGGGCGTGGATTTCGCCCAATATGTGCGCTGCGGCTGGTCCATGGATCTGAGCCTGCCGGTCGCGGACCGCGCCATGCTGCATGCGGATAACGCCTATCTTCTGCCGGCGGCCCGGATCACCTCCCACCGGCTCAGGACCAACACCCAGAGCGCCACCGCCTTTCGCGGGTTCGGCGGGCCGCAGGGCATGGTGGGGATCGAACGCGTGCTGGACCATGTGGCCCATATCCTGGGGCGCGACCCGCTGGAAGTGCGGCGGGTGAATTACTACCCCCCCGCGCAGGCGGCATCCTCGGATACCGCCACCGGCGACACGCCCGGGGCAAAGACCGGCGCGCCGCTCGACACCGCCGATCTGGCCGGGCGCGGATCGGTCCGGGTGGAGGGCGGCTCCGGCGGCGGGCGGCGGTTCGGCGCGGCCTATTCGCCGGCGCCCGCGGCCACCGGAAACACCACGCCCTACGGGATGGAGGTGGAGGATTTCATCCTGCACGAGATGACGGAGGCCTTGTCGGAAAGCTGCGACTATGCGGGCCGGCGCGCGGCGGCCGCGGCGTGGAACGCGACCCAGCCGGTGCTGAAGAAGGGGATCGCGCTGACGCCGGTGAAATTCGGCATCTCCTTCACGCTCACCCATCTGAACCAGGCAGGTGCCCTGGTGCATGTGTATCAGGATGGCTCCATCCACATGAACCATGGCGGGACCGAGATGGGCCAGGGCCTGTTCCAGAAGGTGGCGCAGGTGGCCGCAAGCCGGTTCGGCGTGGGGCTGGAGCGGGTGAAGATCACGGCCACCGATACCGGCAAGGTGCCCAACACCTCTGCCACGGCGGCCTCCTCCGGCACCGATCTGAACGGGATGGCGGTGAAAGTCGCCTGTGACGAGATCCGGGCCCGGATCGCCCGGGTCGCGGCCCCGCATCTGCAGGCCGAGCCCGAGGCGGTGATCTTCGACGGGGGCATGCTGCGCGCGGACGGCGCGGAGATGACCTTCGAAGAGGCGGTGAGCATGACCTACATGGCGCGCGTCTCGCTCAGCGACACGGGGTTCTACCGCACGCCCAAGCTCGAATGGGACAGGATCGCGGGCCGCGGGCGGCCATTTTTCTATTTCGCCTATGGCGCGGCCTGCACCGAGGTGGTGATCGACACGCTGACCGGCGAGAACCGGATCCTGCGCACCGACATCCTGCACGATGCGGGCGCTTCCCTGAACCCGGCGCTCGATATCGGCCAGATCGAAGGCGGGTTCGTACAGGGCGCGGGCTGGCTGACGACGGAAGAGCTGGTCTGGGATGCCAAGGGCGCGCTCCGGACCCATGCCCCCTCCACCTACAAGATCCCGGCCTGTTCGGACCGGCCCGACATCTTCAATGTCGCGCTCTGGGACCGGCCGAACCGGGAGGAGACGATCTATCGCTCCAAGGCCGTGGGGGAGCCGCCCCTGATGCTGGGCATTTCGGTGCTGATGGCGCTGAGCGACGCCTGCGCGGCCTCCGGGCCCGCCTATCCCGACCTGCATGCCCCCGCGACCGCCGAAGAGGTGCTGCGCGCGGTCGGACGGGCGCGCGCGTGAGCTTCGATCTGCCAGCGCTGCAGCGGGCGGTGGACGCCCATGGCGAGGTTTGCCGGGTCGTTGTGGTGGAAACCCGCGGCTCCACCCCGCGTGAGGTGGGCGCGGCGATGCTGGTCTGGCACGGCGGGCAGTCGGGCACCATCGGCGGCGGGCGGCTGGAGTATGACGCGGCCGCCATGGCGCGCAGCAACCTCGACCGGCAGATCCTTCATTCTGGCAAGGCCTTCGCCCTTGGCCCCGCGCTCGGGCAATGCTGCGGCGGGGCGGTGGTCCTCTCCTTCGAGCTATTCACCCGCGACAGGCTGCCCGGGAGCTTCCCCCATGCCCATCCGGTGATGGCGCCCGGCTCCCGGCCCGAGGCGGTGGACCGCGCCATCGCGCGCGGGGTCGACCGCCCGCTTCATGTCTCGGACTGGTTCATCGAACCCCTCGCCGCGCGCCGCCAGCCGGTCTGGATCTACGGGGCGGGCCATGTGGGGCGGGCGCTGGTCGATGTGCTGGCGCCGCTGCCCGATTTCGCGATCACATGGGTCGATACCGGGCCGCAGCGGTTTCCCGATCCCGTCGCCGATGGCGTCACCGTTCTGCCCGCGGCGCGGCCCGAACTGGCGATGCGCCACGCGGCGGCGGATGCGCATCATCTGATCATGACCTATTCCCATGAGATGGATTTCGCGCTCTGCCACGGGGCGCTCTGCCAGCCGTTTCAAAGCTGCGGGCTGATCGGCAGCGCCACGAAATGGGCGCGCTTCCGGAAACGCCTGGCGGATCTGGGCCACAGCGCTGCACAAATTTCGGGCATCACCTGCCCGATCGGCGATCCGGAACTGGGCAAGCACCCGCAAGCCATTGCAGTGGGCGTCGCCACGCGGTTACTTGGCGGGCAGATGCACGAAAAACCGGCATATTCCCTCCGAAAGATGTTTCGGTGACGGCCCCGCTTCTGGAGATTGCGGGCCTGACCAAGGCCTATCCCGGGGTCGTCGCGAATGACGCGGTGTCCTTCGCCATCCGCCCGGGCGAGGTGCACGCGCTTCTGGGCGAGAACGGCGCGGGCAAATCCACATTGGTCAAGATGATCTATGGGCTGGTCCGGCCGGACGCGGGCAGCATGACGCTGGAGGGGCGGGCCTTCACCCCCGCCGAACCGCGCGCCGCCCGCGCGGCGGGCGTGGCGATGGTGTTTCAGCATTTCAGCCTGTTCGAGGCGCTGAACGTGGCCGAAAACGTGGCTCTCGGAATGGAGGACCCGCCCCGACCGCGCGATCTGGCGCAACAGATCCGGGAGGTGTCCGAAACCTATGGCCTGCCGCTCGACCCGGACCGTCTGGTGGGGGATCTGAGCGCGGGAGAGCGCCAGCGGGTGGAGATCATCCGCTGCCTGCTGCAGGACCCGCAAACTGCTGATCATGGACGAACCGACCAGCGTTCTGACCCCGCAGGAGGTGGAGATCCTGTTCCACACATTGCGGAAACTGAGCGCCGAGGGCACGGCCATTCTCTATATCTCCCACAAGCTTGAGGAGATCCGCGCCCTGTGCGACGCGGCCACGATCCTGAGGCTGGGCAAGGTGGTGGCCGAATGCACCCCGCGCGAGGTCTCGGCGGCGCATATGGCCGAGCTGATGGTGGGCAAGTCGCTGGCCGCGCCGGCGCGCGCCGCCACCCCGCCCGGCTCGGTACTGCTGAAGGTGACGGGCCTCTCGCTGGAGCCCGCCACGCCCTTCGGCACCCCGCTTCGCCATATCGGGATGGAACTGCGGGCGGGCGAGATCCTCGGCATCGGCGGGGTCGCGGGCAACGGGCAGGACGAGCTTTTGGCGGCGCTCTCGGGCGAGGCCCGCACGAGCCCTGGCGCGATCGCGCTGGAAGGCGCGCAGATCGGCGCGCTTGGCCCGAACGAGCGGCGCAGGCTGGGGCTGCTCTGCGCGCCGGAGGAACGGCTGGGCCATGCGGCCGCCCCGGATATGAGCCTGACGGAAAACGCGCTTCTGACCGCGCGGCTGAGACAGGGGCTCGACCGGCACGGGTTTCTGAACTGGAACGGGGCGCAGGCCTATGCCGAGCAGGTGATCGCGAAATTCGACGTGCGCACGCCGGGGGCCCATGTGGCGGCCCGGGCGCTCTCGGGCGGAAATCTGCAGAAATTCGTGATCGGGCGGGAGATCATGCAGGCCCCCCGCGTTCTGGTGGTCAACCAGCCGACCTGGGGCGTGGATGCCAGCGCCGCCGCCGATATCCGGCAGGCGCTTCTCGATCTGGCGCAGAACGGCGCGGCGGTGATCTGCATCTCACAGGATCTGGACGAGTTGCTGGAGATCTCCGACCGGTTCTGCGCCCTGAACGAAGGGCGGCTGAGCGCCCCGCGTCCGGCCCGCGGGCTGAGCATGGAAGAGATCGGCCTGATGCTGGGCGGCGCCCATGACATGCACGAGGCCGATGGCGAGATGCCCCATGTTCCGGCTTGAAAAACGGCCCATGCCGTCGCGGGTCTGGATCCTCGCGACCCCGGTCATCGCGGTGATCCTGACGATGATCGCCGGCGGGATCATGTTCGCGATACTGGGTCAGGACCCGGTGGAGGCGATCCGGATCATCTTCCTCGACCCGCTGTTCGACGAACGCTTCGCAAGCTTATTCCCGCCCGCAACTGCTGGTCAAGGCCGGGCCGCTGATCCTGATCGCGATCGGGCTTGCGCTGGGCTTCCGGGCCGGCATCTGGAATATCGGCGCGGAGGGGCAATACATCATCGGCGCGATCTGCGGCGCCGCATTCGGGCTGGCCTTCTACCCGTCGGAGAGCCTGCTGATCTTTCCCCGGCATGGTGCTGGCCGGCGCTGTTCGGCGGCTGGGCCTGGGCGATGATCCCGGCGGTGCTGAAGCATCCGGTTCCGGCACCAACGAGATCCTCGTGTCGCTGCTGCTGGTCTATGTGGCCGAGGCAGATCCTCGCCTCCGATGGCGCACGGGCTTTCTGACGCAATCCCGACGGGCTGCGGCTTTCCCGGCAGCCGCAACCTGCAGCCAGCATCCCGGCACCGACAATGCTGGAACTGATCGCGGGCACGGGCATGCACTGGGGCGTGGTCGCGGCCTTCATCGCGGTGATCTTCAGCCTATGTGCTGCTGAACCGGCACCTGATGGGCTATCAGATCAAGCTGGCCGGGTCAGGCCCCGCGCGCGGCGAAATTCGCGGGCGTGAACCCGACCCGGCTGATCGCTGCTCTGCCTCGGCGTGTCCGGCGCGCTGGCGGGGATGGCGGGGCTGTTCGAGGTGGCGGGCCCGGCGGGCCAGATCAGCATCGACTTCAATGTCGGCTACGGCTTCACCGCGATCATCGTGGCCTTTCTGGGCCGCCTGCACCCGGTGGGGATCCTGCTGGCGGGCCTCCTGATGGCGCTGACCTATATCGGGGGCGAACTGGCGCAGCTGATGCTGGGTATCCCCGCCTCCGCGATCCAGGCGTTTCAGGGGATGCTCCTGTTCTTCCTGCTCGCGCTGGATGTACTCTCGAACTACCGGGTCAGGATCGGCCGGGAGGTCGCGGCATGGATTGGGCATCGACCCGGTCACTCCTGATCGCCGCGCTGATCGGTCGCCGCCACGCCGCATCCTTCTGGCCGCCATCGGCGAACTGGTGGTGGAGAAATCCGGCGTGCTGAATCTCGGCGTCGAGGGGATGATGATCGTCGGCGCGGTCTCGCGGCTTCGCCATCGCGGTCAACACCGGCTCGCCCTGGCTCGGCTTCGCGGCGGGCGCGGTGGGCGGCGCGGTGCCTGTCGCTGATCTTCGCGCTTCTGACCCAGTATCTTCTGTCCAATCAGGTCGCCACCGGGCTGGCGCTCACGCTTTTCGGCCTCGGCCTGTCCTCGTTGATGGGCGAGGCCTATACCGGTATCAACCCGCCGCTTACCCCCGATCTGTTCCCGCAGGCGCTGCGCGACATCCCCGTCGCCGGGCCGATCCTCTTCGGCCATGACCTCGTCATCTATCTCTCCGTTCTGCTGGTGGCCGGGGTCTGGTACGCCCTGCGCCACACCCGCATGGGCCTGATCCTGCGCGCGGTGGGCGAAAGCCACGACGCGGCCCATGCGCTGGGCTACAAGGTGATCCGCATCCGCATCTGCGCGATCCTGTTCGGCGGGGCCTGCGCCGGGCTGGGCGGGGCCTATCTGAGCCTTGTCCGCGTGCCCCTCCTGGACCGAGGGGATGACCGCAGGCGCCGGCTGGATCGCGCTGGCCATCGTGGTCTTCGCCAGTTGGAAGCCATGGCGCGCGCTGATCGGGGCCTATCTTTTCGGCGGCATCGCGGCGCTGCAACTGCGGCTGCAGGCCGCCGAAATCAACATTCCGGTCATGTTTCTCGACATGTCGCCCTATCTGGTGACGATCATCGTTCTGGTCATTATTTCCTCCGACAGGGGCAGGGCCGCATTGAATGCACCCGCAGCCTTGGGCAAGGTGTTCCATGCCAGCGGTTAAGGGGGCCCATGACACGCGCCGGGATCATCCAGCTTCTCGATGGAACGCACCCGCGCGACGGGCGCGGGGTGGCGCTGGCGCTGAACGCGCTGATCCTCTTGTCGGCCATCGCCATCGCGATGGAAACGATGCCGGACCTGCCGCAGCCGGTCACGCGCCTGCTTGGCTGGTTCGAGATCGCGGTGCTGGCCATCTTCGCGCTGGAATACATCACCCGCATCCTCTGTTCCCCCCGGCCGCTGAGATATGTCTTCAGCTTCTGGGGCCTCATCGACCTTCTGGCGATCCTGCCTCTTCTGGCGATCCTGCAACCGCAATGGACCGCGGTGCGGATCCTGCGGCTCGTGCGGCTGATCCGGCTGCTGAAACTGTTCCGCACCTCGCGGGCGCTGGACCGGATGGCGCGCGCCTTCCATGCGGTCAAGGGCGAGTTGACGGTCTTCGGCGTGCTGGCCGCGATGATGCTCTATGTCTCGGCGGTGGGCATCTATGTCTTCGAACACCCGGCCCAGCCCGAGGCCTTCACCTCGATCCCGATGTCGCTCTGGTGGGCCGTCGCCTCGCTGACCACGGTGGGCTATGGCGATCTGGTGCCGATCACGCTTGGCGGGCGGCTGTTCACGACGCTGGTCCTGTTCATCGGGCTGGGCATCGTCGCGGGCCCGGCGGCCATTATCACAACCGCCCTTCTGGAGGCGGATAAATACGAGGCGGGGCCGAGCACCCCAACCGAAACGGAAAACACGTCCAACAAGGAGACCAAGGAATGAAACCCAACTTGACATATCTCGCCGGCGCCGCGCTGGCGCTTGGGCTGGCCGCGCCGGCCATCGCCCAGGACGAGCCGCTGCAGGTCGGCTTCGTCTATGTCGGCTCGATCGGCGATCTGGGCTGGACCTACGAGCATGACCAGTCCCGCCTTGCGGTGGAGGAGCATTTCGGCGACGCGGTCGAAACCACCTATGTGGAGAACGTGCCCGAAGGCGCGGATGCGGAGCGGGTGATGACCCAGATGGTGCTGAACGGCGCCGATCTGATCTTCACCACCTCGTTCGGCTACATGGATGCCACCAACGCGGTCGCCGCGCGCTTTCCCGAGGTCTATTTCGAACACGCCACCGGATACCGCCGCGATCATCCCAACGTCTCCACCTATTCGGCCCGCTTCTATGAAGGCCGCGCGGTGATCGGCCATATCGCGGGCCATATGACTGAAAGCAACATCGTGGGCTATATCGCCTCCTACCCGATCCCCGAGGTGATCCGGGGCATCAATTCGGCCTATCTCCACGCCCGCGAGGTCAACCCCGATGTCGAGTTTCGCGTGGTCTGGGTCTACACATGGTTCGACCCCGCGCAGGAAGCCGATGCGGCCCAGGCCCTGATCGATCAGGGCGCAGACGTGATCATGCAGCATACCGACAGCACCGCGCCGATGACCGTCGCCGCCGAGGCCGAGGTGGTGGCCTTCGGGCAGGCCTCCGACATGGAGCAGTTCGCGCCCTTCCCGCGCGTCGCTTCGATCATCGACAACTGGGCGCCCTATTACATCGCCCGGACGCAGGCGGTGATGGACGGCACATGGGAAAGCGTCGACACATGGGATGGGATCGCACCGGGCATGGTAGAACTGGGCGAGTTCTCCGAGCGGATCCCCGAAGATGTCCGCGCCTCGGCGCAGGCGCTGGCCGACAGCATCGCGGATGGCAGCTATCACCCGTTCACCGGGCCGATCAACCGGCAGGACGGCACCGTCTGGCTGGCCGAAGGCGAAGTGGCCGATGACGGCACGCTGGCGGGCATGGATTTCTACGTCGAAGGCATCACCGGCGAGATACCCAACTGATCCGGCCAGACGGATCGACCGATCAGGATACCGAAAGGCCCGCCGTTTCGCGCGGGCCTTTCCGCATTCGTGCGGCCCGATCCGGGGCCGAAACCTGTTGATCCGGGGCGGAGACACGCCGAGAATACCGCTATCGGACCCATCGGGACGCCCGCACATGTATATCGTCGGCTTCGTCATCCCCGTGCCGGAAGACAGGCTGGAGCATTACAGGCTCTGGTCGCGGCAGGCCGCGGCACTTCTCATGGAATACGGATGCCTTGAAATCGTGGAGGCATGGGAAGACCACGTGCCGGTGGGAAAGCATACCGATTTTCGCCGCGCCGTCCGGGCGAGACCCGAGGAGAAAATCGTCTTCTCATGGCAAAAATGGCCGGACAGGGCCAGCGTGGACGCGGTCGAGAAAGCGATGTCCGAAGACCCGCGCTTCGATCCGCCGGGCGGCGCCCCGTTCGATCAGAAACGTCTTATCATGGGCTGCTTCGCGCCGATCCTCTCCACCGCCTCCGACAGGGCGTAAGACGCCGCGGCGGGCAGACCGGCCTACCTGCCGCGCCTTCGCGACGGCCCTGCGGAAGATGACACCGGCAGCTTTGTTTCGGGGCCTTGCACAGCGCGCGGGCGGCGCATAGCGTCTGGCCCATGATCCATGATTTCCTCATCATCGGCGGCGGCATCGCGGGCGTGTCCACCGGCGCGGAGCTCAGCCGCCTCGGCTCCGTCCTGCTCCTGGAGGCCGAAGACGCGCTGGCCTATCACGCCTCGGGCCGCTCCGCCGCGCTGTTCGAGGCGCATTATGGCCATCCGGTCACGATCGAGCTGAACAAGGCATCCCATGCGTTTCACATGACCGCCAATGGCGGTGTCCTGTCGCCGCGCGGGCTGATGTTCGTCGCCAGCGCCACCCAGGCCGACAGCTTCGCGCAGGATGTGGCGCTGATGCATCTGGACGAGATCAGCCCGGATGACGCCCGCGCGATGGTTCCGATCCTGAACCCCTCCCATCTGGCGATGGCCGCCTATCACGATGCCGCATGGGATATCGACACGGATCGGCTGCTGCAGAACTACGTGCGCGCGATCCGCGACAATCAGGGCGAGATCCGGAATGGCGCGAAGGTCACCGGGATCACCCGCGCCTCCGGGCTCTGGCAGGTCACTGCCACCGGCCAGACCCACGAGGCGCGGGTGCTGGTCAATGCCGCGGGCGCATGGGCCGATCACATTGCCGCACTGGCCGGGGTGCATCCGCTTGGTCTCAAGCCCCTTCGCCGGTCCATGGCGCGGATGCCCGCCCCCGGCGGGCATGACGTGCGCCGCTGGCCCATGGTGATCGGCTCGGGCGAAAGCTGGTACGCGAAACCCGACGCGGGTGCGTGGCTCGTTTCCCCCGCCGAAGAGGACCCCGCCGAACCCCATGACGCCTGGGCCGATGATCTGGTGCTGGCCGAGGGGATCGCGCGCTACCAGCCCTTCGTCACCGAAGAGGTGACCCGCATCACCGCCACATGGGCGGGGCTGAGAACCTTCGCGCCCGATCGCTGTCTGGTTCTGGGCCCGGCCCCGGACGCGCCCGATTTCGTCTGGGTCGCCGGACAGGGCGGATACGGGTTTCAGACCGCGCCCGCCGCGGCGCGGCTGGTGGGCGACCTGCTGTCCGGCCGCACGCCGGAACTTGCGCCCGACACCGTGGCCCGCCTTGGCCCGGCCCGGTTCGCATGAGCCCGCGCAGGCTCGATCTTCCCGATGCACCCGGCCCGGCGCCCGACGGCGCCCTGTCCGCCCCGTCCGCCCTGCGCAACCGCGCGGCGATCCTGTCGGTCCTGACCCGGATCGCGCCCCCGGCGGGCCGGGCGCTGGAAATCGCCTCCGGCACCGGGGAACATGTGGTGGCCTTCGCCCCGGCCCTGCCCGGGCTGATCTGGCAACCGAGCGACCCGGACCCGGCCCGCCGCGCCTCCATCGCCGCATGGTCGGCCCGGCACCCGGCGCCGAACCTGCTGCCGCCGATTGCGCTGGACGCCTGCAAACCGGGCTGGGCCGCAACGCAAGAGCCGGCCGATCTGATCGTTCTGGTCAACCTGATCCATCTGATTTCGGATGCCGAAACCACCATTCTTATAGATGAAATCGGTAAGGCCTTGGCCCCCGGCGGCATCCTCGCGCTCTACGGTCCGTTCCTGCGGGATGGGGAGGCGACCTCCGACGGCGACGCCCGGTTTCACGCCAGCCTGCGCGCCCAGGATCCGGCCATCGGCTACAAGGATGTGGTGGATATCGCCGCGGCCCTGAACCGGCACGGCCTGTCTCTGTTCGAAACGGTGAAACTGCCCGCCAACAACCTGATGCTCTGCGCGGAACGGCGCATTTGATGTCGATCAAAGTGCAGCGCGCGATCACCCCGTAACGCGCCGGGAAACATCTGAAAAAAGGGACAGACGATGAACTGGATGGAAAAGAACGCGGCCATGCGGCGCGACCTTCAGGCGTTGAACGGCGCGGCACCCGACACGCTCAAGGGCTTCGGCGCGCTGTCCAAGGCGGTCAAGACGGGCGGGGCGCTCGACCTCAAGACCAAGGAATTCGTGGCCCTCGGGATTTCGGTCGCGGACCGCTGCGAGCCCTGCATCGGCTTTCATGTGGAGGCGTTGATCTCCGCCGGTGCCAGCCGGGAGGAGATCGCCGATGTCCTCTCGATGGCGGTGCAGATGGGCGGCGGGCCGTCGCTGATGTATGCCGCCAAGGCGCTGGCCTGTTTCGACGAGTTGAGCGGCGCGACCCGGGCCGCGGACTGACCCCGCGGCTTGCCCGCTCCGCCGGCGCCTGCTATCAGACCCCCATCAACAGGAGTGCCCTGCCAGTGATCAAGACAGCCTGACCCCCGTTTTCCGGTCCTGAAACGGACCAAGGCTTTCTCGATCAGACGGAGCAGTCCATGCATCCCATCATCTATGACGTGGCGGTCTCCGCCGACGGCTTCATTGCCGGCCCGAATGCCGACATCTCGGCCTTTCCCCATCAGGGAACGGTCGTCGATGACTACGTGGCCCGCCTGCGGGGTTACAGCACGGTCCTGATGGGCCGGGCGACCTATGAATTCGGCTATGGGTTCGGGCTTCTGCCCGGGGCCAACCCCTATCCATGGGCGCGCAGCATCGTGGTGTCCTCGGGCCTCGCCCTGCCGGAAACCGCGGATGTGGAGATTTGGCGCGCGGCACCCGAAGGCGCGCTGCGGGCTTTGCGCGCGGCAAGCGCCGGGCCGATCTATCTCTGCGGCGGCGGCGTGCTGGCGGCGCATCTGCTGGCCATGGGCCAGATCGACCGCCTGCGGCTCAAACGCGCCCCGATCCTTCTGGGCGGCGGCGTGCCGCTTTTCGCCGCCATGGCGCGGCCCCCGGTGCTGACCCTGCGGGACCAGCGGGACCATGCCAATGGCCTGATCTATCAGGAATTCGCGCTGTCATAGCCAGTTGGCGCGCCGCGCGCCGCCTGCGGTCTATCCATCCATCCGGATCGCCGCGTTGCCGGGGTCATAGGGGCTGTCCTCCACCACCTCCGCCTGCCAGAGCCGGTTCAGCATCTTCACCTGAAGCTTCCGGCCCGTCACGGCCAGATCGGGCCGCACATAGCCCATCCCGATGGATTTGCCGAAGGCCACGGAATACCCGCCCGATGTCAGGCGGCCCACCTTGGTGTCGCCGTCATACAGCGCCTCCCGGCCCCAGGGGTCCGCATCCCCGGGCCCGTCGATCAGAAGCGTCACGCATCTGGAGCGGATGCCCAGCGCCGTCATCGCCTCCTTGCCGCGCAAGTCTTTCGACAGGTCCACGAACCGGTCCAGCCCGGCCTCCAGCGGCGTGGCGTCCCGGCCCAGTTCGGTCCCGAAGGCACGGTACGATTTCTCCTGCCGCAGCCAGTTCTGCGCCCGCGCGCCCACCAGCTTCATCCCATGGCCCGACCCCGCGGCAACCAGTTGATCCCACAGGTAATTCTGCATGTCGATAGGATGATGCAGCTCCCAGCCCAGCTCACCGGTATAGGCCACACGGATCGCGCGCACCGGGCACATGCCAAGCTCGATATTACGCATCGACAGCCACGGGAAACGCTTGTTGCCCAGCACCGTTTCGGGGTCCGCGTCCTTCACGATCTCGCGCAGCACATCGCGCGATTTCGGCCCGGCGATGGCGAACACGCCCCACTGGGTCGTGACATCTTCCTCGTTGATCCGCCCGAACCGATCCTCATTCGCCATGATCGCCTTGTAGAGGTAATCCTGATCGTAGGCGTGCCACGCACCCGCGCTCACGAGGTAATAATCATCCTCCGCGATCCGCACGATGGTATATTCCGTCCGCGTCGTCCCCGCATCGGTCAGCGCATAGGTCAGGTTGATCCGCCCGACCTTGGGCAGCTTGTTCGTGGTGAACCAATCCAGGAACGCCGTCGCCCCCGGGCCTGATATCCGGTGCTTGGCAAAGGCGGTCGCATCGATCAGGCCGACCCCCTCGCGGATCGCCTCAGCCTCGGCCTTGGCATAGTCCCACCAGCCCCCACGCCGGAACGACCGCGCGTCCTTGTCGAACGAAGACGGCGCATCCAGCGGTCCATAATAATTCGGCCGCTCGAACCCGTTCACACAGCCGAACTGCGCCCCCGCCGCCTTCTGCCGGTCATAGGCAGGCGCGGTCCGCAAAGGCCGGCAGGCCTCCCGCTCCTCATCGGGGTGATGCAGGATATAGACGTGATCGTAGCATTCCTCGTTCTTGCGCGCGGCATATTCGGTTGTCATCCAATCCTGCCCGTAGCGCTTGGGATCGAGGCTCGCCATATCGATCTCGGCCTCGCCGTCGACCATCATCTGCGCGAGGTAATAGCCCGTGCCACCCGCCGCCGTGATCCCGAAGCTGAACCCTTCCGCCAGCCACATATTCTCCAGCCCCGGCGCGGGGCCGACCAGCGGGTTCCCATCGGGCGTGTAGCAGATCGGGCCGTTGAAATCGTCCTTCAGACCGCTCTCCTCGCAGGACGGGATGCGGTGGATCATCGCCATGTACTGCGCTTCGATCCGCTCAAGATCCAGCGGGAAGAGATCCGCGCGGAAACTGTCCGGCACGCCATACTCGAACCGCGCCGGCGCGCCCTTCTCGTAGACGCCAAGGATCCAGCCGCCCCGTTCCTCGCGCACATAGCTCTGCGCATCCGCATCGCGGATCACCGGGTGTTCGGCACCGCCGTTCCTGCGATAGTCCAACAGCGCCGGGTCCTGATCCATGACGATGAACTGATGCTCCACCGGGATGGCCGGGATCTTGATGCCCAGCATCCGCGCAGTGCGCTGCGCATGGTTGCCGCTCGCCGTCACCACATGCTCAGCGGTGATCACCATTTGCTCGTCCGACGGCACCAGGTTCCCGCCCTTTTCCACCATCTTCGTGCAGGTGACCTCCCAGGCCTGACCGGTCCAGTGAAACCCGTCCGCCTGCCATTTCCGCTCGATCGCCACGCCGCGCTGGCGCGCGCCCTTCGCCATCGCCTGCGTCACGTCGGCGGGGTTAATATAGCCATCGGTATTGTGGTAGAGCGCACCTTTCAGATCGGCGGTTTCGATGAGCGGCCAGCGCGCCTTGATCTCGTCCGGGGTCAGCCATTCATAGGGAATGCCCACGGTCTCGGCGGTGGCGGCATAGAGCATGTATTCGTCCATCCGCTCCTGCGTCTGCGCCATCCGCAGGTTGCCCACCACCGCGAAGCCCGCATTCAGCCCCGTCTCCGCCTCCAGCGTCTTGTAGAACCGGACCGAGTAGTCGTGGATATGGGTGGTGGCGTAGGACATGTTGAAGAGCGGCAGAAGCCCCGCCGCATGCCAGGTGGAACCCGAGGTGAGCTCGTCGCGCTCCAGAAGCATCACATCGTCCCAACCGGCCCTGGCCAGATGATAGGCAATCGAGGTGCCGACAGCACCGCCGCCGACGACAAGGGCTTTGACTTGGGTTTTCATGGGCGCGGGCACTCCGGTCGGAAAGATCGTCCCATCTTCCATGCCAGAGCGCCGCGCGACAATCCTGCGCTATTCGACCTAAGCCCGCGCGAAAACGACATGCGCGCCCCTCCGCCCCCGCCGGGGTGCGCGCAAGAAACCTGCTGGCCTATCCCGGGATTTGGTTGTTCACTGCGGCCCATGTCACACAAACGCATCCTCTCCATCGGCGAATGCATGGTCGAACTGGCCGCAAGCGCGCCCGGCACCTACCGGCAGGGCTTCGCCGGCGATACGTTCAACACCGCCTGGCACATGCGCCGCGTGCTCCCCGCAAGCTGGGAGGTGGCGTATCTGACCTGCATCGGGACCGATCCGATGTCGGACCGGATGCTGGCCTTCATGGCCGAAAGCGGGATCGCGACCGATGCGGTCACCCGGCTGCCCCGCGCCACGCCCGGTCTTTACATGATCGACACCGATTCCAGCGGCGAGCGCAGCTTCACCTATTGGCGCAGCGCGTCGGCGGCGCGGCATCTGGCCGATGACCCCGATCAACTGGCCCGCGCCACGGACGGCGCCGATCTGATCTATGTCTCGGGCATCACCCTGGCGATCCTGTCGCCGCAGGCGCGGGACACGCTGCTGACGATCCTCGCTCAGGTCAAGGCGACCGGGCGGGATGTCGCCTTCGACAGCAATCTCCGCCCCGGCCTCTGGGAAACGCCCCGGATCATGCGCGAAACGCTGATGGCCGCCGCCGGCGCCGCCACGATTGCCCTGCCCACATGGCCCGACGAGGCCGCACTGTGCGACGATGCGAACGAAGAGGCCGTGATCGCCCGCTATCGCGGCGCGGGCGTGGCGGAGGTGGTGGTGAAAAGCGGGCCGGGCCCCGCGCGGATCGTGAGCGACCGGGGCACGTGGCAGGTCGCGCCCGCGGGCCGTGTCGCCCCGGTGGACACCACCGGGGCCGGGGACAGTTTCAACGCCGCCTACCTGGCCGCCCGGCTGACCGGCGCGCCCGAGCCGGAGGCCGCGCGCGCCGCCCATGCGCTTGCCGGCAAGGTCATCGGCGAGCGCGGCGCGCTTTGCGCGGTCTGAACGCCGGGCACCCCCGCTAGCTCCGCCGCCGCGCGACCTCCGCCAGCATCGCATCTGTGAACCAGCGCGCATCGGCTAGATCACCGAACAACGCCCGCAGCGACAGGATCGCCTCCGGCCCGGTCGCGGCCGCGGCCCGCAACGGCCCGGCCAGCGGATCCTCCACCGCGCCGTCCCGGGCCAGCACATAGGCGATCCAGCCCGCCACGCCCCGGCCCATCGCCGCCCATGGCCTGCCCGCCGCCTGCGCCTCCGCGATCGGGGCCAGCAGACGCTGCGGCAGTTTCTGGCTGCCATCCATGGCGATCTGCGCCGTTCGGTGATGCAGCGCCGGGTTGCGGAACCGCGCCTGCAACCGCGCCGCATAATCCGCCATATCGGCCGCAGGCAGGGGCAGCGTACCCGCCGCCTCCCGCATCACCTCGGCCACCAGCGCGGCCAGCTCCGCATCCTCCATCACGTCGGCGACCGTCTCGTGATGCCCAAGCTGGCCCAGATAGGCCAAGGTCGAATGGGCCCCGTTCAGCATCCTGAGCTTCATCTTTTCATAGGGCGCCACATCGTCCACGAACTCCACGCCCGCCGCCGCAAGATCGGGCCGCCCGGCGGGAAAGCGGTCCTCGATCACCCATTGGCAAAACGGCTCCGTCACCACGGGCCAGGCATCCTCCACCCCGGTCAGCGCCGCGATCTCGGCCAGATCCCCATCGCCCGTGGCGGGCACGATCCGGTCCACCATGCTTGCCGGAAAGGCCACCTCCGCGGCGATCCAGTCGGCCAGACCCGCGTCACGCTGCCGGGCGAACTGCGTCACGATCCGGGCCAGCGTCGCGCCATTGTCCGGCAGGTTGTCACAGCTCAGCACCGTAAAGGGCGCCACGCCCGCGGCCCGCCGCCGCCTGAGCGCCTCGACCAGCAGGCCGGGCACCGAACCGGGGCTCTCGGGCATCGCCAGATCGGCGGCAACCGCCGGATGTTCCAACGCCAGATCGCCCGCCCCGTCGCGGCAATACCCCTTTTCGGTCACCGTCAGGCTGACGATCCGGATCGCCGGGTCGCAAAGCGCCGCCAGAACGCCGCCCCCCGCCTCCGTGGCGACCAGAACATCCAGCACCGCGCCGATGATCCGCGCCCGCGTCCCCTCCCCATCCCGTATGGCCAGCGTGTAGAGCCCCGACTGCGGGGCCAGCGCATCACGCATATCGGGCCGACGCAGCGACACGCCGCGAATGCCCCAGTCGGGCATGGCGGCCAGACAGTCATCCACATAGACCGCCTGATGCGCCCGGTGGAAATTGCCCAAGCCCAGATGCACGATCCCCGGCGTCACCCGCGCGCGGTCATAGGCGGGCCGCGCCGCATTCCGCGTCTCGGCCAGGGTCCGGGGCGACAATCTCACAGCCGATACGCCTGCCGCGGCAGATCCACGGTCAGGGTCCGGGCGATCCCGAACGCCTCCGCCTCGCGCAGGCGTCCGTCATCCACCAGACGCGCCAGATAGGCGCAATCGACGCGCCGGGCCATGTCGTGCCGTGCCGGGATCGACGGAAAGGCGCGGGTGTCGTCATTGAAGCCGACGGTGTTGTAAAATCCCGCCGTCTCAGTCGTCATCTCGCGGAACCGGCGCATCCCCTCGGGGCTGTCATGGAACCACCATGCCGGCCCCAGCCGCAGGCAGGGATAGGCGCCTGCCAGCGGCGCCAGTTCGCGCGCATAGGCGCTTTCGTCCAGAGTGAACAGGATCACGGTCAGGTTCGGCTCCATCCCGACCGCGTTCAGCAGCGGGCGCAGGGCGGTGACATAATCGGTGCGCGTCGGGATATCGAAGCCCTTGTCGCGCCCGAACGCTCTGAAGACGCCCGCATTATGGTTGCGATAGCTGCCCGGATGGATCTGCATGACCATCCCGTCCTCGGCGCTCATCCGCGCCATTTCGGTCAGCATCTGCGCCCGGAACAGGCCTGCGTCCCCGGGTTCGGCCCGGCCCCGCCGGATCCGGTCATACAGCTCGGCGGCGTCGCTTGCGAACAGATCGGCGGTGTCCGCCGTCGGGTGGCCGTGATCCGTCGCCGTCGCGCCATGGGTACGGAACCGGGCGCGGCGGACGCGATGCGCCTCCAGATAGCCGGCATAGGTGTCGGTCTCGCCGCCGGTGATCTCCGCCAGCCGGTCCAGCGCCTCGGCAAAGCCTTCATGCTCCGGATCGGTCACCTGATCGGGCCGGTAGCTCGTGATCACCCGGCCGTCCCACCCGCTGTCGCGGATCGCGGCGTGGTGCTCCAGCGGGTCCAGCGCCCCTTCGGTGGTGGCCAGCACCTCGATCCCGAACCGCCCGAACAGCGCCCGGGGCCGGAACCCGTCCCGCGCCAGACAGGCGGCAATTTTGTCGTAGGTGGCATCCGCCGTCTCCGGGCCAGGCGGCGTCTCCAGCCCGAAAAGCATCTCGAAGGTGTAATCCAGCCATAGCCGGGTCGGCGTGCCCGCGAACAGATGGTACTGGCCCGCGAACCGCCGCCAGATGGCGCGCGGATCGGTCTCCACCGGCGCGCCGTCGCGCCGCGCCACGCCCATATCCTCCAGCCGCACGCCCTGGCTCACCAGCATCCTCAGCACGTAATGATCGGGCACGATCAACAGATTTGCGGGGTCCGAAAACGGCGCGTCGGTTGCAAACCATTCCGGGTCGCAATGGCCATGGGGGCTGATGATCGGCAGGTCCCGCACGGTGTCGTAAAGCGCGCGGGCCAGCCCGCTCCGTCCGATAATCAGATGATCCGCGCTCAGCTTGCCCATGCAGGCACCCTAGCCCCGTCGCCCGTCATGGCAAGGGGGCCTCTTGAGTGGAAACCAACCGGTCCCCACATGCGTTTTCACCCGGCTATATGGAGATCTGACGGATGGGATATCTGCGCACGGCGATGCTTCTGGCGGCGATGACGGCGCTTTTCGGCGGCGTCGGGCTGATGCTGGGCGGCCAGACCGGCCTGATCGTCGCCCTGATGCTGGCGGCCGCGATGAACCTCTTCGCGTGGTGGCGGTCGGACAAAATGGTCCTGCGGATGCACAACGCGCGCGAGGTCAGCGCGCAGACCGCGCCCGATCTGGTGGGGCTGGTCCACGAGCTGGCCGACAAGGCCGGGATGCCCCGCCCCAAGGTCTATCTGATAGACACCGATCAGCCGAACGCCTTCGCCACCGGCCGCAACCCCGAAAATGCCGCCGTCGCGGCCACCACCGGCCTGCTGCGGGGCCTGTCGCGCGAAGAGATCGCGGGCGTCATGGCCCATGAGCTTGCCCATATCCAGAACCGCGACACGCTGATCATGACCATCACCGCCACGCTGGCGGGCGCCATCGGCCTGCTTGCCAATTTCGCCTTCTTCTTTCGCGGCGGGCGGGACAATCCGCTTGGCATCGTCGGGCTTCTGGCGACGATGATCCTGGCGCCCCTCGCGGCGGCGCTGGTGCAGATGGCGATCAGCCGCGCGCGGGAATACGAGGCCGACAGGATCGGGGCGGAGATCTGCGGCCAGCCGCTCTGGCTCGCCTCGGCGCTGTCGAAAATCGCCACCTTCGCCCAGCGGATCGACATGAACACCGCCGAACGGAACCCGGCCACCGCGCATATGTTCATCATCAACCCGCTCCATGCCCACGCCCATGACCGGCTGTTCTCCACCCATCCGGACACGGCCAACCGAATTGCCAAGCTGCGGGAGATGGCGGGCGGAACAGGCGGGCCCTGGGCCTGAGGAGCGCGTGCGGCGGCCGCGCCTTACGCGCCGGCCGCGTCCGTATCGTCGGGGTCACGCTCGAAGCGCTCGATCTCCGGGAAAGCCGGCAGCCATGCCTCCCGCCGCACGGTCCAGCATTCATAATCCGGTTTCAGCCGGTCCGGCGCGTCAAGCGCGCCCAGATGCAGTTCGACCTCGTCGCCGCTGCGCGCGAAGACCGACCCGCCGCAGACGGGGCAGAAGAACCGCCCCCGATAATCTCGCGGGTCGCCCTCCACGGTCACCGCCTCCGACGGGAACATCGCGGCCGCGTAGAACAGCGCGCCGTGATGCTTGCGGCAGTCAAGGCAATGGCAGATCCCCACGCGGCGCGGCGGCCCCGACGCCACGATCCTGACCTTGCCGCAAAGACACCCGCCCGTGAACCGCTCCATCACACCACATCCTTCAATACGTCCCGGCCCGGACCCGCGCGACGCCGTCCGGAAGGACAACGCCGTTCCGTCACAGCATCGACGGCACGACCAGATCGGGCGGGCGGTGCCCGTCATCGAAGGTCTTGATGTTGATCAGCACCTTCTCCCCCATCTCGACGCGGCCCTCCAGCGTGGCCGAGCCCATATGCGGCAGGAGTACGACATTCTCCAATTCCCGCAGCCGGGGGTTCACCTCATGGCCGCGCTCGAACACGTCCAGCCCCGCCCCGCCCAGATCGCCCGCGCGCAGCATCCGGGTCAGCGCGTTTTCGTCGATCACCTCGCCGCGTGACGTGTTCACGATCACCGCGCCGGGCTTCATCAGTTTCAGACGCCGCGCATTCATCAGATGGAAGGTCGAGGGCGTGTGCGGGCAATTGATGCTCAGCACGTCGACCCGCGCCAGCATCTGGTCGAGGCTTTCCCAATAGGTCGCCTCCAGCGCGGTCTCGATATCCTCATGCAGCCGCCGGCGATTGTGGTAATGCACCTGCATGCCGAAGGCCGCCGCCCGGCGCGCCACCGCCTGCCCGATCCGGCCCATCCCCAGAATGCCCAGCCGCTTGCCGCCGATCCGGCTGCCCATATAGGCGGTCGGCGCCCACCCGGTCCAGCGCCCCTCCTGCATGACAGACAGCCCTTCGGGGATCCGCCGGGTCACCGCCAGCATCAGCGCGATGGTCATATCCGCCGTGTCGTCGGTCATCACGCCCGGCGTGTTGCTCACCAGAATGCCCCGCTGCCGGGCGGTGGACACGTCGATATGGTCCACACCCGCGCCGTAATTCGCGATCAGCTTCAGCCGGTTGCCCGCCTGACCCAGCATGCCCGCGTCGATATGGTCGGTCACGCAAGGCACCAGAACATCCGCCCGGGTCATGGCGGCGACCAGTTCGGCCTTGTCCATCTTGGTATCGGCCTCGCGCAGTTCCACATCGAACAACTCGCTCATCCGCGTTTCGACGACCTCGGGCAACCGTCGCGTTACGACAACACTCAGCTTCTGACCTGGCATCCCGGCAATCCCTTCGCTGGCATTTCTGCGCCTGCCGTGACACTCTCTGATCCAAGGCTGCGGCGCAAGATGCGGCCCGAAAACCGCGACAAAAACAGCAGTTGAGGCCGGCGCGACACCGGCCGGGACAATATGACAGGCACATCCCCGATGCGGACCATTTCCCGTATTGCCCTTCTCGCGACGGCGCTGGCCGTCGCAACGCCCGGTGTGGCGCAGGACACCGCGCCCACCCCCCGCCCCGAAGTCGAGATCACCGGCGTGATCGCCACCGCCACGCCGCGCACCGGCGCCGTCACCGGCTTTCCGATCCCGCGCTATGTGTCGCTCAAGGCGGGCGAGGCAAACGCCCGGCGCGGCCCGTCGCGCAGCCACCGGATCGACTGGGTCTTTCAACGCAGGAACATGCCGATGATGGTGGTGGCCGAATATGGCCACTGGCGCCGCGTGGTGGACCGCGACGGGGCCGGCGGCTGGATGCATTACTCGCTTCTGTCGGGCGTGCGCACCGCGATTGTCGAATCCGACATGCTCCAGATGCATCAGCGCCCCGATCCCGCCTCGCCCGTGCGCGCGCAGGCCGAGCTTGGCGTGGTCGCCCGGCTGGAGGAATGCAACGGCGAATGGTGCCGGATCAGCACCGGCGGGCATTGGGGCTGGGTTCCGGTCAGCGCCCTCTGGGGGGTCGAACCGGGCGAGATCGTCGACTGACGCGGCCCCGCCGCGCGCGCCCGGAATGCCCGGATCGGCCGCCCCTCGTCAGGCGTTCAGCAAGGCCGCCACCGATGCCGCCAGAAGCCTCAGCCGCTCATGGTATGTCTCGGTCGCGGCGCCGGGCTCCTTGACGCCGTAAAGCGCGCGCAGAACCATATCGGCCAGCGCGTCGGGGGCAACGCTGCCATCGCTCCCCAGACGGGTCTGGACCGCGCTGAAATACGTGGTCATCGCGGCGATGAACTTCGCATCGGCCTCGGCCGCGATATCGCAGGCCACCTCCAGCCCCGTCCCCATCAGTTCCGCCCCGTGGGGCGAGGCGAACACACGTTCCGTAAGCGGGCCGTTCTTTTCCAGAAAGGCCCGCAGCAAGGTTTCCGCCACATCGTCGCCGGGCACCAGCGCGGCCTGAAACCGCTCCACCGCCTCGGCGAACATCACCGCCGTGGCGGACCGGAACACATCGCGCTTGTTCCTGAAATGCAGATAGAGCGCGGCCCGCGACACGCCCGCCTGCTGCGCGATATCCTCCATCGACGTGCGCCGGAAGCCGTACAGCAGAAACGCCTCCATCGCGGCGTGGATCAGATGGGTGTGTTTTTCGTCAGGCATGGCCACAAACGTTATTGACATATATTGTATATTTTGTCAGTCATTGGCTGACATTTTCTGCCTAGACTGTCAGAGTTGTTCTGGCAAGACCAAGCCCCGGAAGGATGGCCGCGATGACAGACGCCACCGAAGACGGCCCCGCCGGCCCCCTTGTGCTGGTGACCGGCGCCAGCGGGTTCATCGCGCAGCATGTGATCCTGCAGTTGCTGCACAAAGGCTACCGCGTGCGCGGCACGCTGCGCAGGCTCGACAAGGCCCCGGATCTGCGCGCTGCCTTCGCCGCCCATACCGACCGCGCCGCCGGGCTCGACTTCGCCACCGTCGATCTCGGTGCCGATGACGGATGGGCCGGGGCGATGGAGGGCGTCAGCTTCGTGCAGCATGTGGCCTCCCCCTTTCCGCCGAACCAGCCGAAGGATCCGGACGAGCTGATCGCGCCGGCCCGCGACGGCGCCCTGCGCGCCTTGCGGTTTGCCCGCGCCGCCGGGGTGAAGCGGGTGGTGCTCACCTCTTCGATGGCCGCCGTCGCCTATGGCCACGGGCCGGACCGGCCCGCGATGGCCGATGAAACGCTCTGGTCGAACCCCGACAATCTCGCGGACAACACCGCCTATACGCGCTCCAAGACCATTGCCGAGCGCGCCGCCTGGGCATTCATGGACAGCGATGGCGGCCCGATGGAACTGGCCACCATCAACCCCTCCGCCGTGCTCGGCCCGCTGGTCGGGCGCGACGGATCCGCCTCGCTTGAACTGGTGACGCAGCTTCTGACCGGCAAGGTCCCCGCCTATCCCGATTTCGGCTTCGAGATCGTGGATGTGCGCGACGTGGCCGCGGCGCATCTTCTGGCGATGGAACGCCCCAAAGCGGCAGGGGAGCGGTTTCTGGTCACCGCCGATTACATGATGTTCCGCGAGATCGGCGACGTCTTGAAGGCGACCCTGCCGGACCGCGCCCGCAAGATCCCGTCGCGGAACCTGCCAAGCTGGCTATTCCGGCTTCTGGCCACGGTCACGCCCGCCATGCAGCAGGTGATCCCGGAACTTGGCGTGCGCCGCCGGGTCAGCGCCGACAAGGCGCACCGGATGCTGGGCTGGAGCGCCCGGCCCCCGGCCGAAAGCATCAGGGATTGCGCCCGCGACCTGATCGGCAAGGGGCTGGTCTGATACGCGGCCCACGGCGGAGGGACGGCCCCGGTCCGGCGGCAAATTGATATACGATTGTTATACCTGCGCCACCGCCGCGCCTCAGGCGACCTTGTCCAGACCCCGCCCCTTCAGAAGCGCCTCCACCCCCGGCATCCGCCCCCGAAAGGCCGTGTAAAGCGCATCCGCCTCCCGGCTTCCGCCGGCGGAAAGGATATGCGTTTCAAGGAGTTTCGCGGTCTCGGCATCGAAGGGGTCGCCCGCCTCCTCGAACGCCTCGAACGCGTCGGCATCCATCACCTCGGACCACATGTAGCTGTAATAGCCCGAAGAATAGCCGTCGCCCGCGAAAACATGGGCGAAATGGGGCGTCGCGTGGCGCATTCCGATGGCGTGCGGCATGCCGATCCGCGCCAGCGTTTCGGCCTGCGCGGCCATCGGATCGGACGGCGCCGGACCATGGTGAAAATCCAGATCGACAAGAGCCGAAGCGACATACTCCACCGTCTGGAACCCCATGTCATAGGTCTGCGCCGCCAGAAGCCGGTCCAGAAGCTGCTTCGGCATCGGCTCCCCGGTGCGTGCATGTTTTGCATGTTTTTCAAGAACTTCCGGCACTTCCAGCCAGTGCTCGTAGAGCTGGCTGGGCAGCTCCACGAAATCCCGTGCAACCGAGGTGCCCGAGATCGAGCCATAGGTCACGTCGCTCAGCATCTGGTGCAGCGCATGCCCGAACTCATGAAACAGCGTCCGCGCATCGTCATAGGACAGAAGCGCCGGATCGCCCTTGGCGAAGTTGCAGACATTCATCACGATCGGCCGGGTCTCCCCGCCCAGCTTCTTCTGGGACCGCATCGCCGAACACCACGCGCCGGAGCGTTTGGAGCTGCGCGCGAAGTAATCCCCGATGAAAACGGCCAGATGTTCGCCGTTTCGCGTAACCTCCCAGGCCCGCGCGTCGGCATGGTAAAGCGTGACGTCGAGCGGTGAAAACTCCAGCCCGAACAGACGGTTGGCGCAATCGAACGCCGCGTCGATCATCGCGTCGAGCTGCAGATACGGCTTCAGCGCCGCCTCGTCGAGATCATGCTCCGCCTTGCGCCGCTTTTCGGAGTAATAGCGCCAGTCCCAGGGTTCCAGATCCACGTTCACCCCGTCCGCGTGCATCATCGCGGTCAGCTTTTCGGCATCCGCGTCGGCCTGAGCCTTCGCCGGCTCCCAGACCTGCATCAGCAGATCGCGCACCGCGCCGGGGTGTTTGGCCATTTCGGTTTCCAGCTTGAAATCCGCGAATGTGTCATAGCCGAGCAGCCCGGCCCGCTCCTCGCGCAGGCGCAATGTCTCGCGCGCGATCTCGCGATTGTCGGTCTCGCCGCCATTGGCCCCGCGCGCGGTCCAGGCCTTGTAGGCGATCTCGCGCAGATCGCGCCGCGGCGAGAATTGCAGGAACGGCACGATGATCGACCGCGACAGGGTCACCACCGGGCCGTCCACGCCCTTTTCCTCGCCCGCGGCGCGCGCGGCGGCGATAGCGAAGTCCGGCAGCCCTTCAAGATCGGCCTCGTCCAGTTCCATGAACCAGTCACGCTCGTCCGCCAGCAGGTTCTGCATGAAGCTGGTGCCCAGAACCGCCAGACGGCTCTTCACCTCGGTCAGCCGCTCCGACGCCGCCCCTTCCAAGGCGGCCCCCGCGCGGGTGAAACTGCGATGGGTCAGCATCAGAACCCGCGCCTGCTCAGCCGTCAGATTCAGGGTGTCGCGGGTCTCCCACAGCGTCTTGATCCGCTGCCAGAGCGCGCGATTGTTGGTGATCTCCGAGTAATAGGCGGAAAATCTCGGGGCATAATCGCGCTGCAACGCCTCGCGCGCGGGGGTCGCATCGGCCCCGACGAGGTTTAAGAACACGCCCGCAACCCGGTCCAGCGTCTCATCGGCCAGTTCCATCGCCTCGATCGTGTTGGCGAATGTGGGGGGCTCGGGGTTTTCCGCAATCGCCTCATAGGCCGCGCGGCCCGCATCCAGCGCCGCATCCAGCGCGGGGGCGAAATCCTCGTCCCGGATCGCCTCGAACGGCGGCAGTTCGAAAGGCGTGGTCCAGTCTTGCAAGAGCGGGTTGGTCATGGGCGGGTCTCCTTTGTTCCAGAAGGTAAGGATACGCGCCCGACATGCCAGACCCGTTCTGCCCCGAACCGCGGATATCCGCCATGTCCCGGGGTTTCGTGCCCCTCATATCCCGCAGGCAGGCCGCTCGCCGGACGCATCGGCCGGGGCCTGCGCTACTCCACCGTGACCGTGATCACCTCGCTGACCACGGGCGGGTTGTGCGGCACATGCCCGTGATCGCCCAGAACCAGTTGCAGCGTGTGATCGCCGGGCGGCAGTTCCAGCGTCATCTGTGTCTGGCCGCCCCCGAAATGCCGGTGGTTTTCATCCGTCGGCAGGGCAAGCTCGAACTCCTCCTCGCCGAAGAATCCTTCGCCAAGCGGCGGGCGGTTCACCAGCAGATGGTGGTGGCCGGTATTGTCCACCTCGGTGCCGGCCGGCGCCACACCCATCCCGCGCAGCCCGAAATAGATCGTCAGCGGGCTGCTGACCGTGTCGCCGTCTTCCAGACCGATGAAGTACAACTCCGTGCCCTCCGCCGAGGGCGTGTCCTGCGCCAAGGCAGGCGCGGCCATGACCAGGGCCGCCGCGAACAGAAGTGACCGCATGTGACATCCTCCTCCTCTGTCGTCATGTGACCTTGGGGAAGATAGCGCGGCCGCCGCTCAAGTCCCGCGATCCTGCCCCTGCCGCATATAGCGTTCCAGCCGCCGCAGCCCCATCGACAGCGTGATGGTCATCGTCAGGTAGATCAGCGCCACAACGTTGTAGGTTTCGAAATAGCGGAAATTGCTGGCCGCGGTGACCTTGCCCAGTTGCGTGATGTCCAGCACGCCCAGAACCGAGACAAGGCTGGAATCCTTCACCATGGCGACGAAGTCGTTGCCAAGCGGCGGCAGGATCGTGCGGATCGCCTGCGGAAAGATGATGAAGCGGAAGCGCAGCCAACGGCCCATGCCCAGGGCTTCGGCGGCTTCGATCTGGCCGCGGTCCACCGATTGCAGACCGGCGCGGAACACCTCGGCGATGAAAGCGGAATAACCGATGGCCAGCGCGATGATCGCGCGCCAGAGCAGTGGAAAATCACGGGTGCGGATCGCTTCGGCACCCACCAGTTCGGCCACCCAGTTATACGACGCCACCAGCGCGGGGGCGAAGACGAAGGCCACATAGAGCAGCAGGACGATGATCGGGATGCCGCGAATGATCTCCACATAGAACCGCGCCATCTGGCGCAGGATCAGGCTCCGCGACAGGCTGGCGATCGCCAGCAGCATTCCCATCGACGCAGCCATGGCAAACCCGACCAGCGTGACGAAAATCGTGATCAGGATACCCTGACGCAGCGTGTCGAGGACCTGCAGATAGACCGCGTCGGTCAGCACCTGCCACAGCGCATAGATCCCGAGACCCACGATCGCCACCAGCCACCAGGGGAAATCGCGATCCGGCGGCGCGGACGGCATCATGTGCGGGACGGGCCCCGGCCCGAACGGGCCAGGGCGGAAAATCGCGGCATCGGGAACGCCTTACTGGCCGAGCGAGTATTCTACGAACCAGCGCTGGTTGAGCATGTCCAGCGTCCCGTCGGCCCGCATCGAGGCGATGGCCGCATTGATCGGCGCCACCAGATCGGAGCCGTTGGGGAAGATGAAGCCGAACTCTTCGGTGCCAAGCGGCTCGCCCACCATTTTCAGCCGCTCGGGATTGGCGTTGACATAGGCCTCGCCGCCGGCGCTGTCGCTCAGCACCATGTCCACATCATCGCTGAGCA
The DNA here is from genome assembly GCF_965284195.1 of Rhodophyticola sp. NCBI lineage: Bacteria > Pseudomonadati > Pseudomonadota > Alphaproteobacteria > Rhodobacterales > Roseobacteraceae > Rhodophyticola > Rhodophyticola sp. The sequence goes on along the minus strand of NZ_CBDIRM010000001.1, from coordinate 3,951,964 downwards.
GGGCCTGAACCGCCGCCGGGATGGTTTCCAGAAGCACGATCCGCGGATTGGCTTCATTGCCGTCCAGCACTTCGTAAACCCCCACGTAGAAGGGGGTAATCCCGGCCTGCGTGCCAAGCAGCAGGTCGTCATCGGCGGCGAATTCCTCGGCGGTGGCGAACCGGTCCTCGTTGGCGCGGACCAGCATCCGCATCTGGCTGACCATGTAAGGGTCCGAGAAATCCACCAGTTCGTCCCGGTCCTCCCGGATGGTGATGCCCGTCATGCCTATATCGTACTGGGCCTCGGACACCGCCGGGATCATCGCGTCCCAGCTGATGTTCTCGTAGACGACATTGATGTTCAACCGCTCGGCGATGATCTCCATCGCGTCATACTCCCAGCCGATCGCCTCCCCCGACGCGGGATCGACGAATTGCAGCGGCGGATAGGCGTTTTCGGTCACCACCACCACCTCGCGCCCGTCAAGATCCGGCAGATCCTGGGCAGCGGCAATCGTGGCGGTGGCGGCCAGAAGGGCCGTGGCGGCAAGCAGATGTTTCATGGGGTCAGGTACTCCCTGTTGGTTATGGCGGTTGAGTATGGCGAGCCGCAGGACAAGGGCAAGGGGCGGCGCGGTCAGTCCTGCCCGCAAACCATGCAATCTGCCCTCCGTTTCAGCGAAATGATCCGCGTCTCGGCGTGAAACGCATCGTAAATCAGCATCCTTCCCCGCAGGCCGTCGCCCGCACCGGTGATCTCCTTGACCGCCTCCAGCGCCATCATCGCGCCGATCACGCCCGGCAGCGCCCCGATCACTCCGGTCTCGGCGCAGGTCGCAGACAGGCCCGGGGCCGGCGCCTGCGGGAAGATGCAGGCGAAACAGGGCGCGCCGCCCGCGGGATCGTAAAGTGTCACCTGCCCCTCCCATGCGGAGATCGCGCCGGCCATCACCGGCCGTCCGCTGGCCTGCGCGGCGGCGTTGATCAGGGCCCGGGTCGCATAGCTGTCGGTCCCGTCCAGTATCAGATCGTATTCGGCGAAAAGCTCTTCCGCGATCTCGGCGCTCAGCGCCCGATTATAGGGCTTCACCGCGACGAACGGGTTCAGCGCCTTCATCGCGATCTCGGCGGAAAAGACCTTGGGCATCTCCTGACGCTGATCGGTGTGGATCACCTGCCGCTGGAGATTTGACAGATCCACCACATCGCCGTCGATCACGCCGATGGTTCCGACCCCGGCCGCCGCAAGATAAAGCAGCGCGGGCGAGCCAAGCCCGCCGGCCCCCACGACCAGCACCCGCGCCTCCTTCAGCGCGTGCTGCCCGCGCCCGCCGATATCGGGCAGGGTGATGTGGCGGGCATAGCGCTCCAGCTCATCGCCCGAAAATGGCCCTCCATGACTGGCCGTGGCCACCCCGTCCACACGCTGCTCCGCCGCTCTGGCCCGGTTGCGCACCTGGCCCAGGGCCGCCCGATAGGCCAGAACCAGCACCACCATGCCGCCAAGGATCAGCCACAGCGCGGGCGAGCTTCCGGTGGCTTCGCGCAGCGGATGCCCGTCGGGCAGGGCGACCTGCACCGCCAGAACCGCCACATAGAGCAGCCCCAGCATGTAGAACCGCGCCTGACGCGGCGCGCCCATCAGCGCGCCGATACCCCAGATCACGCCCGCAAGGCCCAGAACGAACAGCATCAGCCAACCCCTGTGGAGCCGAAACCGCCCGCGCCCCGCACGGTATCCTCCAGCCGGTCGACGACGCGGAACTTCGCCTGCACCACCGGCGCCACGACGGCCTGCGCGATCCGGTCGCCATGGGCGATGTGATAGGCCTCGACGCCAAAATTCACCAACAGCACCCCCAGGGGGCCGCGATAGTCGCTGTCGATCGTGCCGGGTGTGTTGGGCAAGGTGATCCCGTGCCTGAGCGCCAGCCCCGAGCGCGGCCTGATCTGCATCTCGAACCCATCCGGCACCGCCACGCGCAGGCCCGTGGGCACGATCCGCCGCTCCATCGGGCGCAGGGTCAGGCCCGCCGCCCGCTCCTCCGGTGCGAAATTCGCCCGCAGATCGGCGCCCGCCGCGCCGCCCGTGGCATACTCCGGCAGCGCCACCCCCGGATCGGCCCAGTCTTCCCGCATCACCCGCACATCAATGCTCATCGCCGCCAGCTTCTCTGCTTCAAAAAATCCCCGCCGGAGGCTCCGGCGCCCTCAACCGGTGCCGAGTTCCGTCGCGATCCGTGCGGCGAGCCGCCGGGCGACCTCCCCCTTGGCCATCCGCGGCCAGTCTTCGACGCCGGTTGCGGTCACCAGATGCACGGCGTTTTCCGCCCCGCCCATGATCCCGGTTTCTGGCGAGACATCGTTGGCCACGATCCAGTCGCATCCCTTGCGGTCCAGCTTGGCGCGCGCATGGGCCACCACATCCTCGGTCTCGGCGGCGAAGCCCACCACCAGCGCGGGCCGGCCCGCGCCCATTTTCGCCACGTCGGCCAGGATATCCGGATTCTCCGCGAAGGCCAGAACCGGCAGCCCGCCGGCGCCTTTCTTCATCTTCTCGGCCGCGGCGTTTTCCACCCGCCAGTCGGCCACCGCCGCAGCGAAGACCGCCACATCCGCGGGATGCGCCGCCGCCACCGCCTCGGCCATCTCGCGTGCGGTCTCGACCCGCGTCACCGCCACGCCCTCGGGCGGCGGCACCGTTGCGGGGCCGGTCACGAATGTCACCCGCGCGCCCAGATCCCGCAGCGCGGCGGCAATGGCCGCGCCCTGCGCACCCGACGACCGGTTGGCAATGTATCGAACCGGGTCGATCGGCTCGTGGGTCGGCCCCGAGGTCACGATCGCATGGCGGCCCTTCAGCGGCCCGTCGCCCAGTGCCGCGCCGATCGCGGCGACGATATCGGGCACCTCGGCCATGCGCCCGGGCCCGTATTCGCCACAGGCCATGTTGCCCTCGTCCGGCCCCACCACATGCACGCCGTCACCCCGCAGCACGGCCAGGTTCCGCTGCGTCGCGGGATGCTCCCACATCCGCACATTCATCGCGGGCGCGATCAGCACACGCTTGTCCGTCGCCATCAGCAGGGTGGAGGCCAGATCGTTGGCGTGCCCGCCCGCCATCTTGGCCATCAGATCCGCAGTCGCGGGCGCCACCACCACCAGATCGGCGGCGCGGCTCAGCTCGATATGGCCCATCTCGGCCTCATCCGTCAGATCGAACAGATCCCGGTAGACCTTCTGCGCAGCCAGGGCCGACGCGCTGAGCGGAGTCACGAACTCCTCGCCTGCCTTCGTCAGTACGGGCACCACGCTGGCGCCCTGGTCCCGCAAGCGCCGGATCAGATCCAACGCCTTGAACGCGGCGATTCCACCCCCGATGATGAGCAAGATTCGTTTTCCGGTCAGCATGGCGGCCCTCTTCTCAGGTCTCCTGCTCCGGTGTAGGCGCACCCTAGCTTGGACACAACTGCAATGACCCCTCGCGTGATCCGCGAAACCAGCCACTTGCCCGCGCCGCCGGATCTCGTCTGGGATCTGCTGCAGCGGCCCGATACGCTGATCAGGATCACCGAAGGCTGGTTGAGCTTTCGGCCGCTCGATCTGCCGGACTGGCCCGAAACCTGGCAGGAAGGCGCGTATCGCGCCGCACTATCCGGACCCTTCGGCATCCCGCTCGGCCTGCAGATCCTCCGTGTCAGCTTCCCGCCGCCGAAGGGCGACACGCGGTTCATCCGCGATCGGGGCGAGGGGCAGATGGTCCGCCTTTGGGATCATCTGATCAGTCTGAGACCGGAGGGAAGCGGTACGTGCTATGCAGATGAAGTGGCTGTAGAGGCCGGCTGGAGAACACCGTTTGTGGCCGCCTTCGCCCGCGCCTTCTATCGGCGCCGGCAAAGACGGCTCAAAGCATTGGTCGGGCGCTCACACCGGAAGAACCAGTAGCGCCGTGACAAACAGCCCGGCCATCAGTCCCAACGGGGCGTGAAACGCTACGCGGCGAAGAATGAAAGCACCTCTTTCGACTGCGCTTCGAGATTCTTGCGCATCTTGCCGAACGCGGCCGCCTCCAGCTGGCGAACCCGCTCCTTCGACAGGCCAAGCTCGTTGCCGAGGCTTTCCAGCGTCCGGGGATCGTCGCGCAGCTTGCGTTCGCGCACGATAAATCGTTCCCGGTCGTTCAGCGCGTTCATCGCGGTGATCAGCCAGGTGCGAAGCTGTTCGGTGTCGTGGGACTGCTCCACCAGTTCGGCGGCCTGTTCGCTGTCGTCTTCCAGCGCGTCGATCCATTCCCGGCCTTCGTCATCCACGGATTGGGTGGCATTCAGCGAATAGTCCGACCCGGCCAGGCGGCCTTCCATCATCTCCACATCGTGAAGCGGCACCCCCACCTCGGTCGCGATCATCTGGCGCAACTGATGCTTGTCCAGCCGCTCACCCGCGGCCATCGCCTCGCGCTCAAGGCGCGCCTGAACCCGGCGCATGTTGAAGAACAGCGATTTCTGGCTGCTGGTCGACCCGGTCCGAACCATGGACCAGTTGCGCATCACGTAATCCTGGATGCTCGCCTTGATCCACCAGACCGCATAGGTCGAAAACCGCACCCCCCGGTCGGGGTCGAACTTGTCGGCGGCCTTCATCAGGCCCAGCCCGGCTTCCTGGATCAGGTCGTTCATCGGGGCGCCGTAGCGTTTGAACTTCGCCGCCATCGAGATCGCCAGACGCATGTAGGCTGTTACCAGCCGGTGCAGCGCCGCCTCGTCGCGGTGGTCCCGCCAGGCATAGGCCAGACGCAACTCCGTTTCCGCATCCAGTAGCTCGGCGCGCATGGCGCGACGCGAAAGCGACTGGTCTCCACCCATATCCAAAGCCATAACTCACCCCCCGGTAAGTGTTTGATGTTGGACCGCGCTGATCGCGGCTCTATGAGGGATACGAAGCAATATGCCGTTTGGTTCACTGTAAGGGACAAATAATTGCGCCTACCCTCTCTCAGCCTCGTGATCGGCGGGGCATCCTCGGGCAAATCGGCCTTTGCCGAAAGGCTGGTCCACGCCACAGGGCTGGCCAAGGTCTATCTCGCGACCGCGCAGGCCTTCGACGACGAGATGCGCAGCAAGATCGCGCTGCATCAGGCCCGCCGCGCCGGACAGGGCTGGCGCGTGATCGAAGCCCCGATCGAGGCGGCCCCGGCGCTGGCCGCCATGGGGGGCGAGGACATCGCGCTTGTCGATTGCGCGACCCTGTGGCTGACCAACATCATTCTGGCGGAGATGGACTGGGACGAACAGACCACCGGCCTGATCGGGGCCATGACCGGGACCGCGGCGCCCGTGATCGTCGTCACCAACGAGGTCGGCCAGGGCATCGTGCCCGAAACCCGGCTCGGCAGGCGGTTTCTCACCGCGCAAGGCCTCCTGAACCAGCGCCTTGCCGCCAAGGCGGACCTCGTCGTGCAGATCACCGCCGGGCTGCCGCAGGTTCTGAAGGGCGCGCTGCCGGAGGGCGTGCCGCGATGATGACCCGCTGGTGGTGGGTGCGTCACGGCCCGACCCATGAAAAGGCCATGGTCGGCTGGCGCGATGTTCCCGCCGATCTTTCCGACGACGACCGGATCGCCCGCCTCCACGCATTCCTTCCGGAACCGGCGGTGCTGGTCTCCTCCGACCTGATCCGCGCCACCGCGACCGCCGACAGGCTGGAGGCGAACCGCCTGCGGCTCCCCCATGAACCGGATCTGCGGGAGTTCAATTTCGGCGCCTGGGACGGGCTGGGCTTTCCCGACATCATGGACCGCGAGCCGGAACTGAGCCGCCGGTTCTGGGAAATGCCGGGGGATGTCGCCCCGCCCGATGGCGAAAGCTGGCATCAGGTCGCCGCCCGCGTCGATCCGGTGGTGAGCCGCCTCACACGGCACCATGCGGGGCGGGATATCGTCGCCGTGGCCCATATCGGCGTGATCATGACCCAGATCGGCCGCGCCGCCGGTCTGCCGCCCGCGCAGGCCATCGGCCACCGGATCGACCCTCTTTCGGTCACCTGCCTGCAACACGGGCCCGAAGGCTGGTCGGTGGAGCGGATCAATCACACACCGTGATGGGCCCGATCAGGAATTGCCGTTTGACCGGGCAGGCGCACGCCGTCTCAATATCCGCATGACTTATGCTCTTCTGATCGCCGATCGATCCTATTCCAGCTGGTCGCTGCGCGGCTGGCTGCCCTTCGCCGCCTTTGACATCCCCGTCGAGGTGTCGGTCACCCGCCTTTATGACGAGCGCTTCGCCCGCGACGTCGCCGCCTTTGCGCCGGGCCGCACTGTCCCCGTCGTTCGCACCCCCGATGGCGGGCTTCTGACCGAAAGCATCGCAATCGCCTGGCATCTGGCCGAAGCGTTTCCGGATCGCGGGCTTCTTCCCGCCGAACCCGTGGCGCGCGCCCGAGCCATCAGCCTCGTTTCCGAAATGCATGCCGGGTTCGCAGCGCTTCGCGGGGCGTGTCCGATGAACCTGCGCACTGCGTGGGGCGGGTTCGAGGTGTCGGATGCCGTCCGGTCCGACCTCGCGCGGCTGGAGTTGATCTGGCGCCTGGCGCTGGAGGCGCATGGCGGCCCGTGGCTGTGCGGCGCCTATTCGCTGGCCGATGTGTTCTTTGCCCCGGTCGCAACCCGGATCGCCACCTACGGCCTGCCCGCTTCCGACATGGCACAGGCCTATGTCGCCAGACAGCTCGACCATCCGGCCTTTCGCGCGTGGTATGAGGCCGGCCTGTCTGACGGCCCCGAGCAGCCGAATTACGACATGGATCTGCCGCGGCGCCCGTTTCCCCTGCCCAGGTGACGGGCGCTGCGCAGACCAGCGGGTGTTAACGCTTTCCTAACCTCCGGATCGTAGCGGTTAACTATGCTGGATACCGCCCGCCCCGATAGCCTTGCCCGAATCCATACCGTCGCCTTCGAGGGGTTGGAGGCGCGCCGCGTGGAGGTGCAATGCGCGGTCACGCCGGGCCTGCCCGCCTTCGCGATCGTGGGCCTGCCGGACAAGGCCGTATCGGAGGCGCGCGAACGGGTTCGCACGGCGCTTTCGGGCATGGCCATCGCATTGCCGTCGAAACGGATCACGATCAATCTCTCCCCCGCCGACCTGCCCAAGGAAGGCTCTCATTTTGACCTCCCGATCGCGCTCGCCCTGCTGGCAGCCCTTGGCGTTCTGCCCCGCGAACGCGTGGAAGAGGCCGTGGCATTGGGCGAACTTTCTCTCGACGGCAGCCTTGTCGCGGTTATCGGCGCCCTGCCGGCGGCCCTTGCCGCGGGGGAGGATGACCGCGTGCTTCTGTGCCCGGCGGCCTGCGGCGCCGAAGCGGCCTGGGTCGGGGTCACGCCGGTTTTCGCCGCCGGGTCGCTGGCCGAAATGATCGCCCATCTGACGGACCGCGCGCCCCTGGCGCAGGCCATTCCGGGCGAGGTGACGCAGGATGCAACGCCCGGGGATCTGCGCGAAGTTCGAGGGCAGGAACGGGCCAAGCGCGCGCTGGAGATTGCGGCGGCGGGCCGTCATCACCTTCTGATGGTCGGACCGCCCGGGTCGGGCAAATCCATGCTGGCGGCCCGCCTGCCGGGGCTTCTGCCGCCGCTGTCGCCCGCCGAAGCGCTGGAAACCTCGATGATCCATTCGCTGGCGGGCCTTCTGGACGAGGGCGGCATTTCGCGCACCCGCCCCTACCGCGCGCCGCATCACACCGCGTCGATGGCGGCCATCGTCGGTGGCGGGCGCGGGGCCAAACCGGGCGAAATCAGTCTTGCGCATAACGGCGTGCTGTTTCTTGACGAGTTTCCCGAATACCCGCGCGCCGTGCTGGAAACGCTCCGACAACCGATCGAAACCGGCGATGTCGTCGTGGCGCGGGCCAATGCCCATGTCACCTATCCCTGCCGCTTCCTGCTGATTGCCGCCGCCAATCCGTGCCGCTGCGGGCATCTCTACGATGCCGATCAGGCCTGCGGCCGGGCACCGATCTGTGGGGAGGACTATCTGGGCAAGATCTCCGGCCCGCTGATGGACCGGTTCGACCTGCGCCTTGAGGTGCCGCCGGTGGGCTATGCGGATCTGGATCTGCCGCCCTCGGGCGACAGCAGCGCCACGATCGCCGCGCGCATTTCGGCGGCGCGGGACAGGCAGGCCGCGCGCTTCGCCGCACTTGATCTGCCCGCCCGTTGCAACGCGGATGCCGAGGGCGACGCGCTGGACCGGATCGCAACGCCGGATGCCGAAGGCAAGGAACTGCTGCTGAAGGCCGCCGACCGGTTTCGCCTCTCCGCGCGCGGATATCATCGCATCCGGCGCGTCGCGCGCACCATCGCCGATCTGGACGGGGATGAGACCGTGGGCGCGCCCCATATCGCCGAGGCGATCGGGTTTCGCCTGATCGGAGCCCAGAACTGACAAGAGCCGCCGGGCCGGCGGACAGGTTACGAAACAGGCGGTTCCCGCGATCCTGCGGCCCCCTTCAAGGTCCGGACGGTTCCCGGATCGGGCCCGTCCGTCCGGCCTGAGACGCCGCTCGCCGCGGCGGCTCCGTCAGCGCCCGGCGCGTTTCGCCTCGATCGCCTGCCAGATCTTCTCGGCGATGTTCACGCCATCGAAACGCTCCAGCTCCTGAATGCCCGTGGGCGAGGTCACGTTGATCTCTGTCAGCCAGCCGCCGATCACGTCGATACCTACGAAAACCTGCCCCTTTTCCCGCAGCAGGGGCCCGATCCGGGCGCAGATCTCCAGATCACGGTCGGTCAGTCCGATCTTTTCCGCGCGCCCGCCCACATGCAGGTTGGACCGCGTTTCGCCCTCCGCCGGAACACGGTTGATGCCGCCGACCGGCTCTCCGTCGACCAGAATGATCCTCTTGTCGCCAGCGCTCACATCCGGGAGGAATTTCTGGGCGATCAGCGGCTCCCGGTTCATGGCGGCAAAAAGCTCGTGAAGCGAGTTGAGGTTCCGGTCCTCCGGCGTCAGGCGGAACACGCCCGCCCCGCCATTGCCATAAAGCGGCTTGAGAATGATGTCGCCATGGCGCGCCTTGAACGCCTTCAGCGTGTCGAGATCCCGGGCGACGGTGGTTGGCGGGGTCAGGTCGGGAAAATCGAGAACCAGCAGTTTTTCGGGATAGTTCCGCACCCAGAACGGATCGTTCACGACCAGCGTGGCGGGATGCAGCCGATCAAGCATATGCGTCGTGGTGATATAGCCCATGTCGAAGGGCGGATCCTGACGCAGCCAGATCACATCCCATTCTGCAAGATCCACCTCGGTATAGGCGCCAAGCGAAAAGTGATCGCCCTTGACCCGGCGCACCTCAAGCGGCCAGCCGCGGGCGGTCACGCGGCCTTCCTGATAGGCCAGCTTCTCGGGCGTGTAGAAGAACAGTTCATGGCCCCGGACCTGCGCCTCTTCGGCAAGCCGGAAACTGCTGTCCGCATCGATGTTGACGCGGTCGATCGGGTCCATCTGAAACGCGACTTTCAGGGCCATGGCAGCACTCCATCCAGCGTAGGTCCCGCCTTCATGGCGCGACGGCGGCGAGCTTGCAATGGGGGAATGCCGCGATCAGGCGCAGAGTGCGTTTTCGACGATCTCGATCATGCCGCGGTCATTCACCAGCGCCACATCGAACCGGGCAACACTGTTCTGCCCATCCGGCAAATGGCCAAGGTAGTCGGAGGCGCTGGCATAGATCCGCTGCATCTGACGGCGGGAGAGGCGTTCGGCGGCCCGGGCAAAACTGCGGCTTTTCTTCACCTCGATGAAAACCGTCTCCCCGTCCTTTTCGGCAACCAGATCGATCTCGCCGGCCTGGCCGCGCCAGCGGCGGGACAGGATCACGTGGCCGCCGCGCGCATATTCCGCGGCAACCCTGTCTTCTGCGGTCCTGCCAGCCAGATAGCTCGTCATCCCGCTCATGCGTTATCTTCCAGTTTCAGGGCCGCCTGATAGACAAGGCGACGCGGCAGCCCCAGTTTCTCGGCAACCTCGGCGGCGGCATCCTTGACCCGTTGGGTTTTCAGCGCCTCGCGCAACGCGGTCTCCATGTCGTCGGCGCTGGCCTGCCGGGATTGCCCGCGCCCGACCACCAGCACGATCTCGCCTTTCAGCGCGCGGCCCTCGATGGCCTCGCGCAGTTCGGCAACCGTGCCGCGGATGACCTCCTCGAAACGCTTGGTCAGCTCCCGGCACAGCGCGATCTGACGCGCCTGACCCAGAGTTTCGCCCAGAACATCTAACAATCGGTGAATGCGCTTGGGGCTTTCGTAGAGGATCACGGTGGCCTCGATATCCGCCAGCCCGTCCAGGAACCGCTTGCGGGCACCCGCCTGGCTGGGCGGGAAGCCCGCGAACAGGAACCGGTCGCTCGGCAGGCCGGATACCGTCAGCGCCGCCAGCGCGGCGGAGGGACCCGGCGCCGCAAAGACCGGCGCACCCGCCTCGATCGCGGCGCGGCCAAGCTGATACCCGGGATCGGCCACAAGCGGCGTCCCGGCCTCGGAGACATAGGCCACCGTCCTGCCCTCGGCCAGGGCCGCCAGCAGCCGGGGCCGCTGCGCCGGGCCGTTGTGATCGTGATAGGCGACAAGCGGCCTGTCGCCCAAGGGTATGCCATGCAGCTCCATCAATCTGCGCGCGGTGCGCGTATCCTCGGCGGCCAGCAGATCGGCGCTCAGCAGAATGTCGAGGGCGCGCAAGGTGATATCGCGCGCGGCACCGATAGGCGTCGCCACGAAGTACAGCCCCGGCGCCAGCGTCACGCGGCGCGCGGGCGTTGCCATTGGGCTGGGATCGGTGGGCAGATCGGGCATGGCCAAAGGCTCCGGCGGCGTTTACTTGGGGGTCTGAACGCACTAGTCTCGCCCGTATAGATGACAGGTGCCCCAAGGGAGACGAGGATCCTCATGATCTCTGCTTTGCGTAACTTCCGCAAGCCATTCCGGCTGCTTTCCGTTCTCGCGCTGACCGGCCTTCTTGCCGCCTGTCAGGTGGGCAATCCCGTCAGCGGCCCCATCGGCCCCCGCGTCTCCGGCCAGACCATCGAGGTGGCCATGCTCCTGCCCTATGGCTCGGCCAGCGCGGGCGACGATCTGGTGGCCCGCAGCCTCGAAAACGCGGCGCGCATGGCTATGGCCGAAGTGCAGGGTGTCGAGATCAACCTGACGGTCTACAACACAGCCGGCAATGCGGCCCAGGCCGCCGCGGTCGCGCAACAGGCGGTCAGCGCGGGTGCGGATGTGATCCTCGGGCCGCTCCGGTCCGATGCGGCGGCCGCGGTCGGGGTTGCGGTGGCGCGCTCCAACATCAACGTGCTGAGCTTCTCCAACAACACCGAGATCGCGGGCGGCAATGTCTTCGTGCTGGGCCATACCTTCCAGAACACCGCCGCGCGCGTCGTCAACTATGCCGCGACCCAGGGGCGCAACCGGATCCTGATCCTGCATGCCCGCAATCTGGCGGGCGAGGTCGCACGCGACGCGGTGGAACGCGCCGTTGCGGGCACCGGCGCCACGATCACCGGCCGGGTCAGCTACGAGTTTTCGCAAAACGGCGTGGTCGCGGCCCTGCCGACCGTGATGAGCACCGTGCGGTCCACCGATACCAATGCGCTGATCATGACCTCCGATGCCGCGGGCGCCCTGCCGCTTTTCGCGCAATTGCTGCCCGAAAACGGGCTCGACACGGAAAGCACCCGGGTCATCGGGCTGACGCGATGGGATGTGCCGCCGCAGACGCTGGAACTCTCGGGCCTGCAAGGCGGCTGGTTCGCCCTGCCCGATCCGCAGGCGGCGGCCAGTTTCAATGCCCGCTACAGCGCGGCAAACGGCTCCACCCCGCATATCCTGGCCGCCATCGGCTATGACGCGATGCGCGCCGTGGCCGAGACAGCCGCGTCCCAGGGCAGACTGGGTGCGGCGGATCTCACCGCCTCCTCTGGCTTTAACGGCGCGAACGGAGTATTCCGCCTCAGAAGCGATGGCACCAATCAGCGGGCCATGGCCATTGCCCAAGTCCAAAACAACCAGGTGGCCGTGATTGACCCTGCCCCAAGACGCCTTGGCCCTGCGGGGTTCTGACCCCTCGCCACCGGTCCTTTCAGAGCCTTCGGATGCCGCGGAGCTGATCTGTCCCGCATCGCAGGTCTTCGATCAGCCTGCCATCCGCCGGCGGATCGAGGCGCGGATCGCCGATTGCGCCGATGCCGGCGAGATCCGCGCGCATGTGGTCGAGATCCTCGCCGAGGTGAAGGAGGCCGGGCGCAGCAAGATCAGCGCGGCCTTCGCCGCCGATCCGACCGCCGCGCGCCGGGTGCTGCGCGCCTATGCCTATCTGACCGACGGGATGCTGCGCGAAGTACTTCATGTGGCGACCGCGAAGCTGCATCCGACCCCGACACCCACCGACGCGGAGCGCGTCGCCGTGATGGCGGTGGGCGGCTACGGCCGTGGCGAGATGGCGCCGTTTTCCGATGTCGACCTGATGTTCGTCACGCCGTGGAAGATGACCGCCAAGGTGGAGAGCATCATCGAATCTACGCTCTACATGCTGTGGGATCTGCGCCTGAAGGTCGGCCATTCCAGCCGCACCATCAAGGACTGCCTGCGTCTGGGCAAGGACGACTACACCATTCGCACGACCTTTCTGGAGATGCGCTATCTGGCGGGCGATGCCGCCCTGGCCGCCGATCTGCAGGACACGCTGCGCAGCCAGCTTTTCGCCGGCACCGCCTCCGAGTTCATCGAGGCGAAACTGGAAGAGCGCGCCACGCGCCACCGCAAGCAGGGCGGCCAGCGCTACATGCTGGAGCCCAATGTCAAAGAGGGCAAGGGCGGGCTGCGCGACCTGCAGACGCTCTACTGGATCGCGAAGTACCTGCACGGCGTGCAGCGGGCCCGCGAACTGGTGGGGCTGGGCGTGTTCACGCAGGAAGAGTTCGATGCCTTCGACGCGGCGGAGCGGTTTCAGTGGTCGGTCCGCTGCCATCTGCATCTGATCGCCGGGCGCGCGCAGGATCAGCTGACCTTCGACATGCAGGTCCAGGTGGCCGATCGCATGGGCTATACCGATCATGACGGGCGGCGCGCGGTCGAGCATTTCATGCAGGATTACTTCCGCCACGCCACCCGCGTGGGCGAACTCACGCGGATTTTCCTGACCGCGCTCGAGGCGAGCCACGTCAAGCGCGAACCGGGTCTGTGGGAGCTGTTCCGGGGCCGCAAACGCACCCGCCGCAAGAAGCTGAAACCCGGCTACGCCGTCAAGCAGAACCGCCTGAGCGTGGAGGACGAGACCGCCTTTCTGGCCGACAAGCTGAACGTTCTGCGCCTCTTCGAGGAGGGGCTGCGCACCGGATATCTGCTCCATCCCGATGCGATGCGGATGGTCGCGGGCCATCTGGAGCTGATCGACGAGGATCTGCGCCGGGACCCAGAGGCGAACCGGATTTTCCTGGATCTCCTGCTGAAACACGGCAATCCGGAACGCGGGCTGCGTCGGATGAACGAACTGGGCGTTCTGGGCGCGTTCATTCCGGAATTCGCCGAAATCGTCGCGATGATGCAGTTCAACATGTATCATAGCTACACGGTGGACGAGCACACGATACAGGTGGTCTCCACCCTCGCGCAGATCGAGCGGGAAGAACTGATCGAGGAACTGCCGGTCGCCAGCCGGATCCTGAAGAGCGGCGTGAACCGCAAGGTGCTTTACGTCGCCTGCCTGCTGCATGACATCGGCAAGGGCCGGAAGGAGGATCATTCGATCCTCGGCGCCCGGATTGCGCGGATGATGTGCCCGCGCCTCGGGCTGAAACCGGCGGAGTGCGACACCGTGGAATGGCTCGTGCGCTATCATCTGCTGATGTCGGACATGGCGCAGAAACGTGATATCTCCGACCCGCGCACGGTCCGCGATTTCGCCAAGGCCGTCAAAACCAGGGACCGGCTGGACCTGCTGACCGTGCTGACCGTCTGCGATATTCGCGGGGTCGGGCCGCATACCTGGAACAACTGGAAAGCCACGCTCTTGCGCGGGCTTTACCGGGCGACCGCCCATGCGCTGGAAAACGGTCTAGAGGATCTCAACCGCGACAAGCTGGAAAGCGAGGCCAAGCGCGCACTGCGCGAAGCCCTCGACGGCTGGGACAAACCCGAACTCAAGATCGAAATGGCGCGGCATTACGGGCCCTATTGGCAGGGCCTCGATCTGGCGAGCCAGATCACCTTCGCCGAGATGCTGCGCGATCTGGGCGAGACCAAGATCCGGATAGACACCCGCCGCGACACCGATCGCGATGCCACCCGCGTGTGCTTTGCGCTGGCCGACCATCCGGGCATCTTCAGCCGTCTGGCGGGCGCGCTCAGCCTTGTGGGGGCCAATGTCGTGGATGCCCGCACCTATACGTCCAAAGACGGGTTCGCCACCGCCGTGTTCTGGGTGCAGGATGCCGATGGCAACCCTTATGAGGAGGCCCGCCTGCCCCGCCTGCGCGACATGATCGGCAAGACCCTGAAAGGCGAGGTAGTGGCAAGTCACGCGCTGGAGCGCCGCGACAAGATCAAGAAACGCGAGCGGCCCTTCGATGTCCCGACCAACATCACCTTCGACAATGACGGCTCCGAGATCTACACGATCATCGAGGTCGACACCCGCGACCGGCCCGGTCTGCTCTACGATCTGACCAAAACGCTTGCGGCATCGAATATCTATATCGCCAGCGCCGTCATCGCGACATATGGGGCCCAGGTGGTCGATACCTTCTATGTCAAGGATATGTTCGGGTTGAAGCTTTACACCAAATCCAAGCAGGACAGCCTTGAACGCAAGCTCCGCGACGCGATCGCACGGGTTGCCGAGCGGGCCGGAGCCTGAGCGCGATGGCGGCCGCGCGTCCGATCCGGCTTGTCGCGGGGTTCCTCACGGTCGGGGTCTGGACCCTGCTCAGCCGTGTCTTCGGCTTTGCCCGCGACATTCTCATCGCCGGCATTCTGGGCGCGGGTCCGGTGGCGGAGGCCTTTCTGGTGGCCTTCAGCCTGCCCAACATGTTCCGCCGGTTCTTTGCCGAAGGCGCGTTCAACACCGCCTTCGTGCCGCTTTTCTCGAAGAAACTGGAAGGCCGGGAGGATGCCGAAGGCTTCGCGAGAGAGGCCTTCGCGGGGTTGGCCACGCTCCTGATCGTCTTCACGCTCGTCGCCCAGTTGATCATGCCGTGGCTGGTGCTTGCCATGGCAAGCGGCTTTGCCGGGGATGCACGGTTTGATCTGGCGGTGGTCTTCGGGCGGATTGCGTTCGGCTACATCCTCTTCATCTCCCTTGCGGCACTGCTGTCCGGGGTCCTGAACGCCTCGGGCCGGTTTGCCGCCGCCGCGGCCGCCCCGGTGCTTCTGAACATGGTCCTGATCTGCGCCCTGCTACTGGCGGACACCGGTGTGCTGGAAGACGTGGTCACGGTCGAGGCGCCCGGGCTGGCCGGGATCACCGGGATCCACGCCGGCACGATGCTGGTCTGGGGCGTATTGGTGGCGGGCGTGGCCCAAGTGGTGCTGGTCTGGGTGGCCGCCGCGCGCGCGGGATTCCGGATGCGGCTGCAAATGCCGCGCCTGACCCCCGATCTCAAGCGGCTGGCGATCATCGCGGCTCCGGCGATGCTGGCCGGTGGCGTCGTGCAGATCAACCTGCTGGTGGGCCGCCAGGTCGCCAGCTTCTTCGAGGGCGCGATCGTATGGCTCAGCCTTGCGGACCGGCTCTATCAATTGCCCCTCGGCGTGGTGGGGATCGCAATCGGGATCGTTCTTTTGCCGGATCTGTCACGCCGGCTGCGCGCCGATGACGCCACGGGCGGGCGCGAGGCGCTCAGCCGCGCGGCGGAACTCTCGATGGCGCTGACCGTGCCGTCGGCGGTGGCGTTGATGGTGATCCCGGTTCCGCTCGTCTCCGTCCTTTTCGGGCGCGGCGCCTTCGGGCCGGACGACGTGGCGGCCACGGCGCTGGCGCTGGCGGTCTATGGCGCGGGGCTGCCTGCCTTCGTGCTTCAGAAAGTCATGCAGCCGCTCTATTTCGCGCGCGAGGATACAAGAGCGCCGTTCCGCTATGCGGTGGTGGCGATGGTGGTCAACGCCGTTGTCGCCGTCGGGCTGGCCATGGCGATCGGCTTTCTGGGTGCCGCCATCGGCACCACGGTCGCGGCCTGGGTCATGGTCTGGCTTCTGTCGCGCGGCACCAGACCGATGGGGGAGGTCGCCCGCTTCGACGACCGCTATCGACGGCGGATCTGGCGGATCTCCATCGCGTCGATCCTGATGGGGGTGGTGCTGTGGGGGCTGGCGCTGCTGCTCGGGCCGCTTCTGGGAACCGATGGCTGGCGCTACGGCGCGCTGGCGGCCATGGTCCTGCTCGGGATGCTCAGCTATTTCCTCATCGGGCGGGCCCTGAACGCTTTCCACATCGCCGAACTGCGCAGCGCGCTCCGCCGCTCCTAACGGCGGCGCAGCTTCGCCAGGACCCGTTGCCAGCCGCCGGGGCTGACCACGAAGGACATCAGGAAGCCGGCCACGAAGCCGCAAAGATTGGCCACCACATTGCCGAAATCGCCGTCGATCACGCCGAACAGGATCTGGATCGCCAGCAGCGCCGCGATCAGCGCGAAGGCGCGAAACCGGTTCGCACCATGCGCCGCCAGATCGGCCCAGAGCAGAAAGGTGAACGCCCCGATCAGCCCGTAGACCGCAGGATACCCGCCGATCAGCGGATACGGGCTGTCGAGCAGGAGCGTGAAGCCAAGCGCCCCCGCAATCGCGGAGACGAGAAAAACCGCGACGAATGCCAACGGCGAAAACACCTCCGCCACCATCTTGCCGATGGCCAGAATGAAGACGACCACGAAGACGGCATGGATCATTCCGGCGTGGATCAACGGATAGGTAACAAAGCGCACCAGATGTTCGGGCGGATAGCTGGTATTGGCCAGCATCCAGTCGACCACGTCATTGAGCACGCCATAGTCGCCGATGGCCGCAAGCCGCCAGCCGACGCCGGCCTGACCGCCCAGAAACCCCGCGGTGGCGGCCTGAAACATCACCTCCAGCCCGAAGATCACCACGGCCAGCGCAATCACCACCGGCGGCAGCACGTTGAAGGGGTTGGCATCCGGGTCCTGCATGCGTGATCTCCCTTGGTTGACGGGCTTGGCCCGCATGGGTAAGCGAGGCCGACGCCGATGGCCAGAGTGCATCGGCACCGCAGATAAGGTCACATCAAAGATGTCCAACCCATCTTTCACCCCCCGCGTCTTCTCCGGCATCCAGCCTTCGGGCGGTCTGACGCTTGGCAACTACCTGGGCGCGATCAAACGCTTCGTCGAGATGCAGGATGCCGGCACGCACGAAACCGTCTACTGCATGGTGGACCTGCACGCGATCACCGCGACCTTGCTGGACCCCGACACCCTGCGCCAGAACACGCGCGAGCTGTGCGCGGGCTTTCTGGCGAGTGGGATCGACCCGGAAAAATCCATCCTGATCAACCAGAGCCAGGTGCCCGAACACGCCCAACTGGCCTGGATTTTCAACTGCATCGCACGGATGGGCTGGATGGGGCGGATGACCCAGTGGAAGGACAAGGCCGGCAAGAACGCCGAGGCGGCCTCGCTCGGGCTTTTGGCCTATCCCGCGCTGATGGCCGCCGATATCATGATCTACCACGCCACCCATGTGCCCGTGGGCGAGGATCAGAAACAGCATCTGGAACTGACCCGCGACATCGCGGCGAAGTTCAACCACGATTACGGGGTGGAGTTCTTTCCCATCGTCGAGCCGGTGATCGAAGGCGTGGCCACGCGGGTGATGAACCTACAGGACGGCACGAAAAAGATGTCGAAATCCGACCCATCGGACAAATCGCGGATCAACATGACCGACGATGCCGACACCATCGCGCGGAAGATCCGCAAGGCAAAGACCGATCCGGACCCGCTGCCCGGCGATGTCCGTGGTCTGGAGGGGCGCCCGGACGCGCGCAACCTGGTGAATATCTATGCCGCGCTGTCCGAGATTGAGCCGCAGGCGGTGCTGGATCAGCATGCGGGTGCCCTGTTCGGCCATTTCAAGGCGGCGCTGGCCGATGTGGCGGTGGCGAAGCTCTCGCCCATTTCCGAAGAAATGGCCCGGCTGATGGACGACCCCGCCGAGATCGACCGGATTCTCGGCCGCGGGGCGGAACGGGCCCGGGAGATCACGGTGCCGATCCTTGAGCAGACCTATGATATCATCGGGATGATCCGCAGCTAGATCCGCCTGAACGCAAGGGGGAAGCATGGCGATCCATGTCATCACCGGCGCATCGGGCGGCGGCAAATCCACCTTGCTGGCGGCGCTGGCCGCGCGCGGGTATCGCACGGAGCCCGAAATCGGCCGCAGGATCGTGCAGGATCAGGTCGCCGCGGGCGGGCGGGCCCTGCCATGGCAGGATAGCGTCGCCTTCCGCGATCTGCTGTTTTCCCTGTCGGTGGAGGCCTATCAGGCGCACTCCGCAGCAAGGCCCCCCGTGTTCTTCGACCGCAGCTTTGTCGAGGCGTTGGGGTACAGCCGGGTCATCGGCGCACCGATCCCGGACCGGATGGCGCAGACAGCCCGCGACCTTCGCTTCGCCGCGCCGGTGTTCCTCTGCCCGCCATGGCCGGAGATCTACCGCGCCGACGCGGAGCGGCAGCATGATTTCGCCTTCGCCGAACGGGAGTTTCACGAAACTCGCCGCGCCTATGCGGAGCTTGGCTACAAGCTTGTGGACGTCCCGAAACACCCGGTGGAGGACCGGGTGGACTTCGTTCTGCGGCATATCGGGGCAGGTGCAGGGCGCGGAGATGCTGGCCGGGTTTGACCCAAACGCATCCCCACCCGCCAGCGCGCATCTGCGCGGACATGCACGAAAGCCCTGCGGGGATGGCGGTTTTTCTGTCCGCGTTCCGGCGGTATGCCGTTCAGCAAAGGAGAGCTGACATGTCTGAGATCACGCACGGAGCCTACGCCGCACCCAAGGGGACATGCATCGGACATGTGCATCTGAAAGTCGCCGATCTGGACCGCGC
Organism: Rhodophyticola sp.; assembly: GCF_965284195.1. Classification (NCBI taxonomy): domain Bacteria; kingdom Pseudomonadati; phylum Pseudomonadota; class Alphaproteobacteria; order Rhodobacterales; family Roseobacteraceae; genus Rhodophyticola; species Rhodophyticola sp. Next base: position 3,932,870 of record NZ_CBDIRM010000001.1, on the reverse strand, counting down.
GATCGCGTTTTATGCGGATGTGCTGGGGTTCGAGGTGCAGCAGCGCCATGGCGACCAGGCCGCGTTTCTCTCGGCGGACGGCTATCACCACCATATCGGGCTGAACACATGGAGCAGCCGGGGCGGCACACCCGCGCCCCGCGGGCATACGGGCCTGTTTCACACGGCCTTCCTTTACCCCGACCGTGCGGCGCTTGCCGGGGCGGTGGCCCGGGTCATCGCCGCCGGCATTCCGATCGAAGGCGCCTCCGATCATGGTGTCAGCGAGGCGGTCTACCTATCCGATCCCGATGGCAACGGCGTCGAACTCTACCGGGACCGCGCGCCCGAAGACTGGCCGCGCGCCGCGGATGGCAGCCTGTCGATGATAACCGATCCGCTGGATTTGCAGGCGCTTCTGGCCGAAGACTGACACTCACCGGTCCTTCTCTGTTCGCAGTTGCACAAAACTTTCACAATCCCGGGCTGGACTTTCCCGGGCGCACACTTATATCTCCAACTCCGAACCGCGACTTCAAACCTTGGGGGAGCATTCTAATGACATATCTGACCAAGATCAAACCGGTCCAAACGGCGGCCGAAACACCGTTGAAACCGGTGGCCAGACCCCGGCCCGACGCCCCGAAACCCGGCGCGATGGATTATCAGCTCGGGTTTACGTCTGGACCTCTGACCTAAAGTCACTCATGCTCCCCCCGTCACTTGCGGGGGGAGGATCAGATGGCGACCGGCAGCAACATCAAAACCTATTTCGATGGCGCATGGCATGATGGCGATGTTCCGATCATGCGGGCCGCCGATCATGGCGCATGGCTGGGCACCACCGTTTTCGATGGCGCGCGTCACGTGGACGGTCTGGCGCCGGATCTTATGGCCCATTGCGAGCGGGTGAACCGCTCCGCCGCGGCGCTGATGCTGACGCCGACCCATACGGCACAAGAGATTTTCGACATCACCTGGGAGGGGCTGAAACGCTACCCGAAGGGCACGCCCGTTTACATACGCCCGATGTACTGGGGTCTGGATGGCGGCCATATGGGGATTGTTCCCAAGGAGAACGCGACCGGCTTCGCGATCTGTCTGGAAGAGATCCCGATGGCGGCGCCCGAAGCCGCCTCGCGGCTGACCACCACGCAGTTCCACCGCCCCGTGCTGGCCGACAATGTGACCAACGCCAAGGCGGGCTGTCTCTATCCGAACAACGCGCGGATGCTGGCCGAGGCCGCGTCCAGGGGGTATGACAATGCGCTGGTCGCCGACGCGCTTGGCAATGTGGCCGAAACCGCCACCGCCAATATCTTCATGGTTCAGGACGGCGTGGTGTTCACCCCGATCGCCAACGGGACATTCCTGTCGGGCATCACGCGGGCCCGCCATATCCGGAACCTCCGCGCAGACGGCTACGACGTCCGGGAGGAAGTGCTGGGTTTCGACCGCTTCCGCGCGGCGGACGAAGTGTTCATGTCGGGCAATCTCAACAAGGTCACGCCGGTAACCGAATTCGACGGCACCCACTACCAGATCGGCCCGGTGACTCGGAAAACAAGGGAGCTTTACTGGGACTGGGCGCAATCCGCCGATGCCTGAGTTTCGACGGCCGCTTGTCCGGATGCGCGCAAGCGGGCATTGGCCGGACCGGCCCCAAGGCGGCCGGAGCCTTGCGCTAAATCCGTTGCATGGACCCGCCCGACAGGTCATTCTCCGCCACCGGAGGGCCTGAACCATGCGCAAATTCCTGGTCGTGCTGGACGATACCCGCGAATGCCTGAACGCGATGCGGTTTGCCGCCATGCGCGCGGCCCATACGGGCGGTGGCGTCGAAATCCTGTCGGTGATTCCGCCCGATGAATTCAATCACTGGATCGGTGTCGGCGAGATGATGCGCGCCGAGGCCCGCGAACGGATCGAGGCGCATTTCAACGTCTTCGCCAAATGGATGCGCGATCGTCAGGGCATCGACCCCGAACTGGTGATCCGCGAGGGCGAACCGGTGGACGAGATCCTGGCGCAGGTGCGCGAAGACCCGGAAATCGGCGTTCTGGTTCTGGGGGCGGGCACGGGCAAGGGCGGCCCCGGGCCTTTGGTGACCGCGCTGACCAAAAGTGCCGGCACCCTGCCGGTTCCGATGACGATCGTGCCGGGCGAGATGTCGAAAGAGCAGCTTGAGCAGATCACCTGATATGTCGGCACCGGACGCCTCCTGCCAGTTTAGAACCGTTCCAAAACTTGACTTCCCGGACCATCGGGCGCATATCTGAGCAAACCGCTAAGGATATGCCGCCATGTTCATCCAGACCGAATCGACCCCGAACCCCGCAACCCTGAAATTCCTGCCGGGCCAGACCGTGCTGGGTGTGGGCACCGCCGATTTCCCTTCCGCCGACACGGCCGGAAAATCTCCGCTGGCAAGCCGTATCTTCGCCGTCGACGGTGTGACTGGCGTATTCTTCGGCACCGATTTCGTGACGGTGACCAAGGCCGAGGCTGTGGAATGGGACCATGTGAAGCCCGCCATTCTCGGCGCGATCATGGAACATTTCCAGTCCGGCCAGCCGGTGATGGAAGGCGAAGGCGGCGGCACCGGCGGCCATGCCGAACATGATGGCGAGGACGCCGAGATCGTGGGGCAGATCAAGGAACTGCTCGACACGCGCGTGCGCCCGGCCGTGGCACAGGATGGCGGCGATATAACGTTCCACGGGTTTGACCGGGGCGTCGTCTATCTGCATATGCAGGGCGCCTGCGCCGGCTGCCCGTCATCGACGCTGACCCTGAAAATGGGCATCGAAAACCTGCTGCGTCATTACATCCCCGAAGTGCTTGAGGTTCGCCCTGTCGCAGTCTGACGCCGGGATGAGAACCGGGCGCTGCCGTTACGGCGCCACGCACATCATCACGGTCTCACCCCTGCCTGAGATGGCGTCCTCTCGCCGGTCCGGCGATTGCCGGCGCGTCATCGCGGCGCCGGTTCTCGAACCATGATCCTCGCCTTCGATACGTCCGGCCCCCACTGCGCCGCCGCGTTGGTCCGGGGCGACCGGGTGCTCGCCCATCGTCACGAGCCGATGAAAAAGGGGCAGGCGGAAGCTCTGATGCCGCTCATTGCGGATATGATGGAAACCGAGGGGCTGACCCCGGCGGATCTGGCCGCCATCGGCGTCGGCACCGGTCCGGGCAATTTCACCGGTTTGCGCATCGCGGTATCCGCCGCGCGCGGCATGGCGCTGGCCCTTGGCGTGCCCGCCATCGGCGTCACCGGCTTTGAGATCATGCGAGGCGCACACTGCCCGCAAGCGGCCACGCCGCAACTCGTCAGCCTGCCCGGTCCGCGCGGCACGGCCTATGTGCAGCCCTTCAGGGGCGGCGCGGCGGTTGGCCCACCGCGCCAGATCGACCCGGCCGATCCGCCCGCCGATCTCGAACTGCCGGAGGGTGGCGAGGTGCTGGGCCATGAGGCCGCAGCCATCGCCTATGGGCTCGCATCCGACGCACATCCGCGCCCGACCGTTCTTCTGGACTATGCCCTCCCGCTGGCCCGCATCGCGATGGCGAAATTCGCAACCGGCCAGAGCTTTCAGCGCCCCGCCCCGCTATATGTCCGGGTGGCGGACGCGGCCCCCTCCCGGCAGGCAGCCCCGGTCATTCTGGAATGACCCCGGAGCAGCTGGCCCTGATCCATGACCGCGCCTTCACAAGGCAGCGTGCATGGAGCGCTGCGGAGTTCCGGGAGCTTCTGGCGCAGGCCAGTATCCGGCTGCTGCACCGGGGGCAGGCGTTTCTGCTCCTGCGGCTTCTCCCGCCGGAGATGGAGATCCTCACCCTCGCCGTCGCACCGGCCGCGCGACGGCAGGGTCTCGCGCTGGCCCTTCTGGACGACACCGAGATGCTGGCCCGCGATCAGGGGGTGAACCGCCTGTTTCTGGAGGTGGCCGCAGGCAACGCGCCGGCGGTCGGCCTCTATGTCCGGGCAGGGTTTGCGAAAACCGGCCTGCGCCCGGCCTACTACACCCATAAGGACGGCACCCGCGACGACGCGTTGATCATGGAACGCGTGCTGACCGCCTAATTTGCCGTCAACCCGGGAAAAGCTGACGTTGGGTCCGCCTGCCGTGCCGCGCCGCACACCAGAATCCGGTTGACCGCCCCGCCCGGCTTTGCCCTTATTCTGCGCAGGGATCACGAGATCTTTGCTTGCGGGCGCCGGATCGTACCGGCCACTGGCCCGCCACCAACTGGGAGTGTTTAAATGAGCTTGATGAAATCTTTGCTTGGCGCGGCCGCGGCGACGGCGCTGAGCGTCACGGCGGTTCTGGCCGACGGCCCTGCGCTGGTGTTCGATCTGGGCGGAAAATTCGACCGGTCGTTCAACGAGGCGGCCTTCAACGGCGCGCAGCGGTGGGCCGAGGAGACCGGCGGCGAATATCGCGAGATCGAGTTGCAGTCGGACGCACAGCGCGAACAGGCGCTCCGCCGTCTGGCCGAAGCGGGCTCCAACCCGGTGGTGATGGCGGGCTTTGCCTTCGGATCGGTGCTGGACACCATCGCGCCCGACTACCCGGACACCACCTTCGTGATCATCGACAGCGTGGTCGACCAGCCCAATGTGCAGTCGATCATCTTCCAGGAACATGAAGGCTCGTTCCTTGTCGGCATGCTTGCCGGCATGGCGTCGGAAACCGGCGTCGTGGGCTTTGTCGGCGGCATGGACATTCCGCTGATCTCGCGCTTCGGCTGCGGCTATGCCCAGGGCGTGGTGGCCGCAAATCCCGACGCGACCGTGATCGCGAACATGACGGGCACGACGCCTGCGGCCTGGAACGACCCGGTTCGCGGCGGTGAGCTGACCCGTGGCCAGATCGCGCAGGGCGCCGATGTGGTCTATGCGGCCGCCGGCGGCACCGGCGTGGGGGTTCTGCAAACCGCGGCGGATGAGGGCATCCTGTCGATCGGTGTGGACAGCAACCAGAACGGCATTCATCCCGGTCAGGTTCTGACCTCGATGCTGAAGCGCGTGGACGTGGCGGTCTACAACGCCTTCAGCGCCGGCGAAGAGATCGAAACCGGTGTGACGGTTCTGGGCCTGGCGGAAGACGGCGTCGGCTATGCGCTGGACGAAAACAACGCCGAGTTGATCACGCCGGAGATGCAGGAGGCCGTGGACGCGGCGCGCGAACAGATCATCGCGGGTGAAATCGTCGTCCACAACTTCTCCGATGACGGCACCTGCCCGGTGGCGATGCAATAATCCGGTTGCGGCGCATCGGCATAGACATATGCCCCTGCGCCGTTCCATAACGTTGACGAAGGGCCGCCCCGGTCTCCGGTGTGCGGCCCTTTCCATACCTTTTTTCCAAGCCCGTGCGCACGCAGGACCACGTAAATGACCCAAGCCTCCCCCGCGATCGAGCTGAAAGGCATCTCCAAGGCATTCGGCCCGGTTCAGGCCAACAAGGACATCTCCATTTCCGTTCAGCCCGGCACCATCCACGGCATCGTGGGCGAAAACGGCGCCGGAAAATCGACGCTGATGTCCATCCTTTACGGCTTCTACAAGGCGGATGCGGGCGAGATCTTCATCAACGGGCAACTAACGCCGATCCCCGACAGCCAGGCCGCGATCAGCGCCGGCATCGGCATGGTTCACCAGCATTTCAAGCTGGTCGAGAATTTCACCGTCGTCGAAAACGTGATCCTCGGCGCCGAAGACGGCGCGATGCTGCAACCCTCCATCGCCAAGGCCCGCAAACTGCTGACCGAACTGGCCGAGGAATACGGGCTGAACGTCGACCCCGACGCGGTGGTCGAGGAGTTGAGCGTCGGCCACCAGCAGCGCGTGGAGATCCTGAAACAGCTTTACCGCAAGGCCGACATCCTCATCCTCGACGAACCTACGGGCGTGTTGACCCCGGCGGAGGCCGATCAGCTGTTCCGGATCCTGGGGCGGCTCAAGGAAGAAGGCAAAACCATCATCCTGATCACCCATAAACTGCGTGAGATCATGGAGGTGACCGACACCGTTTCCGTGATGCGCCGGGGGCAGATGACCGCGACCGTGAAAACCGCCGAGACCTCGCCCCCCGAACTGGCGGAGATGATGGTGGGCCGCAAGGTGCTGCTGCGCGTGGACAAGAAACCGGCAAATCCCGGCGCCACGGTCCTGAAGGTCGATGGCCTGAAGGTCAGGGACGGCAAGGGCGTGGAACGTCTGAAGGGCATCTCGTTCCACATCCGCGCCGGCGAAATCCTCGGCATTGCCGGCGTCGCGGGCAATGGCCAGACCGAGCTTCTGGAGGTGCTGGGCGGGATGAGACCGGCCCAGAGCGGCACAGTGATCCTGAACAACGACCAGATCGACCTGACGGGCAAGCATTCCAACGGACAGACCCGCCGCAATCGCGGCATCGCGCATGTGCCCGAGGACCGCCAGCAGGAAGGCCTCATCATGCCCTATGAGGCATGGGAAAACATCGCCTTCGGTTATCACCATGACCCGAAGTACCAGCGCAACCGTCTGTTGATGAACAATACCGAGATCCGCGCCGACACCATGGCCAAGATGGAGCGCTATGACGTGCGCCCGCCCAATCCGCGCCTGCCGGCGCGCAATTTTTCGGGCGGCAACCAGCAGAAGCTGGTCGTGGCCCGGGAGATGGAGCGCAATCCCGACCTGTTGCTGATCGGGCAGCCGACACGCGGGGTGGATATCGGCGCGATCGAGTTCATTCACCAGCAGATCATCGCGCTCAGGGATCAGGGCAAGGCGATCCTGCTGGTGTCGGTCGAGCTGGATGAGATCCTGGGGCTTTCCGACCGGATCGCCGTGATGTTCGATGGGCATTTCATGGGCGAACGCCTGCCCGATGAAACCGACGAAAGAGAGCTTGGCCTGATGATGGCGGGCATGACCAAGGGGGCCGCGTAGATGGACAAGATGCCAAAATGGGCCGATGTGATCCTGATCCCGCTGATCAGCGTGATCCTTGCGCTGCTCGTGTCCGGGCTTGTGGTGCTCTATATCGGCGAAAGCCCGGTCGAGGCGATGCAGATCATGGTGCGCGGCGCCATGGGGTCGGCCTATGGCTGGGGCTACACGCTTTTCTACGCCACGAATTTCATCTTTACCGGGCTGGCCGTGGCGGTGGCCTTTCACGCGCGGATGTTCAATATCGGCGGCGAGGGGCAGGCCGCTCTGGGCGGTCTCGGGGTGGCGGTCGTCTGCCTGTCCGTGCCTTGGCCGCACTGGTCCGTGGCCCTGCTTGTGGCCAGCGGCGCGGCGGCGATCTTCGGCGCGGCCTGGGCGGCGATCCCGGCCTATCTTCAGGCCAAGCGCGGCAGCCATATCGTGATCACCACGATCATGTTCAACTTCATCGCATCGGCGCTGCTGGTCTATCTTCTGGTCAACGTGTTCCGCGTGCCGGGCAGCATGGCGCCCGAAACCGCGCGGTTCGCCGACGCCGTGCATCTGCCGAACGCGGCAGATATCGTGCCGTGGCTGGGGTTCCGGTCCTCCACCCCGCTCAACATCTCGTTCCTCCTCGCGTTGCTGGCCTGTTTCCTGGTCTGGATGCTGATCTGGCGCACCCGTCTGGGGTATGAAATCCGCGCCTTCGGCCATTCCGAAACGGCGGCTGTCTATGCCGGTATCAGCCCGGTGCGCATCATCATGATCGCGATGCTGATCTCGGGCGGGCTGGCCGGGCTGATGGCCACCAACTCGGTCATGGGAGAGGCCGAACGGCTGGTGATCGACAATGTGCAAGGCGCGGGCTTCGTCGGGATCGCGGTGGCGCTGATGGGCCGGTCGCACCCGGTGGGCGTGTTCCTCGCGGCGATCCTCTTCGGTGTGCTCTATCAGGGCGGAGCGGAGCTTGAATTCGAGATGCCGGCCGTCAGCCGCGAAATGATCGTCGTGATTCAGGCGCTGGTCATCCTGTTCACCGGCGCGCTCGACAACATGGTGCGGATGCCGATGGAAAAGCTCTTCCTCAGCCTGCGCCGCCGCGACCGCGCGGACAGCCCGGCGGAGTAACCCCGATGATCGCCCAGCACCTGCCCGCATTGCTCCTGGCTCTCGGCATCTTCGCATCCGGGTTCTTGGTACTCGGCCCCAGCATTCTGGCCGTCATGGGCACCTCGATGGCACAAGGCCGCCGCCGGAACGCGCCGTACGGGGTCGAGGACGAGGAGCCCACGGGCCTGAACATGGTGCTGCGCGGGCCTGCCATCAAATTGACGAAGCCCGAAGCGCCGCCAGATCGAAACGGGCATGGGTCTCTTCTTCGCCTTCGCCGCCTTCAAACTCGCCACATCCCGGAGCTGAGCCCATGGATTTCCTGACCATCCTGCAAATCCTCGACAGCACCGTCCGGCTGGCGACGCCGCTGCTGCTGGCCTGCCTTGCGGGACTCTATTCCGAACGTGCGGGCATTTTCGACATCGGACTGGAAGGCAAGATGCTGGCCGCCGCCTTCTTCTCGGCGGCCGTCGCCTTCACCTCCGGCAATGTCTGGGTCGGGCTGATGGCCGGGATTGCCGCATCCTGCGTCCTGTCGGGCATTCACGGCCTGGCCTCTATCACCTTCCGGGGAAATCAGCTGATCTCGGGTGTCGCGATCAACTTCCTCGCCGCGGGCATGACCGTGGTCATCGCCCAGACATGGTTTCAGCAAGGCGGGCGCACGCCGCCGCTGCAAGGGGCCGCACGCTTTCAGGAAATCACCCTGCCCTTCGCCGATGCGATGGCCGATGTCCCGATCATCGGGCCGATCTATTCCGAACTGATCTCGGGCCATTCGATCCTAGTCTACATGGCGCTGGCGATCGTGCCGCTGACATGGTGGATCCTGTTTCGCACCCGGTTCGGCCTGCGCCTGCGCGCGGTGGGTGAAAACCCCGCCGCCGTGGACACCGCCGGTATCTCGGTGGTGGGCGCGCGCTATGCGGCGGTGATGATCTGCGGCGTCCTGTGCGGGCTTGCGGGCGCGTATCTGGCCACCAGCCTTGCCGCCGGATTTGTGAAGGACATGAGCGCCGGGCGCGGCTTCATCGCCCTTGCCGCGCTGATCTTCGCCAAGTGGCGGCCCTGGTACGCGCTTTATGCCTGTCTTCTCTTCGGGCTGCTGGATGCGGTCGGCAACCGCTATCAGAATATCGAGCTTGTCGGCGTGACCATCCCGGTGCAGTTCATGCAGGCCCTGCCGTATATCCTGACCGTGGTGATCCTTGCAGGGTTCGTGGGCAAGGCGATCCCGCCGCGCGCCGGCGGGGAGCCCTACGTCAAGGAACGGTAACGATCGGCCTGAGTCCGTCCGGCAATGCCGGTACCGGCCCCGGATCAGGGCGCCGCGCGGCGTTTCCGTCCGGCAGCGCGACCCGAAAATCCGGGGCGGGGCACAGCCCGATGGCTCCATAGCGATCCTGTTCCGATCTGTCGCAGCCGGCCCGGGGTGCGACACTCTGGCATTGACGTAAGGGCCGCGCTACACGGGAAGCCATAAGGACGGAGGCCTCAGCCAACCCATGCAAATCTACCTGCCCATCGCCGAGGTCAGCGTGAACGCCTTTCTGCTGCTGGGTTTGGGCGGGTTGGTCGGCGTTCTGTCGGGCATGTTCGGCGTCGGCGGCGGGTTTCTGATGACGCCGTTGCTGTTCTTCATCGGCATTCCCCCCGCCGTCGCCGTCGCGACCGAAGCCAACCAGATCGTGGCCTCCAGCTTTTCCGGCGTGCTGGCGCATCTCAAACGCAAGACCGTGGATCTCAGGATGGGCACGGTCCTGCTCATAGGCGGGCTTGTAGGGGCCGCGGCGGGCGTTCAGGTCTTCGCGATCCTGACAGCCCTCGGTCAGGTCGATCTGCTGGTGCGGCTCTGTTATGTCGTGTTTCTGGGCCTGATCGGCGGGCTGATGTTCATCGAAAGCCTGCGCGCGATCCGCCGGGCGCGCGCGGCGGGCGATGCGCCTGTTCCGCGCCGCAAGCATCGCGGCTGGATCCATGCCCTGCCGTTCAAGATGCGGTTCCGCACCTCGGGCCTTTACATCTCGGTCATCCCGCCGCTGCTGGTCGGGCTTCTGGTCGGTGTGCTGGCGGCGATCATGGGCGTGGGCGGCGGCTTCATCATGGTGCCCGCGATGATCTATCTGCTCGGAATGCCCACCAAGGTCGTCGTCGGCACATCGCTCTTCCAGATCATTTTCGTCACCGGCTTCGCCACGCTTCTGCACGCCACGACCAATTACACCGTCGATATGGTGCTGGCCGTGCTACTGCTGGTGGGCGGCGTCATCGGCGCGCAGATCGGCACCCGGATCGGTGTCAAGATGAAGGCCGAACAACTGCGTATCCTGCTGGCGATCATGGTGCTGGCGGTCTGCGGTCGGCTGGCGCTGGATTTGCTTCTGGAACCGGCGGAACTCTACTCCCTCGGCAACGGGGGGTCCCATTGAAACGGTTGCTCCTGATCCTGGCCCTGATCCTGCCCGCGCCTGCGCTGGCCGAGCAGGTCGTGGCCGGTCTCAGCCGCGACGAGATCGCGATCACCACCAATTTCGACGGGTCCGAGATCCTGATCTTCGGCGCGGTCCGCCGGGAGGCGCCGATCCCGCGCAGCGGCCCGCTTGAGGTGATCATCACCGTCGAAGGCCCCGACCGGCCGGTGACCGTGCGCCGCAAGGATCGCCGCTTCGGCATCTGGATCAACACCGACGCCGCCGAGGTGGATGAGGCGCCGACCTTCTATGCCGTGTCCACCACGGCGCCGCTGCGCGACGTACTGAGCGACACCAACGATCTGCGCCACCGGATCTCGATCCGCCGGGCGATCCGCGTGGTGGGCTCGGGCGTGAGCGATCAGCCGAGTTTCACCCGCGCGCTGATCCGCATCAGGGAGGAGAACGGCCTCTACCAATTGAACGAAGGGGCGGTGAGCCTGCGCGATGACACGCTGTTCGATACCTCCGTCCGGCTGCCCGCAAATCTGGTCGAAGGCAGTTACCGCACACGGATCTTCCTGACCCGGAACCGCGAAATCATCGCCGAATACGACACCGTGATCGCGGTGCGCAAGGTCGGCCTTGAACGGCTGATCTACAATCTCGCCCATGACCGTCCGCTGATCTACGGCATCCTGTCGCTGGTCATCGCAATCGCCGCGGGCTGGCTCGCCTCGGCGGTGTTCCGGTACATCCGCGCATGACCGGCCCCGCCGACACCGTGCGCGGTTTCTGGGACGCGATGGCCAGCAATGATTTTCATGCGGCAAGCCGCTGGCTCAGCCCCGATTTTCGTCTCGATTGGCCCCAGTCGGGCGAGGTGATCGAGGGGCCCGCGGCCTTCGCCGCCGTGAACACCGCCTATCCGGCCAGCGGGCGCTGGCGTTTCGATATCCGCCGCCTCGTGGCCGAGGGCGACACCGTGGTGACGGAGGTTCACGTGACCGACGGCGCGATAGAGGCCGTGGCGCTCACCTTTCACACCGTCCGCGCGGGCCGGATCACGAAACAGGTGGAATACTGGCCCGATCCCTACGATCCGCCGGAATGGCGGGCGCAATGGGTCCGGCGCATCTAGCCGCGCCCGACATAGGGCATATTCGTCGCCAGCACCGTCTGGAACAGCACATTGGCCGAAGGCGGCAAGCTTGCCATGTGCAGCACCGACCGCGCCGCGTCGGCCACATCCATCATGTCCATCAGCGGCTTGCCCTCGGCCAGCATCCGCTCATTCAGCTTGTCGACCAGTTCGGTCCGCGCATTGCCGATATCGATCTGTCCCGCCGCGATCCCGAACCGCCGCCCGTCGAGGCTCAGCGTTCTGGTCAGCCCGGTCACCCCGTGTTTCGTGGTGGTATAGCAGACGGAGCCTTCGCGCGGCGAATGGGCCGAAAGCGACCCGTTGTTGATGATCCGCCCGCCTTGCGGATCCTGCGCGCGCATTTGGGCGAACGCGGCGCGGGCGGTGTTAAACATGCCGGTCAGGTTCACCGCCAGGCTGCGGTGCCAGTCATCGGGGTCGATCTCGTCAATCGTGCCCTGGGGCGTGAAGATGCCCGCATTGTTGAAAACGGCATCCAGCCGGCCCCATTTTTCGGCCAGCGCCGCAACCGCCGCCTCGACCGCCGCCAGATCGCTCACATCGGCGGGCAGGCACATCGCCGATTGCCGCCCCCCTGCAAGCGCCTCCAGCCGTCCGGCGCGGCGCGCGAGCAATCCCACGCGCCAGCCCTCGGCCAGAAACAGCTCCGCCGTGGCACGGCCAATTCCGGAACTCGCCCCGGTGATCAGAATGGTCTTCATGTCTCCTCCACGTGCAGGGCCAGCGGCTCCGCGGGCACCTCCAGATCGTCGACCCCCAGAACCGCCTGCGGTTTCGACAGCATATAGCGCGTGACCCAGATCAGCCGTTCCTCGGCGCGGGTGATCGCCACATAGGCCAGCCGCTTCCACAGCGCCTGCCCGGCCTCTTCCCGCCCGGCGCGCGCGGCGGCATAAAGATCGGGCGCGAAGACCTGCACCGTTTCCCACTGGCTGCCCTGCGCCTTGTGGGTCGTCACCGCCGCCCCATGCAGAAATGTGGCGCCCATCCGCGCCGCGAAGGGGATGAAGGGCTCCTCCTCCCCCGGCTTTTCGATCTTCACGATGGAGGCCGCCGACAGGCGCGGGCTTTCCGCGCCCACCACATGCAGCCGCGAAAACCCCGGCTTGGTGCCGGGCCCGATATAGACCACCTGCGCGCCCTTGATCAGGCCGCGCGCCTCAAGGTCGATCCGTTTCTTCCGATGCTTGATCGGCAGTTCGATCCCGTCGCAGATCAGCGGCTCCCCCGGCAGAAGCGCATCCTCTGGCGCGCCATGGGCCATGCGGAACGCGCGGATCAGGCGAATGCGGGTCGCATTGCGCCAGACCAGAACCGGGCTGCGCGCCATCAGATCGCTGTCGGCGCGCGGCGCGACGACGATCCGGTCATCGGTCCGCGCCGCCTCCTCGATCATCCGCTCGAACTGCTCGAAGCTGAGCGCGGGGTCGCCAAGGGCATGGGCCAGATCAAGGATCGGGTTGTCCGCCTCCTGCCGGTGGACCCGGGCCAGTTCCTGCTTGCGGGGGCCTTTCAGCTGATCGAACACCATCGCGCCCGACTGACCGACCGGGGCCAACTGCGCGGGATCGCCGAACAGAACGAGAGTGGGGAAAATCTCCTGCAAATCCTCGAACTGCTTTTGATCCAGCATCGAGCTTTCATCGACCAGCCCGATATGCAGCGGGTCTTCGCGCCGCTTCCAGCCGGTGATGAAATCGGACCCGCGCAGCCCCGCGGCGGCCAGGGCGGCCGGCACCGATTTATGCGCGTCATACACCACCCTGGCCCGGTCCAGCGCCGTATCGCTCAGCGCCTCGATCTCGGGCCGCTCGCCCTGACCGGCCAGCCATTCGGCGACTTTCTCGTATTCCGGGTCATAGACCGGCGTGTAAAGGATGCGATGGATCGTCGTCGCGGGCACGCCCCGCGTCCGCAGCACGCTTGCTGCCTTGTTCGTGGGGGCCAGAATCGCGACGGTGCGCCGGTCCCTGCGGCGGCGGCCTTCCCAATCGCCCGACACGAGGTCAACGCCCGCGCTGACCAGCGCGTCCACCAGATGGGCCAGCAACAGGGTCTTGCCGCTGCCGGCCTTGCCGATCACCGCCATCACCGCGGATTTGCCCTCCGCCATCGGCGTCAGGGTATCGCGGTCCAGATCCACGCCGGCGGCGCGCAGCATCTCCGCAATCGCATCGTAGGCGGAGGCCTGATCGTCGGAAAAGGAAACAGCGGGGCGCGTCATGGGCGCGACCCTAGCCCGGCCCCCGCCCGAGTGCCACGGCCAAACCGCGCGCGGGCCTAGAGTGCCAGATCGCGCAACAGGACAGGCGCGCCCGGTCGCGCCTCTTCGACCAGATCGGCCAGCTTCGCCAGATGCACGGCCACCGCCCGGGCCAGCCGCGCATCGCCCCGCTGATCGGCGCCGCCATTGAAGGTCGCGGTGATCATCGCATCGGCCTCAAGCAGCACCCGGATCAGGCGCAGCGTGCGCAGATCCGCGTGATCTGCGGCGATCTGCGACAGCACCTGTTCAGGACTTTTCGGAAGTCTCATCAGAATTTCCAATACGGCTTCCAGCAGCGTATCGGGATCGTCGGCAGTCATGGTCTTACGTGTCCCGTTCCGGGTGGGTGACCGGGCTTTGCCCGCCATTCAGGGCCCGCGTTCTGCGGCGTCTGGTCAGTGACCAATGAACTACGCCCTGCCCGTCGGCATTAACAACGAAAGGCGCGCGCGACCGGCAGTTTATTAATAACTGGTTAACAAAAGCGGTGCATTCTGGCAACAGAGGCCCGGCCGGGCGGACGGCATGCCCGCCCGCGCCCGGCGGGCCGGACCAGCCGGACACCCCGCCGCGTCCATCTGCGATAGATTGTCCTTGCACCACCCGCGCCGTTCTCCGCTAGACTGCGGATATCGAGAAAAAGGGGCCCCAAATGCTGACCAATGATCAACTGTCCCAATGGGACCGCGACAGTTTCCTCCACCCCTCCACCCATCTGGCGCAGCATGCGCGCGGCGAGGTGCAGGGCCGGATCATCACCGGGGGCGAAGGCTGCTACATCACCGACCGCGACGGCAACCGCCTGCTCGATGCCTTTGCCGGGCTGTATTGCGTGAACGTGGGGTATGGCCGCACCGAAATCGCCGACGCGATTGCCGAACAGGCGCGCGAGCTGGCCTATTACCACGCCTATATGGGCCACGGCACCGAAGCGTCGGTGACCCTGTCCAAGATGGTGATGGACCGCGCGCCCGATCACATGTCCAAGGTCTATTTCGGTCAGGGCGGGTCTGACGCGAATGAAACCAACATAAAGCTGGTCTGGTACTACAACAACATCCGCGGGCTGCCCCGAAAGAAGAAGATCATCAGCCGCTGGCGCGCTTATCACGGATCGGGGCTGATGAGCGGCTCGCTCACCGGGCTCAGCCTGTTCCACAGGAAATTCGATCTGCCGCTCGACATGGTGCGGCACACCACCAGCCCCTATTATTATCGCCGCGACACCCGGGAGATGTCGGAGACCCTGTTTTCCGCGCAATGCGCCGCCGATCTGGAACAACTGATCGACACCGAGGGGGCGGAGACGATCGCCGCCTTCATCGCCGAACCCATGCTGGGCACCGGCGGCATCGTCCCCCCGCCCGAAGGCTATTGGGAGGCGATCACGCCGATCCTGGAAAAGCACGATATTCTGCTGATCGCGGACGAGGTGATCACCGGGTTTGGCCGTCTGGGTCATATGTTCGCCAGCCCCGCCTACGGGCTGACCCCCGATATCATGACCATCGCCAAGGGGCTGACCTCCGCCTATGCCCCGTTGTCGGGCTCGATCGTATCGGAAAAGGTCTGGAAGGTGCTGGAACAGGGGACGGACGAAAACGGACCCATCGGCCATGGCTGGACCTATTCGGCCCATCCCATCGGTGCCGCCGCGGGCGTTGCCAATCTCAAGCTCATCAACAGCCTTGGCCTTGTCGAGAATGCGGCCACCGTGGGGCCCTACCTCACCGCGCAGATGCAGGCGGCGCTTGGCGACCACCCCCATGTGGGCGAGATCCGCGGCGAAGGCATGCTGACGGCGGTGGAACTGATCGCCGACCGCGACAGCCGCACCTATTTCGACCCCGACCGCAAGATCACACCGCAGATCGTGGCCGCCATGGGCCGGCGCGGGGTGATCGCGCGGGCGATGCCGCAGGGCGACATCATCGGCTTCGCCCCGCCGCTCTGCCTGACCCGGGAGGAGGCCGATACCGTGATAACGGCCACGGCCGGGGCGGTGGCCGAGGTCCTGGGCTAGACCCGGCGCGCTTTTCATTGCTCCGCACCCCCCGCATGAGGTACCAGTTCGGCATCATATGACCCGATTTTCTGATATCTTTTCATGACGCCCAAAGGCCATCTTTCCTGCCCGAACTGCGGCAATGGCTTCGACCGCCTGCAAAAATCGATGCGGATGTTCGATTGCCCCTCCTGCGGCACGACGCTGTTCCGGGAGGCTGATGCGCTGGCCCCGATCGGCAACCATGGCGAGATGCATGAAGTCCCGATGCTGCTCGGCCTTGGCGACAAGCTGCGCGTCGGGCGGCATGTCTACCGGATGGTGGGCCATGCCCGGTTCGACTACGGGCGCGGCTGGTGGGATGAGCTTTGGGCCCTCGACGGCAGCGGCAATGGCGCCTGGATCAGCATCGACGAGGGCGATGTGATCCTCCAGACCGCGCTGCCGGAGGGACAGGCTCCGAAATGGAACGGGGCGCCCCCGCTTGGCTCCAGCTTCCGGGTGGAGGGCGAGACCTACACCGTGACGGAGGCCGACACCGCCGCCTGCGTTGCCATTCGCGGGGAGTTCCCCGAAGTCATGGAAATCGGGGAGCGGCACGACTTCGTGAACGCCGCCGGCGACGATGGCGCGCTTATCTCCGGCGAGTTCTGGGCCGGGGGCCGCGCATGGTACAGGGGCCGCTGGCTCGACCCGTTCGATCTGAAGCCGGACCGCGCGGCATGACCCGCACCACCGATCTCTCCTCGATCAATTGCACGCAATGCGGCGCGGGCCTGGGCGTGCTGGGCGGGGGCCGCGTGCGAACCCATGTCTGCGGCTATTGCGGCGCGGTTCTCGACGCGCAGGACAAGTACAGGATCCTGACCTCCATCGGCAAACGGGACCACCCGTTCAGCCCGGTGAATATCGGCATGACGGCGACCATCGAAGGCGCGGATTTCACCGTCATCGGCACGCTCGGGATGATCGAGACCTATCGCGGCGAAACCTGGCGCTGGACCGAGCATCAGCTGTTTTCGCCCACCCACGGCTACGCATGGCTCAGCTATGAAAGCGGCGCCTTTGTCTTCACCCGCAAGCTGCGCGACCTGCCCTCGCCCATGTGGATCGGCACCGCGCAGGTGGAACGCGCCGAAAGCCCGCCGCGCGCCCGGCTGAACGACGGCCATTACCGCTACTACGAGACCAGCACGGCGCGCATCGATTTCATGGAAGGGGAGTTCAACTGGCTCCCCAAACTGGGGGAGAGCAAGACCGCCGTCACGCTGATGTCCCGTGAGGCGATGCTGAGCTATTCCTTCAGCCGGAACGAACGCGAGGTGGAACGCTCGATCCTGCTCCCGACCGAACGGATCTGCGCCCAGCTTGGCATCGATCCGGCCACAATCCGCGTGACGGAACCCCATCCCCTGACCCCTTTCAAACCGTTGAAGGACGAAGGCTTCCTGCGTGCCGCGCTGCTTGGCTTTGCCGCCCTCGCGCTTTTCCTGACCCTGGCCCTGTGGATGTTGCCCGGTGACAGGGTGCTGAACGTCGACCGGGTGCCGGTCCGCGATCTGCCGCAAACCTACGACTTCACGCTCACCTCGACCGATCAGCTGGTTCGCGTGGACCTGCAAACCGATGTCAGCAACGCCTATGCGCTCTTCTCGACCGAGATCCTGAATGCGGCGGGCGAGCCTGTGGTCGAGGGGATGCGCGCGGCGCAGTATTACTCCGGCACCGATGGCGGCGAGCGATGGTCCGAAGGTTCGCGCCGCGCGCATTATCTGTTCCGGCCCGCGGACACCGGCGTGCATCGGATCACGCTGGATCTGGAGGAGGCGGAAAGCTGGCAGGGCAATCATAGCCCGCTCTCCTACGTCACCATATCGGTGCGTCAGAAGGTGACGACCTCTCTCTGGATGGGGGCCATGACGGTTGTGTTCCTTCTGGGCGCCCTGGCGCTGCAAGGCCGCTACGCATTGTATGAAAAACGCCGCTGGTCCGGCTCGGACTGGACTGATGAAGATTAGAAAGGCCCGCCCATGACCCCGTTTCGCGTCGTCATACTGGTCGGCTGCAGCCTCGCCCTTCTGGGCGCAGGCTATCTGTCCTATTACGGCATCGGTCGCGAAAGCCGGGATATCGCCACCGCCGCCTCGATCCGCGCCGGCAGCCCGGGCGGTGGCTACAATTCGCTCGGCCGTATCAAATGACCCAAAAGGAGCCCGTCCCATGAACCCGTTTGAGCTGATCGTTCTGGCCGAATTCGTCTCCACGCTGTTTTACACCGGCATCGGGCTGGTACTTTTGTGGATCGCGTGGAAAGTGCTCGATCTGATGACCCCCTTCTCGATCGTCAAGGAGATCGAAGAGGATCAGAACACCGCCCTGGCCGTGCTGATCAGCGCGGTCTTCATCTCGATCTCGATCATCATCGCCGCCGTCATCCTGTCTTGACCGCCTCCTCACGGTCCGAGGTCACGCCCAAGGTCGCCTGGCTTCTGGCGGCCACCTTCGTGGTTGCCGTCGCGGGCCTGATCTACGAGCTGATCGCGGCCACGATCTCCAGCTATCTGATCGGGGATTCGATCCGGCAGTTTTCCTTCGTGATCGGGGTATTCCTGTCCGCGATGGGCCTGGGGGCCTATCTGTCGCGCTTTGTCGGCGATGCCCTTGGCGGGTTCGTGCGGGCGCAGATCGCCCTTGGCGTCTTCGGCGGCGCGTCGGGGCCGGTCCTGTTCTTCGCCTATGCCTGGTCGGGCAGCGTCGGCTTGCCGCTTTACGGGCTGCTGATCATCATCGGCGTGCTGTCGGGCATGGAAATCCCCCTGATCACCCGGGTGCTGAAACAGATCGGGGCGGCCGAGTTCCGCTTCGAAAACGTGCTGACCGCGGATTACATCGGCGCGCTTGCCGCCAGCCTCGCCTTTCCGCTTCTGATCATCCCGAACCTCTCCCTGATCGCGGCCAGCCTCGCCTTCGGCGTGCTGAACCTGCTGGTGGCGGGGTTTTCGCTCTGGCTTTTCCGCGACCGGCTGGGCCGCAGCCTCTGGCTGCCCTGGGCCGGGTTTCTGGGGCTTGCCCTGATCGGCCTCGCCGCGAGCGACCGGCTCGTCTCCGCAATCGATGCGCGGCTGTTCGAAGACGACGTCATCCTCTCCGAACAGACCCCGTATCAGGCCATCACCATCACCCGCTTCGACGAGCGGATCCGGCTGTTCCTCGATCAGTCGATCCAGTTCGACACGCTGGACGAACACCGCTACCACGAGGCGCTGGTCCATCCGGCCATGGGCCTCGCCCCGCGGCGGTCGGATGTGCTGATCCTTGGCGGCGGCGACGGCATGGCGCTTCGCGAGGTGCTGCGCCATGACGATGTGGAGACCGTCACGCTGGTGGATCTGGACCCGCGCGTGACGGAGCTGTTCGCGACCAATCCGGCCCTGACCCCGCTCAACCGAAACGCGTTCAACGATCCGCGCGTGACCGTCGTCAACGCCGATGCCTGGGCCTTCATCGCCGAGGATACCGCCATTTACGATGTGATCATCGCCGACCTGCCGGACCCGAAAACCATCGCAGTGTCAAAGCTTTACTCGATCGAGTTTTACGCCATGCTGGTCGAGCGCCTCTCCGCGCAGGGGCTTTTCGTGACGCAGGCCGGGTCGCCCACATTCGCGCGGCAGGCCTTCTGGACGATCGAGGCGACCCTGGCGGCCACCCGCAACCCGCAAGCCCCCGGCGCGGGTCTCGCCACGCTGCCCTATCACGTCTACGTGCCCAGCTTCGGCGATTGGGGCTTTGTCATCGCCGGTCCCATGGGCCTGACGGATCGCACGCCGGTCCTGCCCGAAAACCTGCGTTTCCTCACGCCCGGGGTCTGGCAGGCCGCCCGGGTCTTCGGCCTCGATACCGCGCCCCTGCAGGCGGAGGTCAACTCCATTCAGGGCCATCCGCTGGTGCCGCTTTATCACGCCGGATGGAACCACTGGTTCCGCTGATCCGTCCGGCGCTGGAAAGCCCTGCTAACGGTTCAGCAGGCGGCGCATGGCCGCCATCCCGTCGCCGGTTATCCCGTGCCCGTCGCCGGGTGTGACCTGAAGCTCCACCTCCGCGCCCAGAGTCCGGAACACCTTGGCGCTATCTTCGGCGCGGGCCAGCGGGATATGCGGGTCGCGCGCATGAACCGCGATCACGACGGGGGTGCCCTCCAGCCGGTTGTCATAGTCGAAAAGCTTGCGCCCATACCCGTAGAGCGCATCGGTCGCGCCGCCACCGGCGTCGCCCGTGCCCACCAGCCCGCCGGACAGGCCGATGACCGCCCCCAGACCGGCGCTTCGCGCCCCGTATTCCAGCGCCAGACAGGCCCCCTGACTGAAGCCCGCCACCGCGATGCGGTCCCGCGCCAGGCCACCCTCCACCAGCGCCTCCACCGCCCGGTCCAGCGCATGCAATCCCGCCTCCAGATAAGGGGCCATCTGTGCATGCGGCGCCAGAAACGACGTGGGCCACCAGCTTTGCCCGATGGCATCCGGAGCCGCCAGCGCGACATCGGGCAGACCAAGCGCCGCGCCCAGGTCCAGAATGTCGGCCGCGGAGCCACCGCGCCCATGCGCCAGGACGAGGCCCCGGGCCGCCCGGCCCGGGCTGGCCCCGCCAAACGACAGCAGGGCCCGGTTGCTCATGGGGTTACCTTGAGGGGCGGCAGCACCTGTTCGAGGCGGTCGCGCTGCGACTCGTATTGAGCCGGCAGCTTCAGCGCGCTGCCCAGATCGGCAACATCCTCATCCACCGCAAAGCCCGGCGGATCGGTCGCGATCTCGAACAGAACTCCGCCCGGTTCCCGGAAATAGATCGCGTTGAAATACTGCCGGTCGATCACCGGCGTCGGCCCGAACCCGGCGCTTGTCAGCGTCTCGCGCCACGCCTGCTGCACCGCGTCGTCTTCGGCGCGGAACGCCACATGATGGATGCTTCCGGCGCCCTGCCGCCCGATAGAGGGGGCATCGGACCGGATCAGATCGACCACCGCACCGCGCGCATCACCCGGCGCTTTCAGACGCAGGCGTTCCACCCCGCCGGTCGGCTCATGACCGGCCTGCTCATAGCCGAACACATCCACCAGAAGCCGCGCGGTCGGCTCGGTATCCCGCTCCCAGAGCGTGACGGAGTGAAACCCGTCCAGATCCTCCGCGCTCTCGCGGTCGGTCTCGATCAGTTCCACCGGCGCGCCGTCGGGGTCCGCAAGGGTGATCACCCGGGCGCCAAAACGCTCCACGGGCCCGTCGAAAGCCACGGCCGCTTCGGCCAGCCGCTCCATCCAGGGGTCGAACCGCCCCGCAGGCACCGCATACCCATAGGCGGAGGCCATGCCCGGCCCAGCCCGGCCCGGCCCCGCATCGGCAAACGGAAAAAACGTCAGGATCGTGCCGGGGCTGCCCGTCCGATCGCCGTAATACAGATGGTAGGTGCCCGGATCGTCGAAATTCACAGTCTTCTTGACCAGACGCTGGCCCAGCACGCCGGTGAAGAAATCGACATTGGCCTGAGGCGGGCCGGAAATGGCCGTCACATGGTGCAGGCCGGGGATCGAATGGGTCATCTGATATCTCCTCCAGATCGTGAATGGGGCAAGCGGCCCCGCTTGCTGGAAAGCTGGGTCGGCATCTCCCTACATCAATGCACATACACGCGCGAAGGTTGTGCGGAAATGCACTGCGCCCACTCCCCGAAACGCCGGTTTCCGGGGCCAACGGGCCCGCCCTTGTGAGGTCTGGGGAAATCAGCTAGCGTTTCATTTCCATACCGCTTGATCATTCCAGAGCGGCGTTTTTTTGACAATCGCGCTGGTTACGGGACGTTTCGCCCACCATGATTTCACGATTGAGATCTATTTTCAGCCGATATGCCGATCAGCACATCACGTTGAAAATGCCGGGCTTTCCCTTGGGCCCCGATCCGGACCATCCGACAGGCTATGTGGATTTCTACACATTGGCCGGGGATCATGTGCATGTGGTGGGCTGGTCCACCGCGTCCCATCTGATCCTGTCCAGCGAAACGCAATCCGGTGTTGCCCGCCCGGATATCCCGCGCCCCGATGTCGCTTCCGCGCTGAACCTTGCCGACACGGCCGCCCTGGGCTTCGAGTTGACCATGCCGCGCGACGGCACCGACCTGACCCTGACCAGCGTGACCGGAAGCTTCGGCCATGCACAGCCCCTGCCCGGCCCCGGCACGGCGGAGGTGCGGGCCGCGCAACGCGCGCTGCGGCCCGAATTCGCCCGGCTTCTGTTTCGCAATATCGGGCCGATCCTGCGCTGGAAACTGTTTCGGGACACGCGCGCCTACAGCCGGATCATATCCGAACTGGGGTTCGACCGCAGCCCCTCGGGCCGCGGCCTTCTGGATGATGATCTCTTTGCCCGCACCGATACGGCCCATCCCGCGGCGATGACCGGGGCAAGGGCGGAAACGCAGGAATCAAGCGCCGGAACCGGCACCGTCACGATCATCCTGCCTGTCTACAACGCCCTCGATCTCCTGCCCGAGGTGCTGGACCGGGTGATGCGGCACACCGATATTCCCTTTCGCCTGATCATTCTGGAGGACTGTTCCAGCGATCCGGCGGTCCGCCCCTATCTGCGGGACTGGCGCGAGGGGCTTGGCTCCGACGCCCCGGTGGAGTTGCTGGAAAACGAGCAAAATCTCGGCTTCATCGGCAGCGTCAACCGCGGGCTGGCGCGGGCGCGCGATCTGGGCGAGCACGTCATCTTGCTGAATTCCGACGCGTTCGTGCCGCAGGGCTGGGCCTCCCGGCTGATGCAACCGATCCTGACCGGGGACAAGGTGGCGACGGTTACGCCCATGTCCAACGATGCCGAGATCTTCTCGGTCCCCGGCATCTGCAGGCGAAATGTCCTTCTGCCCGGGCAGGCCGACCTGATCGACCGGGCCGCGCGGTGGATCGACCCCGTCGCGGGGCAGGCCGCAACGCCCACAGGCGTCGGCTTCTGCATGGCGATCAATGCCGCGTTTCTCCGGCGGCTTCCCGCTCTCGATACCGTCTTCGGGCGCGGCTATGGCGAAGAGGTCGATTGGTGCCAGAAAGCAGCCGCCCTTGGCGGGCGCCATATCGGGCTTGGCAATCTCTTCGTCGAACATCGCGGCGGGGAAAGCTTCGGCACGCTCCAGAAGCAGGAACTGCTTCGGCGCAACGGCGCAACCATTTCCCGGCGCTATCCCCGCTACGATGCCCAGGTGCAGGACTTCATCGCGACCGACCCGCTGAAATCCGTGCGTCTCGCGCTGGCCATCGCCTGGGCCGGCAGCCTGACCGCCGATCCGTTGCCGATCTACCTCGCCCATAGTCTCGGCGGCGGGGCGGAACGCTATCTCGAACGGGAAATCAGCCGCCGGATCGCGGCGGGCGGGGCGGCCGTCGTGCTGCGCGTGGGCGGCGCCAGCCGCCTGACGCTGGAGGTCCACGGCGCGTTCGGAACCATCTCGGGGCACACCGGAAATCTGGTTCTTGTCACCGGGCTGCTGGCATCCACCGGACCGCGCAGGGTGATCTACTCCTGCGGTGTCGGCGATGCGGATCCGGTCGGCCTGCCCGAGATCCTGTCCGGCCTGAAACGGGGGCCCGAGGATCGGCTGGAGATCCTTTTCCACGATTTCTTCCCGCTCAGCCCCTCTTACGTGCTGCTGGACGAGGAAAACCGCTTCACCGGCGTGCCCGCCGCCGACAGCACCGCCAGGATCCACAGCATCCTGCGCCCCGACGGCACCCATGTCCCCTTGCGGGACTGGCGCAAAGCCTGGGGCGCGCTGATCGCCAAGGCCGACGGTTTGACGGTCTTTTCCCGGGACAGCCGCGATCTGGTCACCGCCGCCTATCCCGAAGCCGCCGACCGGATCACCGTCGCCCCGCACGAGATGCTGGCCAGGGTGCCCGCCATTCTGCGCCCGCCCGAAGGCCCGCGCCCGGTTCTCGGCGTGCTGGGCGATATCGGCATGCAAAAGGGCGCCGGCGTCGTGTCCGCGATCTGCAAGAAGCTGACCGGCCCCGGGCAGCGCCCGTTCGACATGGCCGTCATCGGCAATTTCGACCGGGCGTTCCCCATGCCCGACTGGGTGCCGATCCATGGCAGCTATGCGATCGGGGAGATCCCCGATCTGGTCGCCAGATACGGGGTCAGCCACTGGCTCATCCCCTCGATCTGGCCCGAAACCTTCTCCTTCGTGACCCATGAGGCGCTGGCGACGGGCTTGCCCGTCTTCTGCTTCGATCTGGGCGCGCAGGCCGAGGCGGTGCGGCAGGCCGGCCCGCCCAACCGGGTCATCTCGCGCCGCGGCACCTCCCGCCTCATCGCGGATCTGTCCGCCGCAATGGCTCCCGCCGAGACCGCCAGGATCGCCGCTGCCGATTGATCGAATGCCGGTTCTCTGCACGCGAGGTCGCCCCGGTTCGGGGGCCTGCACCGCGACCTGTACCGCTGTCCGACCCGGGCCCGATAGGCGGGGTCTTGCCGGTGCCCGCGCGAATTATCTTGCTTTATGTGCGGCCCCGCCCCATATGGCCCTTGCGACCGTTACCGCAAATCGACCCGCTGTCTCCCTACCATAGGCGCCACGACTCGACCTGCCACTGACTGACGCCATAGCTGCCGCACTACGCGGGCAGTTGATTTCAAAGGAGAAAAGCGGATGGCCAATGGCACCGTAAAATGGTTCAACGCAACTAAAGGCTTCGGCTTCATCGAGCCCGAAGGCGGATCGCGCGACGTGTTCGTGCACATCTCTGCCGTGGAACGCGCCGGTCTGACCGGTCTGAATGATGGCCAGAAGGTCACCTTCGACGTGGAAGCAGGCCGTGACGGTCGCGAAAGCGCGACCAATCTGGCTCTGGCATAAGCCGGAACGCGCCCGCCTGACCGGCGGGCTCTGGGATTTCAAAACGGGCGCGCCTTCGGGCAGCGCCCGTTTTTCTTACGCGCCTGATCTACCACCGCATCTGAATGACGAAGACGATCGGGATGATGAAGCTGCTCCAGAGGCAGAACAGCATCGCGAAATACCCCGCCTTCAGCCACAGCCGCATGTCGCGGTCCACCTCCGGCGTGTTGCGCAGGGCAACCTCCGTACCGGATGCGTTTTCCAACTCTGATCTGACCATGATGTCCCTGCCCTTGCCTGTCCCCGGGATTCCACCTAGTGCATCCCGGATAGCCGTCCAGCCGGTCCCAAGGCACTGGCAAACGCCGGAATATCTCTTATCATGGCACAGGCCCGCGTTCTACGGAGTTGATGTGATGCGATTGATCCTTGCGCTTGTGCTCGGCCTGATGACGGCCCCCCTCGCTCAGGCACAGAGTGCCGAGGAAACCGAGTTCATCACGGCGCTTTTCAGAAACATGAACCCGCTGTCGATCGAATTCAACCGAGAGGTATGCGGGTATGTGCTGCGCGCGCCCTCCGGCGAGCTGGAAAGCACCAAGGTCAGTTGGGGCGGCCATGCCTCCTGCGCGAGCCTGCCCCTGCCACCCGGTGCGGAGGTCCTGTCCTCCTGGCATACCCATGCGGCCTGGGGCCAGGGCTATGACGGGGAGGTCCCGTCGACCGTCGATGTCGAAGGCGACATGAGGCAGGGGATAAACGGCTGGGTCTCCACGCCCGGCGGGCGGCTCTGGTTCGTCAACGGGCAAACCGGCAACATGCATCAGGTCTGTGGCCGCGATTGCCTGCCGTCGGATCCGAATTTTCAGCCCGAGGAGCATGGTCCCGTCGCCAAGCAATACACGCTGGAAGGCCTGCGCGCCCGGTTCGGGCAGCGCTGAGCGGCGACGAAAGGCGAGGAGAGCGACTTCATGCGGATCAGACCCGCCGAAACCGGCGACGCCGGGGGTATCAGCGATGTGCTGGAACAGCTTGTGGCGGCAGGGCTGCGCAGCAATGCCAGCGACAAGGCCTTCGTCCTGTCGCATTACATCGCCGATCCGCACCGGATCGCGTGTACCGTCGCCGAGGATGGCAGCGGCAGGATACTGGGCTTGCAGTCGCTCAAACGCGCGACCGAAGACAATCCCTACGGGGTGGAGCCCGGCTGGGGCATCATCGGCACCCATGTCAGCCCGCAGGCCGCGCGCCGGGGCATCGGCTCCCGGTTGTTCGCCGCCTCGCGAGAGGCCGCCATTGCGGCCGGATTTCGGAAGATCGACGCGACCATCGGCGCGGACAATCCCCTTGGCCTTGCCTATTACGAGGCCATGGGCTTCAGAACATACCGCAGGACGGATAGCGCCATCTGCAAATGCTATGAGCTCCCCTGAGAACGAGGCGCAGCACCCTGCACCTGCGCGCGCCGTCTGTCGTCAGGGGCCGGCCCTCTCACCGGCCCCGCCGCCTGCGCTCATTCCGCCGCGTCGAGATATTCCTCCAGCGGCGGGCAGGTGCAGATCAGATGCCGGTCCCCATAGACATTGTCGACCCGGTTGACCGGCGGCCAGTACTTGTCCACCCGGAAGGCACCGGCGGGGAAACATCCCTGTTCCCGGGTATAGGCCCTGTCCCAGTCGCCGATCAGATCCTCGACCGTATGCGGCGCATGGTGCAGCGGGCTGTCGGCGGCCGCGATCTTTCCCGCCTCCACATCCGCGATCTCCGCCCGAATCGACAGCATCGCGTCGCAGAACCGGTCGATCTCGGCCTTGGTCTCCGATTCCGTGGGCTCCACCATCAATGTACCGGCCACGGGCCAGCTCATGGTGGGCGCGTGAAACCCGTTATCGATCAGACGTTTGGCGATGTCATCCACGGTGATGCCCGCCTCGGCGAAGGGGCGCGTATCCAGAATGCATTCATGGGCCACATGGCCGCTCTTGCCCTTGAACAGAACCGGGAAGGCCGCGTTCAGGCGGGCCGCGATGTAATTCGCGTTCAGGATCGCAACCTTGGTCGCCTGCGTGATGCCCTGCCCGCCCATCAGCAGGCAATAGGCATAGGAGATCGGCAGGATCGAGGCGGAGCCATAAGGCGCGGCGCTGACCGGCCCCTCCGTTCCGCCGGTTTCGGGGTGGCCCGGCAGATAAGGGGCCAGATGCGCCTTCACCCCGATCGGCCCCATGCCGGGCCCGCCGCCGCCATGCGGGATGCAGAAGGTCTTGTGCAGGTTCAGGTGAGAGACATCCGCCCCGATCTCGCCCGGCTTCGACAGCCCCACCATCGCGTTCAGATTGGCGCCGTCCAGATAGACCTGCCCGCCGTGGGCATGGGTGATCTTGCACACCTCGCCGACGGTCTTTTCGAAAACCCCGTGGGTCGACGGGTAGGTGATCATGCAGGCCGCAAGGTTCTCCCCGGCGGCCTCCGCCTTGGCGCGGAAATCCTCCACGTCGATATCGCCGTTGGCGGCGGCGGCCACCACCACCACCTTCATCCCCGCCATCTGCGCGGAGGCCGGGTTGGTGCCATGGGCCGACACCGGGATCAGGCAGATGTTGCGGTGCGCCTCGCCATTGGCGCGGTGATAGGCGGCAATGGTCAGAAGCCCCGCATATTCCCCCTGCGCGCCCGAATTGGGCTGCATCGACATTGCGTCATAGCCGGTGATCTCGCACAGCTTGGCCGACAGATCCTCCAGCATGTCTGCATAGCCTTCGGCCTGATCGGCCGGGGCAAACGGGTGCATCGCGCCGAATTCAGGCCATGTGATCGGCATCATCTCGACCGCGGCGTTCAGCTTCATCGTGCAGGAGCCAAGCGGAATCATCGCCCGGTCCAGCGCCAGATCCCGGTCCGACAGGCGCCGCATATAGCGCATCATCTCGGATTCGGCCCGGTTCATGTGGAAAATCGGATGGGTCAGATACTCCGACGTCCGCAACAGATCGCCCGGGATCGCCGGCAGGTTCTGCGGCCCCGCGAACAACACGCCGAAGGCGCGGCACACCGCGGCCAGATGCTCCACCGTCGTGGTTTCGTCCACCGATATT
This sequence comes from Rhodophyticola sp., assembly GCF_965284195.1. Classification (NCBI taxonomy): domain Bacteria; kingdom Pseudomonadati; phylum Pseudomonadota; class Alphaproteobacteria; order Rhodobacterales; family Roseobacteraceae; genus Rhodophyticola; species Rhodophyticola sp. The sequence continues at coordinate 3,905,025 of NZ_CBDIRM010000001.1, read as the reverse complement.
CCGATCCGGTCCGAGCCCACATCCCGCAGGTTGATCCCGCGCGCCACGGCGGCGGCCATGATCCGGCTTTGCATATTGCCCACCGGCACGGTGATCGTATCGAAAAACCGGTCCTGCTCGGGTGCGAACCCGCCCGCGCGCAGGGAGGCCGCCAGACGCACCGCCTTCAGATGCACCTGTTCCGCAATCGCTTTCAGCCCAAGCGGGCCGTGGAACACCGCGTAGAACGAGGCCATCACCGCCAGCAGCGCCTGAGCCGTGCAGACATTCGAGGTCGCCTTCTCGCGGCGGATATGCTGCTCCCGGGTTTGCAGCGCCAGACGGAAGGCCTTGTGCCCGTGGCTGTCGATGCTGACCCCCACCAGCCGGCCCGGGATCGCGCGTTTATAGGCGTCCCGGCAGGCCATGAAGGCCGCATGCGGGCCGCCATACCCAAGCGGCACGCCGAAGCGCTGCGCCGAGCCCACGGCGATATCGGCATCCATCGCGCCGGGCTCCTTGATCAGCGTCAGCGCCAGCAGATCGGTGCAGACGATCCCGATCGCCTTCGCCTCGTGCAGTGCGGCGATCTGCGCCGACGGGTCGGCAAGCCCGCCATAGGTGCCCGGATACTGAAACAGCGCCCCGAACACTGCCGAGGCGTCCAGATCGGCGGGGGCGCCGACGATCACGTCGATCCCCAAGGGCGCGGCCCGCGTCCGGATCACCGCGATGTTCTGCGGATGGCAGTTCTCGTCCACGAAAAATGCCGTGGCCTTCGATTTCGCCACCCGCTGCGCCATCACCATCGCTTCCGCGCAGGCCGTGCTTTCATCCAGAAGCGAGGCATTGGCCACCTCAAGGCCGGTCAGATCGGCCACCATGGTCTGGAAATTCAGCAACGCTTCCAGACGGCCCTGCGCGATCTCCGGCTGATAGGGGGTGTAGGCGGTGTACCAGGCCGGGTTTTCCAGCACGTTCCGCTGGATCGCGGGCGGGGTATGCGTGTTGTAATAGCCCTGCCCGATCATGCTCACCATGACCTTGTTCTTGGCCGCGATCTCGCGCATCCGCGCGATCAGTTCCGCCTCCGACAGGGCGGGCCAGTCCAGCGGCCTCTTCTGCCGGATCGAGCTTGGCAGCGTCTGATCCATCAACTCGTCAAGGCTGCCCGCACCGACCTCGGCCAGCATCTCGGCCATCTCGGACGGCGAGGGGCCGATATGGCGGCGATTTGCGAAATCGGTGGGGTCGTAGTCGGACGGCGTGAAGGTCATGAAGGTGTTCCCGTTCAGGCGTGGCAAAGGATAGTCACGAGATTTCCGGCAGGCGCGCGCAGGCGGGCCCGGCGATGCCCCCCGTGGTGGATTTGCGGAGCGGGGCCAAGGCCCAGACGGCGGGCCCGGGCCAAACCGCAAGGGACCTCTACGTCGCGCCCGGCCACGATCCGCGTCATCGTCATTCGATCAGGGCCTTGTAGGCGGCTTCGTCCAGCAGGTCGTCCATCGCGCTCATGTCTTCCAGCTTCATCTTGAAGAACCACGCCGCACCGGTGGGGTCTTCGTTCACCAGCCCGGGATTGTCCGTAAGCGCCGTGTTCACTTCGACGATCTCGCCATCCAGCGGCGCCAGAATGTCGGACGCCGCCTTCACGCTCTCGATCACCACGACCTCGTCATCCTTGACAACCTCAAGCCCCTCCTCCGGCAGTTCCACGAACACCACATCGCCCAGTTGCGTGGCGGCATATTCGGTAATGCCCACCACCACCAGATCGTCCTCGACACGCAGCCATTCGTGTTCCTCGGTGTATTTCATCGGTCTGTTCCCTCGCTCAGCGTTTGTATGTCTTCTTGTAGAACGGTATCGCGACCTGCGCCGCAGGCAGGCGTTTGCCACGAACCTCGCCATAAACCATGGCCCCATCGGGCACCGCGCTGTCAATCAGGCCCATGGCAATCGGCCCGCCCACCGATGGCCCGAACCCGCCCGAGGTGACAACCCCGATCCCGGGCCCGCCTTCGGCATCGGCGAATAGCGGCACGCCCGCGCGCATCGGCGCGCGCCCCTCGGGCCTCAGACCCACACGTTTGCGCAAGGCACCCCCGGCCATTTCGGCAAGGATGCGCGGCGCTCCGGGGAACCCGCCCGCGCGCGCGCCATCCGCCCGCCGCGCCTTGGACACGGCCCAGCCCAGACGCGCCTCGATCGGGGAAATCCCGGGGCTCAGATCCTGCCCGTAAAGCGGCAACCCGGCCTCCAGACGCAGGGAATCGCGCGCGCCCAGACCGATGGGCGCAACCTCCTCCATCTCCAGCAGGGCGCGGGCAAAGGCCTCGGCATTTTCCGCCGGCAGCGAAATCTCGAAGCCGTCCTCGCCGGTATAGCCCGAACGCGACAGCCACAGCTCGGCCCCCTGCCACGTCATCACCGCCACATCCATGAACCGCATCGCCGCCGCATCCGGCACCATCCGGGTCAGGGCCGCCTCCGCCAGCGGTCCCTGCAACGCCAGCAGGGCACGCCCCTCCACCGGCTGCACACCGCCCAGATGCGCGCGAAGATGCGCGATATCGGCCGCCTTGCAGGCCGCGTTGACCACCAGAAACAGGTCCGCGTCGCGCCGCGCGATCATCAGGTCGTCCAGAATGCCGCCATCGTCATTGGTGAAGAAGCCATAGCGCTGCCGCCCGACCTCCAGATCCAGCACATCGACCGGCACCAACGCCTCCAGCGCCTGCGCCTGATCCGGCGGCAGCAGAACCTGCCCCATGTGGCTGACATCGAACAGACCCGCCTTTTCGCGGCACCAGAGATGCTCGGCCATCACGCCATCGGCGTATTGCACCGCCATCTCATAGCCCGCGAAGGGCACGAACTTTCCGCCCAGTTCGGCGTGTAGCGCATGAAGCGGCAAACGGTTGAGTTCTTCGGCCATCGGTCCCTCGGGTCTACCCGGGGCAGGCCCGGCATCGTTTCGGCCGCGCAGCACGCGCGCGACCCTCGATGCCCCCTCTGTCCTTTCGCCTGAGATCGTTATCCCTTCGGCGGATGCCTCCCGGCATCTCTCTCCAGAGTTTCTTGGCGCAGACAGGTCCCTGTTGCCTGAGAGTTTACCGGGGCGGTTGCTCCTTCGGCACCGGCGCGTCTTGCCGGGTTCTCCCTGTCTGAACGGTGCCGAAGATACCCGGATTCTCGCGTTCGGCAAGGGGTTGCGTGCAGCGGTGCAAATGGTCATCACTGGCGCCCATGTCCGACCCGTTTTTCTTCGGCTATGGCAGCCTGGTCAATCGCGCCACACATGACTTCCCCCGCCCCGCGCGGGCGCGGGTCACGGGCTGGGCACGCACCTGGAAACGCACCCGTCTGCGCAAAGCCGCGTATCTGACCGCGGTGGAGGCGCCGGACATGTCGATCGACGGGCTGATCGCGGCCGTCCCCGGCGCCGACTGGACGGCGCTCGACCAACGCGAACATGCCTATCACCGCCTGCCGGTCGCCCAGATCACCCATGACCACGGCCATCTGCCCGATATCCAGATCTATCGCACCCGGCCCGAACACGACACCGACGCGACCGACGAACACCCGATCCTGCTCAGCTATCTCGACACGGTGATCCAAGGGTATCTGCGCGAGTTCGGCGCAGCGGGCGCGCAAGGCTTCTTCGACACCACCGCAGGCTGGGACGCGCCGATCCTGAATGACCGCGCGGCCCCCGTCTATGCCCGCGCGCAGCCGCTCGAAGCCGATGAAAGGGCCTTTGTCGACGACAATCTTGAGCGGCTATCGGCGGTGATAAAAAAGCTGTAGCAGGCGCGCCTGGCGCTGGAACGGGCCCGGCTCGGCCCCGGCCCCCTCCTGTTTCGCGATCACCCTGAGCGCCAGCCAGAGCGAGACCAGCCCGAAAAGCACACCCCCCACCGCCTGCCCGATCAGCACGCCTGCCGCGCCGAACCACACCGAAAACACGATCACCAGCGGGATCGTGCCCGCCGTGTGCCGGCCCCAGTTGATCCATGTCGAGTAATACGGGTGCCCCAGATTGTTGAATGCCGCGTTCGAGACGAAGATCATTCCGTTGAAAAAGAAAGCCAGCGCCAGCGGGCCGCAGAAAAGAAAAACCAGGTCGCGGGTGATGCCGCTGGCAGAGAACAGATCCGCGATCGGCCCGCGCAGGGCGAACAACACCGCCGTGACGAGGATCACCACCAGCGCGGTGAAGATCAGCCCGTCCCAATAGGCGCGCCTGACACGCGCCGCGTCCCGCGCCCCGAAATTCTGCCCGATGATCGGCCCGACCGCCCCCGACAGGGCAAAGATCACGCCAAACGCCACCGGCGTCAGCCGCGCCACGATGGCCATGCCCGCCACCGCCTCTTCGCCATAGCTTGCCATGGATCGCGTGACATAGGCTTGCCCGACAGGCGTGGCCAGTTGCGTCAGGATCGCCGGAAAGGCCAGCGTGACGACCGGCGAAAGATCGGCGCGCAGGCCCGGAAGATCGGGCTGCCCGAAACCGCCATGATGCCGCAGGATCGGGATCAGTGCGGTGGCCGCGATGGTCACCCGCGCCGCGACCGAGGCAAGGGCCGCGCCGGTCAGCTCCAGATCGAGCCCGAAGATCAGGATCGGGTCCAGAACCGCATTGACCAGCCCGCCATAGATCGTCGCCATCATCGCGCGGCGCGCATCGCCATGGGCGCGCAGGATCGCACCGCCCACCATGCCCACCAGCAGGAACGGGAGGGAGGGGATGATGATCCGCAGATACTGCACCGCCAGGTCCTGGGTCTGGCCGCTTGCGCCCACCAGCGCCGTCAGCCCGTGCAGGTTGACCCAGACGATCGCGCTGAACACCGCACCGAAGGCGACCCCGAAGATCAGGCTGTTGGTCGCGCGCCGCTGCGCCAGCATGGCGTCGCCCTCGCCCAGAGCGCGCGCCACCAGCGCGCCGCCGGCAATGGCCATGCCGATCCCGAAAGAGGTCGTGAAGAACAGGATCGCCCCGGCATAGCCCACGGCCGCGGCCAACTCCGCCTTGCCCAGCATCGCGATGAAGATCATGTCGATGAAATCGACCAGAAAGACGGCCATCAACCCGATCGAGGCGGTCAGCGACATGATGCTGATATGCCGGAAGAGATTGCCGGTCAGAAATTTCGCCTGTGCCTGTGCCATGCGCGTCCCTTCCTGCTCAAGGCGTGGCACGAATGGACAGGGCCGACCAGTGTTTTTCATGTCTGCCGCGGGAGAGATTGCCGCTCATGTCCGCGGATTATCGCGGCGCGCCGCGTCTCCGGGGCAGCCCCCCGCTTCGCTCAGCTTCGGGAAGGGCCCCGAAACTCTCCCTGCCGGAGGGCGCCCGGTGGGCCATCGCGCACCCCGACGCCACCGCGTCCGGCGCGTCGGCTGGGGAGGCTTTCGGAGGGCGGCCTGGAGGCCAAGTAAAGGTTGCTGCACGGCGCATGCAGGTCAGCTATCGGCTTTCCACGGCCAGTCGTCTGACCAACACCAAGGACAGCATCACTGCAATGACCAGAAGCACCGCACCGACACTCCATGCGATAGGTGTGGCGTAAATCTCGGCGACAGTTCCCGCCAAAACCAGACCCAACGCGCCCCCCAATTGCTGTATTAGCGACCGCAAAGACAGCATGGTGGACCGCTGACCGTCGTCCACACAGCGATGCAGAATGCTGCTGGCCGGCGTTTCGGTGACACCAAGGATCACGGAATACAACACAAACACCGCCACAAAGCCGATGATATTGCCCTGCCACGCCAATGCGATCTGAACGCCTGCCAGGCAGGCAAAACTCGCCGCCAGCGTCATGGCGTGCCGCCGCCTGAAGATCCGGCTGATATGCGGAGACAAAGATGCGCCGAACGCGATGGAGAAGAAATAGGTCGCAGTGACGACACCGATGACGGTGTTTGCATAACCCACGTCCAACATGGGTTTTGCGTGGGTCGGCCAGATCACCTCGACAGGGTTGGCTGCCATCAGAAAGAACGCCAACGCGGCCAGAAGGATCGACAATGTGGTATGTCTCACGGCCAAACGGCTCGCGTCCTTTATCACCGTCGGGACACTGGCGAAGCCGTGCATGAGAGCGGTGACGTCTCTCGGACGCGGTTTTTCGACAATGGCCAACATCGTGAAAACAAACACGCCCAACATCACACCGAAGCTTGCCACGTAGGACACATCATAGATGCTGAACCCAAGGCTTTTCGCGACCTCGCCCAAAATATCGGGCAAAAGACCTCCCAAGACCGCGCCAATGGCCAGGCCCATGGCATTGGCCCATTGCGCTTTGGCCAGTGCGGGCTGGACATCCACATTGGGCGCAGTGGCCTTGAACGTTTCGACGAACCACGCATCAAGCGTGCCCGACCTGAGTGCACGTCCAAACCCGATGAACGCGAAGGAAAGCGCCAGAACAAGGAAATCGCTTGTCGAGAGAAAGAGCGCGAGCGACATCAGGCTGGCGACGACCGCCGTCAAAAAGACCGGCTTGCGGCCAATGCTGTCGGCCAGGCCACCGAACGGCAGCTCCATCGCCATCGTCGTGAGCGAGTAGACCCCGAAGAGAAGCGAGATCTGAAAGAGGTCCATGCCCCGGTCGGTCAGTGCCAGAGCGACAACGGCGACTGTCAGTCCCATCGCAAAACGGTCAAGGAACTGGTGTATCTGAAACACGCGAATGTGCCGGCGCGCGGGCTCGTTCAGTGCGGCGTATGAGAACTCGATTTCGGTGGCCATCCTTGCAGGATCGCCGTTGGTGTCGACATACACAATACATCAAGTGAGCCAGAACCTGTGCCGCGCACCAAAGCGGATGTTCGTGCAAGCGGGGCGAGGGGCTGCTTCGTCCCGCTGTTTGGACATCCGCCAGCGTTGAGATCATACAGGTGCAGCGAGCTGCCGGTTTGACGGGCCGCACCGCGGCAGGCGGGACGACAGCCCGAGGTCCACTAAGGGCCGTCCTTACCTAGCCGGGCATCCCATATCATGCCGATGCCGCGCCGCATCCGAGGTCGGCAGTGAGCCCATCTTGACGCCTTTCTGCAGGGCAGCGAAGGTCAACTTAGGGAAATGAAGGAAGAGCGTTGATGTCGCAAAGTGGCTCCAAAATCATACTCTATCACCAAACATCGCTTGTCTCGATACTGAGAGACAATGTTTCGTTCATAAAGTTTCCAAATTTCTGGGACCTGCCTGGCGGTGGGATCGAAGAAAACGAGACTCCGCGTGAGGCTCTCTACCGAGAACTAGACGAAGAACTAGGGCTGAGCATTCAACCCAATAGCATTGTTTGGGAAAAGAAATATTCAAGAGCGACTGGCTTTGCGTCCCACTTTTTTGCCGCTCCTATAAGTCCTAAACAGATCGAAAAAATTCAATTTGGCGACGAAGGGCAAAGGTGGGAACTCATGCCGGCTGATCGTTTCTGTTCTCGAGATGATGCTGTACCGCATTTTCAACCTCGTGTGGCAGAGTTTTTCGCCCAGATATGATTTCGTTGAAGCAGTCACTTCGGTCGTTGGGGCCGGTGTAGCAAAAGTCTGCAAAGTCCCGCAAACCCGCTCTTCGGCACCGATCAGCCGGACGGAACCCCTCCCATCACAGCCTCCGGCCCCTTGAACCGGGGGTGATGCGCCCCTGCTAGATGATCCGTTGGTCGAGTTCCGAAGGGTCGTCCACCTCCACGTGCCAAAAGGCCGCCGCGCCGTCGGGCATCTGGGCCAGCACGCGCTCGAAGTCTCTCTTGTCGGTGCAGCGCCGGATGGCCCAGGCGGTCGCCTCGATCGCATTGTCCGGTGTCAGGTTGTGGTTCACCCGCACCCGCTTCACCTCGTCGATAAGCACGCGCCTGTCGGCGAACGCAACGGGCGGGTCGGTCACATCCCAACCGTTCACGAAGATCGCGCGCAGGACGGTTGGAAGAACGCTTGCGAAATCCAGCCCCTGCTGCGCGGTCAGACGGCGCCGGAACACCTGCAACACCGCATCGACGGCGGTATAGGCCATGTTGTCGGATTCAAGGGGCATCCGCTCTTTCACATCGTCGAGAAAGGCACGCCATTCCTTGGACGCGTGCCGGTATGTCCATGGCATCGGCATCGGTGATCTCCCTGTCGACGCGACTCGAACCGCACCCAGCCTAAAGAGATCGGGGGCCGGATGTCGATGTCGTGACGGGCGGCGGCGTTCCGCCGTTCCGCCATCGCGCGATCCTGATGCGCCGGGCCCGGTGTGAGCCCACTTTCGCGGTCCTCTGCCCCTTTTGCGCCGCGCCCCTGACCCGGCTGTTCGTGCTTGTTGCGCCCTCTCCCGTCATGCAATCTCTCCGGTGCCGGCGCGTGCGCGCGGCCCTCTTGCCCGGGAAGGACCTCCATGCCCAAAGCGTTCGATCACGAGGAGGTTCTGCGCCTGCCTCTGGTGGCGAGCCTCGCCACCTGCGAAGCCGATGGCGCGCCCCGATGCGCGCCGGTCTGGTATCATTGGGAAGACGGCGCGCTCTCCATGCTTTCGGACGACGGCACAAGTTCGGTCCGCCGGATCCGCCAGACGCCTCAGGTCGCGGTCGAAATCGTCGACTACGACAACGCGCGCGGCATCATGCGCCATCTGGGCCTGCGCGGCCGCGCCACGGTCGAAGCGATGGATCAGGATCTGTTCCGCCGCCTGCTGTCGCGGTACCTTGGCCCCGACGAAACCCGCTGGAACCCCTGGTTCATCGAGAATGTGGCCCGCATCCCGGACCCTTCGGGCCGCCTGATCCGGCTCGTCCCCGACAGCATATTCACCAATGATGTAAGCTTTTTTCGCACCGGGCCGCGCTTCGCCACCGAGTGACGGAGGCCCCGCCATCGCCTGACAGATCACGGCTTTGGCGCCGGGCGCAATCTCCTCCGCGGGCAAAGGCCCGCCTCGTCCTGGCGCTGCCATGGTTGGAGTGTTGGAGCCAAGCTCCGACAGCCCCCCGCGCGAGGCACGGGCACACCGGCTTGGCCGCCGCCGCTTGCTGGCGGTTTCGACATAGCTGAGTTACCTTTTCGCCATGCACTCCCATGACGTGGTCATTGTCGGAGCAGGCGCCGCGGGCATCGGCGCCGGGCTCGAACTCGCCGGGACGGATTTGAGCTTCGTCGTTCTGGAGGCTGCAGATCGTGTCGGAGGACGCGCGCTGACAGACGCATCGACCTTGCCCGTCGCGTGGGACCATGGCTGTCACTGGCTGCATTCCGCCGACATCAATCCGCTTGTCGCATGGGCCGACCGGCTCGGCGCCGTCTACCGGACGGAGGACCGCGTCGATCATTTCGCGATCTGGCAGGCGGGACGGTTCGTTTCCGCCGCCGAGCTGGCGGGGGCCCGCGCCGCCCCGCTGGCGGCCTTCGATGCAATCGAAGCCGCGGCCGAGGCCGAAAACGACGTTTCCATCCAGGAGATACTTCCCGATGCCGGGCGCTGGAACGCAGGCGTTCGCTGCGTGCTGCAAACCATGGCCGGCGCAAATCCTGAAGAGGTCTCCGCGCCCGACTATGTCGACGGTGAAGACACCGACCTGAACTGGCCGGTGATCTCCGGCTACGGCGATCTTTTTGCCCGGATGGCCTCCAACCTTCCGATCAAACTGAATGTACGGGTCGAAAAGGTGCTGCAGAGAGCGGGCTCGGTCACGCTCGACACCTCCGCAGGCACGATATCGGCAAAGGCCGCGATCATCACCGCCTCGACAAGCGTTCTGGCCTCGGGTTCGATCGGCTTCTCGCCCGGACCCGCGAGCGAACTGCTCGACATCATCGCCGACCTGCCCTGCGGCAAGTATGAAAAAGTGGCCCTTGCGGTGACCGACCTCCCTCCGGAGACCGCCGGGAAGATCTTCTGCATGATCGACCCGGGCTCGGGCGCAAGGGCGATAGACTTCCAGATCATGTCGACCTCGCCGCCGGTGCTGATCGCCCATCTGGCCGGCGATGCGGCAGGCCCGGCGATCGACGAAGGTGGACCGGCGATGATCGCCCTTGCGACGGAGAGGCTGGTTCAGGCGTTCGGGAACGACTTCCGGCGCGGGATCATCGCGTCCGGCACCAGCGACTGGAGCCACAACCCGCTGATTTTGGGAAGCTACTCCAATGCGCGCCCCCGCGCAGCCAGGCAAAGACGCCGGGCGATCTCCATGGAGACGGACAACATCGTCTTCGCGGGCGAGGCCTTTTCGCCGTACTGGACCGGGGCGGCGCATGGCGCCTATGAAAGCGGTCGGGAGCAGGCCCGCAGGCTGGCCCTGAGGATGAAAAGAGAGGTCGGCTGAACGCCCGCGTCGCCCGCGGACAAGCCGGACCAACAGGCTCGGCGCGCATATCTCAAGGACGACGGGAAAGGCCCCAGCTTTCTCAGGCGTCTATCGACCCCGCAGGCCGACCCGGTGACAAATACCATGGCCGCCGCAGCGCGCTTCCGGTCTCCCGGTGAAAAGAACATCGCCGCCGCTCCTCCGGTGGCGTGGGCTCACATCAGCGGACTTCTTCCCGGGTGCCCGCGCAGCGCCGCCGGCCATCTTGCGACACCGCGCTCGGCCGCCGCTTGTTCCGGGGGCCTACAGGACTGGCTTCTTTTGCAGAAGCGGCATCACATCGGCCATCTCCGGCCCCCGTTCCAGCCCCGTGACCGCCTTGCGCAGCGGCATGAACAGCCCCCGCCCCTTGCGCCCGCTCGCGGCCTTCACCGCATCCGTCCATGTGCTCCAGGTCTCCGCCGTATAGGGCGGATCGGGCAGCATGGCGAAGGCATCGGCCACGAAATCCCGGTCTTCGGCATCCACCAGCGGTGTCGCCCCGTCCCGGAACAGCGCCCACCACCCGGCCAGATCGGCGCGGGTCGTGATGTTCGCCCGCGCCACGTTCCAGAACGGCGCGGCCAGCGCCTCGGGCACGCCCAGCGCGGCCACGTCCTCCGCAACGGCCTCCAGCGGTAGGCCGTGCAGATAGCGCCCGGTCAGCGGGTAGAGATCCTGCACATCGAATTTGGTCGGCGCGGCGCCGAAATGGCCAAGGTCGAACCCGTCGGCCAGTTCCTCAAGCGATCCGGCCAGTTCAACCGGCTGAGACGAGCCGATCCGCGCCATGTGGCTCAGAAGCGCCAGCGGCTCCACCCCGGTCGCCCGCAAATCGCGCAGCGCCAGCGTGCCCAGACGTTTCGACAGCGCCTCCCCCTGCGGGCCGGTCAGCAGCGAGTGATGCGCGAAACGCGGCACATGCCCGCCCAGCGCATCGATGATCTGGATCTGCGTCGCGGTGTTGGTCACATGGTCCGATCCGCGCACCACATCGGTGATCCCCATCTCGGTGTCGTCCACCACCGAGGCCAGCGTATAGAGCACCTGCCCGTCGCCCCGGATCAGCACCGGGTCGGACACGCTGGCCGCGTCGATCGACAGATCGCCAAGGATGCCGTCGGTCCATTCGATCCGCTCATGGTCCAGCCTGAACCGCCACACACCCTGCCCGCGCTCTGCCCGCAAAGCGTCCTTGTCCGCCGCGCTCAGCGCCAGCGCCGCCCGGTCATAGACCGGCGGCAGACCCATGTTCAGTTGTTTCTTGCGTTTCAGGTCCAGCTCGGTCGGGGTCTCGAACGCCTCGTAGAAACGGCCCTTTTCCCGCAGTTCGTCCGCCGCCGCCGCATACCGGTCCAACCGGGCCGATTGCCGCTCCAGCCGGTCCCATGTCAAGCCGAGCCATTCCAGATCCTCCTGAATCGCATCGGCATATTCCGGTTTCGAACGCTCCGGATCCGTATCGTCCAGCCGCAGGATGAACTGCCCGCCCGCCTTCCGTGCGATCAGATAGTTGAACAAGGCGGTGCGCAGGTTGCCCACATGAAGATAGCCGGTGGGTGAGGGCGCAAAACGGGTAACGGTCATGAATGCCTCCAAATCAGCGTCGATCCTCTTTCACAGGCGGCGCATTTTGTCCATATCGGGGCAATGTCCAGCTTGCCCGGCAACACCCCCGCTCCCGATCTCGCCAGTTTCGAGATGATGGCCCATGCCGCGCGGGAGGCGCTTCCGCCACCTTACGGGGAGGCCGCGCTTGCGGTCGCCCTGCGCGTCGAGGATTTCGCGCCGGACTATATCCTGAACGAAATGGAGATTGCGGACCCGCTTGATCTGACAGGCCTTTACGAAGGCATACCCCTGACCGAGAAATCGGTGATGGACCAGCCCTACGGCCCCGATACGATCTGGCTTTTCCGCCGCGCCATTCTGGAGGAGTGGACCGATCGCGGCGACGTGCCTCTGGAAACGCTCGTGGCCCATGTGCTGGTCCATGAACTTGCGCATCATTTCGGCTGGTCGGATGACGATATCGCCGCGATCGACCGCTGGTGGGAATAGGCGGTTGCGGGGCGCGGGGGCCCGCCTGCGGTCCGGCCCGCTTCGACCGGATTTGTTTCGGATTTGCGCCAAACTCTAAGTTCATTGTCGCACAGGTAAGCTTACCGTTAGTCTGTCGGAGGATATCCTGCGTCCACCCAAGTTTCAGGTTAGGCGCTTACGATGACGTTCGACTTCCAAGACATCTCCGACGAGGATCTCGACTATGTCCTTGATCTGATCAGCCTTCCCGTCTTCGTGGTCGATATCGACCAGCAATCGAATTGCGGTTTTCGGTTCAGGGGCCTGAACCGCGCCTATGAACGCGATGTCGGCATGAAAAGCGCCGATATCGCGGGGATGAGCCCGACCGATCTGCTCCCCGAACGGCTGGCCGAGACGGTGCTCAGAAACTATCGCCAATGCGCTGAAACCGGCGCACCCTATTCCTACCACGAGGAACTGACCCTCGAAGGCGAGACGCGCTGGTGGTCGACCACCCTGTCACCGGTTTTCGACAGGAATGGCCGGGTCTGTCGCCTGATCGGCATCGCGCGCGACGTTACCGAGCTGCAACACCGCCATTTCGATGCGGCCAAGAAAATCGCCCGGCTCACCCGCCTGAATGACGAGGTGCGCCTGCTGGCGGAGGTCGCGACCACCGACGTTCAGGGCCCGCTTGGCACCGCACATGCGATGATCAGGCTGGCGATGGAGGATTTCGTCGATCTCGGTGACGGCAAGCTCGATCTGCTGTCCTGTGCCCTAGACGTGGTCGGAAGCCTGGAAAAGCAACTGGTCCAGCTGGCGGAGCAAAGCATGCGGACATCGGCGAGCGGGTCCGATCTCAAGCCCGTCGATCTGGGGCATATCTGTGCCGATCTGGTTGCCCAGTTCGACCCAGGCGCCCGTCTGCTCATCCAGTACCCCTCCTGCGTGCTGCCCGCCGATCCGGTCGCGCTGCCGCTGATCCTGCGCCTGTCGGTGGCGCAGGCCGTCCGGCGGGCGATCCGCGCCATCAACATCAAGGCCGAGGAGGAAACCGACGGCACCCTGAGACTGCAGATCGCCGATGACCGGAAGTCCGTCCCGTTCTCCACCAACCCGACGCTCGCCATGGGTCTGGATGAGCCGACCGACCACTATGATGACTTGCGCAACATGGTCGAAAGCCGGGGCGGAAAGATCGAAAGCACGCTTGGCGGCCCTTTCGATGGCGGGGTTCTGACCCTCGTGGTGCCGCTGAAGCCCCCATCGGTCGATGCGGCCCAGATGCACTGAGCGGCGGGAACGGGTCCGGCGCGGACCGGTCGCCGAGACCTGCTGTCCGTGCCATCTCACGACAACTTGTGCTACATCCCGGCCCGCGTCGCGCTATCCTTTCAGACATCTGAACAAAGGATACCGCGATGCCCCGACTGACCCGCCGCCAAAGCCTCGCCGCCGGCGCCAGCCTGCCGCTTGCCACATTCGCCCCCGCCCTCGCCCGGGCCGAGGCCCCGATGCTGGGCGCCGATCTCGCCCCCTATCGCCGGATCACCCTCGGCGCGTTCGAGGTCACGACCCTGCTGGTCAACACGATGGTGGTGCCCGACCCGCAATCCATTTTCGGAATGAATGTCAGCGCCGCCGCCTTTGCGGAGGCGAGTTCCGAAAACTTCCTCTCCCCCGATGAATCCCGGTTCTTCTTCACCCCGACCGTGGTCAATACCGGGGCAGAGCTGGTCCTGTTCGACACCGGCCAGTCCGCGGAGGGCACAACGGCGGCGCTGGCTGCCGCAGGCTACGCCCCCGATCAGGTGGATATCGTGGTGCTGACCCATATGCACGGCGACCATATCGGCGGCATGCAGACCGGCGGCGCGCCGACCTTCGCCAACGCGCGCTATGTCACGGGCCGGGTCGAATACGATGCCTGGGCCGCCGCGGACGATGACGGGTTCAACACCAATGTGCGCCCCTTCGCCGACCGGATGACCTTCCTCGACGACGGGCAGGATGCGGCCTCGGGCATCACCGCGCTGGCCGCCTTCGGCCACACGCCCGGCCATATGACCTATCGGCTGGAAAGCGAAGGCGCCGGCCTCCTGATTTTCGCCGATCTGGCCAATCACCCCGTCTGGTCGCTTGCCCACCCCGACTGGGAGGTTCGCTTCGATATGGACAAGGCGGCCGCCGCCGCCAGCCGGCGCGCGGTTCTGGGCATGCTGGCCGCCGAACGGCTGCCCGCCATCGGCTATCACATGCCCTTCCCGGCACTGGGCTTCGTCGACACGCGCGGCGACGGGTTTCGCTGGGTGCCCGAAGCGGGCCAGCTCATGGGGTGACCCCCGGGCTGGCGGAGACCGGCCACCGCCGGCCCAGATCCTCCAGCCCAGCGGCGATCAACTCCGCCAGAACCTCCCTGTCGATATCGGCAAGCTTGTTGACGTAAAGACAGGCCCGCCCGGTCCTGTGCTTGCCCAGCCGGGGCAGGATCGCCCCGCGCCCGGCATAGCCGGGCATGATGTAAAGCGACAGACTGGCCTTGCGCGGTGAAAACCCGGTGGCCAGAAACGTCCCCTCTCGGCCGTTCTCATAACGGTACCGATACTGCCCATAGCCCACGATGCTGCTGCCCCACATCACCGGCTCCCAGCCCGTGACCTGCCGGAACAGCGCATCCAGCGCGACCGCGTCGGCGTGCCGGACCGGATGCTCCACCGCCTCCAGAAACGCGGTCACATCCTGATCCGTGGGTCGTGTCGCGATCTCGCTCATCCGTCAGCCCCCGCTCACGGGCAGATTACACCGGAACGCCTCCCGCACCAAAGCGTCGCGTGTCGTCACGACCGCAAGCTATGCCCGCGCGCCGCGCTTGCACCGTCACACGCGGTCCCCTGCATCCAGCCGCTCCAGCACCGCCGCCGCATCGGCCAGCACGGTGCGGCGGCGCTCCGCATCCATCTTGTCCCAGGTCCGGTACATCTGCGCCATTCGCGGGTTTTTCTCGAACCGGTCGCGATGCCGGTCCAGAAACCCCCAATAGAGCAGGTTGAACGGGCACGCCCCCTCGCCGGTCTTCTTGCTGACCGAATAGGCGCAATCCCCGCAATAATCCGACATCTTGTTGATGTAGTTCCCGCCCGAAACATAGGGCTTCGAGCCCACGATCCCGCCATCGGCAAACTGGCTCATGCCGATCACGTTCGGCGCCTCGACCCATTCATAGGCATCCGCATAGACCGCCAGGTACCATTCATGCACCTCCGCAGGGTCGATACCGGCCAAAAGCGCGAAATTGCCGGTGATCATCAGCCGCTGGATATGGTGGGCATACGCCTCCTCGCGGGTCTGTTCGACCGCCTTGGCGACACAGAGCATATCGGTCTCAGCCGTCCAGTAGAACGCGGGCAGGCTTCGGTCATAGCGCAGGATGTTCCGCGCGGTGTATTCCGGCCCCTCGCGGAAATAGATGCCGCGCATGTATTCGCGCCAGCCGATGATCTGGCGGATGAACCCCTCAACCGCGTTGATCGGCGCGTCGCCGGACCGCCACGCCGCCTCGGCCGCCTCGCACACTTCCCGCCAGCCCAGCAATCCAGCATTCAGATACATCGAAATCACCGAATGATAGAGAAACCGGTTCTCCTGCAGCATCGCATCCTGATAGTCGCCGAATCTGGGCAGGGCCTGCTTGATGAAATGGCTCAGGGCGCGCCGCGCCTGCCCCTGATCGGTCGCGAACCAGAACGGGCGGAGCGTGCCGAAATTCTCCCCGAAACGGGCCTCCACGAGGTCCAGCACCTCTTCCACGGTGTCGTCCGGGGTGAAGTGCATCGGCCCGCCGAAATCCACCTCATCGGGCGCGGGTTTGCGGTTGTCGTGGTCGAAATTCCATTTGCCGCCTGCGGGTTTGTCATCCTCCATCAGTAACCCGGTCTTGCGCCGCATCTGCCGATAGAAATACTCCATCCGCAGCTCCTTGCGCCCTTCCGCCCAGTCGTCGAACTCGTCATGCGCGCACAGGAACCGGTCATCGGGAAACTGGTGCACCGGGATCGGCACGTCCTCCAGCGCCGAAATCAGCCGCCATTCCCCCGGCTCCGTCGCGATGACCTCCTTGGCCCCGGTCTCATCGGCGCGGCGCAACAGTTCACCGGCGATCGAGCCCGAATTCCCGTCGTCATCCAGCCGCGTATAGCGAACCTGCCACCCGGCCTCTTCCAGCCGGCGGGCGAATTTCCGCATGGCCGCGAAGATGAAGGCGATTTTCTTGGGATGATGGGGCACATATCCCGCCTCATCGGCCACCTCGGCCATCACGACCACATCGCACGCCTTGTCGGCCTCGCGCAGGGCGGAAACCTCCTCGCTCAACTGGTCGCCAAGGATCAGGACGAGCTTCACCATGGCACGGGTTTCCCGGCCCAGTCGAAGAAACCGCCGGTCTCCGGCGGCGTCAGCCGATCCATCACCGAAACCAGATGTCCTGCCGCCTCCGCCGGTGGCACCGCCGGATGCCGCCCCACGTATTTCTCCGTGAACCGGGTCTGAACCGTGCCCGGATGCAGCACCACGCAGATCGCCTGCTTGTGGGTCCGCCCGATCTCGATCGCCGCCGTATGAACCACCTGATTGACCGCCGCCTTCGCCGTCCGGTAGCTGATCCAGCCGCCCAGCCGGTTGTCTCCGATGGAGCCGACACGCGCGGAGAGTACCGCAAGGACCGACCGCCTGTCGCGCGGAAGCAGGCGGAGCCCGTGTTTCAGGATCATCGCGGGCCCGACCGTGTTGAGCCTGAATTGATCTACCATTGATATACCTGAAAGCTGTTTCAGCGCCTTTTCCGGAACGGCGCCGTCGATCTCCAGCGCACCGGTCGCCACCACGATCCGGTCAAACGGCCCGTCCAGCGCCCCCAGATGCGTGGCGATGCTGTCTTCGTCGGTCACGTCCAGCCCGTCGCGGCTCCGCGACAAGCCGGTCACCTCGGCGCCCCTGCGGTCCAGTTCCGCGACCAGCGCAGCGCCGATGCCGCCGGAAGCCCCTATTATCAAAGCTTTTTCCGTCATATCCAGCGATCTAGCCGGGCATGGCCACAGGTCAATCGCATTGACCCAAAAAGGGGCTTTTCATCTTCACAGGCGCCCGTAAAATGCCGGTCATGACGATGCGCAGCCATATCGCCTTGATTGCCGCCCCCACGGGTCGCTTCGGGCTGCGCGGTCTCCTCCTTCTTAGCCGCCTCTGAGCGTGCCATCCGGCGCGACCGCTCAGGGGAGATCCAGCGCCGAGAAAATCACGTAAAATCAAGGCTAAGGACCGAATTCATGAGTAATGACGAAAACCGTGTGCTGATCTTCGACACCACGTTGCGCGACGGCGAACAGAGCCCCGGCGCCACGATGAGCCATCAGGAAAAGCTGGAGATCGCCGGCCTTCTGGACGATATGGGCGTCGATATCATCGAGGCCGGTTTCCCCATCGCGTCGGAGGGGGATTTCGCCGCCGTCTCGGAGATTGCGAAGAACGCCAAAAATGCCGTGATCTGCGGGCTGAGCCGCGCGAATTTCAAGGATATCGACCGCTGCTGGGAAGCGGTGAAGCATGCAAAAGCGCCGCGAATTCATACCTTTATCGGCACGTCACCGCTCCACCGCGCGATCCCCAACCTGACCATGGACGAGATGGCCGAGCGTATCCACGACACGGTCACCCACGCCCGCAACCTGTGCGACGATGTTCAGTGGAGCCCGATGGACGCCACCCGGACGGAGTGGGAGTATCTGGCCCGCGTCGTGGAAATCGCGATCAAAGCCGGCGCCACCACCATCAACATTCCCGACACCGTGGGCTACACCGCCCCCAATGAATCCGCCGATCTGATCCGGCGGCTGATCGCCGAAGTGCACGGCGCGGACGAGGTGGTTTTCTCCACCCACTGCCACAATGATCTGGGCATGGCGACGGCGAACTCACTGGCCGCGGTGGCCGGCGGCGCGCGGCAAATCGAATGCACGATCAACGGCTTGGGCGAACGCGCGGGCAATACCGCGCTGGAGGAGGTGGTGATGGCGATGAAGGTGCGCCACGACATCATGCCCTATGCGACGGGCATCGATTCCACCAAGATCATGAACATCTCCCGCCGGGTCGCCACGGTGTCGGGCTTCGCGGTGCAGTTCAACAAGGCCATCGTCGGCAAGAACGCCTTCGCCCATGAATCCGGCATCCATCAGGACGGAATGCTGAAAAACGCCGAAACCTTCGAGATCATGCGCCCCGAAGATGTTGGGCTTGCCGAAACCAATATCGTGATGGGCAAACATTCGGGCCGCGCCGCGCTGCGCTCCAAACTGTCCGATCTGGGGTATCATCTGGCCGACAACCAGCTGAACGACGTCTTCGTCCGGTTCAAGGCGCTGGCGGATCTCAAGAAGGAAGTGTTCGATGACGACCTGATCGCGTTGGTCACCGACAGCACGGCCACCGATCAGGCCGACCATCTGCAACTGGTCTCGATGACGGTGGTCTGCGGCACCGAGGGCCCGCAACGCGCAACGATGACCATATCCGTCGATGGCCGTGAGAAGTCGGTCGAGGCCACGGGCGACGGCCCGGTCGACGCCGCGTTCAACGCGGTCAAGGCGATCTATCCCCATCATGCGGTTTTGCAGCTTTATCAGGTGAATGCGGTCACCGAAGGCACCGACGCACAGGCCACGGTCAGCGTCCGGATGGAGGAAGAGGGCCGCATCGCCACCGGCCAGTCGGCGGACACGGACACCGTGGTGGCCAGCGTCAAGGCCTATGTGAACGCGCTCAACCGGTTGATTGTGCGCCGCGAAAAGACCGGCGGCGGCCTGAGGGAGGTCTCTTACAAGGACGTCTCCTGACCAGGGTCTCGCACCTCCGGGCGCACCCTGAACGGGCGATGGCCGGGCAGATCGCAAGACCTTCGCGCCGCGCCGGCCACTCCGGCGCGGAGCAGCGAAAATGCGCTGATCCGATCCCAGATCGCCCTTTACGGGGCTGCATGGGGGTGCCTATAAGCATGCTGGTTTGGCGCCTGAGTCTGTCAGGCGCTTTTTGGGACGCGACAGCAGGATTTCCCCTCATATGGCCGGATTTGGCAGTCTTTTCTCCGCCGACATGGCGATCGACCTCGGCACGGCGAACACACTTGTCTATGTAAAGGGCAAGGGCGTCATCCTGAATGAGCCATCGGTCGTGGCCTATCAGGTGAAGGACGGGGTCAAGAAGGCGCTGGCCTTCGGGGAAGATGCCAAGCTGATGCTGGGCCGGACCCCCGGCAGCATTCAGGCGATCCGCCCGATGCGCGACGGTGTGATCGCCGATTTCGACGTGGCCGAAGAGATGATCAAGCACTTCATCCGCAAGGTCCACAAACGCACCACCTTCACCAAGCCGAAAATCATCGTCTGCGTGCCCCACGGGGCCACGCCGGTGGAAAAGCGCGCGATCCGGCAATCGGTGCTGTCCGCCGGCGCGCGCAAGGCCGGGCTGATCGCCGAACCCATCGCCGCGGCCATCGGGGCCGGCATGCCGATCACCGACCCGACCGGCAACATGGTGGTCGATATCGGCGGCGGAACGACCGAGGTGGCGGTGCTGTCGCTGGCCGATATCGTCTATGCCCGTTCTGTCCGTGTCGGGGGCGACCGGATGGACGAGGCGATCATTTCCTACCTGCGCCGCCAGCAGAACCTGCTGATCGGCGAAGCGACGGCCGAGCGCATCAAGACCTCCATCGGCACCGCGCGGATGCCTGATGACGGGCGCGGCGCGTCGATGCAGATCCGTGGCCGCGACCTTCTCAACGGGGTTCCGAAAGAGACGGAGATCAGCCAGGCGCAGGTGGCCGAAGCGCTGGCCGAACCGGTTCAGCAGATCTGCGAGGCGGTCATGGGCGCGCTGGAGGCCACCCCGCCCGATCTGGCCGCCGATATCGTCGACAGGGGCGTCATGCTGACCGGGGGCGGTGCGCTTCTGGGCGAGCTGGACCTCGCACTTCGTGAGCAGACGGGCCTTGCCATCTCGGTTGCCGACGAAAGCCTGAACTGCGTTGCCATGGGCACCGGCAAGGCGTTGGAGTATGAAAAACTGCTCCGCCATGCGATAGATTACGACAGTTAACCCGCCCGCGCCGCGCCCGCCGCGGCCCGATTGCGAGGATCGAGATGGCACGGGATCGCAATGATCAAGCCTATGCCCGCCCCGTCCGGCGTTTGCTGTTGACGGTTCTGATCCTGTGTCTGGTGTTGCTTGTGCTGATCTGGCGGATCGACAATCCCCGCGTCGAACGGATGCGCGCGGCCATCATCGACCGGGTCGTGCCCAACATGGAATGGGCCATGGCGCCGGTAACCGGCATGGCCCGCATGCTGGATGATTTTCAAAGCTACACAAGGCTTTACGAGCAGAACGAGCAACTGCGCCGCGAGTTGCAGCAGATGCGCGCCTGGCGCGAGGCGGCGTTGCAGCTTGAGCAGGAAAACGCGCGCCTTCTGGATCTGAACCGGGTGCAGCTCGATCCGGAGCTGACCTTCGTGACCGGCATCGTTCTGGCCGACAGCGGCTCGCCGTTCCGACGCTCGGTCCTGCTGAATGTGGGCGCGCGGGACGGAATTCTGGATGGCTGGGCGACGATGGACGGGCTTGGCGTCGTGGGTCGGATATCGGGCGTGGGGGAACGGACTTCGCGCGTCTTGCTTCTGACCGACAGCAACAGCCGTGTGCCGGTGACCATTCAGCCCTCGGGGCAACAGGCCCTGCTGCTTGGCGACAATTCCGTCGCGCCGGTCCTGGAATTCGTGGAGGACCCCGAGGATATCAGCGCCGGAGACAGGGTCGTGACCTCCGGCGATGGCGGCTTGTTTCCGGCAGGCCTTCTGGTCGGTCAGGTCGGGCTCAGCCCCGATGGCCGGATGCGCACCCGTCTGGCGGCGGATTACGCGCGGCTGAATTTCCTGCGGGTGATGCGCAGCCATCCGGGCACCACGCTGTCCGATCCCGGCGGGCTGGTCGGGCCGCCCTGGCCCCTGCCCGACGACAGCACCGAAGCTCCGCTGCAGGGGCCGTTGCTGCCGACCCTCGAAACCGGGGAGTTGAACCAGTGATCGACCCGGTTACACGGCATATCTGGACCTATCGGCTGATCTATCTGGCGCTCGGTCTCCTTGTCATCGCTTATAAGCTCATGCCCCTGGGTCTGGGCGAGTCCGGCATCCCGGCGCCCGATATCCTGCTGGCCCTGACGCTTGCCTGGCTAATGCGGCAGCCCGCCGTCGTCCCCATGGGGGCGATCATCCTCCTTTTTCTGCTGGCCGATTTCCTGTTTCAACGCCCGCCCGGCCTCTGGACCCTGCTGGTGCTGGTGACAAGCGAAAGCCTCCGCCGTCGCCGCGCCCACATGACCGAGTTCCCGTTTCTGGTGGAATGGGGGGCCTTCGCGGCGGCCGTCTTCGCGCTTTTGATCCTGAACAGGGTCGCGCTCTGGCTGCTGGTCGTGGATCAGACCACACTTGGCCTGACGCTGGCACACGGAATTGTCACCGTTGCAGTCTATCCGATCGTGGTCGCCGTCTCGAAATTCGTCTTCGGCCTGCGTAAACTGGGCCCCATCGACTCGGAAGCCGCGGCAAGCTCATGAAACGCACCCCCAAGGAAACCGAAGACAGCGCCCGCCTGATCGGACGCCGCAGTCTTATCGTGGCGGGTGTGATGGCGGGCACCGGCGCGGTTCTGGCAGGCCGGATGCGCTATCTGCAACTGGAACGGGCGGATGATTTCCGCCTGCTGGCCGAAGAGAACCGGATCAATATCCGCCTGCTTCCCCCGGCACGCGGCCTGATCTTCGACCGGGCCGGCACGCTGCTTGCCGGCAATGAACAGAATTACCGGATCACGATGGTCCGCGAAGATGCCGATGACATCGACGAGGTGCTCAGACGGCTCAGCGAACTGGTCAATCTTGACATGGGCCGCCTTTCCCGCGCGCGGGAGGAGATGCTGGCCCGTGCGCCCTTCGTCCCGGTCACCATTGCCGACCGGCTGAGCTGGGAGGAGTTGTCCACCGTCGCGGTCAATGCCCCCGCCCTGCCCGGTGTGACGCCGGAATTCGGCCTCAGCCGGATCTATCCGCTCGGCGCCGATTTTGCCCATGTGGTCGGGTATGTCGGCCCCGTCTCGGACTGGTATCTGGAAACCACCGGGGATACCGACCCGGTCCTGCAGATCCCGGATTTTCAGGTCGGTCGCTACAATATCGAAGCCCGGATGGAGAACAGTCTGCGCGGCCGTGCGGGTACCAAGCGGGTCGAGGTCAATGCCGGCGGCCGGGTCATGCGCGAGCTGGACCGCGATGCCGCCACGCCCGGATCGGATCTGCAACTGACCATCGACGCGGGCCTGCAGAATTACGTGGAGGCGCGCATGATCGGCGAAAGCGCCGGCGCCGTGGTGATGGAGGTGCAGACGGGCGATGTGCTGGCGCTCGCCTCCGCCCCGATCTTCGATCCCAACCTCTTTGTCCGCGGCATCTCCACCACCGACTGGAACACGCTGAACCAGGACCGCTATCGCCCACTGGCCAACAAGGCGGTGCAAGGGCTGTATCCGCCCGGCTCCACCTACAAGATGATCGTCGCCATGGCCGCACTTGAGGCGGGCGTCATCACACCGGAGGAAACCGTCTACTGCGGCGGCTTCACCGAGCTTGGCAACCGGCGTTTCCATTGCTGGCGGCGGGGCGGGCATGGCCATATGAACATGATCGACAGCATCACCCAGTCCTGCGATGTCTATTACTACGAGCTTGCGCAACGCACCGGGATCGAGGCGATTTCCGCCATGGCCCGGCGCTTTGGCTGCGGGGTGCGCCACGATGTGCCGCTGTCCGGCGTGGTGGAAGGTCTCGCCCCCACGATGCAATGGAAGCGCGAGAACCGGGGCGAGGACTGGCTTGTGGGCGATACGCTGAACGCCTCCATCGGTCAGGGGTTCGTGTTGAGCTCGCCGCTGCAACTGGCGGTGATGACTGCAAGGCTGGCCACGGGCCGGATGATTTCTCCGCGTATGGTGAAATCCATCGACGGGCGGGAGGCGGGGGCGCTTCATGGCGAGGATATGGGCCTGCACCCCAACCATCTCGCGCTGATCCAGGAAGGCATGTACCGCGTCAACAACCACCGCCGCGGCACCGCCTATCGCAGCCGGACGGAAGACGCGGCCTATACCATCGCGGGCAAAACCGGCACCAGCCAGGTTCGCAACATCACCGCCGCGGAACGGCGCGCCGGCGTGATCAGCAACGCCGATCTGCCATGGGAACGGCGCGATCATGCGCTTTACGTCGGATATGCGCCCTATGACAATCCGCGCTACGCCGTCTCGGTCGTGGTCGAACATGGCGGCGGCGGGTCGACGGCGGCGGCGCCGATCGCACGCGACATTCTCCTGCGCGCCCAACATGGCGATGTGCCCCCGCCCGAGCTTTATCCCGCCGATCAGCGCCGCGAGATCGAAGACCTGCACGAACGCCTGCCGCTTCGCCCCGCTCCCCCGGTCGACGGTCCGACGGGCGGGAGCAGTCAGGCATGAGCTTTCTGGAATACACGGTCAAATCGACCCCCACCGGCCTGCGGAAGCTGCTTTACGTCAACTGGGCGCTGGTCATCCTGCTTACGGCGGTCGCCAGCATCGGATTTCTGATGCTGTACTCGGTCGCGGGCGGATCCATGTCGCCCTGGGTCGAGCCACAGATGCAGCGGTTCGGGATGGGGCTCGTGGCGATGTTCGTGGTCGCCATGGTGCCGATCTGGTTCTGGCGCAACATGTCGGGGCTGGCCTATGGTATCTCGATCCTCCTGCTTCTTTACGTGGAATTCTTCGGCGCCATCGGCATGGGCGCGCAGCGGTGGATCGATCTGGGCTTCATGCGGCTGCAACCCTCGGAATTGACGAAGATCACGTTGGTGATGCTGCTTGCGGCCTATTACGACTGGCTCGACAGCCGGAAAATGTCGCGTCCGCTCTATGTGCTGATCCCGCTTCTCATCATCGCGGTGCCGGTGATGCTGACCCTGCGCCAGCCCGATCTGGGAACCGCGCTCCTGCTGCTGATGGGGGGCGGCGCGGTGATGTTTCTGGCCGGCGTCCACTGGGCCTATTTCGCCGCGGTTGTCGCCGCGGGGGTTGGCGCCGTCACGGCGGTGTTCGCGTCTCGCGGCACGCCATGGCAGTTGCTGCAGGATTACCAATATCGCCGGATCGACACCTTCCTCGATCCCTCCACCGATCCGCTTGGGGCGGGCTACCACATCACCCAAAGCCAGATCGCGCTCGGCTCGGGCGGGTTTGCCGGGCGGGGTTTCATGCAAGGTACCCAAAGCCGGCTGAATTTCCTGCCGGAAAAGCACACCGATTTCATCTTCACCACGCTCGCCGAAGAATTCGGCTTCATCGGGGCGGCGTCGCTTCTGCTGCTTTACCTGCTGATCCTTCTGTTCTGTGTGATCACCGCCTTGCAGACCAAGGACCGCTTCGCGTCTCTGGTCACCCTCGGGATCGCGGTCGCCTTCTTTCTTTACTTCGCGCTCAACATGGCCATGGTCATGGGGCTGGCACCGGTCGTCGGGGTGCCCCTGCCGCTTGTCAGCTACGGCGGCTCGGCCATGTTGGTCTTGATGGTGGCCTTCGGTCTGGTGCAATCAGCACATATTCACCGCCCACGCTAAGGCTCGGAAATCCATGCCCAACATTCTTTTCGCCGCGCGACCGGAGCGCTGGACTCTCTACGAACCGCAACTGCGCGAGGCCCTGGCCGAGGCCGGTCTTGCACATGCGGTGCTGACGACCGAGGCCGACCCGTCGGAGGTGGACTACATCGTCTATGCACCAAACGGCCCGGTCACGGATTTCACCCCCTACACGCGGCTGAAGGCGGTCCTGAACCTCTGGGCCGGTGTCGAGGACGTGGTGGGCAACGACACGCTCAAGGCCCCTTTGGCGCGCATGGTGGATTACGGTCTGACCGAAGGCATGGTGGAGTGGGTCACAGGCCACACCTTGCGCCACCATCTGGGAATGGACGCCCATATTCACGAGCAGGACGGCGTCTGGCGCGCGGGTGTCGTGCCGCCGCTTGCGCGCGACCGCACGGTCGCGATCCTGGGCCTTGGCGCGCTCGGATCGGCTTGCGCAACCGCGCTGGCCGGGCTCGGCTTCCGGGTCACCGGATGGTCCCGGACGGAGAAACGGATCGAAGGCGTCCGGACCGAACACGGCCCGGACGGGTTACAGGAAATCTTGAAATCGGCGGAGATTGTAACCCTTTTGCTGCCGGACACACCGGCAACCGAAAACACCCTGAACGTGGACACCCTTGCGCTGATGCCCCGCGGCGCGGTGATCCTGAACCCCGGGCGCGGCGCCCTGATAGACGACGACGCACTTCTTGCCGCGCTCGACAGCGGCCGGATCGGCCACGCGACACTCGACACGTTCCGCATCGAACCGCTGCCGGCGGATCACCCCTTCTGGGCCCATCCCAAGGTTACCGTAACGCCTCACATCGCCTCTGAAACCCGCGTCGACAGCGCCGCGCGGGTGATCGTGGACAATATCCGACGCGGCGAAGCGGGCGAGCCCTTTCTTCACCTCGTGGACCGGACACTGGGATACTGAGCGCTGCCCGCCACTGCCCGCGCCTCAGCGCAAACGCGGCGGGGTGTCCGGGTCCATACCCGGCGCCGTGCCGGGTGCCTTTTCCACCACCGGGTCCGGCAGGTCGAACCTCAACCCGACCCGCGCCAGAGACGCACAGATCGGATCCGAGGCCTTGAAAAAGGCCGCGTCCAGACTGCCGGCCTCGATCCCCGAAAAGGTCAGGGCCTCCGCCACCGCCTGCGCCAGCGCCCGCTCCGCTGCCGGGTCCGCATCGACGAAGCCCAGAAGATGTGCGCGCCGCCCGCCCTCGTAGGTCACACCCGCGAGATAAGCCAGTTTCGCCATACCGGCCGCGCCGGCAAGCTTCGCATCCAGCGCCGTGATCACCGCCTCGGGCAGCCCCTTGGGCGGAAACAGCTCGTCCGGGCGTCCCTCCACTTCGTCAGGCGCGTTCTCCAGTGTCTGCGCCAGCCAGTTCACCGCCGCCGCGTCGATCAGGATCGAGGAGGGTGCCACGCCCAGATTGACCCCAAGGCCGATCTCCTGCCCCGCCAGCATGCCCGCCAGCGTGCGCCCCGAGAGGGCCGCATAAGGCGCGATCTGGCCTACGAATTCCGTCAGCCGTTCCTCCCGGTCGAAGACGAGCGCGAAACTCTGCCCCTCCACCGGAAAGATCCGTGGCGTGACGCGGTCGCCATCCGCCTCGCTCTCCAGAAGCAGGAACAGCTCCGCGCTTGCCAAGCGGTCGTAAAATCTCAACCGCGCGGCATCGTCGCCGGGGGCGGCCTCCATCGCCGCATGGGCCTGATCAAGCGATGTCATCTACGCCAGAACCTCCGTGACGCGGGCCCGGAGAACGGGCAGAAGCTCCGTCTCGAACCAGGGGTTTTTCTTCAGCCATCCGGTGTTGCGCCAGGACGGGTGCGGGAGCGGGATGACGTCGGGCGCATGCGAACGCCACCCGGCGACCGTTTCGGTCACACCACCCGCGCGCCCCAGATGCCAGTTTTGCGCATAGCCACCGATCAGCAAGGTCAACCGCACCTTCGGCAGGACCTCCATCACCCGCTCGCGCCATGTTTGCGCACAGATTTTCGGCGGCGGCAGGTCGCTGCCCTTCGCATCGTAGCCGGGGAAACAGAACCCCATCGGCACGATCGCGATCCTGCGTCGGTCATAGAAGACATCCTCCGCCACGCCCATCCACGCGCGCAGCCGGTCGCCGGATGGGTCGGTGAACGGCTTGCCCGATCGATGCACCCGCAGTCCCGGCGCCTGCCCGGCGATCAGCACGCGCGCGCCGGAGGCAAACCAGATGACCGGCTTGGGCGCATGCGCGGTTGCGGTGGCTGCAAATCGGTCGGCGCAGATCGTGCAGCCCGCCAGTTCGGATGTCAGCGCTTCGAAAGACATGGGCACAGACCTAGGCCCGGCCGATGAATAATGCCAGCGGGTTCAAGGGGGCTGGACATCATTTCTATATTTATATAAATCTAGAATCATGAAAGCGTCACCTCTCTCACCACCCGCCCTGACCCTGGCAGCTACCGCCTTTGCGGCGCTTGGCTCGGAACATCGACTGGCGATCCTGCGCCGTCTGGTCAGGGCGGGCCCGGAGGGCGTGCCGATGGGGGCGCTCGGTGCGGATGTGGGTATCGAAGGCTCGGTTCTGACCCACCACCTGAAACAACTGGTCAGCGCCGGGCTGGTCACGCAACGCCGCGACGGGCGGCGCATCCTGTGTTCGGTTTCCTTCGACCGGATCACCGGGCTTTCCGATTTTCTTCTTTCCGAATGCTGCGCCGATCATGGCGGACATGACAAGGGAACGGCACATGGCTGACCTGACGCAAGATCTGAGCCCGATCCGCCACGTCTGGATGCGGATCGACAAGGTTCTGTTGAGCTGCGCCGCGATCCTTCTGGCGATTTTCATCCTCGACCGGCCCGCATTCGCGCCAAGCCTGAGCGACGCGCTCGGCAGCCTGCTGGACACGCTGCCGTTCATTCTGTTCGCCGTGGCCGCCATCGGGGTGATGCGCGCCAGCGGGTCCGAGCGGCTTCTGGAAGGGGCCTTCAAGGGGCATCAGATCCGGATGATCGTCCTTGGCGCGCTTGCCGGGGGCCTTTCGCCCTTCTGCTCCTGCGAAGTCATTCCGTTCGTTGCGGCGCTCCTGGCTGCCGGGGCGCCACTGGCGGCGGTCATGGCCTTCTGGCTCGCCTCCCCGCTGATGGACCCGGCCATGTTTGCCGTCACCGCCGGCGCATTGGGCTTTGATTTTGCGCTGGCCAAGACATTGGCGGCCGTGTCGCTCGGCATCATGGGGGGGCTCGTGGTGATGGCGATGGCGCGCACGCCGGTTTTCGCCGATCCGCTGAAGCCGCAAACGGCCACGGGATGTGGCTGCTCGGGGCCGAAAATGACGCTGAACTGGCGGTTCTGGACCGAGGCCCCGCGCCGGAAGCTCTTTGCCGAGGCAGCCTGGTCGAACCTGTTCTTTCTGGGCAAATGGCTGGCGCTCGCCTATCTGCTACAAACCCTTCTGATCCGGTATGTGCCGGCCGAAATGATCGCGAAGGTGGTCGGCGGCGAGGGCCTGGGCCCCATTTTCCTGGCCGCGCTGGTCGGCGCGCCCGCCTATCTGAACGGCTATGCGGCGGTGCCCCTGATTGGCGGGCTGCTGGAACAGGGCATGAGCCAGGGTGCGGCCATGGCCTTTGTCATCGCCGGCGGAGTCAGTTGCATCCCTGCCGCGGTCGCCGTCTGGGCGCTGGTCAAACCCCGGGTTTTCGTGGCTTATCTGGGGCTCGCCCTCAGCGGTGCAATCCTTGCGGGCATTGCCTGGGGTGCGTTCGCCTGACCCATTGTGCGACGGGAAACCTTCCGCTATCCCGTTTCGAAGGCTGACGGAAGGTAACCCATGTATCGCGTCTGGAATTTTGTCACCAGCTATTCGCTGTTTCTGATCGGTGGCGCGATTGTCGCGCTGATCTGGGCCAACATAAACCCGTCCAGCTACCACCATTTTGTCGAGTTCGTGCTGATCGAGGATTTCTTCATCGGCCATTTGCATGTGGACGAGGCGGGCCATGCCCACCGCACGCTGACGCTGCATTATCTGGTCAATGACGTGCTGATGGCGCTGTTTTTCGCCATCGCCGCCAAGGAAGTATGGGAGGCAGTGATCCTTAAAAACGGGTCGTTGCGCGGCAAAAAGGCCGCCACTCCTCTCTTTGCGACGGCGGGCGGCATGTTCGGCCCGATCGCCGTTTATCTGGGCCTTGCGCTGTTGCTGGGCTCCGACACCTATTCGGCTGTGGCCAATGGCTGGGCGATCCCGACGGCGACCGATATCGCGTTTTCCTATCTTGTAGGGCGGCTGGTCTTCGGTGCGGGCCACCCGGCGGTGCGGTTCCTGCTGCTTCTGGCCATCGCCGATGACGCGGCCGGTCTTCTGATCCTGGCGATTTTCTATCCCTCGGCCGAGCTTGCGCCGGCCTGGCTGTTGCTCAGCCTTGCCGCGGCGGTCGGGGTTTTCGTTCTGTTCAACTGGCTGCCCCGCGTTCTGGACAGGGGCGACCAGCTTCGCACCCGGTCCACCTTCGTGCGCAAGACCTTCAGCTTCTGGCCCTATGCGATTGCCGGCTGTCTCAGCTGGTACGGCTTTCAGGAAAGCGGGTTGCATCCGGCACTCGGGCTTTTGCCGATCGTGCCGACCATCCCCCACGCAGACCGGGCCTTCGGCTTCTTTGCCGATGCGGAGCGGCATTTGCATGACCTTCTGAACCAGATGGAACACGCGTTGAAATACCCCGTGGAGATCATTCTGGGTCTGTTCGGGCTGATGAATGCAGGGGTGGAGTTCAGCTCGATGGGCGAGGCGACGTGGCTGGTGCTGGCGGGGCTGCTCATCGGAAAACCGGTCGGGATCTTCTTGTTCGGCTATATTGCCGCCAAGCCGCTCGGGCTGGGGATACCGCAAGGCATGCGCCTGATCGATCTGGTCGTGATCGGCTGCGTCGCGGCGATCGGCTTCACCGTTTCACTGTTCGTCGCCTCCGTCGCCTTCGACAGCGGGCCGGTTCAGGATGCCGCCAAGATGGGTGCGTTGTTCAGTTTTGCCGCCGCGGCCGTATCCATCGCGGTCGGCAAACTGTTGCGGGTCGAGAAGCAGGACGCCTGAATTACCGTTTTGTTAAGGTTAATAGGCGTTTTCTGTGACATCTTGATGCCACAAATCTCGCATCGGGCTTGGAACGCGGGGCGATCGCGGACATAATGGTGCCCAATTGGGGCACTAGCACTTGTGCCATCCAGTCCTTGCGCACAATGACGGGGCGGATGGTGGCAGATCTGGCAGCAGCGGGGCAATCACTTGCTCGAATTCATCAATGTCTCGAAGTCCTTCTGGACCGGTACGCAGCGCAAGGTGATCCTTGACCGCGCATCGTTCCGCGTGGACCTGGGATATTCGCTCGGCATCCTCGCCCCCAACGGCACCGGCAAGACCACTGTGATCAACATGATCGCCGGGCTGGAAAAGCCCGATGAAGGCGAGATCGTGCGCGCCTGCCGGGTGTCTTTCCCGCTTGGGTTCATGGGCGGCGTGGTGACCCGGCTGTCGGCCACTGAAAACAGCCGCTACATCGCGCAGCTTTACGGGCTTGACCCCGATTACGTGGAGGCGTTCTGCCGCTGGCTTTGCGGCATCGAGGAGTATTTCGACATGCCGGTCGGCACGTATTCGTCGGGGATGCGGGCGCGGTTCAACTTCTCATTGCTTTTGGCGCTTGATTTCGACGTCTATCTGATCGACGAGGGTATGCCGCAATCGACCGACCCCGAGTTCAACCGCCGCGCCGGCAGCATCCTGGCCGACAGGCTGCGCTCGGCCACGGTGATAATCGTTTCGCACCAGGCCAAGACGCTTGAGAAGTTTGCACGCCGCGCGGCCGTCCTGAAGGATGGGCAGCTTTATTCCTTCGACACGCTCGAAGAAGCAAAAAGGCTATATGATTATGAAACCCAAGGGTAAGAAATTCCGCATCCGCAGGGGGGCCGGTCACGCGCAGGCGACGCCCTCCCCGCCCGCGGATGACAATCTTCTGGGTGAAATTGACGACGGGTTCGGCGACACCGCCTTTCCCGGATCCGCGGCCCATGCGCAGGCGAACGACCAAGGCGCCAATGACGCGCCCCAGAACGCCGAGCCCGGCGCGATCCCCATGGAGCAGCAACTGGCCGCGATCCGCCAGGAAGGCCTGACCGGGCGGCAATTGCGTATGGCGCGCCGCACCGCGCAGAAACACGGCCTGCGCCCGGCCTCCGATTTCGACGCCGTGCGATTGCTGCGGGCTCAGGGGATCGACCCGTTTGCCCGGACAAACATGCTGGAACTGATCGTGAATGACGATCAGGGCGCCAAGGCCGCCGCAAACGCGGCACAGCCAAACCTGCCGGCAACCGTGCGACAGCCGGCGCCCCCAGGGCCCGCCACCGCACCCTATGACGAAAGCACCCGCGCCAGCGAAATCATGCGCGTGCAGCGCGATATTGCGGCCAGACGGCGCAAGCGCCTCGTTTTGCTGGGCGTGCGGCTGATGTTCTTTGTGATGCTGCCGACGATGCTGGTCGGGTACTATTTCTTCAACGTGGCAACGCCGCTTTATGCAACGCACTCGGAATTCGTAATCCAGAAATCCGAAGGTGGCGGCTCCGCCGGCGGACTGGGCGGGCTTCTGGGCGGCACCAGCTTTGCCACGGTGCAGGAAAGCATCACCGTTCAAAGCTATCTGGAAAGCCGCGAGGCGATGTTGCGGCTGGATTCCGAGCTTGGATTCCGTGCGCATTTCTCAGACGAAAGGATCGACCCGCTGACACGTCTGGCCCCGGATGCCACCGACGAGGACATGTATGACACCTACCTGAAGCACCTGAACATCGGCTATGATCCGACCGAAGGCTTGCTGCGGATGGAGGTTATCGCCGCCGACCCGGAAAGCAGCCAGGCCTATGCCGCGGCCCTGATCGACTATGCCGAGGAGCGGGTCGACCAGATGACGCAACGTGTGCGCGAAGCGCAGATGGCCGATGCCAATACCAGCTTCAACGACGCCGAGACCCGGATGGTTCAGGCGCAGCAACGGGTCCTGCAATTGCAGGAACAGCGCGGCGTTCTGAGCGCCGAGGCCGAGGTGAGCACCGTGTTCCAGCAGATCTCTACCTTTGAGCTTCAGTTGCAGGAGGAGCGCCTGAGACTGTCGGAATTGCTGAGCAATGCCCGGCCGAACCAGACCCGGGTGGAGGTTGCCGAACGCAATATCGCCCGGCTGGAAGCGCTGCTTGCCGAGTTGCGGGGGGGCCTGACCGACACCGATGACGGTGAGATCTCACTGGCGCGGATCTCCTCCGAATTGATCGTGGCGGAGGCCGATCTGCAAACCCGGCAGCTTATGCTGGCCCAGTCCCTGCAGCAGATGGAAACCGCCCGCCTGGAGGCCAACCGGCAGTCACTTTACCTGTCGATCGGCGTCTACCCCGTGGCGCCCGACGAGCCCGCCTACCCCCGTGCGTTTGAAAACACTCTGCTTGCCTTCCTGGTCTTTTCTGGCATTTACCTGCTGGTATCGATGACCGCCTCAATCCTCCGCGAACAGATATCTGCATAGCAACATGAAAAGAATCGACATCGGACCGGTCGCGTGCGGCAATGATCTGCCTTTGACGATCATCGCCGGCCCGTGCCAGCTGGAAAGTGCGGATCACGCGCAGATGATTGCCGGGCGGATGGTCGAGGCCTGCGCCGCGGCCGGCGCGCAATATGTGTTCAAGGGCAGTTTCGACAAGGCCAACCGCACATCCGTCCGCGGGGAGCGCGGGGTCGGCGTCGAGGAGGGGCTGGCCATCCTGCAGGGCGTGAAGGACAGGTTCGGTTGCCCCGTGCTGACCGATATCCACGCACCCGATCAATGCGCGCCCGTGGCCGAGGTGGCCGACATCCTGCAAATCCCCGCCTTTTTGTGCCGGCAGACCGATCTGTTGCTGGCCGCGGGCAAGACGGGCGCCACGATCAATATCAAGAAGGGCCAGTTTCTGGCCCCGTGGGATATGGCGAATGTGGTGGCCAAGGTCGAAAGCACCGGCAACACCCGCATTCTGCAAACCGAACGCGGCGTCTCGTTCGGGTACAACACGCTGGTCACCGATATGCGCAGCCTGCCGATCATGGCACAGGGCGGCTACCCGGTCGTGATGGATGCAACCCACGCCGTCGCGCAGCCCGGCGGACAGGGAGACAGCAGCGGCGGGCAACGGGAATTTGCTCCGGTCATGGCGCGGGCGGCGGTCGCGCTCGGTATCGCGGCGGTTTTTATCGAAACCCATGAGGCGCCGGATACGGCCCCCTCGGATGGGCCCAACATGGTCAAGCTTGACGACATGCCCGCGCTTGTCGCCAGTCTGATGCAATTCGACCAGCTTGCGAAAGCCGATCCCATTCGCCTTTAAACCTTGGTGGAGCGTTCCCGATGTCGAAACCCCTCAACCAAGTGGCGCAGAACACCTGGGAATTCCTGTACCAGCCGATGATCGCGCCAACGGGCTTCCGCGAATATGACGCACGGTGGAAATTCCCCGACGAAATCAACCTGCCCGGCATCACAGCCCTTGGTCTTGGCCTCGGCACGCAGATGCACGCACGCGGTGTCGACCCGGTGATCGCGGTTGCAAACGACTATCGCGACTATTCCCTGTCGGTGAAAAACGCGCTGATCGTCGGGCTGATACAGGCCGGCATCCAAGTCAGGGATATCGGCCCGGCGCTTAGCCCCATGGCCTATTTCAGCCAGTTCCATCTGGACGCCCCCGCCGTCGCCATGGTCACCGCAAGCCACAACCCCAATGGCTGGACCGGCGTCAAGATGGGCTTTCAGCGGCCGCTGACCCACGGGCCCGACGAGATGGGAGAGCTGCGCGACATCGTGATGGGCGGCCAGGGCGTGGCCCGCGCGGGCGGCGGCTATGAGTTCGTACCCGGCGTCCGGGAGGCCTATCTGGACGATCTGGTGGGTGATTTCACGATGACCCGGAAACTGCGCGTGGTTTGCGCCACCGGCAATGGCACCGCGTCGGCCTTTGCGCCGGACCTGTTCGCGCGAATGGGGGTGGAGGTTGTCCCGTCCCACAACACGCTCGACTACACCTTTCCGCATTACAACCCGAACCCCGAAGCGATGGAAATGTTGCACGACATGGCGGCCAGCGTCAAAGACAGCGGCGCGGATTTCGCGCTTGGCTTCGACGGGGACGGGGACCGCTGCGGGGTGGTGGACAACGAGGGCGAAGAGATCTTCGCCGACAAGATGGGCGTGATCATGGCCCGCGATCTGGCGCGGCTCTACCCGGGCGCGACCTTTGTCGCGGATGTGAAATCCACCGGGCTTTTCGCCTCGGACCCCGAGCTGAGAAAACATGGCGCCAAAGCCGATTACTGGAAAACCGGCCATTCCCACATGAAACGCCGGGTCCATGAGCTGGGTGCGCTGGCGGGGTTCGAGAAATCCGGCCATTACTTTTTGGCCGAGCCGATCGGCCGCGGCTATGATTGCGGCATGCGCGTGGCGGTGGAGATCTGCAAACTGATGGATCGCAACCCCGAGATGTCCATGGCCGATCTGCGCCGCGCCCTGCCCGTGACATATGCAACCCCCACCATGTCGCCCCACTGCGCCGATACCGAAAAGTATCAGGTGCTCGACAGGCTGGTGGAGAAACTCGTGGCGCGTCATGCCGGTGGCGGCAGCCTCGGTGGCGTCAAGATCGCCGATGTGGTGACGGTGAACGGGGCCCGGGTGATGCTGGAAAACGGGGGCTGGGGGCTGGTCCGCGCCTCGTCCAACACGCCCAATCTGGTTGTCGTCTGCGAAAGCCCCGAAAGCGATGCGCAGATGCGCGCCATCTTTGCCGATCTGGATGCGGTGATCCGGACCGAGCCGTCGGTGGGCGAGTACGATCAGACGATCTGACTTTCCCCGCATGGGAAATCGGCCTAGACAGGCGGGGTATTTCTGACAAACGCCCGTTACACTCATGCGCTTTATCCTGATCCTCTGGCTCTGCCTTGTGCTGCCTTTCGCCGGTTTCGCACAGGAGACCGGCCAACAGCCCGATGGGACGATCTCGGTCGAAAACGACGCCCGGCAGGATGCCGCCATCGCGGTGCGCATCCGCGATATCCTGCGCCAGCTTGACGGATACGAGCAGGTCAGCGTTTCGGTCGCCGACGGTATCGTCACCTTGCGCGGCACCGCGTTGGAGGCGACCCAGATCGAAGCCCTGAACGGGCTGGTCGGCCGGGTCGAGGGTGTCGTGGCAATCGAAAACGAGGTGACGGAAACCACCGATGTGGTCGAGCGTCTGAACCCCGCCATCGACCGCATTCGCGCGCGCTTCGAACAGTTCATCGCGTTCCTGCCGCTGATCCTCGTAGCCGCAACGGCCGGCATCATGATCTTTCTTCTGGGGCTGTTCATCGCCCGAATGAAACGGCCCTGGGACAGCATCGCGCCAAACGCGTTCATCGCCGATATCTACCGGCAGGTCATCCGTCTGATTTTCGCGATCGCCGCGGTCGTTCTGGCGCTGGATCTGCTGAACGCAACCGCCCTTCTCGGCACCATTCTGGGTGCGGCCGGCATCGTCGGGCTGGCGATCGGATTTGCCGTCCGGGACACGGTGGAAAACTTCATATCCTCCATCATGCTGTCGATCCGGCAACCTTTCCGCCCCAAGGATCTGGTCGAGATCGAGGGCGATATGGGCCATGTGATCCGCCTGACAAGCCGAGCGACGATCCTGCTCAGCCTTGATGGCAACCATATCCGCATTCCCAACTCGACGGTCTTCAAGGCCAAGATCATCAATTACACCCGAAACAACGAACGCCGCTTCACCTTCACCCTCGGGATCGACCCCAATGCCGATATCGCGGAAGCACAGCGCATCATGATGGACGCCCTGGCCGAACTGCCCTTCGTGCTGGCCGCCCCCGGCCCGGCCGTATGGGTGGAGGAGGTGGGCGACAGCACCATAAACATCACCGCCGCGGGCTGGATCATGCAGCATGAAACGGGCATCGGCATGGCCAAAGGCGAGGCGATCCGCGTGGTCAAGGCACGGCTGGAAGAGGCCGGGATCACCTTGCCGGAACCCACCTATCGCCTGATCGGTCCGGGCCTCCCCGGCCCCACACAGCCCGACACGCATCCGGGCGACAAACCGTCCAGGACGCCCGAGCGGGTCGAAGTTCAGGATGTCGGGACGGAGGAGACCAAGGCCTTGCAGGAAATAATCGAAGCCGAGCGCGAAGCGCTTCCGGAGGATGATCTGCTTCGTCGCGAAGCGCCTCAGGAATAGGGCTGCACGGCCGCGCAAATTTGTCGCTCCGGGGTCTTGATCCCGCAG
Organism: Rhodophyticola sp.; assembly: GCF_965284195.1. Lineage (NCBI taxonomy): Bacteria > Pseudomonadati > Pseudomonadota > Alphaproteobacteria > Rhodobacterales > Roseobacteraceae > Rhodophyticola > Rhodophyticola sp. The sequence continues at coordinate 3,868,524 of NZ_CBDIRM010000001.1, read as the reverse complement.
CCGTCACCGCGTAACTAGCGCGTCACAGTTGGGGTGTAGCCAAGCGGTAAGGCAGCGGTTTTTGGTACCGTGTACCGTAGGTTCGAATCCTACCACCCCAGCCAAACACTTCTTCAAAAGCAGACGATACGAGTGTCGCTTCAGATAGTGCCGGGTTTACCGTGGGTTACGGTTATGTCTACTTCCCACAGACCGCCCATGCCCGGCAAATGAGCCGCAACATATCCCAAAGTCCGAGGTCGCGCTTTGCGCGATACGAGTGTCCGTCGGGGGTTGATCAGAGGGTCGCGATCAGGGCGCGCTGATCCTGCCAGTTGACCGGCAGCGTGTGACGCACGCACCAATCTGACGCGAAGCCGAGGGGCTGTTTGCCATCGAGGACATCCCGGATGATATCAGGGGCCAGAAAGGCCAGATTGATCAGCTGGTACATCCTGCCGTTCGTCGTACCTTCGGCCTTTGCAACCTCGGACAGCGTCCTGCCAGCCTTGATCTATTCGAACCAGTGATGCGCTTTGGCGATGTTCCGGATCAGGGCTTCGTCGACGCCGCCGGACGCATCAGCAAGGACCAGCTTGGTCTCAACGCCGCGCTTCCTGAGTTGGAATGGCGCCGTGATCATCTGCAGCTCCTCGTCGATCTCGTCAGCGCCAGCTTTGGTTATTGAAGCAAGCTGAACGGGGTCAATTGTGATGGTCAGCTCACCGGGGCTGAGATCGATCCGCTAAACGAGATTGAGCATGTGACTGATGTCCTCGTCGGCACACAGCTTTTGCAGGATGCTATGATGAGTCTTTATTTCTTCTGCGGAGCAGTTCGGAACCAACCTGCTAACGAAGGCCGTATCGCTTAGCCGCTGACACATCAAATACAGGACCTTTGCCTCCAGTTCCCGGGCGGGCAAGCGCCAGCCATCAAGGTTCGCCTCGCCGCTCTTCTTAATCAGGCGATGTGACAAATAGTACCGCAGCCGAACCCCAGCCCGTGTCCTGGAACGCGACGGGGTCAGCCGATCACCAGTTTCATCAAAGAGCTTGCCGCAAAGCAGCGATCGCTGCTTCGCCGTCTTGCGTGCCCTGCCTTTTGCAGCACCCTCCTGCAGCTGCTGCTGGATGCGGTCCCAACGATCCGGATCGATGATCGCATCATGTTGCCCGTCAAAGACCTTTTCCTTGTGACGGATGCGTCCTGAATAAACCGGGTTGATCAGGATGTGGTGAATATGGCCGCGATCCAATGCCCCGCCACCCGTTTGCTTTCCATCGGCTGCCGATCTTTGCCTCGTTTGTAAACCTTGCTGATCCGCAGCCGCCTTTGCTTCCCGGACAGTGCCATGCTGTTCGTAGAGTTCGTAGAGCGCGCGGATCGTCGTTGCTTCCTTGTCATTTATCTTCAGCGTCCTGCCATCGGCATCGTATCCCAGCAGCACATTCCCACCCATCCAGAGACCCCGGCGCTTTGAGGCTGCGATTTTGTCGCGGATGCGCTCTGCCGTGACTTCGCGCTCAAACCGCGAAAACGACAGCAGCATGTTCAGGGTGAGACGCCCCATGCTGGTCGCTGTGTTGAACGACTGCGTGACCGAGACGAAGGACGCCCCTGCTGCATCCAGCGTATCGACAATCCGAGAGAAATCCGCGAGGGACCGTGTCAGACGGTCGATTTTGTAGACGACAATCTGATCGACGAGCCCGTCCGCGATATCCTGCAGCGGTTTTTGCAGCGCAGGCAGGTCCAGCGAGCCTCCCGACAGGCCACCGGCATCATTGTTCTGCGGCAGCAGCACCCAACCCTCATGCTTCTGGCTGGTGATGTCAGCCGCGCAGGCTTCGCGCTGAGCGTCGAGCGAGTTGAACTCCTGCTCAAGGCCGTCTTCCGAGGATTTCCGAGTGTAGATGGCGCAACGGGGTTTCTTCATGATCGTCCCGCTGCCCGCGCCGTCAGTCCGAAGAAACGCGGGCCAGACCAGTCCGTACCGGTGATGTGTTTCGCAATGCCGGATAGCGATTTCCACGCTTTGCCGTCCATCTCGAAGCCACCATCAATAACGTGAACTTGGTAGGTTCTCCCGTTCCACTCCCGAACCAGCTGCGCGCCCGGCCGCAGGCTGCTGCTGTTCGACGTGGCGACCGTCTCGCCTTTCGCAATGCGTTTCAGCGCGCGTTTTGTTCCTGCCGACAATCCGCCCGACGTTTTACACTGTGCTTCATATGCCAGCGCCTTCTGCATGAACTGGACAGACAGATACGGCGGCGGAGGCGATCCGAAGACCGCCTCCCATTGCGCGAGTGCCGCCGGACGCTCGGGGTTGGGATCAAGCCCCATTGATCTCGGCCGCAACTTTTGTGCCCTGCTGTGATTCTGGCGCAGACAGGATGCGGTATCTTGAAACGCCGCCGGACACCGGCTTTTCACCGGCAACCTCGTACCCGGCTTTCCGCAGACCGCTCAGCGCCGCCCTTGTCGTATGCTGTTGCCAGCCAAGCTTTGTGCTCAGTGATCTGATATCGCTGCCGGACTTCGTGCCGAGCAGTCTGATCAGCTGGTCTTTCTTGGTGGCGCGTTTCTTGGGTGAATGGGTCATGGCCGTCTCCTCAGATGATCAGCGGAAAGATCCCGCTGCTATTGAGCAGAGCCCGGAAATTCCAGGCGAGCCATGCGAGTATTTATCGCGCGCACCGACACTACCGCTCTGCCAGCCGCTGAAGTCCAGTCAGTTTATGAGAAAACCCTGCACAAGGGCTTATTTCGTTGAAAAACTCATCGTTGATTGAGACGTAATTCGCTGGTTCAATCGCCTCAACGAGCCGGGGCATTGGCGATGATGGGACCTAAGCAAGAAGCGCAGGCGGCACTGTTCTACGAGTTCTCGCTGGAAGATCACGTTCCGCAAGATCACCTGCTGCGCTCGATTGATCGGTTTGTTGATCTGGGCAGCATCCGGGGACATCTGTCGGAGTTCTACAGCCATACCGGTCGGCCATCCGTCGATCCTGAACTGCTGATCCGGATGCTGCTGGTTGGGTACTGCTTCGGCATCCGCTCAGAACGGCGGCTCTGTGAAGAGGTGCATCTGAATCTGGCCTACCGCTGGTTTTGTCGTCTCGATCTGAACGACCGCGTGCCGGATCATTCCACATTCTCGAAGAACCGGCATGGCCGGTTTCGGGAGAGCGAAGTGCTGCGCCATCTGTTCGAGACGACTGTGGCGCGGTGCATCGAAGAAGGGTTGGTCAGCGGCCAGCGGATGGCGATTGATGCCAGCCTTATCGAAGCTGATGCCAACAAACAGAACTCCACTCCGAAGGAAGAATGGAATGCTGCGGGCATCGATCCGGCCAATGCTCCCCGTGCTGTGCGCGAGTATCTAGACACGCTGGACGAGGCCGCATTTGGTGCCGCCAGCGAGGTACAGCCGAAGTTCACCTCCCATTCCGATCCGGCGAGCCAATGGACCGCGGCCCGCAAAGGGCCTGCTTTCTTTAGCTATTCTGACAACCACCTGATCGACACGGAACACGGCGTCATTGTCGACGTCGAAGCCACACGCTCAATCCGACAGGCTGAGGTTGGATCGACAAAGACGATGCTGAGGCGGGTGAAAGCAAAGTTCGATTTGCATCCCGAACGGCTGATCGCCGATACCGCCTACGGCACCGGGCCACTCTTGGGGTGGCTGGTCGACCGAAAGATCGCGCCTCACATCCCAGTCTTCGACAAGTCTGGCCGCAACCATGGCACCTGGACCCGGGCAGACTTCGAATGGGACGCCGCAAACGACCAGTACGTCTGTCCGGAAGGACATGCGCTCAAACAATTCCGCCGCAACTACTCCGACCCAAACCGCGGCCCAACCGGCAAAGGTACGGCGCGTATCGCGCCTTGAAGGAAGTCTGCCAGGTCTGCCCATCCAAAGCCAAGTGTTGCCCAAACGCTGAGGCCCGCAAGATCAGCCGCGAAGAAACTGAAGACGCCCGCCAGGTTGCCAGAGACATCGCCCAGACACGCCAGTACGACATCTCAATGAAGCTTCGGAAGAAGGTCGAGATGCTCTTCGCTCACCTCAAACGCATTCTTGGCTTGGGAAGACTGCGATTGCGCGGCCCCTGCGGCGCAAACGACGAATTCCTGCTCGCCGCAACCGCCCAAAACCTTCGCAAACTGACCAAGATCTTTCCTGCACCGCAGCAAATGCGAAAAACCTGATCAGAAAGGCGCTCGCGCTCGGTTCAGCGCGTCACTTTCTGCGCTCGCAACACGTTGTTTTCCAACAGAATCGGGCGGGAAGCCGACATTTGCCGCAAGCGCGAAACTCAGCTGGCGGCCAAGCGATAGCGGACATTCACATAGGATTCTGCCGCCAATCGACAGCGTCAAACCGATGGGTTTGGATTGTGGACAATCCCTGCAATTAGTAGATGCTGAACGCCCCTTACATAAACGCAATAGCGACAGTTTCATTGTGGCTGTCGCGCTGACTGAGCTGGTCCCGGAAAACTGGACAGTGAGCTAAGGTGTATCCCAACGACGAAGGGATATGACGATGGCGCGGAAGCGACGGAAGTTTACGGATCATTTCAAGGCCCAGGTGGCGCTGGAAGCGCTGCGTGGTGACAGGACGGTGCAGGAGATCGCGGGCGCGGCACGGGCTGCTGCCGACACAGGTGAGTGCCTGGAAGAAGCAGGCAATGGAGGGCCTGTCGGATGTGTTCGCCGGAAAGGCGGGTGGCGCGGTGGACCGAGAAGCGGAGCTGAAGGATCTGCACGCCAAGATCGGGAGGTTGGCGGTGGAGAACGATTTTTTAGCCAAAGGGCTCAAGACATGAGCCCCTGCCGTCGCAAGAATATCGTCCAGCCCGATCATCCGCAGCTCAGCCTGAGCGCGCAGTGCCGCATCCTGGGGATCAGCCGGTCGTCGCTGTATTATCGACCCGTGCCGGTTCGCGACGACACGCTGGCATTGATGAAGTCGATCGACCGGTTGTTCACGGCCTATCCGTTCTTCGGTAGCCGACAAATGGTTGCGATGCTTAAGCGTGACGGCCTGTCGGTCGGGCGGCACCGGATCCGGCGGCTGATGCGTCGAATGGGGTTGGAGGCGGTCTATCGCAGGCCAAAGACCAGCCAACCTCACCCGGCGCATCCGATCCATCCCTACCTGCTGCGGACCATGACCATCGACCGCCCGAACCAGGTCTGGTGTGCTGACATCACGTTCGTTCCAGTCAGCCGTGGCTACCTTTACGTTGTGGCGATCATGGATTGGGCGACGCGCAAGGTGCTGTCTTGGCGGCTTTCGAACACGATGCACGCGGACTTCTGCGTCGAGGCGCTGAACGAGGCGATCCGTCGCCATGGCCCGCCCGAGATCGTGAATACCGACCAAGGTAGCCAGTTCACCGGGTCAGCGTGGATCACGACTCTGACCGAGGCCGGGGTGCGGATCAGCATGGACGGCCGCGGCCGCTGCATGGACAACATCTTCATTGAACGGCTTTGGCGATCGATGAAATATGAAGCCGTCTACCTTCAGGATATCGCGGATGGCTTCGAGGCTGGGCGGGTCGTCGACAGTTGGATCGACTTCTACAACCGCCAGCGCCCGCACTCGGCACTTGGTCTGAGGACCCCCGATGAGGCATACTTAGTGAGGATCGAACTGACGAAAGCGGCCTGAGTACACAACCCGATATACCTTAGCAGGGCCGAGAAACTGTGCAGGATACTAGGACCAGCTCAGTGAGCATTGTAAGGCAAGCGATCGGGTAGTGGAGACGCCGACCGTAGGTCTCTAGGTGTTTGATCCCGAGGGTCTCGGGGACCTAACCGATCAAGAAGTTGACGAGATTCAAGAAGTTGTTGAGGAGGCGCTGCGACCACTTGACGTTGTGGGTTCCGCTGCCAACGGCGATCGCAGAAACGTTGGCAGTGATTTGCCAATCGGTAAAGGTGAAGGCACTCGCAGCGACATCCACTATACAACCGCGGGTGCAAATCAACCGAGTTTCGAGGCCGTTGCAGATCGCCTACCAAGTTTGGATCCTGATACAGGATTGTTGAGTAGGACACCAGAGTCGGGTACTGAGTCAATTCGGTTCGAGCCTGGTACGAGACCAATACTGATAAGAAACTGGTGATGCGCCTTAAGTCTTACTGGGTCGAGATAGGAGCCCATTCTGAACGAGAAAAGAATCCTTTTCCGGCGGGAATCGGAGTTACAGCTTATGATGAGCGAGATGCGAGGGGGATAATTCCGCGAGATGCGATTGGTTCGCATGAGTCGCTTATCGTTTCAGGCATGAGAGAAATTTCGTTCGACGACATTGAGAACGATCATGTTAAAAAAATATGGGAGTTTTGATCGAGCGGGGGATCTGGTTTCCAAAGGGGCTAAACCGCACTGCAATAATTCGATCCTAGCTTTCGGTCTTTTCGCCGAAGTCGTGGCCAGTAGAACCGCCTGATCGGCTGGACCGACGGGGTCTCGGTGATCTCCTACGCCTATGACGCGCTCGACCGGCGGATCGCGGTGACCGTTGACGGCGTGACGGAGGCCTTCGTCCACGACCCCTGGAGCCCCTATTCCACCATCGCCAACGACGTGCTGCTCGATTTCGAGGACGGCGCGCTGGTGCGGCGGTGGCTGCACGGGCCGGAGGTGGACGAGCCGCTGGCCTATGAGCGCTATGCCGGGACGACGGCGGGCGGCAGCGGCACGGCGCTGGAGCTGTTCCGCAACCGTCTCGGCTCGGTGATCCTGGCGGTGTCGGTCTCGACCGGCGCGGTGGCGGCGGAGTACGACTACGACAGCTTCGGGCAGCGGACGCTCGTGCAGGGCACCGAGGAGGTTCGCTACGGCTTCACCGCCCGCGAGCATGACGCGCGGACGGGCCTGATCCACTATCGCGCCCGGGCCTACGACCCGCTGACCGGCCGGTTCCTGCAACGCGACCCCATCGGCTTCGCGTCGGGCGATCTGAATCTCTACGCGTACGTGGAGAACGATCCGTACAATTGGACGGATCCGAGTGGGCTGACGCCGTCTGCTGGCACAGCCGTTGGCATCCAGCGAGACAGTGCGACCCGAGGCGCATTAAGCCCGGTTTTCAGCGGTGTTCTGGGCTTCGCACAGCGTCTTGCGAATGCTATGCGTGGGTACCAAAGCATTGCCGGCACGGTCAGCGCTGTTTTGAACGAGAGTGATGATGGTCGCCTAGGTATCCTAATACTCAAATGCTCCTCGACTCGATCCCGATATCGAAACCGTCGGACCGCAAAGTCTGCAAGCGCCGAGATGTGGGCAACATTCCATCGCTCGCCAACCGGCCTGAGGGCTGTGCGTTCTTAACCCGTTGCCCCCATGCGCGTGATCTGTGTCACCGCTTATCTCCAAAACCTGACACCGGTGCCCGGCGCCCTGGTGTCGACGGCATGTCACTTCACGGCCGAGATTACCGCCGAAAATGGCGCACCGCCCGCACCTTGAGAAAGCCGAACGAGGCCGCGTAACGCCCTGCCTGCCCAGACCGGCGATGGGCGACGGCGCGGCCCCAAATACGAAATTGCCCATGTTGGAGATCCATGGCCCGTCACGGTCGTCCCTTAGCCTTTTGCGTTTGGCAGCAACACCGCAGGGGCGTACGGACGTTCCAAGTCCACTGATTGACAGCTTTGTCCCTGAGGATTCAACGGATCGCTGCAACACACTGGGCAAACTTCTCTGCCGGGGTTTCGTATTGCAAGGTCTTTCTCGGGCGCTCGGTGAGCTGGATGCCGCTGCCGTCGAGGTCGAGAAGGATGGGTTGAATACCCACGTAGTCCGGGTCTATCGGGCGATCGGGTCTCGGTGTATCTCGACGTTCTTCGTTTTCGCGACCCGACCAAGTACCGGGGGATTGCCGGCCACCACTATCTTTGGGCTCACTTCGGCCAGAACTATCTCGTCCCGGGCCGGCATTTGATCGGTCTTCTCGATCTCGGTCCCAACGGTCTTCATCATCGTCGCTGTGTCGGCCGCCCTCTGTGCTTGGCGCACCCTTCGATCGAGGGTCTTCTGGTGCGTACCGCGTAAAGCCATACCCATAGCTGTATGGCGAATCTATTGGACGGCTCGGACGAGTGAAGTCGAGCACATCTGACAGCTGCGCAGTGGTCAGCACAGGGACTTGGTCACCGGGCCGGCGTGGATCTGCATCAGAACCCTCGAGATAGGTGTTGATCTTGGCAATGTCGTCCAAGAAGTCCTTCCACTGGGTCTCCAAGACTTCAGATGGGCTTAGAAGCATCGACGACGGAGCTAGAGGGTTAATCTGATTTGCCCGCGCCTCTGATCGGCGGGTTATTTTGGGCGATTGTATATTTGACAAACCCGCTGGCTAAGCCTCTTGGGCTTTGTGCCATTCGGCAATCTTGCGGCAAAACGGGCCAATCATCATGCCGTTTACTGCATAGGTATCCGCCCCGTTTGGCGTGAATTCGCAATAGTCGTTGTCATCGCAAGTGTAGGTTCCGAGGATCTCACCATCTTTGGTGATTACGTGGCCGCTATCTGCTGGGAACCCCTCAAGAGTCACATGGTAGTGGTCCATCAATCGTCCTTATCATCGTCCGGCTTGTCCTTCACCAGCTTCTTGAGCTTCTCGTTGAACCGTTCTTCATCGTCGTCCGTCCCGAGTTCCCGGGCGGCTTCCTTGAAACGGTCTAATTGATCTTTACTGGAAGATGACATGATCCCTCGATTTCACAAACGACGCGAAGGATACTAGATCGGCGACATTAGACATCAACGCACGATCCTCCGGCGGCAACGCACGATCATAAATGGCGTATTTGTACAGACCAGATCGCGTCTCGGTATCCGAAAACGCCAGATACTTAGCTGCAATCGAATACGGGTGCGGCAGGACGATCTCAAAAAGTGCCAAGTCATCTCCGCGAAAAGCAGCAATGTCAAATTTGTAGTGCTTTCCGCTCTTTCCTGGGTACTCAAATTCTTTTCGAAGTTCGAGTTTTTGCGGTGATTGTTCAAGAACTCCATGCGTTCGCTCTACTAGGCTTTCTTCGCTTTGCGCCGCCTCTTTACCAACAGCCGCTCTTGCGGCATCTGCAGAGGCATTGGCGACAGACAAAATCGCGCCGTAGATGCCCTTTTCCTCAAAAGCGCGACACGAGATTACGTCCTTATCGAAGTCGCAGCCATAGATTCGAGCAGACTTGGCGAGTATTTTCCCGATAGCCGCTCGCTCCCGCCCATGTAACCAAGCCGACGTTACTGCACCGGCATTGTCATGAACTTCAAAACCAACTTTACTTGAGACGATAAATACACTCACGGGCTCGAAGGATGGGTACAAACAGTGGGTGGTTACACGTGTCCCGCGCTCGGTGCTCTCACAAACGCCAAACTCGCCAAGAGCTTCGGATATCTGTTGACAATCAAGCATTTGGATCACCAAAAAGCCCACGATCAGGCAGGTGCAATTGCCTGCAATTGTTTGGAATCATAAGGGAAAATTTGTCACAAAACCAGAAAAACATCTGATTAAGGCGTGACATATTGTCGGTTATCGGAACGCGTGCGGGCAGTTCCCACAGCCCTGTTAGCGCCACGTGATGGCGGTTGTGCTCCCAAGAGTGAAGGTGTGGACCACACACGCGATACGGCAGCCCAAGACGTGTTGCATAAGGCGGATTGCCTTCGCAAACGGAGTCTCTGGCTCGATCCAGACGCGCAATCGGATTGCCTCGAAAGATCAGCCCAACAGACGGGTTTTCAAAGCTCGCGAAAGGAATACGCAGCTTGAGAGTTGATCGCTCAACGCCTGTTTCCATTTCGATTATGCTCCACGTACATTGATAGTCTTCACGGCCAGTATCTACCCATTCGGGCTGTGGTTCAGTCAGTTGCTTGTCCTTACGCGCGAGGTAAAGATCAACATCTTCAAGTTGCTGCTCGGTGACTGTCATAACCCTTTGATAAGGATTCGATTTCTCGCCGTCTACTTAGAGGTTAGGTCTAGCGTAAGTCAGTCGCTTGCTAGCTGCACCACGCAAGGCAATCGCACCACGCTCCGCGTCCTCGATCCCGTTCGCCACGCGATTGTTGTATCGGAAGTCAAACTCAGCCGCATAGCGGTGAAGGTGCTGCTTGCCGCAGTGCTGATACACACCCTTCATGCCGCGCTTGAAGATGCTGTAGAAGCCTTCGACGGTGTTGGTGTGAACCTCGGGGTGGCCGGGGCGCACATACTCATCGGCGCTATGATTGACCCAATCGTGAGCGTCAAACACGCGGCCAGCGCCGATACCTTGATACTGGCGGGCTTCGTCAGTCAACACGAACGCTTCCTTGGCGATGTTCTCTTGCAGGATCGGGATCAAGGTGGACTTCTTCAGGTCATCCACGACGATGCTCTTTGCGCGCTTGGTGTCACGGTCCACGAGGGTCAGCACCTTCATCTTGTGGGAACCGCCACGGGCATTCTTCGCCTTGGTGACGCCCGGCTCTTTGCCGATAAAGGTCTCGTCAACCTCGACCGCGCCGCCATTGCTGCCGAACGGGGCCAATGCACCGTCACGCATGCACTCGCGGATACGATGGGTCAGAAACCACGTGCTCTTGTAGGTGATGCCCAGAACGCGGTGCAACTGGTGGCTGCTGATGCCCTTCTTGCTGCTGACCATCAGGTGAATGGCTTGCAGCCACAGGTGCAGAGGCAGGTGGCTTTCCTCGAAGATGGTGCCCTTGCGGACGGTGAATTGCTTGCGGCACTCACGGCACTTCCAGAGGCCGTGACGCTCTTTGCCCTCCGGGTTCTTCTTGGAGGGCTTGGTGCGGACACCGACCAGCGGGTAAGCGCTGTCGATCACGCCACAGTGCGGGCAGACAGGTCCATCGGCCCAAAGGATGCTTTCGACGTGAGCGAACGCGGCGGCTTCATCGTGCATATATGGGGCGGACAGAACAGACATGGCGGTTTCCTCAACTCTATGAGTTAGAGATAGGAATCCAGCGTGGGTTTGTCAAGTATACAATCGCCTTATTTTGGCATCAATGATGCTAGCAGGAACGGAAAGGTCGTACTCACTGACTATCTCTTCGGCCAATTCGAAATCTGGGTTCCAAATTTAATCAAATTCCAATCCCAGATTAGTTCTAAAAAGATCGTCCACTGCTTCTTCACCTGCGACTGCGCCGATTACGCCGCCAACTCCGATAAAGAAGACTTTCACAGGGCCCGAACCCGGAAGGCGCGCACCCGCAAGTGCACCCGCCACAAAGCCTGAGGCAATAGCTGAAAGGCCAGTACCAACGCTGACAGCCAGCCAATCTGCTGCGGTGAAGCCGTCTTGGTCGCGGCTGCGCGAGTAGATAGATAAACTAATGGCTGTGGTTCTCATTAATGCCACATTGAAAGAACGCACTCCAGGATCAGAAATCGTTCCAAACGCTTCCGTTATTGTTGGACCAAAATTGTTGGCCCATGTGCCGGCATTTTCCCTCACCCAATCTACATGACTCTGCTCTCCAACTCTTTCATTTATATGTATTTCTTCCATAGTTCTTTGTTGTATAGCACAAAGCGAGGCCAAAAATGAGGGTTACAGGGATTCCCCAATTTATAAAGTGAAATCCAGGAAGGCAGAAAAACATTTCAAAACATCTCTCGGTACGAAAGACACGATAATGATACATTAACGCCCAAGCGAAACCTGACATAAGAAATAATCCCAGATAAACATTCAAGCCGTAGTAATTATATATCCAGAGCGGGGTCCGCTTCAGGTCATTAAGCTTAGCTCTTTTGAACGGAAGCCAAATGTCTCTTAAAAAAATGTCAAAAAAAATACTGTAGGCGCCACCATAGCGACAATATGAATCAGAGACAGCCTAGAGCTTCCGGTCGAATCGGACACCTCCAGGGAAGTGAACACCACAACCAAATGGAAGATTGAGTATGCAATTGCTTTGACGGTGACCTTGAGCATATTTGTCGTTTCTTGGGGTCTGAATGGAGGTATCTCTTCTTCGGGCCTGAATGGAGGTGCTTCCAAACCTGACATGATCTTCTCCCAGACAGCAAAACCTCAGCCGCATTTACGTGAGTTTAGCTTCACATCACAGACACTTTAGCCTTAGCGAACTTCCTACTAGCATGGGTCAGCTTATGATCAACGCCAGACATAGCAGACCCGAAGCACTCGCAACCCTTGCATCCGATCAATGAACACATATTGCCGCGTCTCCCTGATCGCGTCGCACTGGCCGGTCGGTAAACTGTTTGGAGCAATTAACCACGACGCCTAAGCCGCGTATTTATCTACTACTTTCGACCTAAAACCTACCGCCTGCGAGACGCTCCAGGAAAGATAGCTTGACCATAGCCGATCAGACCAAGGCACGGACGGGCATGATCTGGATCAAGTGTTAGACAGTTTTCAAAAATAGAAAAGTCAGAATCCGTAATCTGGCCAATCACTACGCAGTCGGCAATTGGTCGCTCCCGGTATTAGGCGGACCGGGTTCATGACGAGTGATCTGACCGCCCCCAGCGCAGCAATATAGTTCCGCGAGCCCTGATGGTTTGCAATACGACATATCCCCGCCTGCGCGATGGGTGACCGAACCCTGATTTACCTGATTGATCGCGCCGCTGGGACAGCATTTCCTACCGCCTGACCGTGCCGTCGGCCGGTCCGCCGCAGGCCGGGCACATGCGTCTCGCTCTTGGGCTATCGCGCGATGCTTTCGGCGATCCGGGTCGACAGGGCGGTCAAAGCACGGCCCAGGGCGTCGGCGACCGATTGCGGGTCGGGCCCGGCATAGGGTTCGACAATCTCGAAACGGCGGAGGAATTCGCGCGCAGCACCGCTGCGCGAGATCACCGCGAATTGGCCGCCCAGTTCGAACTGGCCGTCTGCACGGGCGACCATGCGATCGATGGTCACCTGTACGCTCCTGTCCGGCCCGTCGAATAGCGGCCAGGGCTCGGCCGCGACCGTGGCCGTGGTGCCGAGATCGAGCCGCCGCGCAAGCGCCTGGGTGATGCCGGTTCGCGGATCATCGGCCCAAAGCGCGCCCCCGACCGGGCGCAGCGCGCCATCGGCTTCCTGCACCAGAATGTCGGCCTCCGCAACATAGGCCGGCAGGATCACGTCACGCACCTCCAGGCTCTGCGCGCCAACCGCAACCGGCGCCGCGGGGGTGTTGGCGGGCGGCACCAGAAACAGGTCTTCGTTGCCGCCGCAGGCCGCAAGCGAGAGCGCCAGAAGGAATATCGAAATCCGGGTCAACATGGGTCAGCGTCCAGTGATCAGGGAACTTGGGTTGCGTTCGATGGCCCGGGCCAGTTGCGCGATGGACCGGGCCGCGGTGGTAATCTCGCGCAGGACATCCATCGTTTCTCCCATGAATGCGGAGCGCGCGCCATAAGCCCCGACAAGGGTGTTGATCCGTGTCAGAACCGCATCGGTCCGCTCGACGAGCGCCGGCAACTCCTCGGCGGCGGCGCTTGTGGAGGCCAAGGTCGTGTTCAGGCTGCCCACCACATCTGCCGCGCGCAGTTCTGCGACAAGCGCTTCGAGTTCGACGAGCGAGGCCGAAAGATTTGCCGGAACCTCCGCCATACCCTCGCTGCTGATGAAGGCATCGGCACTGGCCAGGACGGTATTTGCCGTGGTGATCAACGCCTCGATTTCAAGCTCCGCGGCGGTTTCCGAGAGGGCGCGGAGATTGGCCATCACCTCCGGCAACACGGCGGAGGCCTCGGTGATCGGGCCCATAGCCTCGTCCGCCTGCGCGATGACCGAGGTCAGCGCGGCGATGGTGCCGGCTTCGCGCAGTTCCGCAAGGATCCCGCGCAACTCGGCGACGGCGGCGCGCGCCTCCCCCGGGATCGCCTGCGTTTCGTCGCCGCCGACCAGTTCGCGCGCCTCGGTCAGCAGGGCCACAACCTCCTCCGGCACGTCCCTCAGCGCCGGATCGCCCGCCAGCCCCTCGATGCTGGCCAGCGTGTCGATGGCCTGGCTCAGCAGTTCCTCGAACGGCAGCGCCGCCACGCGTTCCAGCACACCCTCGGCGGTGGTGTTCACATTGGTCTGCTCCACCATAACCGAGGGCATGACCGGGTAGGGATCGGCCGCCACCTCGAACCGCGCGGGCCGGGCATCGTAATCAATCGCGAACTCGATCCGGGTTTCCGAGGAGATCAGACCCGCGGTTGCAAGCCGGGCCCGCAGACCATCGGCCACCTGTTCGGCCAGGTATTCGTAGACCTCTTCGGCCCCTGTACCGACGGGGAAGCCCATGCGGCCCGGGTCCAGCACCAGATCGACGACCAGCCGCTGCTTTGACCCGTCCGCAATCTCGACCGACTGCACGGTCACGGCGGTCACTTCGCCGATCTGGTCGTTGGCCATCACCACCTGCGTGCCGGGAACGAGGCCCCGTATGTAATTGCTGAACTCCACCGCGACAGGCACTTCCCCGATCGGGGCCACGTCGAATGCGCTCGCCCGGGCGGCCTCCTCGGACTCGTACACCTCGAACACCGCGTCGCCCTCGACCGGCTGACCGTTGGAATACACCTCGTCAAACTCGATCCCGCCGGTCACGAGCGAGGCAAGGCTTTCCACGTCCAGCGTCAGGCCATCCGCCCCGAAACTGACGGAAAACCCCGAACTGTCCCAGAACCGCGTTGCCTGTGTGATCCGCTGGTCGTGAGGGGCGTCGATGAATGCATCGACCGTGATGGAAAGCCCATCCTCGGTGAGATCCGGCTGTTCCAGGCGCCCGACCTGGATGCCCCGGAAGGTCACGGGCGCCCCACCTTGAAGCTGAATGCCGGGGCTGACATTCAGCGTGATCCGGCGCCCCTCGTCACCGGGCAGGACGAAGAGCGGGCTCTCGCGGCCGTCGAAACTGCGCGTCGCGATCTCGGGCCGGCTATCCCAGGCGCCCTCGATAAAGACGCCGGAGACGACCGTGGACAGGCCACTGACCCCTTGGGTGGATATCTCGGGGCGCACCACCCAGAAGGTCGCATCCTCGTCGAGAAAGGGCAGCACTTCGTTTTCGACCCGGGCCTCCACGATGACCGTTTGCAGATCGGGGCTGAACCTGACGTCTTCCACCGTTCCGATCACCACGTCACGGTAGCGGACCGTGGTTTCGCCGGCCGTGACCCCGGCGCCGTTCTCGAAGCGGATCTCGATCAGCGTGCCCCGATCCGAATAGGCCTGCCATGCGATGCCAAGCGCCACCGCAAGCGCCAGAACCGGCACCAGCCAGACGACCGACAGGTTCCGAAGGGCCGAGCGGTTCGGCTGATCGATCTCCGGCAAGGGCGGTGTCTGATCCGTCATCTGGGCCGCATGTCCCCGTCAAGCCAAATGGTCTTGGGGTCGAAGCTCTGCGCCGAAAGCATGGTGAATGCAACAGAAAGCGCGAAGCTGATGGCCGCGATGCCCGGGTTGATCGTGGCCGCAAAGTCAAGCTGGACAAGCGCGGCCAGGATCGCGACCACGAAAACGTCGATCATCGACCAGCGCCCGATGAATTCCACAACCTCGAACAGCCGGTGACGCGCATGAACCTGCATCATCTCGCGCCGTTCCACACTGATGGCGAGATAGGCGATGGCGAAGAACTTGCCGATGGGGATCACGATGCTGGCCACGAAAACCACCAGCGCCACCCCGTAAGAGCCATGATGGAGCAGGTCCACCACTCCTTCGAGGATCGTGCTTTCGGTCGTCCGGCCGAAGGTGTTGGTGCGCAGCATCGGATAGATGTTTGCCGGAATGTAGACGACCAGCCCGGCAAACAGCCATGCCCAGACCCGTTGCAGGCTTCGATCCGGCGCATGGCCCGGCAGGCGCCAGCCGCAACGCTGGCAGCGCCCGGGCGCGGGGACATCGTGGACCCGGCCGCAATTCGGGCAGCCGACCAGACCCGCCGAGCGCGCGGTCATCATTGGCTGCGCTGTTCGAGCGTTTTCCATATCGTCAACCGGCACATGAACGTGTCCTTCACCGCAGTAATCAGAACCAGCGCCACAAAGGCCCAGAAGGCAGGGCCGAGGGACAGATGTGCAAGCCCCGCCACCTTGATCAGCGCCACGGCCACCCCGACGATGAATATCTCCGCCATCGACCAGGGCTTCATACGCTCCGCCAGCCGGAAAACCGGCACCGCCTCGCGGGCGGGCCGCCAGCCGAAAGCCATGGGCGCAAGCACATAGATCAGCGCCAGAAAGCGCGCGAGCGGCAGGATCACGATGAGCGCGCCCACGGCAATCGCAAGGCCCACGAAGGGCCCGTCTGCAAAGACCAGAACCACGTCCATGATCGAACTGCGCTGCGTGATGCCCGCCGCCGTCAGCTCCAGGAACGGAAAGAAGATCGCCGCCAGCATCAGAATGACGGATGTACCCGCCAGCATCACGATCCGCGTCATCGCCCCGTCGCGGGGCGCGGTCAGCACCGTATGGCAGCGCAGGCACCGCGCACGCGAGCCTTTCGGCACGTCCGGAAGCTGATAAAGCGCGTCGCAGGTCGGGCAGGCAACCAGATCCTCGACTGGCGGAAGGTGGCCGGGGCGCGGCACGGCGGACCGGCTGGTTTCGGAGGTGTGAACCTGATCGGACTGGGACATGTGACCTGCATTTCTTGCACTATATGGCAGAAGCCGGGGCCGCTCTGCGCGGAACGCATGGCAAGATGCGAACCTGCCATTTCGAAAAATCTCAAGATGCAGGTCAGCATTGCCCGCCCCATCGAAGAGTGCAAGGGCGCTTGGCTCTAACGGCACTTCGGGCTGGGCACATCGCGGCCGTGCAGCGATCTGCGCAGTCCGGCATGCGTCCGCCCGCCCGGGCGCGGGCAAGGGTAACGTCACCGAGGTTTGCAAGCGTCTCCGGCGTGACATAGGCCACGATCTCCATATCGCCGAGATCCGCATGTTGCCGATGCAGCGACGCCACCAGCAACAGCGACATCGCCTCCAGGCCCGGCCCGTCCACCACGACTATCAGGGAAGTTTTCTTCACGCGCCCATACCAGCGCTTGCCTCGTCAAACCCGACCATCGACAGGATCTTTCCCGAGCGAAACGCCGATTAACCGGCAATACCGCAAGCGGCTCGGCCCCGGAGGCTTGAGATATCCCTGCAGGACAGGTTCACTGCAAGGGACAGCGCAGAGGGAGCGGGAAGATGAGCGACGGGTTCGAAGATATGGTCGATGCGGCGCAGGCTTTCTTTGCCGATCTCTCCCGCAACAATCGCAAGGACTGGTTCTAGCCGCGCAAGACGCATTACGTCACCCAAATCAGGAAACCTGCGGAATTGTTCGCCGAGTTGCTGGCCGAAGATCTGAGCCGGCAGACCGGGGTTGCCCATGCCCCGAAACTGTTCCGCATTTATCGGGACGTACGCTTCGCCAAGGATAAATCGCCCTACAACCCGTGGCTGCACATCCTCTGGCGGCCCGCCAGTGCCGACGATCTTGCGCCCGGCTGGTTCTTTTCCTGCGCGCCGGGGGAGCTGGTTCTGGGCCTGGGCGTCGTGTCTCTGAAAGGACCGGCGCTGACCCGGTACAGGGAATGGATCGATAAACGCGGCGATCTGGTCTCAGACGCGATGACGGAGGTTGCCCGCGCGTCCGGCGCGCAACTCTCCGATTTCGGGGCCGCGCCGCTCACGCGGGTGCCGAAGCACTATGCCGCCGATCACCCTCATGCCGATCTGTTGAAGCGCAAGGGCATCGCAATGATGGCGCCGCCCCCGCGACATGGCGCGAACGCGGTCTTGTCGTCTCCGCCCGTGATCAGGCCAGCGCCATGCTGCCGCTCTGGCGGGCCTTTCACGACCATCTGTAAGGCGGCTCGTCACGGCAGGCGCGCGATCCGGGCGAGACACCGGCGCAACACCGCCTCTTCCTGATCCGTGAACTGCGCCGTCATGGCGCTGTCGAAACGTTGGGCCGCGCCAAGCAGATCGGCAAAGACACGCTCCCCCATCTGGGTCAGGCCAAGACGTTCCAGGCGCCGGTCGGTCTCCAGCACTTCGCGCGACAGGTAGCGCTTGCGCTCCAGCGCGGCGACAGCGCGGCTGACCTTGGTCTTGTGAATGCCCGAGCGCGCGCAGATCTCCTTCGCGGTCATTGCGCCGAAACGGCCCAGATGAAACAGAACCCGCCATTCCGTCCGCAACATCCCGTAGCGGCCCTTGTAGTGCTGCTGAAACTCCAGACTTGAAGCCTCGGCCGCCTGCGTCAGCAGATAGGGCAGAAAGTCTTCCAGATCGAAGGGGGCTTTTTGGGTCATTCGGGCAGACTAGGCCTTGTTAGTTACAAAACCAACTAATATCCAACCCGCGTTGGGGAGGGAGGACCCGCAACTGTCCGTCGCGGACACCGGTCCGCTGGCCATCTGCCGGGCGGACCGTATACGCTCTTTCCCATGTCAGACTGATCTTGTGCCAAACGCACCGAAGGAACGCTGCACCATGCCATTGATGAAAAGCTGGGTCGCCTCGGCCAATGATGCCGATACCCCGTTTCCGTTGAACAATCTGCCCTATGGTGTCTTTTCCACCGGTGACGAACCCCCGCGCTGCGGCGTGGCCATCGGCGACATGATCCTGGACATGGCCGCCGCCGAAGAGGCCGGGCTCATTGATCTGGGGGAGCCCGATCTCTTTTCGATGCCGTTCTGGAACGACGTCATGGAACTGGGCCCCGAGGCGTGGGCGGCGCTTCGCGCACGGCTGATTCAGATGCTGGCCGAAGGGTCCGCCGATCGGGGCGCAGTCGAACCGATGCTGATACCAATGGAGCGGGCCACGCTGCACATGCCGCTGGTCGTCGCCGAGTACACCGATTTCTACGCAGGCCGGCATCACGCCACCAATGTCGGTACGATGTTCCGGGGCGCCGAAAACGCCCTTCCGCCGAACTGGCTGCATATCCCCATCGGATATAACGGCCGGGCGTCCTCGGTCGTAGTGTCGGGCACCGAGATCCGCCGGCCCTGGGGCCAATTGAAGGGACCGAATGACGATCTGCCGCGCTTCGCGCCATCGGCCCGGTTCGACATCGAGCTTGAGATGGGCGCCATCGTCGGCACCCCGTCGGAAGGGCCCATCACGGTTCAGGAGGCGGACGATGCGATCTTCGGCTATGTCCTGCTGAACGACTGGTCGGCACGCGACATCCAGGCCTGGGAGTATCAGCCGCTCGGCCCGTTTCAGGCCAAGGCGACCGCGACCACGATCAGCCCCTGGATCGTTACCAAGGCGGCACTGGATCCGTTCCGCGTGGACACCCCGCCACGCGAGGTCGAGTTGCTCGATCATCTGAAGGATTGCGGGCCGATGCTCTACGATATCGAGCTTTCGGTGACGCTGGCGCCCGCCGGCAAAGCCGCCACCACGATCGCGCGCACCAATTACAGGGAAATGTACTACTCCGCCGCGCAGCAACTGGCGCATCACACCACATCCGGTTGCCCGATGAATGCCGGCGACCTGCTTGGATCGGGCACCATTTCAGGTGCGGAGCCATCCGCGCGCGGCTCTCTGCTTGAGCTTAGCTGGGGCGGCAAGGAGCCCATCACGCTTGAGACCGGCGAAGAGCGGTCCTTCATCGAGGACGGCGACACGCTGACGCTGACAGGCGCGGCAAGGGGCGACGGGTACAAGGTCGGGTTCGGCGATTGCGTGGGCACGGTTCTGCCCGCCGCCGAAGACCCTTACGCGCGCTGATCCGTGATCGCGCTCGACCATATCCAGATCGCCATTCCACAGGGCGGAGAGGCGAAAGCCCGCGCCTTCTGGTGCGGGGGTCTGGGCCTTGCGAAGATCGACAAACCCGAACCGCTGAAGGTGCGTGGCGGTCTGTGGGTGGCGCTTGCGGGATCGAAGCTGCATCTGGGCGTGGACGAGCGCTTCACCCCGGCACGCAAGGCCCATCCGGGCTTTGCGGTCGACGATATCGACAGGATTGCAGCGCGGATCTCGGCCTCCGGCCAGTCGCCGCACTGGGACACAACCATCAAGAACCGCCGCCGGTTCTTTGCCGAAGACCCCTTCGGTAACCGGCTTGAGTTTCTGCAGAAGGACTGAACACATGGCCAAGGCATTCGCATCGCAAGGCGACATGACGGAAAAGAAGATCAGCTTCACCGAGGTGGGCGAAGGGCTTTACGCCTTCACCGCCGAGGGCGATCCGAATTCCGGCGTCATCATCGGCGACGAGTCCGTGATGATCATCGAGGCGCAGGCGACGCCGCGACTGGCGAAGAAGGTCATCGAATGCGTGCGCTCGGTCACCGACAAGCCGATCAGCCATGTGGTGCTGACCCATTATCACGCCGTGCGCGTGCTGGGCGCCTCGGCCTATGGCGCCGATCAGATCATCATGTCCGACACCGCCCGCGCGATGGTGGTGGAACGCGGGCAGGAGGACTGGGACAGCGAGTTTCAACGCTTCCCGCGTCTGTTCGAAGGGCATGAGAGCATCCCCGGCCTGACCTGGCCCACCACCACCTTTTCCGAAAGCATGACCGTCTATCTGGGCAACCGCCGGGTCGATATCATGCATCTGGGCCGCGCCCACACGGCGGGCGACGCGGTGATCTGGGTCCCGGATCAGGAGGTGATGTTCACCGGTGATATCGTGGAGTACCACTCGGCCTGCTACTGCGGCGACGGGCATTTCGGCGACTGGGGCGAGACGCTCGGCAACATCGCGTCGTTCCAGCCGCGCAGCATCGCGCCGGGGCGCGGTGACGCGCTGGTCGGCCCCGAAATGGTGGAGGCCGCCATTCGAAACACGTCCGATTTTGTCATGTCGACCTATGCGCCCGCCGCCAGGGTTGCGGCGCGCGGCGGTACCCTGAAGGAAGCCTGGGACGCGGTCCGCGCCGCATGCGATCCGAAATTCGCCGATTACGCGATCTACGAGCACTGCCTGCCCTTCAATGTCGCCCGCGCCTATGACGAAGCGCGCGGGCTGGATACGCCGCGCATCTGGACGGCGGAGCGGGACCTGAAGATGTGGGAGGAATTGCAGGGATGAGCGTTGCCTATTTCCGGTCGCTGGCCCGGAACAACGCCTGGGCCAACGCGACGCTTTTCGAAACGGTCTGCGCCCTGCCGAAGGGGGTCTACCACAGGGAATTCCCAAGCTTCTTCGGCACGCTCGCGCGGACGCTGAACCATATCTACGAGGTCGATCTGTACTATATCGACGCCCTTCTCGGCGGCGGGAAGGGACGCGCGGTCTTCCGGCGCGAGGATATCGACGAACCCTTCGCCCTTGCGGCGGCGCAGAGAGAGGCCGACGCCGCGCTGATCGCGGCCTGCGATGGCCTTGCCGATGCCGATCTGCCGCGCAGCGTGACCGTCGAACGCCCCGACGGCCCGTCGCAGGAGCGCACCGATCACCTTCTTCTGCATCTGTTTCAGCATCAGATCCACCATCGCGGGCAGGTCCATGCGCTGTTGAGCCAGGCAGGGGTCGCCCCGCCGCAGCTTGATGAGTTCTTCCTCGTCTGGGACCGCGCGGAAACCGCGAAACCCTATTGGAAAGACGGCACAGAATGACCCAGTCCCGATACCGCCTCGCCTTCGAGCTTTACCCGTATCG
Source organism: Rhodophyticola sp. (assembly GCF_965284195.1). Lineage (NCBI taxonomy): Bacteria > Pseudomonadati > Pseudomonadota > Alphaproteobacteria > Rhodobacterales > Roseobacteraceae > Rhodophyticola > Rhodophyticola sp. The sequence goes on along the minus strand of NZ_CBDIRM010000001.1, from coordinate 3,846,877 downwards.
GAAGGTCGCGGCGCAGGATGCGCCGGTGCCTGAACGCCACCCGATCGTCGTTGTCGGCGCGGGCCCGATCGGCGTTGCGACCGCGCTGGATCTTGCGCAGCGGGGTCAGCCGGTGCTGGTGCTCGACGATCACGAAGGCATCGGCGAAGGCTCCCGCGCGATCTGTTTCTCGCAACGCTGTCTTGAAATCGCGGACAGGCTCGGCTGCGGTGCCGCAATGGTGGAAAAGGGCGTTGTCTGGAACGTGGGAAAGGTGTTCCACGGAGATGACCGCGTGTTCGAGTTCAATCTGCAACCCGAGGCCGGCCACAAGAACCCCGCGTTCATCAACCTGCAGCAGCCCTATTTCGAGAAGTTCCTGATCGATCAAGTCCGCGCCGAGCAGGACAGGGGGCTGGAAATCGAGATCCGCGGCCGGAACCGGGTCACGGCGCTGGAGGACCGGGGCGATTGCATCGCGCTGTCGGTCGACACGCCGGACGGCCCCTATAGTCTTCATGCCGACTGGCTGATTGCCTGCGACGGCGCACGGTCTCCGCTGCGCGAGATGATGGGGCTGGGTTTCGAGGGCCGCGTGTTCGAGGACAATTTCCTCATCGCCGACGTGAAGATGACCGCCGATTTCCCGACCGAACGCTGGTTCTGGTTCGAACCGCCCTTCAAGGATGCCGGGCAGTCCGCGCTGCTGCACAAGCAGCCCGACGATATCTGGCGGATCGACTTCCAGCTTGGCTGGGATATCGACCGCGAAAAGGAACTGGACGAGGCGAATATCCGCGCCCGCGTCGATGCGATGCTGGGGCCGGAGGCGCAATACGAGCTGGAATGGACCTCCATCTACACGTTCCAGTGCCGCCGGATGGAACGGTTCCGCCACGGCCGCGTGATGTTTGCCGGCGATGCGGCGCATCAGGTCTCGCCATTCGGCGCACGCGGCGCGAATTCGGGGATGCAGGATGCCGAGAACCTTGCCTGGAAGCTGGATCTCGTGATCCGCGGGCTGGCCCCCGAGCATCTGCTAGACACCTATTCCGAAGAGCGGGTTTTCGGGGCCGACGAGAACATCCTGAACTCGACCCGGGCGACCGATTTCATAACCCCCAAAACCGAGATCAGCACGCTGTTCCGCAATGCGGTCCTGACACTGGCGCACACGCACGCTTTTGCAATGCCTCTGGTCAATTCCGGGCGTCTGTCCGTACCTTGCGTCTATGACGGTCTGTCCCTGACGGGGGAGGATCGGCTGGCCGGCGCCCCCGCCCGCACCCGCCCGGGCGCGCCGTGTGTGGACGCGCCCTTGCGCGACGGGTTTCTGCTGGACACGCTCGGCTCGGGCTTCACCCTTCTGGCGCTCAACACCGACGCGCCGGAAACATTTTCCGAAGCCGGTCTCGACGTTGCCCAGCTGGCGCTTGGGGCCGACGACGACCCGACCGGCGCGCTGTCCGCGCGCTATCTGGGCAACGCCGCCGCGGCCGTATACCTCATCCGGCCCGATCAGCATGTGGTCGCCCGCTGGCCTGCCTTCGACGAGACCGCCACCCGCGCGGCGCTGCGCCGCGCCACAGGACAGGAGTAACCGGATGGCCCTGACTCTTCAGCCCAACATCCCCGATCAGGACGGGTTCTATCAGGAATTGCTGGCCGCCCATGACGGCCTCGACAAGGCCGAAAGCGATGCGCTGAATGCGCGGCTGATCCTGATCCTGTGCAACCATATCGGTGACCGCGAGGTGATCGCCGCGGCGCTCAGGGCCGCGAAATGAGCGAGACGCTGCTGTATGATTACCCGCGTTCCTCGGCCAGCTACCGGGTCCGGATCGCGCTCAACCTTGCGGGCATCACGTATCGCACCGTCCGCGTCGATCTGCTGGCAAAGCAGCACAAGTCCGACGAGCATCTGGCGCGCAACCCGCAAGGCCTGGTCCCGGTCCTCCAGATTGACGGCCACCGGCTGACCCAGTCGCTTGCGATCCTCGACTATCTCGATCAGACACGCGATCTGGGCCTCTTGCCGAAAGAGCCCGCGGTGCGCGCCAAGGCGCAGGCGCTGGCCCATGTGCTCGCCGTCGATGTGCACCCGGTTTGCAACCTGTCGGTGATGACACATGCCACCGGCGGTCAGGACCCCGCGCGCAGCGGTTGGATGCGCCATTTCATCCGGCCCGGGCTGCTGGCGTTCGAAGCCTTGCTTGGCGACTTCACCCAGGCGCCCTTCACCATCGGTCCCCGGCCGTCCCTGCCCGATCTGTGCCTGATTCCGCAGCTTTACAACGCGGATCGATGGGGTGTGGATTATGCCGATTGCGCCCGTATCCGCGCGGTCAGGGCGGTCTGTGCGGCACATCCCGCCTTTGCCGCCGCTGCGCCGGACACGGCCGGACCCTGAAGAAACGGCACCGGCGCCCCGTCGCGTTCAAGCGTGGGGCTGGTGGCGACCATACCCTCCACGGGGCTTTACGCTAAGGCAAGCGGGCGGCATACTTTCAACGCCTGTGACCGGCATCAAGACCGGCGCGGGCCTCAGGGAGGACGCGCCCGATGATCCGGGAAACACCATTCGAAAAATGGTATGATGACCTGCATGCGATCTGCGGGGCCTATGATGGCGTGCCGCAGCGTGGCCAGCGGGCCGTCAAGGGCCGGATCGGGGTGCATGCGTTCGATCATCTGGACGTGGCGGATGTCTGGGGCGATGTCGCCAAGATCGAGCGGGACCGCGCCGGGATCAGACGCGATGACAACGAATACATCTTCTTCGTGATCGAAATGTCGGGCACGCTTGCGGTCGATCACAACGAAACCCAATCGCGCCTTGCGCCTGGGGATGCCGTGCTGCTCGACAGCACCAAGGAGGGTGTGCTCCATCTGGCCGAGAACAGCAGCCGTCTGATGTCGGTCCACCTGCCCCGGCAGAGCTTTCTGAGCGAGCGTCGGCCGGGTGTGCACATCGGCAGGAAACTCGCTGCCACGACCCCCGTCGCCAGAACGCTGACCCGCCATTTCTTCCGCTTCTTCAACGAAAACGGGGCAGGCGAGCGTCAGGGCAACGCGTCGCTGCTCTATGACATGATCCATCTGGCCTTTTCGCGCCCGGAGGACGGGCTGGCGGGCATCACGCTGAGCGATGCGGCAAGCCGTTATGATCTGGCCCTTGATCTGATCGACACCCACCTGACCGCCGATTACCTGTCGCTTCCCTGGCTTGCCGGCCAGCTTGGCGTCTCGGAACGCCAGCTTCAGCGGCTGTTTCACGCCCATGAGACCAGCTTCATCGATCTGGTCCGGTCAAAACGCTATCGGTTCGTGACCGAACATCTGAACCACCTGCCTCATGTTCATGGCCGGATTTCCGACATTGCCTATCGGGCCGGGTTTCAGGACCTGTCGAATTTCAACCGGGGCTTCCGGGCCCGCTTCGGGATGAGCCCGCGCGACTATCACCGGGGCCGCCGGACGGCCCCGCCCCACATGGCGTAAAATGCCGAGACTCCGGATTTCCTTCGCGGCACGATGGATATCCAACGGAGATCTGGCCCGGCGCGCCGCCCCGACAAATCAAGGAGAGTGACATGCACGAAGGCATTGCGCCTGCCCGGCAGGCCGAATTGGGTGTCGTGCCCGTGGGAAAGGCCCATGTGACGGGCCGGACGGACGAACCGCTGATCGAACGGACGGTCCCGGCACTTCTGGCCGACACGGTGGCGCGGTTCCGCGACCGCGAGGCGGTGGTGTTCCGCGCCCAGGGCATTCGCTGGACCTGGGGGGAGTTCGCGGCCCGCGTCGATGCGCTGGCCGGCGGGATGATGCGTCTGGGTCTTGCAAGGGGGGACCGCTGCGGGGTCTGGGCGCCCAACCGCTATGAATGGCTGTTGGCGCAATTCGCCACGGCGCGGATCGGCGTTATCCTGGTCAATATCAACCCGGCCTACCGCCTGCATGAGCTGGAATTCGCGCTGGCCAAGACCGGGTGCCGCGCGTTGATCCTGCCGGAACGGTTCAAGTCGTCGGAGTATCTCGCCATGCTGCGCGTCGTGGCTCCCGAACTGGCCGAGGACGCGCCGGGCGAACTGGATGCCGCCAGCCTACCCGATCTCCGCCACGTGATCGTGATGAGCGACGCCCGCCATCCGGGATGTTTCGGCTTCGCCGACGTCGAGGCGATGGGCGCGGAGGTGCCCGTTTGCGATCTGGACGCGCTCACCGCGACGCTCGACCGCCACGATCCGGTGAACATCCAGTTCACCTCGGGAACCACGGGCATGCCCAAGGGCGCCACGCTGACGCATCGCAACATCGTCAACAATGCCCATTTCGTCACCGCCGCCATGAAGCTTTCCGAGGCCGACAGGCTGTGCATCCCGGTTCCGTTCTACCATTGTTTCGGCATGGTCATGGGCACGCTTGGCTGCGTGACGAAGGGCGCCGCGATGGTCGTTCCGGGTGAAGGGTTCGATCCGGTCGACACGCTTACCGCGGTGGCCGAAGAGGGCTGCACCGCGCTTTATGGCGTGCCCACGATGTTCGTCGGAATGCTGGAGCATCCGCGCTTTGCGGAGTTCGATCTGTCCAGCCTGCGCACCGGGATCATGGCCGGTGCCCCCTGCCCCATCGAGGTGATGAAACAGGTCCAGCGCGACATGCACATGCACGAGGTGACCATCGCCTATGGCATGACCGAAACCAGCCCTGTGTCGTTCCAGTCCGACACCGATACCCCGCTCGACAAACGCGTCGGCTCGGTCGGGCGCATCCAGCCGCATCTGGAAGTGAAAATCGCCCGCGAGGACGGCTCCGTCGCGGATATCGGCGAACAGGGCGAGTTGATGACCCGCGGCTATTCGGTGATGCAGGGCTATTGGGACGAACCCGGCCGCACCGCCGAGGCCATCGACGAAGAAGGCTGGATGCATACCGGCGATCTGGCGACGATCGACGGGGAGGGGTATTGCAACATCACCGGGCGGGTGAAGGACATGATCCTGCGTGGCGGCGAAAACGTCTACCCGCGCGAGATCGAGGAGTTTCTCTATACGCACCCGGATGTCAGCCAGGTGCAGGTCTTCGGGGTGCCCGATCACAAATACGGTGAAATCGTCGCTGCCTGGATTGTGCCGAAACCCGGCGCGACCCCGACCGAAGAGGGCATCCGCCAGTTCTGCCGCGATCAGATCGCCCATTTCAAGGTGCCCGCGCTGGTCCGCTTCAAACCCGAACTGCCGATGACCGTGACCGGCAAACCGCAGAAATTCGTCATGCGCGACGCCATGGTCGAGGAACTGGGGATCGATATCGAAAAGACCGCGTGAAGCGGCAGGCAAGACAAGGGGACTGACGGCACAGACACTCGAAACAGACCCGTAGGGAGGACCAAGATGAGACATCTGTTGGGGGCGGCCTGCGCCCTGATGACGGCTGCGACCGTCCAGGCACAAACCATCGACACGGAAAGCATCCGCGCCGCGGTTGGCGCGATCGACACGCAAGCCATCATCGACAATGATGCGCATGACAGGAACTGGTTGAATTACGGGCTGAACTATGCGGAAACGCGGTTTTCCCAGCTCGACGGCATCAACACTGAAAACGTGGGTCAACTCGGTCTTGAATGGTCCTACAACCTGAACTCCACGCGCGGCGTGCAATCGACGCCGATCGTGGTGGATGGCGTGATGTATGTCACCGGGTCATGGTCCATCGTTCACGCGCTGGACGCGCTGACCGGAGAGCCGATTTGGGTCTACGACCCGCAGGTGCCGGGCGATTTCGGCGAACGGGGCTGTTGCGATGTGGTGAACCGGGGTGTCGCCGTCTATGACGGCATGGTGTTCGTCGGCGCGTTCGATGGCTATCTGCACGCCATCGATGCCGCGACGGGCGAACGCGTCTGGGTCACCGACACGATCGAAAACCGCGAGATGTCCTACACCATCACCGGCGCCCCAAGGGTGATCAACGGCAATGTGCTGATCGGCAATGGCGGCGCGGAATTCGGCGTGCGCGGCTATATCTCGGCCTATGACGCCGCAAGCGGGGAGATGTCATGGCGCTGGTATTCGGTGCCCGGAGATCCGAGCGAGCCGTTCGAGAACGCCTCGATGGAGATGGCCGCGGAAACATGGGATCCGTCCGCCGAATACTGGCTGGCCGGCGGTGGCGGAACGATCTGGGACGCCATGGCCTACGACCCGGATCTGAACCTGCTCTATGTGGGCACCGGCAACGGCTCACCCTGGAACCAGCATCTGCGCAGCCCGGCCGGCGGCGACAACCTGTTCCTCGCCTCGATCGTCGCGCTGAACCCGGATACGGGCGAATATGTCTGGCACTACCAGAACACACCGGGCGACACCTGGGACTATACCTCGACCCAGCACATCATCCTCGCCGATCTGGAGATCGACGGAGAGATGCGCCAGATCCTGATGCAGGCCCCGAAAAACGGGTTCTTCTATGTGATCGACCGGGTCACGGGGGAGTTCATCTCAGCCGAACCGTTCGTGGAGGTCACCTGGGCCACCGGCTATGACGAAACCGGCCGCCCGATCGAGGCGGAGGGCGCACGCTCCCGCACAGAGCCGTGGGAAACGATCCCCTCCGCCTACGGCGCCCATAACTGGCACCCGATGAGCTTCAACCCCGAAACGGGTCTGGTCTACATCCCGGCCCAGGGCGTCCCCCTGGTCCAGTCGACCGACCCGGCGTGGCAGCTCAACAGCCACCAACCGATGTCCACCATGTCCGGCGTCGGCTGGAACCTCGGCTATCTGTTCAACGTGGTCGCACCGGAAGCCACGCCCTTTGGCCATCTTCTGGCCTGGGACCCGGTCGAACAGCGGGAGGTTTGGCGGGCGGAATACGTTTCCCCGTGGAATGGCGGCACCCTGACCACGGCGGGAAATCTGGTTTTCCAGGGCACCGCGGATGGCCGCTTCATGGCCTATGACGCCACGACCGGTCAGGCGCTCTGGCAAACACCGGTCACGTCGGGCGTGGTTGCGGCCCCTGCCACATGGGAACACGACGGCCAGCAATATGTCACCATCGCGGTGGGCTGGGGCGGGGTCTATGGGCTGATGCAGAGAGCCACAGACCGCGTGGGTCCGGGCCGGGTCTTCACCTTCCGCGTCGGGGGCGAGACCCCGATGCCGGAGGCCGAAATCAGCGACCGGCTCGACCTTGTCGAGGGTGTGCCCTACGACCCCGAACATGTGGGGGAGGGGCTGGCGATCTATGTCTCCAACTGCCTGTTCTGCCACGGCGTTCCGGGCGTGAATAACGGCGGCGCGATCCCCAATCTGGGCTACTCCACCGCCCATACCCTGATCAACGCGCGCGCCTGGATCCTTGACGGCGCAGGCGTGGACAACGGCATGCCCAGCTTTGCGGACCGCCTGTCCGAAGAGGATGTTACGCGTCTTGTGGCGTTCATTCAGGGCACGGCCGACGCGGTGCGCCCGCAATAGGCCGGCGCCGACCGCGATCCGGCCCCGCCCGGCACCTGCCCGGCGGGGCTTCCTCTCTGGCCAATCCGCGGCAGTTCGGCCAGTCTGGGATCAGGCGTTCAGAAGTGGAGTTGAAAGATGACAGACAGATGGGAACAGGGCATGGCAACCCGGCGCCGCGTTCTGGGCAATGCCCACGTGGACGCGGCCGAGGCCAGACGCACCGCTTTCGACACGCCCTTTCAGGAGTTGATCACCGAAGCCGCCTGGGGTCACCTGTGGTCCCGGCCCGACTGGCCGTTTCGCGAACGCTCCATCGTGACCATCGCGATCCTTGCCGCGCTCGGTCAGGATGAGGAACTGGCGATGCATATTCGCGCCACCGCCAATACCGGCGCGACGGAGGCCGATATCCGCGAGGCCTTGCTGCATGTCGCGATTTATGCCGGTGTCCCCGCCGCCAATCGCGCGATCCGCATCGCAAAGGAAACCCTCGACGGGATGCAAGAGGCGTCCTGACACACAAGGACGCTTTGCGGAGCCATGTCCGCGCTGTAGCCTTCCCCAAGGGAACGGGAGGCGCATAGATGAAAGACAAGATCATCCCTGCCAGCGACGCCGCGGCGCTGGTCTCCGCCGGGGACACCGTCACCACCTCGGGCTTTGTCGGGATCGGCGTGCCCGACGCTCTGCTCGCCGCGATCGAAACGCAGTTTCTCGAAACCGGCGCCCCGCGGGACCTGACCCTGTTCTTCGCGGCGGGTCAGGGCGACGGCAAGGATCGCGGCCTCAACCGGCTGGGCCATGAGGGCCTTCTGAAACGCGTGATCGGCGGGCATTGGGGCCTGATCCCCAAGGTCGCTCAACTGGCCACCAACGGGCTGATCGAAGCCTATAATCTGCCCCAGGGCGTGATCAGCCAGCTTTATCGGGATATCGCCGCCGGCAAGCCCGGCACACTGACCCATGTGGGGCTTGGCACCTTCGTCGACCCGCGCCTGGAGGGTGGCCGCATCAACCCGCAGACGACCGAGGAACTGATCGAGGTGATGCGGATCGGCGACCGCGATCTTCTTTTCTACAAGGCCCAACCGATCCAGGTCGCCCTGCTGCGCGGCACCACGGCGGATCCGGCGGGCAACATCACGATGGAGCGCGAGGCGCTGGTGATCGACAACCTTGCGCAGGCCATGGCAACGCGCAACTCGGGCGGCATGGTCATCGTGCAGGTGGAGCGCATCGCCGCCAGGGGCGCGCTCAACCCCCGCGATGTGATCCTGCCCGCCACCCTTGTCGATGCGGTCGTCATCGCCGAGCCGGAATTCCACATGCAGACCTACGCCACGCCCTATTCCCATCTTTTTGCGGGCCAGTTTCGGGCGCCGGCGGGCAGCACCGCTCCGATGTCCCTTGACGCCCGCAAGATCATCGCCCGGCGCGCGGCCTTCGAACTGCCGGTCAACGGCGTCGTCAATCTGGGGATCGGCATGCCCGAAGGCGTCGCTGCCGTGGCGGAGGAGGAGGGGCTGCTGGAGCATGTCACACTCACCGCCGAACCCGGTGTGATCGGCGGCCAGCCCGCTTCGGGCCTCGATTTCGGGGCCGCAGTGAATACCGACGCCATCATCCCGCAAAACGCGCAGTTCGATTTCTACGATGGCGGCGGGCTGGACCTTGCCGTTCTGGGCATGGCGGAGGCCGATCGGGCCGGCAACGTCAATGTCTCCCGGTTCGGCCCCCGGCTGGCCGGAGCCGGCGGGTTCATCAATATCAGCCAGAATGCCGCGCGCGTGGTCTTCGCCGGCACGTTCACCGCAGGCGGTCTCCACCTTTCCATATCGGACGGTGCAATCGCCATTCGCGGGGAGGGACGCGCCCGGAAATTCCTTGACGACGTGCAGCAGATCACCTTTTCGGGCCGACACGCACAGGGCAAATCCATCCTCTATGTCACTGAACGCTGCGTTTTCGATCTTTGCGCCGACGGGCTCCGCCTGATCGAGATCGCACCGGGGATCGAACTTGAGCGGGATATCCTCTCCCACATGGCCTTTCGCCCCGTGATCGGAGAGATCACGCAGATGGATCCGCGGATCTTCACCGCCGCGCCGATGGAGCTGAAACGCGACCTCCTCCATCTCGATCTGGATGACCGTATCGCCCTGAACCCCGAGGCCACGCGCCTTTTCATCAATTTCGAGAAGCTGCGCATTCGCACCGAGCAGGACATCGCCCGCATCGCGGCCCGGGTCGAAACGCTCTGCGCCCCGCTTGAAACCCGCGTCGACGTGATCGTCAACTATGACGGGGCGCGGATCGACGAGGATGTGGAAGACGCATACGCCGCCATGGTTGCCGATCTGGAAGACCGCTACTATCGCACCGTGTCACGCTATTCGTCTTCCGCATTCATGCGGATGAAACTCGGTCAGGCGCTTGGCCGTGCCAACGCACCTCACATCTTCGAAACCGCCGAAGACGCGCGGCGTTATCTGGACCGGCGATAGCATCTGCGATCCGGACTCAGGCCGGTCCGGGTTCGTGGCTCAAGGTGCGCGCAACCGCATCCTTCCAGCCCGCGTACCGCGCCTCGCGCCGCCCGGCATCCATTCCGGGCGTGAACTGCCGGTCCAGCGCCCACATGGCCGCGAACCCGTCCTGATCGGGATAGAGACCCGCCCGCATTCCCGCCACCCAGGCCACGCCCAATGCCGTCGTCTCCAGCACTTTCGGGCGATCCACCGGAGCGCCCAGAATATCGGCCAGAAACTGCATCGTCCAATCGGACACGCTCATCCCGCCATCGACCCGCAGGATGTTCTCCCCACCCGAGGCCTGCCAGTCGGCGCGCATCGCCTCCCACAGATCACGGGTCTGAAACCCGACGCTTTCCAATGCGGCGCGGGCAAATTCCGCCGGGCCCGATCCCCGCGTCAACCCATAGATCGCCCCCCGGCAATCCGGGTCCCAATAGGGCGCGCCAAGTCCGACAAAGGCTGGTACGAGATAAAGCTCCTGTGTCTTGTCGGCGGCTTCGGCCAGCGTCTGGCTCTCGCCTGCCTCGCGGATGATCCGCAACCCGTCGCGCAGCCACTGAACCACGGCGCCCGCAATGAAGATCGACCCTTCCAGCGCATAGCTGGGCTTTCCGTCAAACTGATAGGCAATCGTTCCCAGCATCCTGTTCTGGCTTTCCACCAGCGTATCACCGGTGTTGAGAAGCGCGAAACACCCCGTGCCATAGGTCGATTTCATCATGCCCGGCTGGAAACAGGCCTGCCCGAGGGTGGCGGCCTGCTGGTCCCCGGCGACGCCCAGAACGGGCAGCGGCTTGCCGAACAGATCGGCGCGGGTCATCCCGAAATCGGCGCCGCAATCCTTTACTTCGGGCAGCATCTCCATCGGAATGTTCAACAGCGCGCAGATCTCCGCGTCCCATTCGCCCTTGCGGATGTTATACAACAATGTCCGCGCGGCATTCGTGGCGTCGGTGACATGCGATGCCCCGCCCGTCAGCTTCCAGATCAGATAGCAATCGACCGTCCCGAAGATCAGCCGCCCGGCCTCGGCCTTGGCGCGCGCGCCTTCCACGTTCGACAGCAGCCAGGCCAGCTTGGTGCCCGAGAAGTACGGATCCAGCAGCAGCCCGGTCCGGGACCGGATCATCGGCTCGTGCCCGTCGGCCTTCAGCCGGGCACAGAGCTCCGCCGTGCGCCGATCCTGCCAGACAATCGCGTTGTGAATGGGCTGGCCGGTTTCCCGGTCCCAGACCACGACGGTCTCGCGCTGATTGGTGATACCGATCGCGGCGATGTCCTCCGGGCCCAGCCCCGCCCGCTCGATCGCTTCACGGCAGGTGCCGGCCGTGGTCACCCAGATATCCGCCGGATCATGTTCCACCCAGCCGGAGGCCGGAAAATGCTGGGTGAACTCCTCCTGCGCCGAGGCAATCGGCGTCAGCGCCTTGTCGAAGATGATCGCCCGGCTGGATGTGGTGCCCTGATCGATGGCCAGAATATGGGTCATCGCGCCCTCCCTTGATTGCCCGGTGATCGTATCGCCCCGAACCGGAGCCGCAAGCCCATCGCCGCCTCAGGAGCGAGGGACGCGGGCGATCAGCGCCTCGACCTCGGGGCCGAGCGCCTCGACGATGCGGGCCACGCCTTCGGCATTGGGATGGATACCGTCGGCCTGCATGTACCGTGCAATCGCGCCTGTCCGGTCCCCCTCGGCGGCCGTTTCAAGCCCGCCCAGAAAGCTTTCGGCATGTAATGCGCCATAAGCCCGGGCAAGGTCCGGGTACATCGCGTCGAATGCAGCCTTGTAGTCGGGGCCGTAATTGCCCGGCGCCTGCAAGCCCACAAGCAGCACCTCCACCGATCCGGCATCTGCGGCTTGCAGGATGCCTTCCAGATTGGCGCGGCTGGCCTCCGGCGCGATGCCACGCAACAGGTCGTTGCCCCCCAAAGCCACGATCATCGCGTCTACCTCGGGCGTCAGCGTCCAGCCCACCCGTGCCAGCCCGCCCGCCGTCGTATCACCCGAAACGCCGGCATTGATCACCGTGACCTCGTGGCCCCGCGCCCGCAGCCATGCCTGCAATTGCGGCACGAACCCATCCTCCTGCACCAGCCCGTATCCTTGCGTCAGGCTGTCGCCCAAGGCCGCGATGGTGATCTCTTCCGCCACCGCCGCACCCGCGAGGCTTGCAAAAAACCCAGCCAAAACAACCTTGCTCAACCGCCTGCGCGCCCCATATGCCAAGGAACGAAGTGAACCGAGGCGTTCAGACATGGCCGAGCCGATCCTCTCCCTGACCGACACCAGACTGGCGCTTGACGGCAATGCCGGCCGGGTGGAGATCCTGCATGGCATCACCTTGCGGATCGCGCGCGGGGAAACCGTGGGGCTGGTGGGGCCATCTGGGTCGGGCAAATCCTCACTCCTCATGCTGATGGGCGGTCTGGACCGCGCCACCGCGGGCCGGGTCATGGCGCTTGGCCATGATCTCACCGCGATGAACGAAGACCAGCTGGCCCGCTTCCGTCGGGAACATATGGGCGTCGTGTTCCAATCCTTCCACCTCATTCCGACGATGACGGCCCTTGAAAACGTCGCAACGCCCCTGGAACTTGCCGGTCACGCCGACGCGTTCGAGCGGGCCGAAGCCGAACTGGCGGCCATGGGCCTTGCCGACCGCCTTCACCATTATCCCTCCCAGATGTCGGGCGGCGAGCAACAGCGCGTGGCGCTGGCGCGCGCCGCGGCGCCGCGCCCCGATATCCTTCTGGCAGACGAACCCACCGGCAATCTGGACGAAACCAACGGCGCCGCGATCATGGATCTGCTGTTTGGCCTGCGCGACCGCCACGGCGCCACGCTGGTTCTGGTCACACATGCGTCCGATCTGGCCGCCCGCTGCGACCGTGTGATCCGCCTGCGCGATGGCCGGATTGACGACAGCGCCGCCCGCGCCGCCGCGGAATGAGCGTCGCCTTTCGCATTGCCCGGCGCGAGCTGCGCGGCGGTCTCCGTGGCTTTCGCATCTTTCTCGCCTGCCTGGCCCTGGGTGTGGCGGCCATCGCCGCGGTCGGCTCGGTCCGCGTCTCGATCCAGGAGGGGCTGGCCCGCGAGGGGGCGACGATCCTCGGCGGCGATGCCGAGATGTCCTTCACCTACCGTTTCGCCACCGAGGCGGAGCGCGCTTGGATGGACGCCAATGCCATCGCCATTTCCGAAACCGTCGATTTTCGGTCCATGGCGGTGGTCGACGGGGAAAACGGCCCCGAACGCGGGCTCACGCAGGTGCGCGGCGTCGACGCGCTTTACCCGCTTTACGGCGACGTCGTTCTGTCGCCCGACATTCCCATCACCGACGCGCTCGCCATCCGTCAGGGGCTTCCCGGCGGCGTGATGCAACAGGTGCTGGCCGACCGTCTCGGGCTCGGCCCCGGCGATGTGTTCCGGCTAGGCACGCAGGAATTTCGCCTGACCGCCCTTCTTGAGGTCGAACCGGACGGGGCGGCCGGCGGTTTCGCCCTCGGGCCGCGCACATTGGTCAGTCTCGATGGCCTCGCCACCTCCGGTCTGCTGGAGCCGGGTACGCTCTACGACAGCCAATATCGTCTGCGCCTGCCGGACACGGCCAATCTTCAAAGCCTTGAAGAAAACGCATTGTCCCGGTTCCGCGACACCGGCCTTCGCTGGCGCGACAGCCGCAATGGCGCGCCCGGCATTCAGGAATTTGTCGACCGGATCGGGGCGTTTCTGGTGCTTGTGGGGCTTGCGGGGCTTGCCGTTGGCGGCGTCGGCGTCTCTTCGGCCATCCGTGCCTATCTCGACGGAAAGATCGCCACCATCGCGACCCTGAAAACCCTCGGCGCGGAAAGCCGGACCATCTTCGCCGCCTATTTCCTGCAAATCGGGCTTCTGACCGCACTTGGCATCATGATCGGGCTGACCCTTGGCGCGGTGGCGCCCCTGGCACTTTCGCCGCTGATCGAAGCCCAACTGCCCATTCCCGTCGCGTTCGGCCTGCATCCTGCCCCTCTGGCCGAGGCGGCGCTTTACGGCCTGCTCACCGCGCTGATCTTCACACTCTGGCCACTCGCCCGCACCGAACAGGTGCGCGCCGCGGCGCTCTATCGCGATGCGACGGGGCCGGCGCGGTCGTGGCCGCGCCCGGTCTTTCTGGCCCTGACGGCGGCGCTGGTCGCCCTTCTGGTCGGGCTGGCCGCATGGCTCTCCGGCATCCCGGTTCTGGCGCTCTACACGGCCGCGGCAATCCTGGCCTCCCTCCTCCTGCTCAGCCTGTCGGCCCTTGGCGTCCGGGCGCTGTCGCGCAGACTGTCGCGCGCCCGCATCGTCCGGGGGCGCACCGCCCTGCGCCTCGCGCTCGGTTCGGTCGGCGGCCCGGGGTCGGAGGCGACATCGGTGGTCCTGTCCCTCGGCCTCGGCCTGACGGTGCTGGCCGCGGTTGGCCAGATCGACAGCAACCTGCGCAGCGCCATCGAACAGGATCTGCCCGAAGTCGCGCCCTCCTACTTCTTCGTCGACATCCAGAACGATCAGCTTCCGGATTTCCTGGACCGGGTGAGCAACGATCCTCAGGTCAGCCGGGTCGACACCGCGCCGATGCTGCGCGGGATCATCACCCGCATCAACGGCGTTCCCGCACAGGAGGTCGCCGCCGATCACTGGGTGCTGCAGGGCGACCGGGGGGTCACCTATCTGACCACGGCGCCGCCTGCCGATCAGGTGGTGGCGGGCGAATGGTGGCCCGATGACTATGCCGGGCCGCCCCTTGTGGCCTTCGCCGCCGAAGAAGCCGCCGAGATCGGCCTGACCCTTGGCGACGAGATCACCGTGAACATCCTCGGCCGCGACATCACCGCCCGGATCGCGGCACTGCGGGAGGTCGATTTCTCCAATGCCGGCATCGGGTTCATCCTGACCATGTCGCAAAACGCGCTGGCGGGCGCGCCCCATACCCATATCGCCACGGTCTACGCGGAAGAGGCGGCCGAGGCGCAGATCCTGCGCGACGTCGCCGCGGCGGCCCCGAACATCACCGCGATCCGGATGCGCGATGCGCTGCAACGGGTGGCCGATGCACTGTCGGACCTTGCCGCCGCCACCTCCTACGGCGCGGCCGCCACGCTTCTGACCGGGTTCGTCGTGCTGATCGGGGCCGCGGCGGCGGGCGAACGGGGCCGGGTCTTCGAAGCGGCGGTGCTGAAGACCGTAGGCGCTTCAAGGAGCAGAATCCTGACAAGCTTTGCCTTGCGCTCGGCCTTCCTGGGGGCTGCCGCGGGCATCGTGGCGATCCTTGCCGGCGCAATCGGCGCATGGGCCGTGATGATATTCGTGATGGACGCCTCGTTCCGCTTCGAACCGGTCTCGGCCACCGCCATCGTTCTGGGCGGTGCGCTGGCGACGCTTCTGGCCGGGCTGGCTTTTGCGCTGCGCCCGCTGGCCGCCCGACCCGCCCACGTGCTTCGCGCACGCGAATAACACGCGCAGAGCCCTTGCCAATTCCGGGCCAAAGGCGCACCTCCTAGCCCATGATGCGCAGTCTCAAATCCCTTCTCCAGCGTCCCGCGCCAGCCGTCGCGCCCAGGGCCGCCGCGCCCGACCGACCCGCGCCCGACCGCGCGGTCTATGTGGTGGGCGATCTGCATGGGCGGGCCGATCTGCTGGAGCAGATGCTGGAGCTGATCGACGCCGATGTCGGCAGGACGCGCGCCCGCAACCCGCATCTGGTCTTTGTCGGCGACTATGTCGATCGCGGCCCCGACAGCGCCGGCGTACTGGACCGGCTTCACGAACTGGCAAGCGAACTGCCGGAGAATGTCACCTGTCTGATGGGCAATCACGACCGGATGATGCTGGATTTTCTGGCCGATCCGGTGATCCGCGGGGCGCGGTGGCTGCGGTCCGGGGCCTTGCCGACGCTGCAAAGCTTCGAATTGCCGTCCGAGACCCTGCCGAAGACGCCGACGCCGGAGATCCTGATCGAACTGGCGACGCTTCTGAAATCGAACCTGACGGCCGAGAAGTACGGCTGGCTCTCCGATCTGCCACTGAGTTGGTCCTCGGGCAATCTCTGGGTCGTGCATGCCGCGGCGGACCCGCAGCACCGTATGGAGCAGCAGAACCCGCGCACCCTGCTATGGGGGCATCCGGAGTTCGAAACCCGCCCCCGCGCCGACGGGGTCTGGGTGGCCCATGGCCATTACCAGGTCGACACCCCGGTCTTCGATCAGGGCCGCATCGCGACCGATACCGGGGCCTGGCACAGCGGGCGGCTGACCGCCTGCGCGATCAGGCCCGATGGCAGCCACAGGTTCCTGCAGACGTGAACGCAGCGCGACTTTCGCCATGTGCGCCCAGAACGGCAGGCGCCGCCTCTGCCCCACACGTTCGTCGATCCACACCTTTCTGCGCGGCTCAGCGTCGTTTGAGCGCCTCCTGCGCCCCATCCTCGATCTTCGTCTTCCACATCGGCACACCGGACCGGAAGGCCGCGCGCCCGATCATATGGGCCGCCACCGGCGCAGTGATCAAAAGGAACACGATCGTCGCCACCGCGCGTGTCACGGTCGCCAGATCGGCAAACAACACCGCAACTGCCGCCAGTATCAAACCGCTGCCCAGGGTGCCCGCCTTGGTGGAGGCATGCATGCGGATCAGCACATCCGGCAGGCGCAAAACACCCAGACCCGCCACGAAGCAGAAGAACCCGCCCAGAAGGACCAGCCCCACCAGAATGAACTCGACGATCATGGGCCTGTCTCCTCGTCTTGCGGCAGATCCGGCGTCAGGGCCTGGTCGTCGTTCCCCGCCTCGCGCCGTTCCACGAAACGGGCCAAAGCGACCGTGGCAAGAAACCCGACCAAAGCCAGCACGATCGCCACGTCCAGAAAGGCCGTTTCGCCGGAGCTGATCGCGAACAGCGCGCAGATCGCGACGATCTGCACCGTCATCATGTCGAGTGCCACGATCCGATCCGGCAGGCTTGGCCCTTTTATCAGCCGGATGAAGGCGAAGAGGACGCCCAGCATGACGATCACGAAGGCGATATCGACGGCTGTCTGCAAAATCTCCATGGCCTTACTCCATCGCCTCGATCACCCATCGTTCCATGCCCTGTTTCAACTGCTTGCGGATCGCATCGGGATCGTCCGCGAACATCGCATGGATATAGAGCGTCTTGCCGTCATCGGTCACGTCGAGGCTCAACGTGCCCGGGGTGAGGGAGATGAGGTTGGTGACCAGCAGCACCTCCATCTCGCCCTTGGCATCGAGTGGCATCGAGATGATACCGGGCTTGGATTTCTGGGTCGGTGTCAGCACGTCCCAAACCACCTCGATCGAGCTGACCACCAGTTCGTAGAGAAAGAGCGTGATCAGCTTGATCCAGCGCCACGCGCGCAGGAAATATCGCTCGGACCCCGGAAAAAGCGGGCGCGTGACGTAAAGCGCGGCCGAGCCGAACGCAAACCCCACAACCAGCCCGGTCAGGGTGAAATTCCCGGTCAGCGCAGCCCAGGAGATCGCCAGAACGATGTTGAGGGTGAAGATGTTCATTCGATCCCCTCCAGCTGCGCAAGTCCGGTGGCGCCTTCCACCTCCGTCCCCAGCACGGTTGCCACATAATCCACCGGATCCAGCAATTGCGCGGCGGCGCGCTCGGCGAATTGCACGAACGGTTCGGGGAACAATCCGATCACGCAGGTCAGGATCGCAAGCGACGCGATCGGCAGGATCAGCGACGCGCGATCCCGTCCCGACAGGCTGCAGAGTTTCGGCTGCATCCCCGCTGGGTGCGGCTTCCAGAAGGCGTTGCCCCAGATTTTCGTCATCGAATAAATGGTCAGCAGCCCGACCACCAGCGCCACGCCCGCGACAAGCCAGAGTTCCAGATCAAGGCTGGCCTTGACCAGAATGTACTTCGCCCAGAAGCCGCTTAGTGGCGGGAAGCCCGCCAGCGAGAACGCCGGGATCAGGAACAGAAGACCAAGGACCGGTGCCGTCTTGTAGAGCCCGCCGATGGCGCTGAGTTCCGTCGAGCCCGCAATCCGGCGGGCCACGCCCGCGACGAGGAACAGGTTTGCCTTCACGATGATATGATGCACCAGATAGAAGACCGCGCCAACCAGCGCCAGCGGCGTGTAAAGCGCGAGCCCGAGGATCATGTACCCGATCTGGCTGACGATGTGGAACGACAGGATGCGCCGGAAATCGTTCATCGCCGCGGCGCCCAAGACGCCCGTGACCATGGTAAAGCCTGCCACCCACAGCAGGATCGTGTGGGTGTAGTCGACGTCTTCGGTGAAGACGAGCGTGAACATCCGGATCAGGGCATAGACACCCACCTTGGTCAGCAGGCCCGCAAAGATCGCGGAGACCGCGACGGATGGCGTGTGGTAGGAGGCGGGCAGCCAGAAGAACAGCGGGAAGACCGCGGCCTTGACCCCGAACGCCACCATGAACATCACCGCAACCACGGTCAGCAGGCCCTTGTTCTCCACCTCCTGCACCGCCAGATGGAGATCGGCCAGGTTGAGCGTGCCGGTCATCCCGTAGAGCAGACCGATCCCCGCCAGGAACAGGATCGTCGAAACCAGATTGATGGTCACGTATTTGATGCCCGCATCCAGTTGCTGACGCCGCCCGCCAAGGATCAGCAATCCGAAAGAGGCGATCAGCATCACCTCGAACCAGACATACAGGTTGAAGAGATCCCCGGTCAGGAACGCGCCGCAGACACCGGCCAGAAGCACCTGAAAGAGCGCGTGATATCCGAGCTTCTCAAGCCGTTCCTCGATATCGGCCAGCGCATAGACAGCCACCGCCAGCCCGGTAATCCCGGTGATGACGACCATCACCGCGCTCAACAGGTCGGCAACCAGCGTGATGCCGAAGGGCGCGGGCCAGTTTCCCATCTGCCCCGCCACGACACCTTCGGCCAGCACGGCCTGCATCAACAGACCCGACGCAATCAGAAGCGCGGCCGAGCCCATCACCGAAATCCACCGCCCCTCAGGGCCGTTGCGGAACAGGAACGCCAGAACCGCCGTGGCAAAGGGAATGATCAGCGGTGCCGCCAGAAGCCAGCTCATTGCCTGTCCTCCTCCGGCTCGGCCAGCCGCATCTCGTCACTCATCAGCGTTCCCATGGACTGATAGCCCCGGTAAACCAACGTCAATGCAAAGGCGAACAGACCGAAACCGATCACGATGGCCGTCAGAACCAGGGCCTGCGGCAGCGCATTGGCAACGATATCGGGCGGAACGTCTGCGCCATCGGGGATCAGCGGAGGGCTTTCCGGGGTCAGCCGGCCCGCCACGAAGATCATCAGATTTGCCGCGTTGGAGATCAGGATCAGCCCGAAGATGAACCGCAGCACATTGCGCGCCAGCATCAGATAGGTGCCCGTGGCGATCATCACGCCGACCATGACCGAAATGAGAAGTTCCATATCTCAGACCTCCTCTTCCAGCGCCAGAACAATGGTCAGGATCGACCCGAAGACCACGAGATAGACCCCGATATCGAACACAAGGACCGAGCTGAGAGGCAGACCATAATCCTCTTCCGTCGCGCCAAGGAACAGCCATTGCCCGGTGAAGAGCGCGTCGCCGAAAAACACGGCAAAGACGCCCGCCGCCAATGCGATGCCAAGCCCCACCATCGCGATGCTTTGCGGTTCCACCCGGAGTGCGGCACGCGTCGCCGAACAGCCGTGGGCAATTGCGTAAAGCACAAAGCCCGTGGCCCCGATCAGCCCGCCGATGAAACCGCCGCCCGGCAGGTTATGGCCCCTCAGCAGCATATAGATCGAAAACAGAAGCAGGAGCGCCACCAGCAACCGCGTGGCCGCGTTCAGGATCAGCGAATTCATCATGCCTCATCCTCCTTCGCGGCGACGGGTTTCTTGTAATGCGTGCCGCGCAGAAGCGCGTAGGCGGCAAGGGCCGCAACCACGACCACGGCGATCTCGCCGAATGTATCCAGCGCGCGGAAATCCACGAGGATCACGTTGACGATGTTCCGCCCATAGGCCTCGGGCCAACTGGTGATCTCGAAATAGTCGGTCAGACGGCGGTCGATATCGCCCTGCATGACGGCAATCAGCACGGCGCTTGAAACCACGCCCACGCCAATCGACAACACCCCGTGCCAGGGGCGTTTGTCGCGCCTGCCCGGCAGGTCGAGATGGGGGAGCTTCAGCATCGCCACCGCCACCAGCACCACGACAAGCGTTTCCACCAGAAGCTGCGTAATGGCGACATCCGGGGCGCTGAACATGATGAAGATCAGCGCCACACCGATACCGACCACGCCAAGACATACGATCGCGGTCATCCGGCTGGAGGTCAGTGCCGTCAGGATCGCCCCGGCGGCGACGAAGATCAGTACCGCCCAATGCTTGAAAAGCAGCCCGTCGAGTTCGGAAGACAGGTCCAGATCGAAGGCAAGCGCATCCCGCGCCCAGATCGTCAGCCCGACCGCCACGCCGAGCGTTGCGAAGACGGTGAACAGATAGCGCTGCAACACACCGGATTGCAGATGCCGCGTCTGCCATGCGGCCAGCGCCTTCAACCCGTCGAGTACCCGGTCCCAACCCGGATCGAACTTGATCGGATTGGCCTCGAAGATGCGCCCGAGCCAGTTCCTCAGCGGCCGGTGGATGGCATAGATCACCGCGCCCGTGGCGAAGGTCACAAGCGACAGGATAAAGGCCGTATTCACCTCCCGGAACAGATAGAGATCCACGCTGACCGTCGGATCGCCATAGACGGCCCATGTGCCGGGCGCCACCAGCCAGGCCTCGATCGTGTCGGGGAACAGCCCGAAATAGAGGCTGAGACCGGCCAGAACAAGCGGCCCCGTCAGCATCATCACCGGACCTTCATGAGCCGGTTTGGGCGTCTCCGCCAGCTTGCCGAAGAAGGGGCGCAAGGCGACGATCCCGGCCACCGCGAACATCAGCGCGCTGGCGGCAAAGGCCGCGCCGGTGACCCAGAACATGCCCTGATCCAGCTCCAGGCCGGCCTTGTAGAGGAATTCCTTGCCGATGAAGCCGACAAGCGGCGGGATACCCGCCATCGACACCGCGGCGACCACCGCCGCCACGGCGGTGACGGGCATCTTGCGGCCAAGCCCCCGCAGTACCTCGGCCTCGCGCGTACCGGTGGCGTGATCGACGATTCCGATCATCAGGAAGAGCGCGGCCTTGTAGAGCGAGTGGACCACGAGGAAGAGCATCATCGCCTTGATCGCATCGCTGGTGCCCGCACCGATGAAGAGCGTCAACGTGCCAAGCGCCATCAGGGTCGTGTAGGCCAGCACCTGCTTGATGTCGGTCTGGCGCATGGCAAGGATGCTTGCGAAAACCGCCGTGAACCCGCCCGCGATGGTCAGCGTCCAGAACCACAGATCCGTGCCGCCGATGGCCGGGTTCATCCGCGCCATCAGAAAGACGCCGGCCTTCACCATCGTGGCCGAGTGCAGATACGCCGAAACCGGTGTGGGGGCCGCCATCGCATTCGGCAGCCAGAAATGGAACGGGAACTGCGCCGATTTGGTGAACGCCCCGGCGAGGAACAGGATCACGATCGGCACATAGAGCGGATGCGCGCGGATCATGTCGCCCTGGCTGAGGATCACGCTCAGCTCGAACGATCCCGCCACATTGCCCAGCATGATGATACCGGCCAGAAGGGCCAGGCCGCCAGTCCCGGTGACCAGAAGAGCCTGCAGGGCCGAGCGGCGCGATTTCGCCTCGTCGGAATTGAAGCCGATCAGCAGGTAGGAGGAAATCGTCGTGACCTCCCAGAAAACGAACAACGCAATCAGATTGTCCGCCAGAACCAACCCCAGCATGCCGAACATGAACGCCATCAGGTAGAGCACGAAGCGCGGATATTCGGGATGATTGCCCAGGTATTTCGCGGAATAGAGCGTCACCAGTGCCCCGATCCCGCTGATCAGAAGTGCAAAGGTCAGGCTGAGCCCGTCGAGAATGACCGACAGGCGGATATCCAGCGACGGCACCCAGTCATAGGCCCACAGGATCACCTCGCCCAAAGAGATCGCGGGAACGAGCTGCACCAGCCAGACAAAAATCGCCGCCGGGATCAGGATTGAAATCCATCCCGCCGGCCCGCCCGCCACACGCGGCACCTCGCCTGCTGCCTCTGCCACCTTAATCTACCCTTCTCGTTCCGGGTTTGCCCGCACTGACGCATGCACGTCGCGGCCCCGATCAAATATCTGCGCCCCGCGGTCGGGGCATTTCCGTCACGATCTAGCTTGTCGCTTCCAATGTCACGGGCGACACGAACCCTTCGGGTTTCACCGCGATCACCGCGCAATCGACGCGGTGCAGGATCGTCTCGGCCGTGTTGCCCATGATGAACCCGCTGATGCCGGTCCGGCCCACCGTTCCCATCACGATCAGATCCGGTTTGTGCGTCTCGGCAAACTCCGCAATCGCATCTCCGGGCAAACCCTTCAGCATATGGACATGGACCCGTTTCACTTGCGGATAATTCGCCAAGAGCGCGTTCAACCGGGTCTTGGCGGCCTCTTTCTCCCGCTCGACCATCCGGTCCACCTCGCCCTGATACTTCGAGGTATAGCGCCCGTGGCGCAAGGCATATTCCTCCTGCAGACGCCAGGCATGGGCCACGTGGCAGGTGGCATTGTCCCGCTCCGCAAGCGAGGTCGCAAGATCCAGGACAAGACGATCAAGCCTGTCGCGGGCCTCATCGCCATGCGGCTCCGGATCGACGGTGGCAAGGATGGTGTCGAAAACGCCATCGCCGGGACCTTTCAGCATCCAGACCGGGCAAGGGCATTTGCGCAGCAGATGCATGTCAGGGCCCTTCAGCACGCCCTTGCCATGAGCTGCGGCGGTCGCACCCTTGATCACGATGTCATGGCCTTCGCGCAGGACCATCCGGATCACTTCGACGAATGCGCTGCCCTGCAGCACCGCCTCCGTCACCTCGACCCCCTCGGCGCGGGCGGTATCGGCCAGCCGCGTCAGCCGGTCACGGTGATAGGCGATCACATCCTCTTCGATTTCGGTGCCGCGTCGCCCCTGCAACGCAGACAAAAGCCGCCCAAGTTCGCCCGGCGCCGCATCGATCACGTCAACCAGTGTCAGCGCCGCACCGTTCAGCTTGGCCAGATGCACGGCACGCGCCAGCGCGACTTCGTACAGGCTGTCTTCGGTCAAAACCGCAAGAATACTCTTGAATCTCTGCATGCCAGCTCTCCCAGACCTGTTGTGGATCAGATAACGCCCGCTTGCTGATTGATCCAATCGAAACTAAAGTCGGTTTTGATAGATATTCCCGATCAAAAAACCCTGCCCGGAGTGCCCGATGCCCACCCTGCAACAGCTTCGCTATCTCGTGGCCATCGCCGATACGCTGCATTTCCACCGCGCCGCGGAGCGTGCCCATGTAACCCAGCCGACCCTGTCGGGCCAGCTGAAGGAGCTTGAGGCGAAGCTTGGGGTGCAACTGGTCGAACGGTCCCGCGCGCGCGTGGTGCTGACGCCCACGGGCGCGCAGATCGCGGCCCGCGCACGCTCCGTCCTGCGTGACGTGGCGGACATATCTGAGATCGCGAAACAGGGGCAGCACCGTTTCAGCGGCACAATCCGCGTCGGCGTGGTGCAATCGCTCGGCTCCTATCTTCTGCCGCTGGTGATCCCCGAACTGCACGCCAGCCACCCGAAGCTGAAACTCTATGTGCGCGAAGGGCTGGCCGCCGATCTTCTGGGCCGGATCGACGATGGCGCGCTGGATCTGCTGTTTTTCCCGCTGCCGGTTGCCGGGCCCGATCTCAGAACCGTCCGCCTGTTCCGGGAACCGCTGCTGGTGGTGACCGCCACGGATCATCCGCTGGCCGCAAGAACACAAGTCGCGCGTGACGATCTGCGCGGCGAGTCCATTCTGACGCTGGAGCCCGGTCACCGGCTGCATGCGCAGGTCAAGCAGATCTGCGCCGATACCGGTGCGCGGCTCAGCCTCGATTACGAGGCGACATCGCTTGATACGATCCGGCAGATGGTGGCCATGGGGCTGGGCATTTCGCTGCTGCCAGCGCTCTATGTCCGTTCCGAGGTGACCCAGAACACGCTTGTCACCTCCCGGCCGCTGGCCGGGCCGGTGCCGTTCCGCTCCATCGGCATGGTCTGGCGCAAGACCGCGCCACGCAATGACGAGCTTGTCGAACTGGCGCAGATCCTGCGGCGCATTCTGCGCGCAAACGCACCCGAGGTGACGGTGATTGACTGACGGGGATGTAATAGTCCGGGCGGTCCCGACCCAGCTGACGGCAGGGGCCAAATCGGAACCACCCGGATGATGACGCTGCGTGTCCGTGAATGCTGGAAGGGACTAAACGACCAGCAAGAGCAGTGTCATCTACAACAGACATGCGCGTGCCCACATGCCTGTCATGTCCAACTTCTTAGACACTCTCTTTTTGACACAACCCTTGCAAATGGAAAAGTCAATCGTATATGAATATTCAATAGAAAAAAGCTAACGAATGCCGCATGCCCGTCTCTGTTCCTCCGCTCACGCTTCGGCAAATGCGCTACCTCGTGGCGCTGGAAGAAACCGCGCATTTTCGCGAGGCCGCGGAATCGTGCGGCATCTCCCAACCCTCCCTTTCCGTCCAGATCAAAACCCTGGAAGAGGCCCTTGGCCTGACCCTGGTGGAGCGCGGGCGCGGGCCTGTCCGGCTTACGCTGGCCGGGCGCGAGGTCTCCGCGCGCTCGCGTGACATTCTGGATGCAACCCAGGGCATCCTCGATCTGTCGGTCACGCTGAAATCGGGGCTCGGCGGCACGATCAGGCTTGGCACCTCGGCCACCTTGGGGCCCTATCTGATGCCCCATGTGGTCGGCGATCTTCACAAGTCTCACCCGGATCTGCGCCTGTATATCCGCGAAGCCGCCCCAAGGGAGTTGCTGCGCGAGCTGAATGATGGCGTCCATGACCTGATCCTGACGCAATTGCCCGTCTCGGGCGCGGCGCTGACAACCTCGCGTCTTTTCCGCGAGCCCTTGTCCGTCGCGCTGCCTGCGGATCATCCGCTGACCGAAAAGGCCATGCTGGACGGGCCCGACCTGACCGATCAGACGATCCTGTCCCTGTCGCCATCCTACACGCTGCACGACCAGATCTCGGCACTTTGCGTCGAAACCGGCGCGACGCTGTCACGGGATTACGAAGGCACATCGCTGGATGCGCTCCGCCAGATGGTGGCGATGGGCATGGGCGCGACATTCCTGCCGGCGCTTTACGTGAAATCCGAAATCGAAGGCCGGGCGCAGGACGTGATCGTCCGCCCGTTCCGGGGCCGCCGCTTCTCCCGCTCCATCGGGCTGGTCTGGCGCTCGACCACCGGCGCCTCCGCGGCTTATGGCCGGCTGGCGCAGTTGATCCGTGAAACGGCAGGGCGGTTCCCCGATCTGGTCATCGAAGGGTGAGATTGCCCTTTGACGCCCGCGAGCCGCCGAGCGCGCGGGCCGTCTGCCCCGATCTGTCATTCGCCACGGGAGACCTTCGCGGGCGATAGGTTACAAAAACTTCAAAATCGATCTTTTTTCGTAACCTGTTTTGCAGTCGTAACAGCCTGCACAGGGGCATTTGGGCTTGCGCGACCCCGTGACTATTTGCTCAAGTCCGTCAACTTGACACAAGCCAGGCGGCACCCATGATCTGCATCGACGCGCTGCAATATGCCAACTGGTCCGAAAAGGTGTTTCGCCAGATGCGCGACGGCGGGCTGGACTGCGTGCATGTGACCATCGCCTATCACGAGACATTTCGCGAAACCGTTCTCAGGATTGAGGAATGGAACCGCCGGTTCGAAGCATTCCCAGACCTGATCCGGCTGGCCTATACCACCGCCGATATCCGCGCCGCAAAGGCAGAGGGCCGGACGGCAATCCTCTACGGTGCGCAAAACCCCTCCCCCATCGAAGACGATATCGGGCTGGTCGAGATCCTGCACCGCCTTGGCCTGCGGATCATGCAGCTTTCCTACAACAACCAAAGCCTCCTTGCGACGGGCGCCTATGAGGCCGAGGATCCGGGCCTGACCCGCATGGGCCGGGAGGTGGTGGCCGAGATGAACCGGGTGGGCATGGCCGTCGACATGTCCCATTCGGCCGAACGTTCCACCCTTGAGGCGATCGAGCGCTCGACCCGCCCCATCGCGATCACCCATGCCAACCCCCATGCATGGCATCCTGCCCTGCGCAACAAGTCCGACACGGTCCTGCGAGCGCTGACCGGCAGTGGCGGAATGCTGGGATTTTCCCTTTACCCCCACCATTTGAAAGACGGCAGCGCCTGCAGTCTGGAGAGCTTTTGCAGGATGATCGCCGACACGGCCGACCGATACGGCGCGGCGCATCTGGGGATCGGCTCCGATCTGTGCCAGGATCAGCCGGACAGCGTGGTGGAGTGGATGCGCACCGGCCGCTGGAGCAAACGGATCGACTTCGGCGAAGGCTCCGCCGAGGCGCCCGGCTTTCCGCCGCAGCCTGCGTTTTTCCGCGACAACCGCGACTTTCCGCGACTGGCCGAGGGCCTTGCGGCTGTCGGATTCGACAAATCCGAAATCGCTGGCATCATGGGCGGCAATTGGCTGGCTTATTTTGACCGGGTATTTGACGGTACCGATGGATGATCTGATCCAAAACTCTGCCCAGACGGAAGGCCTGCGTCCGCCCGCTCTGGTCATGCGGCTTGCCCGGATGGGCGCCAGCTTTCCCACCCGGTTGAGCTTTCTCAGGATCCTGATGCGGCGGCTGAGCAAAGAGCAGGTCAGGGTCACGCGGCGGTTATGGGAGATGACGCCCGAAGGGTATGGACGCGCGGTCTATACGCTCACACTGGGCGGCCACAGCTATGCGCTTGTGGCGTTTTCCCATCATCTGCCGCCCGAGGACCGGACCGACCGGGTCATCGCCGAGCGGTGGGACACGACCTATGCCCTGTTTGACGGGCTGCCCACGCCCGACGATCTCGACAGGCTGGCCGAAAACGTACCCCTGCAGGAGGCAGGCCGCATGTCGCAGCGCGAACTCGTGCTCAGCCGGGCCAACAGGAGCATGCGCCTCTTCGAACATGTGGTCTCGGCCCTGGCGCGGGGGGACCAGCCGGAGCCGGAGATACTGGACCAGACCGGCTATCTGATGCGCACCACGGCCGTTTACGGCAACGGCAAGTTCGGGCTGGCCGACCGCGCGGTGATTGCCGGGCGCCCCGGTTTGCGAGGGGCGTTTCAGGTCGAGATGCTGACCGTCTGGCTGATCCGGCATTTCACCCATGATCTGGCCGATCATATCGCCCATGCCCGCGCGCCCGGAACCGCCGTTTCGCTTTCCGCGGACACCCGCCGCCGACTGGGGATCGGCAACGCGACCGGCCTTGGCATGGCGCCGTTTCTGGTAACGCACCCGGAACTGATCCATTCCTGGGTCCATGCCCGCGAAACCGCGCTGGCGCGGGTCCGCGCCCTGCCGCGCGCCCGCGCGCAGGAACGCGCCATATTCGCCGATGTCCTGAACCGCGCGATTGCCCATGCCGCAAGCTGGTCTGTGCCCGACCCGGTGCAGATGGAGCGCATCAGGGAGCTGCGCACCGATCTTGCCGGCATCCGGGCGCTGACCGATAGTGGCAGCCTGCACGCACCCTACCCGTGGGAGGGGCTGCTGATCGCCGCGTCGGCCTGCGGGCTTGAAGCGCAGGAATGCCTGAACGCCCTTGTCATGGAGCCGTACGGCGCGCTGGTCGACGATCTGGCCGATGAGATGCAGTGCGGCCTGCCGATGCGGCTGGACCCGTCGATGCGGCTGTCCGATCTGGCCGGGATCATCCGGCATGACTATGCATGGGCGCTGAAGATCGATTTCGACCAGCCGGACGAGACCTATCAGTTCTGGTATGTGTCCGAGGACAAATCCGAACCCCGCCTTGGCGTGCGCTCCCGGGAACCGGGCGTGGAACTGGAAACCCGTCTGGATGTCGCCCGACAGGTTCAGGAGCTGTCCCACGCCGTTCACAGGGCACAACCCGCCGACAGTGTCGCGGCCTTTCTGATGCGCCACCCGGATCAGCGCCATATCGTTGAGCGGGTGCAGACCATCGCCGCGCACCCCTATGGTGAAATCCGCGACAACCTGATCGGGCGGGCCTGCCTGCCGATCGATCTGCTCCGCTT
Source organism: Rhodophyticola sp. (assembly GCF_965284195.1). NCBI lineage: Bacteria > Pseudomonadati > Pseudomonadota > Alphaproteobacteria > Rhodobacterales > Roseobacteraceae > Rhodophyticola > Rhodophyticola sp. The sequence continues at coordinate 3,818,666 of NZ_CBDIRM010000001.1, read as the reverse complement.
CAAACTGGCGTTTTTCGGGGCCACCCGGTTCGATCCGAAATCGGACCGCTGGACCCGGATCACCCTCTGCCAGGGCGCGCCGCTGGCCGGGGAGATCGCACAGGCGGACCCCGATGGCTGGGCGTTCTGGGCGCCGCCCGACGCAGGTGCGGCATGATCACACCATCGCTGAATGAAACCGCCAGACGGATGCGGGATGCCGCGCGCGGAGCGGGTTGGCCCGATGGGATCGCAACCGAGATCGGTCACGCCGCCGCATGGCTTGCCGCGCAGGGTGCCGACGGGGTTGGTGCCGCGCTGGCGGCCATCAAGGAGCCGTCGGGCCCGGTCGATGCGCGCCAGAACGGCGATGCGCTCTGGTATATCGGCCCGGCGCCGGTCGCCGTGGCCGGGCCCGCCGCGCTGGATCTGCTCTTCGCAGGCGAAGGCCCCGTTCATGTCACCTTCACCCATCACCGGACGCTTTTTCTGGGCCTGGCCGGATGGGCCTCGGCCCAGACAGGATACCGGATCGGGCTTGAAGGTGCGATCACCGTGCAGATCGAGGCAGGCCACCTGCTGGATGCGCCCCATACCGACCCGACCCGCCGCGATCTGGTATTGACGGCAAGACCCGGCCTTCCCGGCGCGCCCCTGTCCTGCGGCCGCCACGCGCCGTCTTCAGACGACTGGGAGGACGCGTTGCAACTTGCCAGCGGGACACTGGTGCAGGCCACCGCCGCATCGCGTGCCTTTGGCGCCGGGGCCGGCACCGGCGATGGCGATTGACCCCAAGATGAAAGAATGGCCCATGAACGAAATCCTCGGCCTTGACGATCTGGAGGCGCTGGCCCGCGATGTGCTCAGGCGCGCCGGTGCCAGCGAAATGGCCGCCGCATCCGTGGCGCGCTCGACCCGCGCGGCGGAGCGCGACGGCATTCGCAGCCACGGGCTGATGTATATCCCGATCTACGCCGAACATTTGCGCTGCGGCAAGGTGGACGGGCAGGCGGTCCCGCAGGTCACCGCGCCCAGGCCGGGGGCCGTGCGCGTGGATGCCGGCGCGGGATTTGCCCACCCGGCGATAGACGCAGGTTTCGACCGGCTGATCGGCGCGGCGCGCAGTCAGGGCATCGCGGCGATGACCATCTTCAACAGCTACAATTGCGGCGTGCTCGGCCATCATGCGGAACGGATCGCCGAGGCCGGCCTGCTGGGATTGTGTTTCACGAATGCGCCCGCCTCCATCGCGCCCTGGGGCGGCAGGACCCCGGTGATTGGCACCAACCCTTTCGCGCTTGGCGTTCCCGATGGCGCGGGCGGCGCGAAAATGGTCATCGACCAGTCCGCCAGCGCAATTGCCAAATCCGAGATCATGCTGCGGGCCCGCGAAGGCCGCAGCATCGACGCGGGATGGGCCTTCGACGAAACCGGCGCGCCCACCACCGATGCGGGTGCCGCGCTGAAGGGATCGATGGCGCCCGCGGGAGGGTACAAGGGCTTCGGCGCAGGGCTGATGGTGGAAATCTTCGCCGCCTGTCTCGCGGGTGCGACCCTGGGCAAGGATGCCGCCCCGTTCTCGGGCCCCCTCGGCGGACCGCCCCGCACCGGGCAGTGCTTCATCGCCGTTGAGACCGATGCCCTGTCCGGCGGGCAGTTCGGCGCGCGCCTGACCGATCTGGCCGAGGCGATTGCCGCGCAGGAGGGTGCGCGCCTGCCCGGCGCCAGACGCGCCGACGCACGAGCCCGGATCGAGGCCGACGGGGTGGCCGTGCCGCAGGATCTGCTGGAACGGATCATCAATTCATGACCGGGGCTTTCTAGAGATGCCCGGCAGCGCCCTCAAAGGTGTCTCCATCCGCGGGCTTGAGGTGTTCGAAGCCCTGGCCCGTACCGGATCCGTCGCGGGCGCCGCGGAACGGCTGGCGATGAGTGCGCCCGCGGTATCGCAGCAACTCAAGAACCTCGATGCGGCTCTGGGCGTGGAACTGATCGACCATTCCCGCCGGCCGATGACGCTGACCCCGGCGGGGCGCTTGTTTCTCCGGCGGGCGGAGGCGGCCCTGTCCGCCCTGCGCATGGGGCAGCGGGACGTGGTGGCGCTGGATCTGTCCGATCTCTCCTCGCTGAGGATGGGCGTGATCGAGGATTTCGAGAATGAGGTGACACCGAACCTTGCGTCGCATCTTGCGGAAACGATGCAGAATTGCGCGTTCCGGCTGCAAACCGGGGCCAGCCACGCGATGCAGGCGCTGATCACCGCGCGGGAGCTGGACATTGCGATCTGCGCCGCAGGGCCGAGTGTGCCGCCGAACACGGTCACCCATCCGCTGCTGAGAGATCCCTACATTCTGGCGGCCCCTCGCGGTATGGATGTTTCCGGGGGGCTGACAGCCTTGTCGGACCTCCCGTTTCTGCGGCGCGACATGAACCAGATCATGGGCAAGCAGATCGAGGAGTATCTGGCCACCCATGGCTGGACCCCTCCGCAGCGCTTCGAAATGGACAGCAATCAATCGATCAGCGCACTGGTGGCCGGCGGCAAGGGGTGGACGATCACGACGCCGCTGAGCCTTCTGCGGGCGGGACGGTTCGCAGACGGGATCGACGCGTTTCCCCTGCCGCAGGACGGGATCGCAAGGCAGATCGTGCTTTATGCAAGCGACGACTGGAGCGGCGACATTCCCGCCCAGATCGCAAGCATCGCGCGGGAACTGATTGCCACCCATTTCACCACCCCCGGACTGGACGCGATGCCCTGGCTGGCAAGCGAATTCGTGCTGCTGGACTGAGCGCGGCCGGGCGGGCATTGCGGAGGACGGCCCGGCATACCGGCAAGCCATAGCTTGAGCCCACCATCGGCCCGCATGGCCGCGCGCTATCCCTTGACCGCGCCGGCCGTCAGGCCCGATACGATCTGACGCTGAAAGATCATCACCAGAAGAAAGAGCGGGGCGGTGATCGACACGGCGGCGGCCACGGCCTCTACCTGATCGGTGGTGGTCGTTTCACGGTTGAAATACCCCGCGATGGCGGGAACCATCGTCTGATTGGTCGCATCGAGCAACAGCGACGTGACGAGAAAATCATTGTAGGCCAGAAGGAAGCTGAACAGGCCCGTGGTGATCACACCCGGCCACATCACCGGCATGATCACCCAGCGGAACGCCTGAAAATGGGTGCAGCCGTCGACGCGTGCCGCCTCGTCCAGTTCGGCGGGGATGTTCTGGAAGAAGCTGCGCAGCATCCAGATGGTGAAGGGCTGATTGATCGACACAAGAACCGCGATGACCGCCAGCGGCTGACCGTAGAGGGTGGGCGCATTATCCCCCAGGATCGGGCGCAGCCATTCGGCGGAGTTGATGAACACCGGCAGATAACCGGCCACCAGAACCGAATGCGGCAGCGCGCGGAACACCAGTGCGACGATCAGAAGCCAGAAGGCAAGGTTGGAGCCGGACCGCGCGAGCCCGTAGCCCGCAAGAGTGCCCACGGTCAACGACACGGTGACGACCCCGGTCGTGACCAGCAGTGAATTCAGGAAATTCCGGTAGAACTCGTTTTCGACCCAGACGGAGTGATAATGGACCGTGGTCAGGCCGAGAACCGGGTTGCCAAGCGGCCCGAGAACCGGGTTCAGCGCGCCCAGCACCACCGGCAGCACCCCGAGGAACACCACGACGAAGGCCAGGCCATAGGCCAACCCGCCGATGATCCACCCGGCCCAGACCTGACCGCCCGGTGACCACGCCGCGACCCGATCGGGCAGCCAGCGCATGGCGAACCGCACCGTCAGATACAGCACCGCCAGACCGGCCGCGATATCGAGGATCGAGAGGCCCTGCCCCGCCGCCCGGGTGGCCGGGCCAAGGATCACGTCAAGCGGGTTGGCGGCGAAGGCATCGACTGGCGCCTTGAAGCTCATCACCGCGATCCAGAAGATCGGGAAAGAGGCGATCAGGCACCAAAATGCAAGAAAGGCGGCCGAGCCCAGGCGGAGCGGAACGGGTTGGCGCATCGCGCGCGGCGTGTCGGGCATCAGTGGGGCGCCCCCTTGTGATCGCGCCATGTGCGCCGCAGCAGCGGGATCAGCAGAATGACGATCCCGACCATCGTCAACATGGCCGATGCCGAGGCCCGGCTATAGGCCCGGTTGCCCGCATCGTCGGGTTGCAGGAAATCATAGGTCAGCCATTGCAGGCTGATCACATGGGCCTGACTGGAAAAGCCCACGATCTCTTCGAACACGCGGTAGCTGTCCATCAGGTGGATAAGTGCGACGAATACGATCAGCGGCATGAGATGGGGGATGATCACATAACGCAGACGATCCCATCTTGAGGCCCCGTCGATGATAGCGCTTTCCAGCGTGTCCTGATTCACCGTCTGCAGGCCCGCATAGAAGATAACGAAGGCGAAGGGCGCCACGTGCCAGACCCGGTAGAAGAGCATCATCAGCTCGATCGTCCAGGCCTGGGCGAACAGGGCGAGATCGCGGTCCAGCCACATCTCGAGCGCCGATGTCAGGATACCGTCGCCTATGAAAAGCCAGCGGATCGAAAGCGCGCCGATCACCGGCGTGATGATGAAGGGCAGAAGCGAGATGAAGATAACGGGCCCCCTGATCGACCGGGCGGCGTTGTTCACCGCAAGCGCGATGGCCAGGCCAAAGCCGAGGACAAGCGGCAACGTGACCAGCGTGAACATCAGCGTGAACCGCAAAGCCGCCCAGAAATCGATCTGCATCAGGGCGTTGTAGTCAAGATCCCTGATCGCATCCCAGGCGCGTCCGGGCTCCAGAACACGGATATAGGATGTCAGACCGACCCATTCGGTGGTGGTGGTGATGTTGCCGTTTTCGTCGAGGATCGGGCGGGTCACGAGTTCGGTCGTGCAGGTCTGCGTCAGAAAGCCGGGGGTGCAGGTTTCAACCTCCACCTGTTCCACCACGGGCTGCGTGATCTGGAAGCTGCCCAGAAACACGCCGACCAGCGGAGCGGCGATAAACAGCAGCATCAGGAAGACCGACGGCCCGACAAAGCCTGCAAATGTCCTGAATCGCAAAGATCCGCCCCCCTTCTGAGAGACATTGACGGCGGCACCGGGCTATATTGCCGGCCCCCCGCCTTCGGCATGTGCTAGTCCAGCAGCCCGGCTTCCTGAGCGGCGGTGATATAGGCCGCCTCCGCCGCGGCGAGCGCTTCCTCGGCCGTGACGTCGCCGGTGAAATAGGCGGGCAGTTCGTTGCCAAGCGCCGTATGCATCAGCCCCATCTGGGAGGTCGACGGATAGGACAGCGGCGCAGGTTCGGCCGTGGCTGTCGCAATCGCTCCCTCGGCAAGCGGTGTCGGCTGATAGCCCCGAACCAGCCATATGGCGTCGTCGTTATTGGCCCTCACCATCTCCTCGTCGAGCCCCTCCATCGCGACGCGAAAGGCGTTTTCGGCCTCTTCGTCGCTGATATTGGCGGCGATCACGATCCCGTCCCACCACAATGTGGTGGCGGGTGCGCCGCCGGGCATCGCCGTTGGCGCGGCGGCGGTGGCGACCAGACCGACGACCTGGCTTTCCTCTTCGATATTCATGGCGGCGGCACGGCTGGCCCAGAGATTTGCCATGGCGATCCGGCCCTGCTGGAACTGCTGCTGGACATAGGTGCTGTCGGAGACGAGGTATTCCGGATCCATGTATTCCGTCATCCGCATCATCATCTCCAGCGCCCGCACCCCGGCCTCGGTGTTGACATTGGGGGTGCTGTCATCGTTCACGAACGTGCCTCCGAACCCGAGGAACATGTTATTGAAATCCTGCGCGATGTTCCAGCCGGCCCGCATCGTCGCGCCAAGCGGATAGTCGACGACGCCGGCCTCCCGGATCACTTCGGCGGCGGCCAGAACCTCCTCCCATGTCGCGGGAACGGGGATCCCGAGATCTTCGAGAATGTCGGCGCGATACATCAGATGCTGGGTATTCACCATCATCGCGACGGCAAGGATTTCGCCGTTTATGCGGATCAGCTGATTGGGGCTCAGATGCTGGCGGTATTCCGCGACCAGATCGTCAAGCGGTCGGATCGTGCCTTCGTTCATCAAGGGCGTGATCGTGCCGTTCGACACACCGCCGACATGGTAGAGCGACGGGTTCGCGGCAAAGGCGGACGGTTGTTTGGTTCGAAATTCCTGATCAAGCTCGGCGCTGACATTGCCACATTCCGCCATCGCTTCGGTGACCGCATTCCAGGCTTCGAAGGCGGCGCTGAGAATGCGCACTTCGGTTTCGTTCTCAAAGGCGCAATCGGCCGTTGCGGTGCCAGCTATCAGGCTGAGTGCCCCGGCCAGCGCAAGTCTCCTGATCATCATCAGATCTCTCCCGGTTGGTTTTCTCAAGTCCCCGCGCCTTGCAGAGATATCCTCCCATCTGCTTTGGCATCGGCGTTTCGCACTTGCAGGCCAGCGTCTTTCCGTTTGCATAGGTTTGCAAGAAAACGCTAGTTTCCCCCGCGGCAATTTGGCAAGCGTTTTCTCATGGATTTGCCGGAGGCGCCCAAAATGACCGATCCCAGATCAGAGATCCACGATTTTCTTGGCGGCCTGTTGCGATGCCGCGAGCCGGATCTCGAAGGCTACGCCGCCACCCGTCTGGCGGAGGACGCGGTTTTCCACATAAGTGCGCCGGTCGAACGGTTGCAGGGCCGTCGCGCCATTCTGTCGGGTTTCATCCGTCCCTTGCGCGCGGCATTGACCCATTTGAACAGACGGGACGGGCTGTTTTTCGGCGGGCGCAACACGCGCGCAAATGGGGGAGACTGGATCGCCAGCCTGACCCATTATGTGGGCCGTTTTTCCGCGCCGCTTTTCGGCATTCTGCCGGGCGACCGGTTGGTATTCCTGCGCGCCGGTGAGTTTTACCGGATCGAGGAAGGGCGGATCGTCGAGGCGCGGATCATCCTCGACCTGCTGGACCTGATGCGACAGACCGGGCGCTTCCCGCTGCCGTTTTCCTACGGGACGGAGATGACGTTTCCGGGCCCTGCGACCCACGACGGTGTGATCCCGCCGGACCGGGAGACCGGCGCCCGCAGCCTGGCCATCGTGGAGACGATGCTCGGCGCCCTGCATGATTATGACCCGACCACATTCGGGTCGCAGTCGCAGATCGGCAGCGACGGGTTATGGGATGATGACCTGATGTGGTACGGGCCGGGCGGCATCGGCTCCACGACCGGGTGGGACGGCTTCGTGGACCATCACCGCGCGTCTTTTCTGGGGGCTTTTCCCGACCGGAAGGGCGGCAATCACTACTGCCGGATCGGGGACGGGAGCTATGCAGCCGTCTCGGGCTGGCCGTCGATGACGATGACCCATCTGGGCCCCTATCTGGGCGTGGCACCGACCGGGCGCGCAATGACCCTGCGAGTGATGGATTTCTATCGCTGCACCGACCGGAAGATCGCCGAAAACTGGGTCCTTCTGGACTATATCGACCTTCTCAACCAGATGGGACGCGATCCGATCTCGGACTCAAACAGACTTGGCGGGCTTCCCGGCGAGTGAGCCGGCCCCGGAGACCATCGGGCTCGTGCCGCAGCGCGCGGAGGCCGCCAAAGCCTCATGACACTTCGCCGCACCGCCTGTCCGCATTGCGAAGTGGCCGCCCCGAAGGCTGAGTGCTGTCGAAAACCCCGAAAGGGGAAGCCCTTGATCCAACATCACAATTTCGGCATTAGTCAAGTAATTTACAATGCCTGGGCCGAAGTATGAAAATCTGTTACAGAAAAATCTTTTCCCGTCAGGAACATGTTCTGAATTTGCCGGATTCCTGTAATGTCCGAGCACCGGTTCCGCAGCGTAATGATCAAGTCCTTAGGTGGTTCGGAGCCGGGCGGAAATACCCGATCTGAGATGAGTGGGGCGGGGACGAACAGCCCCGAAAACATCGCCAGAACGGATTCCGTGATACGGTTGGGGAGGCTAACCATTTCATTCGGCCCGGCATGCCCGGGCTCCGGCCAAGGGGGGCGCCTCGCTGCGCTGATCCGGCCGGGATTGCGCCACGCGTGGGGCCCGCCCGGACCCCGAAGGCTCAGCGCGTTGTGCCGATGGGAACCGAGCCGAGACTCGTTAAGGGAGAGAGACCTTGCCCAAAGATACGCCCGATTTGCTGCCCGACGCCCATATCGATGCGGCCCGCTATGAGGAGATGTACGCCGCCTCCGTCAACGACCCCGAAGGGTTCTGGGGCGAGCATGGCAAGCGGATCGACTGGATCAAGCCCTATACCAAGGTCAAGGATACCTCCTTCGCCCATGACGACGTGCATGTGAAATGGTTCGAGGATGGCACGCTGAACGTGTCGGCCAACTGCATCGACCGGCATCTGGACAGCAGGGGCGACAAGACCGCGATCATCTTCGAGCCCGACGATCCGAATGACGAAGCCAGACACATCACCTACAAACAGCTCGCCAGGGAGGTCGGCACATTCGCCAATGTGCTGAAGGAATGCGGCGTGCGGAAGGGCGACCGCGTGGTGCTCTATCTGCCGATGATCCCCGAGGCGGCCTATGCGATGCTGGCCTGCGCCCGGATCGGGGCGATCCATTCCATCGTGTTCGCGGGGTTCTCGCCGGATGCGCTTGCCGCCCGGGTCAACGGGTCCGGCGCCAAGCTGGTGATCACCGCGGACGGCGCGCCGCGCGGCGGGCGCGTGACCGAGCTCAAGGACAACGTCAACAAGGCGCTGTTGCACAATGTGCTGGGCACAAGATGTCTCGTGGTCAAACGCACCGGCGATCAGGTTGCCTGGGTCGGCGGGCGCGACATCTGGTATGACGATCTTGCCGAGCGGGTCAGCAGCGACTGCCCGCCCGAAGAGATGAACGCCGAGGATCCGCTTTTCATCCTCTACACCTCAGGCTCCACCGGACAGCCGAAGGGTGTGGTGCACACCACCGGCGGCTACCTCGTCTATGCCTCCATGACCCACGAATACACGTTCGACTACAAGGACGGCGATGTCTTCTGGTGCACGGCCGATGTGGGCTGGGTGACCGGGCACAGCTATATCGTCTACGGCCCGCTGGCCAATGGCGCCACGACCCTGATGTTCGAGGGTGTGCCGACCTACCCCGATGCGGGCCGTTTCTGGCAGGTGTGCGAAAAGCACAAGGTCAACCAGTTCTACACCGCCCCCACCGCGATCCGCGCATTGATGGGCAAGGGCACCGGCTTTGTCGAGAAGTACGACCTGAGCAGCCTGAAACTGCTTGGCACCGTGGGCGAGCCGATCAACCCCGAGGCCTGGAACTGGTACAACGAGAATGTCGGCAAGGGCACCTGCCCCATCGTCGACACCTGGTGGCAGACCGAAACGGGCGGCCACATGATGACCCCCCTGCCCGGCGCCCATACCTTGAAACCGGGGGCCGCGCAGAAGCCGTTTTTCGGGGTGCAGCCCCTTGTGCTGGACCCGACCTCGGGCGAGGTCGTCGAAGGAAACGGGGTCGAAGGCGTTCTGGTGATCGCCGATAGCTGGCCGGGCCAGATGCGCACGGTCTATGGCGACCACGATCGTTTCGTGCAGACCTATTTCAGCGATTACAAGGGCTACTACTTCTCGGGCGATGGCTGTCGCCGGGATGCCGATGGCGATTACTGGATCACGGGCCGTGTCGACGACGTGATCAACGTGTCCGGCCACCGTATGGGCACCGCCGAGGTCGAAAGCGCGCTGGTCGCCCATGAGACCGTTTCGGAGGCCGCCGTCGTCGGCTATCCGCATCCGGTGAAGGGACAGGGCATCTATTGCTACGTGACCCTGATGAATGACGAAACGCCGTCGGACGAGTTGAAGAAAACGCTGTCGGACTGGGTGCGCCGCGAGATCGGCCCGATTGCGAAACCGGATGTCATTCAATGGGCGCCGGGGCTGCCCAAGACCCGCTCGGGCAAGATCATGCGCCGCATCCTGCGCAAGATTGCGGAGAACGATTTCGACAGCCTTGGCGATACATCGACGCTGGCCGACCCGTCCGTGGTCGACGAGCTGATCGAAAACCGTGAGAAGAGCTGAGGGGGTGGAAATGATGGCAGAGACCACAACCCGCCCGGTAAACCTGATTTTGCTGGGCCCCCCGGGTGCCGGCAAGGGCACGCAGGCCCGAATGCTGGAGGAAGCATTCGGGTTGGTGCAACTGTCCACCGGCGATCTGCTGCGCGGGGCCGTGGCGTCCGGCACACCCGCCGGGCTTGCCGCGAAAACCGTGATGGATGCGGGCGAGCTTGTCTCCGACGAGATCGTTCTGGCGGTGCTGAAAGAGCGGCTTGACGGCCCCGATCTGGCCAGGGGAACCATACTGGACGGCTTTCCCCGGACCGAGGCACAGGCCCGGGCCCTCGATACGCTTCTTGCTGCGAAAGGGCAGAAGATCGACGCGGCGATCAGCCTGAAGGTCGAGGACGAAGCGATGATCGCGCGTGTTGCGGGCCGCTATACCTGCGCCGCCTGCGGCGAAGGGTATCACGACGATTTCAAACAGCCCCGGGCAGAGGGCATGTGCGACAAATGCGGCGGCACGGAGATGAAACGCCGTGCCGATGACAATGCCGAAACGGTCCGCACCCGGCTGCAGGCCTATCACGCACAGACCGCACCGCTGATCGACTACTACAACGCACGCGGCACGCTGACGGAGGTGTCCGCCATGGGCGACATCACCGTCATTGCCGCTGATCTTGATGCCATCGTCGGCAAGCTGACGCAGGTGTCTTAACCGGAATTCGCCGAGGCCCGGACCCAACATCGGGTGGCGGCGAGTACAATGCCCGTCGGATCAAGGAGGGTCCGGCAGGCGATCACTCGAAGGGAGTAAGCAATGGCAGAACAGCCAAATAACAACGCGTACTGGGCCGCGAATATCCGTCTGGTCACCATCTGCTTGGTGATCTGGGCAATTGCGTCCTACGGATTCGCGATTCTGCTTCGCCCGATGCTTTCCGGCATCGCGGTGGGCGGCACGGACCTGGGCTTCTGGTTTGCCCAGCAGGGATCCATCCTCGTCTTCCTCGTCCTGATCTTCTTCTATGCATGGCGCATGAACAAGATCGACAAGGAACATGGCGTGGACGAAGAGTAAGGGACGGACCAGACCATGGATCAGACAACACTCAATATCATCGTTGTGGGGCTGTCGTTCGCGCTCTACTTCGGGATCGCGATCTGGGCCCGAGCGGGCTCCACGTCGGAATTCTATGCCGCCGGACGGGGTGTGAACCCGGTCGTCAACGGCATGGCCACCGCGGCCGACTGGATGTCGGCGGCTTCCTTCATCTCTATGGCGGGCCTCATCGCCTTTGTCGGCTACCAGAACTCCACCTTCCTGATGGGCTGGACCGGCGGCTACGTGCTGATGGCGATGCTCCTTGCACCCTACCTCCGCAAGTTCGGCAAGTTCACCGTCCCGGAGTTCATCGGCGACCGCTACTACTCGAACACGGCGCGCGTCGTGGCCGTTGTCGCGTTGATCATCATCTCGGTGACCTACGTGATCGGGCAGATGACCGGCGCGGGCGTGGCCTTCTCGCGCTTCCTTGAAGTCAGCTCGACCAACGGTCTGCTGATCGCTTCGGCCGTCGTCTTCGTCTACGCCGTTCTCGGCGGGATGAAGGGCATCACCTACACCCAGGTGGCGCAGTATTGCGTTCTGATCATCGCCTATACGATCCCGGCGATCTTCATCTCGCTGCAGCTGACGGGTAATCCGATCCCGGGCCTCGGCCTGTTCTCGGATATGTCCGCCGGCAATACGGGCCAGGGCACGCCGCTTCTGGTCACGCTGGACGGCCTTCTGACCGACCTCGGCTTCAGCGCCTACACCACGGGCTCCTCGCCCTGGCTGATGGCCCTCTTCACCCTGTCGCTGATGATCGGTACCGCGGGTCTGCCGCATGTGATCATCCGCTTCTTCACGGTGCCGAAGGTGGCCGACGCACGCTGGTCCGCCGGCTGGGCGCTGGTGTTCATCGCGCTGCTGTACCTGACGGCTCCGGCCGTGGGCGCAATGGCACGTCTGAACATCACGACCACCATGTGGCCAGAAGGTGTGCAAGGCGAAGCCGTGGCGGTCGAGGACCTGCCGAACTGGTTCGAAACGTGGCAGGTCACCGGCCTGCTCGGCGTCGAGGACAAGAACGGTGACGGCCGCATCCAGTACTACAACGACAGTTCCGAAGAGATGCAGGCACTGGCGGCTGAACGTGGCTGGGAAGGCAACGAGCTCGTCACCTTCAACCGTGACATCCTCGTGCTCGCCAACCCGGAGATCGCGCAGCTTCCGGGCTGGGTTATCGCGCTGATCGCCGCCGGCGGCATCGCGGCGGCCCTCTCGACAGCGGCGGGTCTGCTACTGGCCATCTCCTCGGCCATCAGCCACGACCTCATCAAGTCGGTGATCAACCCGGGTATCTCTGAGAAAGGCGAACTTGTGGCCGCCCGAATCTCGATGGCCGGTGCGATCGTACTGGCGACATGGCTCGGGCTCAATCCACCGGGCTTCGCGGCGCAGACCGTGGCTCTGGCCTTCGGTCTGGCGGCGGCATCGCTCTTCCCGACGCTGATGATGGGGATTTTCTCCAAGCGGATGAACTCCGCCGGGGCGACAGCAGGGATGCTGGCCGGTCTGATCCTGACCTGCCTGTATCTGTTCACCTATCTGGGCTGGTTCTTCATCCCCGGTACGAACATGCTGGAAAACACCGCATCGAACTACCTGTTCGGCATCCCGCCGACCCATTTCGGGCCGATCGGTGCAGTGGCGAACTTCCTGGTTGCCTATCTGGTGAGCCGTGTCACGGCAGAACCGCCGCAGCACATCCAGGAACTGGTGGAATCTGTCCGTATCCCCCGCGGGGCGGGTGCGGCGACAGACCACTAGGGGATTGCGCCTTTCCAGGGCCTGCGTCACCGTGGGCCCTGCTACATCATGGGCGCATCCCGCCTGATCGGGATGCGCCCTTTCCAGTTCAGCGGGCGTTTGGACACATGACCTTCGATCTTGCCACGATCCTGACCCAGACCCATCCCTATGACAGCCTGCCCGCGGAGGATCAGGCGCTGCTGGCCGGAGAACTCTCCGAAGTCACGTTCGACACCAACGAGGTGATCTACCGCATCGGCGCACCGCAGACGGCGCTCTTCCTCATCCTGAGCGGCCGCGTGAACATCACCGATGAGACGGGCGAGCTGGTCTCGATCCTCGGTCCGAAGAACTCCTTCGGGGAACGCGGCCTGATGAAGGACGGCATGGCCGCCGTCACCGCCACCGCGGCGGAGCCCACCACGCTTGTCGCCATACCGGCCGAAATTTTTCACCGGCTGATCGGCGAACATCCGGCGGTCCGCCGGTTTTTCGACCGGACCCGGCCCGCCATGGCCCGCAAGCAGGACCTGACGACCATGGCCCTGTCGGACATCATGACGCCCGGGCCTTTGACCTGCCCTCCCGGCACGTCGCTGATCGAGGCCGCACGGATGATGCGCGACCGGCGCGTGTCCTGCGTGATCGTCTCCGAAAAGGGTGAAGCGAGCGGTATTCTGACCACCCGCGACCTGACCAACAAGGCGCTGGCGGAGGGGCTGGCGTATGACACCCCCGTCAGGCAGATCATGACGCCCGATCCGATTACGCTGCCGCCCACGGCGCTGGTTTCGGACGTTCTTCATGCCATGGTGGAACGCGGCATCACCCATATGCCCGTGACCGACGGCGGGCGGCTTGTCGGCATTCTGACGCAGACCGATCTGACCCGGTTTCAGGCCACATCCTCGGCCGCGCTGATCGAAGAGATCACCTATGCGCAAAGCACATCCGCGCTGGCCCAGATCGTGGGCCGCATCCCGCAGCTGCTGGTGCAACTCGTGGGGGCCCACAACGCCCATCAGGTCGTGACGCGGCTGATCACCGATATCGGCGATGCGACCACGCGGCGGCTGCTTGCGATGGCCGAGGAAAAACTCGGCCCCCCGCCCGTGCGCTATCTTTGGCTTGCCTGCGGATCGCAGGGCCGGCAGGAGCAGACCGGCATTTCGGATCAGGACAACTGCCTGATCCTGGACGATGCCACGACCGAGGCGGATGACGCCTATTTCGCAGCGCTGGCCAAATTCGTCTCCGACGGCCTTGACGAGGCGGGGTATTTCTATTGTCCGGGCGACATGATGGCGACCAACCCGAAATGGCGCCAGCCGCTGAGCACATGGCGGAAGTATTTCCGGGGCTGGATCGCCAAGCCGGACCCGGAGGCACAGATGCTGGCCTCTGTCATGTATGATCTGCGCGCGATCGGCGGCGACGCGGAGCTGTTTTCGGGATTGCAGGAAGAAACCCTCGCGCAATCGGCCAAGAACAGCATCTTCGTGGCCCACATGATTTCCAATTCCCTCAAGCATACGCCGCCGCTTGGCCTGTTTCGCGGCTTCGCCACCGCCCGCACGGGCGAGCACAAGAACATGATCGACCTGAAGCACAGCGGTGTCGTGCCGGTCGTCGATCTGGGGCGGATCTATGCGCTGCGGGGTCAGCTGACCCAGGCCAATACCCGGGCGCGTCTGGTTTCGGCGGTGGAGACGGGCATCATCTCCGCCACCGGCGGGCGTGACCTGATCGACGCCTATGACATGATTGCCGATACCCGGCTGGCCCATCAGGCCGCACAGATCAAGCGCGGCGAAAAGCCGGACAACTTCATGCCGCCATCCGATCTGAGCGATTTCGAACGCAGTCATCTGCGCGACGCCTTCGTCGTCGTCAAAACCATGCAATCCGCCGCCGGCTCCCGCGGCGGTCATCTGAGCTGACAGGAAAACCGCCCATGTTCTTCACCCTTATCGCCACTCTTTTCGCCGGGCTTGCCGGTGCCGGCATGGTGATGCTGCTCAGAACCATACTGAAGGACCGGGTTCCGAAATGGGCGACACCGATTGCCGCCGGTGCCGCCATGATCGCCGCGACCATCGGCAGCGAATATGCCTGGTATGATGGCACGTTGCAGACCCTGCCCGCGGGAATGGAGGTGGTCGCGACGCGCGAAAACCAATCCTGGTGGCGTCCGTGGACCTTTGTCGTTCCCTATACCGACGGGTTCGTGGCCGTCGATCAGAGTTCGGTTCGCACCAATGACGCCGTGCCGGGCGTGCATTTGCTGAATGTCTATGTCTTCGCGCGCTGGCAGGCGGCAACGCAAATCCCGTCGCTCGTGGATTGCATCCGCAACCGCCGCGCCGACGTCATCGACGGGATCGAGTTCGACGAAAACGGCACTCCGATCGATGCCGACTGGCGCGAGGTCGCGCCCGACGACGCCTTGCTTGCCGCCGTCTGCGTGGAGGCCGTCAGCTGAACCACCGGCCGGGAGGGGCCGACACCCGCGGGTAGGAGGAGGCCCGCAGCCATGTTTACCCATCTCAGTCTGCGTTTGCGCATATTCCTGTTCTTCGCCCTTCTGGCCGTCGGCGGCTCCGCCCTGATGATCGCGGGGCTGACGCTCGGATACATCCGTCTGGGCGAAGACCATGCCCTGCCGAGCTTCGTGATCGCGGGTGCCATCGGCGTCTTGGCGATTTTCGGGCTGACCGCTTGGGTCTGGGTTCTGTTCGATGAAAACGTGGCCCGCCCGGTGGAAAGACTGGCCGCCGACATGCGGGCGAGGGCCCATGCCGATGTCGATCTGGATATCGACCACGCACCGGCGCGTTATCTGGGCGATCTGGCCCCTGCTGCGGCGGCGGTGGCCTCGAACCTCACCGAGACGCGCAACGCCATGGCGCAGGCGATCGGTCGCGAGACCGCACGGCTCGGCCTTGAGAAATCGCGGCTGGAAACACTTCTGGCCGAGGTGCCGGATGGTGTTCTTTTCTGCACCCCGGATCACTGCGTGGCGCTTTACAACGGCCAGGCCCGCACAGTTCTGGACAACAGCCCGGCCCTGGGGCTCAACCGGTCTCTGGCCGATGTGATCCTGCCGGGCCCGGTGCATCAGGCCTATGAGCGGCTGCTGGCCGCCGAAGCGCAGGAGGGCGCGGATATTCTGTGTGCCACCAAGGCAGGCGCAAAGCTGCTTGAGGCGCGCATGCGGCTGATGTGGCTCGACGCGCAGGAAACCAAACAGCCGGGCTATATTCTGAGCTTGCGGGATGTGACGACCGATCTGAAGATCCACGCAGAGCGCGCCCATCTGCTGAACTCCCTTCTTGATGCGGCGAAAGGGGCCGTCACCAGCAAGGACCCGAGCGCGATGGAGTACCTTGTCAGCACCACGGCCGAGGTGGCCGCCCGCAAACCCCTCACGGATACCGCATGGTGGCCGATGGAAGCCCTTGCCGCGACAGATCTGGGCGCGGCGCTGTCATCACGGCTGAAACGCAAGGGCGTGCCCATTTCCACCGATCTGCCCGCCCTGAAACTGCGCTGCGACGGGTTCGCGGTGACCCGGCTTCTGGAACGTCTGGCGCTGGAATGGGCGGCGGCGGGCGCCAGCGCATTGAAACTCGGCTTTGCGGATGACACGCAGAGCACGGGCCGGCTTGTGTTATCAGCCACGGGCGCCCCGCCCGACAGCGAAACGCTGACGCGCTGGCTGGCCACGCCGCTCAGTCCGGGTCTGGCGCAGTTTGCCGGCCGGGACGTGCTGGTGACGCATGCCACGAGGCTGGTTCCCGACCCCTCCGGCGCGCTCCATCTGACCCTGCCGCTCGCGGATCCGCGGCCCCGCGGCACCGCACGGGTGATCCAGTATGATTTCGAGCTTTTGCATGCGGATATCCCAAAGGAGATCGCGGAGGCCGCGCTCAGGCAGTTGAACTACGTGGTGTTCGATACCGAAACCACGGGGCTGAACCCGCAAGTGGACGAGATCTGCCAGATCGCCGCCGTGCGGATCGTGAATGGCAAGATTGTCGACAGCGAGCGGTTCGACATGCTGGTTGACCCGGGGCGGCGCATTCCGCAGGGCTCGATCGAGGTGCATGGCGTGACCAACGAAATGGTGAAGGGCGCGCCATCGGTCGCAGAGGCGTTGAAACGGTTTCACGCCTATGCGGATGGCGCGGTTCTTGTGGCCCATAACGCCCCCTTCGACATGAGTTTCCTTCAGCGCCGCGAGACCGAGATAGGCGCGCGCTTCGATCAGCCCATTCTGGATACGGTCCTGTGTTCGGCGATCCTGTTCGGGCAATCGGCCGATCACACGCTGGATGCGCTTTGCCAGCGGCTTGGCATCACGATCCCCGAGGCCGACAGGCATACGGCAATCGGCGACGCCATCGGCACCGCGGCGGCCTTTCGCAAGATGATCCCGATGCTGGAAGCGGCAGATCTGCCCAGTTTGGGGGCAACAATCAAGGCTTTCGACAAACATGCCCGCCTGATCGAGCATCTCAATTGACGTGAGGCTGCAGGTGCAGCATTTTCTTTTAGAAGAATCACGAAAGGATCTCAGATGGCGCGTATACCGCTTTACCGCAAGGCCGAAACGGAAATGCTGCGGCGCATCAAGACCGGCGAATGGCCCGTCGGCCAGCGGCTTGGAAACGAGTTTCAGCTGGCCGAGGAGTTCGGCGTAAGCCAGGGCACCATGCGCCGCGCGCTCATCACGCTAGAAGGCCAGGGCTTTCTGGCGCGAAAACCGGGCCGCGGCACCATCGTGGCAG
Source organism: Rhodophyticola sp. (assembly GCF_965284195.1). Lineage (NCBI taxonomy): Bacteria > Pseudomonadati > Pseudomonadota > Alphaproteobacteria > Rhodobacterales > Roseobacteraceae > Rhodophyticola > Rhodophyticola sp. Next base: position 3,800,984 of record NZ_CBDIRM010000001.1, on the reverse strand, counting down.
ACCCCGGCGATACCGGCGATGACGCGACGGCCCGGACCGGTTTCGACCGTTTGGCCACGCCCGGGGGCGAGCCGCCCGACCTTGCGGTGTTTCGAAGCCGCACGACCGGCCGCCGCGCCGAGGCCGCGGAGGCAGAGATGCTGGGCGAGGCAAGGGCCCTTGTGGTGGAACGAATGCTCAAACGCGGCTCTCGCCGGTTCGCGCAGGATGAGATCAGCCTGCCGGAGAGCCTGCTTGAGGATCTGGATGGCGAGGCGGCGGTGACCCTGCCGGACCTGTTATCCGCGCATGGTCTGGGCGTCGCACAGATCGAGGACCGGATTACCGCCGAGCTCAGCTCGATGAGCGAGGCGGTCGCCCTAGAGGTCGACCGCAACACGGCGCTTCTGGTACTCAGACGGGTCGCGAAGGATGCGTCGGGCAGAGTTCTGGCCATTCAGGTCATGAAAATGGCCAGCGACGATGTGGGCTATACAGTCAGTCTTGTCGGATGATCCAGCCGGTCACCCGATAGCCCATCACAGCCCAAGGAAGCCGCCCACCCGATTTGCGTATTTGACGGAATCCGTCAGAGCCCGTCGATGCAGACGTATTTCGTATCGAGATAATCATCGAGACCCTGGCTGCCGCCCTCCTTGCCCATGCCGGATTCCTTAACCCCGCCGAACGGCGCCTCGACCGTCGTGATCAGGCCGGAATTGATGCCGATCATGCCATATTGCAGCCCGTCGTTCAGACGGAAGGCGCGCGCGAGATCGGTCGTGTAGGCGTAGGATGCGAGGCCGAACACCGTATCATTGGCCATGGCAATCGCCTCCTCCTCCGTTTCGAAGCGGAAGACCGGCGCAAGCGGCCCGAAAATCTCCTCCTGCGCGAAGGCCATGTCCTGGGTGGCCCCGGTCAGCACGGTTGGCTCGAAGAACTGCCCGCCCAGGGCATGGCGATTGCCGCCAACCGCGACCTCCGCCCCCTTGGATGTGGCATCGGCAAGCAGGCATTCGACCTTTTCCACCGCCGCCATGTCGATCATCGGGCCCTGCTCGACACCATCCTCGCGCCCGTCGCCGACTTTCATCGCGCGGGTCTTCTCCACCAGTTTCTCGACGAAGGCGTCATGGATGCCGGACTGCACATAGATGCGGTTCGCGCAGACGCAGGTCTGCCCCATATTGCGATACTTGGACATCATGACGCCCTCCACCGCAGCGTCCAGATCGGCATCGTCGAACACCAGAAACGGTGCGTTGCCGCCCAGTTCCATGGAGACTTTCTTGACCGTGTCCGCGCTGCCCCGGATCAGCTCCTTGCCGACCGCGGTGGAGCCGGTGAAGGTAATCTTGCGCACCTCGTCGCGTACCATCATCGCGCCCGCGATTTCCTTGGCGGACCCGGTGAGGACGTTCACGGTGCCGGACGGAAAGCCGACCTCCTCGGCCAGCGCGGCCCATGCAAGACCGGAATAGGGGGTGGCTGTGGCAGGTTTGGCCACGACGGTGCAGCCGACAGCCAGCGCAGGCGCCAGTTTGCGGGCAAGCATGGAGGACGGGAAATTCCACGGCGTGATCATTCCCACCACGCCAACCGGATGCCGGGTCACGAGAATGCGGCGGCCGTTGACGCCTGCGGGCACGATCTCCCCCTTCGCGCGGCGCGCTTCCTCGGCGAACCAGCGGACATACTGGGCGCCGATGGCGATCTCGCCCGTCGCCTCCGCAAGCGGCTTGCCCATCTCCACGGTCAGCAACTCCGCCAGATCGGCCTGATTGTCCATCAGCGCGTCATGCAGCTTCCAGAGCAGATCGAGCCGATCCATGAGCGCCATGCCCGAGAACGCCGGGAACGCCGATTGCGCGGCGTCGATGGCGCGCAGCGTCTCGGCCTTCCCGGCCTTGGGAACAGTACCGATGACCTCGCCGCTGGCGGGGTTCTTCACGTCGATGGCCGCGCCATCATCCGCGCCAACCCATTGGCCTGAAATGAAATTCTTCTCGCGCAGCCAGGTCCGGTATCCGCTCATGCCAACTCTCCCATTCTCAAGGCTACATCCAGCATCCGGCAGGAGAAGCCCCATTCATTGTCGTACCACCCGAAAACGCGCAGCATCCCCCCTTTGGACCGCTTGATCTCCGGCCCGGCAATCACGAGAGATTCCGGACGGGCGCGCAGATCGGACGACACAAGGGGCTGGTCGGTGAACCCCAGAATCGGGCCCGCGGTTCCGCGCAACATTTCCCGCGCCTCGTCGGCGGTGGGGGCGTCTTCCGTGATGAGCGCCAGATCGATCGCGGACACACTGGCCGTGGGCACCCGCACCGCCGAGCCCGTGATGCGCCCCGCAAGATGCGGCAGGACCAGATCGACCAACGCTTCGGCACTGGTGGAGGTCGGCACCATCGACAGGGCCGCGGCGCGGGATCGCGCCAGATCGCCGGTTGGCGCATCCACGGTGGGCTGGCTGCCGGTATAGCAATGAATCGTCGTCATCAACGCGGTTTGCAGACCATAGGCCTCGTCCAGCACCTGAACCAGCGGCGCGACGGCATTGGTGGTGCATGATGCGTTGGAAACGATGCGATGGGCGGGCGCCAACAGATCGTCATTCGCCCCCAGAACCACGGTCAGATCCGCCTGCGGCGACGGGCCGGAGATCAACACGCGGGCAGCACCCGCCGCAAGCCCGGCCTCCGCCACTGCGCGATCCTTGGCGCGACCAGTGCATTCCATCAGGATATCCACATCCGCCAGCGGCACCGCGCCCAGATCGGACACATGCGAAAGAGGAATGCGGCGCCCGTCTATCACCAAAGCTCCCGGCGCCGTCTCGACCGTGCCCGGATAGGGGCCGAAAACGCTGTCATACTGAAACAAATAGGCGCAGGTTTCGGGCGGCGCGATATCGTTGATCGCAACGATCTCCACCCTGGGCCAGTCCGCCCGCGTCAGAGCTGCACGCAGAACCGAGCGCCCGATACGCCCGAACCCGTTGATCGCAACCCGAACCGTTCTGGTCATCTTGCCGTCTCCTTGCCCCCTGCCTACTCATGCACCCGCGGCGCAGGGGACGCAACGGTTGGCACACCGAACCGGGCCTCCCCGACCGAGAAGCGTTTTACAAAGCATCGGCAACACGCCAATATTCGCACCAAGGGGAGAGAGGGACTTTCATGCGAACACAGGTTGCCATCATCGGCGGCGGACCATCGGGCCTGCTGCTGTCTCAGTTGTTACATCTCCGCGGCATCAGTTCCGTCGTTCTGGAACGCAAGACGAAGGACTACGTTCTGGGCCGCATCCGCGCCGGTGTGCTTGAACAGGGGCTTGTCCGGCTGATGGAAGAGGCCAATGTCGCCGGGCGAATGCACCGCGAGGGCTTTGTCCATGACGGCACGTTGGTGGCCTATGGCGACGAGATGTTCCATGTGGATTTCAAGGCCCATACCGGGTCGGGCGTCATGCTCTACGGACAGACCGAGCTGACGCGCGATCTCTACGAGGCGCGCGAGAAGGCCGGCGGAGAGTTGATTTTCAATGTCGAGGATGTGGAGATTGCGGGCGCCAATACCGATTGCCCGCAGGTGCATTACCGCGTTGGCGATAGGATCCATCAGCTGAATTGCGATTTCGTGGCCGGCTGCGATGGTTTCCATGGGGTCAGCCGCCGGACGATTCCCACGGACCAGAAGCGCGAATACGAGAAGGTCTATCCCTTCGGCTGGCTTGGCATCCTGTCGGAAACGCCGCCTGTGAACGACGAACTGATCTACTCCAACTCCGAGAGGGGCTTTGCGCTGTGCTCCATGCGCAACGCGAGTCTGAGCCGCTACTATATCCAGTGTTCCCTGTCGGACCGGCCCGAGGACTGGACCGATCACGCCTTCTGGGACGAGTTGAAGCGCCGCATCCCGGCCGAGCAGGCCGAAGCGATTGTGATGGGGCCGTCGATCGAGAAATCCATCGCGCCCTTGCGGTCCTTCGTCTGCGAGCCGATGCGATGGGGGCGGCTGTTCCTGTGCGGCGATGCGGCCCATATCGTGCCGCCCACCGGGGCCAAGGGGCTCAACACCGCCGCGTCCGATGTGCAGTATCTCTACACCGGGCTTCGCAGATTTTATGAAGACGGCGACATGGAGGGGCTGGACAGCTACTCCGCCAAGGCGCTGGCACGGGTCTGGAAGGCCGAGCGGTTCAGCTGGTGGTTCTCCTCGCTCATGCATCGCTATCCGGATCAGTCGATGTTCGATCACAAAATGCAGATTGCCGAACTTGAATTCCTGCGCAGCAGCGATGCCGCGCAAAAGGCCATGGCCGAGAATTATGTCGGCCTGCCCTACTAGACGAGGCGCAAGGAAACATCATGTCAAACGCAGACAAGGCCCGTGCGGGCGGCTACATACCCCGGGACCGCGGCTGGCACCCGGCCCCTTTTCATCCGCCCTACAAAACAAGCGTGAAACGCGCGCCACAGGCGGCACTTCTTTCCTTTCCCAGCACCTTGAGCGAGGAAACGGGCCCGGTTTTCGGCCACACCATGCTGGGGCCACTCGACAATGATCTCATCCTGAATTTCGCAGCCCCCGGAGAGGCCGCGATCGGGCCGCGCATCATCGTTCATGGGCGGGTGCGCGACGAGGCCGGGCGGGGTGTGGCCGGTGCCCTGCTGGAGGTCTGGCAGGCAAATGCGGGTGGCCGCTATCGCCACAAGAAGGAAAGCTATCTTGCCGCGCTGGACCCGAATTTCGGTGGCTGCGGCCGGGTGATCACCGATGCGGACGGGCGCTACGAATTCCGGACCGTGATGCCCGGCCCCTATCCCTGGCCCAACGGGATGAATGACTGGCGCCCCGCGCATATCCATTTCTCGCTGTTCGGGGCCGGATTCGCGCAGCGGCTGATCACGCAGATGTATTTCGAGGGCGATCCGCTGATTGCGCATTGCCCGATCATCGGCAGCATCAGCGACCCCGCCGCCGTCGGCGCGCTGGTCGCGCCCCTGGACATGGCGCGCACGGTGCCGATGGATGCCCGCGCCTACAAGTTCGATATCACGCTGCGCGGTCGCCGCCAGACCGCGTTCGAAAACCGGCCGGAGGGACTATGATATGGTTCAACCTCTTGATATACTGAGGGAAACATCGTCGCAAACGGCTGGCCCCTATGTGCATATCGGCTGCACCCCGAATATCACGGGCATTCACGGGATCTACGACGCCGATCTTGGCGCGTCGATGAAAACGGGGCCGGTCAAGGGGCAGGAGATCACCCTGACCGGCACGGTTTACGACGGGATGGGCGCAGCGCTGAAAGATGCAATGGTCGAGATCTGGCAAGCGGACGCGGCAGGGATTTATCCATCCGCGCAGGACCCGCGCGGATCGGCGGACCCCAACTTCACCGGCTGGGGGCGCTCCGCCGGTGACATGCAGACCGGGGCTTACCGCTTCGAGACGGTCAAGCCCGGGCGCGTGCCGTTCCCCGATGGGAGCATGCAGGCGCCCCACATCACGTTCTGGATCGTCGCGCGCGGCATCAATATCGGATTGCACACCCGGGCCTATTTTGCCGACGAGCCGGAGGCGAATGCCGAAGACCCGATCCTGACGCGGATCGAGCATCAGTCCCGGATTCCGACCCTTCTGGCCGAACCGGACGGATCGGGCGGCTACAGGTTCGACATCCATTTGCAGGGCCCGAACGAAACCGTCTTCTTCGATATCTGAAGAGCCTAGCTCCCCGGCAGATTGACGATCTCGCCCTTCTGCTGTGCACGGCTGGCCGCATCGGCCAGGATCTGTGCCTGCAACCCGTCCTTGATGCCGGGTTCCGGCGTATGCCCGTCAAGCACGGCAGACACGAACTCGGTCATTTCCGCGACATAGGCGAGGGCGTAGCGTTCCAGAAAGAAATGTTGCGCGGGCGCGCGCCGGAAACCGGCCTCGGTGGCGATCTCCACCGTGTCCTCCAACTGGTTTTCGGCACGCAACAGCCCCTTGGAGCCATGTACCTCGATCCGCTGGTCATATCCGTAGGCTGCGCGGCGCGAGTTGGAGATCTGACAGATCCGGCCCGACGCCGTCGTCAGGATCGCCGCCGCCGTATCCACATCGCCCGCGCGACCGATCTCTGCATCGACCAAGGCGGACCCGACAGCCTGCACGCTGACCGGGTCTTCACCAAGCAGGAACCGCGCCATATCGAAATCGTGGATCATCATGTCGCGGAACAGGCCGCCGGAGCCCGATATGTAGGATATCGGCGGAGGCGACGGGTCACGGGAAAGGATTGTGACCAGTTCGACATCTCCGATCTCCCCGGCCTGCAAACGCGCGTGCAGATTGGCGAAATTCGGATCGAAACGACGATTGAAGCCGGTCATGAACGGGACGCCTGCCGCCTCCACCGCGCCGACACAGGTGCGGATATTGGCGACATCCATGTCGACGGGCTTCTCGCAGAAAATCGCCTTGCCATTGGCGGCGGCGGCCTGGATCAGGTCGAAATGGGTATCGGTCGGCGTTCCGATGACGACCGCATCTATATCGGCCGCCGTCAGGATTTCCTCTGCGCTCCGTGGCAGGACACCGGCCTTGTTGGCCAGCGCCTCGGCGGCGGCGGGCACCGCATCGGCCACGGCGACGAGCCTTGCCCGCTCCACCTGACCGATGGACCGGGCATGCACCTGCCCGATACGGCCGCAACCCAGAATTCCGATATTGAGCATCACGTCACGCCTTTCCGCTCGCACCCATGGCGCGGATGGCCGCGCGCGCGGCCTCCATCACCGGATCATGGGTCTCTTTCAGGATCTGAACCCGGTCGAACCGCGCCGGGTCCCTGTTGACCGCCGCGCGCAACGCCGCCCCGAACGCCATGCGCAGTTCGGTTCCGATGTTGAACTTGCAGATGGCGGAACAGGTGGCCAAAGCCGTCCGCTCGGCCAGTGGCACGCCGGAGCCGCCATGGATCACCAGCGGCACATCGGTTACGGCCTCGATCGCGCGGATGCGCGGCTCGTCCAGCCCGCCCTCATGGTCCTGTTGCAGATGCACGTTTCCGACCGAAATCGCCATCGCGTCGACGCCCGTTTCCCGGGCGAATCGGGCCGCCTCCGCCGGGTCCGTACCGGCCGACGCCTCGCCGCCGGAATAGCCCACGAAGCCGATCTCGCCCTCGCAGGAGACGCCGGCGTTATGGGCCAGCTCCACGATGGCGGCGGTTTCGGCGATGTTCTCGGCCAGCGGCTTGCGCGAGCCGTCGAACATCACGGAGGAGAAACCCGCCCGTATGGCGTCATGGCAGTCTTCGACCGTGTAGCCATGATCCAGATGCAACACGACCGGCACCGAAACGCTGTCTGCCAGATGGCAGAACATTGCGCCCAGAACCGGCAGTGGCGTGTGCGCCCGGCAACTGGGGCCCGCCTGCAGGATGACAGGTGCGCGTTCGGCCTCCGCAGCAAGCGCATAGGCCCGCGCATCCTCCCAGCCGAGGCAGACCAGACCGGGCACGGCATACCCGCCCCGAAGCGCGGGCTGAAGGACCTCGGACAGGGTCGCAAGCGTCATTTGAACTTGGCCACCATATCCATGATGCCGGGGATCGTATGAAGCTGCGCCGCATGGGTCGGCTGGAAATACTGCTTCAGACTGCGCTGGCTGAGGCCGCCGAGGATGGTGAAGTAATACATCTCGTAGCCCGGCAGCACGGCGCAGGGATGGTACCCCTTGTCGATCAGGATCGTGGAGCCATCGACGATGTGATAGGCATCGCCGGGTTCGTTATCCTTCCGTTGCAGCATCTGCATGCCGGAGCCGTAATTCGGACGAAACCGGAAATTGTAGGTTTCGTCATGGCGCGTTTCTTCCGGCAGGCGGTCCGTGTCATGCTTGTGGCTCGGGAAGCCGGACCAGCCGCCCTGACCCACGGTGTAGAGTTCCGAAACCAGCAGCCGGCCCACACGGTCGTGATATCCGGCACCCAGGATATGCTTGATCTTTCGGTGCGTTTTCGTTTCGTCAGAGCCGTACTGGACCAGATCCAGCTCCGCCTCCCGCACGGCGAAAGGTTTCAGGACCTCGGCGTATTTCGCCCCCGCGATGAACACCTCCGCCGCGTCGCTCTGGCAGGTGATCCGGGTGCCCGCGGCCGTCGGCACATAGACGCCTTCGGGCTCGCCATCCCAGACATCCACGATACGGTTGCCAATATCGCGATAGGTTTCGCCCGCCACCTCAACCGTCACGGTGCCCGTGGCCGGAACCACGCAGGTCTCGTAGCCGGGAACAGCATAGTCGAAATGCTCCCCCGCTTTCAGCTTCACGATGTTGAAGTAGTTCAGCGGCACCAGATCGTGGCCGGCGTCCACGATCGGCTCGTTGCGGTTGTCATAGGGCGGAATATGCATTTTTTTCAATCCTTTCAGGCGGCGGTTGGCCCGGCATGGGAGGCGAGAAACGCGTCAAGCTCTTCGGTGGTGGGCATGGCGGGCGCGCAGCCGACGCGGGCAACCACGATCGCGGCCGAGGCCGAGCCGCGCAACACCGCCTCCTCCACATCTCGGCCCGCGGCCAGCGCCGCGACGAACCCGCCCATGAAACTGTCGCCCGCGCCGGTGGGTTTGAGCGCCTTCGTGGGATAGATGCCGGTGCGGATTTCGCGGGTGGGCGTGAAGGTGACGGCACCTTTTTCACCCATCTTGTAAACGGCGATCTGCGCCCCGTGGGCCACAAGAGATCGGGCCTTTTCCAGACCCTTGTCATAATCGCCGGCCATGAAGCCGAACTCCACATCATTGCCAATGATGACGTCGCAAAGCGCGCCGGCACGGGAATAGACATCCGCCGCGACCTCCGCCGAGGGCCAGGAATAAGGGCGATAATCGATGTCGAAGATCAGTGGCAGACCGGCAGCCCTAGCGCGGTCGAAGGCGTGAAACGCGGCGCTGCGGGACGGTTCGGCGGCAAGGACGGTGCCAGTGGTGATAAGGGCGGAATATCGCGTGTAATCGACCGCGTCGACGTCTTCTCTGGTCATCTCGAAATCGGCGGCGCCGTTGCGGTAGATCACCGACTGGTGATCCTCGATCCGGGTTTCCACCACCGCCAGAGAGGTCCGGGCCTCACCCCCCGTGGCGGTGACATGGGTGTGGTCGATCCCGTACTTTTCCAGCTCGTTGATCGCGAAACGTCCAATCGCATCGTCCGAAACACGCGTGACCACGGCGACGCTGCCCCCCTGCCTTGTGATCGCCACGGCGATATTGGCCGAGGAGCCGCCAAGGCAGGCGACGAAACGCCCCGCCTCTTCGGTGCGCGTGCCGGGGGGGTCGGGATAGAAATCCATCCCCGCCCGCCCGATGATGACAAACCTGTTGCCGGAAAGGTCCATCAGACGCCCTTACGTTGCTTGGACCGGGTGGCTTCCCAAGCCTCGTGGGCCGCACGCACCTTGGCGCTCTCGGAGACTTCGGGCGTTCCGACTTCCCACCAGGCATGGCCCTGCGCCGTCCAGCCTTCATAGGCATCCACCGTCATGACGATGACATGGGTCTTGTCGCCCGCCTTGGCCCGCTTGAACGCCTCGGCCAGTTCGCCCGGGTTCGCGACCGTCTCGGCGGTGGCGCCCATGGATGCGGCATGGGCTTCGAAATCCACCGCGAAGGGCGCAGGCACGGTGGGGCAGTCGGCAATGAGATTGTTGAAACTCTCGTTGCCGGTGTTGTTCTGCAACTTGTTGATGACGGCAAACCCGCCATTGTCGAGCACCAGAACGATCAGCTTCCGGTCGGTCAGAACCGAAGAATAGATGTCCGAATTCATCAGCAGGTAGGAGCCGTCCCCGGTGAAGACGATGGTGTCCCGGTCGGGCTCTTTTTCGGCCTGTGCAATGCGCGCGCCCCAGCCCCCGGCAATCTCGTAGCCCATGCAGGAAAAGCCGAATTCCACATCGACCGTGCCGATATCGAGCGTGCGCCAGTTGGCCGTCACCTCTGCGGGCAACCCGCCTGCCGCCGCCACCACGCGGTCGCGTGTATCGCAAAGGTCATTCACCACGCCGATCGCCTGCGCATAGGAGTTTGGCCGGTTCCCGGGCGCGACATTTGCGGCCACATAGGCATCCCATTTGGCCCGCTCCTCCCGCGCCGCGGCTGTCCAGGTATCCGGGGCGGTGTAGCCCCCCAGCGCCTGGCCCAGGGCCAGCAATCCAAGCTTGGCGTCGCCGACAACGGGCAGGGACATATGCTTGCCCGCGTCGTGGCGCGCGGCGTTGAGCGAGATAAGCGTGGCGTCCCGGGCAAAGGCCGTCCAGGAGCCGGTGGTGAAATCCTGCATCCGGCAGCCGACCGACAGTATCACATCCGCCTGCTCCGCAATGGTATTGGCACTGTCCGATCCCGTCACGCCTATGGGGCCGATGTTCAGCTCGTGGGTCGCCAGCATGTTTGCCCGGCCCGCAATGGATTCCACGACCGGGATCCGGTGCGCCTCGGCAAAGGCCGTCAGCTCGGCTACGGCGCAGGAATACTGCACGCCCCCGCCGGCAATGATCATCGGGCGCCTGGCCGAGCCAAGCGCGGCGGCGGCATCCGCGACTTCACCGGCGTCAGGGCTCACGCGGCGGATACGGTGGTATTTCTTCTGAAAGAACTCGACCGGATAATCATAAGCCCAGCCCTGCACGTCCTGTGGCAGACCCAGAAACGCCGGCCCGCAATCGGCCGGGTCCAGCATCGTCGCCAGTGCGGCAGGCAGCGACTGGATGATCTGGGCCGGGTGGGTGATCCGGTCCCAGTAGCGCACCACCGCCTTGAACGCATCGTTCACGCCAAGGGTCGGGTTTCCGAAATGCTCCAGTTGCTGCAACACCGGGTCCGGCAGGCGGGTGAGGAACGTATCGCCGCAAAGCATCAGCAAAGGCAGCCGGTTCGCATGAGCCAGCGCCGCCGCCGTCAGCAGATTGGCCGTGCCCGGCCCGGCGCTTGCGGTGCAGAACATGAACCGCCGCCGCAAGTGGTACTTGGCATATCCCGCCGCCGCGAAGCCCATGCTCTGCTCGTTCTGGCCACGATAAAGCGGCAGGTCCTCCTGCACGGTGTAAAGCGCCTCACCCAGACAGGGCACATTGCCGTGGCCGAAGATACCGAACCCGCCACCACAGATGCGCGTCTCGACACCATCGATCTCGATAAACTGGTTCTGCAGATAGCGGATGATGGCCTGTGCGACTGTCAGGCGAAGCGTCTGTGGCATTCCGCGCCCCCAAGTGGATTTTGTCTTTTGTCGGGATGGCGCCGATTCAGACTTGCCTGTCCCCCGGGGCAACGATAGTTGTTTTGCAACCGGTTGCAACAGGAATCTCGGAGAGGGCGCGCGATGACCGAAATCGGCATCGGAATCATCGGCGGCGGATACATGGGCAAAGCTCATGCCGTCGCCATGTCGTCGGTCGGTGCGGTCTTCGATACCGGCCTGCGCCCCCGGCTGGAGATGGTCTGTGCAACAACGGCGGATCGGGCCGACCGGTATCGCCGGGCCTACGGTTTTGCGCGCGGCACGGATGACTGGCATGCCCTCGTCGCGGACCCCGCGGTGGAGGCGATCGTCATTGCCGCACCGCAAGAGATGCATTGCGAAATCGCGCTTGCCGCCTTTGCGCTTGGCAAGCCCGTCCTGTGCGAAAAGCCGCTTGGCGCATCTTTGCAGGACAGCCGCAGAATGGTGGAGGCCGCAGAGACCAGCGGCGCCGCCAACATGGTCGCCTTCAACTATATCCGCACGCCCGCCAGCCAGTTCGCCCTCCAGCTGATCGCCGACGGAGAAATCGGTGATCTGACCTGGTTTCGGGGGGAACATACGGAGGATTTCTATGCCGATCCCGACGCGCCCGCGACATGGCGCACGCAAGGGATGAGCAATGGGACCATGGGCGATCTGGCGCCCCATATGATCAATGCGGCGCTGGCGCTGGTTGGGCCGATCGACGAGGTCATGGGGGTGGTCGAGACCGTTCACAAGACCCGCCCCGGTCCGGACGGCACCCGGGACGTCACCAATGATGACCACGCGCAGATCATGTGCCGGTTCGAAAACGGGGTGATGGGGCATATGTATTTCAGCCGCATCGCAACGGGCCGCAAGATGGGCTACGCCTATGAAATCACGGGTACAAAGGGCGCGATCCGATTTGATCAGGAAGATCAGAACGCGCTGTTGCTCTATCGCGCGGCGGGTCCCGAGGCGACACGGGGGTTCACGAGGATCCTCACCGGCCCCGCCCACCCGGATTATCTGCCCTTTTGCCAAGGGCCGGGTCACGGGACGGGCTATCAGGATCAGATCATTATCGAGGCCAGGGATTTCCTGACCGCCATCGAGACCGGCCGACCGGTCTGGCCCTGCTTCCGGGACGGGATGCATGTGAACCAGATTGTCGCCGCCGCCATCGCGTCGTCAGCCGAGAGACGCTGGCGGTCGGTTTCCTCCGTCTGAAAGGGTAACAGAAATGACCATCCGTATCGGCAATGCCCCCTGTTCCTGGGGCGTGGAATTTGCAGATGACCCCCGCAATCCGCCTTGGATGTCGGTGTTGAAGGACTGCGCCGACGCCGGCTACGCAGGGATTGAGCTTGGGCCGGTTGGCTTCATGCCCGAAGATCCGGCGATTCTGGCCGACGCTTTGGCCGCACATGATCTGCAATTGATCGGTGGCGTGGTGTTCCGCCCGTTTCATGACCCGGATCAGTGGGACGATGTGCTGGACGGAGCCGTGCGCACCTGCAAGGCGCTTGTCGCCCATGGCGCGGAACATCTGGTTCTGATCGACTCGATCTCACCCCGCCGCGCGCCCACGGCCGGTCGGGCGGACGAGGCCGAACAGCTTTCGCCTGATGAATGGGCGGGCTTCCGGGACCGGATTGCGACGGTTGCCCGGATGGGGGCGGAGGAGTACGGGCTGACCGTGGGCATCCACGCCCATGCCGCCGGGTTCATGGATTTCGAGCCGGAGCTGGAGCAGCTACTGGAAGAGGTGGATGAAGATATTCTGAAAATCTGTTTCGATACCGGTCACCACTCCTATGCCGGTTTCGACCCCGTATCGTTCATGAAACGGTATATGGGGCGAATTTCCTACATGCATTTCAAAGACATAGATCAAGCCATCAAATCCGATGTGATTGCGAGCTGTACCGGTTTCTATGAGGCCTGCGGGCAGGGTGTCTTCTGCAATCTGGGCAAGGGCGATGTGGATTTCCGCGCCGTCCGGCAACTGCTTCTGGATGCCGGGTTCGAGGGCTGGTGCACCGTCGAGCAGGATTGCGATCCGACGCTGGACCCCGATCCCGTTGGCGATGCGCGGGCCAATCGCGCGTATCTTGAATCCATCGGCTTCAAGTGACGGGGTGCGTGCGATGACAAAACTGACCTGGGGTATGATCGGCGGTGGCGAAGGCAGCCAGATCGGCCCGGCACATCGTCTTGGCGCGGGGCTGGATGGCGAATTCTCCTTCGTGGCCGGCGCTTTGGACCACCGGCCCGATGCAGGGCGTGCATATGGACAGGCCCTGGGACTGGATGCGGATCGGTCCTATGGCGACTGGCGCGAAATGTTGGAGGGCGAACGCGCGCGCGCCGACAGGGTCGATCTGGTCACCGTCGCAACACCGAATGCCACGCATTTCGAAATCACCAAAGCGTTTCTCGAAGGCGGGTTTCACGTGCTTTGCGAAAAGCCGATGACGATGACCGTGGCGGAAGGTGAAGAGATCGTAAGTATTGCGAAGGAAACGGGAAAGATCTGTGCCGTCAACTACGGCTATTCCGGGTATTCGCTGGTCAGGCACATGAAAGCCATGGTCGCCCGCGGCGATATCGGAAAAATCCGCGTTGTGGTGGCGGAGTTTGCGCACGGGCACCATGCGGATGCCGCGGATGCCGATAATCCGCGGGTGCGGTGGCGCTACGACCCGGCGCAGGCGGGCGTCTCGGCCCAGTTTGCAGATTGCGGGATTCACGCGATGCATATGGCATCTTTCGTGACCGGCCAGGAGGTTGAACGCCTCAGCGCCGATACAATTTCCGCGATCGGCAGCAGGGTGCTGGAAGATGACGCCATGGTGAATTTCCGTATGAGCGGCGGCGCAACAGGCCGGCTCTGGACCAGTTCCGTGGCGATCGGGCGGCAGCACGGTCTGACTTTGCAGGTTTTCGGCGAGACGGGCGGGCTCAGATGGGCGCAGGAGCAGCCGAACCAGTTGTACTACATGCCCCTGGGCCAGCGCCTGCAGGTGATCGAGCGCGGCGAGGCAGGTCTCAGCCCGGAAGCAGACCGCGCCAGCCGGGTGACCATCGGCCATTCGGAAGGTATGCCGCTTGCTTTTGCGAATATCTACAAGGATTTGGCCGAAGCGATCCGGGCACGAAAAGAAGGCCGGACAATGGATCCGGCAGCCAATCTCTACCCCCGGGCGGAGGACGGGCTGCGATCCATGGCGGCTGTATTCGCGGTGGCCGAAAGCGGCAAGGCCGAGGGCAAATGGGTGAATGCGCGGCCGCCCATGTTTCGCTGACAGGCCCGTATCCGCCCGCGCGCATTTGGCGAAACCCGCGTGGCAGACGTCCCGGCCGGATCGTCCGGTCGCGCATACCGAGGGGAGGCCGCCGCCCTCCGGCTCGATCAGGGCGGAAAGCTCATGGCGAGACCGGATAGGCTGGCGGGCGCAGCGTTCCCCGCTCCACGATCCGGCAGGGGAACAGCCGCGCCTCCGGCGTGCGGTCGGGCTTGTCGACGGTGGCCACGACCAGTTCGATGGAGGAATTGATGATCTCGCCAATGGGCTGACGGATGGTGGTGAGGTTGATATTTTCCCACCCTGCCATCTCCATGTCGTTCAATCCGATGATCCCGATATCGCCGGGCACCGAAAGTCCGGCATCCTTCACCGCGCTTAGCGCGCCGATGGACAACACGTCGTCACCGCAGAAATAGGCCTCTGCCGGGTCGGAGGTCAGCAGCCTGATCATTTCCGCACGGCCTGCATCGAACGAATACTCGGATGCGAAACTGTGGCTGACCGTCATGCCGGGGTTGCCTTGCATCACATCCATGAAGCCGATCAGGCGATCCTGTGTCGAGGTGGCCCGTTCCGGCCCGCCCAGAAATGAAACGCGGGTGTAGCCGCGATCGATCAGGGTCTGCGCGGCCATCCGGCCACATTCCTGGTTGTCGATGCCGACCACATGCACCTCGGGCATGGACGCGCGGCGGCCGAAGGAATGAACCACCGGAACGCCTGCATCGCGGAACGCCTTGGCGAAGCTGGGCGGCAACGTGGAGGAGGCGACGATCACCCCGTCGACGGAGTACTGGCGCAGCATCCGCACCGAATTGGCCGGATCGACCTCGTGACTGAGATTGACCAGAAGCGGGCGCAGGCCACGGTCCTGAAGGCCGCGGGTGAAGAGATCGAACACCTCCAGAAAGATCGGGTTGTGGAAGTTGTTCGACACAAGCCCGATCAGCTTGGTCCGGCCCGTTGTGAGGCTGGAGGCCAGCGCATTGGGGCTGTAGCCCAGTTCATCGGCGGCCTTTTCCACCTTGCGGCGGGTCTTGTCGGAGACCGAGGCGCCTTCGGTGAACGTGCGCGACACCGCCGAGCGCGACACGCCGGCACGTTCGGCGACATCTTTCAGAGTTACGGCCATGCGTCCCCGTGATCCAATTGCAAAGCTTCCCATCCCTCTTTTCATACAAAAAGACCGAAATCACCATGCCTTGCTTCACCCGTTTTTGCAACCGGTTGCAAAGTGGCGCGATTCGTGGTTACGATTTCGCCAAGGCGGAGAAAACCGCGAATGCCCGTGTCCGCCGGCGGGGAAACTCTTGGGAGGAACCAATGACATCATTTCTGAAAACGGCCGCGATGACCGCACTTGTCGCCGCTGCGCCGCTTCTGGCAGCCGGTCAGGCCGCCGCCGAAGGAGAACGCTATGTTCTGGTCAGCCATGCGCCCGACAGCGACAGCTGGTGGAACACGATCCGCAACGCACTGGCGCTGGCGGGTGAGCAGATGGGCGTCGAGGTGGAGTACCGCAACCCGCCCACCGGCGACATCGCCGATATGGCGCGCATCATCGAACAGGCCACCGCGTCGGGCCCCGACGGCATCATCACCACGCTGGCGGATTTCGATGTGCTCTCCGGCCCGATCCGGGCCGCCGTGGACAGCGGGGTGGATGTGATCATCATGAATTCCGGCACCCCGGAACAGGCCGCCGAAGTGGGCGCGCTGATGTATGTGGGACAGCCCGAATACGATGCGGGACTGGCCGCGGGCCAGCGGGCCGCGCGGGACGGGGTGACCTCCTTCCTTTGCGTGAACCACGTTATCTCCAACCCGGTCGTCGCGGAGCGTTGCCAGGGCTTTGCCGACGGTCTGGGCGTGGATCTGGGCGACTCGATGATCGACAGCGGCACCGACCCGTCGGAAATCCAGAACCGGGTTTTGGCCTATCTGAACGCCAATCCCGACACCGGCGCGATCCTGACACTCGGGCCGACCTCGGCAGACCCGACCATTCTGGCGCTGGAAAGCAACGGCATGGCCGGCGACATCTATTTCGGCACCTTCGATCTGGGCGATAACATCGTTGAGGCGATCCGCGATGGCGTCATCGAATGGGGTATCGACCAGCAGCCCTTCCTGCAGGCCTATCTGCCGGTTGTCGTGCTGACGAACTACCACCGTTACGGCGTGCTGCCGGGCAACAACATCAACTCCGGCCCCGGCTTCATCACCGCAGACGGTCTGGAACTGGTTGAAGAGTTCGCCGGCGAGTTCCGCTGAGCGGCCAAGGGCCTGATGGCGCGGCGACGGGAGGGTTGTCGCGCCATTTCTGACACGGGAAGGGGGAGGAAGAGATGTCCGACACGGCAACAGGAGACGAACGCGTCAAGGAAATATCGGGGTTCAGAAAGGCCCTGATCCGTCCCGAACTGGGCGGGATCGTCGGCACCGTCGCGGTATTCACCTTCTTTCTGCTCTTTGCCGCCGACAGCGGCATGTTCAATGCGCAGGGCATCATGAACTGGTCCACGGTTTCGGCGCAGTTCATGATCATCGCGGTCGGTGCCTGCATGTTGATGATCGCCGGCGAGTTCGATCTCTCCGTCGGTTCGATGATCGGGTTCGCGGGCATGTCCATCGCGATTTTCTCGGTCACGCTGGGCTGGCCCGTCTGGATCGCGATCCTCACTACCTTCGCGCTCTGCATCTCGATCGGGGCGCTGAACGGCTACATCGTGATCAAGACCGGCCTGCCCAGTTTCATCGTGACGCTCGCGGCGCTGTTCATCCTGCGCGGGTTCACCATCTTCTTTCCGCAGACCATCGAGCGGCGCACCATCATCGGCGGGATCGACGACGCCGCCGAAGGGGATTGGCTTGCGCCGTTTTTCGGAGGCGAGATCGGACAGCCGATTTTCGTCTGGCTCGCCGATCTAGGCCTGATCGACGTGTTCGAAAGGGGTAATCGGGCGGGCGAGCCGGTGATCGACGGCATTCCAATGCTGATCGTATGGGCCATCGCGCTGGTGATTTTCGGGCATATCGTGCTGACCCGCACCCGGTTCGGCAACTGGATCTTTGCCGCGGGCGGCGATGCGCAGGCGGCGCGCTATGTCGGCGTACCGGTGAACCGCGTGAAGATCCTGATGTTCATGTTCACGGCCTTTTGCGCAACCGTCTTCGCCACATGCCAAGTGATGGAGTTCGGGTCCGCCGGGGCCGATCGGGGCGTTCTGAAAGAGTTCGAGGCGATCATCGCGGTGGTGATCGGCGGCGCGCTTCTGACTGGCGGCTACGGTTCGGTCGTGGGGGCCGCTCTGGGCGCGCTGATCTTCGGCGTGGTGCAGCAGGGGCTGTTCTTTGCCGGCGTCGAATCGAGCCTGTTCCGGGTCTTCCTGGGCGTCATCCTGCTCTTCGCGGTGATCCTGAACACCTATATTCGCCGCATCATCACGGGGGAGCGTTGAGATGGCTACCGGACACGCACCCATCGTCGAAATGAAGAACATCGAGAAGCATTTCGGCTCGGTCATTGCGCTGAACGGCGTCACGGTGGAGGTCTATCCCGGCGAATGCCATTGCCTGTTGGGCGATAACGGCGCGGGGAAATCGACCTTCATCAAGACCATGTCGGGCGTTCACAAACCCACAAGAGGCGAGATCTTCTTCGAAGGCAAACCGATGCAGTTCGACGACCCCCGCGACGCGATCGCGGCGGGGATTGCAACGGTCTACCAGGATCTCGCGATGATCCCGCTGATGAGCGTCAGCCGCAATTTCTTCATGGGAAACGAACCGCTGCGCAGGATCGGGCCGATCAAGCTGTTCGATCATGAGCATGCGAACCGCGTGACCATGGACGAAATGAAGAAGATGGGCATCAACCTGCGGGGGCCGGATCAGGCGGTCGGCACGCTGTCCGGCGGCGAACGCCAGACGGTCGCGATTGCCCGGGCGGTCCATTTCGGGGCCAAGGTGCTGATCCTTGACGAACCGACAAGCGCGCTTGGCGTGCGGCAGACCGCCAATGTGCTGGCCACCGTGGACAAGGTGCGCAAGAAGGGCATCGCGGTGGTGTTCATCACCCATAATGTCCGCCATGCGATGGCGGTGGGCGACAGGTTCACGGTGTTGAACCGGGGCACCACGCTCGGCACCGCGCAACGCGGGCAGATCACGCCCGAAGAGCTGCAGGACATGATGGCCGGAGGACAGGAACTGGTCGCGCTGGAAGGCTCTCTCGGCGGAACGGTCTGACCCGGGACGCAGGACCGGCGCGGGCGTATCACCAAGACCCGCGCATCTGAAGCCGGTACGCCCAAACCCCTGAAAACAGACATTTAGGGCGGTTTTTTTGTAGGAACCTTCTGGACCTGAAGGAGCCATCGGGCGATGCTTCCCCAAGGGACGGGGAGATCGGCAATGACGGGACTGGCGCAGCATTACATCGCGGGGCTTTGGCGCGACGATGGCGCACCCCCGCGCCCAAGCGTGAACCCCGCCGATGACACTCCGCTTGGCAGATACATCCCCGGCAACGCCGCGCTGGCCGATGAGGCGGCAACTGCGGCGCGGGCTGCGTTTGACGACGGCCTATGGGCGGCCTCCCCCCGGTTGCGGGCGCAGCTGCTGCATGAATTCGCGGACCGGCTTGCCGAGGCAAAGGATGACATCGCGGATCTGGTCGTCGCGGAAAATGGCAAGCTCCGGTCGGAGGCGATGGGTGAAACCATGGCTGGCATCTCCGAGAGTCGGTACTATGCCGGGCTTGCGCGCAATATCCGGGGCTCGATGCAGGAAATGGCGCCGGGACAGATATCCCTGTTTCACCGGGAAGCGGCCGGAGTTGCCGGCATCATCGTGCCATGGAACGCGCCGGTCACGCTGTTGGTGCGATCGCTGGCCCCTGCACTGGCGGCGGGCTGTACGGCGGTGATCAAGCCCGCGGCGCAGACGCCTCTGGTGCATGCGCGGGTCATGCAATGCCTGGCCGAATGCCCCTCCCTGCCTGCGGGCGTGATCAATTCGGTCAATGAAAACGGGATCGAGGTTGGGCAGGCCATGGTCGCCTCGCCCCTGATCGACGTGATCAGTTTCACCGGGTCGAGCCGTACGGGGCGCAAGATCATGGAAGGTGCTGCGGCCACGTTGAAACGCGTCGGGCTGGAACTGGGGGGCAAGGCGCCGTCGGTGATCTTCGAAGATGCCGATCTGGACCTGGCGGTGCGGCAATTGACCCACGGTTCGCTGGCGATTGCCGGTCAGATGTGTGCCGCCGCCGCGCGGTTTCTAGTTCAAGACAGCGTCGCCGCGGATTTCGCGGAGCGGATGACGGCGGCATTGAAGGCTGTGCGCGTCGGCCCCGGCGCCGACCCGTCAAGCGGGATGGGTGCGCTGATCGACACGGCCAATCAGGCGCGCCTGATGCGACTGATCGAGCAGGCCGGCGACGAAGGACGGATGATGCTGAAAGGCGGGCCGCTGGAAACAGGCGCGTTCCTGACACCCACTCTCTTCGGGATCGACGATGTGCGCTCCCCGCTCGTGCAGGAGGAACTGTTCGGCCCGATCATCTCTTTCGAGACGTTCGGGGACGAGGCCGAAGCGGTCGCCAAGGCCAATGCAACGGTCTACGGGCTGGCGGCCTCGGTCTTCACCCGCGACCATGCCCGCGCGATGCGGATGTCGCGGGCGATCCGGGCGGGCACGGTCTGGATCAACGCGCATCTGCGACTGTTCGCGGAGGCCGAAACGGGCGGCTACGGACAGTCGGGACTGGGCCGGTTGCATGGGCCCGAAGGCCTCCACGATTTTCTGGAAACCAAGCATATCTTCATGGAGCCCGGTGTCGCATGACCCGGCATGATGTGATCATCGTCGGGGGCGGCCCGGTGGGCATGGGGCTGGCCATCGATCTGGGTCAGCGCGGACTGCGTGTCGCGGTGGTGGAGCGCCATGTTGCGCCGCAGCCGATCC
This sequence comes from Rhodophyticola sp., assembly GCF_965284195.1. Classification (NCBI taxonomy): domain Bacteria; kingdom Pseudomonadati; phylum Pseudomonadota; class Alphaproteobacteria; order Rhodobacterales; family Roseobacteraceae; genus Rhodophyticola; species Rhodophyticola sp. Next base: position 3,780,448 of record NZ_CBDIRM010000001.1, on the reverse strand, counting down.
CGAAAGGCCAGAACCTGACGCAGCGAACGCTGGAAAACATCGATGCGTGGGGCTGCGAGCCCGAGTTGCGCGCGGCCCGCGTGGTGCCCCGCGGCGTGGCCAATGGCGGCTTGGTGACCTATGGCGCGCTGTTGAGCGATTACCATTACGACTGGTTCCCGCGGGAAAAGGTGCAGCCCTTCTACGGGCAGGCGCTGGACCGGTTGCCGCAATACGAGACCGAGCGGGTTCTGCGGGCCCGCGCCGCGCGTATCGGCGCCATCGACACGTTCTATGGCTGGTCTTTCGACGGGCTGTCGCAGGATGCCGACGGTGTGACGATCGGGATCGCCGAGCACAAGGGGGACGGCCGGCAGGTTCTGCGGGCCGCATTTGCGGTGGGCTGCGACGGCAGCCGATCGGCCACGCGCGATGCGGCGGGGATCACGCAGAGCCTGTCGGATCATGACCGGCGAATGGCGCTGCTGGTGTTCCGCTCCCCCGAATTGCATCGGCTATTGGGTGAGCGCTATGCGGAACGGTCGTTCTACAATGCGATCAGCCCGGAGCTGGATGGCTATTGGCTTTTTCTTGGGCGGGTGGATCTGGGCCGGGACTGGTTCTTTCACGCGCCGGTGCCCGACGGCACGACGGAGGAGACATTCGACGCGGCCGGGTTCCTGCACAAGGCCGTGGGCCGCCCGTTCGATCTGGAGATCACGCATACCGGGTTCTGGGATCTGCGCGTGGCGCTGGCCGATACCTATCGCAAGGGCCGCGTGTTCATCGCCGGCGATGCGGCCCATAGCCACCCGCCCTATGGCGGCTACGGGATCAATACCGGGTTCGAGGATGCGCGAAACCTGGGCTGGAAGCTGGCCGCGGCGTTGCAGGGCTGGGCCGGTGAACGGCTGCTGGACAGCTTTGATGCGGAACGCCGCCCGGTCTTTGCCTCCACCGCGCGCGATTTCATCGAACGGTTCATCAAGGAGGATCGGGCGTTTCTGGCGCGCTACAGCCCCGAAAAGGACGAGGAGGCGTTCAGAAAAGCCTGGTTCGCCCGGCCCGAAGGCGCATCCGAGATCGTGGCGTTCGAGCCGCATTACGAAGGCTCCCCCATCGTGGCGGGGCCGGGCCATCCGGGTGCGCGGGGCGATCATCGGTTCGAGGCGCGCGCGGGGCATCATCTGGCCCCCCGCGGGCTGAGCGACGGGCGCACCACCTATGACGCCCTGGGAACGGGTTTCACCCTTCTGGCCTTTGATCGGCCCGGACTGGCAGGCGAAATGGCGACGGCCGCTGCCAAGCTCTCCGTGCCGCTGACGGTGGTGACCGACAGCTATGCGGATGAACGGCTGGATTATGCCGCGCGCGCCATTCTGGTCAGGCCAGACGGGTTCGTGGCCTGGGCCGGCGACGACGTCGAAGATCCCGGAGCGATGCTGGCGATGGCGGTCGGACGCGCGGTCTAGACCCGGGTGATCTTCAGCTTGGTCTTCAGATCGGTGCGGCAGAACGCATGCAGGAAACAGGTCCGCTCGGACACGTCCAGCATGTCGCGAGCGACCTCGTCGGCTTCGCTGGTTACAAGATGCACATGGGTTTCGACCGGATCGGCCGTACCCGCCTTGCCGGTGCCGCCCGACGCCCCGCCAAGGGAAAAATGCGTATCCTGCACGATGGAATAGCTTGGCAGATCGAGGTTCTCCATCGAAGCCATACGCCCGAACTGGGTCATGAAGCAAAAGCCGATCCCGGCGGAAATGAAGCTGACCGCATCGGGCGCCCGCCCCTGTCCGCCGGCCACCGGCGCCTCTTCGCTCAGAAAGCGGAAGACGCTGCCATGGGGGCTGTAGAGCCGTTGTTCGATCTCCTTGATCCCGTCGTCGCGCAGCGTGCAGATCGCACCGGGGTTCAACGTGCGGTCCTGTTCGTCGGTCAGGCTGGTTGCGGCGCCCGCGGTCCCGCCACGGACCTTCTTCGCCGGCGTCATGCCAAGCCGCTCGATCAGGGTCAGGTCGGTGGGCGCGGGCACCGGGTCGGCACCCGCCGGGTCGGGGACGGGCGCGCCATTGAGCTGTTTCGCCTCGGCAGTGGGGATCTGCACGCCGTTTCGTGTCAGCGTGAACAGGCTGTCGAGCTTGTCCCGCATCAGCCCGTTCAGCGGCGAGGCATGCACTGCATTGCTCAACAACTCGGCCAGCGCGCCGTCCTGCAGATCGCAATCGACCTGCACTTCCAGCTCCACGGGAAGCGCGCCGCCGGTCATCGTGCGTTGCCGCATGGAGCCCTTCATGGTGTAGAAATTGTCCTGGATCAGCCGCAGCTTGCGCAACGCGACCCCCTCCCGCGTCGCCAGTGCGGTAATCTCGTTCATGTAACTCGCGATCATGCCGGTGGTGAGAAAGGCCAACGGGCACGGGGCGGCGTCGTGGCCGTTCAGATAGGCCCCCTCATCCGAGACCAGCCGCCACATGAGCCCGGAACGCGCCGAGATCACCAGAGCCTCTTTCTGAAACCCGGACAGCGACCGGACCCAGCATCGCACCGCATCGCCCAGACGCAAGGCGGGCGGTGCGAGACCCACATCGCCTGGATTGGCAACGCCGAAGAACGGCGCGGTGTCGCTTGCGGCGATGATGTTTTCACCCAGTTTCATATCTCAACTCCCTGATGGAACGCCGAGGCCCTAGCCGAACATGGTTTGCGGCAGGAGCAGTGCGATTTGCGGAAAGACCACGATCAGGACCACGGCCAGCAGCATGGCAAACCAGAACGGCCAGATGCCACGGAATATGGTGTTCAGCGGAACCCCCGGCGCGATGCCCTTGACGACGAAGACATTCACACCCACCGGTGGCGAGATCAGGCCCATCTCCAGACAGATCACCATCAGTACGCCGAACCAGATCATGTCCACGCCCAGCGGCTCGATGATCGGCTGCACAAGCGGCACGGTCAGCACGAGGATTGCGAAGCCGTCCATGAACATGCCCAGAATGATGAAGATCAGCAGGAACATCAGCACCACCTGCATGCCGGTGAAGCCCTGCGCCTCGACCCAGAGGGACAGATCGTAGGTGACGCCGGAGAAACCGATGAAGCTCTTGAACACGAATGCGCCGAAAAGGATCAAGAAGACCGTGCCGGTGGATTTGAGCGTGCTGGTGAAGACCTCGATCAGATTGGCGCGCGTCAACTGGCCCCGGAAGGCGGTGATCACGAAGGCCAGCGCGGCGCCCACTCCGGCCGCCTCCACCGCCGAGAAGACGCCCAGATAGATGCCGCCGATGGTGATGACGATGATGCTGACAATGGCAGACGCGCGGCGCATCGCCTGAAACCGTTCCCTCAGCGGCACGATCGCGGCGCCGCGGGGTGCCTTTTCGGGATTGCGCAGCACGACCAGCCAGATCGCGACGACAAAAAGCGCGGTCAGCATCAGGCCCGGTATCACCCCGGCCATGAAAAGCTGTCCGATGCTTTCTTCTGTCAGGATGGCGTAGATCACGAACCCCGCCGAGGGCGGGATGAGGATACCAAGGGTGCCGCCCGCGGCGATGGAGCCTGTGGCCAGACCATTGTCGTAATTGTAGCGCTGCATTTCCGGCAGGCTGACGCGACCCATGGTAAGTGCGGCGGCAAGAGACGATCCAGACAGCGCCGAAAACCCCGCACAGCCCACCACCGTGGCCGAGGCCAGCCCGCCCTTCAGATGGCCAAGCCAGCTATGGGCCGCCGAATAAAGATCCCGACTCATGCCCGAGACGCCGGCAAGGTTGCCCATCAACACGAAAAGCGGAATGATCGTGAGCGGGTAGTTCGATGCCTCGTTGAAGATTTCGCCCGCAAGTTTCGGGATCGCCGCGCGTTCGCGGATCGCATAAATGCCGATTGTGCCGACCAGCATCATCGAGATGCCCACCGGCATACGGATCACCAGACAGGCGAACAGGGCGATGAAGCCGACAAGCGCGATCAGGCTTCCGTCCATCAGTCAGCAATCTCGTTCGGGTCGTCGCCATCCAGATGGTAAAGACCGACAACAAGCTGGAGAAGCACATTCAGGGCGAAAAGGCCCATCGTGGCGGACAGGAAATAGTAGAACGGGCGATGCACGATGGACATGTTGTTGGTGAGACAGGCACGTTCCGCGCCGCAGGCCTTGTCTGCCAGCGCATAGCTTGCCAGGGCCAGAATGCCAAAGGCCATCAGCCGCATCAGCGCGTCGGTGAACCGGGTCAGCCGACGACCCGCGACCATTCCGATCACGTTGACGGATACATGCGCCCCGTGACGCGCACCGTAACAGACCGACGCGCCGGCCACGATGATCAGCGTCATGGTCGAGATGTCGCTGATCCCGAAAATCGGATCATTCAGGGCATAGCGCCAGAGCACCGCCGTCAGCGTGACGAACATCAGCCCCAGAACGGCGAGCGCGCCCAGGATCGCCACCAGCCCGGACAGGCGCCCGAGCTGGCGATCGACCCATAGCAGGGTGGATGGTGTCTGGCGCGGCACGGGGGGATCAGCCGTCCGGCTGCATCATCAGGTCCATGACCTCACCCACGGTCATCGGTCCCGCGTTCTGGGCGCGCACCTCGGACAGGGTATCGGCGATGGCCGCGTTCCATCGGGCGCGCTCCTCTTCCGGGATCTCGATCATCTCGACCCCGGCCTCCGCGGCCATCTGGAGCCCGCGGGCGGCGGCCCGGTCGTAGAACTCGCCCCCGGCGATCGACAGCGCATCATCGGCAGCGGCGTCGATCCAGCCGCGCTGCTCATCGCTCAACCCGTCATAGACCTCGCGATTCATCAGCAACACGAAGGCCGAGCCGGAGCCGGGAAACCAAGTGGTGATGTAATTCGCAGGCTCATGCAGATTGAAGGACGGGATGCCCGACGGCCCGATGGCGATTCCATCGATGACACCGTTGGTCAGGTTCTGGTTGATGACATTCACCGGCTGCGCCACCGCGGAGGCGCCAAGCGCCTCCACGAACGGCGCGTCCTGGCTCGCGGTGACACGGATCAGCATCCCGTCGAGATCCTCCAGCCTGCGCACCGGCCTGTCACGGGTGATCAGAACCGGCGGCGCATTGGCCCAAATCGCCAGCACCTCGGCCTCATATTCCTGTTCCAGCACCTCGCGCGCGCGCAGCAAGGCCTGCGTGCATTCGGACGCGCTGCCGCAAACGCCCGGGGTCGTGACGGCATTGGTCATCGGGAACACCTCGCCGGTGTATCCCGGCAGGGCAAACACGATATCGGCCACACCATCCAGCAGAATTCCGTATTGGCGGGGTGGCGCCGAGTTCAGCGCCCCGCCGGGGTATTGCTGCACGGTCATCTCTCCGCCCGAAACCTCGGCCAGCGCCTCGGCGAACGGCGTGAAGACGGCGGCGTTCATCGGATGACCGGGCCCCATGAAATAGGCCAGGCTCAACTCCTCGGCCTGAGGTGCGGCGGTCGACAAGGCCAACGCGGCAGCGGCACAGATACCCAATCTTTGCATTCTCTTCCTCCCTCTGGTGGCGACACAGGCTTATCCCGATTTCGATGAGAGAAGCTTAACGGTGTCGGCGGGGCAGATCCGGCCTCTCCTCCCAAAGCGGCCTTGCGATGTCCCTGCCCCACTAGAGTCAAATTCGTATCCAAAAGAAAGCAAAAAAATGCCATAGGGGCCCAGATTAGCTCGACAGAGGAGATTTCGTATCCGATAATCGGGCATGGCATCCAGCGTGGAACATGTGCTTGCGGTCATCCGCCGGCAAATCCTCAACGGCGATCGACCGCCAGGGGAGAAGATTTCGGAGGCCGCGATTGCCGCCGAGCTTGGCGTGTCCCGTACGCCCGCCCGCACGGCCCTTGCCGCGCTCCAGGCCGAGGGGCTGATCGAAAAGCGGAAGGGTCGCGGGTTCACGATCCGCTCGATCTCGACCGCGGATGTGGAAAAATCCATCGCCGTGCGCGCGGCGCTTGAGGCGCTTGCCGCCGCCACCATGGCCCAAACCGGGATGAGCCCCGAGGTGGAAGCCGACCTCTCGCGCTCCATCAAGATGTCCGAAGACATGCTGGCCGGCGATGGCCCCGTTGCATCGCAGCTGGAGCTTTATCAGGAGGCCAATATCCTGTTTCACGAAACGATCATGAAACGGTGCGGCAACGAGTTGATCGCGCATACATTCGAGCGGATCGCGATGCTGCCCCTCACCTCGCTCGGCTCGCTCATGTTCAAGGCGACCGAGCCCAGACGGGAACGCATGCGTTTGACCGTGGGCCACTCGCAACATGTCATCATCTTCGACGCGCTGAAGAAACGCGATGCCGCGCGCGCCGAGGCGATGATGCGCGAACACAGCCATGCCGCCCTCAATTACAGCGATCTGTTCGTACGCGAAATGGTCGCGGACGGCCCCGGAAAAACGCCGGAACTGGCATGGGACGACTGACCGGCAAGGCCGCCGTCATCACGGGCGGGGCCAAAGGTCTGGGCCTGGAGTTCACCCGCGCGCTGATTGCGGAGGGGGCCGGGGTCCTGGTCGCCGACATTGCCGATGGCGCCGATGCGGAACAGGCGGGCGCGTGTTTCGTGCATGCCGATATCACCGGGGAGGGTATGGCCGAGCGGGTCGCGGACTCGGCGATGGAGGCCTTCGGACAGGTCGATATCCTGATCAACAATGCCGCCCTTTATGCCGGTCTGCCGATGGCACGATATGACCGGATCGCCCCCGATCTGTGGGACGAGGTGATGAAGGTGAATATCGGCGGAACCTGGCGGATGATTCGCGCCATCGGACCGCTGATGGAGCAACGCGGGCGCGGCAAGATCGTGAACATCACCTCGGGCACGGTGATGAAGGGGATGCCGGGGATGGCGCATTACGTCGCCTCAAAGGGGGCGCTGGCGGCCCTGACGCGGACCCTGTCGCGGGAGATGGGGGAAAACGGCGTCTGCGTGAACTCGCTGGCACCCGGTCTTACGCTGTCCTCCAGCATTCTGGAAAACGCGGCGCATATCGAGGCGACCCGCGACCGGGTGCTGGCCTCGCGCGCGATCAAACGCGATGGCCAACCCGCCGACCTGATCGGCGCACTGCTGTTCCTGTGTTCCGACGACAGCGACTTTGTGACCGGCCAGACCATCGCGGTCGATGGCGGATCGGTAAACACATGAGATTTTCGGGAGACCATCATGACAGAAACCGACATCACGCCCGCCGTCGACCTCGCCGAAGCCGAAGCGGAGGTTGATCTGCCGCCGATCGGGGACCGCAGCAGATACGACGCGCTGATGCAGGTGATCCGCAACCGGGTGACCGTGCGCAAGTTCGACGCCGATTTCGTGGTGCCAGAGACGCATTACGAGCTGATTCTGGAGGCCGCCCGCCACGGCCCGTCAGGCGCGAACGCCCAACCCTGGCAGTACATCATCGTGCGCGACGCAGCGGTGAAGCAGCAGATCGCGGATTACTTCGTCGCCGAGCAGCGGTTTCGCGCCAAGGCGAAAATGAAGTTCCCGACGCCGGACTATCGCGGGCTGGCCACGGCGCCTGGCTTTGTGGTGGTCTGTTCGGACATGCGGTGGGTCAATGCCTTTCCGGTGCTGAATGACGGCTCCGATCTGGACCGGATGTATCGCGAAAATGCGGAACGGATCTTGCTGCAATCGGTCGCCGCCTCGACCATGTCGGCCCATCTGGCCGCCGCAGCACTTGGCTACAATGTCTGGTGGGTGACGGCCATCGGCCAGCAGGAGGCGCAGAAGGCGATGCGCCCTTTACTGAACATTCCCGAAGAGATCTCTGTCCTTGATATCTTTCTGTTCGGTCCCCCCGCGCAGGCGCCCTATAAGCGCTGGCGCCGCCCGATCGAGGAAATCCTCCATCGGGACCAATACAATCGCGACCATTTCATGTCCGACGAGGATCTTGCGGAGTGGATCAGGACGCGCCGGCATCGGGTGATGTATCGCGATGCCTCCAAAATAGACTGACCGCGCGGCTTTTGGCGAGGAAACCCGCGGAACCGGTATCAATCCGTCCATTCGGGACAATAAATCAGTCAGGGCTTCCGCATATCGCATTCAGGTGCTTAGATACCGGAAGTTCGATGTCCGACATCGAAAAGTGTTTGTTCCGATTCTGGTCTTGCGTAACAGCCATGTAGGAATATTTCCGCCGAAAGCGGAAATGACGCAACGTATACTAGTGTGTGAACCGCAGGTTTCGCGAAAGTACCGGGATCAAGTCGAGGCGATAAACCGGCAGAGCCCGGAAACGCCCGGCGACCAACAACAGGGAGACTCAAATGACGAGACTTAGCCTTCTGACCACTTCCACCATTCTGACGTTTGCGCTTGGCAGCACGGCCTGGGCGCAGACGACGCACCCGGTAACCGGCGAAACGCTGGCCGAGGATCAGACCTTTCAATACCGCCTGCTGGATCAGTTCCCTTCCATCGATCCGCAGTTGATCGAGGAAACTGCCGGCGGCCACGTCGCGCGCCAGTTGTTCGAGGGGTTGCTGACACAGAACGCCGATGGCACCTTGCGCCCGGGCGTGGCCGAAAGCTGGTCCTCCGAAGACAACCAGACCTGGGTTTTCAATCTTCGTGAAGATGCCCGCTGGTCCAACGGCGACCCGGTGACGGCACAGGATTTCGTTGCCTCCTGGCAGCGTGCGGCCGACCCGGCCACCGCCTCCGAATACGCCTGGTATGTCGAACTGAGCCAGATCAGCAACTCCGCCGCCGTCATCGCGGGCGAAGTCGGCCCGGAAGAGCTTGGTGTCCGCGCCATCGATGACCGCACGCTTGAGGTCACGCTGTCCCAGCCCTTGCCCTACTTCCCGCAGATGACGGTGCATTACACCTTCATGCCCAGCCATCAGCCTTCGGTACAGGAACACGGCGCGGCCTGGACAGCGCCCGAGAACATCGTCTCCAACGGCGCCTATATGCTGGACGAGATTGCGGTGAACGAATTCTTCCGCCTCGTCCCGAACCCGGAATACTGGGGCGCCGAAGATGTGATCATCACCGAGGTCACCGGATATGTCATCAACGATGCCAGCCAGGCCCTGACGCGCTTTCAGGCCGGCGAGTTCGACATGATGGACGATCTGCCCGCAGGCAGCTATCCGCGTCTGGAGGCGGAAATGCCCGATGTGGCGCATTCGGTGCCGCGTCTGTGTTCCTACTATTACGCGATCAACCAGTCCGAAAGCGGGCATGAGGCATTGCAGGACCCTCGCGTTCGCACCGCTCTCAGCCTGATGATCGACCGCGAAGTCATCACCGATCAGGTTTTGCAGGCCGGTCAGGCCCCTGCCTTCAACTTCACGCACTGGGCGACCGCGGGCTTCGAGATGCCCGTGATCGAATACGCCACCTGGACCCAGGAAGAACGGATGGCGCATGCGATGGAGTTGATGACCGAAGCCGGGTATGGCCCCGACAACCCGATCGAGTTGAACCTGATCTACAACACCTCTGAAAACCACCGGCAGATCGCGACAGTCATCAGCCAGATGTGGCGCCCCCTTGGTGTGACCACCGTGCTGAACAACTTCGAATGGCAATCCTATCTGGAAATCCGGGGCAACCAGAACTTCGACGTCGCCCGCTCGGCCTGGTGCGGGGATTACAACGAGGCGTCGACCTTCCTCGACCTGCTGACCTCGAACAACTCCAACAACGACGGCAAATATGCCAATGACGAGGTCGACCGGCTGATGGCGGAAAGTGTCACCATGGCCGATCCGCAGCCGAATTACACCGCGGTCGAGCAGATCCTGTCCGAGGACATGGCGATCATCCCGATCTACCACTACACGCAGAACTTCGTGCTGGATCCGACGATCCGGAACTGGCCGATGGAGAACGTGGAAAACAACTGGTACGTCCGCGATATCTACCGCGTCGCAGCAGAATAATGAACAGCCGGGGCGGGTGATCCGACCCGCCCCGGCGCTTCGTTTTCCAGATGTTCACATTCATCTTCAAACGCCTTCTGATCGCGATACCGGTTCTGCTGATCCTGATCGTGGGCACCTTCATCCTGATGTATGCCGCCCCCGGCAGCCCGTTCGCCACCGAGCGTGGCGTACCCCCCGCGGTTCTGGCCAATCTTGAGCGCCAATACGGGCTGGACCAGCCGTTCTATGTCCAGATCTGGCGCTATATCTGGGGCATCGTCAGCGATTTCGATTTCGGCCCGTCCTTCATCTACCGAGATCAGGATGTGAACGACCTAATCGCGCAGGGTTTCCCGGTGACGCTGACCTACGGGTTCTGGAGCTTTGTCGTCGCCGTGCTGGTTGGCGGAACCCTCGGTATCATCGCCGCGATTCGCCACAACACCTGGCTGGATTATCTGGCCGTCGGCATTTCCATCGGCGCGCAGGTGTTGCCGAACTTCGTGCTGGCGCCGATCCTGGTGCTGATCTTCACGCTCTGGCTCGGCTGGTTGCCCGGCGGCGGCTGGCAGGGCGGCCAGTGGCAATATGTGATCCTGCCGGTCATCGCGCTGTCGACCAGCTTCATGGCCTCCATCGCGCGGATCGCGCGCGCCTCGATGCTGGAGGTGCTGACCTCGAACTTCATCCGCACGGCGCGGGCCAAGGGCCTGCCGATGCGCCGGATCGTGCTGCGCCATGCCCTGAAGCCCGCACTTCTGCCCGTCATCTCCTATCTGGGCCCCGCATTCGTGGGGATGATCACCGGATCGGTGGTGATCGACATATATTTCTCCACCGGCGGCATCGGGCAGTTCTTCGTCGCCTCCGCTCTCAACCGCGATTACGGGGTGATGATGGGGATCACGGTTCTTCTTGGCGCGCTTACGATCTTCTTCAACCTCGTGGTCGATATCCTCTACGCGTGGATCGACCCGAAAATCCGGTATTAGACCCATGCTCGCAACCAGAGCCATCGCCGACCAGCTGGCCCATAAGGACGCCGTCAAGGGGCGGTCCTTGTGGGCGGATGCACGCACCCGGTTCTTTCGCAACAAGGCGGCGGTCGGCGGTTTGATCGTCCTTCTTCTGGTCGGCCTCTTCGCCTTGATCGGACCTTTCATCGCGCCATGGGACTATGAGGAGATCGACTGGTCCGTGCTGGGCCGCGTCGCCGAGGCGGGGCGGCCATCACTGGAAACGGGCCACTGGTTCGGCACCGATCCATTGGGCCGGGACTTGTTCGCGCGTACCGTGCAGGGCACGCAGATCTCGCTCATGGTGGGGATCGTGGGCGCCTTCATCGCGGTCATCGTGGGCACGTTTTACGGCGCGGTCGCCGGGTATTTCGGAGGCCGCGTGGACAATGTGATGATGCGCATCGTCGATGTGCTGATGTCGATCCCCTACATGTTCGTGCTGATCCTGCTTCTGGTGGTCTTCGGGCGCTCCATGCTGATGCTGTTCATCGGGATCGGGCTGGTCAGCTGGCTGGACATGGCGCGGATCGCGCGCGGTCAGACGCTGACGCTCCGCAACAAGGAGTTCGTGGAGGCCGCCGTTGCGACGGGTGTCGGCCCCTTCACCATTATCCTGCGCCACATCGTGCCCAATCTTCTGGGCGTGGTGATCGTCTATGCGACGCTGCTGGTTCCCTCGATGATCATCTATGAAAGCTTCATCAGTTTTCTGGGACTTGGGGTGCAGGAACCGCTGACAAGCTGGGGCGCGCTGATCAGCGAGGGCTCCGGAGAGATGGTGAACGGGACGCTCTGGATGCTGCTCGTCCCGCTGTTTTTCTTTGTCGTAACGCTCTTCGGCTTCTTCTTCGTCGGCGACGGGCTGCGCGACGCGCTCGATCCGAAGGATCGGTGATGACACGTTTCCCGAAGGATCAATAACGAATGCCGCTTTTGGAAGTCACCGACCTGACGGTCAGCTTCGATACGCCCGATGGCATCGTGCGCGCCGTCAACGGAATGAGCCTTACGCTGGAACCCGGCGACACGCTTGCGATTGTTGGCGAAAGCGGCTCCGGCAAGACGCAGCTGGCCTTCGGCATCCTCGGTCTGCTGGCCAAGAACGGCAAGGCCGAGGGAAGCGTGCGGTTCAACGGCCAGGAAATCCTCAACCTGCCGGAGTCGAAGCTGAACCGGATCCGCGCCAACGAGATCGCGATGATCTTTCAGGACCCGATGACCTCGCTGAACCCCTATATGCGGGTCGGAGACCAGATGGCCGAGGTCCTGATGCTGCATCAGAGCAAATCCAAGCATGACGCGCTGGAGGAAAGCGCCGCGATGCTGGACGCGGTGCGCATTCCCGATGCCCGGTCGCGTCTGCGGATGTATCCGCATGAGTTCTCCGGCGGGATGCGGCAGCGGATCATGGTGGCGATGGCCCTTTTGTGCCGCCCGAAACTGCTGATCGCCGATGAGCCGACGACGGCGCTGGATGTGACCGTGCAGGCCCAGATCATGGAACTGATGGCCGATGTACAGCGCGATTTCGGCACGGCGCTTGTGCTGATCACCCATGATCTGGCGATCGTGGCGGGCACCTGCGCCGAAACGCTGGTGATGTATGGCGGGCAGGTGATGGAACGCGGGCCCACCGATGACGTGTTCGAGGCGCCGGCCCATCCCTATACCCTTGGCCTTCTGAAGGCCGTGCCACGGCTCGATGTGCCGCAGCCTTCGCTTGAGACCATTCCGGGCGACCCGCCGGATCTGACCGATCTGCCGCCGGGCTGTCCGTTCAGCCCCCGCTGTCCGCTGTCCCACGATCCCTGCACGAAAACCATGCCCCCGTTGGAGGCGTTCGACAGCGGACGGTTCAGGGCCTGTCATGCCAGCCGGGAGGCGCTGTAATGAGCAACATTCTGATGCAGGTCGAAAACCTCAGCGTCACCTTCGGCATCCCGCGCCGCGGTGGCTGGCCATGGACGCCGCCGGACCAGCTACAGGCGGTCTCCAACGCCTCGGTCACCTTGAAGGAAGGGGAGACGCTTGGTCTCGTGGGTGAAAGCGGCTCGGGCAAATCGACACTTGCCCGCGCCATCGTGGGCACCGTTCCGGTAAGCGGGGGCCGGGTGCTGTGGAAAGGCAAGGACATGGTCGGGCTGTCGGCCGCCGAGACCCGCGCCCATGGCCGCCACGTGCAGATGGTCTTTCAGGACCCTCTGGCGGCGCTGAACCCGCGGATGACCGTGGGGCAGGTCGTGGCCGAACCGCTGGTCACGCATTTCCCGGATCTGAGCAAATCCGAAGTGCGGGACAAGGTCGGTGCGATGATGGAGCGGGTGGGCCTGCTGCCCGCGCTGGTCAACCGCTATCCGCATGAGTTTTCCGGCGGACAGTGTCAGCGGATCGGCATCGCGCGGGCGCTGATCACCGAACCGGAACTGGTGGTCTGCGACGAGCCGGTCAGCGCGCTGGACGTGTCGGTGCAGGCGCAGGTGGTGAACCTGTTGCAGGATCTGCAACGCGACATGGGTCTGTCCCTTCTGTTCATCGCCCATGATCTGAGCGTGGTCCGCCATATCTCGAACCGGATTGCGGTGATGTATCTCGGGCGGATCGTCGAGACGGCCGAAGCGGGCGAGTTGATAGCCAATCCTCGCCATCCCTATACCAAGGCGCTGATCGCCTCGGTTCCGATCCCCTCTCCGAAGGCTGAACGGGCGCGGCACCGCCCCGTGCTGGAAGGCGAACTTCCCTCCCCACTCGCCCCGCCCTCGGGATGTGTGTTCCGCACACGCTGCCCGATTGCGCAGCCCGATTGCGCGGAGGTGCGGCCCGAATTGCTGGAAGTCGCCGACGGGCACATGGTTGCCTGCCCGCATTATGACGATGCCGCAAACGCGGATCAGCAACCTGCCGAAAGCGTCAACTGACGGAAACGCGGCCGCGCCCTCGTTCTGCCCCTGCGCTTGCCATCCCCGTTGGCGGGGACCGGGCGGGAAGCCGCCCGCGCTAGGCCAGGCTGACCAGATGGTTGTCCCACTGCAGTGCGTCGTGGCGGGTTCGGACCACCGACCCGCCCGCGATTGTCAGGATATCCCCGCCGCCCGTAGAGGCGACGAAGCCCCCCGGCGCCGGGCCCAGACCGCAGACATCGGCCACCGCGACGGCCCCCAGAAACACGCCGCTTTCGCCGTCAAACCGGTGGATCGCGCCACCACGGGGAGATGTGATGGCAACCTCGGCACCGTTTCCGGAGAAACTGACACTGCCGGCATAGCCTCGCAGGCCGCGTTGGATCTCCCCCGGGGCTTCCAGCAGTCGCGGCGCCCCGCCGCCCAGCCGGTGAAGCAGCAGAAGAGGCGGGTGGATCGTCTCGGCGCCCTGCCACTGCATCGCCGCCGCCACAACCCCGTCAGGGCGGATCGACAGGTGCCGGATCGAGTTCAGACGCTGCGCGTCGGGCAACGCGATCTGATCCAGCACCGCGCCACGGTCGTCCAGATAGGTGAGGTTGGCGCGCATTGTCGGCAGGTTGAGCTTGGCCCGGCCACTATCGGGATGGGTGGCGATGCCACCATTGGCAACGATCAGCGTGTCGGAGCCCGGCAGACGCCGCAGATCATGCGGCCCGATGCCACCGGACGGTATGTCGCCGATGCGCGCGTAACCTGAGCCCGCATCCCAGATGCCGATCCGGCCTTCAAGCGTCTCAAGATCGTTTTCGGTCGTGTAAAGCCGTGCGCCATCGGCGGAAAAGCTGCCATGGCCGTAGAAATGGAGGCCGGGCGGTGCGGCAAGCCGCGCCGTATGCACCCCAGTCGCGCAATCGATCACATCGGCGAATGTGCCCGGTCGGCGGGCGAAGGCCACCGCCTGTGGATGGTGGGGATGGGCGGCGGCGGCATGGCCCCGGCCGGGTAGCGGAAGCGAAAAGACAAGGTGCCCATCCGGGGTGAGCCCGCACAGCCGATAGGTGCCGTCTGTTGCCCGCGCAGCGGACAGGTAACCGGGATCGCCCGCATCGGCCCAGCTTGCCCGCGGCACCGATGCCGCGGCCAGGATCCCCGCAAGGAACGCTCTGCGCGACGGCATGCTAGTCTCCATCCAGCGCGTTGAACCCCGCGGCGATGCCCAGAGCAGGCCCAAGCTCGGCCCGGAGAACGCCACCGGCGTCGCGCACGGCCTGTTGCAGAACCTCGACCCGCAGCCGTCCCGCCGGCGTTTCGACGCCGGCAAAGACCGGATCGTCCAACGCCTCCGCCCGGGTGATGGCATGCTGAAAAGTACGGTCAAGCCGGTCCCGGATCTCAGGGCGGGAGGCCGCCAGCCGGCGGGCCAGATCGGCCTGGCTGATCAGCGACATCTGCACATGGCGAAGCGAGCGCCCCGAGCGCCACGCCTCTGCCTGTCGCGGACGGGGGCGCTCGAACGTCCCCATGGGACGGCCGAGGCGCAGATCGGCGGTGAACTCCAGCCCCTCGGACAGCGCACCGAAAAGCGTGCGCAGGGCCTCGTCACGGCTTTGATAGGTGTCATTGCCGCCGGCGTTGCGCATCAGGCCCGCATGGGTTTCCTGCCAATCGGTCAGAATGGCGCGCGCGCTTTCATGGGCATCGGCACTCGCCGCCCGGATCAGCGCGCAGCGATAGGCCGCAGGCTCAAGCGCCCGTATCTCGGGGTCATAGAGAAGGAACTCCAGCGCGTAGAATCCCCGGGCCGCCACCGATACGGTCGCGTAGCTTTCGGCGGTTTCGATAACCGGGTCTTGAGCGCGGACCAGATCGGAAAGGCTGCGGGGCGTGGCCCCGCGCGTGTCGGGCCAGAAGGCGAGAGCGAAGCTGCGGTTGTCGGTCTCGGCGGGTCCGAAGCGCAGATGGCTGACGCGGATCCACGCATCGAACGCATCGCCATAGGCGGCGCGCAGAGCCTCGGAGGAAGGATCGCAATCGCTTCCTGCCGCGGCGGCAAGATCGCCGGTTTCGGCCGCCAGAGCCTCGAACCCGGGCAGAATGTGATTGTCGAGAATGTCGTCGATCACGTCAGATGCCGGCTGGGCTGCCACCGCCATGGGCAAAAACAGCGCCAGACAAGGAATTCCCAGCCGCATCACAGGCTCTCCAGAAAACGGATCAGGGCGGCCCGATCTTCGGGCGGCATTTCCACCACCTGATCGCGGGCCGATTGGGCCTCTCCGCCGTGCCAGAGGATGGCCTCCAACAGGTTTCGGGCGCGCCCGTCATGCAGGAAATAGGTGTGCCCGCTCACCGTCTCCGTCATGCCGATCCCCCAAAGCGGGGCGGTACGCCATTCCCGGCCATCGGCGCGCCCCTCGGGCCGGTTGTCGGCCAGCCCCTCGCCCATATCATGAAGCAGCAGATCCGTGTATGGCCAGATCAACTGAAAGCTCTGGGCCGTATCGCCCTGAAGCCGATGGGTGACATGGCTGGGCACGTGGCAGGCGACACACCCGGACGTATTGAAAACCTCCTTGCCGCGCAGCACCTCCGGATCATCCACATCGCGGCGGGCGGGCACGGCGAGATTCTGACTGTAGAACGTCACAAGATCCAGGCCGACCTGATCGATCTCGAACCCGTCCTGCTCGGGGTTGGCCCCGTCCAGCGCCTGCCGGCAATCGGTCTGCGCCGGGGTGCATTCACCCCAGCCATTGGGGTGAAGCGGGCTAGAAATCCCGATATCGCCCGCAAAGGCGCCCGCGGATTGCTCCAGCACCGTAGGGTTGCCCGCCTTGTGACCGAACCGGCCCAGCATCGGCTGATCGTGGACAAGGGACCACACCACCTGCGGACGCCCTGAGATACCGTCGCCATCGGCATCCTCCGGATCGGCATGCGCCAAGATATCCTCGACCGGGATCGCTTCCAGAAGACCCAGCCCGATCATCTGCGGGGCGACGCGCGGCGACAGCATGGCCTCGGGATGCAAGGGCCCATAACCAAGGTCTTCCGCGGTGTAGACCGGCGCCCGCAAGCTCGCCGTTTCGCCGCCGGACAGCTCGACAAGGGTTTCCTCGTACACGATGCCAAGCGAATACTCCGCGGCATGGCCCGGCAGGCTGAAATCCTGCAACTGTGTGCCATAATTCGGGTCGGCCTGCGTTGCGATATAGCCTGCGATTTCGTCCATCGGGCTACCGCCCGGGATCGAGATGCGCAGAAACATCGAGACCGCACTGTCCTGCGGCCCCTCCGGCGGATGTCCACGGCCGTCTTTCAGGTGACATCGCTGGCAGGACCGCGCGTTGTAAAGCGGCCCCAGCCCATCGCTGGCGATGGTGGACGCCGGTGGCGAAACCCAGAGCCGCCGGAAAAGCCCGTTGCCGACGCGGAAATCCAGCTCCTCTTCAAAGGACAGATTGGCCGAGGGTTGCGAAAACGCATCCGCGTTGTTGCGCGCCCGAACCGTGGCGGCGCCGCCGGAGTTTTCCTCGAAAGGTTGCGCGGTGCTGAAATCGTCGGTCAGGGCCGTCACGGCCGCGATCCGGCCGGCCTCCTCCTCGGTGCGGGGGACAATGTCCAGATGGACATCGCGAAGCTCCGACCAGTCAGCCGGCGCAGGTGTCGCGGTCTGCGCCGCGATCAGCGCCGGCAGGGCAAAAGCCACGGCAACCGGCAGGCAGGCAAGAAAGACCTTATACATGAAATGCACCTGTTGCGGGCGGCGTGAGACGAGATCCCACACCGCCACTGCCCATATTACTCGAACACGGCAGAGGGATTATCCAGACTGTCGGAGCCCTCGAAGGCGATCTGATCCAGATCGAGCGCGGCCACGAGCCGTTCAATACTCTCGGTCTGGGCGATAAGCCCGTTTACCCCGCCCATGATCAGGGCTTCCCCGGCCTCGTCTCCGCGTTCCAGCATCTGATCATAGGCAAACCCGGACTCCGCCACCGTCTTGATCCGGCCAAGCGCCCTCAGCGTGTCAGAGAGACGTGTGCGCATCTCACGGTCAAGCTCGGGGTCGACCGCTGCGGCCAGATCGGACAGGGACGGACCGACCACAAGCGTACCGTCAACACGGACATATTCGCCGAGATAGACATTCTGCATCCCGATCCCGTTGTAGAAATGGCTGTTATGGGTGTTGTCGGAGAAGCAATCATGCTCCTCCTCCGGATCGTTCAGCATCAGGCCAAGACGCATGCGTTCGCCCGCCAATTCGCCGTAACTCAGGCTGCCCATCCCGGTCAGCATCGTTGCAAGTCCGCTTTGGGGGTCATCGAGCAGCTCTTCGCGGGCAGCGCCGCCTTCGGCCCATTGTGCGGCCATCCATTCAAGATCGCTGACCAGAAGGTCCGTCGCGGCGGTCAGATACGCGGCCCGACGATCGCAATTGCCGCCGGTGCAGGCATCACCCGCCGCATAATCCGTCCAAGGCCTGTCGCCCGCGCCGGGCCCGTGCCCATTCAGATCCTGACCCCAAAGCAGGAATTCGACGGCGTGATAGCCGGTTGCCACATTCGCCTCGACCCCGTCGGCCTCGTGCAAGGTGTCCTGCAGCAGCGCGGGGGTGATTTCGGCGGCATCCACATCGGTTCCGGACAGGGTGAAACTGGCATTCGCCACCACGTTCAGGGCCGCGAACTCGTTTTCATCGGTCGGGCCGCCATAGGCGCCATCCACATAGTCGATCAGACCTTCGTCCAGCGGCCAGGCATTCACGCGGCCTTCCCAATCGTCCACGATGGCATTGCCAAAGCGATAAACCTCGGTCTGCTGATAGGGCACGCGGGCGGCGATCCAGGCAGCGCGGGCGGCGGTCATGTTCTGGGCCGACGGTTCGGCAACCAGCGCCGCGACAGCATCTTGCAAACGCTCCGCGGTGATCAGGGCGTCGGTGTATTTCGCCTGCGCCATGTCGGCATAGTGGCTGACCACATCGGTTGCATCCTGCGCTTGGGCGCCTGTTGCAAGCCCCGCCACCAAAGCCGTGCCGGTCAGAAGAAGTCGTTTCATCGGGAATAATCCTTAGGGTTGCCGTCAGTATTGGAATGACTGAAATCCCGGATCGGGCTGTTGCGCTCCAGCGCATCCAGCATTGGCTCCAACCCCGCCTCGCAACACCCGTCGAGGCAGAGTGCGGACCAGACGGTCTCCCCCCTGTCGGACGGATAAGGAGCGTGATCGCGTTGGAAGCGTTGGCGGCGGGACCACATGGCCAGTTCTCCGGGATCTATCCAGGGCATGGCGATGAGCTTTGCCGCGAGTCGCGCAAAGCGTGACCAATTTCGTCGGATAAATCAATCCCGAGTTTTTTAGTCGGAAACTACGCGGAGATCTTCGTGAAAGGCCGAAGCATTCGAGACACGGCCGTCACGGGCCAAGGAGCGACCAAGCAGGAGTGAAGCCGCCGGGCCGGTCGGCGTCAGGGCGCCATATCCAGGGCAAGTTCCATTTCGTCCAGCAGCGTCTCGATCCGCTGGCGGCAATCGGCCCAACCATCGGCATCGAGCGGCTTTGACAGCCGCCCCTCGACATCCAGGGCAACCTTTCCCAGATCTTCGAAGCCCAGTGTCGGCGCCACGCCGGCGGTCTTGTGGGCACGTCCGGCGATTTCGTCGATCAAACGCTGCTGAAGGCCCTGCTCGTCGATGGCCAGCATCAGCGTTTCGATCTCCAGACAACGATCGCCAAGACGTTCGAGAAATCGTTCTCGAACGCCGCCGACCACTGACGCGATCATTTCGGAATTGGCCGTCATGGATGACATGGGACAGATCCGGTCAGGGGCATCACCTGTCCATGCTATGGCTGAATCCGGTAAAATGCCGCGCCGCGGAGCGGGCATTCAGGATCGCCTCGTCCAGAATCCGTGTCGGGGCGGCCATGTGGAGGGCCTTGCAGCCCACGGCAGGACCAACCGAGACCATAGGCAAATGGATATTCAACTCGTCATAGATATGACCGAACTCCGCGATGCTGATCCGAAGGGTATCCCCGAGTTCGAAGGCATCAAGCGCCTCGACCCGCGACAACAGGCAGACAAAATCGCCTTTGCCGGCATAGCTGATCATCCGGCTGCTCGTCTTCAGACAGTCGGAGATGCAGGTCGCCACATCAATCATCACTTCGCTGAAAATCGACGGACCGGCCTCATCGAACAGTTGTTGACCGTTCAGAACATGGAAGCCCACCGCCTTGGTCGACAAGGCTCGGAACACGCCGAGGGTTTTCAGATAGTTTTCCAGCGCGAGATACTCGATCGTACCGGCCACGCGCCGCATCGGGATCTGATCGGCAAAGCGGTAGGACGGCGTGGCAAACACATCCGCCCCGCCATGGTTGATTGCATGCTGCGTGCGGAGACGTTCGCGCACAAGCGTGTGCAGAACACCCAGCCGGGTGTTGATCTCGATCTCGTCGATCGGTTTTGTCAGGTAATCGGTCGCACCCGCGGCAAAGGCCTGATCGATATGGGCCCGGTCCGCCAGGATCGTGTTCATCACGATGGGCGTTTCTTCATATTCCGGAATTGCCCTGATTTCCTCACACAGCTCGATCCCGTTCATCTCCGGCATCTGGATATCCAGAATGAAGCAGTCGAACGGCACCTGCGTGTTCGACAACAGCTCCAGCGCCTCGGCGCCGGAGGTGACGAACGTCACGTTGGCGTAACCCAGTCGCGTCAGTGTTGACTCGAACAGAGCCAGGAAATCGGGATCGTCATCAACGGCCAGGATCTTCATTCAATGCCTCAGCTTCTAGCGCGCGACACTGTTTTAGTGCCGCAAAAGTTAACCACTCATTAACTAAAAGTTAAATGTCGACAGTGGCATAAGTGGGGCGTGAATGTGGGAAATTGGGGGATTCATTCCGGCCTGAAATATCTGCCGGCACGGATCCATCGCCGGATCAGGCCTCTTCCAGCAGGCTCCATGCGGAGCGGATCTGTGCCCCGAGCGACATCGGATCGAACGGCTTGGTGATCACCGCGAGGGCACCAGTATTGAGCAGATCCTGCGACAGGGAATCCTCGGCTTTCGCTGTCATGAAGATCGTCGGGATCTCGGGGCAATCCGGCCGCGCCTTGATCTGCTCCCAAAGATCGGGACCGGTCATGCCCGGCATCATGATGTCGAGCAGCAAGAGATCCGGAGCAAGCGCGTTGATGTTTTCGAGGGCCGCGGAGCCATTGTTGAACTGGTGCACCGTGAAGCTGTCGACCATCTCAAGTGCCATCCGGGCGATTTCCAGAATGTCATCGTCATCGTCCACATGCAGGATCGTTTTCAGCTCAGACAAGGCTCTCTCCCTCACATCCGCGTCCGTCTTGACGCCTTTTTTGCTACGCCACCGCTGCGTCGCGCGCTTCAAGCCCTTCCGCTTCGATCAGCATGTCCGCCTCGCCCGCATCAAGCTTCGTCAGTTCAAAATAGAATATGGTGCCCTTGCCCAACTGCGTGTCGAAGGCAATCGTGCCGCCATGGCGTTGAATGATCTTCTTGCTGATCGTCAGGCCAAGCCCGGTTCCGGGCCGGGAATGCTCGCTGGTGCCTTCAACCTGGAAAAAACTGTCGAAAAGCGTCTTGTGCGCGGATTCGGGAATGCCAGGACCATGATCCGCAACGCAGACCCGCCATGCATCGGCCCGGTCTTCGATATAGAGATCCACTTTGGCGCCAGCGGGGGAGAATTTCGCCGCGTTGGACATCAGGTTGGACATCACCTGTATCAGTCTCGACTGATCGGCGCGAACAAGGGCCGGTGTATCCATGGCGGCCACGGCGTATTCCACACCGAACTGTTCTCCGTATCCGGCATTGGCCTCCGCAGCTTCCTGCAGAAGATCGCGCAGGTCCATCTGTTTGTTGACGAAGCTCATCTCACCGGAATCGATTTTTTCCAGCGCCAGAATATCGTTCACGATCTCCAGAAGACGGTCGCTGTTGCGGTGCGCGACGGAGATCATTCGGCTGATATCGGGGCTGAGTTCCCCGACCGCACCGGACTCTATCAATCGCAAGGCACCCTTGATGGATGTCAAAGGCGTCCGCAATTCGTGGCTGACCATCGAGACCGAGTTGAGCTTGAGGCTCTCGGCCTGCTTGCGCTCGGTGATGTCGCGGATGACAGAGATCAGGCTGGGTTTGCCATGCGGACCGGTATCGAAATGCGTGAGGATCTCGACCGGCCCCTGATCGTGCATCACCTCGATCGTCACCTCCTTGGCTTCGCCATTCAAAAGCGGTGCGAGGTAGCGCTCGAAAAGACCGTGATCGAACTTGGTGAAGGTGTCGGACATCTTCTTGCCTTCAAGATCGCCCTGCGCCCAGCCAAGGCGCTTCCGGCAGTTCTTGTTCGCATAGATGATCTCGAACGTGTCCGGGTCATACACGATCACACCATCGGGAAGCCCCTCGATAACCGCATTCCGACCGTCCGACGCGGCCTCCGCCCGGGCCTTGGTCAGATCCGTGCGGACCGAGATGCTGTCGACATGAACGCCCGCCTTGTCGAAACGCGGGATGATCGTGGTCTGCACGATGACGGTGTTGCCATTTTTGGCTTTGAGCCGTTGCTCGCCCTGCCAATCGCCACCCTTCGATACGATGGCCCAGATATCGTAGAATTTCGCGTTTTCGTCATCCTCGTCATAGAGGATATCGGGAAGCTGGCCCACAATCTCGTCGAACTCGTATCCGAACGTCTTTACGAAATTCTGGTTGATCTCCTTGATACGACCATCCGTATGCGCCACGCTGACAATCGTATGCTCGCTCAGCGCCTGGTCCCGCAGACCAATCGCTTCGTCAAACGCCGCAGACATCGCGGAGGCCGCCTTCGGATCGGTGATTTTCGCGTAAGCGATGCTGATCACGGTGATCAGCGCGACCAGCGCGGATGTCATGATGAACAGCAATGTGAAACGCTCAGGTCCCGCCTCCGTGATGGACGGAACCCAGGTATGAAGAAGCATCGTCAGACCCAGAGCGACGGCGGTGTTGCTAACCACCAGCGCCAGCAGGGAAATCTTGCGGATTCTCTTCATTCTTTGCCTCGGCAACCACTCAGCTGGCAACGACAGTTCAAGCGCCGGCCATTATTGTTTTCCAGCGAAAACTGACGCGAAATTCAGGCCTAAATAAGACACAATCGTCAACATAGCGGGCGATTATCGGGCATTTATCGTCAACGCGCCGCCGCCCCCCGCTCTCGTTGTGGCGCTTCCAGTTCCACCCGGAAAACGCTTCCCTGCCCCTCCACACTTCTCACCTTGATGGTGCCACCATGAAGTTCAGCGAGATGTTTTGCAATCGGCAAGCCGAGGCCCACGCCATCATGTTTGCGACTATTCGAAGCATCAACCTGCACAAAACGCTCAAAAATCTGGTCAATCTGATCCGGTGCGATTCCGCAGCCGGTATCCTCGACCTCGACCCATGTCTGCCCGCCATCCGATCCCGTCCGGACGGTCACGGTCCCGCTGTCGGTGAATT
This sequence comes from Rhodophyticola sp., assembly GCF_965284195.1. Lineage (NCBI taxonomy): Bacteria > Pseudomonadati > Pseudomonadota > Alphaproteobacteria > Rhodobacterales > Roseobacteraceae > Rhodophyticola > Rhodophyticola sp. Next base: position 3,757,081 of record NZ_CBDIRM010000001.1, on the reverse strand, counting down.
TCACGGCGTTTCCGATCAGATTGAGCAGGATCTGACGCAGCCGCAATGGATCGGCCAGAACCTCGTGCGCACCGGTCTCGACGATGATGTCGATCCCCTTCTTCGACGCGGCCAGTTGGAACTGTTCCACCAGTTCATCGACAATCGGCTCAAGTTCCAGCCGATCCGAGTGCAGTTGCAGCGTTCCTTCGTCAATCGCGGCCATGTCGAGGATGCCGGAGATCAATCCCATCAGCTGACGGCCCGAGACATCAATCTGCCTGCTGAATTTCTCCAGATCGGCCTTGAAGCTTTCAAGGCTTTCCTGCGCGCCATCGAAGTCCTTTATCGCGAGCCGGTTCTGCGTTTTCTTGAAATTCGGCAGCGAGTCCGGCTTTTTCAGAAAGGCATTGTATCCCAGCACGACCGTCAGCGGTGTCCGCAACTCGTGGCTGACCGTATTCAGAAACTCGGTCTTGGCCGCATTCGCGGCCTCGGATCTTGCAACGGCTTCCTTCAGTTCCGTGATGTCAACGCGCAGACCGGCCACACTGCCCGACGGCGTGGCACGTTCGACCACGCGGAGCCAGCGCCCATCCGACAGCTTTATCTCAAGCATCTCGCCCGGGTTGCGCTGTGCCGCCACGCGCTCCGCGATCCACTCTTCCTCGCGACCCTTGGATAAAGGATATTGTCCGGTCTCAACTCCACGACTGAGAATGTCTTCAAATCGCGCGCCGGGCACCATCAATTCGGCAGATGTGGGGTAAAGCGCCTTGTAGCGCTGGTTGCACATGATCAGACGGCCGGATTTGTCGTAGAGCGCAAAGGCGTCATCAAGCGCTTCGATGGCTTCGGACAGTTGCGTCTCCGCGGCATCCTTGCGATCCACGACCCATTGGAAGACCCTCATCAGCACCATGACCAGAGCCGCAAGGGCCAGCACGATGAACCAGATCTGATACCGGTCCGGCGGCAAGGCCGGCCAGCCGCCCGACGGCACCATCGACAAGGTCCAGTTCACTCCGGGCGCGATCACCGAAGTGGAAACCGGGTCCATGAACAAGACTTCACTGGAGCCAGACAGGATGCGCCCGTCCCGATCCTGCACCACATAAGCAATGTCGAGGTTCTCGACGGCGAGACCGGCCGTCTCGAACAGCCCATCGGCGTCGATCACCAGCGATACGACGCCCCAGAACTGGTTTTCGAAAGAGTTCGAGTAGTATCCGAACACCGCGGATCTGGTGACGAAACCACGCCCGCCCTGCACCAGATCGATCGGGCCGTCGATAATGGTCTCACCTGTTGCGATGGATCTCTCGACCGCGTCCATAAGGTCCGCCCGCTCGCGCAGATCAAGACCGAGCGCCGCTTGGTTCGGGGCAAACGGATAGACATACTCGATGACCAGATCCGGAGCCGCGGCGACGTTGATCACATTTTCCACGTTCCGGATAAGCTGGCTTGTCACGCGTTCGAATTCCCGCCGAGACATATCCGGCCGGGATGCGAATGCCGCCATAATTCCTTCGGTGATCAGGATCTTCTCGTTGATCGCGCGCTCAAGAGCCGATTGGAATTCGTTGTTGGATTCGATCAGCTGAAGCCTTTGATCAGACCGGAAATGATCGGAGTTCTCCATGTCCAGCACGATGCCGAAGGCAATCGCGGCAATCAGAACAGCGAGGTAGCGAATATAGGAGACTGCGGCCTTCAGGAGCGTCATCTCTATCCTTGTCGTTGCAGGGTCCGCACGCCCACCACTTGCCTGCCCTCGGGTTTCTTTAGCTCTACACTATAGGACAATCCTATGTTGTTAATAAGAACTAACAAATGGTTAACGATTTACTAACCACTTAAAGTATTTTTTAGATAACTGCCCGAGGCGAGGCAGGCAAGTGCAGAATGCCCCACCAATCGAAACTCCCCAAACGTTTGAACTAAGGCCATCTTGGGCACAACAGTTCCGCGGACAATCGACCCGCGGCTGCCATCTCAGGAGGCAATTGCCCGGTCGACCGCGCGCGCAAGCTTTCCGACAAGCTCTTCGATCTGCGCATCCTCAATAATGAAAGGCGGTGCAAGAAGGATATGATCGCCGTGCCGCCCATCAACCGTTCCTCCCGCAGGGTAGCAGATCAACCCCTCCTCCATCGCGGCGGCCTTGACCTTCGCGTGCAGTTTCCGGCCCGGATCGAAGGCGCGTTTGCTGTCGCGATCGGCAACCAGTTCGACCCCCCGGAAAAGGCCGCGCCCGCGCAGGTCGCCGACATGGGGGTGTTGCCCAAACGCATCTTGCAAGGCCGTCTCCAACTGCGCGCCCCGGGTTCCGACCCGCGCGATCAGGCCCCGCTCCAGGATGGCGCTGACCACCGCATGGCCGGCCGCGGCGGAAAGCGGATGGCCGTGATAGGTATGTCCATGCTGAAAGCTGCCGGAACCGTTGAGAATGGCATTGTAGATCGCCCCAGAACACAGCATCGCGCCCACCGGCGCATAGCCCGCGCCAAGACCCTTCGCGATGGTCACGATATCGGGCGCCACGCCCTCCTGCTCGCATGCGAAGAAACTGCCGGTCCGTCCCATTCCGCACATGACCTCATCAAGGATCAGAAGCACACCGTGACGGTCGCAGATCTCGCGGATGCGCGTGAAGTATCCCTCCACCGCAGGAACCGCCCCGGCCGTGGCGCCGACAACCGGCTCGGCGATGAAGGCCATGACCGTTTCGGGGCCCAGCCGTTCGATCTCGGCCTCCAACTCGTTCGCCGCACGCTGGCCGTAATCCGCGAGGCTCTCGCCTTCGGCGCGCTCGCGATAGGCAAAGCATGGCGCGATGTGGCTGGTCTCGACCAGAAGCGGTGCGTATTTCTCCCGCCGCCATGCGTTCCCCCCGGCAGCCAGGGCACCGAGCGTGTTGCCGTGATAGCTTTGCCGCCGCGCGATCACGCGGTGGCGATCTCGCTGCCCGATCTCCAGAAAATACTGCCGGGCGAGTTTGAGGGCCGCCTCGATGGCCTCGGACCCGCCGGACAGGAGATAGACCTTGTCGATCCCCTCGGGCGCGTTCGCGATCAGCAGATCGGCCAGACGTTCGGCCGGCTCCGAAGTGAAAAACCCGGTATGGGCAAAAGCGAGCTGATCCAGTTGTGCATGTATTGCGGCGCGGATCTCGGGATCGGAATGACCAAGGCAGGACACGGCGGCGCCGCCCGATCCGTCCAGATACGCCTTGCCGGTGCTGTCATAGAGATAACAGCCCTCGCCGCGCACCGCGGTTGGCAAACCTGCCCCGCCGCGACCGAAAACATGGCTCACTTGCGCTATCCTCCGCGGACGACAAAAACCGATTGCTTGGCGTGGCGCACGACGCGGGCGGCATTGGGGCCAAGTAGATAGTCGCTCAGCTCGGGCGTATGCGAACCCATCACGATCACATCGACCTGCAAGCGGTCAGCGGCCTCGATGATCCGGTCATAGACACGCCCATGCATGACATGCGGGTGCACCTCGACCGTGTCGGGGATGTTCTCGGCCACCCAGGCGGTCAGTTTCTCGCCAACCTGATGGAGCGCTTTCTCCTCGAACCCCTGCTCGAAAAAGCTGCCGACGACGGACATCCCGAAATCGGGCACCACGGTGATGACATGAAGTGTGCCGGCCCCCGGATCGCAAAGCCGCAATGCGGCAGGCAGGGCCTTGGACCAACTGTTTTCCGCCGAAAGGTCGATGGGCAAAAGGATTGTCTTGAACATCTCTCTCTCCTCAGAAGGCCGGTTTTGTCTGGCGCCGCCGTTGCAGCAGCATCACAAGGCCCAACAACAGCAAGGCGGGCAGATAGAACACCTGCTCGGGCATCCTTGCCTGCGGCACCCTGACCGAGGCCAGTTGCACCGGTGTATCGGCATAGAAATCGAAATCCGCGAGGCTTTCCGCCGTTGCGGTACCGAACATGGGCTCATCCAGGCGCACGGCCTCCCCCTCCGGGATCAGCAACAGCCCGGAATTCGCGATCCGCTCCACCCCATCGGCACCTTCGACATTGAGCACCAGTGTCGTCTCGGTCATCTCGCCGGAGTTGAAATCGGGGCCCTGGATCAGCAGGCGCAGCTGCGCGCCATCCTCGGCCTCTCCGACCGCAGTTTCAAACTGGGTCGGAGGGACGTCCCGGAACGGGTCCTGCACCATGTTGAGCCAGACGTTCGGCACGAAAAGCGTGAAGGCGACCAGAAGCAGCGCCGCGCTTTCATAGATCCGCGACTTCGCCAGAAAGTACCCCTGGGTCGCGGCGGCGAACAGCAGCATCGCAAAGGTCGCCACGATGAACACGAACACCGCCTGTCCGATACCGGCCCATGTGCCAAGATCGACACCGTATAGGATCAGCGTCGGGTTGAAGATGAACAGGAACGGAAGCGCCACAGTGCGCAAGCTGTAGAAGAATGCGGTGAAGCCGGTCTTGATCGGGTCGCCGCCGGAAACCGCGGCGGCGGCGAAACTGGCAAGCCCCACCGGTGGCGTTACATCCGCCATGATCCCGAAATAGAACACGAACAGATGGGCCGCGATCAACGGCACGATCAGCCCCTCCTGCGCGCCAAGCGACACGACGACCGAGGCCATCAGCGACGAGACGACGATGTAGTTCGCCGTGGTCGGCAGGCCCATCCCGAGGATCAGCGAGAACAGCCCGATCAGGACCAGCATCACGAAGAGATAGCCGCCCGACAGCTGTTCGACCAGTCCGGCAAGCTCGGTGCCGATCGGCGTGCGGGTCACGGTGGCCACGATGATACCGGCGGCTGCCGTGGCGACCCCGATGCCGATCATGTTGCGTGCGCCGGCGATCAGGCCCTCGACCAGATCGTTGAAACCGCCCTTGAACTCCTCCATCATCCGCGCGCCTTCGCCGCGGAACAGCGCCTTGAGCGGACGTTGGGTGACGATGATGCCGATCATCAGGGCGGTTGCGAAGAACGCCGATCGCGCCGGGCTTTGCCGCTCGACCATCAGGAACCAGACCAGCACGACGATGGGCAGAACGTAATGCAGGCCCGTGGCGTAGATGTCCTTGACCTCGGGAAGCGAGATCTCCTCGGCGTTGGGGTCATCGACCTCCAGATCCGGCTTGCGCGCCGCGATGGCAACCAGCCAGACATAGACCGCCGCAAGCAGCGTCATCATGATCGGCCCGGTCAGCGACGGCACCGTGTCGCGCAAGGCGCCCACGCCGTAGATCAGCGCGGTGAACCCGGCCCCGGCCACCGCGAAACCGATGAAGAACTTCACCAGCATGCCCGACAGGCTCTTGGCCTTGCCAAGGGCGGGCATGTCCTTTTTCAGCGCCTCCAAATGCACAATATAGATCAGTGCAATGTACGAGATCACCGCTGGAATGAAGGCGTGCTTGATCACCTCGACATAGGAAATGCCGATGAACTCGACCATCAGGAACGCGGCGGCGCCCATCACAGGCGGCATGATCTGACCGTTGACGGAGGAGGCGACCTCGACAGAGCCCGCCTGTTCGCTAGTGAAGCCCACCCGTTTCATCAGCGGGATCGTGAAGGTTCCTGTGGTGACCACATTCGCAATCGAGGACCCCGAGATAAGCCCCGTCATGGCCGAACCGACCACCGCGGCCTTGGCCGGGCCGCCCCGCAAATGGCCCAGCCCCGCGAAGGCCAGCTTGATGAAGTAATTGCCCGCACCCGCCTTGTCGAGCAGCGAGCCGAACAGGACGAATAGGAAAACGAATGCCGTCGAAACGCCCAGAGGGATGCCGAAGACGCCGCCGGTGTCCAGCCATTGGGCGTTGATCAGGGCCGTGAAGGACAATCCTTCATGCTCGATCAGTTCGGGGATCAGCCAACCCTGGCCGAGATAGGCATAAAGCAGGAAGATCGAACCCACGATGGTCAGTGCCGGCCCGAGGGCGCGGCGGCTGGCTTCCAGCAGCAGCAGGATGCCGACCGCGCCGATGATCACCTGGGTTTGCGTCGGCAGGCCCGACCGCGCCGTCAGGGCCAGTTCGTCGGAGAACAGGAAGATATAGAAGGAACAGAGCCCCGCGACGCCCATCAGGATCCAGTCAAAGATCGGAATGCGGTCCCGGGGGGAGGATTTGAACGCCGGATAGGCCAGAAACGCCAGAACGATGGCGAATGTCAGATGTATCGGGCGTGTCTGCGATGAGTTCATGACCGACAGGTATTCCGCAAACCAGAGCTGCGGCTGCGCGATCCAAAGCTGGAACAGCGACCAGATCAGCGCCAGGCCGGCGATCAACAGGGCCACATTCCGATTTGCAGGGGCCCGCGCGCCGCTGTCGGTGCTGGCGACCAGATCCTGCAGTTCCTCGTCGGTAAATTGGCGCCCCTCGCGCCCGTCCTGATCCGTCATCGGGCCACTCCCATCATGATGGTGCCGTTCATGGGCCACCTATTGGATCCCGGACGCGGAAACGGGCCTGCGCCCGGGATCGGTCTTTCATGCACGCTGACCGGCGACCGGTTACTCGATCAATCCGGCCTCGCGGTAGTAGCGCTCAGCGCCCGGATGCAGCGGTGCCGACAGGCCGTCATTGGCCATTTCCGCCGGATCAAGATTGGCGAAGGCCGGATGCAGGCTGCGGAACTGGTCGATATTCTCGAACACGGCACGGACCACCTGATAGACCACTTCTTCGGGCACATCGGCAGACGTCACGAAGGTCGCGCCGACGCCAAAGGTCTGAACGTCCTCATCGGTGCCGCGATACATGCCGCCCGGAATGGTCGCGGTGCGGTAGAACGAATTCTCCGCCACCAGCCGGTCGACCGCCTCGTTCGACACCGTCACGAGGATCGAGTCGCAGGCGGTCGTGGCTTCCTGGATCGAACCCGAGGGGTGGCCAACGGTATAGATCATCGCATCGATGTTGTTGTCACACAGCGCCTGGCTCTGTTCGGCGGCCTGAAGCTCGGAAGCGACGGTGAAATCGTCCATCGTCCAGCCCATGGCCTCCATCAGCACTTCCATCGTGCCGCGCTGACCGGAGCCGGGGTTGCCGACATTCACCCGCTTGCCCTGCAGATCCTCGAAGGTCTCGATGCCTGCATCCGCACGGGCCACCACGGTAAACGGTTCGGGATGGACGGAGAAGACCGCGCGCAACTCTTCGAACGCGCCCGTTTCCTCGAACCGCGACGTGCCGTTGAAGGCGTGATATTGCCAGTCGGACTGCGCCACGCCGAATTCCAGCTCACCGCCGCGGATGGCATTGATGTTGAAGACGGAGCCCCCGGTGGATTCAACGCCGCAGCGGATGCCGTGCTCGGCCCGGTCCCGATTGACCAGACGGCAAATCGCGCCGCCCGTCGGATAGTAAACCCCCGTGACGCCGCCGGTGCCGATGGCGATAAAGGTCTGATCCTGCGCAGCAGCAGCGCCAGCGCCCAGGGCCGTTGTGGCCGCGACAAGCGCGCCAACCAAATGTCTGTTCATTAATTCTCTCCCAGTTGATCACTCTGAAACACGAATATGAGACCATGAAGCAAACCCCTGAAACTAGTCAAGGGGCGGGCCCAACCGTTTCATATGAAACAAAAAATCCCAAGCGGTGGTTTCCTTCTTATCGTTCCGGGCGGCGTTGGCGCCGGTTCGGCGCGCCTGCGCCGGGCCCTCGCGGCGGGCAGGCCATGCCGGCACGCTTCACCCTTTGCGCGCAGTTACTGGCTGTCCGAGGCCATCGCCGGTTGGCCTGCCAGGTACCGTTCCATCCAGCGATCCAGCGCCTCGATCTCGTCTGGCGACAGCCGCAAGCCCAGCTTTGACCGGCGCCAGACCACATCGGCCGCGCGTCGGGCATATTCCTTCTCGATCAGCCAGATAACTTCCCGTTCGGTGAGTGTCGCGCCGAAGTCCAGGCCCAGATCCTCGGCCTTTTGCGCATCGCCCAGCACGTCCCAAGCCTCGGTGCCATAGGCTTTCACCAGACGGCGCGCCCAGGCGGCACTCAGATAGGGATGCTCGGTCTGCAACCGGCTGATCAGTGCCGCCACGCCATCCACCGGGAAATCGCCGCCGGGCAGCGGCACGCCCGCGGTCCATGCCCCCGAAAGCCCGGGAAAGAATGGGGCGACTTTTTCCATCGCGCCTTCGGCCAGGCGGCGATAGGTTGTGATCTTGCCGCCGAAGATGTTGAGAACGGGCGCACCGCCCTCCGAATGTACCTTGAGCGTGTAATCCCGCGTTGCCGCAGTGGCGGAAGACGCCCCGTCATCATAAAGCGGGCGCACACCGGAATAGGTCCAGACGATATCATCGAGGCCGATGTGGCGTTTCAGATACTGATTGACGAAATCGACCAGATATCGCTGCTCCTCCTCGGTGCAGACAGGCGGGTTTGACGGTTCGTCATGGTCCTGATCCGTCGTTCCGATCAGGGTGAAGTCGCTCTCATAGGGGATTGCGAAAATGATCCGCCCATCGGTTCCCTGAAAGAAATAGCATTTGTCATGATCGAACAGCCTGCGCGTCACGATATGCGACCCGCGGACCAGCCTGACATCCTCCCGGGAGTTGAGGCGGAGCGTGCCGTGGATGACCTCGCCTGCCCAGGGGCCGCCCGCATTGATGAGAACCCGGGCCTCAATGATACTCGTGGCCCCGGTTTCCGTATCCTCGACCGTGACCTGCCAGATCGCGCCCTTGCGGCTTGCGGACAGGACCTTGCGGCGGCTGAGGATCCACGCGCCGCGCGCCTCCGCGTCGCGGGCATTCAGAACCACGAGCCGGGCATCCTCGACCCAGCAATCGGAGTATTCGAAGGCGCGTTCGAACTTGTCCTCAAGCGGTGCCCCCTCAGGCGCCGTGCGTAGATCGAGCGTTTTGGTCGCGGGCAGGATCTTGCGCCCGCCCAGGCTATCGTAAAGAAACAGGCCCAACCGGATCAGCCAGGCAGGCCTGCGCCCTTTCATCCAGGGCATCGTCAGGCCGAGCAGTTTGGAAGTCGGCGTGTCCCCCTCAAACCGCATGTCGCGGTGATAGGGCAGCACGAAGCGCATCGGCCAGCTGATATGGGGCATGGCGCGCAGCAACGTCTCCCGCTCGATCAGTGCCTCGCGCACAAGCCTGACTTCGAAATACTCCAGATACCGCAACCCGCCATGAAACAGCTTCGTCGAAGCACTGGAGGTTGCCGAGGCAAGATCGTTCATTTCGACCAGCACCACATCAAGGCCCCGGCCGGCCGCGTCCCGCGCGATGCCACAGCCATTGATGCCGCCGCCAATGATCAGAAGGTCGTGAATATGCGTTGTGGTCGGGGTTGCGTCCACGGATTCCTCTCCTGCGCCAGCGCGCTGATGTCCTGAGATCCGCACATGTTCTGCGCCTTTCCGAATAAAAAGGAAAGTCAGAATTTTCTTTTTTGTTCGATATGGGTTCGCTATCAAGCGGGTCAGGGGGGTCTGGCAGCAGCAACCGGCGGACGCCAGACTTTGCGACAAGGAGTTCGCGCAGATGCGCCTGAAAAGCTCGCCGAACGTACTGATCCTGCGTTCCCCTTCGCGAAACCTCGGACATTCCCGCACCTTGGCCTTCGGAGACACATTATGACGCTTAGCTTTCGGCAGGTCGAAATCCTCGAAATCGCCAAACGCGATGGCAAGGTCACGGTCGATAGCCTGGCCCGGCATTTCGGGGTCACGCTTCAGACCATACGCCGCGACCTGACGGAACTGGACAATGCAGGCCAGCTTGACCGCGTTCACGGGGGGGCGATCATCTCTTCCGGAACCACCAATGTCGCCTATGAAGAACGCCGCTCCCTGCATTCGGAGGAGAAGGCGCGGATTGCCCGGCTCTGCGCCGGCGCAATTCCCGATGACTGCTCCGTTTTCCTGAATATCGGCACCAGCACGGAGGCGGTTGCAAGCGAGTTGCTGCACCATCGAAACCTCATGGTGGTGACCAACAACATCAATGTCGCGCGCATTCTGGTCGCCGCGGAGCAGTGCGAGGTGATCCTGACAGGCGGCAATCTCGGGCGTTCCGATGGCGGGCTCCTCGGGCCGCTCACCATGGACGCGGTGCGGCGGTTCAAGTTCGATTATGCGGTGATCGGATGTTCGGCCCTCGATCAGGAGGGCGACCTCCTGGATTTCGACATTCAGGAAGTGGGCGTGAGCCAGGCCATCATCGCCCAAGCGCGACAGTCATTCCTTGTCGCGGATCACTGGAAGTTCCAGCGGACGGCGCCCGTGCGGATCGCCTCTCTCGCGGATCTGGATGCGTTTTTCACCGATCGTCCGCTGCCCGGTGAACTTGCGGAGAAATGCCGCGACTGGGGTGTCGAGGTTCATGTGACCGGTTGAGATAGGGGCGGAGCGGTCGAGCCGATATCCCGATTTCGCCGCCATATCGTAGCGCTACGAGACTGGCGGAGCCCTTCGGAACGAGCGGCACCGGATGAGTCAGAACCATCCGGTACCCAAATCCCAGTTCCGTCCGACAAGTGCCCAGGCAGGACAAGTCGAGCGGTTGGGCTTTTCCAGCCTTGCACCTCACCTGGCATCGGCATGCCGCTCTTTTCCACTCAATTGCGGTGCGGTGTCCCTTTCCCGCCGGCCCCGTTCCTGACGGCCACAGAAAACCGTGGCCGCCAAACTTCCCCCGGGGCCAGTGGGGCCGGCGCTATATCGGATAATGCGGGATACCTTCCTGGATCGTGATCCAGCGAAGTTCCGTGAACTCCTCAATTCCGGCCGTGCCGCCGAAGCGACCGTAGCCGGAGGCCTTCACCCCCCCGAAGGGCATCTGCGCTTCGTCGTGAACGGTGGGGCCGTTGATATGGCAGATGCCCGACTCGATTCGTCGCGCCACACCCACGGCGCGCATCACGTCGCGGCCGAACACACTTGCCGACAGCCCGTATTCGGTGTCGTTGGCCACCCGCACCGCCTCATCAATGGAGCCGACCCGAACGATGGAGGCGGTGGGGCCAAAGCTTTCCTCGGTATAGATCCGCATGGTCGGCACGACATTGTCGAGTAGCGTCGCCTCGATCAGGACGCCATCGGTCGTGCCACCCGCGATCAGGTCTGCGCCCTTGTCGACCGCGTCGGCGATCAACCCTTCGATACGCTGCGCGGCGGTGATGTCCACGACGCAGCCGAGCGGGGCCGCGGCCTCGCGCGGGTCGCCCGTCTTGAGGGTGCGAACCTTGGCGGCCAACGCCTCCACGAAGGTATCGGCGATGGACTCCTGAACAATGATCCGCTCGGTCGACATGCAGATCTGGCCCTGATTCATGTAGGCCCCGAACGCCGCCGCCGCGACCGCCGCGTCGATATCGGCATCGTCCAGCACGATCAGCGGCGCCTTGCCGCCGAGTTCGAGAAGCGCGGGCTTGAGATGTTTGGCCGCCGATTGCGCGATGATCCGGCCAACGCGGGTGGAGCCCGTGAAGTTGACGCGACGCACGGCGGCATGGCCGATCAGCGCTTCGACGATCTCGGCCGCGTCTGCCGGATCGTTCGAGACCGCGTTGAGGACACCCGGCGGGAAACCTGCGCTCTGGATCGCCTCCACGATCAGTCGGTGGGTGCGGGGGCAGATTTCCGAGGTCTTCAGCACGACCGTGTTGCCGCAGGCCAGAGGCATCGCGATCGCCCGGACACCCAGGATCACCGGGGCATTCCAGGGCGCCATGCCCAGAACGACGCCCACGGGCTGGCGGATTGCCATCGCCATGCTGCCCGGGCGGTTCGAGGGGATGATCTCGCCCTTGATCGAGGTCGTCAGCGCACCCGCCTCGCGCAGCATGTCGCCGGCGAGCTTGATGTTGAACATCGCCCAGGGCTTGGTCGCGCCGATCTCGTCCGCCATGGCGGCGACGATGTCTTCCGCGCGCGCCTGAAGCGCATCGGCAGCCGCGTTCATCAAGGCGCGGCGTTCGCCCGGGCCCGTCGCGGACCAGCCCGGAAAGGCCGCCGCGGCGGCATCGGCCGCGCGCGTCGCATCCTCGACCGACGCGGCCGCGGCAACGGTGGCCGTCTCCCCCGTCAGCGGATTATCCCTTGTGAAGGTGCGCCCGCCCGAGGCCTGCACGTCCTCTCCGGCGATCAGCAGTTCCAGCATTTCCATAGTCGATCTCCCTGTCGGTCAGCTCACGGTTCCTAGAAAGGCGTTTTGCACGGCGTCGTCGGTCAACAGGTCGTCGGCGGACCCCTCGCCCGTCAGACGGCCGGCTTCCATCAGATAGCCCCGGTCGGCGACACCCAGACTCAGCCGCACATTCTGCTCGACGATCAGCAAGCTGACCCCGGTCTCGCGGATCCGGGCGAGCGCGCGAAAAAGCTCCTGCACCACAATCGGAGCGAGGCCCAGGCTCGGCTCGTCGAGAAGCAGCAGATCGGGGTTCGACATCAGCGCGCGGGCAATCGCCACCATCTGCTGCTCGCCGCCCGACATGGTGCGCACGATCTGTCCCTGCCGTTCGGCAAGGCGCGGAAAGAGATCGTGGACAAGCTCCAGTCGCTCCGTCTCTACCGCACGCGCGCGAGCGGGGTTGGCGCCAAGCCGGAGGTTGTCACGCACCGTCATGCCGCCGAAAAGGCCCCGCCCCTCGGGCACCAGAGCGATGCCGGCGCCGGTGATCTCATGGGCCGGGGTCCCCGTTACGTCGCGGTCCTGAAACCGGATCGCCGATCCGGGCTGGGCGGCGATGATCCCCGAGATGGCCTTCAGGAGAGAGGTCTTGCCGGCCCCGTTGGCGCCAAGGATCACCACCGTCTCGCCGGCAGCCACGGTAGCGGAGACCCGGTCGACCGCCAGATGCTGGCCGTAACGGATGGTGACGTCTGAAAGCTCAAGCATGACCATCACCCAGATAGGCCGCGACCACGCCGGGGTCCTTCAGAACCGTTTCCGTCGGACCATGGGCGATGATCTCGCCCGCGTTCATCACCACGCAGCGTGCACAGAGCGCGCGCACCGCATCCATGATATGTTCGACCAGCAGAACCGACATGCCCGCGCTTTGCAGACGGCGGACAAGGTCGATGCCGATCTGAAGTTCGGATGGGGTCAGGCCGGCAAGCCATTCGTCAAGCAGCAGAAGCGCGGGTTCGGACGCAAGCGCCCGGGCCAGCTCCATGCGCTTCTGGTCGATATAGGTCAGGTTGGCGACGTTCTCGCCACCGCGACCGCCAAGGCCAACGAAGGCGAGCTTTTCCTCTGCCAGATCGCGGGCGTCCGGCCCCCAATGTTTGAAACGTCCGAAGGCGAGCGAGACAAGAACGTTTTCAGCCACGGTCAGTGACGGCAGCGGGCGGACAAGCTGGAAGGTGCGGGCAACGCCGTGCCGGGCAATGCGATCGGGGCGCAGGCGGCTGATACGCACGCCCCGCAGCGTGATTTCGCCGGCCGTGGGCAGCAGGGCACCGGAGATCATGTTGAGGACCGTCGTCTTGCCCGACCCGTTGGGACCGAGCAGGCCCACGACCTCGCCATCCGCCACGTCGAAGCTGACATCCTTGACTGCCACCAAGCCGCCGAAGCGCTTGCGCAAATGGGTGATCTGCAGATGAGAGCTCATGCCGCGCCACTCCGTTCCTTGTCCTCGGGCGGCGCCTTGCGTGCCGGGCGACGCAAGCCTTCGATCTTGGCAAGCACCCCCTGCGGCAGGAAGAAGACAATGCCGATGAAGAAAACTCCAAGAATGATCGAGAAGTAGTTGGGGAAGTTGGCCGAGAGCCATTCGAACAGCAGGAACAGCGGGATCGCGCCAAGTGCCGGCCCCCACAGCCGGGTGGCGCCGCCAAGAAGCGCCATGATCAGCGTCAGAAAGGAGATCGTCGGATTGAACACGATGGCGGGCTCCACATAGACCCAGCGCGGGGCCTGGATGGCGCCGACCAATGTAATGATCGTGGCGCTGAGCGCGAAGAGCATGAGCTTGGCGCGGGAGACGTTGATGCCCGCATGGGCCGCCACGACCTCATCGTCGCCGACCGCCCGCAGCGCCAGCCCCAGACGGCTTCGGTTGATCCACCAGGACAGAAGCAGCGTGGCCGCGGCAAGCGCGAGAAGCTGCCAGTAGATATGAATGCCCTCGAACGGCAGGAAAATGTAGCGGCCAAGCGTGCCGGTGACGTTGACTTCGTACCAGGTGACAAGCTGGCGTATCAGTTCGGCCAGCCCGAAGGTGAAGATCACGAAATAGATGCCCGCAAGGCGCAGCGTCGACAGCCCCACGATCAATGCGACGGTCAGGCCGATCGCGCAGGCGCAGAGCAGGACCAGCGGGTAAGGCAGGGTTTCGGACAGGACCGCCATGGTATAGGCGCCGATGCCGAAAAAGGCGACCGTCGCAAGCGAGACATAGCGGGTGGGCCCGGAGAACATCGCCCAGGCCGAGGCCAGCACGACATAGCCCGTCATGCCGACCAGCAACCCGATGCCGTAGGCATTCAGGAACAGCGGGGCGATGGCGAGGCCCGCAAGGGCGGCGGCGGCAAGGATGAAGGCAACGGTCGTGTTCATGCGCTTACCCCGCCTGTCCGAAAAAGCCGGTGGGACGAAGGATCAGCAGCAGAAGGAAGATCGCATAGGTTGCTGCAAGGGTCAGCCCGGGATCGATGTAGGCGGCCACAAAGGTCTCCACAAGGCCGAGCAGAAGCCCGCCGATCAGCGCGCCGGTCAGGCTCCCCTTCCCGCCAAGGATCACCACGATGAGCGCTTTCATGGTGAAGATGACGCCGATGGTGGCGGTGAAGGTCTGGTACATCGAGACGACGACGCCCGCGGTGGCGGCGAGAGCGCCGCCCAGTGCGAAGGCGGTGCGCGCCGCACGATTGATGTCGATGCCCACAAGCGGGGCATTCTCCGGCGCGATGGAGACGGCGCGCAGTGTCATGCCCCACCTCGTGCGGCTCAGCACGAAGATCAGCGTGATACCGAAGACGAGCGCCAGCAGAAGCGCCAGAAGACGGTTCGCGGCGACGATCGTGCCGAAGAGATCGACCGGCGTGTTGAGAAAGGCGTAGCCGGTATAGTTGCCTCCAAAAGCCACCAGAAGAACACCCTGGATCACGAAGAGCAGGCCGAAGGTGACAAGGATGGAGTCGACCTCCAGTGCGCCCGCATTGGGCGCGCGGGCGACCAACGGGCGCATGATGATCCGGTAGACCGCGTCGCTCAGCACATAGCCGACCGGCACGACGATCATCAGCGCCAGTATCGGGCTCAGCCCGAAAACCGAAAACAGAACGAAGCTGGCGAAACACGCGGCGATGATCGTGTCGCCATGGGCCAGGTTCATGATCCGCGAGATGCCGAACTGGATCGTCAGGCCCATCGCGACCAGCGCGTAGGTGCCTCCGGCGACGAGCCCGGTGATAAGTGTGTCGATCAGCATCGGTGGTCTCTCACGGCAAGCCGGGGTGACGTGTCAGCCCCGGAAGAAGCGGCATCGGGCCCGCGCGTGACGATCGCGTGCGGGCCCGACCTGCGGAAGTCTCAGTTCCAGCCCGGCTTCGGAAGTTGCGGCGCGCTGGCCCCTTCGCGGTCTGTGGGCGCGACGCCGACAAAGGTACCGCCCTGCCATTGTCCGACCCACCAAAGGTCGCGAAGCTGGTTGTTTTCCAGCGTGATCGTGCCCGCCGCCGTCTCGAACGTGCCAGTCGCCAGTTCCTGCGTCACGGCCTCCCGATCCAGCCCAACCCGTTCGATGGCCTGTTGCAGCATCTGCAAGCTGGAATAGGTGATGACGCTGGCCCAGTAATCGGCGGGCGCGCCGATGACCTCTTGATGGCGTTCGCGATAGGCCGCGTTCAGCGGGTTGTTGGGGTCGATGCCGCCAAGGCTCATCACCCCCTCCACATTTTCCGCGTTCATGTTCTGAAACACCGGGAACCCCGCGCCGACACCCAGATAGAAGAGCGGCGGGCTGTAATCGACGACCTGCGCCTGCTGCATCAGCGCGAATGTGTGCGGCGGATAGGAGAAGGCGACGAAGCTGTCGGCCGTTGTGGCCCGAGCCTCGTTGAGGATGGTGGAGAAGTCGGAGGTTCCGACGGGGAAGACCTCGTCGTAGACAAGCTCGAATCCGGCCTCGGTCAGAGCGGGCCGCGCGGCATTCACGAGATCGATCCCGAACCCGTCAGCGACCGAAATCATGGCGACCTGATTGTTGATCGCACCGGCATCGCGCGCCTCGGCCATCACCGCGGCCAGGGCAGTCGAATAGTCGGCGCCACCGCCCAGCAGCCAGAAGCTCGACGGCCAGCGCTCGACGAATTCCGGCGCGCGGTCGGTCACCGCGGTCACGGCGATCTGAGGATAGCCGGCGCGCGCCATCAGCGGGGCGATGGCCAGGTTGAAGCCCGTGCCCCAGGGCGGAAGGATGAAATCGACCTCGTCCTGGGTGGCCAGACGCTCCACCGCGCGCACGGCTTCTTCCGACGAGGACCGGTCGTCATATTCGATCACCTCGATGGGCAGACGGCTTCCATCGGGCAGAAGCAGGCCGCCCGCGGCATTCACGTCTTCGACCCACAGGCGATAGTTCGGAATCGTGGTGATCCCCGCGCCGCCGGCATTTGCCCCGGACAAGGAAACGGCATATCCGATTCGGACCGACGTGCGGTCATCCTGCGCGACCGCGCCCTCCGACATCGCGGACAAGAAAAGCGCGGCAGCGCCAAACGCAGATACGGAGCGCAAGAAAGCGCGCCTCAGAACAGTCTGTGACATTGGTTCCTCCCTATATTTGCGACCCGCTTTGCGCGGTGTTTTTCCGGGCTGCCCAGAGCGGGCGGCACGGTATCGTTAAAATCATAGCTTGCAGGAGTTGGGCCGATAATAGACGATTTGAGTATTAAATTGCACTTTTGAGGTGTTCCGGGGAGGCGAAGATCGGCGAGGTTCCGACGATTCAGGCGGACCGTATCCGCAGCGCGCTGACAGCGACGGAGTTCGCCCTGCGCGGGCGGCGGTGCGGCCTGTTCGTGCTGGATGCAGGGTCGGTTCGGCTGATCGAGGGCGCGCGGGAAACAAAGGTGGACGCGCCATGCCTCGTCTGGCTGCCGGCGGGCAGCACGGCGCGGCTGAAGCTCTCGGCCGGGACGCCGGGGTTTTCACTGCGCCTTACGGAGACGGTGATCGGCCGCGCGATGCCGGCGGGAGGCCTGTCCGGCCATATCCGCTCCACCATCGGAGGGAGAGTTCTGGCCTTCAACACGGCCGGGTCGCGTAGCTTCGACCGGCTGCGGAGTCTCTTCGACGAGATCGAAGCAGAACTCTCCGGCGCGCCACCGGGGTCGGACATGGCCGTTCAGACACTGGTGTCGCTGGCGCTGATCCATATCTGGCGGGCGGCGGCCCCCAAGATCGAACGATCGGTGGCCTTGCCAAGCCGGATCGTGCAGGACTTTCTGGGACTCGTGGAGCTTCACCTCACCCAGCACTGGACGGTCGGCCAGTATGCGGAAGCGCTCGGCATTTCGCGCGATCGCCTGAATACCGTCGTCCGCCGGGCCATCGGGCGCAGCCCGCATTCCCACATCCAGGCGCGCCTGATGGACGAGACGAAGACGCTGCTTCTGCAATCCGACCTGCCGATGGCACAGATTGCCTACAGGCTGGGATTCAATGATGCGGCCTATTTCAATCGTTTCTTCCAGCGGCATGAGGAGGTGCCGCCCGGAAAGTATCGCAGGCTGCAAAGGCCCACGGGCGGTGACGATGACAGGCGCGCGTCATATGCCGCGTGGCCTTAGGCTGCGTTGCGACGTGCCCCTCATTAGCCGCCTTGATCCTGGATCTCCTGCGCCGCGCGCCTCAATCGCTCGATCGCGCGCGCCACGAACTGATCGTCAAACCGGCTCAACAAACCGAAAAGAGAGAGCGTGAGGATGATCTCACCCGTTTTGCCTTTCACGGGGATCGAGACCGCGCCCAGATCCACCTCGTTTTCACCCTTGTTGATCGCAAACCCCTGGCTGCGGATCTGGTCAAGCTCCCGCTCAAGCACATCCAGATCCTGTATCGTCCGATCGGTCAAGGCGACCAGCCGATACGCGCCGAGACGTGCCAGACGCTCCTTCCGGGTCAGCGACGAAAGCCATAGCTTCCCCTGCGCCGTCGAGTGGAGCGGCAAGATGGTGCCGACCTTGATGGCGATGTTGAACGGGCGGTTCGGCGTGGCCACGGCCATGCAAACCGGGCCGCCGCGGGACAGGCGGCTTGCCATGACGGACTCGTTCAACTCCTGGCTGGCGCTTTCGATAACCGGCTTGACGACATTCGACAGCGGGTTCGTAAGCTGCTCCAGGCTGCCCAGTTCGGCGGCGCGTGGCCCCAGACAATAGCTGCCCCGTTTGTAGCTCGCCAAAGCCCCGACCATCACGAGGGTCGACAGGAACCGGTGCGCAGTGGCCGGGTTCATTCCCAGCTCATGAACGACGATCTGGGAGGTGATCTCGGGCCGGTCGGCACGAACGAGGCTCAGGATTTCGAAACTCTTGAGAACCGATTCATTGGGTTTTGTCGGCACGTCTGATCCTTGATCCTCGGGTCGATGTCAGGCCAACGGCGGGACCGCCTTGAAGGCACCCGTCCGCTCACAAAGACATATCACATGCAGGCTCCATGGAAAGCAATATCTCACTATGTGAGATTAAATTCTCAGAATCCCGATTGACCGGCCTATTTTGAAGCATATGGTGAAGCATCGAAGTCAAAGAGTGAGATAGGGGGCAGTCGCGGCATGAAGGTGTCACAGGTCATCGACAACGCCAGCGTGAGACCCGCGGGCCGCGCCGGATGCCGCCCGCATCGCCGGACCTGCGCCATGCCCATCGTCGCCCAAACCGCAACCGGCACAGTCACCGGCCCAGCCCGGTCGGTTCCCATACTGCGCGGGCGGAGGGCGGCATGACGCGCAAAACCGCTATCGATATCGCGCCGGTGGCCGAGCCGACCGAGGTCGCCGCGGGCGGCGCCCTCTTCAGCAAGCTCAAGACGCTCGGTGTCGATTATGTGTTCGCGAATTCCGGCACCGACTTCCCGCCGATCATCGAAGGCCTGATCGACGCGACCCGGAAGGGTATCGACCTGCCCACGCCGGTCACCTGCCCCCATGAGCATGCCGCCCTTGGCATGGCGCATGGCTACTACCTTGTGTCGGGGCAGATGCAGGCGGTTCTCCTTCACACCAATGTCGGTCTCTCGAACGGGGCGACCGGGGCGATCAACGCCGCCTGCGATCAGATCCCCGTTCTCATTATGTCAGGCCGGACGCCCGTCATGGAGAAGGACCGGTTTGGCGCCCGCACCGTGCCCATCGGTTGGGGGCAGGAAATGTATGACCAGACCGCACTGGTACGGGAAGTGTCGAAATGGGAATATGAGTTGCGGTTCCCCGAGCAACTCCCCGAGCTTCTTGACCGGGCCGCCGCCATCGCCAACTCGACGCCCAGGGGACCTGTCTATCTCAGCCTTCCGCGGGAAGTGCTGTGCGAGCCGATCCCGACCGAGCAGGCCGGCGCTCCGGCGAGGATGCAACCAGCCGACGTGGCGCCGAACCGGGCTGCGCTGACCCAGGCGGCACAACTCTTGCGGGCGGCTGAGCATCCGCTGATCATCAGCCAGCGCGGCGTCGGCTCGGACGCGGCATTTGAGGCCTTTGCCGGCTTCGTCGACGATTGGGCGTTTCCGGTCTGCCAGTACTGGGCGAACCAGCTTTCGCTCTCCAACCGGCATCCGATGAGCATCGGGCCGGATCCGGCCGATCTGCTGGCCGAGGCGGATGTCGTCCTCGTGATCAATGCGTTGGCGCCTTGGTGGCCGGACGGCACGACCCTGCGTGATGACGCCACGGTGATCCAGCTGGGGCCGGATCCATTGTTTTCCCGCACACCCGTTCGCAACTTTCCCGCCGATATCTGCCTTGCGGGGGAAACGTCGGACGCGCTGATCGCACTGATCGAGGAAATCGGCACCCCGCCCGCCGGGTCAGAGGCAATCTCCCGCCGGCATCGCCATATGTCCGCGCGGTCCGAGGCGCGCCGCGCGGCCGCACTTGAACATGCAACATCTGGCTCCGGCGGGCCCATGACGAAAGAGTGGGTCAGCCATTGCCTTGGCCAGGCGATCAAGGGCCGCAAGGCGACGGTGTTTCACGAACTGGGCGCCCCCATGGAACCGCTCGATCTGGAGCATCACAACAGCTATTTTCAGGAGCCTTACTCCGGCGGGCTGGGCTGGGGCTTTCCGGCGGCGCTTGGCGCGCAACTCGCCGATCCAGACCGGCTCGTTTTCGCGACCATGGGCGATGGCAGCTACATGTTCGCCAATCCCACCGCCTGCCACCAGATCGCGGAGGCCTTGGCCCTTCCGGTCATCACGCTGGTGCTGAACAACGAAGAGTGGGCGGCCGTCCGGCACTCCGCCGAGGGGCTCTACAAGGATGGGCTGGCGCCGAAGGCGAATGAAGTCCCGCTCACATCTCTCCGGCCCAGCCCGGATTTCACGAAAACGGCCGAGGCCAGCCGTGCCTATACCGAAACGGTCCTGACCGGCGATGCGCTGCCCGCAGCGCTGGAACGCGCGATCGACGTCGCGACACGGGACAGGCGGCAAGTCCTGCTGAACATCGCCATCCAGCGGACCGGTGCGGCCTGATCGGAACAAAGGAACGACAACCCAACCGCAAACACTCACCGGACAGAAAAAGAAGACATGCGGTGCCGACGACACGGAAACTCACCAAGGGAGGAAACCACGATGATGACCACACAGAGAATAGCAGCAGGCGGCGCGGTCGCGCTTGCAATTGCCGCAGCACCCGCCGGTGCGACGGAACTCCGTTTCGCAAACTGGCTCCCCGCCCAGCACGTTCTGAACACCACGGTGTTTCCCGCATGGATCGACTCGCTCGTCGAAGCCTCGGGCGGCGAAATCGAGGTCGCGGTCTTCCCCGCGCGCCAGCTTGGCGCGGCGGGCGACCATTACGACCTGGCGGCCAACGGCATCGCCGACATAGCCTTCATCAACACCGGCTATCAGCCCGGCCGTTTCCCGATGGTCGGCGTGGCCGAACTGCCCTTTCTCATCGACGACCCCGTGACCGCGGAAACCGAGGCCTTCGACGGCTGGTATCGCGAATATGCGGAAGAGGAGATGGCGGAGGTCAAGTTTTGCCTGACCTTCAATGGCGGTCTCTACGCGCTGCATTCCGTCGAACCGGTCGTGAGCATCGAAGACATCGACGGGATGCGCATTCGCCTGCCGAACCGCACGCTTGCGAACTACTTCGGCGCGATGGGCGCGACCAATATTCAGATTTCTGCGCCCGAGTCCCGCGAGGCGCTGGAGCGTGGCGTGGCCGATGCGATCCTGTTTCCGTGGGCTAGCCTTTTCCCGTTCGGAATCAACGATGTCGTTCAGAACCACCTCGATATCGACATGGCCTTCAACAACTTTGCCTTCGTGATGAACCAGGCGACCTATGACGGCCTTTCGGATCGGGCGAAGGCCGCGGTGGACAGCCATTGCACGAGCGAATGGGCGGCGCGTATCTCCTCGGGCTGGCTCGCCGTGGAAGCAGATGGCCGGCAGCGCCTCATAGACGACGGCCACACCATCAACGTGCCGAGTGCCGAGCAGCTTCAGGCCTTCCAGGATGCGGTTGAACCGGTACGCAACGAGTGGCTCGCGGCAGCCGACGACGCCGGCTACGATGGCCAGGCCGCCTATGACGCCCTGATCGAGGCCTTTGCCCAGACGCCCGCGGACGGGAACTGAAGCAATGTCCCGCGCCTTTCAGCGCATTGTCGCCGCGGTGGAAAACATCGCGGCGGCAGCCCTTCTTGTGGTGACGGTGCTGTCGTTTTCGGCCGTCGTTGCCCGGTACGTCTTCAACACCGGGATTCCCGATGCATTCGATGGCGCGCGCTACCTTCTTGGCGTCGTGATCTTCTGGGGCCTCGCAAGCGCGTGTTATCGGGGCGATCACATCACGATGGATGCCGTATGGGCGCTCTCGCCCAGGCGCCTGCGATGGGTGATCGACGTACTCTCCAACGCGATTGTCACCCTCGGGCTCGCCTTTCTTTTGTGGAAGTTCACCGAGAAGGTGATCGACACCTGGACCGCAAATCACGGCACGATCGACCTCGACCTGCCCGTGGCCGGTTTCTACGCCTTCGCGTGGTTCGGTCTGGTGGCCGCGCAGGTGTTCGGCGTTATCCGGCTGGTGCGGATCCTTCGCGGACGCGGTGACACTCCCTCCGAAATCCCGGTGCAGACGGCCGACTGACCCGACATTCCAAATGGACCCCAGACATGGATCGTGACCTCATTGCCGCCTTGGGTTTCGGCCTTCTATTCACCCTGATGCTTCTCCGCGTGCCGGTCGGCTTCGCCATGGGCATCTCCGGTGTCGTAGGCTTCGCGGCGGTCACGGGGTTCAACTGGGACGTGGCACTGAACCTGTTGTCCTCATCGCCGATCTCCACGGCAACGAAGCACAGTCTGGCGCTGATCCCCATGTTCATCTTGATGGGCGCGTTCGCAACCGCTTCGGGCATGAGCCGGGAGCTTTTCGGATTTGCAAGCGCATGGCTCGGCCATCGCAAGGGCGGGGTCGGAATGGCGACAATCGGGGCCTGCGCGGGCTTTGCCGCGATTTGCGGCTCTTCCGTCGCCACGGCGGCCACCTTCTCCAAGGTCGCCTTCCCGGAAATGCGCCGCCTGGGGTATTCCGAGCGCCTGTCCTCCGGCGTCATCGCGGCAGGTGGTACCCTCGGCATCATCATCCCGCCCTCCGTCCCTCTTGCGCTCTACGGCATCCTCACGGAACAGAACGTGGGCGAGCTGTTCATTGCCGCGATCATTCCCGGCCTTCTTGCCGCGTTGATGTACATTCTGACAATCCGGGTGATTGCCGGGTTCTCCGGCTCCGAGATGAAAAGCGTGGAGAAGGCGGCCTGGAGCGTCCGGTTTGCGGCCCTGCGCGGCATCTGGGCGATCCTGCTGCTGTTCATCTTCATTTTCGGAGGCATTTACGGCGGCATCTTCACCGCCACCGAGGCGGCCGCCATGGGGGCCATGGGTGCCCTGATCATCGCTCTGGCACGCCGCCGCATGAGCTGGGCGAATTTCTGGGAGGCGCTGCGCGAAACGGTTCGGACGACGGCGGCGATCTTCACGATCCTGATCGGCGCCCTGATCTTCGGCTACTTCCTGGCGATCACCCAAGTGCCTCAGGACCTGACCAACGCGATCATCGACATGGGACTCAACCGATACGTCGTTCTCGGGATCCTTCTGGTCTTCTTCCTGCTGCTCGGTTGTGTGCTAGATCCGATCGCAATGATCCTTCTGACCGTGCCCATCGTGTTTCCGTTGATCCTGGAGCTGGGCTTCGACCCGATCTGGTTCGGGATCATCATGGTGATGACGGTCGAACTGGGCCTGATCACACCGCCGGTGGGTATGAATGTTTTCGTGATCAAGAGCGTGCTGCGGACCGTGGGGCTGACGACGATCTTCATAGGCGTCGCGCCATTCGTCCTCAGCGACCTGATACGCCTTGGTATCCTTGTCGCCTTCCCCGATCTGGTGACCTACCTGCCAAGCCAGATGGAGTGACGGCTGCCGCGCGTTCTGAGCGAAAGCTGCGCTCGTGCCGACCGTCCGCGCAGGTTGCCTCCGGAAAACGAAACCCCGGTGTTCGGGATGCCACGCCCCCGCTGGATCGTTGGCCGCTCAGGCCGGGCATTACGGACACCGGGAGGTTTCGGATCGGCGCGCGCTGGATAAGGTGGAATGACGGGACAGATGCAGAACGCGAACCGCCGAAAGGCGCCGGACCCGCGACCCGCCGTGCCCCCCGCCCATGGAAGTCAGGTGCGTCGGTCCCTGCGGATCTTGCCATCGATCATCACCAATCGAACGGTCTTGGCGGATGACACGAAGACCGACAGATCGCTCAGCGGGTCGCCATCGACAAGGATGAGATCCGCAAGCGCGCCGGGTGCGATCTGGCCCAGTTCGCCCGCGCGCTGAACGATCTCTGCATTGATCGATGTCGCCGACCGCAGGACATCCACAGGCCGCTGCACCTGTCCGCGCAGAAGCAGCTCCCGGCCCTGGGTCTGAAGAAAAACGTCGCCGTGCAGATCGCAACCCAGGCCAAGCTTGACCCCAGCCGCCACACAAGCCTCGATGGCGGCAAGCGTGCGTTTGTTGACCTCCCGCACCTTTTGGGTCGCGGACTTGGGAAGCCCGAGCGCTTCGGCATTTTCGGCAATCAACTCACCGGCGGAGAGCGTGGGTACAACATAGGCACCGGCCTCAGCGATCAAAGCAGCCGTCTCGGGCTCGATCAGGCTGCCATGCTCGATGGTCCGCACGCCCAATTCGACACACCGCCGCGCACCGGCATCGGTATGGCAATGGGCCATGACGTAGGATCCGCGCCGCGCCGCCTCCTCCACCGCGACCAGAATTTCGGCATCGGTGAAATGGGGCATCTCCAGCGGTGCAAGCTCCGTCGAGACACCGCCGGACAGGAAGATCTTGATCTGCGTCGCGCCTTGCCGGAACCGCTGGCGCACGGCTTTGCGCATCTCATGGGGGCCATCGACGGCCTCGCAGATGACGCCCGCATATTCCCCGCATCCGCACAGATCCGGTTCGCCGCGCCGGCGCATGTCACCGTGCCCTCCGGTTTGTGTCAGGGCCTTGCCGGGGTAGAAAAACCGCGGCCCGTCGATCAACCCGGCATCAAGCGCCTGGGCAAGACCGACATCGCCGCCGCCTGCGTCCCGGATCGTGGTATAGCCCCGGTCGACGGCCCCCGTCAGCAGCCGCGCCGCATGGGCGGCAAGCAACGCGGGATGCATGCGGTCGGTGCCGTAAAAGTCGTAGCTTGGTGTGTTGGCGTGGTAATGCGCGTCGATCAGGCCCGGCATGAGAAACAGGCCGCCGCAATCAATCCGATGCGCCGGACCGGTATGGCGCGCATCCCCGCCAACCTCGCGGATGCGCGCCCCTTCGACCACGACGGATGCATTCTCCAACGCCTCATCGGACACACCGTCCCAGAGCCGGGCGTTGTGAAAGACGGTGACGCCGGTCTCCGCCGGATCGCGGCCCGTGTTCATATCGACATTCTGCCCAACCTGTCGAGCAGCGCGGCGCCGGTGCGGATGCCGTCATGAAAGAGGGAGATCTCAAGGTTTTCATTCGGGGCGTGGTTGGCCTCGTCCGCGTTTGCATAGGGCGTGACGAAGGCGGGAAGCCCGAGCGTCTTGGTAAAGGCGTAATCCGGCAGGCTGCCGCCAATGCTCGGGTAAAGATAAGGCTCGACCCCGCGCGCCGTCCGCACGGCATCGACGACCGCCGATGCGAACCTGTTGTCGAGCGATGTGCGCGACGGCAACATGCCGCTGCCGCTCATGACCACCTCAACCTCGCCCTCGGGCGCGTGTTTTTCGACATGGGCGCGGACGCAGGCCACCGCCTGCTCCGGCGTCATGTCCGGAACAAGGCGGATGTCGCATTTCGCAATCGCCTCGGCAGGAAGCACCGTTTTCGTGCCCGGGCCGCCATAGCCGCCGTGAATGCCGTTGATCGTCAGGGTCGGATGGAACATCAACCGGTCGTGGAACGGTCTGTCGGCAGGCGCGTCCAGACGGCCAAGCCCCATGGACTCGAGATATCCGGGCACGTCGACCGGCAGGGAGTCGGCGGCGGCCCGTTCGGCATTGGTGGGCGGGCGCACCGGATCGTGCAGGCCCTCTATCGTGATCCGGCCCTCCGCATCCTTCATGGTGCCCAAGAGGTGAACAAGCGTCCACAATGCGTTGGGCATCGTGCCGCCATGATTGCCGGAATGAGCGTCCGTCCGTCCGGTTTTGACGACCAGTTCAAATCCCGCCATGCCACGCACGCCAAAGGTCACGATGGGCCGGCCCGAGGGGTGCAGCGGGCCATCGGCGGTCACCACCAGATCGGCTTTCAGACGATCGGTATGGGCGGCGACGAATTCCGCGATCCGGGGGGAGCCGATTTCCTCTTCCCCCTCCAGCAGGAAAATCACGTTGCACGGCAAGGTCCCGGTGACTTTCAGATGGGCCTCCAGCGCCAGAAGCTGCGCGAAATGCTGGCCCTTGTTGTCTCCGATCCCGCGCGCGTAGATGCGCCCGTCGCGGATCGTCGGCTCGAATGGTGGAGTGATCCATGCTTCCAGCGGATCCGGCGGCTGCACATCGTAATGGCCGTAAAGCAGGACGGTCGGTTTGCCGGGCGCATCGCACCGGTGGCCCAGAACCATCGGATGGCCCGATGTCGGAACGGCTTCGGCCTCAAAACCGAGCCCGCTCAGGTGTTCGACCAGAATCGCCGCAACTTCGCGTATGCCGATATCATGGGCGCTGATCGACGGGTGTTTGACGTACTCGATGACGCGTTGCAGATGATCTTCGCGGTTCGCCTCGATATAGTCGAAGACCGCAGCCAGCGTGTCGGTGATTTCAGTATCTTCGGTCATGTGTCGGCCTTGGTTAACAGAAGGGCGCCCGAGGTTTGCACCGTGCCTGTCCAGCCGGGCGCGATCAGGGTTGTGGTGTCAAGTTGGCTTACGATTGCGGGGCCTTCAATGATCGCGCCGCCACTCAGAGTGGACCGGTCGAAAAGCGGCACGGTCTCCCGGCCCGATGGCAAGGCTATGGGCACATGATCCACCGGCACCGGCGGGTCCCCCGGGGCAAGCACGGCCGGGGCAAACGCCTGCATGGTGGCGCGGGCTTCGACCCGCAGCGTCACAAGCTCGATCGGTGCGCTCAACTCGAACCCGTAAAGGGCCCGGTGGGCGGCCACGAAGCCCGCCTCCAACGCCTCGACCGTGTCGGCCCACGGGACGGCCAGTTCATTGCCCTGACCGGCATAGCGCAGGAGAGCGACGCGACTGGTTTGCCGGTCGGCCTCCGCCACGTCCTCCGCATCGAACCACGCGGCCGCATCGGCCTCAAGCTCTGCGCAGAGCCGTTCGGCCTCCGCCATATCGGCGACGCCGGCGCGGGGCCGGGCGCGGCTGAACTCGGACTTGAGATCCGCCGCCATCAGCCCGTCGGCGCACAGAATGCCGGGTGCGGGCACGATCAGCACTCGGCGTGTGCCAATCAGATCGGCCAGCGCACAGCCGTGAAGCGGGCCGGCTCCACCGAAGGGAAGAAGCGTGAAATCCCGCGGATCGAAGCCACGCTCGACCGACACGACGCGCAGGGCGCCGACCATCTTGTTGTCGGCAATGGCGAGAATGCCGCGCGCCGCGTCCTCCACGGCGATGCCAAGCGGTCGGGCGACCCCGTCCTCCAACGCGCGGCGCGCCGCCACCACGTCGAGCGCCATGTCCCCGCCAAGCAGGCGCGCGGGCAGGTGCCCCAGCACCACATGGGCATCGGTCACCGTCGCCTCGGTCCCTCCCCGGCCATAAGCCGCAGGGCCCGGCGTGGCCCCGGCGCTTTCCGGCCCGACCGTCAGCACGCCGTCGGCCACACGGGCGATGGAGCCGCCGCCGGCGCCGATCGTGACCATATCGACCATCGGCAGAGGCAAGGGCCAGTCCCCCACCTGTCCCTGTTGCGTCAGCCCGATCTCGCCGCCCGAGACAAGGCAGATATCCGCGCTCGTCCCGCCGATATCGACAGTCAGGATATCATCGATCCCACATGTTGCCGCCACGGATCTTGCGCCGACCACACCCGCCGCAGGCCCGGACAACGCTGTCAGGGCGGGGGCAGAACGGATCTTGCCCGCCCCGGCAACGCCACCATTCGATTGCATGAGAAGCAGCGGCGCGGGAACCCCCTCGGCGGTCAGCTTGTCCTCGATTCGTCCGACATATTTCGTGACGCCGGGCATCACGATGGCGTTCAGCACCGATGCCAATGTCCGCTCATACTCCCGCACCACCGGCAGCACGTCCGAGGATGCGGTCACCGCAACACCGGGCAGGGCCGCGCGCAGGATCTCGGCGGTGCGACGCTCATGGTCGGGATTGGCGAAAGCGTGGAGCAGGCAGATGGCCACCGCATCCACTTCCATCTCGCGCAGCGCCTCCGCGGCGGCTGCAACGCTGTCTTCGTCCAGTGGCTGCGCGACGACGCCGCCGGGCAGGACACGCTCGGCCACCTCCACGATCCGTGAGGCCGGCACGGGGCGCTCGGGCTTGATCCAGTTGTAGAGATTGGCCGCGCGAGGGATGTCCTGTCGCCCGATCCCAAGCACGTGGCGAAACCCGCGGGTCGTCACCAGGGCCGCCCTCGCACCCTTGCCTTCAAGGATCATGTTGGTGGCGACGGTGGTTCCATGCAGAACCTGACGCAGGTCACCGGGCGCCGCGCCCGCAGCGCGCAGGGCCAGGCGCAGCCCGGTCAGGAACGCCTCCGACGGGTCATCGGGACGGGAAGGTGTCTTGGCCCGCCAGACCTGCCCCGTCGCGATATCCGCAAGGGCGACATCGGTAAATGTGCCGCCAATATCCACGGCAAGCGTCAGTGCCGGTGTCGCACCGCGCGCGGGATCCACACCATCAAAGGACATCGAGATACTCCTTGCGGTGGAAAGGTTTGACCACGGGCCGCGAAGCTCTCAGCCGCGCAGTTTCGGCCTCGTCGACCTGTCGCCCCTTGACGGCCACCCCGTATTCGCGTGCCGCGGCCTCGGCGCTGACAAGCCCGGAAAGCACATCCTCCAGAACCTTCGCAGCCGGTCGGTCGAAGGGATGTCCGTAGCCCCCGCCGCCGCCGGTTTCTATGCGCACCACATCGCCCTTCTTGAGCATCGTGCCATCCGACAGTGGCGGCAGAACCCTTTCATCGGCCATGCCGGGGTTGATGACGATGCGCCCGGGCGCGCCCGATTTCCCGCCATTGATCCCCCAGGGTGGGTTTTCGACGCCATCGATGCGAATGCCCAGCATCGCGTGATCGGCAAGGATTTCGTACTCCCGCAATATTCCCGTTCCGCCGCGAAACGCGCCGGGCCCGCCGCTGTCCATCACCATGCCATAGGTTCTGAAGGACACCGGATAGCCAAGCTCGGTGAACTCGATCGGATAGTTTTCCTGCGCCACGAAATAGACGGCGTCCATCCCGTCGGCAAAGGCGCGCGCGCCGTATCCGACGCCGATGCCATCGGCCAGCAGGAACGGGGTCGCGGTCCCGTCCTCGGCGGTGTAGCTGCCCCGGATGAGCGCCACGACATAGGCCGCCTGTGCTGCCGGCGCCTGCCCGCCGGCCGCGTTGACCAGCCCATTCAGCGTCGCCAGCACCCGCATCATCGTCAGGCCGCGCATCCCAAGCGGCGCCGGCCAGTTAGGTTTCACCAGCGAGCCTTCGCGCAGACGCACCTCGTCCAGCGCAAGGGGTCCGCCTGCGTTGCAGACCTGCCCGGGTTCTCCGCCCAGATAGAACAATCCCAACGCCATGCCCGGGATGGAGCGGTTCATCAGAAGGTTGACCGGCCCGGGTGCCTGATCATCGGTCTCGGTGGCATCGAAGATGAACCGGTCGGCCCCGTCCGGGCCCTTCTCGCGGATGATGGCGAAGCGCAGATGAAACGGCCCGTTGCCATGACCGTCGCTATCGATGGCATCGGTGAAGCGATGCGTGCCGTAGTCGAAGGTTTCCGCGAGCTTGCGCCTGACAAGGCGCCGCGTCCGGTCGAGAAGCTGGGCAAGGGCATCTTCAAGCACCGCGGCCCCGAAACGATCCGACGCCTCCGTCATACGCTGCGCACCAAGCCGCACACTGGCCATCAGCGCGCTCATATCGCCCTCGCTTTGCGCGGGAAAACGGGAGTTTCGGTGAAAGATCGCAAGCGCGGCGTCGTTCACGACACCGGCCTCGATCAGCCTGGTCGGCGGGATAATGATCCCCTCCTGCCAGATCTCCGTCGCGTCGGGACTGATCGAGCCGGGGCGCATGCCGCCGATATCCGCAAAATGCGCCCAGCTCATCACGAAAGCCACGCGCCGGCCGTTGTGGAATACCGGCGCCAGCAGCACCTGATCGTTGGAATGGCTCACCGCGCCGTAGGAGCCGTAGCAGTCATTGTACCAATATAGGTCCCCCTCCTGCATCGTTTCAATCGGGAAATGCTCGAATACCGGCGTGGTGATGTCGCCAAAGATCGGCACCATCGAGCCCACGGCCATCACGCCATTGCGATCGAAAATCGCGGTGTAGAAGTCCTTCTTCTCGCGGATGAACGCCGAAATCGCCGTGCGTTCGATCAACGCCTCCATTTCGCTTTGCGCAGCCTGGATGGCGCCCTGAATGATCTCGAGCGTGATCGGATCGCAGATCGGGTCGGCGGTGGTGTTTATGTCGGCAGCATAGGTCATGGGTCACGTCTTCGGTTCATGAAGGTGGCAGTGGACGATCCGGTTCTGGACATACGTCGGGCCGGGCGCCTCAACCGCGCAACGGTCGAAGGCGCGCGGACAGCGGTCGCGGAATGTACAGCCCGAGGGCGGGTTGCGCGGATCGGGGGCACCGCGTCCGATGGGCAGCGGCGCGTGGCTTTGATCCGGGTGGGGCACGGGCACGGCCGCGACCAGCGCCTGTGTATAGGGATGCAGCGGGTTGGCGACGATATCCTCCGTCGGGCCGTCTTCGACGATCCGGCCCAGATACATCACGATGGTGCGTTCGCAGACATACCGCACCAGCGCCAGATCGTGACTGATATAGATCGCCGTGATCCCCTGTTGCGCCCGCACATCCCGAAACACGTTCAACACGCCAGCGCGGACCGACACGTCGAGCATCGATACGGGTTCGTCCGCGACAACGAACTCCGGCTCAAGGATCAGGGCGCGGGCCATCACGATCCGCTGAAGTTGTCCGCCCGAGAGTTGGTGCGGATAGCGGTCCATGAACTGCCCCGCATCGCCAAGCTTGACCAGCGCCATGGAGCGCAGGATCCGCTCCTCGTGCTCGGCTCTGGGAATGCGCGCGTTCTCAAGCGGTTCGGCCAGGACATCGCGGATCGTGAAACGCGGGTTCAATGCCTCGAACGGGTTCTGGAAGATGAGCTGGACCCGGCTGCGAAACCGTTTCAGAGCATCCCCTGTCAGCCCGCTGACATCTTCGCCATCGAACTCCACACGGCCCCCGGTCGCCTTGTCCAGCCGCACCAGCATACGGCCGGTCGAGGTCTTGCCGCATCCGCTTTCACCGAGCAGGCCCACGCTTTCGCCCCGGCGCAACTCGAAGGTGACACCGTCGACGGCCTTGACCACGGTGGCGCGGCCTTGCAGTTGCGCCACCACGCCGCCAACGGGAAAGTGCAGCTCCGCCGCGTCAAGCCGGACGAGCGGCGGATCCTGGTCGTGTCCGTCCTTCATGCCGGTGCCTCCCAGGTCTCGGATGCCACGGCCCGCGCCCTCAGGGTTTCCGCCTCAGCGATACGGTGGCAGGCCGCCAGATGATCACCGTCGTAGATGTCTAGACCGGGTACATCCGTGCGGCACCGGGCCTCCGCAAACGGACAACGTGGCGCAAACCGGCAGCCGGGCGGCGGGCTGGCCAGATCGGGGGGCGCGCCTTCGATCGGCGTCAGCTCTCCGGCGGCGCTGGCCAGATCGGGAAAGGCGTTGCGCAGGCCCATCGTGTAGGGATGCGCAGGGGCGGTCAGCGTCGCGGCCATCGGCCCGGTTTCGACCACACGGCCCGCATACATCACCACCACGCGGTCGCAGACATAGGCCACGACCGAGATATCGTGGGTCACAAGAATGACCGAGATCCCCAGACGCTCCTTCAACTCGCGCAGCTGGTCGAGGATCTGACGCTGGACGATGACGTCAAGCGCGGTCACCGGTTCATCCGCGATGATCAGTTTCGGGTCCAGCGCCAATGCCAGCGCAATCGCCACGCGCTGACGCATCCCGCCCGAGAACTGGTGCGGATAATCGCCCAGCCGGTTGGTCTCGATCCCCACCCATTCAAACAACTCTTCGGCGCGCGTACGCGCGGCACTGCGCCCCAGCCCGCCGCGGCGGATCAACACCTCCGCCAGTTGCGTGCCGACCGTGTAAACCGGATCAAGCGAGTTCATCGCCGATTGCGGAATGAACGCGATCTCGCGCCAGCGCAGGCCGTTCATCGCGCGTTCCGACAGGGCCATGATATCGCGCCCGTCAAAAATCGCCTCGCCGCCGGCAATCCGCGCGTTGCCCGCCAGCACCCGTGTCAGGGAGCGCGCCAGCGTGGTCTTGCCGCAGCCGCTTTCGCCGACAAGGCCCACGATGCTGCCCGGCTGCACATCGAAGCTCGCCCCTTCGACGGCAATCGTGTCCTGGTCGCCCACCCGGTACGCGATGCTGAGGTCTTTGAGGGTCAAGAGCGGTTGGGTCATCGGTCAAGCTTCGGAAAGAGGATCTGCTCGTATCCGCGGGAGATGAAGAACCCCGCCGAAACGATCAGGATGATCAGAAAGCCCGGAGGCACGAACCAGTAATAGGACCCCTTGGAAAGCGCCTGCGAGGCGAAAGCATCCTGAAGCATGTAGCCCCAGCTGATGGAATCCGGATCGCCGAACCCAAGAAAGCTGATCGACGCCTCGGTCAGGATCGCCCAGCCGATGGCGATGGAGCCATAGAGGAAGGACAGCGGCAGGACATTGGGCGCAATGTGGCGCAGGATGATCTTCAGGTCGGAGGAGCCTGCCACACGCGCGGCCTCCACATAGGCACGGTTGCGCAGGGTCAGCGTCTGGCTTCGGATCACCCGGCCCGTGTCGCGCCACAAGACCAGCGCCATGGCGATCACGACGTTCCAGATCGACGGTTCGAGAAATGCCGCAAGCACGATGACGAAGGGCAGGAACGGAATACCGAACGCCACATCCGCCAGACGCATCAGCACCGTGTCGGCCCAGCCCCCAAAATAACCCGCAACGATGCCCACGATCGACCCGATGAGCGCCACCACGAAGGCCGCGGTCAGCCCGATCAGCAGGGCGGAACGGGCACCCCAGACGATTTGCGAGAAGATATCCCTGCCAAGCGTCGTTGTCCCCAGAATGTACCCGTCCGTGCCCGGTGTCAGATCCGCCGCAAGGGCGAATTCGGACGTGAAAAGGATCTCGTTGGGGTCATGGGGCGCGATGAGGGGCGCAAAGACCGCCATGAGAATGAAGAACAGGTAGATGCACAGACCGATCACCGCGAGCGGATCGTGGAGCGGCAGGCGGATCGAGCCGAGCGTGCGGCGGAGGCGCGCAATCCGGCCAGGAGCCCGGATTTTGGAGGTCACGGCGTCACTCATGGGTCACCCGTGGATCAAGGGCCGCATAAAGCAGGTCTGCGACGAGGTTCATCAGGATCACGACAACCGCGATCATCAGAAACGCGCCCTGCGCCAGCGGGTAGTCCGCGGTTGAGACGGCGCGCACCAGTTCACGCCCGAGCCCCGGCCAAGAGAACACCGTTTCCACCACCACATTGCCCTGGATCTGGTAGCCGACGGCGATGGCGAAGGATGTCATGACGGGCAGCAACGCGTTGCGCGCGGCATGGCGGATCACGACCGAAAAGGTCGAGAGGCCCTTGATCCGCGCCATGGTGACGAAATCCTCCCGCATGACGTCCATCATGTTCGAGCGCATGAGCAACAGCGGCAGTCCCTGACTGTAGATCGCCAAGGTCATGACCGGCAAGGTCATGTGCCACCAGAAATCGGCAGAGCTGTAGAGCGCCCAGAGGGAATCGTACTCCGCGCCCGGCGGCCTTGTCCCGCCCGCGGGGAACCATCCCATGCCGAAACTGAAGACCGCCAGCAAGAGCATGCCAAGCCAGAACTCCGGCATCGCACGGGTGGTCAGAACCAGAGGCACACATATCTGCTCGACGACCGAGCCGCGCTTCCACGCCAGATACGCGCCGGCAAGAACGCCGAATACATATGCGATGATCAGGGAACTGAACGTCAGGATCAGCGTGTTCGGCAAAAGCGCCAGCACCCGCTCGGCCACAGGTTGGCGATAGAAGAAGCTCTCCCCCAGATCGCCCTGAAGGAGATTGCCCAGATAGATCAGGTACTGTCGCCAGAGCGGCTGATCGAGGCCGAAGCGGGCCATCAGTTCGGCCTGCTGCTCGGGCGTGAAATTCGGGTCGATATAGGCCGCGAGCGGGCTGCCCGGCATCAACCGGAACATAAAGAACAGAATGGTGATCACCGCCAACAGGACGAACGCTGTTTGCAGCAAGCGCGCGCCGATGACGGTGATCGCTTTCACTCTGCCAGTCCCTTCTGCTTTGATTCAGTCAGGCTCATTCGCCCAACGTCTCGGACACGCCTTCGGGGTAGTGCAGCCGGCCGTCGACCACCGTGTAGCCGGCATCCTCCAGCATCTGCTGGGCCAACTCGATCCCGGCCTCCATGCCTTCGACCGTGGCTTCATTGTGCCAGAAGCCAAGCGCCGGAGAGACCACCGAATTCGACGGTACGGCGAACCCGCGGAATGCGGCGCCCACGATGAGCCGACGATCGACCGAGGCCGACAACGCGCGGCGGAAAGCCGGATCGTTGAATGGCGGCCGGCGGTGGTTGAAGGCGACATAGCGGAAGCCGATATCGACGGTCGAGACCGCGGTCAGGTTGGGATCTTCCTCGGCTGCCGCCACCACGACGGTCGGATCGCCGGGGAAGTCGGACAGGAAGTTGATCTCGCCCGAGCGGAGCATTCCGAGCGCCGCCTCGACATTTGGCACGATCCGCAGGATCCAGCGATCCGCATTCGGGGCGGCCCAATGCTCGGCGTTGGCTTCCAGCACCACCTCCTCGTTCAGGGTCCAGCTGCTGAAACGGTAGGGCCCGGAGCCGATCGGCACCTCTTCCTGAAACGACTCGGCGTTTGTATCGAGGGTCAACTGCTCGGCGATCACCGGCTCCCAGATATGCATCGGGATCAGGTTGATCTTCGACAGGCTCGCGGTGAGGAACGGTGCCGACGGCTCGGTCAGGGAGAAGGTGATGTCCATGCCGTCGATGGTGATGTCGGCAATGCTCCCGACGAAGGGGCCATACATGGGCGCTTCGCCCGATCCGGCAGCTTCGAACGAGAATGCCACGTCTTCAGGCGTCACCGGCATGCCGTCATGCCACATCATCCCCTCGCGGAGCGTGACCCTGATGGTTGTGTCGTCGATCCACTCGTAGCTTTCGGCCGCCCAGGGCTGCGGCAGGCCATCGGGCCCGATCCGCATCAGACGATCATACACAAGCTCCGTGATCCAGCTATCCGTGCCCCCGGAGATGTAGAGCGGGTTGATCGCGGTGACATTATCCGACGAGTTGAGGATGATGTCGGTGACATCGCCCAGCGGCTCCATCTGGAGATAGCTCCAGGTATTGCGGATGCCGATGCCGGACTGGTCCACCACGGTGTCGGGGTTCCAGACAGATGTATTGAACGCGTAGGTCGATTGCGGGTGCGCAAGCATCATGTTGGGCTGATCTTCGGCCAGCAGCGCCTGTGCCGCCCGGACAATCTCGCGCCGCTCGTTGGGGTCGAGCGTCACGCGCTGCTGTTCGACCAGCGCGTCGTATTCGGGGTTGTTG
Organism: Rhodophyticola sp.; assembly: GCF_965284195.1. Classification (NCBI taxonomy): domain Bacteria; kingdom Pseudomonadati; phylum Pseudomonadota; class Alphaproteobacteria; order Rhodobacterales; family Roseobacteraceae; genus Rhodophyticola; species Rhodophyticola sp. Next base: position 3,721,472 of record NZ_CBDIRM010000001.1, on the reverse strand, counting down.
TAGCCGATGAAGTTGAAGCCCTGCTCCGCCGTCGTGGAATGGAACAGGTTGTAGACGATCTCGTCGGGGTCGGAACGTTCGGGGCGGCCGACCATTTGCCAGGCTGTCGTGTCCCAGTCATCGCGGCTGAACCAGATCGCCTGGATCATCTGCTCCCAGGGCATCACCTCGACATTCACATCCAGACCGAGCCTGCGCCACTCCTGGGCAATCAGCTGGGTGAACTGGAACTCGGCAGGCTGCGCGGCCTGCGGTCGTGTGACGAGGTTGATGGTTCGGATCTCATCGGCCATCACGGGCGACAGCACGGTGGCCGACAGCATGGCGGCAAAGGCAGATGTTCTTAAGGGCAGTATCATTGTGGTTCTCCTGTTGGCGTCCGGCGGACGACGTTGGATGTGCGCAGGTTCAAGCGACGCGCATGTCAGAGGCGGTTTTGCCCGCCTTCATCTTTGCAGGCGTGGGCCATGCTTTTTTCGAATGGGCCAATCCCATGGAAACCAGCATTTCTGCATGTTTCACGGCGGCTCGCCCGGCATTGACGACCGGCACGCCAACCTCGGCGGCAATCTCATCGCCCATATCGAGGAACGACATTGTCATGCAGCCGAACAGAAGGGCGTCGGCGCGGTCCTTTTCGACACAAGCGCGGGCCACGTCGATCAGCCGCTTCTTTGTCACCTCGGGATCGGCCATGAGTTCCAGAACGGGAATATCGGTCGGACGGACCGACGCCAGTTTCGCACGGACCCCGGCTTGAACGGCAAGCATTTCCTGCCCGGCGATCAGGCTTTCGAAAATCGTCAGGACACTGAACTTGTGCCCGAGCGCCGCGGCCAGAAGCATGGCGCTTTCGCATGGACCGATAACGGGCATCGTGACCAGTTCACGAGCCGCCTCCAGCCCCGGGTCCCCGAAACAGCCGATGATGGCCGCATCAAAACCCTTCTTCTCGCACTCCATGATCAGATCGAGGGTCGGTGGGATGGCGAGCATCTCCTCGTAGGCGGATCTCGATCGAGGCCGGTCCGGAGGGCACATCGATCACCGACACCTCGGTGCCATCGAACGCCCAGTCGTTCATCAGCGCTTCCCGGCGCTGCATCTCCGTTCGCCCCATCGGACCCTTCGACATCGGCCCCGGTACAACATATGCAATTTTCATCGCCATTCCCCCGCAAGAACAGTGTTTCACTAAGCGAAACATTGTTTTAAAGTCAGTATGCGGCAAATTTATTGCAAAGCAAGCCTCACGTAAAAAGAGTAGGGCCGAAAATGTCTGAACCCCGCGACTACACCATCGCTGCCGTCGACCGCGCCCTGCGCGTGCTTGAAGCTTTGGCAAGCCATCCGAGACAAGGCGTGACGGAACTTGCCACCCGCCTGGGATTGACCAAAACCATCGTCTTCCGGCTGCTTTCGACCCTTGAGGCACGGGGTTTCGTGGTTCGGGATGGTGACAAGGCCGTCTATTCTCTGGGCTATCGGATAGGCGTTCTCGGCGAACAGGCCGGAGCGCAGAATACCCTGATGACGGCCGCCCGTCCGGTGATGGAGCGCTTGCGCGATGACACGACGGAAAACATCAACCTGATTCTGCGGGATGGGCACCAATCCCTTGTTCTGGCGACCCTCGCCGGCCATCACGCCATGCGAATCTTCGCCAATCCGGGGCGCTACGGGCCGCTGCACGCCGGGGGAGGATCCATGCTGCTCCTCGCATTTGCTCCGGAAGATGTCCGGGAAGCCGTCCTGGCCGAACCGCTGGAGCGCTTTACCTCCAACACGGCAACGGACCCAGATGACCTCCGCGCGCGGCTGGACATGATCCGCGCTGATGGCTTCCACATCGCCATCAACGATCTCGACGATGGGGCGTTTTCCATCGCGGCGCCGATCCGAAGCGCCTCCGGGGACGTCATCGCGTCCTTGTCCGTTGCGGGCGCGATGGCGCGGTACGATGAAACCCGCCGCCGCCGCTATCTTGCGCTTATTGAAGACGCCGCTGCTGAAATCAGTGGCAAGCTCGGTCTCACGGGCGCCACCTGATCCGAATCGACCCCACGCTTGTCGAATCACCCCTCGGCTGTCACGCTTCATTTGATGAAACTATGTTTTGACAGATGAAACAACGAGGTGTGCCATGAAGACTTCTGAAACCGCAATTCTCGACCAGGTAACAATGGAAGAGCCCTGGGGTCTGGTGGAAAGCTTCGCCACGTTCAAGCGGGAGCACCCCGATGATGTGAACCGCGGAATGGATGAGGTGGTTGAGCGCCTCTCGCGCCATGGCGTCCCCGCGACGGTCCACAAGCCATCTCTCTATCTCAGCCTGCCCGGTGCCGCGCGGGTAGAGGCATCCGGCACGACCTACCGCGCCAAGCCGCCGGCCTATGCCACGGATGCCCGTGGCGGGGTGACGGCCCCGCTCGTATATCTCGGGGCCAATGCGGTGGATGACATCGACGACATGTTCGACATCAAGATTGATGGCGCGGCGGATATGGCAGGCCTTGCAAAAGGCGCAATCGTGATCTCCGAGGGTTTCGCAAGCCCGGTCATGGTGCGCCAGTTCGAGGATCTGGGCGCCGTCGGCGTCATCGCGATCAACCCGGGCGTCGATATTCACTGGGGGATCTGCACGACGATCTGGGGCGTCCCGGACCTTGACGATCTGCCGAGAAAGCCGGGCATCCCCGCCGTCGCGGTCAACAAGCCCGACGGAGAGGCGCTGATCGCGCTGGCCAAGAACGGCGGCGACGCCACGATATTCACCGAAATGGAAGAGGGCTGGTTCGACAGCAAGCTGGTCGAGGTCGTGATCCCCGGCACGGAAGAGCCCGACAGATACGTCCTCCTGCACGGTCACCTCGACAGTTGGGACGTGGGCGTCGGCGACAATGCCGTCGGAGATGCCTGCATGCTGGAGATTGCCCGCATCCTCTGGGCGAACCGCGACAAGCTGCGCCGGTCGGTGCGGATCTGCTGGTGGCCCGGCCACTCCACGGGGCGCTATGCGGGCTCGACATGGTACGCGGATGCCTTCGCTCTCGACCTCGAAGAAAACTGTGTGGCCCAGGTCAACTGCGACAGCCCCGGCTGCCGTTGGGCGACCGAGTTCCTGAACCTGTCGCGCATGCCAGAGACCGACGACATGATCAGCGCCGTCATCCAAGAGGTTGCAGGCAAGACCGCCGAAGGGGAACGGCCGCACAGGGCGGGCGACTATTCCTTCAACAACATCGGGATCTCGGGCTACTTCATGCTGTCCTCCACGATGCCGACGGTCTTGCGGGAAGAGAAGGGGTACTACACGGTCGGTGGCTGCGGCGCCAACATCGCCTGGCATACGGAAAACGACACACTCGAAATCGCCGACAAGGACATCCTTGAGCGCGACATCAAGGTTTACCTCCTGGCAATCCTGCGCACGGTCAATGCCGGGATCCTGCCCTTCGACTGGCGTATAACGGCGCGGGAGTTTCAGAATACGATAAAACAGTATCAGGCAGCCGCAGGCGACCGGTTCGACCTCTCTCCGTCGGCCGAGGCTGCGCAGCATCTTCTGGATGCGCTTGAGACGTTCTATGGAGCGGCCGGGGCGGGAAAAGTGGCGGAAGACAAGGCGAACACGGTCATTCAGGACCTTGCCCGCATTCTCGTGCCGATCAACTTCTGTCGCGAGCCGCGCTTTCGCCACGACCCTGCGGCCACGATCCCGCCCCTGCCGACGATCCACACGGCAACGGAGCTCGACCAGCACGACGACACGCTCGGTTTTGCTCAAAACCAGCTGGTGCGTGGCCAGAACCGGCTGGTCGCCGCCCTCAGACAGGCAACGCGGCACATCTCGCTCGTCGCCGGTTGATGCGCGCGGTTCACTATAAAACCACGGGCCCCGCGGCCGAAGTGCTGCAATTGGGACGTTTCCCCACGCCGGTCGCAGGCCCGGGGGACGTCCTGGTGCGTGTCGCGGCCTCCGGCATCAATCCTGCGGACGTCAAGCGCCGGGCGGGCTGGGGCGGCATGCAAATGAACCACCCGCTGATCATCCCGCATTGCGACGGTGCAGGCACGATCGAAGCGGTCGGAGAAGGCGTCAGCGCCGATCGGGTGGGCCAGCGCGTCTGGCTGTGGAATGCCCAAGGGGGCTACGGACAAGCCGGACGCGCCTTCGGGACGGCGGCCGAGTTCGTCGCGCTGCCCGAAGCGCAGGCAGTCCCCCTACCCGATCATTTCACGATGGCGCAAGGCGCATGTCTGGGCGTGCCTGCGATGACCGCCCACCGGTCGGTCCTGTCGGATGGACCGGTCGCGGGCAAAACGGTTCTGGTTCAGGGCGGTGCGGGCGCTGTCGGCTATCTCGCGGTGCAGATCGCCCGAAAGGACGGCGCCCGTGTCATTGCAACGGTCGGCAGATCGACGGACGCCGAACGCGTGCGGGCCCTGGCCGGTACGCCGATCAACCGCCACGACGAAGACGTCGTCGGCAAAGTCCGGGATCTCACCGATGGGACAGGCGTCGATCGCATCGTCGAAGTCGATTTTGCGGCCAATCAGACGGTGGATGTGCGGCTGATCAAACCGAACGGGGTTATCGCCAGCTATTCAAGCACGTCGGATCCGACGCCGGCCCTCGACTACTACGCCTTCGCGTCCAAAGGCGCGAATATCCGCTTCATCCAGGGCTTCGCCATACCCGAAGACGCGCGCAAGCAAGGCCAGCGCTGGCTTGCGACCCACGAGCTGGAAATCCCCATCGCCGCCACATTTCCGCTCGACCGCTGCGCCGAGGCGCATCTTCACGTCGAGCAGGCGAGCGCATTTGGGCAAACGGTGGTCATGCTTGAGCAATAGTCTCATGCCATCGGCCAGACGCTTGGCAGTCCTGATCTGTTCCACTGTTGCACTGCCCTGATAGATTGGCTCGCTGAGGTCATTGGCCTTTCCCGGCCGGCGAGATGAAACCGCCCACGTCGAGCCAGTTGATGCGGGAATGACGACGGTCGCCGTTGTAATCGAAAATGGTTCGGTGGCGATTGCTCCATTCACCGCGCGCCCGAAGCCCGCACAGACGACCGGCCTTGAGACTGGGCAGAGGTTTTCAGTCATCGGGGTGCTTGTCCCTGTAGGGCGGTAATTTCTGCCAGCGCGGCACATCCCTGGCCATTCGATCGAGCATCGACAAAAGTTGTGCACGTTCTTCGGGGCTGAGGCATGCTGTCAGATGGTCTTCGGCCTCGACGAACATTGCGATCACCTGATCATGAACGCGTTCACCCTCCGGCTCCAGAAACAGGAGCTTTCGCCGTCCGTCCTCGCGGTCGTCACGGCGCGAGATCATGCCTTTCGCCAAAAGCGCGCCAACTGCCCGGCTGATCGTGTTCGACGGTTGCTCGGTGATTTCGCTTATGTCACGCGCGTTTAGTCCATTGCGGAACTTGAGGCACATCAGCACCGTCAGTTCCGGCCGGATCAGCCCCTTCTCGCGCTCCATTCGGCGCAGGATCGGTTCACGCAGGAAGTTTGTCAGAAAGGCGATGCGATACCCGATTTCGAAGGGCGTCGCACTTACGATGTCGATCAGCTTCATGGCAAGACCTTAAGCCGAAGAAATAGATTGATCCAAGTGGAATTATATTGCTCCATATGGAACGAATAAGTCTCGTCGGGGAGGGGAGACCGAATGCAAGTTGTCATGGAACGCGTGTCGCGAAGAATCGAGGCGATGTTGGCCGTCCTCCTGATCGTGCTGATGCTGGCGGTGGTCGTGCAGGTCATCTGCAATGCGCTGGACATCAATCCCCTGCTGACGCGGCCCGAGCCAGCGGTGCTGATCGGGCGCGCCGTGACCTTGAACAGCTTGCTGGACCTGCAATGGCATCTGCTGGTGATCTTGGGGCTGGTCCCGGCCGGGCTGGTCTGGCACCGCGATCGCCATGTCCGGGTCGACTTCCTCTATCAGGCCTACCGCCCGAACTGGCAAGCGCGGGTGGACCTGGCCGGAAATCTGCTTTTCGCAGTACCGTTCTTTGCGCTGATCCTGCCTGCCTCGTGGGCCTTCATGCAGCGCGCCTGGCGCTCGGACGAAGGTTCGCGCAATGGCGGGCTGGAGGATTTGTGGCTGATCAAATCGGTCCTGCCGCTCGGCCTTGCGATCCTGGCCTTTTACATCGCTTTTGAAACCCTGCGTCTCATCCGGGCCGCGAAATGAGCGAAGCCGTCTTGCCTCTGGCCATGGCGGCGCTGACGCTGGCCGGCATCCTTGCGGGCTATCGCGTCGGCATGGTGCTTGCGGGGGCGGCGGCGCTTTTTATCCTGCTGTCGGATCTGCCAACGGCGTATTTCAACCTGCTGGTCAGCCGGATCTACGCCAACGTCCTGTCAAACTGGCTGTTGGTGGCGATACCGATGTTCATATTCATGGGGCTGGTGCTGGAAAAATCCGGCGTGGCACAGCGGGCGCTGCGGGCCGCGCAAACGGCGCTCGGCGGATCGGCGGCGGGCATGGGCATTTCGGTTCTGGTGATCGGGATGTTGCTGGCAGCCTCTTCAGGGATCGTGGGCGCCTCGGTTGTCTTGCTGGCGATGCTCGCCTTGCCGCAGTTGCAGGATGCCGGCTATGACAATGCCACATCCGCCGGGCTGATTGCCTCTTCGGGTACGCTGGCTATTCTGATCCCGCCCTCCGTCATGCTGATCGTGCTTGGAGATCAGTTGCAGACCCCGGTGCCCGACATGTTCGCCGGCGCCATCGGGCCTGGCCTGTTGCTGGTCGCAGCTTACGGAGCGTTGGTCATCTGGCGCGCGCGTGGCCTGGCCCGTCAGGTCCGCTCCGGGCCGCCGCCATCACCGTTGAGACTGCTGATCGACCTTGGCCCGCTGATCGCGCTGGTGGTCTGTGTTCTGGGCTCGATCATTGCCGGGCTAGCCACCCCGACCGAGGCCAGCGGGCTCGGCGCCTTCGGGGCGATCCTGATCACACTGATTTACGGGAAGTTCCACTGGGCCACGGTTTTCGAGGCCGCCCGGCAGACTGTGGTGACGACCTCCATGGTTCTTTTGGTGATGATCGGAGCCACCTGCTTTGCGGCCGTGTTCAAGGCCATTGGCGGCGACGACGTGGTCGAGGTCGGGCTGATGGCGTTCGGCGACGGGCCCTACACGGTTCTGATCGTGGTTATGGCGGCGATTTTCGTACTCGGCTTCGTGCTGGACTGGCTTGAGATTTCACTGATCCTCGTCCCGATCTTCGCGCCTATTATCGCCGGGCTGGATTTCGCCAATGGCCTGAGCGGAGAGACGTTGTTGATCTGGTTCGGCATCCTGGTGGCAGTGAACCTGCAAACCAGTTTCCTGACCCCGCCCTTCGGCTTTTCGCTGTTCTATCTGCGCGGTGCCGTCGGTGAGCGGCTGACCACATCCGAGATCTACCGCGGTGTCTTGCCGTTCATCGGCCTGCAGCTCCTCATTCTCGGGCTGCTGGTCGCCTTTCCCGGCCTGATCACCGGACTGACATGACAATACCCAAGAACAAAGATGTTCAACCCAGGAGGAGACCCATGAAACTGCATCTGACCGCCGCGGCGCTGGCCGTGGCCGCCACACCCGTCCTCGCACAGGACTACAACATGCAAAGCGCCTTTGGCACGACGCTGCCGGTTCTTGGCCCGGCGGCCGACCGGTTCGTTGCCAATGTGTCGCTGCTGACCAATGGCGAGGTGAATTTCGAGCATCTGGGCGCGGGCGAATTGTCGCCGCCCTTCGAGATCTTCGACAATGTCGGCGTTGGCGCGATCGAGGCGGGCTGGTCTTTCGCGGCATACGCCTCTGGTCAGGAACCGGCCGCCGCGCTCTTCGGTTCGGTGCCCTTCGGCGGCGACCCCCTGTCCTATATCTCATGGCTGAATCATGGCGGTGGGATCGAGCTGTGGCGCGAGCTTTACGAGCCCTACAACCTTGTTCCCATGGCCTGTGGCGTGATCCTGAGCGAGGCTGGCGGCTGGTACACGTCCGAGATCAACAGCCCCGAAGACCTTCAGGGGCTCAACATCCGCATCGGTGGGCTTGGCGGCGCGATCCTGTCGCGGCTCGGTGCCAATGCAATGTCCCTGCCTGTTGGCGAGATTTCGACCTCGCTGGAAACCGGGCGTCTGGACGCAACCGAGCTGAGCTTCCCGCTCGTCGACCGTTTGCTCGGTTTCAATCAGGTGGCCGACTATTATTACTTCCCCGGATGGCACCAGCCCGCTGGCTTCATCGAGTTCTACGTCAACAAGGACCTCTGGGACAGCTTCACCGAAGAACAGCAAACCGCGATCGAAGTGTCGTGCAATGACATCAACCTTTGGACGCTTGGGGTGGCCGCCGGCGCGCAGGCCGAGGTCCTGCAGGAGTTCCGCGATGGCGGCACCATCGTGCAACGTTTCCCCGACAGCGTTCTGGAGGCGCTGCGCGCCGCGGCGGATGAGGTCTACGCCGAACAGGCCGCCGAGGATGAGATGTTCGCCCGTGTGATCGAAAGCTACCGCACCTATGCGGCGGCCTATAACGAGTATCAGTCGCTGTCCTCCCTCGACTGATGCCAAGGCTGGCCTCCACGTACAGGTGGGGCCAGCTTTCAATTGCAACGAACCGGAGGCCGGATGAGCTACACTCTACGCGATTTCGGGAGCTACACCGTGGGCGGTCGGATGCACCGGGTGATGGAAGGCGAACCGCAGGAGGTGCAGTTCACCCGTACCGCAAGCTACACCTACGATCCCCGTGGCCATTTCGCGGTGGAGCAGACCTATGTGCAGTATTTCATCCCCGATCGCGCTCGGGATCTGCCGCCGGTCGTTCTGGTCCATGGCGGCGGCATGCACGGGAGCACATGGGAAACCACACCCGACGGGCGGCCGGGATGGATCAACCTGCTGCTCGACCGGGGGCGGGAGGTTCACGTGGTTGATATGGTCGAACGTGGCCGATCCGGCTTTGCGCCCGGTCTTTGGGACGATGCACCCATCCTGCGCTCCGCTGAAGAGGCCTGGACGCTCTTTCGCATCGGGCCGTCTGACGGGTTTGTCCGCCGTCGCGCCTTTGAAGGCACTCAGTTTCCCGTATCGGCGCTGGACGGTTTCCTGCAGCGTATCGTGCCGCGCTGGCTTTCCACCACACAGTTGCAGACCAATGGGGTGATCGCCCTTATCGACCGCCTTGGCGCGGCCAGTCTCGTCTGTCACAGCCAAGGCGGAGAGGTCGGCTTTGATGCCTTCCGAGCGAGACCGGACAAGGTATTCGGCATTCTGGCCGTCGAACCTTCGGCATTTCCGCCATCCGATGTGACCTGTCCCATCACGCTTCTGGCCGGCGACTACCTCGACACCGCACAACACTGGTTTGATCGCGCGGAGGGCTGGCGTGACTCCGTGGCCAAGCTGCGCGCGCGCGGTGTTTCCGCATGCTTCATCGACACCGCAAAAACAGTTGCCAGAGGCGGGAGCCATTTCCTGATGATGGACAGGAACAGCGATGATGTACTCGATGCCGGTATGGCTGCCTTGTGAAAAGGCAATGCTGCCGGTCGCCGCAAACGGCTGGCATACCGCGGGGTCAGAACTGGAACGATCTGCCCAATTCGGACCTTTGTCACCCAGAATGGCGCGACGTCGCAGCGACCCAGAAGTCGATGTCGGTGGAAGCAGGTCACGCGCCACGACGGAAGGTGATGGTTGTGCGCACGCCATCAGGAAAGCAGGCGACACGCAAGGTCTTCGGTTCTCTGCGGCTCATCTAAATCTCCTTCACACGGGGGTCAGGCAACCTTATCGGTCGCGGCTCTGCGACCGGCTTTCGACGCGATGATGAGCCAGTCGCAGGCGCGTTGCGCATCGGCGGCATGTTTGAAGATCGCGGTCTTGTCCGAGCGCAAAACACGGAGCCAGTTGTCGAGATAGGCAGCACTCATCTCAAGCGTATGGGCAGAAAACCCAAGCTCCTGCCCCAGAAAACACGAGGTGAGTTCGGCAACGATCTCCTCCCGCGCATAAGCCGTGTTGCCAAACCGCGCGTCTCCATAGGATCGGTTCAGCCGATGTCGTGCTTTCGTGGCATGGGCCAGCTCATGCGCCCATAATCCGTAGAAGGATCGTGGATCCTCGAAGAGCGAGATGTCCGGCATTATGGAGCAAGCTCACCAAATAAGGTTATTGCATAATCTTAAATGGTTAGACATAAGGGGGCATGGAAAACACTGTAGAATATGAACGCCCCAACACCGTATCAGGCTTGAACGCCAAGCGGAAAGAGCTGACCAAGATGCTTGGCAAAATCATGGCAGAGGCAGAGCGGGTGCGAACTAGCATCAAGCATATCGACGCCTGCGTTGCCTTGTTTGATCCAAGCGCCAAGCCACCAACCACCTACCATGACGGGTTTATGCCGCGCCACACAGCGCCCAAGGGTCACTTGAAGCGGTTCATCCTGACACAGTTAAGGGAAGCCTCTGATCCGCTGTCAGCCCGCCAGATCGCGGACGCTTGGGTTATAGATCAGATGATAGATGGTGATGCGGATACCTTGCGATTGCTGCGGAAGCGTATCGGCATTTCCATAAACACCATCAAGAAGGATGGACTTATCTTTGAGGCTGGCATGGATGGTGTGTGCAAACTTTGGGAGTTGAAAAAGGGCGGCAAGTGAGCCGCCTTAATTCATCATACGCAGGATTTCCTGATACTTTGTAAGCATGTCTTTCAGAGCGTCAATTTCATCCGCGTCTACGTCAGCGCTAAGCTGTAGTCTTCCATCAACAACATAACCCGTCGCATTCAGATTTGCCTTCCCGCCGGTAGCTTGCGCTGCGCTTGAAAGACCAGATGCCGGTGTCCTTGGCGGACTTGCGGGGATCTTTGGTGCCGAGACAACTTCTACTTCATTCATTGGGATTCCTGTGGGGCTTCCGAACACGCGCAAATGAGTTTCATCCTCTGCGATCCAATCAACGGGCTTTGATGTAAACTGATCAACGCCACCTGAGGTCCATTTGATGTAGTCACCAACCTTAACACCTACTGTATTTGGCGTGGCAGCCCCGCCTTCAGGTTTCGTATTCGCTTCATCGCTGCCTTCATCACGAATACTATCGGAATCAGAGAGTCCAGCAAAGGCCAAAGTCTTCTTATAGCAAGAAATCACCTCATCGGCGGCGCTGTCACTGTAAGGCGTGTCACCCTCATCAAGCCGATCTAGAGTAAGGTATCCCTTGAGAACAGTTTCAGACAAATCACGCGCTGCGCCAAACCTATCCCAAAGCGTTTTATGAATCATAGGAAGCAATGCGGCTGACTTTAGAGCATTGAGGCGCTTTTCGGAATCAGGGTGGGGGTCGCGAACGATTCGGCGTCCAGAGTCGCTAATTTTGAATTTCCTGGACTTGCCGGTTCCCGAATCTGTGACCAACCCATATTGGATTAGCGCAGCTACGCTTCGCCATACCTGCCCGTCTGTTGACTTCATGCCCCACGCTTCCGTCAGCGCGTTCACGCCGACCTCGTGGTGCTGTGCTACCTTGTCAAGCAAAGTGGTACGCTCCACTGCGCGCTCGAGATCAAACGAAGGGTAAGGTGGGGAGCGGAATCGTTTCTTCTTTTCTACTTGGACTTCATCAGACATCTTAGTCACTCCTTCTTGCAAGCCTTATCGCACACAGGGGGTGCCTTGGTCAACTTGCAATCGAATACAGACCGAATACAGGCTTGACGCCCGATTGGGCTGTATGCAATATGGGCATCAGGGCGTTGAGCCCCAAGATGTAGAAGGAGTCGAAAATGAAGATACCTGTCTAGCCCTGCTCCGTAAGCCGTGCGGCGTTGCAGGGAGACTGAAAGGAAAGGCCGACCAGCAAAGTGCGGATCGACCCCCTTAGCGGCAAATCGGTTGGGGCAGAGCCCAAGTCAAAATGCGGACTAGACACTCGTAATATGACAAAAGTTCTGCCCCTTTTCAAGGGGAATCCCTCTCGTAAGGAGAATGGGACATGAGAACTGGTGTCTTTGTGACCGCGTATGAACGCGTCCGCTTTGGCCGAGTTGAACATGTCTGCGCTCACTGGCGCAGCCGTTAACTCGCGCTGATCTGAACCCCGCACTGGGCTAGGCGTTAGCGGTCCATGTAGCTTGTATGAATCCAACTAGGGCGGCGGGAAACCGTCGCCCGTTTTTATTGCGCGTGACGCTGCCAGTATCCTTTCCACTGGCGGGATACGGGGGCGGCAGTCACAGCGCCGATCACCATAGCGAACTGGTGGCCGTTGGCTTGACGGTTCACGTCCTCACGCCACGCCATTTCAGCGGCATACGCGCCCAGATACTTGCCTGCGATATGGTGGTGTGTGCCAACTTCTGCACGACGCAGGCGGCTAAAGAATGACTCCGCTTGGTTGGTGCAGGCACCGTCCTTCGAATACGCAACTTGGTGGTTGATCCGCTTTATAGGGAAGTAAGCGGCCAACCGATCCCAATGTGAGGCTTCATCAGCGTGTACGGTTGCGCCGTGCTGCACCTTGGATGCCACCAGCGCCACGCCCTCGGCCTCTGTGGCTGTCACGTATGTAAGTGTGCGCCCGCCACGCTCACGCATCACGATTACGCTTTGGCGCTTGCCTGACTGGTGGACTTTCTTGCGGCGGTCCTTGCGATCCTTCTTTTCATTGGCAGGCTTCACGTAGCCACCGAAGTATGCGCCATCGACCTCAACCGAGCCAGAAAGAGCGCCAGCATCACGGGCAATCTCTATGCTTTCGCGGACCTTGTGTAGCAGAACGAACGCGGTTTTGTAATCAACCGACAGGTCGCGGGACAATTGCAACGCGCTGTAGCCCTTCGCGCCATTTATGAAGATAGCGATTGCCGCCAGAATATCGCGGATTGCCAGTTTGCGGCTTGCGAAGATCGTGCCGGAGGTCAGGCTGTATTGCTTAGCGCAGCCTTTGCACTTGTATACTTGGCGTGTTTTGAGGTCGTAGGCTTCACAGCAGCCACATTCTGGGCAGTATGGTGCGCCATCGGTGTCAGCAAAGCGAATGTTGCGGAAAGCATCACGGGCTTCGTCGTGCGACATGCGCATGACTTTCACAAGCGAAAGCGTTTTTGCGGCGGGTGACAAGAGGAAGTGCTGTGACATGATACTCACCTTATTTGGTGAGTTTCTTATGGCAGTGGACAGAACCCGCGTCAAGAACTATATTCACCGAATATGGTTATTCCAAAAAAGGTGATCCATGAATACGATTGATAGAGCGCAGAGGCCTGCCCCACCCAAGCCGGTTGCGCGTAAGGCTAGCCCGGTGAATGCGGAGTATGAAGATAGGGCGCGTGAGTTAGTCCGTGAGGCCATGCGATCAAAAGGCGTGACCGTTGACCAGCTTACTGCCCGTCTGGCTCTGATAGGTGTCGATATGAGTTCTGGGGGCGTGGCGAACAAGATAAGCCGGGGTGGCTTTAGTTCCGCGTTCTTGCTTCAATGCCTTGCGGCAATGGACCTTCAAATAAAGGTAGAATAGCTATCTAACCTTATTTGGTGAGCTTGCTCCATAATGCCGGAGATGTCGGGCATGTAGACCTTGTCGACCGAGGCCATGTAGTAGACCTCCCGCCCGGTGAAGCTGGTCACAATGTCGATCGCCTCGAAGAAATCCTGCATGTGCGGGATGGGTTCATGCATCGCGTGACTGTGCGGCGGCGCGGGGTCTGGATGAAAGCTGTCCGGCAGACCTTCGATCTGATCGTGTGTGGATGCTCCCGGTTTTGCAAGTCTGCTCTGGTTCGGATTCCTGGCGTCGTGATCGGTATCGCCCGTGTGTCAGGCCTCTCGATGTGACACCTTCCGCCACGGGCCGTTATGGTGTTCGAGGCTCCGGTTCCAAAATCAGCGTTCCGGACTCGAAGGTCCTGGACCAGAGTATGGTTTTCCCGAAGCTGAACGTGAGATCAGTTAGCCCATAATCCCCTCAGAACTCCTTGCGCTTCACCTCAGGCGTTGCGCCCTCGGCAAAATCCTTCAGGTGGCTTGATCAGGCGTAGGTGACCAGGCCGCCCGCGTATTCCTCTTTCTTCGTGACCATGGCCCAAAGTGCTCGCGCCATCTTGTTCGCGAGTGCGATCGCGGCGACCTTCCATGGTTTCCTTGCCATCAGGCGGCCGAGCCAGCTGTCTGGATCGACACCCTTGGCAGCGGCCCATCGCATGCAGACGGTCGCGCCATTTACGAGCAGTCGCCTCATATCCGACTGCCCCATCTTGTTCACCCGGCCCAAGCGGGTCTTCCCGCCTGTCGAGAGCTGCTTCGGAACGAGGCCAAGCCATGCGGCAAAGTCACGGCCGCGTTTGAAGGATTCCATCGGCGGGGCGAAGGCGAGGAATGCAGCTGCATTGACGGGCCCGACACCGGGCATGGTCTGGATGCGACGGGCAACTTCGTCTTTCTTGGCAATATCGGCCATCTGTCGCTCCAGCGTCTTGATGGACTGACCGAGCTGGCTGATCTGATGATAGAGCAATCGAACCGTCTCCAGCACAAGATCCGGGACGCGCTCGGGGTTTCGTTCAAGCTGCTCCTCGAAGGCGAGAAGCGCGGCATGGCCCTTCGGCACGATGACCCCATGCTCTGCGAGTTGTCCGCGCAGTGTGGTCATCATCCGAGCCCGCGCACGCGTGAACGACTGGTGCGTGCGGAAGAGGATAGCCTGCGACTGTTGCTCCTGACTCTTCACGGCAACAAAGCGCATGTCTGGCTGTCGGACTGCTGTCGCTATGGCCGCTGCGTCATTCGCATCATTCTTTCCACGCCTGACAAACGGCTTCACGTATACTGGCGGGATCAGTCGCACCTCGTGGCCTGCCGCCATAGCCGTCCGACCCCAATGGTGGCTCGTCGCACAAGCCTCCATCGCAACCAGGCAGGCCGGATGGGATGTCAGAAACTGCTCGAACTGCGCGCGGGAATATTTCCGATTGAACAGAATCTCGCCGTCCGTGGTGGTACCGCAAACCTGAAAACTGTGCTTTGCGAGATCAATGGCCAAGATGCTAACGTCCTTCATGGGTGCTCCCTTTCAATTTCACTGGCTTCAACCAAGTCCAGTTTGGCACATCGCGATGCCGTTGCGGGAGGGAGCATCCACCCAATCAGCATTGAACACGCGATACGCCTTCTGAAACCGGAAGCCGGTCGACGCGGTCTCCTCGTTCGGGTCGTCGGCCTCCTTCTCGTCTTCGCGAGATCGCGCCTGACCGTAATAGACGACGACAGAAGATTTCTCGCCCTTTCGGACCTTGGCCTCTAGTGCGTTGGCGTGGCGGATCGTCATCCAGAAGGGTGAGGCATAGTCGTGGACGCGGCCTTCACGTTGGCACTCGATGCGCTCCCCGACACGGTAGGCTGCCGCTGCCGTGGCGGAGCGCCCGGCGCTGCGTTTGATCGTCTTCACAGAGAGGTGGTAGCTGGCCATGCCCCCTACCCCGCTCCGTGACGCGAACGATCATCACGCACGCTGGGGTTCACCCTGTTTTTGGTCCGGTCTTCATGCGACCTTTCGGGTTTCCTTCAGTTGGGCCGTAAATTCGTTCGGCGTCAAGTTTCCGAGCGACGAATGCGGCCTGGTTTCGTTGTAATCGGTTCTCCAACTGTTGATCCGGGTTCGAGCGTCGTCCATGGAAAGAAACCAAGACGCGTTGAGGCATTCCTGCCGAAGGCGGCTGTTGAACGCCTCGATGCAGGCATTGTCTGTTGGTTGCCCGGGTCTTGAGAAGTCCAACTCGACCTTGTTCAGGTAGGCCCACTGGTCGAGCAGCCGGCCGGCGAACTCCGGTCCATTGTCTGAGCGAATGCTTCGAGGTTTGCCCCTGATCCGCGCGAGCCGGTCCAGTTCGTCGATCACCTGGTAAGCCCGGAAGTTCGTCCTCGCAGAGGTCGCGAGAGCTTCTCTCGTAAAGCAATCCACGATGGTCAGAATCCGGAAGGGTTTCTCGTCGAACAGCCGGTCTGACATGAAGTCCATCGCCCAGACATCGTTCATGCCGTCGGCATTCGATCGGCCGGATCGGTATCGGCAGGCACGTCGTCGTTTCGGGCTTCGCGTCCGGATCGACAGGCCTTCTTCACAGTAAAGGCGATACAGGCGTTTGTGGTTCACCTGCCAGCCTTCGCGTTGCAGCAGGATATGCAGACGACGATATCCATACCGCACGCGGCTCTCGGCCAGTTCTTTCAGGCGCATCCGCAACTCCACCGCCGGATCACGCCTGGATTGATATCGGTGAGAAGCCCGCCCAAAGCCCATGGCATTACACGCCCGGCGCTCCGACACCTCAAACACGTCCTGATAGTGCCGGACAACCTCGCGACGGCGGACAGGCTTCACCACTTTTTTCGCAGCGCATCCTGAAGCATAGTCTTGTCCAGGGTCAGATCCGCGACCAGACGTTTCAGCTTGCCGTTCTCATCCTCGAGCTGCTTTAGCCTTCGGATCTCCGACACGCCCATGCCCGCATAGACCTTCTTCCAGCGATAGAACGTCGCTTCCGCAATCCCCATCTTTCGGCAAATCTCACCAACCGTGGTTCCGGCTTCCGCCTGCCTCAAGGCAAAGGCAATCTGCTCATCGCTAAAGCGTTTCTTCGGCATCGGTACACTCCTCTGTTGCCAGAAATGTACCCAAAATTTCGCACTCAGCTCGGACCAGTTGCAGGGGGCAAGACCAGTGAGCTGTTTGCCCCGGATGCTGGTCCGGCCGACACCCAATTGGGCTAATTTGACCGGTCAGATCATGCTGCGGCCTCAGTTTGGACGGGTTTGGGCCTGAGCTTGGCAAGCTTTCTGAGGTTCTGTGCGATAGCTGCGAGAAGGAACTCGTCCTTGGCTCCGTTGGGGCCTCGCAATCGCAACCTGGTCAGGTTCAAGATGCGCTTCAGATGCGCAAAGAGCATCTCAACTTTCTTCCGTTTGTCGCGGCTGACTTTGTACGCTTTCGTCTTCCTGCTGGAGCGGGCGAAGTCCCGAGCGTCCTCATGTTCTTCCCGGCTGATAGATCTGCAGTTCGCATTAGGGCAGCATTTTTCTTTCGAAGGACATCGCTCGCAATCGGACTTGAGTGCCCGGTATTTTCGAGTGCCCCGGATGTCTTTGCCTCGATTGGAATCAGAGTAATTCCGGCGGAACTGCTTGAGCGCGAAGCCTTCCGGGCAGATGTACTGGTCGTTGGCGCAAGGTCGGGAACAGGTGCTCGTTGAGGCACTCGTCCCGGAGGCGACCGTTGAAGCTCTCGACTAGGCCGTTCTGCATCGGTTTGCCCGGCGCGATGTAGTGCCACTCGACCTGGCGATCCTCCTGCCATTTCAGCATTGCATTCGATGTCAGCTCGGTTCCGTTGTCGCTGACCACTATGCAGGGGAAGCCGCGCATCTCGGCGATCCGGTCAAGTTCGCGGGCAACCCGGATGCCGGAGATCGAAGTGTCCACGACCGTCGCCAGGCATTCCCTGCTGAAGTCGTCGATCACGCAGAGGATGCGGAACCGGCGACTATCCGACAGCGCCTCTGATACGAAGTCGAGCGACCAGCGCTGGTTCGGACCTTGAGGGATGGTCATCGGTGCCCTGGTACCGATCGCGCGCTTGCGTCCGCCCCGTTTACGGACGGTTAACCCTTCTTCGCGGTAGAGCCGGTAGAGCTTCTTCCAGTTCACTTCCCAGCCCTCCCGCTTCAACAGGATGTGCAGCCGCCGGTAGCCGAACCGCCGCCGCTCCGAGGCCAGTTCCTTCATCCTAGCCCGCAGCGCCGTATCAGCCGGACGCTTCGAGCGGCGCCGATAGACACGCGGATCGATCCCCGCAAGCGCACAGGCCCGCCTTTGCGAGTAGCTCTTCTCCTTCATGGCCCAGTCCACAGCGTTCCTCCTCGAACATTCGCCATTGTCGCTCGGACCAATGGCGCGGCATGGCTCATCCTCAGAAGTTTTTTCCGAGCATCTCTTTCAGCGTCGCTACATCCATCATCTGCTCCGCAAGCATCTTCTTCAGTTTGGCGTTCTCGGCTTCCAGCGCCTTCAGCCGCTTGGCATCGGCGACTTCCATGCCGCCATACTTGCGACGCCAGTTGTAGAAGGTCGCATCGCTGATCCCGTGCTTCCGGCACAGATCCGGCGCGCTCACGCCCGCCTGATGCTCCTTCAGGATGCCAATGACCTGCGCTTCGCTGAACCGTGATCTCTTCATCGTCTGTCTCCTCAATTGGAGAACAGGCTAACCTCAAATCGAGGACGTTTCAGGGGAGCAGGTCAAAAATTATCAAAACGGATTCGCCTCCAATTCAAACGACAGTGGCGCTTTGGTATGTCGTCATGTGTGGTTGACGTTGCGGCAAGGTGATGGCCTCTTTCGCGCTCGCGTACTGATGGCCGTCGGAGTAAACAAATACTGGGATAGCGATCGACTCAAGGGGCCAGTGCTCTTGAGCCTGAAGGGTGGAGGGTTAGTGGTGTGATTTGCTCAGGCAAGCATCTGATTATTGCGGCATGACGCGAGTTCTGATCACCGGAACCGCCGGCTTCATCGGCTTCCACCTCGCGCGGCTCCTGCTCGATGAGGGGTTCGAGGTTCATGGGTTTGACGGGATTACGGACTACTATGACGTCCGCCTGAAACGTCGCCGCCATGACATGCTCCTGCAAAAGCCCGGCTTCGCCGCAACGGAAGCGATGCTCGAGGACCAGGAGGCGGTCGACCGCGTGGCCGACGCGTTCCAGCCCGATGTCATCGTCCATCTCGCAGCCCAGGCGGGCGTGCGCTACAGCCTGGAGAACCCCCGCGCTTATCTCGACGCCAATGTGATCGGCACGTTCAACGTAGTGGAGGCCGCGCGCCGGCTCGAGGTCAGGCACCTGCTGATGGCCTCGACCTCATCGGTCTACGGCGCCAATGACGAGATGCCTTTCACGGAAACCGAGAAGGCCGATACGCAGCTCACGATCTATGCCGCCACGAAGAAGGCCAATGAGAGCATGGCGCACGCCTATGCGCATCTCTGGGGCCTGCCGACGACGATGTTTCGCTTCTTCACGGTCTACGGGACCTGGGGGCGGCCCGATCTCGCGCTCTACAAGTTCGTCGATGCGATCCTCGATGACCGCCCGATCGACATCTACAACAACGGCGACATGTATCGCGACTTCACCTACGTCGATGATCTGGTGCGCGGAATTCGCCTCCTGATCGACGCGATCCCGGAGCGCCCCGCCTCGAAAGACGACATCGCTACGGGCGACAGTCTCTCGCCCGTCGCGCCCTTTCGGATCGTGAATATCGGAAACTCGGAGAAGGTGCGGCTTCTCGACTTCATCGACGCGATTGAGGAGAGCCTAGGGAAGAAAGCCACCCGCAATTACATGCCGATGCAGATGGGTGACGTGCCGGCCACCTGGGCGGATGCGTCCCTCCTGCAAAGCCTGACGGGCTACCGTCCACAAACGCCGTTCCGAGATGGGATTGATCGCTTTGTCGACTGGTTCAGGGAGTATCATGGGAAGTGATGTGAGCATCGACGGTGCGGTGATTGTCGTCATTGGGCTGGGCTATGTGGGCCTGCCACTCGCCGTCGAGTTCGGCAAGAAGCGGCGGGTGATTGGCTTTGACGTCAATGAAAAACGCATCTCGGAGCTCCGCGAAGGACGCGACCACACGCGGGAGGTTGAGGCTGAGGAACTCGCAGAGGCGCAGTACCTCGCCTTCAGCTCCGATCCAACGGATCTGCAGGACGCGACGGTCTTCATCGTCACGGTGCCTACGCCCATCGATGCCCACAAACGCCCGGACCTGACACCACTTTTGAGGGCCTCCGAGACGGTGGGGCGCGCCCTCAAGAGGGGCGACATCGTCATCTACGAGAGCACAGTCTATCCGGGTGCGACGGAAGAGGACTGCGTGCCGGTTCTCGAGCGGGTCTCCGGTCTGACCTTCAACGAGGATTTTTTCTGCGGCTACAGCCCTGAGCGGATCAATCCCGGCGACAAGCAGCACCGTCTCACCACCATCTTGAAAGTGACCTCAGGTTCCACGCCAGAGATAGCAGGCAAGGTCGACGCGCTCTACGCCTCGATCATCGAGGCCGGCACCTACAAGGCCGACAGCATCCGCGTGGCAGAAGCCGCCAAGGTCATCGAGAACACGCAGCGCGACCTCAACATCGCCCTGGTCAATGAGTTGGCCATCATCTTCAACCGGATGGAGATCGACACGGATGCCGTGCTCCGCGCCGCGGGTACGAAGTGGAACTTCCTGCCCTTCCGGCCCGGTCTCGTTGGTGGGCACTGCATCGGCGTCGATCCCTATTATCTGACGCACAAGGCCGAGGCTTTGGGATACCACCCGCAGGTGATCCTCGCCGGGCGCCGGATCAATGACGGGATGGGGAGCTACGTCGCGGGTCGCTTGGTCAAGGCGATGCTCAAGCGCCGAATCCATGTCCACGGGGCGCGCGTGCTGGTCCTCGGGCTGGCCTTCAAGGAGAACTGCCCCGATCTGCGCAACACGCGCGTGGTCGATGTCGTACGTGAGCTCGCGGACTTCGGCGTTGAGGTGGACGTGCATGACCCCTGGGTCGACGTAGGTGAGGCAAGGGCGGAGTACGGGATCGAGCTGGTGGCAGAACCTGAGAACAACGCTTATGATGTCGTCGTTTTAGCCGTTGCCCACGGCGCGTTTCGAGCGGGAGGGGCCGCCGCGTTGCATGCTCTCGGTAGAAAGAAGCACATGTTCTGTGACCTGAAGAGTGTTTTCCCAGAGGACGAGAGTGATTTCCGCCTCTAGGCGATGCAGCCTACCGGGGGATAGGCTTTACGCTAAAGTAGTCAAAAAACGGAAAGGCTGGTGAAAACAGGTGTCAAAGGCACAAGACATTCCAAGGCGCGTACTTCATATTCATTTCGGCAAAGAGGGTGGGGCCGAACGCTTCTTTGTTTCGCTCTGCCAGAGCATGGCGGAGGCAGGTGTTGAGCAGCGTTTCTTGATCCGGCCTAGGCGCAGTTGGGCAAACCAGGTTCGTGCGCTCGGTAATGTGAAGGAGGTCAACTATCCTCGCTTTGCGCCAGTTCGAGCGCTCCTTCAGCGGTGGGTTGACCGGCAGGTAAGCGACTGGCAACCCGATGCGGTCGTTGCCTGGATGCCGAAGGCCGCGACCCTGCTGCCAAAGGCCGACGGGCCGGCCAAGCTTGTTCGGCTTGGGGACTACCCGCGCCATATCAAGCACTTTCAGCGCGCCGACTGCATGATCGGAAACACGCCGGGCGTTCAAGCCCGCCTGCAAGAGTTGGGCTGGGACCGCCCGATCGAGATTATCTCGAACTTCCCACGCGAGGGGGAGGCCAAACCGGACGCCATATCCTTCGACTTGCCAAAAGGCTGTTTCATACTTAGCGCAGCGGGGCGGTTCGTGGAACTCAAGGGCTTCGCAACGCTGATCCGTGCGATGGCACAGGTGGAGGGCAGCGCCCTATGCCTCGTGGGCGATGGGGAACAGCGTGCGGGGCTCGAAGCGTTGGCGGAAGAACTCAATGTCACCGACCGCCTGCAGATCACGGGTTGGGTGGACAGGCCGCTCGACTGGGTTGCCAAATCCAACGCGGTATGTGTCACTTCCACCCACGAGGTTCTGGGTAACGTGGTCCTAGAAGCGTGGCTCTGTGGTGTACCGGTGATCTCGACGCCTGCGCCGGGTCCCAAATGGCTGATCGAGGATGGCGAGACTGGGCTCCTGTTGCCTGACTTTTCCTGTGATGCGTTGGTAGTTGGCATCAAGCGGCTGATGGAAGATCAAGAGCTGGCAGCGCGTCTCATCGCGAACGGTACGAAAAAGCTTGAAAAGCATTTTTCAAAGAAAGGAATTACTGATTCCTACTTCCGTCTGATACGTACTCATCGGGGCGGGTATTCTTAACTATCAAACGCGATTTCATACGTTGATCCGTTGCCTCGCAAGGAATTCATGAAAACGCTCGCCCATCATTAGCTCTCACTGTGTTCGAAAGACTCGCAACAGTCGTTGAGCCGCAATTAATCTTTTGCAGCGCTGCTTCTCATTTTTTTAGTGTGTTCCATCGAAATGGAGTTATCCATTCCGATTGGGCTCGAACCGAACTTTCATTGTAACAATTTTTAGTGTCCAGTTGTGGCATACCAGTACTAGAGGATGGTATAGTGCAATCGGACCGTGCTATCCATCTTGGTGTGGCCGAGTAGAAGTTGGACGGCTCGAAGGTTCCCGGTTTTCTTGTAGATCTGAGTAACCTTGGTTCGCCGCATCGAGTGTGTTCCGTAGGCGCTTGCCTCAAGGCCAATTGATGTCACCCAGTCCCTGACTATACGTGCGTATTGGCGGGTCGAGATGTGCAAACGCTCATGAAAGCGGCCTGGCCAAAGGTACTCTGAGCCAACCATCAGCTCGTCTTCCATCCATTTCTCGACCGATGCCCGGGTGCCTTCGGATATCTCAAAGCGAACCGGTTTCTGGGTTTTACTCTGAAGAACGGACGCGCGCTCTTTGACTTGGCCCGACGCCATGACATCGACCACCTTCATCTTAACTAGATCACAACCTCGGAGTTTGCTGTCGATTGCCATATTGAAGAGTGCGAGGTCGCGGTGGTTCTCGGCCAGCTCGAGTCTAACGCGGATTGCCCAGACGTGTTTCGGTTTTAGTGGTCGCTTTTGTCCTACGATGCGACCCTTGTTCCAAGCTGGACGAAGAGCGCGAATGGCCGGTAGGTTTGGCGTTTCCATGACTGATCCTCCGATCCGCCATGCCCTCCCACAACGACAACCCAACGTTGACCAAGGCAACATATCACAGCCTGCCGCGTTGCCTCGGATGGCAGCAGAGAGCCCAATCCGGAAACGACTCACCGATCCTACGACATTACGTAGCGGTAGCGCGGTCCTTCAATGTCAGGTCCGCCGGAAGGTCGTCAAAGCTGGCATAGTTCAACTCAAATAGCCGCGAATAGAGCCCCTTGTCAGCCATCAAAGCCTCGTGGTCGCCCTCTTCGATCTTCACGCCGTGTTGCAGCACGACGATCCGGTCCGCATTCCGAATGGTCGCGAGCCGATGCGCGATTACAATGCCCGTGCGCCCCTCCAATAGCGTCTGCAGCCCCTTCTGGATCTGCATTTCCGTGTAACTGTCGATATTGGCGGTTGCCTCGTCGAGCACAAGGATCTTCGCATCAACAACCAGCGCCCGGGCGAAGCTGAGCAATTGGCGCTGCCCAAGGCTTAGGTTGCCGCCGCGTTCATCGAGCACGGTCTGGTAACCCTGCGGCATGGCCTCGATGAAATCATGCGCCCCCACGGCCCTCGCGGCTTCGGTCACATCCGCATCTGACGCCCAGTGGGAGGAATAGCGGATGTTTTCCAAGATCGTGCCGGTGAAGAGATATGGCTCTTGCAGGACCATCGCGATGTGGCGCCCAAGGCTGTCCTGCGTGACGGTCCGGACATTGCGCCCCCCAACCAGAACCGCGCCGTCCATCACGTCGTAGAATCGGTGAATCAGGGAAATGGAGCTTGATTTACCGGATCCGGTGGGCCCGACAAGCGCAACACGCTCGCCGGATTTCACCTTGAAGCTGACGTTCTTGAGGACCGGGTTCTGCGGATCATAGCCAAAGGTGACATTGCGGAATTCCACTGACCCGTCATCGGCTGCACCTAGCGCGACTGCATCCGGCGCGTCGGTCACGTCCACTGAGACATCCAAAACCTCTGTCAACCGATGCCCCGAGGCCATGGCGCGCTGCATTACGGAGTATTGCATGGTCAGCGATCGGATCGGATCGAAGAAGCGCTGGATGTAAAACAGGAAGGCCACCATGACGCCGACCTCGACGCGGCCCGACGCTACCATCAGGCCACCGGCGATGACGACCACGGCCATCGCGATGCCGGTCAGGCCGTCGACGATCGGGATCATGATTTGTGCCAGCCGGGAGGCGCGCAGTTGTGCCTGGTAAGCGTTGCCCACCAGCTTGCCATAGAGATCGGCGTTCAACCCGGCACGGTCGAGCGCCTGCACCGCGCGGACACCGTGAATCGCTTCGGCCAGCGCCCCATTGGCCACCGAGTTTGCTTCATGGGCCGCCATGAACGCTGCCCGCGCGCGAGCCAGCCACAGCACCCGCACCCCAAACAGTACCGGCAACACCAACAGAACCATTGCCGCCAGCTGCCAATCCAGCCAGAGCATCGCCACGACGATGCCGCCCAGTAGGGCGATGTCACCGACCGACTGCACCGAGGTTTCGAAGAATTCCTGCATCGAGTTCACATCGCCCTGCAGACGCGACATCAAACGCCCGACCTCGGTCTTGTCCATGAATGACAGGGACACTCGTTGCAGATGCTCGAACATGCGCCATCGAATGTCGAAGAGCACGTTTTCAGCCGTACGGGCCGTTACCTTTTCTTGGACAAGAGACGCTGAGAAATTCACTAAGATCGCCACCACGAAAAGCGCCATGATCCTCCAAAGCGTCCCGGCATCCGCGCCGGGCGTCATGCCGTTGTCGATTGCGTACTGGATCAGCAGCGGGATCGATAGTTGGGAAAGGGTGAAGGTCAGCGCCGCCAGCACCGCAATGACCACCTGCGGGCGATAAGGGGCTACAAAACGCCAGATCCGCCGGATCACGTTACCATCGAAGGCGCGGCCAAAGATCTCCTCTTCGATCCGGGTCGATCCGACGACCGCCCGCATTTTCGGCCGCCCGTCATCATGGGGATCGCGTGGTTCTCCTGTTGCCGAGTCATTCATTGAACACCTGCCATCTCGTCAAGCACATCGGCGTCGGGGCGCATCTGTAAGTCATGCAGCGCCTTGTACCGGCCGCCAAGTGCGAGCAACTCGTCATGGGTCCCACGTTCCACGACCTTCCCGTCATCGACGAAAAGGATCTGGTCGGCATGCATCAGGCTGGCCAGTCGATGCGCAACGATCAGCGTCACACGCTGTTTTGCGTAGTCGCGCATCGCAGCACGGATCCGGCTTTCGGTGCCGGCGTCAATGGCAGCGGTGGAATCGTCAAGGATCAAAACCGAGGGTTCCATCATCAACGTGCGCGCAATTGACAGGCGTTGCCGCTGCCCGCCAGACAGGGATACGCCCCGCTCGCCGACGATCGTGTGGTATTGGCTTGGCAATCCGAGAACATAGTCGTGCAACTGTGCGGATTCCGCGACATTGCGAATTCGCGCGTCCTCAACGAAGGGCGTCGAGTATGCGATGTTGTTTTCGATCGTGGTGGTAAACAGGAAGGAATCCTGCTGCACCACTGCCACCGCCTGGCGAACGGATGACAACGTGACGTCGCGAATATCCTGCCCGTCGATCAGGATCGCCCCTTCGGTCACGTCGTAGAACCGGGGGATCAGATGCATCAGCGTCGTCTTGCCCGAGCCCGGTGGACCAACGATACCGATCGCCTCGCCCCTCTTGGCTTCCAGACTGATGCCCGACAAGGCGTGCCGCCCCGCCCCCTGATAGCTGAAGCCGACGTTTTCCAACCTGAGCGTACCCTCGGTGATCTCAAGATCGCGAGCACCGGGCGCGTCCGAGATCTCTTCTTGCATGTCGATCAGTTGAAACAGGCGTGCTCCGCAGGTCGAGGCGCGGGCATAGGCGTTAACCATCATGCCAAGCTGTCGCACCGGCATCTGAAGGATTGTCATAAAGGTCAGGAACGTGGCCAGCGTGCCGACGGTGATTTCGCCCGCCGCAACTTGACGTCCACCATACAGCAGAACCAGCCCCATCGCGGTAAAAAACGCCAAGGTCATGATCGACGTATTGGTCACGCGCACATTAATGCGCTGGTGGCTCAACTCCAGCGCGGTTTTGGATGCGCGCTCGAACTTGGCCATTTCGTAATCCCTTGCGGCAAATGCGCGAACCACGCGGATGCCTGCAAGATTCTCTTCCATCACCTGGCTTAGAACACCTAGCTTTTCCTGCAAGATGAGCCATGTGCGCCGCAGTATCAGCCGCATGACCGTGCTGCGCCAGGCCGCGAAGGGCACGAAGGAAAGGGCAAGAAAGGCCAGAACGACGTTCGTCGACAGCAAAAGCCACGCCCCGATCCCGATTAGCAGGATCAGGAAAAAGGTCCGGACAAGGGCGGTCGAGAAATACATCCGCACACCTTCAAGGTCGAGCATTCCGACCGTGATCAGATCGCCCGAATGGGTCTGGTCATGAAAGGAGAATGGCAGTCGCTGTATCTTGTCATAGATCATGTTGCGCAGATCGTGGGCGAGCGCGTGGCCGAGCGATTCCGCTGTGTAATTCTGCACCAGCGTGAACAGCCCGCGCAGGACACTCGCGCCCAGAAGCATCAGCGCCACGGCGACCAGCGGCCCGGCCTCGAATACATCCCCTTCGGATGCCTGGGTCATGTCGACCGCGCGGCCAAGGATGACCGGGATCGCCAGTTGCGCCACCACGGCGGCAAGAGTAGCGGTGAAGGCCAGACCGGCACGCCACGGGTATTGTATGCACATCCGCGTGATCCGGGCCAGCGCACCCAGTCCTTGCTGTACTTCCACGTCACTTGTCCGGCGGAATCGCCGTTCATTTGTTTCGGAAGTGGGAACTGACGTCGTCATCTTGATCCTGCCGTCGACGTATCGTCACAGCCTCCTTGAAGTTTCTGCACAGTGCCAGTCCGCGAAAGGACCGAAGCGCTTTTGTCGGAAGCCGTCGAAACGAACATTTTGCCCACGCCGCAGTTGGCGATGGGATATGGACGTGCCTGTCGCGTAGGTATGAGCAGAAAGGCAAAAGCGGCCGGGAGAGACTCCCCCGTGCAGGTTGGTGCAAGGAGAATAATCGGGACAATCCGGAAGGACAAGTTCTCGTGCGACGTCGACTGTGCGGCAGGGTCTGATCGCGCGCCCACGGTCGCCCAATGGCCAGTCCGCTGCACGGCCGGTGCAGGAGGATACCGTAGACCCGAAGCCTGAATGCGAGTCCCGATATGCTTGGGAGGCCAGGTCGCAGGCTGCGGCGGGACGCCCTTTCGATCATCGTCGACAATCTTCATCTGTCTCCTGCCCCAGTGGCAGACACAACCCCGGAGCCGGATAGATGCTCATATCTCCCAGAGACGATAGTTAGCGTTCGGGTCAAAAGGCTTCAGAATGCTCTCTAACGTTTTCTCGAATTCAAAACGGACTGCGTGGCCACGAGAACAGCAGGTTACCGCTTGCGCGCTGCAGTTTTCAATCGCCCCAGATGTCACTCAGAACACGCAGCCAGTTGTCACGCATGATCTTCTCGATCGCGTCCTCCTTGTAGCCGCGGTTTTCGAGCCCTTCCCACACGCGAGGCGTGTGGCTCAGCGATTGGAAATCACTGTTCAGGCGATTTTCGTAAGTGAACCAGTCGCCCAGGATGCCGGTGATGTTCTGATCTGTGCCGTTGGGGCCAAAGGTCCGGTCCCAGACCTCTGGGCCGGTAGCCGGCGATTCCGTAGTGTCGGAGGCAAAGGCAACATGCTCGATCCCGGCGACCTTCACCATGTGGTCAACATGGTTGATGTAGTCTTCCATGCTTGGCCGCTGATCATGGCGCACCGCCGGGGTCCACATCACGGCACCTGTCAGTCCACCGGTCTCGGCCACACCGCGAAGGTGTTCGTCGGTCTTGTTGCGGGGGCTGGGGCAGACCGCGTAAGCGTTGGCATGACTAACAACCAGTGGCCGCCCGCGCGACGCGGCGATGAAGTCACTGGTGCTGCGGTGGCCGCAATGCGACAGGTCCACCACCAACCGTAGCCGGTGCATCTCTTCGAGCCATTCTGTGCCGGCTTCTGTCATGCCGGTGTCAGCCGGTCCGGTCTGCGGCGCGCCGCACGCGTAGCGGTTCGGCTTGTTGTAGTTGGGTTGCAGGATGCGGATACCCAGTTCTTTCATCGACGCCAAAAGCGCGGTGTCTTCCTCGATCATCGTGGAATTCTGCGTGCCCAAGATGACGCCAACACGGTTGGTTTCAACGGCATCCTCGATGTCCGCGACGCTTCGCGCGACCAAGGCAAGATCGTCCATCGCAGCGATTGAAGCGCGAATCGTTTCAAGCTGCACAAGACTTTCACTCAAGCTCGCATAGGGTCGCATGGAAGTGCAGTTGAGGGCATGCACACCACCTTTCAGTGTCTTTTCCATTTGCTCGCGATTTACGTTGGCGCAGTTCAAGCCATCCAGGGTCCATTGCTTCGACATCTGACGCGTCCTTTTCTTGAGATTGTTTTCCTGAGATTTCGATTGGGAGCGGAGTTTGCTGTGCGTTGAATCCGAACAACGCCCACGAGATACGAGCCAGGTGCCCGCCTGTGTTGAGCACTTGAAAACACTGTTGGCCCGAAACTACGAAAATATCATGTAATCCAACCAGATAGCCATGATCTACCAACTGCGACGCAGCGTTGGCGGCCATGACGCACCCGGTTTCGTTGCCGCCAAGCGGGCTGAGGTTGCATGCGTCTTCACCGCTGGCCAACAGATGCAAAAACTGCGGCTCACACCGCTTGCCTTCGGTGGGCGGGATATTCCATTCGCGTTCCGATCCGCTGGTTTCCAGCCGGTCATAGAGTTGAATGCTATTTTGCGTTGTTAGTGTGGATTCCGGCGGCTTTTCCGAGACAGGCGCGAAGAGGACACTCATCTCGACACCGACCACATGTGTTTGCCGGCATTCCGACCTGGATCCACCAGTAACTTGAGCGCCAGCCCCCAAATCGTGCGCATCAGCCAAACCGGCAAACCGATCCACCTGTCGACGCTGGCGATCGCATTTGCCAGTTTATCCCTAAACAAACTCCCTAGTTCACTTGCTTCCTGCATCATTGGTATCCGCATCGCTGAATGGGTTCGTTCATCACCAGTCTATTGGTGAAGATTTTCGTTGTAAATTCACAAATCGGCTGTCAGTATCCAAAACATTCACAAGAGCCAGCTTGCAGAGCCCAAGAAGTTAGTCACCTAAAAAAGGTGCAGGCACTCTGCCCGTCTCGAAAAGGGAGCAAAAAATGATCGGAACATTGCTAAGGAAGACGGCCACGGTTGCGCTGGTGTCGGCGTCGTTGCTCGGTGCAGGTGCGGCGGATGCGGAAACCATCACCATTGCCCAGAATTTCGATCCGCAAACGTTGTGGCCCAACGGCACGACGGCTTCGGACAATCTCAACGCGGGTTCTGCAATGGTCGAGGCGCTGTTCTGGCAAAATCCCGCCACCGGCGTGATCGAACCGTTGCTGGCGACCGGGGTGGAGATGGTGTCTCCCACCGAAGCGCTGGTTGCTCTGCGCGAGGGTGTAAGCTTTACCAACGGCGAGCCGATGAACGCCGACGCTGTCGTGCATTCCATCGAGATCTTCATGGATGAAGATCAAACGCCAGCCTATTCGCGGGTGTCGAACTTGTTTGCGTCGGTCGAAAAGGTTGATGACCTTACTGTTAGGATCATGCTTTCGAACACCTTTCCCGCTTTCATGCTGGCGCTCAGTCAGATCTCGGTGGTGCCGCCGGCATACTGGAACGAGGTCGGGCTGGAAGCCTACGGTCAGAATCCGATCGGCACAGGACCCTTTGTCTTCGAAAGCTGGGTACGCGACGACCGCTTGGTGATGTCCGCCAATCCCGACTACTGGGGCGAGGCTCCAGCGGGGATTACCGAGCTTGTGTGGCGCCCGGTCCCTGAGGACTCGGCGCGGCTGGCGGGCCTTCAGACGGGCGAATTCCAGGTTGTAAAGGATCTGCCGGTGTCGGCGATCCCGGTACTCGAGAACGAGGGTAGCGTGTCACTGGTAACGGTTCCCAGCTACCGCATCTATCAGATCGGTCTGGCGTCGCACGAACAGTATGTGAGCCCGCTGCAAGACGTGACGGTCCGGCAGGCATTGAACTATGCGATCGACACGCAGGTGATCATTGACGCACTGTTCTTCGGCCGGGCAATCCCTCTGCATGGACAGGTGTTGCGCGAGCCGCAGCCCGGATTCAACACCGATCTTGATGACTACGGCTACGATCCTGAGAGAGCGCGCGAGATGCTCGCAGAGGCGGGGTATCCGGACGGCTTCGATATCACGTTCAAATGTCCGTCGGGTCGCTATGCGCAAGACCGTGAGGTCTGCGAGGCGGTGGCAGGGATGCTGGCCGAAGTCGGCGTCAGGGCAGAACTGATCTTGCTGGAGCCGGGCGAGTTCCTGCGCCAATTGCGGACCATGGAGCTGGCACCGATGTATTTTGTCGGGCTTGCCCCGCAGGACGATCCAGGCTTTCAAGCCTCGCAGTATCTTTCCGACTGGCGTTACAGCCCGATTGCGAACGCCGAAATGGATGCCTTGATCGAAGCCGGTGCGACGGAGGTCAATCCAGAGGTACGTGCGCAAATCTACCGTGACCTGATGGCGCTGATGCATCAACTGGCACCGATTGTCTTCCTGTATGGCGGCGTCGACATTTACGGCGTCGACGCGCGGCTCACGGGCTTCCAACCCCGAGGTGATGGACGGATGTTCTTCTACAACGTCGCGCTCGAAGAGTAACCGCTGAAACTGTGAACGAGGTTACATCGGGATGCTGCGATACACGGTCCGAAGGCTGATCCTGACCATACCTGTTGTCTTTGGCATTCTTGTAATCTCGTTCATGCTCACCCGACTGAGCGGAGACCCGACTGACCTTATTCTGCCACCGGATGCGCCGGACTCTGCCCGAGAAGCCTTTCGCAGGATCAACGGGCTGGATCGCCCACTGATCAGCCAATTCGGCACTTTTGTGGTCAACGTGTTTCGGGGCGACTTTGGGAATTCTCTGCGGTTCCATGAACCAGCGCTCAGCTTGGTCATGGAGCGGATGGGCGCGACAATGGAGCTGGCGGTGGCCGCGATGGCAATCGCTATATTGGTTGGGATACCGACCGGCGTTGTCGCAGCATACATGCGCAATACACCCGTTGATATCAGTGTGCGAGGCGTGTCCCTCCTTGGCCAGGCCATGCCCTCTTTCTACCTCGGTATCCTTTCGATCATCGTTTTCGCAGTCTGGCTGCGGTGGTTTCCATCGGGCGGGCGCGGAACATGGCTGCATCTCGTGTTGCCCGCGACGACGCTTTCGTTTCAACTCATCGCGCTGATAGCGCGCGTAACGCGCTCTTGCATGCTGGACGTGCTGGGCCAAGACTATATACGTACCGCCCGCGCCAAGGGTCTGAGTGAACGTCGGGTGGTCTGGCTTCACGCGTTACGCAACGCCTTTATCCCTGTTTTGACAGTGATCGGCTTACAGGTCGGTTTTTTGCTGGGCGGCGTTATCGTGACCGAGACGGTCTTTTCGTGGCCCGGGGTAGGTCGGCTGGCCGTGCAGGCGATCTATGCGCGCGACTTTCCAGTCGTGCAGGCGGTGGTGTTCTTGTTCGCGATGATCTTCGTTCTGGTGAACCTTATCGTCGATCTTCTCTACGCCGCGGTTGATCCCCGCATTGGCTATAGGTGAGGATCCTGTGATGACCGACACCGCTTCTGCCGCACGGGACCGCAAGCCCAGCCAGTTCCGGCTGGTTATGACACGCCTGCTGCGAAAGAAATCCGTGCTGTTCTGCGGCACGATGCTGCTGATCGCGGTGTTCTGCGCTTTGGCCCCAGGGCTGATTGCACCGCAAGATCCATATGACCAGTCACTGATCCTGCGGCTCAAACCACCGAGCTTCATGGAGGGAGGGCGTGACGGGCACTTTTTGGGCACCGACCACCTGGGACGCGACACATTGAGCCGTATCATCTATGGCGCGCGGATCACCCTGCTGGTCAGTCTTCTGGCAGTGGCCGTTTCGACGGCGACTGGCATCGCCGCGGGCGTGGCTGCAGGGTTCTATGGCGGGCGCACTGACGCAGTAATCTTGCGGCTGATCGACATGCAGCTGTCCTTTCCAGTAATCCTTCTGGTCATTGCCGTCGTAGCCGTTGTGGGCCCATCGCTGACCAATCTCGTCATCATCATGGGTCTTTCCGGCTGGCCGCGGATGGCGCGCATTGTGCGGGGCGCGGTGCTTTCAGTCAGAGGGCTGGAATATGTTGACGCCGCGCGCGCAATAGGTGCGGGAAGCATGCGGATCATGGCCTACCACATCATGCCCAATATCCTGTCGGCCATCATTGTCTATGCCAGTTTCGAGCTCGCGAGGATGATCTTGCTGGAAGCGACACTCAGCTTTCTCGGGTTGGGTGTGCAACCGCCTACACCAACCTGGGGCGGCATGATCTCGGACGGGCGCGATTACATCACGCTGTCACCATGGGTTTCGCTGTTTCCGGGTCTGGCCATCGGAATAGTGATCCTGACTTTCAATATTTTGGGTGACGAACTACGCGACGCGCTCGACCCGCAACTGAATCACGAGTGAGGACAGACTTCATGACTGCGAAAGACCCTGCCGCCCTTCGTATCCAGATTATCGACGGCTTGAACTGTGCAAGATTGGACCGGGCGCAGTTCGAAAGAACATTGGCCGGCGGGATCGCCGCCTTCAATCTGACTGCCACGCGACCCGACACAACGATAGATGGCACGCTCGAAAGCCTCTCCGAACTGATGCACATCGTCGAAGCGGAAGCCGACATCGTCACACTCGTGCGGTCCGTCGCGGATATCAAACGGGCGGAAGCAGACGGCAAGCTGGGGATCATCATCGGAACCCAGGATTCAAGCTTCATGGATCATGATCCGAATTTGCTGCGCGTCTACAAGACGCTTGGAATGCGTATCTTCCAGCCGGTTTACAACAGCCAGAACCGGTTCGGGTGTGGCGCCTTGGTGAAACCCGATACCGGCCTCACCGAAACCGGACGGGAATGGGTTTCCTTAATGAACCAGCTGGGGCTGCTGATCGATTTGTCGCACTGCGGCTACGATACCGCACAAGACGTCATGTCCGCGTCAACGCAGCCTGTGATCTTCAGCCATTCCAACGCGCGGGCGCTGGTGAATTCGCCACGGAATATTCCTGACGATCTTGCCAAACAGGCCGCGGACGCCGGAGGCACTGTGGGCGTCACGATGTGGCCCCCTTTGCTGAACATCAAGAGACGACCAAGCCTGGATGATTTCGCCGACCATATTGGCCACTATCTGAACCTTGTGGGCGAAGACCATGTGGCCTTTGGTGGCGACCTGTCAGAAGCGACCAAAACCCTTGAGGATTGGCTTGCCTTGTATGGGCCTGAACCAATCTGGCCTGAGGTTACCGGAATCTTGGGGCCTTGGTATACCTATGAGAACCGGGCAACGCCAGGGTTCGAGACGATGGCCGAGGCCCAGAACCTGGTACACACGCTGTCGCGGCGCGGGCACCCGGACCGTGTGATCGAGAAAGTGATGCGTACCAATCTGCTGCGGGTCTACAGCACGGTCTGGGGCGAATAATGCCAACCAGCCCGGCACCGACCGATGGCCACCCGGTTTCCAGTCCTCATGCCCCGGCAGGAGCATTCGCCGAGGAAATCGGCCGGTCGGTCCTGACGGTCAAGGGCCTCACGACCGAACTGCGCGTCGAGGGCGGGCCGATCCAGGCCGTGAAGGACGTGTCCTTCGATCTGAGGGCGGGCGAAACGCTGGGCATCGTCGGGGAAAGCGGCTGTGGCAAGAGCATGACGGCACTGTCAATCATGGGATTGCTGCCGCGCCCGATTGGCAAGATCGTCACGGGCTCCATAATGCTCGAAGATGTCGGCGATTTGGCCCAATTACCCGAAGCGCGGATGAAAGCTGTGCGCGGCGACGACGTGTCGATGATCTTTCAGGAACCTATGACATCGCTCAATCCGGTCTTCACTGTCGGGTTCCAGATATGCGAGGCGATTCAGACTCATCGGCCGGTCGGTCGCACGGCGGCCCGGGCCAAGGCCGTCGAGATGCTGGACCTGGTTGGAATTCCACTGCCTGAGCTACGTTTCGACAGCTACCCGCATCAGTTGTCCGGCGGGATGCGGCAGCGGGTGATGATCGCCATGGCTTTGGCCTGCGAACCCAAGATCATGCTCGCAGACGAACCTACGACGGCATTGGACGTCACCATCCAGGCGCAGATCCTGAACCTCATGAACCGGCTCAAGCGCGAGACCGGCACCTCGATCCTGCTGATCACCCACGATCTGGGCGTGATCGCCAAGATGGCCCAGCGGGTGCTGGTCATGTACGCGGGCGTGGTCGTCGAGGAGGCGCCGGTGCGCTCGCTGTTCGGCCAACCGCTGCACCCCTATACCGTGGGGCTTCTCAAATCGATGCCAAGCGCCAACCGACGCTCCGGGCCGCGACAACGGCTGCATACGATTCAAGGCGTGGTGCCCAGCCTGAACGCATTGCCGCGCGGCTGCCGCTATTCGGACCGATGCCCCGATGTCCATGACCGCTGTCGCCAAGCCGAACCACCCCTTGCAGCGCCCGATGACGCGGGGGATACCGCGACTGCGCGCAAAGTGCGCTGCTGGCTGCATTGCAAGACATGAAAGACCCTACCATGCCCCGATCGGCACCATCTCACAACATGCCCCCGCTGCTGGAAGTGCGTGGTCTCCGGTGCCATTTCCCGGTTGGCGGCGATTTCCTGGGCCGCGCCACGCAATCGGTCAAGGCCGTGGACGGCGTTGATGTGTCGATCTTCAAGGGTGAGGCGCTGGGACTGGTCGGGGAAAGCGGCTGCGGAAAGACCACTATGGGGCGCAACGTGGTTCGGCTGGACGAACCGACCGAGGGTGAGATCCTGTTCGAGGGTACCAACATCGCCAATCTGCGCGAACACGAGCTGCGACGGTTTCGGCGCGAGATCCAGATCATCTTTCAGAACCCCATGTCCTCGCTGAACCCGCGGATGACGGTGGGCAACATGCTGATGGAGCCTTTGCGTCTGCATCGGATTGGTGAACGCGCTGCCTGTCAGCGCCGGGTCCAAGAATTGCTGGATCTGGTGGGGCTGAAGTCCGAGCATCATGACCGCTATCCGCATGAATTCTCTGGCGGGCAACGACAGCGCATCGGAATCGCTCGGGCGCTTGCGCTGAACCCCAAGCTGGTGGTTTGTGACGAGCCGGTCTCGGCGCTGGACGTGTCTATCCAGTCGCAGATCATCAACCTGCTGATGGATTTGCAGGACGAACTGGGCCTATCATACTTGTTCATCTCGCATGACCTGAGCATCGTCGAACACATGTGCGACCGTGTTGCTGTAATGTACCTTGGGAGGATCGTCGAGATTGCTCCGACCGAAGATTTGTATCGCCGCCGCCTCCATCCCTACACAAACGCGCTCCTGTCGGCGGTGCCGGTGCCCGACCCTACGATCGAGTCTGAAGAGATCATCTTGGAAGGTGGGGTGCCGTCACCGATCGACCCGCCGCCGGGCTGCCATTTCAGCACGCGCTGCCCGTTCGTTACCGAGGCTTGCTCAGCGCAGACGCCCGAATTGGTGGAGCGGCACCCAGGACATTGGGTTCGCTGCATTCGCATCGACGAGATAACTTGAAATGCGTTGGGCGCAAGCGGTGGCCGTCAGAAAAGGAGCGGCCCAAGCTATAGAAAACGGGCATGGTGTCTGATCGCATCAGTCAAAATCACACTGGTGCATTTGTGAAATAATCAGTATTTTTTTCACGTATACCGAAAGGTAGCGTAGCGACGCTAAGGATGAAAAATGAGTTACAAGGACAGTTCGGAACCAGTCAGAGAGCTTTCGTCGGAAACGCGAAAGGAGGACTTTGCGATTGGATCCCATATTCGGCACCTCCGGCAAGCGCGCGGTATGTCGATCAAGGCGCTGGCTGAACGGTCGGGGCTCTCGATCGCGCTCATCAGCCAGATCGAGCGGGGGATATCTTCCGCATCGGTCCGGGTGCTGGCCAAGCTGTCCGACGGGTTGAACGTGGCGATTTCCGACATGTTCGAACAGGGTTTGAATCAAGCGGGCGCAGACAGCGTCGTGGCGCGCAAGAAGGATCACCAGCGGATTGAATTGAATCGCACCGGAATCACCAAGGAATTACTGACGCCGTTCAACACCGACCCGCGGCTAGACATCTACCTGATGACAATTGAGCCGGACGGTTCCTCCAGCGACGAAGATTTCACCCATCAGGGAGAGGAGGCTGGGGTCGTTCTGGAAGGCGGGATGGAGTTGTTTGTCGATGGCAAGCTCTATATTCTCGGCGAAGGCGACAGTTTCCGCTTCGCCAGCAGCCGCCCACATCGCTACCTCAATGCCGGGCGAAAACCCGCTCGAGTCATGTGGGTTAACTATCGAGACTGACAGGGGGTGGTCTGTACCAAGGAACAGATGTCCGTTCGGCCTTATTGAATTTGGAGACTCTGCACATGCGGCAAACGACGGTTTTCCGCCTTTGGTCCTTTCCGCTGTTGTCGTGAAGCGAACAAAACGGCGGTTCACGTCAAAAACATCAACGGCAGCTTCGTCCCGCTCTGCCGACCTCGGGCTGCGCATCGATCTCGCGGACGCGGCGAATGGCCTGTGTGGATGGCTCCTGCATAGCAAGTCCTTTTTGATCTGATTTGTGCATTTGTCAGAAGCAGTCATGTGTCCGGCCTGTTTGCGCGGTTTTGACCGCTGGCCCTGATGGGTTCCGCAACCCAGGTCCCTAACAGCTTCGCGGGCTATGATGCCCGGGCCATTCGGCGGGGTGTCCTGGTTTTGGCGGCTGACTTATGCACCATCACATCGCAGGTCTTGCTAACTCTTTGTTCCTTCTGCCGTTATACTGTTCGCGGGTTGTAAGGTTCGTTGCGAGTTAGCACCGCCCAGACGATCCGGGCCGTCTTGTTCGCCATGGCTACGGTGGCAACGCGGGCTGGTTTGCGTTCAAGCAATGACGTCAGCCATTTGCTGGCACGTTCCGGGTGCGACCGTGTTTGTCGGACAAGTGATGTCATGCCCACGACAAGCAGTGATCGCAAATACTGGTCGCCCATCTTTGTGATCCGCCCCAGCTTCTCTTTGCCGCCGCTGGATTTGTTTGCGGGGGTCAGACCCAGCCAGGCAGCAAACTCTCTGCCGTTTCGGAACTGATGCCCGTCGCCGATACTAGCAATGATCGCGGAAGCCGTTACCGTCCCAACGCCAGGGATCGTGCGCAACAAGCGGACACGCGCATCTTCTTTAGCGACCTGCTTCAGGCGATCTTCGTACCACCGAACACGCCTGTGAAGAGCCATGAGCTGTTCGGACAGGTTGCAGACCACCTCATTGGCGATGTCTGGCAAGTCGAGGATTTCGCCCAGGGTGATGTCTTCGGCAAACCCGATCACGCGGGCCAGCCCTCTTGGAATGTAAACGCCAAACTCGGCGGCCAGACCACGCAAACCGTTGATCAATTGCGTCCTTTGACGAACAAGAAGGTCACGCGCCCGGTGCAGCGACAGCAATGCTTGTTGCTCAACCGTCTTGATAGCCACAAAACGCATTGTCGGTCTGGTTACGGCTTCGCAGATCGCCTCAGCATCAATAGCGTCTGACTTCCCGCGTTTGACATACGGCTTCACATATATCGGTGGGATCAGTCGAACCTCGTGACCCAAAGCGGTGAGTTCACGGGCCCAATGATGCGCACTGCTGCAGGACTCCATACCAATCAGACAAGGCTCTAAGTTCGCGAAGAAAGGCAGAAACTGCGTCCGCCGTAGGGGCTTGTTGAACACCACCGCTTCAGTCGCAGTGATCCCATGGACTTGGAAAACGTTCTTGGCCAGATCAACGCCGATTGTGGTAACTTGCATGGGGTGGCTCCTCTCATAAGCAGATTTTTGACACCTGCACTATGGCGCATTGCGACGCCGGTTGGAGCAGGAGCCATCCACCCCATCAGGTTCGGTGAAGCTGCACTGCGGCGCGGTCTGGCAATATGAATGGCAGGAATGGGCCGCATGTGCTAACAGACACGGTTTTCGTAGATCTCGCCGTCTGTCCCGACATCAACGACAAAGTGCTCGGAAACTTCATTCACTCTTTCTTCGATGCAATTTGATAGGTCATCAGCGGAAATACGGCATAGCTGAGCGGCGCGGGCGATGGTCAGAGCCGTGGTTGCAAAGTTCGCATTGTCTTCATCAAGCACGGTTCGAAGAAATTGCTCTGTGTCACTGTCGTACTCAGGCCAGCCATAGACTCTCGCCTGCTCCAAGTAGGTTCCGGCAACCGCCGTGCAATTGGCAATGCGGGTGTCAACTCGATTGATCTCACGCTCAGCCTAACCTGCTGGGGGAAGCAGCCGGTACATCCCATTAGTACCAAATGCTGCGCATCGCACCAATGTCGGCTCTTCGGGGTCGAACGACAAAGGTGTCGAAATCAAATCGCGTGTTATCCCCGCCCTCGTGCTCGTGGCTGAGGCCCAAGTAACTCAGTCCCCTGCAGAAACTCCCAGAACTTGCCATCGACGGCCGAAGATGCCGATGTGTGGACTCCGTCGAGTGCACCAGATGCCAAAGCGGGAAGAACTTCCGCCCACGGCATCTGTATCGGGCTTGCCCCTAATTTTTGATAAAAGCTGGTGCCAAACGGATCGAATGTTCGGATTTTCATGCCGTCCATGTCGGCTAGTGAGTTAATTGGAATGCTGGTATGAACATGGGTCCAGGTGTCACTTGGCACTTAATTGTAAGACTGCGGCCGTTTTTTGTACGTTGGGCAGTTAATTTGAGACCACGAGCATCTCCAGTCTCAAATTAACTGCATCTGGCGAGGGCCTGGTAGCCCGAACGCCGTGTTGATCAGATGGTCGGTTTCTTCCATGAACCGGTTTCTGTTGTGCCCAAAGGTATGCGCCTGAAGTATCTGCAGCATTTCCGGGCCAGCCCGCTCGACAATGGCGACGCCTGCCAGAAGCGCCGGTCGGACACCCGCAACAGGCGGCAGGGCAACGGGAAGGCGTTGGTTCATGCGTAGACAGCATCCACATCGAAGTCCGGCGCCCAACCCAAAGAGCACTCAGCCACATATGTAGAAAGCGCCGAGAAGGGCACCCGCATCCAGCAGTGGTCTTGTTTCAATCAGAACGAAGACCGTCAGAAATTCTGCTATCAGAATGAATAGGAATTGACTCAGCGCCCTAAGCGGGATCCAGCGCCACTTTGGCGCTAAACGCAGGGCCACCGTCCCAACGAATAGCATCTTGACCTACCAACTCCGAGATGCGGTGTCGGAGGAAGCTGTTTGTGTACTGTGTAATCGCGAGGACGCCAAGAAAGAAGCTGACGACCTCAGCTGGTCCTAGTATCCTGCACAGTTTCTCGGCCCTGCTAAGGTATATCGGGTTGTGTACTCAGGCCGCTTTCGTCAGTTCGATCCTCACTAAGTATGCCTCATCGGGGGTCCTCAGACCAAGTGCCGAGTGCGGGCGCTGGCGGTTGTAGAAGTCGATCCAACTGTCGACGACCCGCCCAGCCTCGAAGCCATCCGCGATATCCTGAAGGTAGACGGCTTCATATTTCATCGATCGCCAAAGCCGTTCAATGAAGATGTTGTCCATGCAGCGGCCGCGGCCGTCCATGCTGATCCGCACCCCGGCCTCGGTCAGAGTCGTGATCCACGCTGACCCGGTGAACTGGCTACCTTGGTCGGTATTCACGATCTCGGGCGGGCCATGGCGACGGATCGCCTCGTTCAGCGCCTCGACGCAGAAGTCCGCGTGCATCGTGTTCGAAAGCCGCCAAGACAGCACCTTGCGCGTCGCCCAATCCATGATCGCCACAACGTAAAGGTAGCCACGGCTGACTGGAACGAACGTGATGTCAGCACACCAGACCTGGTTCGGGCGGTCGATGGTCATGGTCCGCAGCAGGTAGGGATGGATCGGATGCGCCGGGTGAGGTTGGCTGGTCTTTGGCCTGCGATAGACCGCCTCCAACCCCATTCGACGCATCAGCCGCCGGATCCGGTGCCGCCCGACCGACAGGCCGTCACGCTTAAGCATCGCAACCATTTGTCGGCTACCGAAGAACGGATAGGCCGTGAACAACCGGTCGATCGACTTCATCAATGCCAGCGTGTCGTCGCGAACCGGCACGGGTCGATAATACAGCGACGACCGGCTGATCCCCAGGATGCGGCACTGCGCGCTCAGGCTGAGCTGCGGATGATCGGGCTGGACGATATTCTTGCGACGGCAGGGGCTCATGTCTTGAGCCCTTTGGCTAAAAAATCGTTCTCCACCGCCAACCTCCCGATCTTGGCGTGCAGATCCTTCAGCTCCGCTTCTCGGTCCACCGCGCCACCCGCCTTTCCGGCGAACACATCCGACAGGCCCTCCATTGCCTGCTTCTTCCAGGCACTCACCTGTGTCGGCAGCAGCCCGTGCCGCGCCCGCGATCTCCTGCACCGTCCTGTCACCACGCAGCGCTTCCAGCGCCACCTGGGCCTTGAAATGATCCGTAAACTTCCGTCGCTTCCGCGCCATCGTCATATCCCTTCGTCGTTGGGATACACCTTAGCTCACTGTCCAGTTTTCCGGGACCAGCTCAGAACGCCTTTCGACAGACCTCCGCAACCGGCGCGCCATCCATGCCTTGCTTCAGGCTGAACGCCTGTATCGCGCGTCCGAAAACCTCGATGCCTTCATCGGCCTCGCTCCTCTCCCGGCCCATGGGAAGACCAGCCGGAAACTTTGGCTTCAAGCTATCCAGTTCTCAGGGGCAGAGTAGGCCTCAGATGGGCTCTCCGGTCAGATCGGCATCGAGAACCGACCGGAGCGACCGCGCTAGCCGCAACGGGGCATAGGTGTCCCCCTTAGCGCGCCGTAGCCGGAACGTCGGGACGCGGTCGAGCGACAGGGCCGCGACGCCTGATCGGCGCACCGCGCAGGCGTCCAGACCCTCTATCCAGGCGGGCCTGAC
Organism: Rhodophyticola sp.; assembly: GCF_965284195.1. Taxonomy (NCBI): domain Bacteria; kingdom Pseudomonadati; phylum Pseudomonadota; class Alphaproteobacteria; order Rhodobacterales; family Roseobacteraceae; genus Rhodophyticola; species Rhodophyticola sp. Next base: position 3,680,497 of record NZ_CBDIRM010000001.1, on the reverse strand, counting down.
GTGCTTCGCCATTCCGGTGAGCGCATCCGAGACCGTCGCGGATGGGCCGGACACCCGCTCCAGCACGCCGCCCTGTGCGGCGTTGTCGAACGCGCAGGTCACGATTGCAGCGAGCGGACCCGAGAAGACGGGTCGGTCGTTGAGGAGGGGTGCGATCTCCGAGACGTGGATCCGTGTCTTCCCGTCCGATCCGAACCCGCGCCCAGTCCTCGCTGCGAGGGACCGCAGCACCTTGTGCTGAGAGATTGTGCCCTGACCGATGCGCAGCGTCTCCGGCAGGGAGACGACGCCGACCGGGTCGCCCGGCAGGAGCAAGATGTGGTCATTGGCGACGAACGCTGCGCGCTGCGACAGGACGAAGTCCATACAGAGGCTAGTCTTTCCGGCCCCCTTCGGACCAACGAAAGCGACGATCCGGCCGTGCCCGCCGACCGCGGAGGCATGAAGCTCCGCACCGCCCGCCGCCAGCACACGCGCCTTCAGGACCGTCGAGACGACCCGGTAGAGGGCGATGTAAGACGCGAGCGGGTCGAGCGAGATGACCAACTCGACCCTCCGGCGCGACACGGGACGAAGCCGCATGCGGCCCGTCGCCCAAGTAGCCGGCCCACCGGCGAGCCGCCGGCCTAGTATGGCTGTGTCCCCGGTGCCGAACAGAGCTTCTCCATCCGCTGGCAGGTCGGAAAGGGCGCAATCCGTTAGAAGGGTCACGACGAGATCCGCGGGCCGCCTCGACATAGTGGCCCAGGAACCGCACGTCTCGCGCTCTAGGAAGACAGCGAGCTCGGCTTGGTCGCTCTGGACGTCGAACCGCAGACCACCGATCTCGAAGGGTAGGCATTGCCATCCGCTCATCGCTCGAATGCCAAGTGCAAGAAGGCGGGGGCGACGGTTCGCCACCGCCGCAGGTGCTTGTTCGCCACGACGTCTGTCGCTGTAGGTCGCGGCTCCGTCAGGTCGGCCAAACGTAGCCCCGCAGCTAGGAAGGGGGCGAGCGTATCAGCCAGCGTCCTCTCCTGCCGCAGGACCACAAAGCCGGGCTTACCGCGCTCTTGCGCACCCTGGAACCGGACCGTGCCAAGAACGTCGCGGCGGGAATCGTAACTCAGGAGTTCCAGGATCCTACGCCCCTCGGACTTGCTCCAGCGCATGCCGCTATGGCTGAAGCAGGGATGCAGAAGCGCGAGGCATAACCTCCCACCGGGGCGCAGCACGCGCGCCGCGCCCGCTGCCAGGGCGTCGAGATCACGTGCGCTCATTACTACCATAAAGCCTATGACGAGGTCCATGCTACCATTCGAAAGCCCAGCCGTGGGCGCGTCGGCCGGGACGGTCTCATATCGGATCGCGGCGTCGCCAGTCGCAGCACGCGCGGCTGAGATCATCTCCGCGGACGGATCGAGCCCGACGATCCGCGCTCCAGCGGCGCGTAGGCGGCGCGTCATCTCCCCGTCACCGCAGCCGACATCCACCACGTCGAGCCCGTCTAGCGGCCCCAGAAGGCGCAGGAAGGCGGGCCAATTGTATTCTTCGCGGACCCGGTCGTAGCCGGCCCGCAGCTGCGCGCTCCAGTCCACGGCGCTCGCGTCCCAACCGGAGGGGCGGCCTGCAGCCGTCACGCCCTTCCCCCAAGCCCTGCCGTCGCCGCGCGATGGGCGGCCTGCCAGAGCTGGTCGGCCTCGGACAGCGGTGCCGCGAGGTCCCAGGGCTTCGGACGCTTCTGCTCGCGCCCCGCCCAATGGATGAGCCGGATGAACGGGCGCAGCTCTGCGAAGGCGTCGTCGCCATCGAGGTCCGGATGGCCCGCAATGTACATGAAGTTGTAGATCTCAGGGAGCGCGGTGACGCGTAGCGTCGAATGGCGTTCGAGATACGCGTTTATCAGAGGCTGATCCGCCCAGTAACCGGCCCCATCCCGCTCCTTCGCGATCATCTCGTCGGCGACCCCATGACATAGGAGCCGCCGCCCGATCACCATCAGCCCGGAGTTGAATCGCCCAGCCGAGGGTTTGCGGCAGGGGACGGCGGCGAAGTCGCAGTCGAGGAACAGAAGTTCCCCAAGGTCTCCCGTGCAGAGCATATCGCAATCCATGTAGATCACCCGCTCCATGTCGGTTTGCCGAAAACTCTCGAGCGCGAGATACGCCGAGCGGTGGGTCTCCGCCTCTAGCGCGCCATCATAGGCGGGGCGCCAGGCGCATTCCACGAAGGCAACGTTCGGGTGGCGGGCGTGCAGGCGGGCCCGCCGGTCGTCATGGAGTCGGGTCCTGTCGCCGCTCTGGAAAACGCGGACAGGCATTCGGTCGAAGGCCGGAACCTCTGCGCGCAGCGAATGCAGCAATGTCTCCAGACCAGGCAGGAAGCGGTCGTCGCAGACCGTGCAGATTGCCGTCCGCGGGACGCGCAGCAGAAGCGGCCGGGCGTCTTCGCTCATAAGCGCGTGGTCGCGCGGGTCGTCACCGGGCGCGACTGCAGCAGGGTCAGCGTCTCACGGCCCGTGTCGTCGCGCAGGAAGGCGAACTCGATGTCAGCGCGGAGACCCACGGCGGCGTCGTGCCGGTCCGCCAGGTCCATTAGGGCGTCGAGGCGCGTGCGCGTCAGGATCTCGGCCCGCGACCCGCCGCGGCGGGTCGCACCGGTGAGGCGATCGATCATCGCCACCGCTGTCGCCCAACCTTCGACGACCTCGTGGCAGGGCCCTGCTGTCGCCTCTACGCTGAGCTGCGACGGGTCGGCGGTCAGCGGGTCGCAGGTGAACAACACGCCCGAGACCTCTGGCCGAACCATCTCCTGCAGGATGACGGCGTCACCCGGCGCCCCGTGCTTCGCCCGCCCGGCGGGGCCGAGGCGCGCCCGATAGGCGGCCATGACGGGGCTTTCCAGGCTGTCCGCGACGCACTGCATCGCGTAGGCGAGCGCGGCCCGTCCCGTGACGTTCAGGACCGTGAGGCCCAGCCCCGCCCCGGCGCAGGCAGCCCTGTCCTCGATTGAGGAACTGGAACGCACGGCGAGCCGCGCGTCGCTACGGCGACCCACGAGGAAGGCCTCGGCGAGGTCGCCCAAGTCTTCGGGTTTGGCACGCGCAGCCTCCGCAGCGGGCACGATGGCGAAGTCGGGAACTTGCATCCCATTCCGTAGAAGCGCCAGGAGACCTTGTGCCTTGCCGCCCGAGGCCGGAAATTCTCCGCTCAGGATATGCGGCGGATGGACCATCTGGATGTGCTGCATGGCGTCAGGCCTCTCGTTCTATCTGTTCGATCCGTCCGGTCGTGCCGTCGATCTCCACGATCTCGCCCGGACGGAACCGAGCCGTCGCATCCGCGACCCCGATGACCGCAGGCTTGCCGAACTCGCGGCATAGGATCGCGGCGTGCGACAGGACGCCTCCGAACTCGCAGACGACGCCCGCTATCCCGGAGAGACTGACGCACCAGGAGGGCGGCAGCATACCGCAGACCACGATCGCGCCGGGCGGCGCGTCCGCGAAATCCTCGATTTGGGAAACGAGGTGGACCGGCCCGCGGCACATCCCCGCGGAGGCGCCCTGTCCCCGCAGCGCGGAGTCCGAGGTCCCGGTGCCGCCGGCATCCGCCACGGCCTCGCTGGTGACGCCGAAGAGGCAGATCATGATCGGGTCGCCGATGCGGTCGGGGATCGCACCGAGAAACCGGTCCGGTGGGGGCGCGGCCTCAATCGCGGTCATGACGCTGCGCGCCTCGTCGAGCCGCGCGGCCCAGCGCGGCGGCCGGCCGCGCCCAGTCCCCGCCGCCCAGTCGGCGGCCGCCTCGAAGATCATCTCGCCCAGCGCCCAGCGGTCTAGCAGCACCACGTCGTCGGCCGCGTCCAGCCATCCCATGTTGTGCAGGAGGCCGCCCAAGTCCCGCAGGCGACGCCAGAACACGGACTGGAAGCGGTGCTCGATGTGGAGGTTGTGGTTCTCCAGGTAGGGCGTCACCCGCCGCGCTCGCGCATGCGCCGCGCGAAAGCCATCGCGCGCCTCAGGGTCCGCGATCAGCGCGAGACTGCGTTCCAGCAGGACGGCTGGATCGAGGTGCGCCTCGGTCGGCTGCGGGCCGCGGCGGATTGCTTCGCGGATACGGTCAAGCACGATCCCGGGGTTGTCGTTCCAGACGCGGTCAAAATAGGAAAAGCCGATCCCGTCCGAGTAGTCGAACCAGTCCGCCCGCGCGGCCTCGAGGGCGGCGTACCAGAGCCCGAGATCGCGCGCCTCGCCGCCGCGGGCCGTGAGCGCGGCGAAGTCGTCGGCGGCGAGCACCGCGTCCGCGACGTCCAGCTCGTGCGCCAGGCGCGCCAAATTCTCGATCTGGCGGTGCGGTTCGTAGAGTTCGAGGTCTCCCATGCGCAGCAGGGCGTTGACTGTCGCTGGGTCCGCCGACGGGAAGGCGGCCTCGAAGGCCTGCGAGAACCGGAGCAAGCTCAGATAGCTGATGTTCAGCAGCTCGAAATGGTACTGGTAGGCCTGGAACAGGCTGGCGACGAGGCGGGCGTGGAACTGGCAGAGGTCGTGGCCTGAGGAGAGGCCCGTCCCGCCGAGGGCGCGAGCATCGCTCTCGATCTCGTCCAACCTCGGCAGGGGGAGGCGCGCGAGGTCGTCGATGAGCGCGTCGACCTTCCGGCGCCAGTTCGCCTCGTATTGTTCGAAACGCTCGAATACATATGCCGTGCGCCGTTCAAACACTGGCGCGCGGTCGGCAGCAATAGCCTCGGCCGGCGGCGCCACCGGAGAGAAATAGACGCGCCCGAGGTGGACGCGAACGTCGATGCCGTTCGACATCGGGAAGGCCAGGAGGCGGGTATTGACCTGGCCCATCGCCAGCTTGATCGCCTCCGGGACGATTGTCTCGAACGGGTAGATCGGCTTGGGGTGGTGGATGTCCTCGCGGAACCAGAACGCGTCCGAGTCCGTCCCGTCTCCGTCGAAGCGGAGATGGGCGGGATAGAGGAAGGCGGCGCGGCGCGCGTCGAGCGGAGCGCCCGACCGGGCCGGCGAAGGAGCTTGGATTTTCGACTTCGCGAGCATGATCGAAGCCTAGCAGCGCCTGGGGCCGCTAACAGGCCGCTTTCGTTGCGCCCGGCCGGGATCGGCCACGTATCGCCGATTTGCCAACGGATTGCGGCAAAGTTCTGCACATCGGGCCGGCGCGGGATCCGCCGCGTGACGGCTGCGGGCCCATCGTGCAGGATAGTCGGGAAACCGAAACGAGAGAAGGACTACAAGAGATGAACAAGTTCGCGATGGCAGCCGCCGGCCTCGGCCTCGCCGTGGGTGGATCCGCCCTGGCGTCCGGCGCGCCGCTCAAGTCCCTGACGAACCCAACCGTCGAGCAGGAGACATCCGGCGGAGCGCCGTTATTCGTCGAGGATGGCAGCGTCTACGTGACGGCCTCGGCCAGCGAGGCCGGCGGCGGCGGCCCAGATTACGCCTGATACTCCGGCGGCGGGCCCAGCTGGGCCCGCCGCATCCCGAGCCGCGGGGAGGCGGAACCTCATGAACTCGACCGCGCAGCATCTCCCGCTCGCAATGCAGGCCCTGCGCGCTTGGGCCGCGGGCGCGCCCCTGATCCTGGATGTATCGCCCGGGGAACGCGAGGCGATGGCCCGCCTGCGTATCGAGACAGCTTTCGAGGATCCGGCCGCGCCGTCGCCGTTCCAGTCGCTCTACCGGATCGTCTTTGCCCGTCAGCGCGCCGCGGCCGAGGCCGTGCGGGCGGATCTCGCCCGCCTGAGCACGCCGAGCCGCTTCTACAAGGGCGCCGCCATAGTGCAGGACGTCCTTGGGGGCGAGCCGTTCAGCCTGATGCGAGATGTCGATCTCGTGGTGCCCTCCGACCGCGCCTCGCTGGCGCGCGCCGTGCTGAGGCATCATGGCTTTCGGCAGGCCGACTTCGATACTGCCGAGCGCGCGCTGCGTTCCTATGATCCCCTGAAGGTCGCCGCCTACGAGGACGACAGCTACGAACTCTATGCCTTCTCGCGGATCGAGCGGTTTCCTCTGCCGGAACTGCTGGCAGGTTGCCCCGAGCTCTGGCAGCGCGCGCCGATCTGGTTGGATGGGGACGAGGTCCTGCTACTCGTCACGCTGGACGTCCACCTGCGTGCCGCACAGGACATCCCGGCCGAGCATCTCTGGAGCGGCCCCGAGGACCGTCCCTTCGTTGACCCCTCGGTCGAGGCCTGGCTGCTGGCGACCCGCTATTACCTCGACATCGCCAGACAGCGGCCTCGGCCGGTCCTCAGAGACCTCTTCTACCTAGCCCGCCTGTTCCCGCAGGCAGAGATCGACCGCTGCGTCGCGCTTGCCACCCGGCACGACAGCCTGCCCGCCATGTTCTATACCTACGAGTTCCTGCGCCGTCTCGGAATGCCCGGCGCAGCGCTTCCGGAGACGGTGCTGACGGACGGCAACCGCCGTAACGATTTCGGCTGGCAGTACGGACGGCTCTGGGGCGGCGTCGACGGCGCACCGTCTCTGGCGGCCTGACCCCGGAGGCCGCATCATGACAGAGAGGACCAGCTACATCGTTGTGGACATCGAGACCGACGGCCCCGAGCCCGGCGTCCACGCGATGCGAAATCTTTCGGCCGTCGCGACGGATGCGGACGGCGTCGAGACCTCCGCGTTCTCGCGCAACCTAGCGCCGCCCAACGGCACGACGCCTGACCCGGACACCCTGTCCTGGTGGCAGACACAGCAAGCCGATATCTGGGCGCGGATCAACTTCGACCCCGTCCCGCCCGCGCAGGGCATGGCGGCCTTCGCCGACTTCGTGCGCGCAGCTGAGGGGCGCCGCCTCTTCGTCGGCCATCCGCTTGCATTTGATGGACATTGGGTCGGGCATTACATGGAACGGACCCTCGGCCAGGGACTGATGCCGTTTCACGGGACACGGAGCCCACTGTTTTTCGGGGCCGGGATCGACCTTCCGTCCTTTGTGTCGGGGGCGCTGAACATCGATTACGCGCTCTGCCGGCACGGCCGCTACCCGCCGGAGGTCGCATCTGATCTGCCGCACACCCATCACGGGCTCGACGACGCCCGCGGCCACGCCGACGTGCTGCGAAAGACGCTCCGAATTCTCGGCCAAAGGGCATGACCCGGATATGCCCGCCTGATGACCGCCTCGCTGGTGCGGTCGGGCGGGCACTGGGACGGCGGCCGCGGCCCGGTGCGTTTATGAAGGGGTGCGACGCGCTTGGGATCGATCCTGCGAACGTGCTCTGGGAGGTTGGGCTGGGCCCGGTCTGCGGCCCGCATGGCGCGGTGAGCGCGGCTGTGCTCGAGCATCCCGGCCTCGTCCGCGCAATCCTCTGTGCCGAGATCGTGCCGGCTGGGATTGCGGTGGCGCTCTGCGCGGCCCTAACGGAGCTGTCGGGCATGGACGCATGCGTCGCGACGATCCAGCTCGGCGGCCTACGCGGCCTGCTACATCCGGAAGAGGCCGACGCCCGCTCCGATGCACGCGGTCGCTACGCCGCGGCGGCTGCGGCGACCGAAGCGGTCATGAACGCGGCGCTGGGAGCCGAAGGGCTGGCCATGTATCGCGTCCTCTATCTCGGGATGGGTCGGATCGACCTCGTGGTGACGCCTCGAGAAGCCGAGACCGTTGGCCTAGCCGCGGCGGCGCGGATGCGGGGCACCGCGATCACGACGACGGTGCAGACGACGTCCCCCGTCTCGACCGCCGCGGCATGGCGCGAGGGCCTGTCGCGCGATCCCCGCTCCGCCGAGGCCTTTGCGCGGAAGGAAGCCGATCGCGCAGGCTTTCCCCCGGCACCCAAGGGACGGGCCGACGTTGAGACCGACGGTCCCGCGCAGTGGCTCTCACCGTCCCCAGACGAGCCTGTGACCAGGAAGAGGGGCGGCGACGCGCTCTTTCGAGGGCGACTCGATATCGTGGACTGTTCCACATTTCTTCGCAGGGGCGGGCAAGGCCTTTTGTCGCTCCAAACCCGTGGCGCTCTCCTGAGCGCGCTATTTCGTCTTCTCGTTCCGCGCGTCGTTGCAGACAGGCCCGGTCCGCATATCCTGTTCAGCAGCACGGACGACCTGATACTCGAGGGGCCGGAAGGTGCGGTCGCGAACCGACTGGCGGTGGTCGCGGACCTCGCGCAGGCCGTCTTCGGCCTGGCCTCGCGCACCGCCCTCGTGCCGATCGTACCGTCCAGTCCCGCCGAGACGGCCCGCCGCCTCGCGCGGCGGCTTTCGGAGCAGCGGTCTACCGCCGTCCCAGTCAGACTGCCACCCCCCGCGCCGGTGGGTCTCATCACGTCAGACGAGCGCGCGCTCTTGTATGAGCTCGGCAGCCGCCTGGCGCCGGAGGCTGGGGACTACGTCGACGCGGGAAGCTTCCTCGGCGCATCGGCTTTGGCCATGGCGTTGGGACTTCGGGCGGCGTCTGATGATCGCCGAGCACGGATCCATTGCTTCGACACCTTCGCCGCGCCCTTCCCGGAGACCTACGACCTGATCGCCCGGAAATCCGGCATCCGGCTGGAGACCGGGTCGAGCTTCGCGCCCCTTTTCGCGGCGCAGACGCGCGAGATCCGGGATGTCCTCGCGGTCCATCAGAGCGACCTTCTGGCCCGGCGCGACTTCCGCCATCCTGTCGCCTTGCTGCTGCTGGACATCTGCAAGAGCCGAAAGCTCCACAGCGCATGCGCTGATCTCTTCCTGCGGCGCCTGATCCCAGGGACGGGCGTCTTGGTGCATCAGGATTATCACCACCCCCATCTGCCCTACATCCACGTCTGTACCGAGTTTCTCGCCGACCGCTTCGAAATTCTGTCGCCGAGGGTGGGCGAGTCGATAGTGCTGCGCCTGAGCTCCGCGATCCCGGAACGCGACTTAGCGCGCGTGATCCGCTACGACTTCACGGACGCAGAGCAGCTCTGCTTGATGGATCGCGCCGTCGCGCGGCTCCCGGACGTGGACACGTTCGAGATGCGGCTCGCGCGGCTCGTCCTCCGCCGCCGCGTCCATGGGCAGGACTGTTTCCGCCGGGAGGTCGACGGGCTGCGGGATCAGCCCGCCACCCCGCGGCAGAAAGTCTATCTAAAGCGGATCGTCGTCTACGCGGAGACGGGCCGATCGCCTTATTCTGGCTGGTGACACGGGCGGGGTAGCCCGACTGACCGGGCCCCGTCATAGCTAGTGACGCTTCCCCGGACTCGGCTGTGGCCAAGACCGAAGCGGGCCTCGGTAGGTCTTCTCGCGCAACGGACTTTCCGTTTCCGTAGGGCGCAGGCCAGCTGCACGTCGGGCTGGAACAGTTCGGGCGTTTCACACGGGTCACAGGTAACTTTCGGAACGAGAGCTATGCTTGGTCTAGGGCCTTTCGAAACAACAGGCCCGGCGATATCGGTGGATTTTGTCCGCGTTTCAACGCCACGCAGGACCAGCGGCTCTGCCTCGCCAGAAACTTCGGCCAGGGCGGCACGGCTCTGGACGGGTTCTGACCCGCTCCGACCGCGCGCAAACGATCAGTTGCGCAACACTCCCCTGCCCCACTGACGCGGCGCAGACCGCTGCCAGCGTGCGGCCCCAACAAACACAGTGCCATTTATCGTGAAAAGTCGCGCCCCCTGCCCTGCCCTGCATTGTTGCAAATATATGTTGCGAATTAACTTCATTGAGCAACAAGAAAGCGCAACACTGTTTGCATGAACCTTGGCTATGCACGCGTATCTACCGATGACCAGGCCACCGCTGCGCAGTTAGATGCGCTGCGCGTGGCTGGATGTGAGCGTGTTTTCGAGGAACGCGCCTCTGGCGGTCGGTGGGATCGACCGGAGCTGCACCGGATGCTCGATCAGCTCCGCCAGGGTGACGTGTTGATCGTCTGGAAGCTCGACCGGCTGTCACGGTCTCTCAAAGACCTTCTGACCATTATGGAGAAGATCGACGCGGCCGGGGCCGGATTCCGATCCCTGACCGAGGCCATCGACACGACAACGCCCGCCGGGCGCATGATGATGCAGATGGTGGGCGTCTTTGCCGAGTTCGAGCGTGAAATGATCCGAGAGCGGACCCGCGCCGGTCTGGAACGCGCCCGCAAAAAGGGACGCCACCCTGGGCGCAAGCCGAAGCTGTCCGACGACCAGCGCCAGGAAATCCGCGACCTGGTGCTTTCCGGCAAGCGCACAGAGGCCGAGGCCGCGCGTCTCTTCAAGGTCCATCGCTCCACGATTAGCCGCCTCATGCCCGCTTATGCGGAGCGATCCACGCAGCAATCTCAAGGATGCTCTCGTAGTCTTTCTCAAGGTGCCGCGTGAAGATCGGCTCATGGTGCGCGATCCGGTTCCTGAAAGTGCGCAGGAAGTTCAGCGGCATATGAACGTTCTTCCGAGAGATGCTGGTGGCATGCGGGAACGCGCGTCTGAGAGCGGGCCGCCAGAGCGTCATCTCGTAGTTGGCTTTCGTCTTCGTTTTCCAGTCAATGTAGCCGCCCGGACCTAGAAGGGAGACCCAGAAACCGAACGACAGCGCGGCGATGACATGAGGCGCGTCGTCTGGATACTTGTCCTTGCGTAGCCCCTGCTTGGTTTGATCGACCCGTTTCAGGCAGCCGCTGTCGAGACCAGCCTTGGCGCTGTCGTACCATGCCTGCCCATAGACGCTGGTCAGCTCACGATTCATCGCGTTTCGAAGTGCGATCTCAAGGGCCTGAAGTGGTCCATAGAAAGCTGCGCTGACTGCTGTGTTCCAAGTGTAGAGTCTGACTGCTTCGGCCCGGTCACCGCCTGTGGCGGTCAGATATGTCCCGAGCCGATCCGCTGACAGCGATGCTTCCAGTTCATCGAGAATGTCGTCGTTCAGGTCAAAATTCTTGACATTTGGGGTGGGACTGGTCATATATGCCTCGTTAGCCCTGGACCCGCCTCTGCCCTAGGTATGCGCCCGGGGCTCAGCATTTCAGGACATTGAAATTCGTTAGTTCGCGGTTGCGGATGGTTTGCGTTTCGGCTTGTAGCCGCGCTTCGCTACAGCTTTCCGCTCGGTCTTCACGTCTTCTTCGACCTTGCGGAATTCCGGTTCGAGCTTCTTCAGACGCGCCACCAGACCGCTCAAGTCGTAGGTATTCGTCATCTTACCGCCGTGGGACGCACGTCGTTCGATGCGTTCGACAAGGCCCGCCTGCTCTAGCTCGGCAATATATCGTTGCACCTGTCACTCACTCAGGCCAAGCCGTTCAGCCAGAAGCTTCTTGCCCGGATGGGGCTTGCGCGCGTCCTCCCACCAAAAATCGCATAGCTGCATCAGGACAGCGAGCTGCGTGGGGTTCAGGCCGAGCCGCTGTTGCGCCCTGAGCAGGAGAGACGGCACGATACAGAACCCGAGGTCCATAACCTGTTTGCCCCATTTCTTTTCGGATGCGCGGCCCGCTTTGGGTGCTCGAAGCTGGACGACATTCCCGCCATCACTTTTGTTTTTGTCAGACATGAGATAATCCTTCTGTTGATCGCAATATCGCTTTAAAATTCAAACGCTTCAATAGAATCCCACCAGACGTTTTTGTCTATACGGTGAGGTCATGGGTGTCTGAACTCTCCGGCCACAGGTGTCTGCTAAAGAAGGACCGATTAACCCAGCATCCGAGAAGGCGGATGAACCAGTATGAGCTTGGCACCAGACGCTGATGACTAGTCCCTGGCCTCCTCCAACCCGCAAAAGGTAGCGAAATCCGTTCAAACAGAGAGGCTGCATGGAGATCACCCAGCAACAGGCACTCAGGAACAACATCGTTTATGACATGTACCGCGATACGGCCGACCAGAACTATATAGTCGCCCGGTGGTGCTTTCAGCGAAACCTCGCTCTGGACTTCCTATGGAATGCGACCCACTGCCTGGAAAAAATGATGAAGGCAGTGCTGCTACTGAACGGGCAATCCGGGATCAGGGCGGCGGGCGCGCGACAGCCTTACGGTCATGACCTCGAACGGCTGTTACCGGAGGTCTCTGCACTGGCAGGTGACCTTTTGCCCGATTTGCTTATCAGGCCGACCGAGATCGACATGCACTGGCGGGTGGAAACGGTGGAGCAGTTCGTTGGTCGCATTTCCGCCAACGGAGACGCCCACAACCGCTATCAAGTCTACGGGCACACCCTGCATCGCGAAGACCTCTACAAGTTCGACCGTGTGGTCTACGCGATCCGCCGCCTGTGCTGCCCGCTCAACAGCTATCTGTTCGGTAACACTCGCCATGGCCAGCCGACAGTCACTTTCAGGGAGCAGCTCGAACGACAAGCGGATTACATGCCTCACATGGTCGGCTCTCGGTTTGCCAGGCTATCAGATGCCAGAGAATCGGAGGAGCTGCGACATGCCGCCCTGAACCACAATCTGATCTTCGCACCAGACTACGATCATGGAGAACTTCGCTGCGGTAGCTCGGCGCTGAACCCGGTTCTAGGCCGCCGAATTCTGCTGGCTGACGAACAGGGTGCGACCGGCGACCGCGCGGCTGAAACAGTCGAACTGGCGGATTGGATCATCGAGAACATCGCGCTTCCTTTAAGTGTTCGCAGCCAACTTCGAGAGGCGCGGGACAGGCTGGCCGCGCGCACCTGACGCAATGGCGCGACTAGGAGGGCTCTTCGAGACCTTCGCCGCGCTCAGCCTGAACGGCCGCTACGGCGGGGCAGGGGGCTTGCCGCCTAACCCTAATTCATCCGGCGAGCCAATAGATGCCGGTCGACCAGTCGAGCACGCCCGGCACCTTCCAGCGGGTGTCGCCTGTCCCGTTGCCCGCGATGCGGCTCGCACGGCGGAGACCAGTTCGTGGTCGTAGATGCGGCCGTAATCGGGGCTGGTAACGGCGCGCAGCTCCGTACGGCCATCCGCAACTTCCATCGTCTTGATCTGCTCGGCCCGGTGGTTGGTCAGCCCGTATTGCAGGTTGATCCCCGCCAGCGGCGCGGGAAGTTGCCGCAGACCCGCGGGCACGACGCGCCGCAGCGCCAGCGCAAGGCGAAGTACCTGCTGTCGGGCCTACTGAAATGTGGCTGCTGCGGCAGTGGCATATCCGTGAAGGACCGGGATCACGGGCGGGTCCGTGTGCATTGCAGCACCCGGCGGGAATCCGGCTCCTGCGAGAATGCCCGCGTGTTCTACATGGACGAGATCGAACGCGCCGTCCTCGCCGGACTGAAGCAGCACCTCAAGGCCCCTGCCCTTCTCAAGGAGTTCGTCGAGGCCTATCAGCGCGAACGGGAACGCCTTTCGGCCGAAAAGCATCGGCGGCGGTCCGATCTGGAGCGAAAGCACGCCGAGACGAAGCGGCTGCTCGACCGCGCTTGGCTTGATTACGAGAGCGAGCGCCTCCCGACCGAGATCATCGGCGCGCGGATGCGCGAGCTTCTGGCGACCCGGACGGAGATCGAGGCGGAGCTTGCGGATGTCCCCAAAGTCGAAAAGGTCATCGGACTCCACCCGGCGGCGTTACGCAGATACGAGCAATGTGTCGAAGACATTGAAGCCGTCTTCGGCGAAGGAATATCTCCGGACACCGAAGAGGCGGCCGCGAAGATCAGGGGGCTAATGAGCCGCATCGTGGTCTCGCCAGTGGAAACCGGCTTCCGGCTCCAGCTTGAAGGCAAACTGTCAGCACTGATGCAGGCTCCGAACCTCTACCCCAACATGCGCATCAGGGCGTCGGGGGGATCGCTGGTAGCGGAGGAGGGACTTGAACCCCCGACACGCGGATTATGATTCCGCTGCTCTAACCAACTGAGCTACTCCGCCAGCCGTGCGCGGTGCTAAGACAGCCCACGCGTTCCGTCAACCTCAAAATCGCCGGACGCGGGGCTCATGGCACACGCGCGGCGGTCACCTCGACCTCGACCTTGAACTCCTCTCTGGTGAAACCGGAAACGATCACCAGGGTCGACGCCGGAGGGCGTGCCAGCCCGGCGATCCACGCGTCGCGGGCGGCCATGTAGCCGGCCATATGGCTGCGGTCGGTCACGAAAGCGTTGATCCGGACGGTGTCCGCGCGGGAAAACCCGGCTTCGTCCAGAATCGCGTCTATGGAGGCGAAGCAGATGCTGGCCTGCGCTTCGGCGTCATCGGGCACCGTTTCATCGGGCGCGATGCCCAACTGGCCCGAGGCCAGCACCCATTCGGCTCCGGCGGGTACATAGGTGCCATGGGCATAGGCCGCAAAGGGCGGGCGGATCGCGGCAGGGGTCAGAGCACGCAACATGAAGGCCTCCAAACGGGCGAGAGACTCGATTTCAGCCCCCAGCAGACGATCCGGGCGGGCCAATGTCCAGCAATGGGCTCAATCCCTTTGCCTGACGCTCAATTTCTATGCAAACATCACAGGACACGCCACCGATCTGCGCATCCGCAGCCATCTGCCGGAGCAATTCGGGGGCCACCCGTTCGCTCCGCCCTCAGGCCACCTAGGCTTGCGGCAGTTTCCAACCTGGGGAGAAACCTCGATGATGATCCGGATATCCTGTCTTGCGTTCGGTGCGGCTCTTGCGGCCGGCAGCGCGGCTGCGCAAAACACCTCCGTCACCTTTGGCACCAACTGGCTCGCGCAGGCCGAACACGGCGGGTTCTACCAATCCGTGGCCGATGGCACCTATGCCGAATGCGGGCTGGATGTGGAGATTATCTCGGGTGGCCCGCAGGTGAACAACCGCGCGCTTCTGCTGGCCGGCCGGATCCAGTTTCACATGGGCGGAGATCTGCTTCAGGCTTTCAATGCCGCGGCCGAGGATATTCCCGTCGTCGCCGTTGCGGCCATCTTCCAGAAACATCCGCAGGTGATCGTGGCCCATCCGGGCGTTGCCGAAAGCTGGGAAGACCTGCGCGACTTGACGCTTCTGATCGGAGATAACGGATTTGCGTCCTATTATCAGTGGATGATCGCCGAGCACGGGTTCACCGTCGAGCAACGCCAGCCCTACACCTTCAACCCCGCGCCGTTCCTCGCCGATGATCAGCTGGGGATGCAGGGGTATCTGTCATCGGAACCCTATGTGATCCAGACCGAGGGCGGTTTCACCCCCAACGTGTTCCTGATCGCCGATGCGGGCTATTCCAGCTACGCCACCACGATCGAGACCATGCAAGCCACGATCGATGACAACCCGGAGATGGTGGAATGCTTCGTGAACGGCTCGATCCTGGGCTGGTACAACTATCTTTATGGCGACAACGCCGCCGCGAACGAGCTTATCCTGGCGGCCAATCCCGACATGACCCAGGACAAGATCGACTTCGCCATCGCGATGATGATCGACAATGGCATCGTCGATTCAGGCAACACGCTTGAGCTTGGCATCGGCGCAATGACCGAGGAGGTCGTCGGCGGTTTCTATCAGGACATGGTCGATGCCGGCGTGGTGGAGGCGGGGCTCGACTGGCAATCCACCTACACGACCGCCTTTGTCAATCAGGGCCTCGGGCTGGATCTGCGCCCGGCCGAGTAAACCCGCTCATCGCGCGGGCGGGGCGCCCCCGCCCAACCGCTCTCTCTTTGCTGATTTTCGGAGCCGCCCCATGAGTGCCCTTCGGCGCCCCACCCTGCCCCTTGGTGAACGCCCGCCGCTGTTGCAGATGCAAGCCGTCGACAAGGTGTTCGGCGGTACGGTCATCGCGCTAAAGGACATGAACCTTGTGGTCAATCAGGGCGATTTCATCTCGCTTCTCGGCCCCTCGGGCTGCGGCAAATCCACGGCGCTCCGTATCATATCCGATCTTCTGCACCCCACCCGCGGCAAGGTGATCTGGGAAGGAGACCATGGCATCGGCGATCTGGGCGTGGTGTTTCAGGAACCCACGCTGATGCCATGGGCTACGGTGGCGCAAAATGTCTGGCTGCCCTACCGGTTGCGCGGCAAGACCTATAACGCGGTGAAGGACGAGGTGCTGGAGGCGCTGCGGCTGGTGGGGCTGGAAAACTTCCTCAACGCCTATCCGCGCGAGCTTTCAGGCGGCATGAAGATGCGCGTGTCCATCGCCCGGGCGATGGTGACGAACCCGCGTCTGATCCTGATGGACGAGCCCTTTGCCGCGTTGGACGAGATTACGCGGCACAAGCTGAACAACGACCTGTTGCGCCTGAAGGACAAGATCGGCTGCACCGTCATTTTCGTGACCCATTCGGTATTCGAAAGCGTATTCCTGTCCGACCGGATCGTGGTCATGGCCGCGCGCCCGGGCCGGGTTCTGCAGGAGCTTCGGGTCGATGCGCCCTACCCCCGCGGCGAAGAGTTCCGCACGTCGGCCGAATACGCCGCCCATACCCGCGCCGCATCCGGGGCACTGAAGGAAGCCATGGGGGAGCTTGCATGACGATTGCGGAGAACAGGCCGCTGCCCGTCGTCGAGGCGCTGGACGAGGACGAGGCCCGGCGCGCCCGCGCCCGCCGGATCGAAGGCATCGCCAAATGGGCGCTGCCGGTGGTCATGATGGTGCTGGCGATCGCGGGCTGGGCCTGGATCGTGGCGGCCAACGACATTCCGCATTACATCCTGCCGGGGCCCGGCCGGGTCTGGGCGAGCCTGGTGGAGGATTGGGGCATGCTGCTCGATGCGGCCTATCTGACCGGGTGGATCACCCTTCTGGCGCTGCTTCTGGCCGTGGTCGGGGGCGCGGGGCTGGCGATCCTGTTCAACCAGTCCAAAATGCTGGAACTGTCCTTCTACCCCTATGCCGTGATCCTGCAGGTCACGCCCGTGGTGTCGATCGCGCCGCTGATCTTCATCTATGTGGACAGCAAGATCGCGGGCATGTTGCTCTGCGCCTGGATCGTGGCCTTCTTTCCGGTGCTGAGCTCGACAACCCTCGGCCTGAACAGCGTGGACCACAATCTGCGGGATCTCTTCCGCATCTACGGTGCCTCCCGCTGGCAGAAGCTGCGCTATCTTCAACTGCCATCGGCCCTGCCCTATTTTCTGGGCGGCCTGAAAATCGCGGGCGGCCTCTCGTTGATCGGGGCGGTGGTGGCCGAACTCGTCGCCGGAACCGGCGGTATCGGGTCGGGTCTGGCCTTCCGCATTCAGGAGGCCGGCTACAGGCTCAACATCGCACGGATGTTCGCCGCGCTTTCGCTCGTTGCGGCGATGGGTGTGTTCATCTTTGCCGCGCTCTCGATCTTTTCCCATCTCTTGCTGCGCAAATGGCATGAAAGCGCCCTGAAGCGGGAGGGATGATGGATTTCCGGACCCTTCCCAACGGCCCGATCACACTGTCGAATGTGACGGTGCCGGCCTGTCTTCTGGGCCGGGAGGGCGATCTGATCCGCACCGATATCTCGATTGCGGACGGCAGGATCGGCCCGGCGCAGGCGCTGGCGGTGGATATGCAGGGCACGATGGTGTTGCCCGCTTTCGTCGATATGCACACCCATCTGGACAAGGGCCATATCTGGGACCGCGCGCCGAACCCGGACGGGACTTTCGCAGGCGCGCTGGACACGGTCCGGGCGGACAGCACCGCCCACTGGACCGCCGAAGACCTGCACGCGCGGATCGGGTTCTCCCTTCGGTCGGCCTATGCCCATGGTACCCGCGCGATCCGCACCCATCTGGATTCGATCCCCCCGCAGGATGACATTTCCTGGCCCGTCTTCCGCGAGATACAGGCCGACTGGGCCGGGCGGATCACGTTGCAGGCCGCCTGCCTGATCGGTTGTGACAAATGGACCGACGACAGCGGCCCGTTCGGCCATACCGCCGATCTGGTCGCTGCGACGCCGGGCGGCGTTCTGGGTATGGTCACCTACCCGATGGCCGATCTGCGCGACCGTTTGCGGGGGTTCTTCCGTCAGGCCGCCGCGCGCGGGCTGGATGCGGATTTCCATGTGGATGAAACGATGGATCCGGGGGTGGAGACACTGCGCGATATTGCCGAGATCGCGCAGGAGACCGGCTTCGACGGGCGGATCGTCGTGGGCCATTGCTGTTCCTTGTCGACGCAGGACGAGGCGCGCGCCCGGGACACACTCGATCTGGTGGCAAAGGCCGGGATCGATGTGGTCAGCCTGCCCATGTGCAATCTGTATCTTCAGGATCGGGCGCCCACGGGCACCGTCCGCACCCCGCGCTTTCGTGGCATCACCCTGGTTCATGAAATGCGCGCGCGCGGCATCCGCGTCTGTTTCGCATCCGACAACACCCGCGATCCCTTTTACGCCTATGGCGACATGGATATGCTGGAGGTGATGCGGGAGGCGACCCGGATCGGGCATCTGGACCACTCGCGCACCGACTGGGCAGGGGCCTTCAGCGTCACGCCGGCCGCGATCTGCGGGTTTGAGCCGCCGGACCTCAGCGAAGGCGCGCCCGCCGACCTGGTGATCTGCAAGGCCCGCAGCTGGACCGAGCTCTTCGCCCGTCCGCAGGCGGACCGGATCGTGCTGCGCAACGGGCGGCAGATCGACCGCACATTGCCCGACTATGCCGATCTCGACGATCTGATGAGGACATGATGGACACGAACACCGCCGCCGCCAAAGCCGCCCTGGCCCATATCGAACAGGACGAGAACCCGGCCACGATCAAGGCCAAATCCCGCGATTTCTTCTGGTATTCACCGATTCTGAAGGACCGGATGGACCATCTGGAGGCCGATTTCGTGGTAAACCCGAAAACCGAGGCCGACGTGATCGAGATCCTGCGGGTCTGTTACGCCCATGACGTTCCGGTCACCACCCGCGGCGCGGGCACCGGCAATTACGGTCAGGCGATGCCGATGCGCGGCGGCTGCGTCATGCATCTGCGCCACATGACGGCGGTGAAGGAAATCCACCCGGGCCGCGTTATCTGCGAACCGGGCATCCTGCTGAAAGACCTCGACACGGCCTGCAAGGAGCATTCCGGGCAGGAGATCCGCATGTTCAGCTCCACCTGGGCCACGGCCACCATCGGCGGGTTCATCGCCGGCGGCTCCGGCGGGGTCGGCTCCTGCACCTGGGGCAGCTTGCGCGACCTCGGCAACATCATCCGCTTGCGCGTGGTGACGATGGAGGCCGAACCCCGCGTGCTGGAGTTTCGCGGCGAGGAACTGGCGCGGGTCAGCCATGCCTATGGCACCAACGGGATCATCACCGAGATCGAGATGCCGCTGGCGCCGGCCTATGACTGGGTCGAGATGTTCGTCGCGACCAAGGATTTCATGGCGGCCGCGCGCTTTGCCGAGGAACTGGCCAATGAAGACGGCATTCTGATCAAGCTCGCCTCCGTCTACGAGGCGCCGGCGCCGTTCGACTATTTCAGCCGGGTCAGGCCCCATATCGAAGCCGATGACACGCTGATCGGCCTGATGGTCGCACCCCATTCGATGGACGGGTTCGAGACCTTTCTGGCCCGCAGGCCGGAGGCGCGGCTGATCTACCGCTCCGACAGGTCCGACTGGCCGAAAACACCCGGCCCGGTTTTCGAATATGGCTGGAACCACACGACACTCAGGGCCCTGAAAGTGGACCCGTCCATCACTTATCTGCAGGTCCGCTATGGCTTCCCCCGGCATCTGGAACTGATCGAACGGATGCGCGATGAGTTCGCGCCCGAGATCCTGCAACATCTGGAGGTCCTGCGGGAGAACGGGAAGGTGATGTTCGCCGGCCTGTCGCTGGTGAAATTCTCAGGCGAAGCGCGGCTGGAGGAGATCATCCGCATCCACGAGGAGGCCGGTGCGATGATCTTCAACCCCCATCGCTACACGCTGGAGGAGGGCGGCCGCCAATCGGTGGATGACCGCCAGCTTGCCTTCAAGCGGGAAGCGGATCCCAAGGGCCTGCTGAACCCCGGCAAGATGATCGCATGGGATGACCCGGGCTGGAAGTATGACCGCATGTATGCCTATCCCGCGATGTCGAAACCGGCGGAAGCCGCGGAATGAGGGCGGAGAGGGCCATCGCCGTGCCGGGCAGGTCGATCCGTTGCGGGAGCGGCGCTGCGGACGGCCCTCCAACCTCGCACGGCCAGGATGCGGGGCGGGGCCTATGAGCCGGGCGCTGGTGCTGTTCGCCCATCCCTGCGCGGAGAGTTTTTCGGCCGCCCTGCACGACCGCGTGGTGGACCGGCTGCAAGGCGCAGGCTGGCAGGTGGATGATTGCGACCTGAACGCCGAAGGCTTTGATCCGGTTCTGGGGGAGGCCGAACGCCGCGGCTATCATACGTTGGAAGACAACATCCGGCCGGTGGCGGAATACGTCGCGCGGTTGCGCGCGGCGGAAGCGTTGGTGATGGTCTTCCCGGTCTGGAACTTCGGCTATCCGGCCATCCTGAAGGGGTTTCTCGATCGCGTGTTCCTGCCCGGCGTCTCCTTCCGGCTGGAGGCGGGCAAGGTACGCCCGAACCTGACCCATATCCGCAAACTGGCCGCCGTGACCACTTATGGCGGCACGCGGATGCGGGCCCTGCTCGCGGGCGACCCGCCGCGCAAATGCGTCACAAGGGCGCTCTGGCATGTGTGCAGACCCGAAAAGATGCGATATCTGGCCTTGTATGACATGAACCGGGCAAACGATGTCAGGCGCGCCGGGTTTCTGAACCGCGTCGGCCAAGAGATGGAGACGTTCTGAAAAATGCGCGCGCTGGTGATCTATTCGCACCCGAGGACGGGCAGTTTCACATCCGCCGTGCGGGATGTCGTGCTGGACAAGCTCCGGGCCGCAGGCGCCGATATCCGTGTGACGGATCTTTATGCAGACGGGTTCGACCCGGTGTTGAGTGGTCGGGAACTGGAGAATTACGAGGATGAAGGCCTGAACCGGGACCCTGTTCAGGGCGATATCGACGATCTCATGTGGTGTGACACGCTGATTTTCATCTACCCGACCTGGTGGTATGGCCTGCCGGCGATCCTGAAAGGCTGGCTGGATCGGGTGATGGTGCCGGGCGTCGCCTTCAGGATGCCCGACGAAACCAACGCGGATATCCGCCCCGGCCTTACCCATATTACGCGCATGGGCGTCTTCACGACCTGCGGGGCCAGTTGGTGGCTGACACGTTTCGTCGGCGCGCCGGGCAGGCGGACCCTGCTGCGCGGCGTGCGGCTGATGTGCGCCAGAAGATGCAAAACCTCCTTTGCCGCGCATTACCTGATGGACAGTTCGACCGAGACCAGCCGGGCCGCGCATCTGGCCAGGGTCGCCGTCAAGATGGACCGGCTCATCGGCAAGGCGGCCCCGGTCAATCGCAAGACGGAGATCCCGGCATGATCCCTGTTCTGGACTGGCAGCGCTTTGCCTCGGGCGAGGATCGCGACGGGTTCGTCGCCGATCTGGGCGCGGCAGCGCGGGGGCCGGGATTTTTCCTGCTGACGGGGCACGGGGTTGACCCGTCCCTGTCGGCGCGCATCTTCGAGATGGCCGATCTGTTCTTCGCGCTGCCGCAATCGGAGAAAGAGGCGATTTCGATCCTGAAGACGCCTCATTACCGGGGCTGGGCCCGCGACGGGCTGGAATCTCTGGATGAAGGCAGCGGACAGGCGGACCGCAAGGAAAGCTTCAACATGGGCCTTGATCTGGCCGCCGACGATCCGCGCGTGCTGGCGGGGGACCCTTTTCGCGGCGTGAACCAATGGCCGAACCTGCCCGGATTTCGCGAAACGATGCTGGCCTATTACGATGCGGCCATGGCGCTTGGCGTGGATATCCACCGCGCCATCGCCCTCGATCTGGGCCTTGAGGAGCATCATTTCGACAGCGCCTTTGTCGATCCGCTGGCCGCGTTGCGGGTGCTGCACTATCCCCCGGGCACCGGCGCCGCCGGAGAGATCGGCGCGGGCGCGCATACCGATTACGGTGCGATCACCCTTCTGATGACCGATGGGGAGGCGGGTCTGCAAGTGCGCCCGCGCGGCGGAGACTGGGTTGACGCCCCCCATATCGACGGGGCCTATGTGGTCAATATCGGCGACTGCCTGATGCGCTGGACCAACGATATCTACGTCTCCACCCCGCATCGGGTCTTGCCGCCGAAACGGGCCCGCCGATCCGTCGCGTTTTTCGTGGAGGCGAACCCGGATGTGGTGGTGACGGCCCTGCCCGGCACCGGTGCGCCGAAATATCCGCCCGTGCGCGCCGCCGACTACCTGATGTCCCGGCTTGACGCGACCTATAACGCCCCGGTCGCGCGAAGCTAGCGCCGCAGAAAACCGGCGGGCGGAATGCGTGTCCCCTCGAACTCGGCCGGATCGGGCCCGTGGTTGAAGATGAACCGTGTCGGGCCGGATTGGCGAATGCGGATATCTTCGGGCAGTTCCTGCACGGGCACCCCCGCCGCGCCTGCCAGACGGGTGAGAACCCGCGCCAGATAGGTGGGGTCGGGCCAGCCGCCCAGATAGTGCAGGGGCCCCGCGTGCACAAGAACCGGCAGGCTGTCCGCGTCACGGTCCAGCACCTGCGCCCCGCCTTCCAGATGTTCGCGCCAGAGCGTGATGGCGCCACCGCCCGCCACCGGCACGGGCATGTCCGGGCGCAGGGTTTCGACCCGCGCAACCACCACATCCAGCCCGGAGATCGCCGGCGGCAATGGAACCGGGATCGCGAACGTATCGGTCTTGGAGCCGAAACGCGGACCGAAAAGCGCCTGCGCACCCGACGCTGCAATCGCCGGGATCAGATCGGGCGGGGGCATGTCCAGCCCCGGCGCCAATATCAGATCATAGCCTGTGAAATCCCCGGTATCGGGCGGCAGGATTTCGATCGACAGCCCCAGTTTCCTCAGGCCCCGATAGACCTCGAACACCAGACGGAAGTAGTCGCAGCCCCTGCCCTGTGGCTGCACGTCCCAACTCCAAGCGGACTGATAATCGAAGATCAGAGCAACCGGGGCCTTCGCCGTTTCCACATCTGGTGCCGCGGCCAACTCTGCCGCCACCGCAGCCGCCTCCGCATGACCGACGGCTTCGGCATGGTCGGGCCTGAGCAGACCGGCATGCATCTGCTCCTGCGCGAAGGGCGCCTGACGCCAGCGAAAGTAGCAGACCGCCTCGGCGCCATGGGCAAAGGCCTCCCATGTCCAGAACCGCACCATGCCCGGCAGAGGCGCGGGGTTATGCGGTGCCCAGTTCACCGGACCGGGCTGCTGTTCCATCACCCACCACCGGCCATGGCCGACGCTGCGGTAAAGATCGTGGTGAAAGGCCTGAAAGTCCGGGTCGCCCTGCCGCGCATAGCGGCGCTTGTGGGCATCCGCCTCCTCAAGACGGTCCTCCAGAAACCCCAGCGGGTAACTGTCCCAGGTGGCGATGTCCAACTGCCGCCCGGTCGCGAAATGATCGAATTCGGTGATCCGGCCCATGTAATTGTGGCTGATCGGCGCGTCGGACCGCGCCCGGATCGTCTCGACCTGGGCGGTGTTGAACCGCGCAACCTGCTCCGAACTGAAGCGGCGGAAATCCATCGCATGGGCCGGGTTGGGTTCGGTCACCGTCAGATTGGGCAGTTCGATTTCATCAAAATCACGATACTCCATCGACCAGAAGACATTGCCCCAAGCCCGGTTCAAAGCCTCCGGTGACTGATACCGCTGCGCCAGCCAATCGCGGAACGCGCGGCGCGCGGCTTTGGAATAGGACAGGACCGTATCGTGGCAGCCGTATTCATTGTCGGTCTGCCATGCGCCGAGCGCGGGGTGCCGCCCATAGCGCTCGGCAAGCAGGGCGGTGATCCGCACAGCCTCCGCCCGGTACCCGTCATGAGAAAAACAGTAATGCCGACGGGACCCGAAGCCCCGCGCCCGGCCTTTTGCATCCACTGCCAGCATGTCCGGGTGCCGCTCCAGCATCCAGCGTGGCGGCGTGGCGGTCGGCGTGCCAAGCACGATCTTCAGGCCTGCCTGCGCCAGTGTGTCGAAGGCCCGATCCATCCAGTCAAACTGCAGATCGCCGGGGGCGGGCTCCAGCCGGGACCACGCGAACTCCCCGATCCGCACCCAGGTCAGACCCATATCGGCCATGCGCGCGGCATCTTCGGCCCAGATATCCTCGGGCCAGTGTTCGGGATAGTAACAGGTTCCAAGCGTGCGCTTCATAAAATGACCTGATGCTCCTGCTGCCCGGTCATGCCGGTCTCGATCCTGAAGGTCATGCCCGCCTGCGGCTGCGCATCGATGCGATCCTCCGGCAGGCCTTGTCGCGCCGTCGTGACATAGAGAATGCCATCTGCCAGGGCAGGGCAGGATGCCTGCTCCACCGGGACGGAGAATTCTTCTACAAGATTACCACCGCGATCATATCGCCCCACACGCCAGCCACCCCATTCGGCGCAGACGAAGCACCCGTCGGCATCGATCACGGCGCCATCGGGATTGATCCCTGCGGCGCGGTGATCAAGGTAGATCTCCGGCTCGCCCCTTGGCCAGCCATCTTCATCCAGCGCAACCCGCCAGACCAGCCGCTTATCGGTGTCGGCGAAACAGGCTTGCCTCCCGTCGGGCGTGAAACAGATCGCGTTGGGGATAGTGATACCGTCGTAAAGCGGCCTGATCTCGCCCCGATAATAGCGATAGATCGTGCCCGCCCCGGCATCGGCCATCCTGCCCATGGTCCCGATCCAGAATCCGCCATTGGGGTCGGCGCGCCCGTCATTGGAGCGTGTGACGGGATTGTCGGCCTCCAGCGGCACGATCACGTCCGATGCGCCTGTCAGGATATCGAAACTGATCAGGTCACGTTCCGTCGCGAGCAGCAGCGTGCTATCATCCACCCACCCCGCCGCGGATACATGGCGATCGAACGCCCATTCCTGCCGGTCGCCGCCCGCCCGTGAAAACAGCCGCTTGCCCATGATATCGAACCAGAACAGGCGCTCCAGCCGGGGGTGCCACAGCGGCCCCTCGCCCAGAATATTCCGGCGGTCGTCGAAAACTTCGGCTGTCATCCCGATGCCTCGTCGAAGGCCGCGACGATCTCCGCGGCGCGTGCGGCAACGTCGGCCACCTGCATCCCCGGCGTGTAGATGCCCGTGCCAAGCCCGAAACCGTCGGCGCTGGCGGCGACCCAGTCCGCGAAATTCGCCGGCCCGACACCGCCCACCATGTAAACCTGCACACCCCGTGGCAGCACCGCACGCAGGGCCTTCAGCCCGTCAAACCCCATCAGATGGCTGGGAAAGACCTTCAATCCATCGGCGCCCGCTTTCAGCGCGGCAAAGCATTCCGTCGGGGTCAGCACCCCGGGAAAGCTTTGCATACCCGCCGCCTTGGTGGCCGCCACCACCTCGGCATCGAAATTGGGAGAGACGATCAGCCGTCCGCCCGCACCGGCCACATGCGCCACGTCCTGCCGGGTCAGCACGGTTCCCGCACCGATCAGCGCGTCCCGGCCAAAGCTCTGCACCATCACGGCGATGCTGTCCAAAGGGTCGGGCGAGTTCAGCGGCACCTCGATCCGGTCGATACCCGCCGCGATCAGCACGTCAGCGACCGGCGCGGCTTCGGAAGTCGTTATTCCCCGCAGGATCGCAATGAGGGGTCGGCTCATGATGTCGTCTCCGCAATCGTCCGATAGGCGCGCGCCAATCCGGTTCGTGTCAGCGGACCGGCATCCAGCATCCGCGCCGCGGCACCTTGCGACGCAAGCGCCTCGACATAGAGCGCGGCAAGCGCGGGCGCGCCCGCAACCACCACCTGCTGGCCCAGCCAATAGGGGCGCGCGGCGGCCAGTTCCGCGCCGATCAGCCCCCCCGAAAGCTGCCCCCGGGCCGCCTCGGGCGTCAGGCCCTGCAAAACGCCTTCGGCGCGGATGGCGAACAGGCGCTGCGCCATCCTCTCGGGCCGCGACAGCGCGTCGGACACCGCAGACATGAAGCGCGCGCCATCCATGTTCTCCCGTGAAACCCCGTGCCGCAACACGCTCTGCTCGGACAGGAGCCGAAACAGCTCGCCCGTCATGAAGGTCTGGAAGCTGACCACTTCGCCGGCGCTGATATGAACCCATTTGGCATGCGTGCCGGGCAGGCACAGCACACCGTCAAACGTCGGTTCGTCTACAAGAAATCCGGCAATCTGGGTTTCCTCGCCACGCATCACGTCGGCGGGTGTCATCTGGCTCATGCCCGGCATGATGAACAGCCGAATCCGCGCATCCCGTGTCGGCACGGCAACCGGTTTGAGCGCCCCGGGCACGCAGGGCACCGGCTGATAGGGCACCTCCGCCCACCCCTGCCGGGAGCCGACCATACCGCAGGCCAGAACCGGGACCTGCCCGGTTCCCAGCCATGGCTCTATCAGATGCAGCAGGGCCGGTTCGAACGCATCGCGGGCAAGCCCGTTCATGCCGTCTTCGGAACTGGCCCAGGCGCGTGCCACACCCTCCCGCGACATCGCCCAGACCCGCAGCCGCGAGGTGCCCCAGTCCACGGCGATCCAGTCGGCATATGCAGCCGCGCCGCTCATCCCGGAAACACCACGCCGCCGTCGATCACCAGGGACTGGCCGGTCATCATCCGGCTGGCATCGGAAGCCAGGAACAGTGTTCCGCCCACAATATCGGCCGGCGCCAGATGCGCCTTGAGGCATTGCTTTTCCATATGAGCGGCAAGATCCTCGGGGCTGGCCCACATCTCAAGCTGCTTGTCGGTCAGAACCCAGCCAGGCAGCAGGGCGTTGGCGCGGATACCGTCCGGGCCGAACTCCCGCGCGAGGCTCCGGGTCATCGCGGTGATGCCGCCATTGGCGGTCGTATAGGCCGGATAGCCCGCATTCCCCATCATGTAGGATACCGAGGAAAAGTTCACGATCGCACCACCCCCGGCCTTGCGCATACCGTCGATCACGGCCTGACAGGCAAAGAAATAGGCCTTGAGATTGATCGCCTGCGACCAGTCCCAGAACTCTTCGGTCACGTCTTCGGTCGCGTGGCGCCTGTCATTAGCCGCGTTGTTGACCAGAATGGTGGCGGGTCCATTCACCTCCGCGGCTTCGGCGATGCAGGCTCTCAGCCGAGGAATATCGGTGATGTCGCATGGCATGAAATGCGGGCGCGCACCTGTGTCGATCTCCATCTGCGCCACAAACTCCGATGCGTCGGAGCGCTGCACGAACGCCACCTGCGCGCCTTGCCGCAGGAACCCTTCGGTCAGGGCCGCGCCAATGCCCGACCCGCCGCCGGTGATGAACACCGAGGCCCCTTTGAGGTCGGGGAAAATAGCCGTCATCTCCGTCGGGTCCGATGTCACAACCGTTCTCCTTCGATTACCCACATGGTTTCCGGAAAGGCCCAAGGCAGAACCAGACCATGATGCATCAGCCAGGCGCCGGAAACCTCGATCGGCCCGGTCTTCAGGATCGGCTCGCCCCGGCTCAACGCCGGAATGTCCGCCCGGTTCAGAAACCCGATCCGGTAGCGCGCGAGCGGGTCCAGCGCCGTCAGCCGCAGGGGTCGCGGCGAGATCTGGGCTGAGGTCGCGGCCTTGCCCGCAAAGACCACGAACCGGTCACCTTCGCGGGTCATCTGCTGCTCTGCAAGAACGGCGGGGTCGGCGCTGTCCAGCCGGAGGATATCCGCGCCCGCCATCCAGTCGCGATTGGCTTTCCACCAGGCGGTGACTTGCCTGAGAACGGCGGCTTCGCGGGTATCCAGCTCACGCGGATCCATCTCGAAGCCCATATGCCGCTGTGCCGCGATCCAGGCCCGGAAGGCGATATCCAGAACCCGCCCCGAGGTGTGGCAGCGCCGCGGCCCCACATGGGAGCCGGTGACGACCATCGGCAGAAACAGCGCCGCGTCGTGCTGGATCCGAAGACGCTCCAGCGCATCGTTGCTGTCGCTCAGCCAAACCCGCTGCGTCCGCTTCATGATCCCGAAATCTATCCGCCCCCCGCCGGAGGCGCAGCTTTCTATCTCGACCTTCGGGAACTCCGCGCGCAGCCGGTCGATCAAGGCATAGGATCCACGGGTCTGGTCCGCGTCGGGCATCGGCAGAACCCTGTTATGATCCCATTTGACATAGTCGATCTCGTGCGCCGAGAGGATGGCGGCCATCCGATCATAGATGAAATCGCGCACCTCCGGCAGCGCCATGTTCAGCGCTTTCTGCTGGCGCCCGAGCGTCTGGTCCTCGCCGCCAAGGGCCCAGTCGGGATGGGCCCGGTGAATATCGCTGTCTGGGTTGATCATCTCGGGTTCGAACCAGATCCCGAAGCTCATTCCAAGCCCGTGGACATGGCGGATCAGCGGATCGAGCCCTTCGGGATACTTGCGCGCATCGACCTCCCAGTCGCTCAGGGAGCGGGTATCGTCATCGCGCTGGCCGAACCATCCGTCATCAAGCACGAACCGCTCCGCCCCCAGATCGGCCGCGCGGCCCGCGATGTCCTTCAGAACCGGAAGCGAATGGTCGAAATAGACGGCCTCCCAGCAATTGTAATGCACCGGCCGCGGAACGGCCGGCTTTGGCCAGTTCACGATCCTGTCCCGCAGGTGGCGTTGAAACGCGACCGCACAACCGTTCAGCCCGCTTGCGGAATAGGTGATGTAGAGCGGGGCGCTTTCGAAGCGTTTCGCGGGCCTTGTTTCCATCCGCGCGGCATGCCCGAACTGCACCTGACGCCGCCCATCGGGCAACTCCTCGGCGATCATCTTGTGCCCGCCGGACCAGCCATAGTGGAAGCCATAGGCCTCGCCCGCGGTGTTGCTGCACCCGATGCAGGGAACCAGAAGGCCCGGAAAATGTTCATGCCCGGTCCGCCCGGTGCGGTTTTCGCGATACCGCATCCCGGCGGACCAGGGCGTGCGGTTCAACTGAAACTCGCCGCACCAGCGCCCCGAGACATCGATCATCTCGACGCTTTGCTGCGGCGCGGGCAGAACCGGCGCCGCCAGCCAGTGCAGATGTACCGGGTCCGACGCATCCAGCCGCGACCGCGCGGTGATGACCCGCGTGCTGGTATCGGTCAGGAAAAAGAAGGTCAGCGTCAGGCCGTTCTCCGCATCCGCGAAGATCAGCCGCAGGCTTTGGCCATCGCCTTCTTCGGCGACGAAGCAGAATTTCGGCAAAAGCGGCGTGCCGTCGCCTGCACGCAGGATCAGCCCGGGCTGGCCCGGAAAGGTTCGCACGGCCTCGGGGCAGATCGACAGGTCGGGGTTTTCGTCCAGCATGCCGCCGGTCACGTCGATGGCATGGGCCGCGTGCAGCGTGGCCAGATCCTCGTCATCGGGCAGCGGCGCACCCCAATAGACGACTTGCGGCAGGCGGTCGCCATGGGCGGCCAGCACAAGCGTCTGCCGCCCGCCATCGTCCAGCCGCCATGTCCGCGCATCGCGGCGGACAGGCCGGACCGCACGGTCGTCAACCGGCGCATGCGCCGGGGCCGAAGGGATATCCGCGCTGTCGGGAAAACTCGCCATCAAGGTACCCAGATCGTTATTTCACGGCCCCCAGCGTCAGGCCCGCTATGAAGTGTTTCTGCATGGCGAAAAACATTGCCACGGGCGGGATCGCCGCCACGATGCTGCCCGCGCTCATCAGGTGATACATCGCCCGGTACTGCGCGTTGAAGCTGGTGATCCCGGCGGTGACCGGCTGGCTTTCGGGGCTCTGGGTCAAGACCACCGCCCAGAAGTAATCGTTCCAGATGAAGGTGAAGATCAGTACCGCCAGCGCTGCGATCGCGGGCCGCATCAGCGGCAGGACCACATACCAGAAGATGCGCCATTCGCTGACCCCTTCGACCCGCGCCGCTTCGATCAGTTCGCGGGGCAACGCCCGGATGAAATTGCGCATGAACAAGGTACAGAAGCCGGTCTGAAAGGCGATGTGAAACAGAACCAGCCCGATGCGGGTGTCATAGAGCCCCATATCCAGCGTCAGATCGCGCACGGGCACCATCAGGATCTGGAACGGCACGAAGTTACCGGCCACGAACATGAAGAATATCAGGAGATTGCCCTTGAAGCGATAAACCCCCAGCGCGAACCCGGTCATGCAGGAAAGCGCCACCGCGCCCGCCACGGTCGGCACCGTGATCATCACCGAGTTCCACAGATATCGCGGCATGTCCGACCCGGTGAACACGAGGAAGTAATTGGCAAATCCCTCGAAGCTGCTCGGCAGGCCCCAATAGTTGCCGGTGGTGAAATCGGCGCCGGGTTTGATCGAAAACCACATCACCGCCAGAAGCGGCAGCAGCCACAGGACCATCGCGACAGGCAGCAACGTCTGATAGGTCAGCTGCCAGGTGCGGGAGGTCTTTGCGATAGGCGTCGGAAACATCGCTCAGACCCCCTTCTCGTCGCGGTACATCTTCCACAGGAAGCCCGCGATATAGATCAGCATGATCAGGAAGAGGATGACCGCGATGGCGCTTCCATAGCCCATCCGGAACCCGAACTCGCTGAGCGCGACATCCCACATGTAGAAGGCCAGAACGCTGGTGGAGTAGAAGCCGGGCCCGCCATCGGTCATGATCGAGATCAGATCGAAGGAACGCAGCGCCCCGATCACCGTGACGACGAAGGCGATGAAGGTCGCCGGCCGAAGCTGCGGCAGCACCACGTACCACAGCATCTTGGGACCCTTGGCGCCGTCCAGCCGTGCCGCCTCGATCTGTTCCGGATCCACCGCATTCAGGCCCGTGAGATAGAGGATCATGCAATAGGCCGTCTGCGGCCAGAGGCCGGCGGCGATGATGCCGTATGTGGCATAGCGCGTATCGCCCAGAATGTTCACCGGGCCCAGACCGACAAGGCCCAAAAGCTCGTTGATCATGCCGAAGGTCGGGTCGTAGAACCAGGTGAAGACAAGGCCCACAACCACCTGGCTGATCACGAACGGAAAGAAAAACAGGGATTTGTAAAGGCGGATGCCGGTGACGGTCTGGTTCAGGAAAAGCGCGATGAACAGACCGCCGGGGATCGCCAGAAGATAGAGGACCAGCCAGATCGCGTTGTTTCTGAGCGAGGTCCAGAAATCGGGATCGTCCCAGAGATCGCGGTAATTCTCCAGACCGACATAAACCGCCGTGCTGGTGCCATCGGGCCGGTCCAGCCCGTTCCAGTCGTAGAACGATATCTGGAAGCTCTGGATAATCGGGACAATGACATAGACCGAGAAAAACAGGAGGCCGGGCAGAAGGAACAGCCAGGGCGCGATGGCCTGCTGGCGGAACCGGCGCAGAGGCGCGGCAATCTCGGTTTCAGGCATGGCTGTCATGGTCATGGCGGGGCCCCTCCGGCGAGCGGTTCACGCAGGCAGCACGCACCGCGGACGATCCAGATACAGCCGATGCATATCGGCGTGGGTCTGGTGGGGCGGCCCGCCGATCCGGAAACCGGCGGGCCGCAGATCCGCGGGGATGGGCCAAGGGGCCCATCCCCGTTCGCATCCTCAATAGAAGCGCTGGCGCGCCTGTTCCAGACGGTCGAGAACCGAGTCGAGCGAGGAGGGATCGACCATGAAGGTCTGGAACCCCTGCATCGCCACCTGTGCCATCTCCGCCGGGGCGTCCCGGTCGAAGAACTGCGCGATACCGCCGGGGCTGTTCTGGCTCAGCATCTCGAACCCGGCACTCAGGAACTCGTCGTCATCGACGGAGGACTGGGAATTCACCGGCAACTGGCCCAGACCGTCGCCGCCGTTGATCAGCGTCTGGTTTTCCGCCGAGGTCACGAACAGCAGGAAGGCCCGCGCCGCCTCCACGTTATTGGCACCCGAGGGGATGTGGAACGTATCGGTGGGCGCATCTTCGGCCATCTCGATCGAGGGATCGATCTGCGGGAACTGGTAGAACCCGATCTGATCGTCGGTGAGCCCCGCCTCGCGCATCGGCGCCACGGCAAAGTTGCCCATCAGATAGGCCGCGGCTTCGCCATTGACCATGAAGGGCAGCGCCTCCTGCCAGCTGTAGGTCTGATGATTTTCCAGAAACGCGCCCATGTCGATCAGTTGCTGCCAGTTGGCGAATGTGGCCCGGACGCGATCGTCGGTCCATGGGATCTCGCCATTGGTCAGCGCCATGTGGAAGTCATAACCATTGGTGCGCATGTTCAGATAGTCGAACCAACCGCCGGCGGTCCACAGGAACTTGGTGCCGATAGTATAGCAGAACCGGCCGGAGTCGATGATCGCCTGGCAGTTCGCAATCTCCTCGTCCCAGGTCTCGGGCGCTTCAAGCCCAAGTTCCTCGAAGATGTCCTCGCGGTAGTAAACACCCCACTGGTAATAGGTGTAGGGCACGCCATAGATGCCGTCGCCGATCGTCATTGAGGCCTGCGTTGAGGCCAGCGTCTCGGTCAGCCCGCCTTCTTCCCAGAGATCGGAGATATCGGTGAACAGGCCCGCCTCCACATAAGGCAGCATCCGGTTGCCCGCATACCAGTTCGCCACATCCGGCGGGTTGGCTTGAAGGAAGTTGCGGATCTGCGTCTTGTAGGCTTCCCGGTCGATGATCGTCAGTTCGATGTTCAGATCGGGGTGCATTTCGCCAAACCGCTCGACCATGCCTTCCATCACCGCGCGGGGCGCGGGGTTGGACATGTCCGAGAAGATCACAAGATCGCCCGAAAGCGCCGCGTGGCTCTCGGCAAAAGCCGAGCCAGACAGGATGGTGGCCGCCGCCAGGGCAGCAGCGCCGGTGGTAAAGATGGACCGCATGGTTTCCTCCCGATTGGTTCCATTATGTGAAACTTAGTTTCTTATATTGAAATCATAATGCGACTCGGCTTAGGGTTGTCAACAGTTTCCTCCGCACCGCCAGAGTGCCGACCGAGAACGGAGGACGCGATGGGAGGAACAGTTTTGGGACATGCCGCGGACAATTCCGGCGACAAACCCGGTGACGGAACCGTGGGCAAGGCGCTTGGCGTTCTGGACGAAGTGGCCGGGTTCGGCCGCCCGGTCCGGTTCGGCGAATTGCTTTCGCAGAGCCCCTATCCCAAGGCCACGCTCTACCGGTTTCTCCAGACCCTCACCAATCAGGGCATGCTGGCCTACGAGCCCGAACGGCAGACCTATACGCTTGGCATCCGGCTGGTCCGGCTGGCTCATGCGGCATGGCAGACCTCGTCGCTTGCCCCCATCGCACGGCCCCATATCGACCTGTTGAGCGAGGCCGTGGGGGAAACCGTGCATCTGGCGCAGCTTGACGCGGCCCAGGTTCTTTATGTCGACAAGCGGAACGCGCGCGAACCGCTGCCGATGTATTCGCAGGCAGGCAAGATCGGCCCGGCCTATTGCACCGGAGTGGGCAAGGCGATGATCGCCTTTCTCCCCGAGGACGGCCTGTCGCCCATACTGGCGCAGCAGTCCTTTCACCGCTTCACGCCGAACACGCTTGCCTCCGAAGCCGCGCTTCGCACCGAACTGGCGCGCATCCGGTCGCGCGGCTACGCTTTTGACAGGGAAGAACACGAGCCGGGCATCATCTGCGTCGCGCTTCCGATTCTGACCGCGCGCGGCCGGGTTCTCGGCGCGCTGTCGGTCACATCCTCGACGGAACGCACCTCTCTGGATGCGCTGGAAGACCATGTTCCGCTTATCCGGCGAACCACGCAAGCCATCGCGGAGGAGGCGCAAAGCTGGCGCTTTCCCGATGCGGACACCACACCGAAAATCGGGAGGGGATAACCCATGTCAGGCGTCACACTCAGCAATGTGGTGAAGAAGTACGGTGATGTGAAGGTCATCCACGGGGTCGATCTGCAAATCGATCATGGCGATTTCTGCGTCTTTGTCGGGCCGTCGGGCTGCGGGAAATCCACGCTTCTGCGCATGGTGGCCGGGCTGGAGGAGACGACGGGCGGCCGGATCGAGATCGGCGACCGCGACGTCACACATATGGACCCCGCAGATCGCGGGGTGGCGATGGTGTTCCAGACCTACGCGCTTTATCCGCACATGACTGTGGCCGAGAACATGGGCTTTGGCCTCAAGATGAACGGCCATCCGAAGGAAGAGATCCGGAAGAAGGTGACGGAGGCCTCCCGCGTCCTGAAGCTCGACGACTACCTGGCCCGCAAACCCAAGGCCCTGTCGGGTGGCCAGCGGCAGCGTGTCGCCATCGGGCGGGCCATCGTGCGCGGGCCCGAGGTGTTCCTCTTCGACGAGCCGCTGTCCAATCTGGACGCCGAATTGCGGGTCGAGATGCGGGTGGAAATCGCGCGCCTGCATCAGGAGATCGGCGCCACGATGATCTATGTCACACATGATCAAGTGGAGGCGATGACGCTGGCCGACAAGATCGTGGTTCTGCGCGCCGGCATCATCGAACAGGCCGGGCGACCGCTGGATCTCTACAACGATCCGGACAATCAGTTCGTGGCAGGCTTCATCGGCTCGCCAGCGATGAATTTCTTCCCCGGTCAGGCCGCCGCGCGGCTGGTGACCGTACCGGGCCTCGGCGGCGCGGAAATGGCGCCGGGCCTTACCAGTATCGGCACCGGCGCGGTAACCGTGGGCCTGCGACCGCAGCATCTGAAGATCGTCGAGGGGGAAACCCATCGCGTCGATCTCAGCGAACAGCTTGGCGGTGTGGCCTATCATTATCTGACGGCGCAGGACGGCACGCGCATCATCGTCGAAGCCCATGACCAGACCGCGCCCGCGCCCGGTAGCACCGTGGGGCTCAGCTTCGATCCCGATGCGCCACTGTTCTTCGACGCGGACTCCGGCCTGCGCCTGCGATAATGCCCGCCACATTGGCAACATGCTCCGGCTCGGCCTGAAAACCCGGCATGTCACACAACTGACGGAGGTGTTACTCGCCTCCGGCCACAAGATATTGGACTTCGGCACAATTCGGGTTTAGCTGGATGCCGAAGAGGTCGAACAACCGACAGGCACCCCGTTCATGCGCCGCTTGATGTCTCGCCGCACCTTGCTTGGGGCTCTGCCCGCAACGCTGGCCGCACCTGCGCTTCTGGCGCAGACGCCGCCGCGCCCCGATGATCTGGCAACCCATGCCGACGGGCTCGATCAGCTTCGCACGCTGATCATCACGGTCGGCGGGCAGACCCGATTCGCAAACGCATTCGGCGGTCGCAGGCTTGACCAGACAGCCAATATCAAATCCGTCTCGAAAACCGTTCTCGCCACGCTGACCGGCATCGCCATCGACCGCGGCATTCTGGAAGGCCCTGATCAACCGGTTCTGCCCATTTTGGGACGCGCGCCCTTCGGGGACGCACGGGATGATCTGACCATCGGCGATCTTCTGTCGATGCGGGCCGGGCTAGAAAGCACGTCGGGCGAGAATTACGGCGCCTGGATCGCCAGCCGCGACTGGGTCGACTACGCGCTGACCCGCGATCTGGTCGGCAGGCCGGGCGGACGGTTCATCTATTCCACCGGCTCGTGGCACATCCTTGGCGCGGCGTTGTCGCAGGCCAGCGGGCTCAGCCTGCTGGAGATGGCCCGCGCATGGCTTGGCGCGCCGATGGGCATCGCTTTCGCGCCCTGGGTGCAGGACCGTCAGGGCCGCTATCTCGGCGGCAACGAGATGGCGATGACGCCAAGCGATCTGGCGCGGATCGGCGAGTTGGTTCTCAATGACGGTCGCGTCGGCGACGAGCAGGTGGTGAGCGCCGAATGGATCCACACCTCCTGGCAGCCACGGGGGCGC
Organism: Rhodophyticola sp.; assembly: GCF_965284195.1. Classification (NCBI taxonomy): domain Bacteria; kingdom Pseudomonadati; phylum Pseudomonadota; class Alphaproteobacteria; order Rhodobacterales; family Roseobacteraceae; genus Rhodophyticola; species Rhodophyticola sp. The sequence continues at coordinate 3,644,949 of NZ_CBDIRM010000001.1, read as the reverse complement.
TCGCGCTGGTCGGGCGACGCCTATGGATATGGCTGGTTCCTCACCAGCTTTGCCGGTCAGCAGGCCTGTTACGGCCGGGGCTATGGCGGCCAGATGCTGGTGGTGGTGCCCGCGCTGGACATGTCGATCTCCATCACATCCGATCCGACCCTGCCCGCGCGATCCGGCGGATATTTCAGCGACCTGCGCGCGCTGGTGGATCACGCGGTCGCCGATTTCGCGACCGCATGACCGCCGGTCAGGGCGCGTCCTGCCCGACCTCGGACAGGTCTTTCAGGATCGGGCAATCCGGCCGGTGATCGCCGGCGCATTTCTCGACCAGATCGGCCAGCGTATCGCGCATCGCTGACAGTTCCTTCATCTTTTCCTCGATCTCGGCCAGATGCGTCTTGGCGATGCGCTTCACATCCGCCGATGCACGGCCCCGATCCTCGTAAAGCGCCAGCAGCGCCCGGCATTCCTCGATCGAAAAGCCCAGACCGCGCGCCCGGCCCAGAAAGGCCAGTTTGTGAACATGCGCATCGGTGAAACTACGGTAACCATTGGTGCCGCGCAGGGGGTGGACCAGTCCGATTTCCTCATAGTAGCGGATGGTTTTCGCCGGCAAACCGGTCCGCTCCGCCACATCGCCGATATTCATGCCGCCTCCATCCGTCTGAGCCGCAGCGCATTCATGACCACAAGAACCGAACTCGCGGCCATCGCACCGGCCGCCAGTATCGGCGACAGGAACGGCCCGCCGAACAGCGCCAGCAAACCGGCCGCCACCGGGATCAGCGCCACGTTGTAGCCGAAGGCCCATACAAGGTTCTGCACGATGTTCCGCATCGTCCGGCGGCTGACCTCGCTCGCCGTCGCCACGCCCGATGGCGCCCCGCTGATCAGGACCACATCCGCGGCTTCCATCGCCACATCGGTGCCGGATCCCAGAGCCACCCCCACATCCGCCGTCGCCAGCACGGGCGCGTCGTTGATGCCGTCGCCCACGAACGCGACCTTGAGGCCTTCGGCCTGCCACGTTTCGACCCGGGCGAGCTTTTCCTCCGGGCTGAGCCGGGCAAAGCTTTCGTCGATGCCAAGCCTCTGTGCTACATCATCGACAGGCCCCCGCGCATCGCCTGACAAAAGCGCCACGCGTTTGCCCTGCGCCTTCAGCGTTGCGATGGTCTGGGCCGCATCCTCCTTGACCGGGTCGGCCAGGGCAATCGCGCCCAGATAGTCGCCGTCACGGGCGACATGGATAAGCGTCTCGCTGCCGTGGCCGGACAGCTCTTCATCTATGCCCGCCTCCGCCATCATCGCTTCGGTCCCGATCCGGATCACCGCCGCGCCGTCCCGCGCAGTCACACCCACACCGGTGACGCTTTGGAAGCCGGACACCTCGGGCAGCGTCAGCTCCCGCGCCTTCGCCTCGGCCACCACCGCCTGGCCGAGGGGATGCTCCGAGTTCTGTTCAACCGCCGCCGCCAGCGCCAGCAGCACCTCTTCGGACCCGGCAACCGGGGCGATCCGCGTCACCGCAGGGGCACCCAGGGTCAGCGTTCCGGTCTTGTCGAACGCCACCAGATCCACGCGGCCCAGGCTTTGCAGGGCATCGCCCTTGCGGAACAGCACGCCCAGTTCTGCCGCCCGCCCGGTGCCCGCCATGATCGAGACGGGCGTGGCCAGCCCCATCGCGCAGGGGCACGCGATGATAAGCACGGAAACCCCGATCACCAGGGCCTTCACCGGATCGGGACCGAACAGGAACCATGCGCCGGCCGCCGTGATCGCAATGACCAGAACGATGGGCACGAACACGCCCGTGACCTTGTTGATCAGGCTCTGGATGGGAAGCCGCGTGGCCTGCGCATCCTCGACCATCCGCACGATCTGGGCCAGCACCGTATCGGCGCCCACATGGGTCGCGCGATAGACCAGCGATCCGGTCGTATTCAGTGTGCCGCCCGTCACCGTGTCGCCGACGGCCTTGGCCGATGGCACCGGCTCGCCCGTTATCATGGCCTCGTCGATATAGCTTTCCCCGTCGATCACGACCCCGTCCACGGCCACCCGCTCACCGGGGAAAAGGCGCAGCTCGTCGCCCGGAACAACACCGGCCACGGCGACGGGCTCGCCATTGGCGCGCGTCGCCGTCTCCGGTCGCAACCCCATCAATTGCCGGATCGCGCTCCCGGCCTGCCCGCGGGCGCGGATCTCCAGATACCGCCCGAGCAGGATCAGCGTCACGATCACCGCCGCCGCTTCGAAATAGACGAAGCGCGAGGTTTCGGGGACAAGCCCGGGCGCGAAGGTCACAACCGTGGAAAAGGCCCAGGCCGCGAAGGTTCCCAGAACCACGAGCGAGTTCATCTCGGGCGCGCCACGCATGAGCGCGGGCACCCCATGGCGAAAGAAGATACGCCCCGGCCCCGCCAGAATGAGCGTGGTCAGCACAAACTGAGTGAAATGCGACGGAAAGGTTCCGATATTGGCCATCACCCAGTGGTGAAACGGCGGGATCAGGTGGCTGCCCATTTCCAGAATGAAAACCGGCAGGGTCAGGACGCCGGCCAGCAGGAAGCTGCGCCAGAGCGCGGCGATCTCGCTGGCGGCGTCATCGTCCGGGTCGCCCGCCTCGGCAACCGGCATGACCGGGTAGCCGGCCGCGGCCATATGCGATTGCATCGCGTGCAGATCCAGCGGGCCGCCACTTTCGATTTCCGCGCTGTGGGTCGCGAGGTTCACATGCGCCTTCTCCACCCCGGGAATACGCAGCAGCGCGGTTTCAGCGCGGGCCACGCAGCTTCCGCAGGTGAGGTTTTCAACGCTCAGCCGCGTGATCTGCGCGGATGTCTCGGCATGCACGGGATACCCTGCATGGGTCATCGCCTGTTCCAGCGCGGGCATGTCCAACGGACCCTCGCTTGTGACATCCGCCCGTTTCGTGGCCAGGTTCACCGTCGCCGAAACGACGCCGGGTTGGGCGGCCAATGCGGCCTCGGCCCGCGCCACGCAACTGCCGCAGGTGAGGTTTTCAACCTTCAGTCGGGTTTCTGAAAAGCTTTGATCCTTGGGCATCGGGCAGGTCCTGCATTTGCGGTCCCGCCCCACATAAGGCTTCCAGCAACTGGAAGGTCAAGGGCTTTCTATCCGGTAATCCAGTCGAAAAACCCTTCTCCCGCCTCGGCCCGCAACGTGGCCGCCATCGCGGCGCCCAGTTCGGCCCCGTCTTCAACCGGTGCGCGCCTGTCGTCGTTCAGCGCTTCGGACCCGTCCGGCCGCAGGATCTCTCCGCGCAGGCGCAGCGTGCCGCCATCCAGCTCGGCCAGCCCCGCAATCGGCGTCTCGCAGGATCCGTCGAGCCCTGCGAGAAACGCCCGTTCGGCCGCAAGCCGCTGGCCGGTCGGCCCGTCATGGATGGCCTCCAGCAGCGTCGCCGCCCGGCTGTCCTCCGCCCGTCTTTCGATGCCTATGGCGCCCTGGGCCACGGCCGGCAGCACGTCCTCCACCTCGATCGCCGATTTCACCACATCTTCCATGCCCAGCCGGCGCAACCCCGCCATTGCAAGGAATGTGGCATCCGCCACCCCGTTGCCCAGCTTCATCATCCGGGTCTGCACATTGCCGCGAAACTCCACCACCTCCAGATCGGGCCGCCGCGCCATAAGCTGCGCCCGCCGGCGCAGGCTGGACGTGCCGACCTTGGCACCGGCTTCCAGATCGCCCATGGCGTCATGGGTCAGCGACACGAACGCATCGCGCACATCCTCGCGCGGCAGATAGGTATCCAGCAGCAGCCCCCGCGGCTGCTCCACCGGCATGTCTTTCATCGAGTGGACGGCAATGTCGATCTTGCCCGACAACATGTCCTCCTCGATTTCCTTGGTGAACAGGCCCTTGCCCCCGATCTCCTTCAAAGGCCGGTCCAGCACCTTGTCGCCGGTGGTCTTGATGATCACGATCTGAAACGCCTCGAACGGCAGATCGAAGGCTTTTGCCAGTCTGGCACGGGTCTCGTTGGCCTGCGCCAGCGCGAGCGGCGAGCCGCGGGTTCCGATCTTCAGCGGCGAGGCGGGGGAGGGCATTTCGGTCGTCATTTCATATTCCTATATGTGTCAACTTGTCTTGACAACGGGCCTTGGCTTGACAGTTTGCCCGCCGGACGAGACGGTGCGGCGACGACAAAGGATCATACGAATGCCTGACACCAAATTACTCCTCCGCAGCCTCGCCGGCGAGACATTGCCAACCCCGCCCGTCTGGATGATGCGGCAGGCCGGGCGCTATCTTCCAGAATACCGGGAAACGCGCGCGGAGGCGGGGGACTTCTTGTCGCTCTGCTACAATTCCGATCTGGCCGCCGAGGTTACGTTGCAGCCGATCCGCCGTTATGGTTTCGACGCGGCGATCCTGTTCGCCGATATCCTGCTCTTGCCCGATGCGCTTGGGGCGGATGTCTGGTTCGTCACCGGCGAAGGCCCGCGGCTGTCAACCATCACCGGACCCGAAGGGCTTGCTCCTCTGAAGGGCAAGGATGACATCCACGATCACATGGCGCCGGTCTACGAAACGCTCCGCATCCTGTCGCGTGAGCTTCCGGCGGAGACCGCGCTGATCGGCTTTGCAGGCGCGCCCTGGACGGTTGCGACCTACATGATCGCCGGGCGCGGCACGCCGGATCAGGCCCCGGCTCACAAGCTGAAGGCCGAGGATCGCGCGACATTCGATGCGCTGCTGCACCTTCTGACCGAGGCAACGATCGAGTATCTCTCCAAACAGGTGGAGGCCGGCGCGGAGGTGGTGAAGCTCTTCGACAGCTGGGCCGGGTCGCTGAAAGGCGACGACTTCGCGAAATACGCGCTGGCGCCCGCGAAGCGGATCATATCCGAGCTGAAATCCCGCCACCCCGGCCTGCCCGTCATCGCCTTCCCGCGCGAAGCCGGCAACGCCTATCTGGGGTTCGCGAATGCCGTCGGCGCCGACGGGCTTGCCATCGACACGTCGGTGGATGCCGCATGGGCGGCGAAACACCTGCAACCTGACAGCTGCATTCAGGGCAATCTGGACCCCCGGCACATGGTCACCGGGGGGCAGGCGCTGGTCGATGATACCCGCGCCATCGTCGAGGCATTCAGGGGCGGGCCGCACATCTTCAACCTGGGCCATGGCATCACCCCGAACGCGGACCCCGAGAACGTACACCGGATGCTGGAGGCGATCCGCGGCTGATGACACCGGGCTTCGACGTCGCCGTGATCGGACGCGGGCTGATGGGGAGCGCCTGCGCCCGGCATCTCGCCGAAGCCGGCGCATCGGTGGCGCTGGTCGGGCCCGACGAGCCCGATGATCGCGCCACATTTATCGGCCCTTTCGGCAGCCATCACGATCAGGGCCGGATCACGCGCAAACTGGCCCATGATCCGGACTGGTCCCGCCTGTCCAGCCGCTCCATCGCGCGCTACGGCGATCTGGAGGCGCGCAGCGGCCTGTCCATCTTCACCCCGTGCGGCGGCATGATGGCCGGCCCCGTCACGGGATCGGGCGAAAGCTTCACCAAGGGGTTTCTGGCCGTGGCAAGGGATTTGGGCATCGCCCATGAGTATCACGATGCGACCACCCTGCCCGGCCGCTTCCCGTTCTTCCGGTTTGCCCCCGGCACCTGCGCCGCGTGGGAGGCGACCGGCGGCCACATCAACCCCCGCGCGATCAGGGATGCCGAAGCCCTGCTGGCCGAACGGGCCGGTGCCAAACTGGTCCGCACCCCCGCCACCCGCCTGCGCGGTGGGAAGGTCGGGCTGGCGGACGGCACGCATCTGGCGGCGGATCATGTCGTCGTCGCCACCGGCGGCTATGCCGCCACGGACCGGCTTTTGACCGCGCGCCCGCACCTGCGGGTCTACGCCCGCACCATCGCGTTCGCCGAGGTCGACGAGGCCGAAGCCGCACGGCTGGCCCATATGCCAAGCCTCATATTCTTCCCAGAAGGGCTGGCTTACGATCTCTATGTGCTGCCACCCATCCGCTATCCCGATGGCAGGCTCTACCTGAAAATCGGCGGTGAGGGGGACAGCCCGATTATGCAGGATGATGCCGAAATGACCGCATGGTTTCAGGGCGATGGCAATCCTGCGGTCGGCGCAAAACTGATCGGCCATCTTCGCGAGTTGATGCCGGAACTGGCGATCCGGTCGGTCCATACGGGCAGTTGCGCGGTCAGCTTCACCGAAACCGGCTTCCCCTATATCGCGCGGCTGTCCGACAGGCTCACCCTTCTGACAGGCGGAAACGGGGCGGGCGCGAAATGCTGTGACGAGTTGGGGCGGTTGGGGGCGGTGGTTGCCCGGGGGCAGCCCCTGAACGCGGAAGGATACGGCACGGATTTTGGCGCCGTACTTGACTGACCCCCCCCGCAAAATCAAACCCCCGGCCCACCCATCGGGCGGACCGGGGGACATATCGGTAGAGAACCTAGGATCAGAACCGGAAGTTCAGCGAAAGTGCCGCGGTCGTTGCCTCGGCTTCCAGTCCGCCCAGATCGAAATCGTCGAACTCATGGTACAGAACTTCGGCGCCGAGGGTCACGTTCTGAGTCAGGAAAATCTCATAGCCCAGACCGGCGAAGTACCCGTCGGAATCGCCCACGGCTGCGGCGCTGGTTTCAACCCGCGCCCAACCGGCGGTCGCATAGATCCAGTTGCGGTTCAGGTCGATACCGGCCCGGCCACCGACGCGCAGGACGGAATCGACATTCGTCACGCCGCCCAGATCCACATCCGTGGTGTCGTATTGCAGACCGCCGCCGACGATGAAGTTGCCGAAGTCGTAATCGTAATAGGCCCGAAGACCGATCAGCATGTCGTCACCGCTGAGCGCGGCCGCACCGCTGGTTTCCACATCGATCTGGCCGAATTGCAGACCGACCGAAGGGCCGGTCCAGTCGTAGGCCGGCGCAGGCGGGACGATCGTCACCGGCGGTGGCGTGGTCGTTTGCACCGGGCCAGAGGCAAGCGCGGGAGCGGCCAGCGCAAGCATCGCAGTGCTGAGTGCAAGTGTCTTGATACGCATCTTTTCCTCTTTCCGTGTTTATTAATGGGGCAATACCCATAGTATTTAATGGTAGAACGATCCCGAAACACTGCAAGCGACAGAACCGTTAACTATTGTGTGAACGCCCGCCCCCGCCATCGGGTTCCCGGCTCAGCGCTTGTATGGCTCCGGCACACGAGTTATGGGCGCAGAATGACCTATCGCGACCCCGGGCAGATCGACGTACTTGCGCCGAATTTCAAACGTCGCCTGTCGGGCGTGACGGCAACCGTGGTGCGGCTGGTGCCGTTACAGGCCGACAACATCGCGATTGCCGCCGTGGCGCCGGCGCTCCCCGATCACGTCCCGCAGATCCGCCGGCGCGATCTTCTGACGATGTCCGCCTCCGGGCCGTCGGGGCACCGGGTCTGGCATGCGCGACGGAACTCCGAAATGCTGGCCGGGTTGGTCCTGAAACACCTGTTTCGCAAACGGCTGAAGCTGCTTTTCACCTCCGCCTCCCAACGCCACCATACCGGCTATTCGAAATGGCTGATCCGGCAGATGGACGCCCTGATTTCCACCTCACGGAAAACCGCCGAGTATCTGGATCGCCCGTCCAGCGTGATCCTGCATGGCATCGACACCAAAAGCTTTTCCCCGCCAGCCGACCGCGCGGCGGTCAAGGCCTCCCTCGGCCTGCCGTCGGGCCCGCTGGTGGGGTGCTTCGGACGCATCCGCGCGCAGAAGGGCACCGATGTCTTTGTCGACGCGATGATCGAGCTGCTGCGCGACCGGCCCGAGGCCGCGGCCATCGTCATGGGGCGCGCCACCGAAAAACACATCGGCTTCGAGCGGGATCTGAAGGCCCGAGTTGCCGCCGCGGGCCTTTCGGACAGGTTCCTGTTTCCGCCGGAAGTGCCCGTTCACGACATTGCCGAATGGTATCAGGCGCTTGATCTCTTCATCGCGCCGCAACGATGGGAGGGGTTCGGCCTGACCCCGCTGGAAGCCATGGCCTGCGGTGTTCCGGTGATCGCCACGACAGTCGGCGCGTTCGAGGAACTGATCGTCCCCGGCGAAACGGGCGCGCTTATTGCCCCCGGCGATGTCGCCGCCATGGTCAGCGCTGCCGCGAGGCTGCTGGACGACCCGACCGAGCGGTCCCGCCAATCGGCCAATGCCCGGTCTCATGTGGTGTCCCATTTCGGGATCGAGCGCGAGGCAGAGGCGATTGTCGCCATCTACCGCGCGCTGCTGGATGGGTCGAAATAGGTTACAAAAGATTCCGAATTTGCGTCTTTTTGTAACCTGTCTCAGGTCCACTTCGCGATCGGCGGCAAACTCATCAACACGGCATTCGCGTCGTGACCCGTCTCCAGCCCGAACTTCGTGCCCCGGTCATAGACCAGATTGTACTCCGCATAGAGACCCCGGTGAACCAGCTGCGCCTCCCGGTCGGCCTCGGTGAATGCTGCATGCCGGCGTTTCTCGACCACCCCGAGAAAGGCAGGCAGGAATGCCCGGCCCACATCCTGGGTGAAGGCGAAATCGGCCTCCCAGTCGCCGGTGTTCAGGTCATCGTAGAAAATCCCGCCGACCCCGCGGGCCCGGCCCCGGTGCGGCACGAAGAAATACTCATCCGCCCAGGCCTTGAAGCGCGGATAGTACGCGGGCTGATGCCGGTCGCAATGATCCTTCAGCACGTCATGAAACGCGGCCGTATCCTCGGGGTATTCGATCGCCGGGTTCAGGTCCGACCCCCCGCCGAACCACCAGGCATGGGGCGTCCAGAACATGCGCGTGTTCATGTGAACGGCCGGCACATGCGGATTCTGCATATGCGCCACGAGAGAGATGCCCGACGCCCAGAAGCGCGGGTCGTCCTTGAGGCCAGACAGGTCCTTGCGCGCCGCCATGGCCTGCACCGCACGCTCCCCCAACGTGCCATAGACGGTGGAGACATTGACGCCGACTTTCTCGAACACCCGCCCGCTGCGCATGACGCTCATCAGCCCGCCGCCCGCATCGCTGCCATTGTCGGAGGCGCGGGTGGTTTCGGAGACGTCGAACCGGCCGGGTTCCTCCGCGCCGCCCTGCGTGTCTTCCAGCCCTTCGAAGGCGGCGACGATCTCATCGCGCAAACTGCGGAACCACGCAGAGGCGCGGGCTTTGCGGGTCTCGAACATGTCGGTCATGGTGGTCCTTCTCTCGCTCCGGACGATTTATGCCCAGACCATTGGGCCAGAGCAAGATGACGCGACCGATTGACCCTGGATCCGTCCCGGCCATGGCAGATGTTGCGGCATGATCCGGGCCATCACCGATATGTTCCCCGCAGGTCGCAACAGGCAAAAATTTGCTGCCGGCGTTAACACCTTTGTCATGGATTTCCTTGGGAAAATCCCCTACGATTAGAGAAACGCCGCACAAGACGGCACCAGAGGCAGACAGAGCAGGTCTCGTGAGACACAGACGGATTTCATTGGCCCTTTTCGGGTTCATTGCGCTTTTGTGCGTGGTGCTGACGGTCGGTGCGCCCGCGCGCGCCGCGCCGTATGCCGCCATGGTCATGGATGCCCGCACCGGCGAGGTACTGCATTCCCGCAATGCCGATACAAGGCTTCATCCCGCATCTCTGACCAAGATGATGACGCTCTACATCGCGTTCGAAGCCGTGCGCCTTGGCGAGATCACCATGGACACGCCGGTGACGATCTCGGCCAATGCCGCCGCTGAGCCGCCTTCGGAACTGGGCCTGCGGGCCGGGTCGCGGATCGCGCTGCGCTATTTGGTGCGGGCCGCCGCCGTGCGCTCGGCAAACGATGCGGCCACGGCCATCGGCGAGGCGATCGAAGGGTCCGAAGCGGCCTTCGCCCGCCGCATGAACCGTACAGCAAGCGCCTTGGGCATGACCCGCACGACCTTCCGCAATGCTCACGGCTTGACCGAAGAAGGCCACCTGTCCACGGCCCGTGACATGACCGTGATGGGGCGCCGTCTCTTTTTCGACTACCCGCAATACTACAACATCTTCTCCAGGCGCTCGACCGATGCGGGTATCGCCACGGTGCGCAACACCAACCGCCGGTTCCTTGACGCCTATCGCGGCGCGGACGGGATCAAGACCGGCTATACCCGGGCGGCCGGGTTCAACCTCGTCGCCTCCGCCGAGCGCGGGCAGGAACGGATCATCGCGACCGTGTTCGGAGGCCAATCCACAGCCTCCCGAAATCAACGGATCATGGAGCTTCTGGATATGGGGTTCGCCCGCGCACCCACGCGGGCCACGATCCGGCGGCCAAGTCTGCCGACCTATGACAACCAGCCAAGCCGGCCTGGCAGCCCCGCGACCCTGGCCGTGGCACAAAGCATCGTTCCGGTGCGCCGCCCGGTCCGCGAAGCGTCGCCCGTGCTGCTTGCCGCGATCGACGCCGCGGTGGAAGACGCGCTGGAAGATGCGGTCACCGCCCCGGTGGAGGCCCCGGCGGCAGAGGATGCACCGGCGACAGCGGACCCCACCCCCGAACCCTCCGACGCGCCCGCAGCCACTCTGCTTGCGGAGGCAGAGGTCACGGAGGCCATGGAGCCCGCCCAACCCGAAGCCATCGAAGTTGCGGCGCTGACCCCGCTGGATACGTCCCCCGCACCCCGGCCCCTGCAACTGACCGAGGTTGTGGCCCGCGCCATGCCGTTGGAGCCCGAGGTCGTGACCCGCGCCTCCTCCACCGGCAGCCGGCTTTACGGTGTCTCGCTCGGCCGCTATCCGACCCGTCACGGCGCCGAACGTCTGCTGCTGACCACGGCGCTTGCGGAACTCGGCACCTTCGACGAAGCCCTGCGCCGCGTCGTCAGCCGCTCCGGCGGGTTCGAGGCACGGTTTGACGGCATGACCGAGGATCAGGCCGCGCGCGCGTGTGCCCGGCTGATGGCGCGCGCCGTGACCTGCACCACCTACGGCCCCTGACCCGTTCCGACCCGGGCGAAGGCGCACCTCATGTCGCAGCCGATGCACCCTGCGGCGCGAATGGCGGCATTTGCGGGGAACCCTCTTGCCGCAGCGGCCAAGCCCCGGCACATAGGCACCATGACCAGAATTCCCCGCTCCGCCCTTCTTATCGGACTTGCCGGCCTGATCCCGTTTCTGTGGGGCGCCGCCACCCTGAGCGACCCCGCCCTGCAAGGCTGGTCCGCGCGTGTGCTGGGCCCGGCACTTACCGGGCCGTTTGTGCTTCAGAGCTATGGCATCGTGATCCTGTGCTTCATGTCCGGCGCGCTCTGGGGCTTCGCCACGAAGGCCAGGGGCGCCGTCGCCGCAACCGGGTATGCGCTCTCGGTGCTGCCCGCGCTTTGGGCGTTTTTCATGGCCCAGGGCCGGCCCGACAGCGCCATGGTCGCGCTTCTGGCGGGGTTCATCGCGTTGCTGCCGATGGATTACATGTTCTGGCAACAGGGGCTCGCGCCACGTTGGTGGATGGCGTTGCGTCTGCTGCTGACGGCGGTCGTCGTGGCCTGCCTTGCGGTGGGAGTCGTCAGATGACGGATCAGGAGACGCTGAGGGCCTATTCCGCCCGTGTCGACGAATATGCCGCCGTCGCGATGACGGAAATCCAGGCCCGGGCGATGGAGGATTTTCTGTCCCATCTCCCGCCCGGCGCGCATGTTCTGGATGTTGGTTGCGGCCCGGGCGTCCATGCGGCGGCCATGCAGGAGGCCGGGTTTCGGGTCACCGCGCTCGACCCGACCGCCGAATTCGTCGAGGCCGCACGGGCGCGCGGGGTCGATGCCAGACTTGGCAGTTTCGATGATGTCACCGAAACCGATCTGTATGACGGGGTCTGGGCCAGCTTCTCCCTGCTCCATGCGCGCCGCGCCGATTTTGCCCGCCATTTCGCCGCTTTGGCAAAGGCGTTGAAACCGGGCGGGCACCTCTTTCTCGGGATGAAGCTGGGCACAGGCGAGGCGCGGGACGATATTGGCCGTTTCTACACCTATTACACCGAGCCCGCGTTGCGCGAACATCTGGAGGATGCCGGCCTGACGGTGCTCAGCGCCGAAACCGGCGAGGGCCGCGGCCTTACGGGGACGCTTGACCCCTATATCCTGATCATCGCCCGTGGCTGAGCTGTTCGCCTATACGGACGGGGCCTGTTCCGGCAACCCCGGCCCCGGCGGCTGGGGCGCCCTGCTGATCGCGCGCGACGGCGCCCGGGTCTTGAAGACCCGCGAGTTGAAGGGCGGCGAGGCGGACACCACCAACAACCGGATGGAACTGCTGGCCGCCATCCATGCCCTTGAGGCGCTGGACCGTCCCTCCACCCTGACCGTCATCACCGACAGCGCCTATGTCAAAGGCGGCATCACCGCGTGGCTGCATAGCTGGAAACGGAACAACTGGCGCACGGCCACGAAAAAACCGGTCAAGAACGAGGATCTGTGGCGCCGTCTGGATGCGGCGAATGCCCGCCACAGCGTGACCTGGGAATGGGTGAAGGGCCATGCGGGCCACCCCGAAAACGAACGCGCCGACGCCTTGGCCCGGGCCGGCATGGCCCCGTTCAAACCGACATGATCGCCATGCTGGATTATGCCGCCGTGGCGGTCTTTGCGCTGACCGGGGCATTGGTCGCCTCCCGCGCGCAGCTGGACATCATCGGCTTCTTCTTCGTCGCCTGTCTGACGGCGGTCGGCGGCGGTACGGTCCGCGATCTGCTGCTTGACCGCGACCCGGTGTTCTGGCTTGCCGATCCCACCCATCTGGCCATCGCCTGCGCCGCCGCGTTTCTCGTCTTCTTCACCGCCCATCTTCTGGAAAGCCGGTACACGGTCCTACTTTGGCTGGACGCCGCCGCGCTGGCCATCGCGGTCGCGGCAGGCGTCAGCGTGGCCGGTGCCATGGATCAGTCGGTGCCGATCATCCTTGTGATGGGGGTTGCCACCGGCACGCTTGGCGGCCTGATGCGCGATGTCGTCTGCAACGAGGTACCGCTGGTCCTGAAACAGGGGGAACTCTACGTCACCGCCGCCCTTGCCGGGGCCGGGGCCGCCCTTGCCATACCGTATGTGATTGCCGATCCGCTTGCCCCGATCATCGCCTGCATCCTGACCACCTTTGCCCTGCGGGCAGGCTCGCTTGCCTTTGGCTGGCGGCTGCCGGTCTACCGACCGCGCCCGCCCAGATCCTGAGCGACGCCAGACCGCGGCGGAGGAAAACGCCCCTCGTTCGGATCCCGTCCTCTTTCGGAAACAGCGGTTACTTCCGGCGATTGCGCCGCCGATGCGCCCATTCCGTCGGGATCAGCACCAGTGCCGCCGCCGACCCGATGATCGCATCCACACCGGGCGACCCGAAGCTCAGATGGAACATCACCCGCAGCATGAAAACGACGATCACCGCCCCCAGCGCGATCAGGACCGATGGAATGATCCCGTTATGGGTGATCCCCCAGCGTTCAAAGAGGTAGCCCATGAACCCGCCGATCATCAACGAGCCGAAAAACGCGAAAAAGCCCATCATCCGTCTCCCAACACTGTGCCCGGAGCAACCGGGGTTCCGCGCAAAAACGTCTCGCCATCCTGCCGGGCGCGCCCCTCGGCCTGAAGTTCGGTCAGTTCCACCGCCCCCGTGCCGCAGGCCACGCGCAGCCCGTCCAGCACGACGCCGGGTTCACCCTCGCCCGGCACGACCCGACTGCGCAAGAGCTTGATCCTGCGGCCGGCCAACATCGTCCACGCCCCCGGAAACGGGGACAATCCGCGGATCAGCCGATCCACCTCCAACGCCGGGCGGGTCCAGTCCACCCGCGCCTCGGACTTGTCGATCTTCGCCGCGTAGCTCACTCCGGCCTCCGGCTGCGGCCGAGCCACGAGCTCATCGCGCCGCGCCAGAGCCTCGACAATCGCGTCAGCGCCCAGAACGCTCAACCGGTCATGCAACTCGCCGGTTGTTTCCTCGGCCCCGATTTCGACGGTCTTGCGCAGCAGAACAGGCCCGGTATCGAGCCCGGCCTCCATCTCCATGATGCAGATGCCGGTTTCCCGGTCACCGGCCATGATCGCCCGGTGGATCGGCGCGGCACCCCGCCAGCGGGGCAGCAGGCTTGCATGAATATTGAGGCAACCGCCCGCCGGCGCATCCAGGATCGCCTGCGGCAGGATCAGCCCGTAAGCCACCACCACGGCGACATCGGCACTAAGCGCGGCGAAGTCCGACTGCGCATCGGGCGTCTTGAGAGAGATCGGGTGGCGGACCGTCAGGCCCAGCGCCTCGGCACGCGATTGCACCGGAGAGGGCCGGTCCTTCTTGCCCCTGCCCGCGGGGCGCGGTGGCTGGCAATAGACCGCCGCAATGTCATGGCCCGCATCGACCAGCGCCTCCAGCACCGGCACCGAAAACGCCGGCGTGCCCATGAACACAACTCTCATACGCATCTCTCCGAGTGGATGTTCACGCCCGTTTCCTCGCCTTTTTCAGCAGCATGTCGCGTTTGACACGGCTCAACCGGTCGAAATACATCCGCCCGTCCAGATGGTCGATCTGATGCTGCACACTGGTGGCCCACAGCCCGACCAGATCCTTTTCCACCCGTGCGCCGGTTTCATCCAGATAGGCCACGGTCACGGCGCGGGGACGGCGGATCTCCGCGTGCACGCCCGGCAGGTTCGGGCTGCCTTCCGGATGGGACCGCAACTCGACGCTTGCATGAAGCAACTCGGGGTTGGCCATCTGTATCGCCCGGCCCCGCTCATCGGAGGCATCGACAACCGCCAGCCGCAGCATCACGCCGATCTGCGGCGCGGCAAGGCCCACACCCGGCATGGCATCCATCGTGTCGATCATGTCGGTCCAGATCGCCCGCACCGCGTCGGTCACCTCTGCAACCGGCTCACGGACCGTTTGCAGCCGCCTGTCCGGCCACATGACAAATGGCCTAGCCGGCATAGTCGGCCTCCAGCGCGGCGCGGGCGGCAGGCTCCACACGGTCGAATGTCACGATCCCGTCCAGATGATCGTATTCGTGCTGGGCGCAGATCGCGGCGAACCCGTCCAATCGCGCCTCTTGGCCCATACCGGCCGGATCGGTCCAGCGCAGGACGATCCATTCGGCACGCGCCACCTGCGCCGTGATGCCGGGGATCGACAGGCAACCCTCGGGGCCGCTGACCTGACGCTCCGACCGATCCAGGATCTCGGGGTTCACGCAGATCAAGGGGGTCGGGCTGCCTTCCTTCCAGCCCACATCCATCACGAAAAGCCGCTGCAGAACGCCGATCTGCGGCGCGGCCAGCCCACGCCCGCGGGCGGCATACATCGTATCGAGCATATCGGCCGAAAGCTCGCGGATATCGCCAGCCACCGGCGTGCAGGTTTCGCTCAGGCGTGGGTCGGGCCAACGCAGGATGGGGCGCAGGCTCACACCTTCTCCCAGGCCAGTTCGCGCTTCAGCTTGACCATCTTGCGGGTGATCATCTGGCGTTTCAGCGGGCGCAGATAGTCGATGAACAACTTGCCATCCAGATGGTCGATCTCATGCTGCACGCAGGTCGCCCAGAGCCCATCGAAGGTTTCGGTCTGCGCCCGGCCATCCCGGTCCATCCATTCCACCGTCACCTCCGCCGGGCGTTCCACATCCGCATACATTTCGGGCAGCGACAGGCAGCCCTCCTCGTACACGTTACGCTCGTCAGAGCTGGACAGGACGCGGGGGTTGAACATGGTCAGCGGGCGCGGCGTGGCCCCCTCCTCCTTCACGCAATCCAGAACGATCAGCCGTTGCAGGATGCCGACCTGTGGTGCGGCCAGCCCGATACCGGGGGCGGCGTACATGGTTTCCAGCATGTCATCGGCAAGGCTGCGCAACTCATCGCTGCTGTCAGGCACCGGGTCGGCCACCTTTTTCAGGCGCGGGTCGGGGTGGATCAGAATGGAACGTTTCATAGCCATGCATTTAGCGCCCCGCCGCACATCTCGCAAGTTATGGGAAGTGTAACCTTGACGTTACTTTTCGAGTCGGATATGTAACCCCAAGGTTACTTACTTCTTGTCATGGAGACCACTCTTATGTCCGCAAATCCTGTCAGCCGCATCCGCCTGATCGGCAGCGCCATGATTGTCATCCTCACCCTGACCGCGGTGATCGCCTCATTTGCCTCCGTCGGGCCTTCGGGCTTGACCTGGGCCTGGCTGATCGGCGGCGCGGCCATCGGCTACGCGGTGCTGTCTGCCATCATGCACCTGCGCCACCCCGAAGCTGCAGAGGCGGCATGGGACGAACAGAACACCGCCGCCCATCGCGACAGCCTGATCTTCGGGTTCTGGGCCGTCCTTGCGGTGTTTATCGTTTTCCTCGTGCTCGTGCTGAGCGGGCGCCTTGACGCGAGCATGGCCTTCTTCTGGCTCGGGCCGGTTCTGGGCGCCGCGCCACCGGCCCATTACCTCGCCTCGATCCTGCGGGGCCGTGCCGAATGACGGCAAGGTTAATCGTTCATCTGAAAGCCCACCGGACCAAGGCCGGACTGACCCAGGCCGACCTGGCCGACGCGGTGGGCGTTTCGCGCAAGACCGTCAACACGATCGAGAACGGGATCTTCACGCCGTCGACCTATCTTGCGCTGTGTCTGGCCGATGAACTGGAGGTCAGCGTGCATGACCTCTTCGAATTGCCGCCGGACGGCTAGCTCTTGCGCCCGGCTCCGCGTCCGCTAGCTTGGCCCGGACCAAGGACGGAGGCATTCATGTCATTTGACGAGATCATCGACCGGCGCGGCACACATTGCGTGAAATGGGACATGATGGAGCAGCTTTACGGCGTCTCTCCGTCGGACGGGATCGCCATGTGGGTGGCGGATATGGAGTTCCGCCCGCCGCAATGCATTCAGGATGCGCTGCAGGGGATGATCGACCACGGCCTTTACGGCTATTTCGGCGATGACAGCAAATACCGCGCGGCGATCTGCTGGTGGATGGAGCATCGCCATGGCTGGACCATAGAGCCGGACTGGATCTTCACCACCCACGGCCTCGTCAACGGCACGGCGATGTGCCTCGACGCCTATACCCAGCCCGGCGATGGCATCGTTCTGATGACGCCGGTCTATCATGCCTTCGCCAAGGTGATCCGCGCCGCCGGTCGCGAACTGGTGGAATGCGAGATGATCAATGCCGACGGCCGGTACGAACTGAACATCGACGCGTGGGATGCACAGATGACCGGCAACGAGCGGATGCTGATCCTGTGTTCGCCGCACAACCCGGGTGGCCGTGTCTGGACGCAAGGGGAGTTGCAGGCGCTGGCCGCCTTTGCCAAACGCCACGAGTTGCTGATCGTCTCCGACGAGATCCATCACGATCTGGTGCTGCCCGGGCATACCCATATCCCGATGGCAAAGATCGACGGTATCGCCGACCGGCTGATCATGATGACGGCCACGACCAAGACCTTCAATATCGCGGGGTCCCATGTGGGCAACGTGATCATCGAGGATCCGGATCTGCGCGCACGGTTCAACGCCCGGATGATGGCGATGGGCATGTCGCCCAACTCCTTCGGGCTGTTCATGGCTACGGCGGCCTACACCCCCGCCGGCGCCGCCTGGGTTGACAGCCTGACCCCGTATCTGGCCGAAAACGCGCGGATCTTCGATGACGGGATCAACGCCATCCCCGGCCTGCACTCGATGAAACTGGAAAGCACTTATCTGGCCTGGGTCGATTTCTCGGGCACGGGCATGGATATGGCGGAATTTACCCGGCGCACCGCGGAGGACGCGAAAATCGCCGTGAACCACGGGCCGACCTTCGGCAAGGGCGGGGAGGATTTCCTGCGTTTCAACATCGCCGCGCCACGGGCGGTGATCGAGGATGCGGTGGCGCGGATGCGATCCGCTTTCAAGGACTTGCAGTAAACTTCGCGTCGCGCCCGTTCTGAGCAATGCCGCGCTGGCCCCTTGGCCGGTTTCCAGCCAATGGCTCTCACTGGCTATCGAGCTGCAACTGGCCGACGGCCGCTATGCCTTTTGAAACCAGATGCGCTTGAGCGTTCCATCTTTGAGCACCCAATGATGGTAGAGCGCAGCGCCGGCGTGAAGCAGAACAAGCCCGACCAGCAGCCTTGCGGCAATCCCGTGGCCCACCCGTGGCGGAAGTTCTGCCAGCTCGGGAAATCCCGCCTCGCCGTATAGGGCATCGGGCAATCCCGACAAGATCGACACTGCGATCCCACTCGCCAGCAGCAGCAACAAAGCGACGTAGAGGGCCCGGTGCGTCCAGCGCGCGATACGATCCTGCCAAGGAGCAACACCGCCGACGGAGGATGGCTTGCGGTCGAAGCGCCACCACCAGATCAACCGCGCGATGGTCAGCAGCAACACGGCCACCGCGACGGGAAGATGCACACGAAGGATGGCGGCCTTGGTCTCCGCGTCCGATGCATACCCTGCGCTGAAGCCGCTCCCGAGCAATACAAGAATGAGCAGCGCGCTGATCCAATGAACCGAGACGGCGACGACACCGAAACGGCTCTCGGAACTCTTGATCTGGTTGGCCATCTTTCGGTCTCCTATCAACACCAACGCTGGATTGCGGCCTCGGAATCTGTAGGCCCGGTATTAAAGGCGATGCGCGCCTTGGGCGCATGTTCGTGAACCACATTCACCAGCTTTTCGAATATCAGGAAATGGTCGTCATCCTTGCGGACGCCGGCGCCGATCATCACCACATCAAAGGCCGTTTCCTTCAACGCCTGAACGAGTTGATCCGTGGCGGTATCGCCGCTGTATAGGAACCCGATAGACGCGGTGTAGCCAAGATCGTTCAGTTTTTTCTCATCCGCCCGCAGCGCAGCTTCAAGCTTGTCGGCGGTCAGCCCCGGATACTTCGCGTAATCCACGACGGTCGGGTGCCAGCCCACCATGAGCACTGTCTTTGTCATTTCCTTGTCCCCGTATTGTTGCCGCTCCACCCCCGCTGAACGCGATTGTCGTTGTTGACGCTGGTCCGGTGGGCTATGTTGGTTTACACGTAAACTACATCGTATTTTTATTTACATGGCAAGTAAAAAAGACGGACCTCCAAAATCCATTGGCCGTTCGCTGAACTTCACGGCGGGCCGCATGAATGCGCTTTGTCAGCAACTGCTTGATCCTTATGATCTTTCATTGCCCCAATGGGTTGTCTTGTCATGCCTCTGGCGGTCCGACGGATTGACCGTTGGCGCATTGGCGGAGCTTGTCGGCACCGGACTTCCGGCGACATCACGCATTGTGGATCGAATGATCGACCGGGGGTTGGTACGTCGCCGAAGGCACGCGTCAGATGGCCGTGTCATGGTCGTCACGCTGACGGAAAAGGGCCGGGACCTCGATCACCTGTCCGATTTCCACGAAAGGATCAACACAGTGCTTCTGGAGGGATTTTCGCCGAGTGAACGGGAACTGGCGTTTTCTTTTCTCCTCAGAATGCAGACGAATGCGGAGACCGCGCTTGGAGAGCGTTGAGCGCCGATCATGAAGGATCACGGTCGCTATCCCTGAACGCTGATGTTCTGGCCACGCGGCTATTGGCTCCGCAGCCCGGAAGGCTCGCCCAGGTCCTGCAGGGCCGCACGGTGAAGATCGACGGTCACCGCGCCAGAAACTCTGCCGTTCCCGCCATGCCGCGCCGCAGCACTTGCGCCCGGTCGCGCAATAACCTACCCATTCCGGCAACGCCCACGAAACATCCTTGCGCCGAAAGAGCCCTTATGTCCTTCCGTATCCAGCCCCAGCCCGTCGCCCGCCCCAACCGTTGCCAGTTGTTCGGGCCCGGCTCCAATACAAAGCTGTTTCAGAAGATGGCCGACAGCGCGGCGGATGTGATCAATCTCGATCTGGAAGACAGCGTTGCGCCCGACGACAAGCCGCAAGCCCGCGCAAATGTCATTCAGGCGATCGGCGATATCGACTGGGGGAGCAAGACCCTGAGCGTGCGGATCAACGGGCTGGACACGCCCTATTGGTACCGCGATGTGGTCGATCTGCTGGAGCAATCCGGCGACCGGCTGGATCAGATCATGATCCCCAAGGTGGGCTGCGCCGCCGATGTCTATGCCGTCGACGCGCTTGTGACGGCGATTGAAGCCGCGCGGGGCCGCGACCGGAAAGTCAGCTTCGAGGTGATCATCGAAAGTGCCGCCGGCCTGTCCCATGTGGAGGAGATAGCCGCGGCATCGCCACGGCTTCAGGCCATGTCCCTCGGCGCCGCCGATTTCGCCGCCAGCATGGGGATGCAGACAACAGGCATCGGCGGGACACAGGAAAACTACTACATGCTTCACGGCGGGGCGCGGCATTTCAGCGACCCCTGGCACTGGGCGCAGACCGCGATTGTCGCCGCCTGCCGCACCCATGGCGTGCTGCCCGTCGACGGGCCGTTCGGCGATTTCAGCGACGATGACGGCTATCGCGCCCAGGCGCGCCGCTCGGCGACGCTGGGCATGGTCGGGAAATGGGCCATCCACCCGAAACAGATCGCGCTGGCCAATGAGGTGTTCACACCGTCGGACGAGGCCGTGGCGGAAGCCCGCGAGATCCTGGCCGCAATGGAAGCGGCCAAGAAAAGCGGTTCGGGAGCAACGGTTTACAAGGGCCGCCTGGTCGATATCGCATCCATCAAGCAGGCCGAAGTGATCGTCAGGCAATCCGAGATGATCGCGGGCTAAACCACCGGCAGGCAGAGATCTGTCAGCAGGTCCGCGGGTGCGACCTCCACAGGGCTGTTGAGATAGAGCGCGAATGCAGGTGCATCGCGCCGCACCAGCCGATGCGCGGCCAGTCGTGCCGGCGTGAACTGCGCCCAGACCGCGCCAAGCCCGTCATAGGGGCCGCGATAGCGGCAGACGGCGACCCGGCCGGGCGGCACGGTGATCTCGACCAGACCGGGCGGCAAGGCGCCCGGGCCAACCCAGATCGCCCCGGCATGGCTCAGCAAGTCGGCCTCCGGCACGTCGCCGGGCGCCTCGCGGTGCAGGCTGATCATGCCGCGGGTCATCGGGACGGCATTGCCAGCGGCAAGAATGCGCATCAGCCTGCCGAAGCTCTCGCCGATTTCGTGATGCGCCCCGCGATGCACAAGCGCGCCCACTCGCAACGGCGGACTTTCCCTGATGTCCAGCGACAGGCCCGACGCGGCCATGGCAAGCCAGCTCATGCGGCCTGCTCCGCCAGCGGCACACAAACATCCGTCAGCAGATCCTCGGGCGCGGTGTCCTGCGGGTTGTTGAGATAGACCTCGATCGGCGGGTGATCGCCCAGTTCCTCCCCCGAGCGCGGCAGCCAGACGCCATACATATGCTTGTAGGCAGCGGCGAGGCCGGAATAGGGGCCCTTGTAATGCATGACCGCGTAGCGCCCGGCAGGCAGCTTGACCTCTTCCAGCGGTGCGGCCACGGGCGCGGCGTCATCCACCACAACACCGGCCAGGCTGCGCAGGTCGTCGGCGGCAACGGCATCGGGGTCGTCGTAATAGACCCCCACCATCCCGCCCGCATGGGGCCAGAGGTTGCGGGAGCTGAAGACGGCGCCAAGGCTTTCGAATGCCTTGCCGATCATAACATACGGGCCACGATGGGCGATGGCCGCCAGACGGCGCGCGGGGTGGTCGGCAATATCAATCGGGTACACGGGGTAACCTCCTTTTTCAGCAGTCAGAAGCGGCGGCATCAGCTCGCCGCGGGTTCTGAACGCACCGGGGGTCAGGCCATGGCTTGCAACAAAGGCACGGCTGAAGCTGGACAGGCTGGGGTAACCGACATCCGCGGCGATCCGCCGGAGCGGCCGATCCGTCTGCACCAGCCAGACGGCCGCGCGATGCAGACGCACCCGGCGCACGGCCTGGGCGCAGGTTTCGCCGGTCATCGCGCGAAAGACGCGGTGCCAGTGAAACCGGCTCATCGCGGCGACATCGGCCAGTTCGTCAAGCGACAGGTCACCGGCCGGATTGTCGTGGATATATGCCAGCACGCGCAGCAGTCTGTCTTCGTAGCTTGTGGCCATGGCCGGTCCTCCGGAGCGTTCGGCCACTGTCATGCCGCGCCTTGCATTCACAAATCTTGCCGAGTTGCATCCGCCGGTCCACACCGTCATATAACCTCGCAAGGATCGCTTGGCGGAGGCCCGCATGAACTATCTCGATTTTGAGAAACCGCTTGCCGAGATCGAAGGCAAGGCCGAGGAGCTGCGCGCGCTGGCACGACGCAACGAGGAGATGGATGTCGAGGCGGAGGCCAAGGCGCTGGACAAGAAAGCGTCGGACCTGCTTGTGGATCTCTACCGCGATCTCAGCCCTTGGCGGAAATGTCAGGTCGCGCGCCATCCGGACCGTCCCCATTGCCGCGACTATATCGAGGCGCTTTTCACCGAATACACGCCGCTGGCCGGCGACCGGAACTTCGCAGACGACCATGCGGTGATGGGCGGGCTTGCCCGGTTCGACGATACGCCCGTGGTGGTGATCGGCCACGAAAAGGGGCACGACACCAAGACCCGGATCGAGCGGAATTTCGGCATGGCACGGCCCGAAGGGTACCGCAAGGCCGTCCGCCTGATGGATCTGGCGGACAGGTTCAACCTGCCCGTCGTCACCCTCGTCGACACGCCCGGCGCCTATCCCGGCAAGGGCGCCGAAGAACGCGGACAATCCGAGGCGATTGCGCGCAGCACCGAGAAATGCCTTCAGATCCGTGTGCCGCTCATTTCAGTCATCATCGGCGAGGGCGGTTCCGGCGGTGCGGTGGCCTTTGCAACCGCGGACAGGCTCGCGATGCTGGAACACTCGATCTACTCCGTGATCTCGCCCGAAGGATGCGCCTCGATCCTCTGGAAAGATGCCGAGAAGATGCGCGAGGCCGCCGAGGCGCTGCGCCTGACCGCGCAGGATCTCAAACGGCTCGGCGTGGCCGATCACATCATCAAGGAGCCCATGGGTGGCGCGCAGCGGGACCGCGACGCGACAATCGCCGCCGTCGGCAAGGCGATCGGGGCGCTGCTGGCCGAGATGGACGGGCAGAGCGGCAAGACGCTCGTGAAGGCCCGGCGGAAGAAGTATCTGGATATGGGCTTCAAGGGATTGGCGGCCTGAAACCGCTGGACCGGCGCTTTCTCCTCCTGACCGGGTGGGCGGCGGGCCTTGCGCCCCGTGCGGCGCTGTCCGAAAGCTGGAGCACCCTGACCATGACACCTGCCAACAGCTATGACTGGACCTATCTGGCCGACACGGTCATGGGCGGCGTGTCCGAGGGGGAAGCGGCGCTTCACGGCGAGGTCCTGCGCCTGAGCGGCTCGGTCAGCACGGAAAACAGGGGCGGGTTCATTCAGGCCCGGACCGCCCTGCCCGATGGGCTGCCCCCGGCCGCCACGGCCCTGCGGCTGCGGGTGCGCGGCAATGAGCAGCGATACTTCATCCATCTGCGCACGACGGGCTCGCGCTTGCCGTGGCAGTATTATCAGGCCGGGTTCCATGCGCCGCTGGACTGGGTCGATGTGACGATCCCGCTGGCCGACTTCACGCCATCGGGCGGGATGCTGCGGGCCCGGATCCGGTCGGAGGACATTCGCTCTCTCGGACTGGTAGCCTACGGCCGGGATCATCAGGCCGACGTGTCGCTGGCCGCACTCGGCGCGATCTGAACGCAAGGCGGGACGCGCGCCCCTGCGGCCCGATCCGATCGCGGTGATACACCCCCCCCCGCCGGGGTCCTCACCACATGCGGTCCTTCGCATAATCGGCGTAGGTCTCGTCATAGGCCGCACCGTCGAACGCCTGCTGGCGTTCCTTGAGGAACTGCCCCGCAGTCGGCAAGCCCTCCATCCCGTCGCGGGTCCAGAGCCCGGACCGCATCAGCGCCTTGGCGCATTGGAAATAGACCTCGCCAGTGCGGATCACGATGACGGTCCGCGGATACCGTCCGCCCTGTTCGAAGGTGCGTGTCACATCGGGATCATCGCTGACCACGGCGGTGCCGTTGACGCGGACGACGTTGTTTTCACCCGGGATCATGAACATCAGCGACACACGCCCATCGCGCACGATGTTGCGCAGGGAATCCATCCGGTTGTTGCCGCGCCAATCGGGCATCCAGAGGGTGCTGTCGTCCACGATCCGGACCACCGGGCCGTCATCCCCGCGTGGGCTGCCATCGGTGCCCTCGGGGCCGATGGTCGATAACACCACGAAACGCGCGGCCCCGATCCATTGCCGGTAGAGCGGTGTCAGAACCGGAGTGACCTTGCGGATCGCCAGCGGGTTCACAACATCGTAAAGGGTTTCCAGCGCCTCGATATCCTCGATCGTCTTCATGTCAGGCTCCGATCCAGTCCGGCCTCGTTCAGAAGCGCGTCGCTTGCGCTTTCGACGTCGTGCTCCAGCCGGGCCATGAAATCTGCAACTGAAAGGCCCGGTTCGATCCGCGGCAGGAACTCCACCACCGCGAGACCGGGCTTGCGGGTGATGCCACGCTTGGGCCAGAAGACGCCGACATTGGTGGCCACGGGAACGCAAGGCTGCCCGAGCTGTTCGTAGAGCGCGCCGGTCCCCACCTTGTATCGGGCCGACACGCCGGGCGCGACGCGGGTGCCTTGCGGATAGATGATCAACTGCCCGCCCTGTTGCCGCCCGCTTTTCACATCGCCCAGCATCTTCTTGATCGCGGCCCCGCGCTTGCCCCGGTTAACCGGCACGCAGCCGATGCGCAAGGCGAACTGGCCGATGATCGGCGCGAACATGATCAGACGTTTCATGATGAACTTGCCGCGCGGCATGGCGTTGTAGATCACGAGGATATCGAGAAAACTCTGGTGTTTCGCGGCCACCATCACCTCGTCCGTCGGTGGCGTGCCGCGCACCTCGACCCGCAAGCCGACCATCCAGTCCAGCGTCCACAACACCCACCGGCAATAGGCATGGCAGGCCGCATGGGCGCCCGCAGGGCTGAACACCGCCCATGGCAGATAGATGATCGCCACCACCGGCATCGCCAGATACATCTGCACGATGAAGACGAGCGATCTCAGCCATTGCATCATCTGAGCCCCCCAAGCGTCCGGAATGCGGCGATGCGGGTGGCCCAGAAGGCCGTGACGGCGGCAAGAACCGGCACAGTCAGCGGCCAGAGCCAGTGAAGACCGGAAAAGCCGAGCCCGGTCAGAAACGCCTGTTCGTCCCCCCCCCGTGGCAGAAGGGCAACAGCGATCATGCCGGCAATCGTGCCCGCCATCGCTCCGCTGAGCGCGCGCAGCGTGAACCGGCGCACGAAGGCGCGCGCGATGTAATTGTCCCGCGCGCCCACCAGACGCAGCACCTTGATGACACCCTGATTGGCCGCCAGCGCGGATCCTGCGGCAAGGGTGATCATCGCCGCGGTGGAGGCAAGGATCAGCCCGATGGCGACCCATCCGAGCAGACGGAGACCGTTTGCGGCCTCCACCAGCGGGCGGCGCCAGCGGGTATGGTCGTCCAGCACCGCGCCCGGCGCCTCCGCCGCCAGACGCTGGCGCAGGCCTTCGGCATCGTATCCTTCCGCCGTTTCGACCACCTCGACAAGCCGCGGGATCGGCAGATCGGCCACCGGCAGATCGGGGCCGAACCACGGCTCCAGCAGCGCGCGCTGCTCGTCATCGGTCAGCGCCCGCGCGCTGTCCACGCCGGAGGTCTGCTCCAGCACCGTCAGAACGGCCCAGGTCTGCGCCTCCAGTTCAGCCAAAGGGGCCGAGATACGGATGGTCGAGGTGCGGGCCAGCGCGTCGGACCAGCGATCCGCCAACCGGTCCGCGGCCAGAGACAAGGCCATCGCGAAGACCGCCAGAAACGCCATCGCCCCGGCCGTGAACACCGTCAGCCGCGCGGAATAGCCCGTCGGCGGGACCACGCGATCAGCCTGGCTATCGCCTTGAACAAACCGCAGAAATCGGGAGACGACGTTCATAAATCCGCCCCCGCAAGATGAATCCGTCCGCCCCCGATGCGCAGCACACGGGCCGAGACCTGCGCCTTTGCGGCGCGGATCAGGGCCAGATCATGGGTGGCGATCAGGACGGTCTTGCCCATCTTGTTCAACTCCACCAGCAGGGTCAGCAGGCGCAGCGACATCTCCCAATCGACATTGCCCGTGGGCTCGTCGGCCAGAATCACGTCCGGGTCCATGATCACCGCCCGGGCAAGGGCCGCGCGCTGCCTCTCGCCGCCCGACAGTTCCGGCGGCAGGGCATCCGCGCGGGCGCGCAACCCCACCCATCCGATCAGTTCCTCCAGATTTGCCGCCTCCTGCCCCGTTTTGCGGCCTGACACGGTCAAGGGCAGGGCGATGTTTTCGGCCACCGGCAGATGGTCCAGAAACTGGCAATCCTGATGAACGACACCGATCCGCTGTCTGGCCTTCGCAATGTCGTCGCGGGACATCGCCTTGGCCTCCTGCTCGAACAGGCGGACAGATCCGCCCGTGGGCAACAGATCAGCGTAGCAAAGCCTCAGAAACGTCGTCTTGCCCGCGCCGGACGGCCCGGTCAGGAAATGGAACGACCCCGGCGCAAGCCGCAGGCCGATCTCGGACAGAAGCGGCTCGGTCCCGTAGCCATATGCCGCGTCTTCCAGTTCGATCAAAGTTCCATACTCCGCGCGTCCCGATATGTCACTCTCATGCCTCAGGCTGAGCGAGGTTGCAATTGGCACAGATATACAATCACTTGGAAACAATTCGCTTGGTTGTTAAACATTATTACAGTTTAGAGAATAAGCGGTCACACAGACGCGAAGCGGAAACGGGGTGACGATGCGGCTGACATGTCCCAATTGCAGCGCACGATACGAGGTTGACGACGACATGATCCCGGCCGACGGCCGGGACGTGCAATGCTCCAACTGCTCGACAACCTGGTTCCAGCCCGGCCCGCGGACTGCGGCTTCTGCTTCCGAGAGCGAGCCTGAGGCACCACATACAGGCAAAGCATCGCTGCCGCCCGAAGAGACCGAAACAGATGAGCCCGCCGAGCCCGAGACGGCGGAGGCGCCGGTCGAGCCGGAGGTCGAGCGCGCGCAGGACGGCGGCGAAAACGACCACGACGCGCCGGAAGAGACCGATACATCGGCGCAGCCCCGCACCCGCCGCGATCTGGACCCGGCCCTGCGCGACCTGCTGCGCGAGGAAGCCGAGCGCGAAGCGCGCCTGCGGCAGGCTGCACAGGAAACCGTCGAAACCCAGGACGAGATGCCGCTGGACCAGCCGGCGCCGGCGCCGCCGGCAGGCCGGGGGCAAGCGGATCGCCAGATGCCGGATGCCGATGACAGCTTTGACGATGACGCGCTGGACGAGATGATCAGCTCCAGCGTGCATGACGGGCCGCGCCGCGATCTGTTGCCCGATATCGAAGAAATCAACTCGACCCTCAGGGCCACCAGCGACCGCAATGCCGGCGAGAGCGAGGCCAGCGATGTGGAAACGCTCGACGAGGCGCCGCGCCGACGCCGCGGGATCAGGCTTGGTTTTGGCCTCGTCCTGCTGATCGCGGCGGGGCTGGTGGCCGTCTACTCCAACGCAGTCCAGATCGCCGAGCGGCTGCCGCAGGCGAGCCCCGCGATACAGGCCTATGTAACCCAAGTGGACGAGGCGCGGTTCTGGCTGGATGGGCTCGCACAGGGCGTGTTGCAGCGCGAGGATGCACAGGCCGCCGAGTAATCGGCGCTAGAACTGGTCCAGAAGCCGCCTCAGATACTCCAGTTCCACCTCGGGGCGGTCCTGTTCCGCAGAGCGGCGGCGGATCTCATCGAGCAATTCGCGCGCACGGCGGAAGGCTTCTTCGCGCTGCTCGAAACCCTCTTCCGACCCGAAGGCACCTGCATTCCCGGCCTGCCGCCCCAGCGGATCCTGCAGCGGCCTGTCCGGCGGCGCGGTACCGTCGGCCTGCCCCTGCCCCGGCTCTTCGGTGCCGCTTTCCTGCGCCAGCGCCCGGCCCAGTTCGCCCATGCCTTCACGCAGCGCCTCCATGGCCTCTGACTGGCTGTCGAGCGCGTCGGCCAGGTCGCCCCGGCCCAGCGCCTCGGCGGCCTCATCCATCGCGCGCTCCGCATCGTCAAGCGCCTGCCGGGCGGCCTCGCCTCCTTCGGTGCCCTCTCCGGGCAGGTCCAGGGCCTGTTCCTGCAACTGGCGGCGCAGATCCTCCTGCCGTTGGGCAAGGCTGCGTCCGTCGCCCTCGCCGCCCCGGCCCTCGCCCTGCTCGGTTCCAGGCTGCTGCCCGGGCTGGCCGCTTTGCGGGCCGCCCTGCCCGTCCTGCGCCTGTTCGCCGGGTTCGCCGTTCTGACCGCCCTGACCGGGTTGGCCCTGCTGGCCGGGCTGCCCCGGCCCCTGCTGGCTTTGCTGACCCTGCGGGCCCTGCTGCGGGTTTGGCCGGCCCGGGTTGAACTGCTCCTGCAACTCCTGAAAACTGTCGTCGCTCAGGCTCTGCTGATCGCGCAGCGTATCCTGCAGGTCCTGCATCGCCTGTTCCCCGGGGGTTTGCGGGCCGTCGCCCCCTTCCCCCTGGGTGATCTGCATATTCTCCATCATCTGGCGCAGCGCATCCAGCATCTCCTGCGCCTCGGCCATCCGGCCCTGCTGCATCAACTCCTCGATTCGGCGCAGCATTTCGTTCAGATCGGCCATGGACATTTCCATGGTTTCGCCGCCATCGGGCTGATCTTCACCCGGCTGTGCGTTTTCCGCCAGTTGCTGCATGTAATCGTCCATCGCCTGCCGCAACTCATCCATCAACTGGGCGATTTCCTCGTCGCTCGCGCCCTGCCGCATCGCTTCGGCCAGCCGATCCTGCGCGCGGCGCAGACGTTCCAGCGCATCGGCCAGATCGCCCTCCTCCAGCTCGATGGCCGCGTTCCAAAGGATTTCCGCCACCTGATCGCGGGTCTCGACCGAGATGCTGTCCACCGCGGCTTCCAGCCGACGGATCGCCGTGCGAACCATCAGATACGCCCCGTCATCGTCAAACGCCCCGTCCGGGCGGTGACTGATCGCGCGCAGGATCTGCGCCGCGCGGGGGGCGTTTTCGCGGGACCACAGGATATCGCGCCGCTGCTCGATGATCGCATTGGCCAGCGGGTCGAAGAACCGTCTTCCGGGCAAACGGTCGATCGTCTCGCGGATCGTGCCGATCTGTCCCGCGTCATCGACCACGGTCAGCGTCAGGGTGACCGGCAGATTGGCGAAAGGATGCTGAGACAGATCCTCGACCAGCAGTTCCGAGAACTCCGCGCGCGACCCCGCGAAAGGCATCGGCAGGTCCAGAACCAGCGCTTCGCGGGGTTCGGGTTCGACCGCCAGACCAAACCGGCGGTCGGCCGCGTCCGCGTTCAGCATCAGCCGCGCCTGACCGGAAATGACCGCGTAATCATCTGTAGCGGTATAGGTGAACTGCATCTGGCCCGGTGGAATGCCGGTCATCTCGCCATCCAGAACGACCGCAGGCGGCTGATCGTGCAGCATGACGATCTGCCAGCTTCGCCCGTTCGTGCCTTCGACGGCGATCTCGCCCGAGCGTTCCAGTATCAGATCCTGCGCGGGCGCCGCCGTGTCGTTCGTCTCGCCGGCGGGGGGCGCCATCACGCTCTGCCGCAGCCTGAG
Source organism: Rhodophyticola sp. (assembly GCF_965284195.1). Taxonomy (NCBI): domain Bacteria; kingdom Pseudomonadati; phylum Pseudomonadota; class Alphaproteobacteria; order Rhodobacterales; family Roseobacteraceae; genus Rhodophyticola; species Rhodophyticola sp. The sequence goes on along the minus strand of NZ_CBDIRM010000001.1, from coordinate 3,615,304 downwards.
CGCGCCGACCTCACCGTAAAACCGCATGGTGATCCGGGAACCGGCGGGCGCCTCGAACTCCTCCCGGGTTATGTCATTGAGGTAGAGCGAGGGCAGCCCGGTATATAGCGGCGGCTCCACCCAGCCTTCCCAGCTTGGCCCGCTGATGCTTGCCTCGCCCGCGCCGACAACCGCATCCCCCACATCCCCGACCCGCCAGATCGCCCCGAAGACGAGCGCCATGGCAAAGGCGGTGGCCGCGATGAAGCGCAGACCGTATGGATCGCGGTCGGAGATGCGCAGATCCGGCTCGGGCGCGCGGGCCGTGACGGCGCGTATGGCCATGCGCGCCACATGGGCCTCCCACACCGCGCGGGAGGCCGGGTCGTCGCCGCCCACGGCGGGCGTGTCGATCAGCGCCGTGATCGGGCGCCCCGGAAGCGTCCGGTCCAGCCGGTCCAGCGCCGCCTCCCGCGTGGGCAGGCGGAACCCGCGCAAGCCCTTGACGGTGAACCAGATCAGACTTGCAAGGATCAGCACCAGCGCGACCCAGAGCACCTCCAGCGGCAATGCATCCGCCGCGCCGAAGGCGAAAACCGCGATCGCAAGCAGGAGGATCGTCCAGACCGGCCAGAAGGCACGCACCGCGCGCTCGGCAAACATGCCGGCCCGGGTCAGCCTCAGGGGCCAGGCCAGACGCCGCAGAACGGCGTCGGTGGGGGGGATCTGATCCGTCATATTCCCTTTCGGGGCGGCATTTCGGCCATCATAGCCATTCCGGAACGATATCGCGATTGATGATCTCGTCAATTGCGGGTCTTGGGCGGATGACCGCAAAGTGATCGCCCTTCACCAGCACCTCGGGAATGAGCGGGCGGGTGTTGTACTCACTGGACATCACCGCACCATAGGCCCCGGCCGACCGGAAAGCGACCAGATCGCCCGCCGCGAGCGGCGGCATATCGCGTTGTTTCGTAAAGGTATCTCCGCTCTCGCAGACCGGACCGACGATGTCATACCGCGCCTGTTCGACGCCCGGCTCCGGTTCGGTGACCGGCACGATATCGTGATAGGCGTCGTACATGGCCGGGCGGATCAGATCGTTCATCGCGGCATCGAGGATCAGGAAATCGCGGCCTTCGCCCTGTTTCACATAGATCACGGCGGCGATCATGAGCCCCGCATTGCCCGAAATCAGGCGGCCCGGTTCGATTTCGACCTCGACACCCAGATCACCCACCGTGCGCTTGATCAGCGCGCCGTAATCCGCGGGCAGGGGCGGCGCCTCGTTGGAGCGCGCATAGGGAATGCCGAGACCCCCGCCAAGGTCCAGACGTTTGATATCATGGCCATCTTCGCGGAGCCGATGGGTCAGCTCGGCGACTTTCAGATAGGCGGCCTCGAACGGGGCGAGATCGGTGAGCTGACTGCCGATATGCACATCGATGCCGATGACCTGAATGCCGGGGGTCGATGCGGCACGCCCGTAGATCTCGCGCGCGCGCGCAATCGGGATGCCGAACTTGTTCTCGGACTTGCCGGTGGCGATCTTGGCATGGGTCTTCGCATCGACATCCGGGTTCACCCGGATGGTGACCGGCACGGTTTTTCCCATTGAAACAGCGACTTGTCCAAGAAGCTCCAGTTCCGGTTCCGATTCCACATTGACCTGCCGGACGCCGCCGCCAAGAGCCAGTTCCATCTCTGCCCGGGTTTTGCCCACGCCGGAAAAGACGATCCGGTCCCCCGGCACGCCCGCCGCCTTGGCCCGCAGGTATTCGCCGCCCGAAACCACGTCCATCCCCGCGCCGAGATCGGCCAGAAGCTTCAGGACCGCCTGATTGCTGTTGGATTTCATCGCGTAGCAGACGAGATTGGGAATGCCGTCCAGCGCCTCCTTGAAAAGCTGGTAATGCCGGGTCAGCGTCGCGGCTGAATAGACGTAAAACGGCGTCCCGACATCCGCCGCGATCCGCGGCAGGGGCACATCCTCGGCATGGAGAATGCCGTTGCGATAGAGGAAATGATCCATATTCAGCCTTTAAATCATACGTCTGGCGCAGGTAGCAGGTTGTGCGGGGATTTCAAAGCGGATCGACATGGCTATGATGCGCGGAAACAGGGAACAGGAGCCCCAGATGGCGAAAACGGTGGTGATCGACGAACATGGCGGGCCGGAGGTCTTCAAGCTGGTGGACCGTGAGGTGGGCGCCCCGGGGCCCGGCGAGGTGCGGATCAGACACGAAGCCTGTGGCCTGAATTTTATTGATGTCTATCAACGGACTGGCCTTTATCCGATGGAGTTGCCCCATGCGCTGGGCATGGAAGCGGCCGGTGTGATCGAGGCGGTCGGGGAGGGCGTGACCCATCTGAAGGCGGGGGATCGGGCGGCCTATGCCGCGGCTCCGCCGGGCGCCTATGCCGAGGCCCGGGTGATGGGCGCGGCGCAGGTCTGCCCGCTGCCCGATGGCATCTCCTTCGAGGAGGGGGCCGCGATGATGCTCAAAGGTCTGACAACACACTATCTTTTCCGCCGGACCACGCCGATCTCCAAGGGCGATACGGTGCTGTTTCATGCCGCGGCCGGGGGTGTGGGGCTGATCGCCTGCCAATGGGCGCGATCCGAGGGGATCACGTTGATCGGCACCGCCGGAACGGATGAGAAATGCGCGCTGGCGCTGGAACACGGCGCGGCGCATTGCATCAACTACCGGAGCGGCGATTGGGTGGCGCAAGTCAGGGATCTGACCGATGGCGCGGGCGTCGACGTGGTGATGGACGCGGTCGGCGCCGACACGTTCGAAGGATCTCTCGACAGCCTCAAGCCCTTGGGAATGATGATTTCTTTCGGCAATGCCTCCGGCCCTGTCCCGCCGTTTTCGGTGGGTATTCTGGGTCAGAAGGGCTCTCTCAAGATCACCCGTCCGACGCTCTTCACCCATATCGCGGATCACGACACCTGTCAGCGGATGGCCGCGGACCTGTTCGGCAAAGTCACGTCCGGCGACGTGACATTGCGGATCGACCAGCGGTTCCCGCTGGAGGACGTGGCGGAGGCGCACCGGGTGCTGGAGGCCCGGAAAACGACGGGCTCGACGGTGCTGATCCCGTGACCCAGGTATAACAATGGTATATCAATTCCGCGGGCGCGACCGCAGGAAGAGGTAGAGCGGCAGCCCGCAGCTGACCCCGATGCAATAGGTCGCGGGCACCGCCAGAAGGGAGAGGTAATCGCGCCGGGTTATCGCCTCCACCAGCACCCAGATCGTGAGGGTGACGGCGGCGATGGTCAGATCCCAGACCAGACCGGAGGTCGCGTCATTCACGTGCCAGGCGTCGATCATCGCCATGAGCGACCATGAATTGGCCATGAACCAGCTGATGAAGTAATACATCGGCCAGATCGTGCCGATGATCGCAAGGGCCAGATAGGTCATGCGCAGGATGGACATTTCAGGCCTCCGCCGGGGTAAGATCCTGATCGTGGACATAGCGCGCCCGGCGTCCCGCGCCAACGGCCCGCTGCGGCATCCGTGATGCCGCGTCACGATTGACCCGCGACCTGCAGTCGCGCTACGCCTCCGCGAACTTGTTTTGCAAGCTATATGCAGTCGGAGGACATGCATATCGCCAAAGGGGAGCAACATGGCCGAGATCGAACGCGAGTCGATGGAGTATGACGTGGTGATCGTGGGGGCGGGGCCATCGGGCCTGTCGGCTGCGATACGGCTGAAGCAACTGGACGCCGATCTGTCCGTCGTGGTGCTGGAAAAAGGCTCCGAAGTGGGCGCGCATATCCTGTCGGGCGCGGTGCTGGACCCGGTGGGCCTCGATGCGCTGATCCCGGACTGGCGCGAGCGGGGTGCACCCATCACCGTGCCCGTGCGCAAGGACAACTTCTACATGCTGGGCGAAGGCGGATCGATCCGCCTTCCCAATTTCATCATGCCGCGGCTGATGAACAATCACGGCAACTACATCGTCTCGATGGGCAATGTGTGCCGCTGGATGGCGGAGCAGGCCGAAGAGCTTGGCGTGGAGATCTTCCCCGGCATGGCCTGTTCGGAACTGGTCTATGGCGAGAACGGCGAGGTCAGGGGCGTGGTCGCGGGCGAGTTCGGCAAGAACGCCGACGGCAGCCCGTCGGACGCCTATGAGCCGGGAATGGAGCTGCACGGGAAATACGTTTTGCTGGGCGAGGGCGTGCGCGGCTCCCTGACCAAGGAGGTCATGGAGAAATACAACCTGAGCGAGGGGCGCGGGCCGCAGAAATTCGGCCTCGGGATGAAGGAAATCTGGGAGATCGACCCCGACAAGCACCGCGAAGGCACGGTCACCCATACCATGGGCTGGCCGCTGGGCCGTAACGCGGGCGGCGGATCCTTCATCTACCACCTTGATAAAAATCAGGTTTATGTCGGCTTCGTCGTTCACCTGAACTACGAGAACCCCTATCTCCACCCCTATATGGAGTTTCAGCGGTTCAAGCATCATCCGATGGTGGCCGAATTGCTGAGGGGCGGAAAGCGCGTGGCCTATGGCGCGCGGGCGATTTCCGAAGGCGGGTGGCAGTCGATGCCCAAGGCGACCTTCCCCGGCGGGGCCATTCTGGGCTGCGGCGTGGGTCTGGTGAATGTGCCGCGGATCAAGGGCAACCACAACGCCATGCTGTCGGGCAAGGCGGCAGCGGAGGCGGCCTTCGCGGCAATCGGCGCCGGGCGCGGCAGCGACGAGCTGGACGCCTATGAGACGGAACTGCGCACCGGGCCCATTGCGAAGGATCTGAAACGGGTCCGGAACGTGAAGCCGCTCTGGTCTCATTACGGGCTGGCCGGCGGGCTGGTTCTGGGCGGCATGGACATGTGGACCGCGAACATCACCGGTGTCACGCTTTTCGGCACCATGAAGCACCACAGGAACGACGCCGAGCACACCGGCAAGGCCAAGGACTTCCAGCCCATCGACTACCCGAAACCCGATGGCGTCCTGTCCTTCGACCGGCTGACCAATGTCAGCTTCTCGATGACAAATCACGAGGAAAGCCAGCCCGCGCATCTGCAGCTCAAGGATCCGAGCATTCCGATACAGGTGAACCTGCCGGAATATGCCGAGCCCGCGCAGCGCTATTGCCCGGCCGGTGTGTACGAGGTGGTGGAGGAGGACGGCAAGGCGCCGCGCTTCGTGATCAACTTCCAGAACTGCGTGCATTGCAAGACCTGCGACATCAAGGATCCGTCGCAGAACATCCACTGGACCGTGCCGCAGGGGGGCGACGGCCCGAATTACCCCAATATGTGATCACTTCCCCATCAGGCGCGGGCCATCGCGGGCCCGCGCGCATTGCCTATCGCGGCGCCCGTGCCTAGTGTCTGCACCAGTTCTGAATGGGAGAGCCCGATGCGCCTTGCCGCCCTGCCCCTTGTCGCCCTTCTGGGTCTCGGCCTGATCCTGCCCCTGCCCGCGGCGGCGCAGAACCAGCTGGGGCTGGCCGGGTCGTATCTGGCCGCGCGTCAGGCGGTGATCGATGGCGATCACCGGGAGGCGGCGCTCTATTTCGAACGGGCGATGCAGCGCGACCCCGGAAATCGCGGACTGATCGGCAATGCGCTTCTGGCCCGTGCCGCGCTGGGCCAGTGGGACCGCGCGATGGAGGTGGCCGCGCGCCTGCCCGACGACGATCCGGGCCGGGAACTGGCGTGGATGGTCGAACAGGTCACGCGGGTGCGGCTCGGCAACCTGTCCGGCGCGCTTGAGGCGATCGAGGCGGGCCGCGGGGCGGGCCCCCTGATCGACGGGCTGACCGCCGGGTGGCTGCATCTGGGCGAGGGCGACATGCGCATTGCCGAGGCCGCTTTCGAGGATATGGCCGCCGACGGCCCGCTGGCAGGACTGGCCCAGTACCATCTTGCGCTGGCCCGCGCGGCGGTGGGCGATTTCGAGGGCGCAGAGGCGATCATGTCGGGCGAAACCTACGGCCCGCAACAGGCCACCGCGCGCGGCCTGCGCGCCCATGCGCAGGTTCTGGTACAGCTGGACCGGCACGAGGACGCGCTTGAGCTGCTGGACATGGCGATCCTGAACGCGCCGGACCCGGTGCTGATCGGGCTGCGGGATGCGATCGCGGCCGATCCGACCCGGCCCTATGATTTCCTGGTCCGCGCCGAACAGGGCGTGGCGGAGGTGTTCTACAGCGTCGCCACCGGGCTGGGCGACGAGGGCGGCCCCACCCTGCCGCTGATCTATGCCCGCGCCGCCCATGTGATCGATGACGGCCATTACGACGCGCTGCTGCTGGCGGCGGAGTGGCTGATGCGCGACGAGCAGGCCCATCTGGCGGCGGATGTCTATGCCGAGGTGCCGGAGGACCATCCCGCGGCGATCGCGGCGACGCTGGGCCGTGCGGAGGCGCTCAACGCCATGGACCGGCAGGAGGAGGCGGTGGCGCTGTTGCAGGCGCTGACGGAGGACCGGCCCGAGCTGGCCTCGGTTCAGGCGGCCCTTGGCGACATGCTGCGCCGGATGGAACGCTTCGGCGAGGCGGCGGCGGCCTATGATGCGGCGCTGGCGCAGGTCGATCAGGATCAGACCCGGTATTGGTTCCTGTTCTACGCCCGCGGCATCAGCCTGGAGCGGGAAGGCCGGTGGGACGAGGCGGAGGCCGATTTCCGCCGCGCGCTGGAGTTGAACCCGGACCAGCCGCAGGTGCTGAATTATCTGGGCTATTCGCTTGTCGAGCAGCGCCGGAACCTGGACGAGGCGCTGCAGATGATCGAACGCGCCGTCGCCGCGGAACCGCGCAGCGGCTATATCGTGGACAGCCTTGGCTGGGTTCTCTACCGGCTGGAGCGCTTCGACGAGGCGGTGGCGCCGATGGAGCGCGCGGTGGAATTGCTGCCCAACGACCCCATCGTCAACGACCATCTGGGCGATGTCTATTACATGGTCGGACGCACCCGCGAGGCCGAGTTTCAGTGGCACAGGGCCCTGTCCTTCGAGCCGACCGAGGACGATGCCGTGCGGATCCGCCGGAAGCTGGAGATCGGTCTGACCCGCGTGCTGGAAGAAGAGGCCGCCGAGAGCGAAACCCAGTGACAGGCGCCAGTGCGTTCGCGCCGGCCAAGATCAACCTCGCGCTGCATGTGACGGGACGACGGGACGACGGGTATCATCTGCTCGACAGTCTGGTGGTCTTTGCCGATATCGGCGACCGGCTGCATTTTTCCGCCGCCGACGAAGTCGAGTTGCAGGTGATGGGCCCGCGCGCGGCGGGCGTGCCGACCGGCCCCGAGAACCTCGTGCTGCGGGCGGCGGCCCTGTTCGGGCCCGGGCACGGCGCGCGGATCACCTTGGAAAAACACCTGCCGAGCGCGGCGGGGATCGGCGGCGGATCGGCGGATGCGGCGGCAGCGCTGAAAGGGCTGGCCGAATTCTGGGACCGGCCCTTGCCGAAAACCGCGGAGATCGTGGCGCTTGGCGCCGATCTGCCGGTGTGTCTGGCGGGCTGCCCGACGCGGATGCGTGGGATCGGCGAGATGTTGGAGGAGGTGCCGGCGCTGCCGGTGCTGTGGATGGTGCTGGCGAACCCGGGTGTCGCGGTACCGACCGGCGCGGTGTTCGGCGGGCTGGACACGGTTGCGGGCCCACCCATGGACCCGCCGGACTGGACCGATTTCGACAGCTTCACCCGATGGCTTCGCGCACAACGGAACGATCTGGAGCGCCCGGCGCAGATGATCGCCCCCGGGATCGGAACGGCACGGGCGACGCTGGAGGCGCAACCGGGCTGCGCGCTGGCGCGGATGAGCGGGTCGGGCGCGACCTGTTTCGGTTTGTTCTCCGCGGAAGCCGACGCGCGACAGGCGGCGCGGGCGATCGGCGCGGAACATCCCGGGTGGTGGGTGACGGCGGCGCGGGTGCTCTAGCCCCCACGTTCCGGGCCCGCCAAGGCCCGGATCATACGCCGATAGCCGCCGCGATGGCGAGGCGATGTCTCGCCATCGACCGGAAACCTACCTACACATACGCTGTCACCGCGCGGAATCAGGATATGGCCAATGGCAGATGAAACGCAGAAGACGCTCCTCCTGACGGGCGCAAGCCGGGGGATCGGGCATGCCACCGTCAAGAAATTCGCCGATGAGGGATGGCGGGTGATCAGCTGTTCGCGGCAGCCGTTTTCAAGCGAGTGCCCATGGCCACGCGGCGAGGAGGACCATATTCAGGTAGACCTGAGCGACCCCAAGCAGACGATCACGGCCATCGAGCAGATCAAATCCCGCCTGAGCGGTGGCGTTCTGAACGCGCTGGTGAACAATGCGGGCATTTCCCCCAAGGGCCCGGAGGGCGGGCGGCTGAACACGCTGGACACCGATCTTGCCACCTGGGGCAAGGTGTTTCACGTCAACTTCTTCGCCTCGGTCGTTCTGGCGCGCGGGCTCAAGGATGAACTGGCCGCGGGCAAGGGCGCGGTGGTGAATGTGACCTCCATCGCCGGGGCGCGCGTGCATCCCTTTGCCGGGGCTGCCTATGCGACCTCCAAGGCCGCACTTGCCGCGCTCACCCGCGAAATGGCGCATGATTTCGGGCCATTGGGTGTGCGTGTCAACGCCATCGCGCCGGGCGAGGTCGAGACCAGTATCCTGAGCGAGGGCACCGACAAGATCGTGGCAGCCCTGCCCCTGCGGCGCCTTGGCCAGCCCCGGGAAGTGGCGGAGACGATCTATTTCCTGTGTTCGGAAAACAGCTCCTACATCTCCGGCACGGAAATCGAGGTGAACGGCGCGCAACACGTCTGACCGGGACCACGCGGGCGCGGCTGGTGGACCAGGCGCGGCCCTAGTTGACCCGCGCCACCACGTAATCGGCCAGATCGGCCAGCATGTCACGCAAGGGGTGATCGGGCATCCGGGCCATCGCGCGCCGGGCCAGACCGGCATAGCGCAACGCCTCGTCCCGCGTCTCTTCCAGCGTGCCATGGCGGCGGAGCAGCTCCATCGCCCGATCGAGATCGCCCTCCTCCTGGCGGCCGCGTTCGATGGTGCGCGTCCAGAAGGCATGTTCGGCCTCGTCCGCCCTTGCAATGGCGCGGATGACCGGCAGGGTCAGCTTCCGCTCGCGGAAATCGTCGCCGACATTCTTGCCCATATCGCCCGAGGCCCCGCCCCAGTCGAGCAGGTCGTCGACGATCTGGAAACTCATGCCGAGCGCATCGCCATAGGCGGCCAGCGCCTCGACCTGCGCGTCGGGTACGGCGGAGATGACGCCGCCGACCTCGGTCGCGGCCTCGAACAGGGCGGCGGTCTTGCCGCGAATGACCTGCGTGTAGATCGCTTCGGTCGTGGCGAGATTCTGCGCGGCGGTGAGTTGCAGCACCTCCCCCTCGGCGATGGTGGCGGCCGCGTTGGAGAGGATATCGAGCACGTTCAGAGAGCCGGTTTCGACCATCAGCTGGAAGGCGCGGGCGAAGAGGTAATCGCCCACCAGCACGCTGGATTTGTTGTCCCAGAGCAGGTTGGCCGTGGGCCGCCCGCGCCGCTGGCCGCTTTCGTCGACCACATCGTCATGCAGGAGCGTGGCGGTGTGGATGAACTCCACCGTCGCCGCCAGCTTCTGGTGCGCATCGCCCTCGTAGCCGCACATCCGCGCCGCGGCGAGCGTCATCATCGGGCGGATGCGCTTGCCGCCAGCCTCCACCAGATGGGCGGTTACCTCGGGGATGCGCGGCGCATGTTCGGATGCCATGCGGGCGCGGATCAGCCCGTTCACGGCTTCCAGATCGGCCTCCAGATAGGCGCGCAGCCGGTCATGGGGTTTGGTGTTGGTCTCATCGAGACTCATCGGTCGGTCATCCCTTCTCTCGACAAGTGTGCGGCACATGCCTAAATGCCGGATATGCAAGAAATTCTGCGCAGCAATGACCCGACGATCATCGCCTTTGCCTCGGCACTTCTGTCAGGGGAGGATATAGAGTTCTTCGAGATCGACGTCCATATGAGCGTTCTGGAAGGCTCCATCGGCATTTTGCCGCGCCGGCTGATGGTGCGGAGCAAGGACGCCTTCGCGGCCCGCGCGGTTCTGCGCGACAATGACCTGCACGTCTCGGACTGAGCCCGCCCCGTGTTTGCCGAAGAGGATCTGACCCGGGACGCCTTTTTGGGCGGGCGCGTGCAGGCGTGGCAACCGCGCCATGGCTATCGCGCGGCGACCGATCCGGTGTTTCTGGCCGCCGCCTGCGACGCGCGGCCCGGGCAATCGGTGCTGGAGCTTGGATGCGGCGCGGGGGTGGCGGGCCTCTGCCTTGCCGCGCGGGTGCCGGGGCTGCGCATTCTGGGCGTCGAGCGGCAGGCGGCCTATGCCGATCTGGCGCGGCGGAACGGGGTGGAGGTGGTGGAGGCCGATCTGACCGATCTGCCCGATGACCTGCGCCGGCAAAGCTTCGATCATGTCATCGCGAACCCGCCCTATTACCGCGCCGGGCACGGCACCGCGGCGGACGATCCGGGCCGCGAAGCCGCGCTGCGGGAAGATACGCCGCTCGACCGGTGGATCGCGGTGGCCGGGCGGCGGCTGGCGCCGAAGGGCTGGCTGACGATGATCCAGATGACCGAGAGATTGCCCGATCTACTATCGGCGCTGTCGGGCGGGTTCGGGTCGGTCACCGTCCTGCCGCTGATGCCGCGGCAGGAGCGCCCGGCGGGCCGGGTCCTGCTGAAGGCGCGCAAGGCCGGGCGGGGGCCGTTCACCCTGCTGGCGCCGCTTTGCCTGCATGATGGGGCGCGGCATGACCGCGACGGGGACAGCCATGGCGAGATCGCGCGCGCCATTCTGCGCGACGGGATGCCGGTTGTCTGGGACGGTCCGCCGAAAACCCGCTCAATTTGAGATATCCTATTGCACGTGCAGCGTGACATGCAGCCCAAGCTGTGGTTGCATTGTCATATGACATACACATTGAGAGGAGGACGACGGATGTCGCTAGGCGCCCATCTTCAGGAACTGCGGAAAAAGCATGAACACCTCTCGGAACGGGTCGAACAGGCGCAACGCAGCCCCGGTATGGACGAACTTGCAATTCGGGACCTCAAAAAGCAGAAACTGCGTTTGAAGGAAGAAATCAGCCGCCTCGACGGCTGATCCGGACGCGAACTCCGGGGGCGCGAAACCGGCGCCCCCATCTCAGACAGAGACATCCGCCGCGGAAATGAACTCCCGCCCCTCGCGGTAGGCTAGCAGGGATTGCGCCTCCGCCTCCAGCCAGGCGAGAAACGCGGCCACTTGCGGCCTGGTTTCCGTGCCATGCGGGCAGACGAAGCGGTAATGCGCCTCGGTCGTCAGGGCGAGGGGGAAGGGCATCACAAGCCGCCCTTCGAGCAGGTCCCGTTCGCTCAGCGACACCCGACCCAGAATCACACCGCCACCGGCGGCCGCCGCATCGATGGCGTGATCCGCCTGATTGAAATGCGCCGAAATGTCGGGCGACGCGGTCAGCCCGGCGGCGCGGAACCAGGCGGGCCAGTCAAGCGCCGGCTTCAGAAATCTGGTGTCTTCCTGATCCAGAAGCGGGGCATGGGCCAGGCTTTCGGGGTCGGGGTACTTCTCGGCCAGAACAGGGTGCATCATCGGCGTGACCCAATCCTGGATGATCGGTTTCGAATACAGCCCGTCATCGTTGCGCCCGCCCATTCCGAAGCGGATCGCCACATCCACATCGTCCCGGTCGAAATCCATGATCCGAAGCGTGGCGGAAAACCGCAGCTCGATCTCGGGATGGGCCTGCACGAAGTGAAACAGCCGCGGCGCCAGCCATTTCGCGGTGAAGGCGGGGCCCGCCGTGACCGTCAGCGTGTTTTCCTCCTGCGCCCGGGTCACATTGCGCCACGCAAGGCGCAGACCTTCGAAGCTCTGTTCGGTCCCGGCGGCAAGGGTCTTGCCCGCCGCGGTCAGCTCGACCGCGCGGTTGAGACGCCGGAAAAGCGGCGCGCCCAGATGCTCCTCCAGCGATTTGATCTGGAAGCTGAGCGCGGCGGGCGTGACGCTCAACTCCTCCGCCGCCTTGGCAAAGCTCATGTGCCGCGCGGCGGCATCGAAGGCGCGCAAGGCCGTCAGCGGGGGGAGACGATCGGACATGTCAGTTAAGTATAACTTATCTGAACCGTTGAAAAGTCTCGTTTGTCGATTTTGTTTCAAGGCGTCATACAAGTGTCAAGACAACGCTCACATAAAAGGATTTGACCCATGATCGAAGTTTCCATGACCGCCGAGGCCCGCCGCGCTTACAAAATCGCTCATCAGGAGCGGGCGCGGGCCGCCAAGGCCGCCCTCAACGGGCTGTTCACCTCCAGAACAGCCCGTTAGGCGCCCCTCGCGCCGCAAGAAAGGGCCGGCCCATGACGGGCCGGCCCTTTTTCGTTCTGCAAAAGCTGTTTCGCGCCGGTCAGACGAAGAATTGCGCCCCGTTGGCCGAAATGGTCGAGCCGTTGATGAAGCCCGCATCGTCGGAGGCAAGGAACGCCACGCAGCGCGCGATTTCCTCGGGCTCGCCCAGACGGCCCGCCGGGATCTGCGGAATGATCACCTCGTTGAGAACTTTTTCGGGGATCGCGCGGACCATTTCGGTGCCGATATAGCCGGGGCAAACCGCATTGGCGGTGATGCCGGCGCGGGCCCCCTCCTGAGCAAGGGACTTGATGATCCCGAGGTCACCGGCCTTGGTTGCGGCATAGTTCACCTGCGCGAACTGGCCTTTCTGACCGTTGATCGACGAGATCACGATGACCCGGCCGAACTTGCGCTCCCGCATGCCGGGCCAGACCGGATGGACGGTGTTGAACACGCCGGTGAGATTGGTGTCGATGACCTCTTTCCACTGCTGCGGGGTCATCTTGTGGAACGGCGCATCGCGGGTGATGCCCGCATTGGCGACGACGACATCGATCGGGCCGAGATCCGCCTCGACCTGTTCGATGCCCGCCTTGGAGGCGTCGTAATCGGCGACGTTCCACTTGTAGGTCTTGATCCCGGTTTCCTTGGTGAAGGCGGCGGCGGCCTCGTCATTGCCGGCATATGTGGCCGCAACCTCATAGCCGTCCGCTTTCAGTCTCTTCGAAATCGCCTCACCGATGCCACGGCTTCCGCCAGTGACCAATGCAACACGGGCCATACCCATCTCCTCCTTAAGCTTCCCTTGAAATATTGTTAGGCGGTCGCGGAAGGCGGCGCAACGATATTACGCCGCCTTTTCGCTTACGGGCGTTCGACGCAGAGGGCGACCCCCATGCCGCCGCCGATGCACAGCGTGGCGAGGCCCTTCTTGGCGTCGCGGCGCTTCATCTCGAACAGAAGCGTGTTGAGGACGCGCGCGCCCGATGCACCGATCGGGTGGCCGATGGCAATCGCCCCGCCATTGACGTTGACGATCTCCGGGTCCCAGCCCATGTCCTTGTTGACGGCGCAGGCCTGGGCCGCGAAGGCCTCGTTGGCCTCCACCAGATCCAGATCCTCGACCTTCCAGCCGGCTTTCTCCAGCGCCTTGCGGGAGGCATAGATCGGCCCCACACCCATGATCGACGGGTCAAGCCCGGCGGTGGCGTAACTGGCGATGCGCGCCAGCGGTTCGATGCCGCGCTTTTCGGCCTCGTCGGCGGACATCAGCAGCGCGCCCGCCGCGCCGTCATTCAGACCGGAGGCGTTGGCGGCGGTCACCGAGCCGTCCTTGGTGAAGGCGGGGCGCAGTTTCTGCATCGCCTCCATCGTGGCGCCGTGGCGGATGTATTCATCCTTGTCGACCACGGTGTCGCCCTTGCGGCCCGGGACCGTGTAGCTGACGATCTCGTCGTCGAACTTGCCGGCCTTCTGCGCGGCCTCGGCCTTGTTCTGGCTGGCGACGGCGAACTCGTCCTGCTGCTCGCGGCTGATCTGCCACTTCTCGGCGACGTTTTCGGCGGTCTGGCCCATGTGATAGCCGTTGAACGCATCCCAAAGACCGTCCCGGATCATGGTGTCGATATACTTCATGTCGCCCATTTTCTGGCCCTGACGGAGTGCAGCCGCATGGGGCGACATCGACATGTTTTCCTGCCCGCCGGCGGCAACGATCGTGGCATCGCCAAGCATGATGTGCTGCGCGCCGAGTGCGACCGCGCGGAGGCCCGAGCCGCAGACCTGGTTGATGCCCCAGGCGGCGCTTTCCTGCGGGAAGCCTGCATTGATATGGGCCTGGCGCGCGGGGTTCTGGCCCTGCGCGGCGGTCAGGACCTGACCCAGGATCGTTTCGGACACCTCTGATTTGTCGACCCCGGCGCGGGCAACGAGTTCTTCCAGCACGGCGCGGCCCAGATCATGGGCGGGCGTGTTGGCGAAGGAGCCAAGAAAACTGCCCACGGGCGTGCGAGCGGCGGAGGCGATGACGACGTTGGTCATGAAGACGTCCCTTTCGATTTGGACCATCGCGCGGACAGACAGGCAGGAGCGCCCGCGCGGAAGACAGGCTGCAGTTCCGGGGCGGTCATAGGCGGTTGAACCCCGGGTCACAACTGACACGGTGTCTCAGTCCGGCGCGCGGTTCAACCGGAAGATGCGGATCGGCCCCCGGAGAGGGCGGATCAGCCGGTGATGAGGGTCTGGGCCTCCTGCACCTTCCAGGGGGCGGAGAGGCTGGGCGCGGCGAAGTAATAGCCTTGCAGGCAGTCCACCCCGGAATTGACGAGCCATTGCGCCTCTTCCCGGGTTTCGACGGCCTCCGCCACGGCGAGCATGTCGAAATGCCGGGCGATGGACATCAATGCCTGGGTCAGGACCTGATTGTCGGGATCGGAATGGACCTTGCGGGAAAACTGACCGTCGATCTTGAGGATATCGAAGCAGAAATCCTTGAGGTGGCGGAAGGAGGTCTGGCCGGCGCCGAAATCGTCCAGCGCGAAGGTGATACCCTTCTCCTGCATTTCCGCCATGAAGATGGTCACGATTTCGGGCACCAGCATGGCCGAGGTTTCGGTGATCTCCAGAATCAGGCGTTCGACGACATCGGGATGCAGGCGAATGAACTTCTTGAGAATGTTCATCCAGTGCGGATAGCCGATCGACCGGGCCGACATGTTGATGGCCAGCCGGAGCGACGGGTTGGCCCGCAGCGTCTTCAGCCCGATGCCGAGCGCGGCGCAGTCGATCCGGCGGCCCAGCTCCCGGGTTTCGACCGCGCCCATGAAATCGCGGGCGGGGATGACCCTGCCGGTTTCGTCGAAGATCCGGATCAGGCCCTCGTAATAGGCCACGTTGTTGCCCGCGCGCGAGGACACGACCGGCTGAAACGCCAGCGCCACATCGTTCACGTCCAGCGCACGGGCGACCATCGCGATCGTGTCACGGTCCCGTTCCATCACGGCCATGTCCAGCGGGCTGCCCGCGTTGTCCAGATCGCTGAATTTCTGCTGTTGCCCCTGCATGAGCCCCTCCGATCACGGCGCTTGCAGTGTTGCCGCGAAAATCTTTAAGAAGGGATGAATATTCGCATTTTGTTCTAATTTTACGAAACGGGAGACGCCGATATGGCGGAACGCTGCGGCTGGTGCGGAGACGACCCGATCTATGTGGCCTATCACGACGATGAATGGGGCGTGCCGGAATATGACAGCCGCGCCCTGTGGGAGAAGCTGATACTGGACGGGTTTCAGGCCGGGCTGAGCTGGATCACGATCCTGAAGAAGCGCGCGGCGTTCCGCGAGGGGTTCGAGGGGTTCGACCCCAATGTGATTGCCACATGGGGCGAGGCGGAGGTTGCGCATCTGTTGTCGAACCCCGGCATCGTGCGCCACCGCGGCAAGATAGAGGCGACAATCGGAAACGCGCGCGCCTGGCAGAAAATCGAGCAGCAGCAGGGGTTTGACCGGTTTCTGTGGGATTATGTCGGCGGCCGCCCGGTGCAGAACTCCTGGACCGCGCTGGCCGAGGTGCCCGCCTTCACGCCGCTCAGCACGCAGATATCGAAGGACCTGAAGAAGGCGGGGTTCCGGTTTTGCGGCCCCACCATCGTTTACGCGGCGATGCAGGCGATGGGGCTGGTCAACGACCATCTGGTGACCTGCCCGGCCCATGCCCGGGTGGCCGCCCTGGCGCGCTGAGCCCGGCCGCATCGCTTTTCACTAGGTGAAGTTGTCTCGGTGCGGCCGCAGTTGGGTCACGGAAGCGGGACGATGCTGGCGCGGGGCGGGCTTACCCCTCCTCCTCCGCGAGGAGCGCGCGGATCAGCGCCATGGCCTCCGGGCTGGCCCAATCCGCATCGCCGCGCAGGCGGGCGATCTCCTGCCCGTCCGGGTTGAGGATGACCGTGATCGGCAGGCCGAAAACACCCATCTCGCGGGCGATCACCTGCCCCGGATCGCGATACATCGGCAGCGCGTCGATCCCTTCCTCCTCGAAGAAGCGGCGGATCGCCGGGGGCGGGTTGCGTCCGGTCGCAAGGGTCACGACCTGAAACCGCTCGCCCCCCAGCTCGTGCTGAAGGGTGTTCAGATAGGGCATTTCATGGCGGCAGGGCGCACACCACGTGGCCCAGAAATTCAGCAGGATGTAGCGCCCCTGAAGATCGGCCAGCCGATGTTCCACATCCTCCATATCGATAAACGGGGTGTCCGGCACCGGCACCGGCGCGTCATGGAACACCAGCCCGCGCATGTCGCCCACCCGCAGATCATCGAGCGTCTGGGCGTTTGCACCAAGGGCCAAGGCCATGTAGAGCACAGGCAAAATCACGGCACGGATCATCTTTCTGGTCCCTTCCTCGGGGTTCACGACATGACAGACACAAAATCGAACGCGATGTGGGGCGGGCGCTTCGCCGCCGGGCCGGATGCGATCATGGAGGCAATTAATGCCTCGATCGGTTTCGACAAGCGGTTGGCGCGTCAGGATATCGACGGCTCCCGTGCCCATGCGGCGATGCTGGCCCATCAGGGTATCGTCGACGTTAAGGACGCGGACGCGATCCGGGAAGGGCTGCTCACGGTCTTGTCAGAGATCGAGGGCGGAAATTTCGCGTTTTCGACCGCGCTGGAGGACATTCACATGAATGTGGAGGCGCGACTTGCCGAGCTGATCGGCGCGCCGGCGGGCCGGTTGCATACCGCACGCTCCCGCAACGATCAGGTGGCGACCGATTTCAAGCTGTGGGTGCGCGCGCAGATGGATGCCGCGATGGAGGGGCTGGAGGCGCTGATCCGGGCCCTGCTGGGACAGGCCGACGCAGGCGCGGATTGGGTCATGCCCGGGTTCACCCACCTGCAGACTGCGCAGCCCGTGACATGGGGGCATCACATGATGGCCTATGTCGAGATGTTCGGTCGCGATCTCTCGCGCTTTCGCGACGCGCGGGCGCGGATGAACGAATGCCCCCTGGGTGCGGCGGCGCTGGCCGGCACGTCCTTTCCGATCGACCGCGACATGACCGCGACGGCGCTTGGGTTCGACCGGCCCGCCGCCAATTCGCTGGACGCGGTGAGCGACCGCGATTTCGCGCTGGAGTTTCTGGCCACGGCCACGATCTGCGCGATGCATCTGAGCCGCTTCGCCGAAGAGCTGGTGATCTGGTCTTCGGCGCAGTTCCGCTTCGTGACGCTGTCGGACAGGTTTTCCACCGGTTCCTCGATCATGCCGCAGAAGAAGAACCCCGATGCCGCCGAGCTGATCCGCGCCAAGATCGGGCGGATACTGGGGGCGAATGTCGCGCTTCTGACGGTCATGAAGGGCCTGCCGCTGGCCTATTCCAAGGACATGCAGGAGGACAAGGAGCAGGTGTTCGACGCGGCCGACACGCTGATGCTGGCGCTGGCGGCGATGGAGGGCATGGTGCGCGACATGACCGCCAACCGCGATGCGCTGGAAACGGCCGCCTCCTCGGGCTTTTCGACCGCGACCGATCTGGCCGACTGGCTGGTGCGCGAACTGGACATGCCGTTCCGCGATGCCCATCATGTGACCGGCGCATTGGTGAAAATGGCCGAAGACGCCGGGTGCGACCTGCCGGATCTGGCGCTGGCGCAGATGCAGCGCGTCGAGGGCCGGATCACCGAGGGAGTCTATGATGTGCTTGGCGTGCACAACTCGGTCGCCTCGCGCATGTCTTACGGCGGCACCGCCCCGGTGCAGGTGCGGGCGCAGATCGCCCGCTGGAAGGAGCGTCTCGCATGATCCGGTTTCTGGCCCCTCTTCTGATCCTGTCCCTGCTGGCGGCATGTGGCGTGGATGGCGACCCGATCCCGCCGGAGCCGCGCGACGATGATGAGCAGAGCACAAACCTCTAAACGGATTTGCCAAATCCCCGTTGAACAAGCCGCGCGCAGGCCCTAACGTCTGGGCTTTGAGCCTGTTCTCTCCCCTTAATGATGTGACCCTGCACATGGAAAAGATCCCGATGACGCCCGGCGGATACAAGGCGCTGGATGCGGAGCTGAAAAATCTGAGATCGGTCGAGCGCCCCGCGATCATCAAGGCGATTGCCGAGGCGCGCGAGCATGGCGATCTGTCGGAGAATGCGGAGTATCATTCCGCCCGCGAGAAGCAGTCCTTCATCGAGGGTCGGATCAAGGAGCTGGAGGGGATGCTGGGCCTGGCCCAGGTGATCGATCCGGCCAAGCTGTCCGGGGCGATCAAGTTCGGCGCCACCGTCGATCTGGTCGACGAGGATACCGAGGAACAGAAGACCTATCAGATCGTCGGCGAGGCCGAAGCCGATATCGAAAGCGGTCTGCTCAACATCAAATCGCCGCTGGCGCGCGCCTTGATCGGCAAGGATGAAGGTGACAGTGTCGAGGTGAACACGCCCGGCGGAAGCAAGGCCTATGAGATCGTGAAGATCTCATATATCTGAGCCCCAATACCGCCGTTTGTCCCTGCGCAGGACCACCTGACGATGTCTGACCCGAAACAGCCCGTCCCGCTGGAGCTTGGCGTTTACGCACAGCAGCCGACGGCCCCGCGGATCACCGGGATCGAAGTGATCGCGCTGATCCTGACGGTGGTCTGGCTGGCGGCCGTCGCGCTGTTTTTCTGGGGCATGGATGCGGGGCCCGGTGGGGTGGCGGGCGGCGCCAGCCTTGCGCTGACCCTGCTGGCGATCCTGATGCCCATAGCGCTGATCTGGGTGGCGGCTTCGGCGGCGCGGACCGCCCGGGTGATGCGGGAAGAGGCCGCGCGGCTGCAAAGCTCCATCGATGCCATGCGCGCGGCCTATGTGGCCGGCCAGCAGCGGGGGACATTGGACATGAAGCCCGACATGGTGCGCAAGCTGGAGGAGATTGCCGAGGCGCAGCGCTCCACCGAGGTGAAGCTGGCCACCTTCACCTCCATGCGATCGCAGGGGGTGATATCGGAAAACCGAGCCGCCGTGGCGCCCGCCCCGCCCGACGAACATCAGGCGAGCCTTGGGCTGGGCACACCCGCGGAGGCGCTGAAAGAGCCGATTTCCGTGGCCGATTTCGTCAAGGCGCTGAACTTCCCCGAAAACGAGCATGACAAGGAGGGGTTCCGCACCCTGCGCCGCGCCCTGGAAGATCGCAGCACCGAACGGCTGGTTCGCGCAAGCCAGGATGTGCTGACGCTCCTGTCGCAGGACGGGATCTATATGGACGACCTGCGCCCCGACCGGTCAAGGCCCGAGATCTGGCGCAAATTCGCGGCCGGGGAACGGGGGCGGGCCGTCGCCCCCTTGGGTGGTATCCACGACAGATCGTCGCTTGCGCTGGCGGCAGGGCGCATGAAGCAGGATCCGGTGTTCCGCGATGCGGTGCACCATTTTCTGCGCCAGTTCGACCACACGTTTCTGGGGTTCGAGAAACACGCCTCCGACGAGGAGATCGCGCGGCTGGCCGAAACCCGGACCGCGCGGGCCTTCATGCTGCTGGGCCGGGTGACGGGCACCTTCGACTGAGCCCGCGCCGGCCGGGCGAAGCCGGGAGACTCTCGGCATCGGCCTCCGAAAGGACGGGCTGCCCCTGATCAGATCCCGAAACCGGCATAGGGAAGATAGACGACCGGGGTGCCGGGCGTGATCTCGGCCGCTTCGGACGGCAGTTCCACCAGCCCGTCGGCCCATGAAAGGCCGGAGATGCGCCCGGAGCCTTCGGATTTGAAGACCTCCGCCGCGCCATCCGCGGTGAGACGGGCCCGCAGGTATTCGGCACGGCCCGGTTTCTTGGATTTCGAGAACCCCGCCGGAACCGTCAGGCGCAAGGGTTCGGACCAGCCCGCCCCCGACATCAGCGCAAGTGCCGGACGTGCGAAGATCAGCGTGCAGATCAGCGCCGCCACCGGATTGCCGGGCAGGCCGAAGACGGGCGTGCCCCGCCACATGGCCAGCGCCAGCGGGCGGCCGGGCTTGAGCGCGATGCGCCAGCTTGTCAGCCGCCCCTCGGTCGAGAGCAGGGCCGAGATATGATCCTCGTCCCCGGCGGATGCGCCGCCGGAGGTGAGAATGGCATCGGCCTCCGCGCCCCTGTCGAGCGCGGCGCGGATCTGCACCGGATCATCGGGCTGGCGGCCAAGGTCGATGACCTCGTGCCCCCAGGCCTCTACAAGCGCGCGCAGCATCGGGCGGTTGGCATCGTAGATCTGCCCCGCGGCAACCGGCGCGCCGGCCTCCCGAAGCTCGTCGCCGGTGGACAGGATCGCGACCCTGAGCGGCGCATGAACCGGGATTTCGGCGTGGCCGGTGGCCGCCAGAAGCGCCAGATCCGGCGGGCGCAGCCGATGGGATTTCGGCAAGACAAGGTCGCCTGCGGCCATATCCTCGCCCGCCTTGCGGGTGTTCGCGCCCGGTTTGATCGGGCCGTGGAAGGCGATGGCCGTGTCGGAGACGGTGCAATCCTCCTCCAGCACGACGGCGTCGACACCCTCGGGCAAACTCGCGCCGGTGAGAATGCGGAGCGCCTGCCCCCGGGGGAGTGCAGCGCCGAAGGGCTGCCCTGCCGCGGCGCGGCCCGCGGCGAGTGGAAGGGTTTGCGGCCCCGCGCCCGTTGCGGCATGGGCGAAGCCATAGCCATCGACCGCCGCGTTCGGTTGCGGCGGATTGGCCCGATGGGCGTAAAGGTCCGAGGCGAGAATACGCCCTTTGGCCTGCGCCAGCGGCACGGTTTGCGGGCGCGCGACAGGATGCAGCGCCGCCCGGAGCCGGGACAGCGCCTCGGGCACCGGGGTCCAGTCGACGCCGGGTGGCAGGGCGAAGCAATCGTCCTTGAGCGGGGGCGGGGTCAGCTTGCGCATGATGCGGGCTCCAACAGAAGACGGTCATGGCCGAGGCCGAGGATCCAGCCCTCCTCCGCGTCGCCTTCGGCAAGCATCCCGGTGAGCGCGGCGGGCGGAAGGGCATGGAGCGCCTGCGCCAGAACGCGCACCTGCGCGGCATCGAGGATCTCGCCCGTGCGGCGGCGCGCCGCGACCAGCCGGTGAAGCAGCGACGGGTAGACCTCCGCCAGCACGATGGGCGTCACCGGCGGCTGGAACGGGCTGACCGAGATCGCCGTGCCGAAACGCTCCCGCAGGTGGTTCAGACGCGGCAGGCCGAGCAGGACCTGAGACCCGACCGCGCCGGTGGTGTAGAGCTTCCAGCAGGGCTGCGCCCGCGGCAGGCGGCGCTCGACCTCCCGCCGCTCGGGCAGGCCGTGGCCATGGCGCAGGCTGCCGCGTTCCGGCAGATCGGGATTGGCCTGCGATGGTGGGCAGCCCCAGAACGGGCCGACACCGGGGAAAAGGCGGTTCAGCTCGGTGGCGACGCGAAAGCGGTTGTTGGCATTGTCGGCGGCGTCCTCGATCCGCGCCGACAGCGCCTGCCAGAGGATCAGCGGATCGTCGGTGCCGGTCAGCGCGCGCGCGAAACCGCGTGGATATCCGAACGGAAAATCGAACCCCGCAAGCAGGCGGTGGCCTGCATCCAGTGCGGCCGAGATATGCGCCACGAGGGCCCGCGTCGCGGCATCGCGGGTGCGGTGATAGCTGACGCGCGGGTCGGTGTTGGACCCGTGCGACACCGCCATGAAGATCGCGTCCGCGGTGGGGGCCGCGGGCGACGGCCGCGACCGGGCGGACCAGTCGACCACGATGACGGTATCGAAGCCCGCATCGGCGGATGGCCGGCTCACAGCGACAGCTCCCGCGCGATGAAACCCGCGATGCCGGCAGTGTCGTCCAGATCGAAGACGGGGCGATCCAGATCATGCGCACTGTCGCTGGCCACGGCGCGGATGGTCGGATCGTCCGGCGCAAGCAGCCGCTGGCCGGCGGCGGCGCGATAGGCCTCGATCTTGGGATGGGGGCTGCGCTTGTATCCTTCTACAAGAACCAGATCGACGGGCGACAAGCGGGCCAGCAGCGCATCGAGCGACGGCTCCGGCGCGCCGCGCAGTTCGGCCATCAGCGCCCATCGGGCTCCCGATGCCAGAAGCACCTCGGTCGCGCCGGCCTGACGGTGGCGGAAACTGTCCTTTCCGGGCTGATCGACGTCGAAGGCGTGATGAGCATGTTTGAGCGTGGACACCGACAGGCCCCGGGAGGTGAATTCGGCCACGAGACGTTCCATGAGGCCGGTCTTGCCGGTGTTCTTCCAACCGGTGACACCCCAGAGTTTCATGGCAGCATTCCTTCGGCGACGGCGAGGTCGTCGGGCGTGTTGACGTTGAAGAACGGATCGAACGGGGTTGCCGGGAACATCGCGCTGGCGGCTCCGTGCCGGTCGGTCCAGAGAACGACCTTGCGCAGGCCGCCGGCCAGCGCCTCCCTCAGGTCGTCGCGAAGCGCGACGGGCCAGAGCCCGAAGGTCGGGTGGCGCAGCAGCTTGTGCGGGCCGGGCGTGGCGGCCAGCGCGATCTGCGCGCCCTGCATCTCGGCGGCCCGGGTCAGACGGCTGACCAGATCAGCCGGAAAGAACGGCGTGTCCGCAGCGGCGGTGACGATGTGGCTGGCCCCCTGCACCGCGGCCCAGTCGAGACCGGCAAGCACCCCCGCCAGAGGGCCGGGATGATCGGCCACCCCGTCGGGCAGAACCGGCAGACCCAGATCGGCGAAACGCGCGGGATCCCCGTTCGCGTTCAGCGCCAGCGTGCTCACCTGTGGGCGGAGGCGGGTGATGACATGCGACAGAAGGCTTTGCCCGCCCAGCATCAGGCGGCCCTTGTCGCCGCCGCCCATGCGCCGGGCCAGACCGCCCGCGAGGATCACACCGGGGGGGGTCATGCTTGCCCCCCTGCCGGGGCGTGCAGGCCCGGGTGCACAAAATGGGAACGGCAGCGCGGCGGATGAGGCCCCCGTGTCGGCAGATGGTTCATTCCGAGGCCCCCTTGCGGCGATGGCGCCGGCCCTCTTCGGGAACCACCGCCATATCCGCGTCCCGCACCAGCCTGTTTTCGCCCGCGAGGCAGGTAAACCGCTTGCCCTTGAGCCGGCCGATAAGGGTGAGACCGACCTGGTTCGCGATCTCCACGCCCCAGGCCGTGAAACCGGACCGCGAGGCGAGAACGGGGATGCCCATCAGCGCGGTCTTGATCACCATTTCCGAGGTCAGGCGCCCGGTCGTGTAAAGGATCTTGTCCTGCGGGCCGACGCCTTCGGCCCGCATCCAGCCGGCGATCTTGTCGACGGCATTGTGGCGACCCACATCCTCCATATAGACCAGCGGGCGATCCTGCCGGCACAGAACCGTGCCATGGATCGCCCCGGCCTCCAGATACAGGCTGGGCGTGCGGTTGATCTTGTGGCTGAGCGCGTAGAGCCAGCTTGTGCGCAATTCGGCCGCCGGCAGTTGCAGCCCCTCCAGCCCGGCCATCATGTCGCCGAAAACCGTGCCGACGGCGCAGCCGCTGGTCCGCGTTTTCTTCTGCAGCTTGGCCTCGTGGTCGGTCTCGACGGCGGTCCGCACCACGACCACCTCCAGCTCCGCATCATACTCGACGCCGGTCACCTCCTCCCCGGCGGAGAGCATGCCCTGATTGGCCAGAAAGCCGAGCGCCAGATACTCCGGATAATCGCCGATGGTCATCGCCGTGACGATCTCCCGGGCGTTCAGATAGATGGTGAGCGGGCGTTCCTCCACCACGCGGGTGTCGACCGGGCGGCCCGCCTCGTCATGGCCCGCAACAGAGCGCGACAGACCCGCGCGGGCGGGATCGGGGGCGATCAAATAGCCGTGATCTGGCTCATCAAGAACACTCAATTGCATCTCCGGTGTGCGGACGTTATGGCGGTTGGTGACCCACACTCTAGAGGCCCCCCATGCCAGCTGCCAGCACCAAAAGCGCCTATTGGCAAGGCCTTCGCGCCGGGCTGCCGTTTTTGCTCGTGGTGATGCCCTTCGGAATGGTTTTCGGCGTGGCCGCGACCGAGGCGGGCCTGAACCTTGCGGAGGTTATGGGCTTTTCGGTGCTGGTGATCGCAGGTGCGGCGCAGTTCACCGCGCTTCAGTTGATGACAGAGAACGCGCCGACGCTGGTGGTGCTGATCTCGGCGCTGGCGGTCAACCTGCGGATGGTGATGTATTCCGCCGCGCTCACCCCCTATCTGGGCGACGCGCCGATCTGGCAGCGCGCGCTGGTCGCCTATGTGAATTTCGATCAGAACTACGCCCTGTCGGTTCAGGAATACGAGGCGCGGCCCGAACGTCCAATGCCGGAGAAAATCGCGTTCTATTTCGGGGCGACCACCCCGCTGGCGCCGGTCTGGCTTCTGGCGACATGGCTGGGGGCGGTTCTGGGCATGCTGATCCCCGCCGAATACGCGCTGGATTTCGCCGTGCCGATCGCGTTTCTGGCCCTTGTCGGCCCCGCCCTGCGCACCCTTGCCCATATGGCCGCCGCGCTGACATCGGTGGTCATGGCGCTGGTTTTCGCGGCGGTGCCCTACAATCTCGGCGTGCTTCTGGCCGCCGCGCTCGCGATGATGGTGGGCGCGGAGATCGAGCGGCGGATAGCGGGGCGCGGATGACCTATTCCGATATCGAGATCTGGCTGATCATCGTCGTTCTGGCCATCGGCACCTTTCTGATCCGGTTTTCCTTTCTGGGCCTGATCGGCAATCGCAAGGGCCCGCCATGGGTTCTGAGGCATCTGCGCTACACCACCGTGTCCGTGTTGCCGGCGCTGATCACGCCGCTCGTGCTGTGGCCCGACGCCACCGGTGGCCAGCCCGACCCCGCGCGGCTGGCGGCGGCGGCCATGGCGCTGGCCGTGGGATACCTGATGAAAAGCGCCGTCGGCGCGATCCTCGCGGGGATGGGAACGCTTTATCTGATGCTGTACCTGACCGGCTAGACCGGCAGGGCCGTGGTCTGGACCACGGTTTTCAGCCCGAAGCTGGACTGCATTCGCGCGACGCCCGGCAGGCTTGCCAGACGCTGCCGGTGGATCCGCGCGAAATCCTCGCTGTCGCGGGCCACGACCTTCAGCAGGTAATCGGCGCTTCCGGCCATGAGATGGCATTCCAGCACATCGGGCACCTGCGCCACCGCCCGTTCGAACGCCCCGAGCAGTTCATTGGCCTGCCCGCTCAGCCCGATCTCGACGAACACGGTCGTGACCCGGCCCACCGCCCGCGCGTCGACCAGCGCCACGTAATCGCGGATCACGCCGGCCTGTTCCAGCCGCTGCACCCGCCTGTGGCAGGCCGAGGGCGACAGGTGAACCTGTTCCGAAAGCTCGGCATTGGTCATCCGCCCGTCGCGCTGCAACAGGCGCAGGATGCGCTGGTCCATTTCGTCGATTTCGATCATTACGCACCCGTTTCCCGCAAATTGCCCCACATGTCGGAAATTCTTGCGGCAAGCCCGTGAAACCGCAACCAGATTTCAAAGCCTTTCCGAAGAAAACATGCGACATCTGTGCCAGGAATGGGAGGAGACACCAGATGATTATCGGCTGCCCGAAAGAGATCAAACCGCAGGAATTCCGCGTGGGCGTGACGCCCGTGGCCGCGCGCGAGGCCGTCGCCCATGGCCACAAGGTGCTGATCGAGGCGGGGGCGGGCATCGGCGCCGGCTTCTCCGACGCGGATTACATCGAGGCCGGGGCGGAGATTGCCGATGGCGCTGCGGATGTCTTCGCGCGGGCCGAAATGATCGTGAAGGTCAAGGAGCCGCAAGCGGGGGAGCGCAGGATGCTGCGCGAGGGGCAGGTGCTGTTCACCTACCTGCATCTGGCACCGGACCCGGATCAGACCAGGGATCTTCTGGCCTCGGGCTGCACCGCGATTGCCTATGAGACCGTGACCGACCGGAACGGCGGCCTGCCGCTTCTGGCCCCGATGTCGGAGGTTGCGGGGAAACTGGCGCCGCAGATGGGCGCATGGACCCTGCAGAAGGCCAATGGCGGGCGCGGCGTGCTGATGGGCGGCGTGCCCGGTGTCGGACCCGCCGAGGTGGTGGTGATCGGCGGCGGCGTCGTGGGCACCCATGCGGCCCGCGTGGCCGCGGGCATGGGCGCGAAGGTGACGGTGCTGGACCGGTCGCTGCCGCGGATGCGGTATCTGGACGATGTCTTCGGGGGGCAGTTCGGCACGCGCTATGCCAGCGCCGGGAACACCGCCGAACTGGTCGCGCAGGCCGATATGGTGATCGGCGCGGTTCTGGTGCCCGGTGCGGCGGCGCCCAAACTGGTCAGCCGGGCGCAACTGTCCGACATGAAACCGGGCGCGGCGATCGTGGATGTGGCGATCGATCAGGGCGGTTGCTTCGAGACCTCGAAGGCCACCACCCATCAGGATCCGATCTACGAGGTCGACGGGATCATGCATTACTGCGTGGCGAACATGCCGGGGGCGGTTGCGCGCACCTCGACCCTGGCGCTTGGCAACGCGACGATGCCGTTCCTGATTGCTCTGGCCGACAAGGGCTGGAAGCAGGCCTGCACCGACGATCCGCATCTGCTGGACGGGCTGAACGTGCATGCCGGCAAGCTGACGAATTACGCGGTGGGCAAGGCGCTCGGCATCGACGTGCTGTCGCCCAATCTGGCGCTGAAGGCCTGAGCCGTCAGGCGGCGGCCCATTTGATCGAGCATCCCATCGACGGGATCTGATCTTCCGGGCCGCGGCCGGTTTCCGCGACCTGCCGCATCGCCTCGAACAGGTCGCGGCGCAGATCGGGGGGGCCGGCCTTTGCCCGCGAGGCATCGAGCCTGCCCCGGTATTGCAGCGCGCCGTCCGCATTCAGGCCGAAGAAATCCGGCGTGCAGGCGGCCCCATAGGCGCGGG
Organism: Rhodophyticola sp.; assembly: GCF_965284195.1. NCBI lineage: Bacteria > Pseudomonadati > Pseudomonadota > Alphaproteobacteria > Rhodobacterales > Roseobacteraceae > Rhodophyticola > Rhodophyticola sp. The sequence continues at coordinate 3,588,106 of NZ_CBDIRM010000001.1, read as the reverse complement.
CGACGGATTGATCCGCATCATGGAGATAGGGGAACGAAAACGCCTGCTCCCTGGCCATTGCGACCATGCCGTCGAACCCGTCCACCGGGTATTGCTCAGGGTCATTGGAGCAGATCGCGGCGAAGCCGACCCCATGGGAGGCCAGATCGCGCGCATCCCGCACCAGCCGGTCGATCACGGCCAGCACATAGGGGCAATGGTTGCAGATAAAGGCGATGACCGTGCCGTTCTGGCCCATCACATCGCGCAGGCCGTAGCGCCGACCATCGGCCGCGGGCAGATCGAAATCGGGTGCCGCCCAGCCGAAATCGCAGACGGGAGGGGTTGCGGCCATGATCAGTCTCCTTGCGCTATCTGGACCGGATGCGCGATTGTACCGACCCGGCGGCGGACATGCAAAGACCCGCCGCAGCGGGCGGGCCTGTGCGGCGTCGGGCCAGGCTCAGGCGCGTTTCAGCGAATCCCGGATCTCGATCAGGATATCCAGTTCGGAAGGGCCGGTTTCCACTTCCGGCGCCACCTCGTCGGGTTTTTCGGCGGCGGCTTTCACCTTGTTCACGAAGCGCACCAGCATGAACACCACGAAGGCGATGATCAGGAAATTGATGACCGCCATGGCGAAGGCACCCCATGCGAAGATCGACGCGCCCGCCTCCCGCGCGGCTTCCAGAGATGCGCCCGCCGGCACCTCGCCTGCCAGCACAAGGTAATTGTTGGTGAAGTCCAGACCGCCGGTGAACAGCCCGATGAACGGGTTGATCAGATCGGCCACCATCGACGACACGATCGCCGTGAACGCCGCGCCGATGATGATGCCGACGGCCATATCCATGACATTGCCCTTGGCGATGAAATCCTTGAATTCGTTAAGCATGGGTCGATCCTGTGTTGTCCTGTTATCCCTCTGTGCCGGGGGCCCGGGCGCACGCCCCGATGGTGCCTCCGCGCACAGTCGCATGCGCATAGTGATACATTTTCGGCTCTGGCCCAATGGGAAAGGGTGCCTATGTGTCACCCCTGACCCGAAACCGAAGGTGTATTCATGGCCGATCTTTCCGCATTCCCCATCACCGCCCGCTGGCCCGCGTCCGACCCGGACGTGATCCAGCTTTATTCCTTTCCCACGCCAAACGGGGTGAAGGCCTCCATCGCGCTGGAGGAGATGGGGCTCGCCTATGAGGCGCATCGGGTCACGCTGGCCGATGCGGATGTGAAAAGCGAGGCGTTCCTGTCGCTGAACCCCAACAACAAGATCCCCGCCCTGATCGACCCGAACGGGCCGGGGGGCGCCCCCATCGGGCTGTTCGAATCCGGGGCGATCCTGATCTATCTGGCCGAGAAGACGGGCCAGTTGATCGGCGACGGCCCGGCGGAGAAATACAAGGCCATCCAATGGGTCATGTTCCAGATGGGCGGGATCGGCCCGATGTTCGGGCAGCTTGGCTATTTCGCGAAATTCGCGGGCGCCGAGATCGACGATCCGCGCCCGCGGGAGCGGTATCTGAACGAGGCCAAGCGCCTGCTGGCCGTGCTTGACCGCGAACTGGAGGGCAAGAGCTGGATCACCGGCAGCTATTCCATCGCCGACATCGCCATCGCGCCATGGCTGCGCGGCCTTGATTTCTATGGCGTGAAAGAAGCCGTGGGCTGGGACGGCTACGGCAATGTGGTGGCCTATCTCGACCGGTTCGTGGCGCGCCCGGCGGTGCAGAAGGGCCTTGTGACCCCGCCACGCGACTAGGACCGAAGCGGCGCATTTCCGCAAGGGCGGCACCCCCGGGGCCGCCCCTGCCCGCCTGCATCCGATGTGGCCGCGGTTTAACCTGAGGCATAGCGGGGCGGCGGCACCCATGTCTTGATACCGCCCGACCCCCGGCCGCCGGGCGCACGGGGGCCCCGTGCGCAATGGCGCCATCACCCGAGGATCGGAGGTATCACATGACAGAACTGACCGGGAAAACAGCCCTCATCACCGGCGGGGCGGCAGGCATCGGCCTGGAGACCGCCCGCCTGTTTCTGATCAGGGGCGCGAAAGTCGCCATTGTCGATCTGAAGGAGGGCGATCTGGACCAAGCGGCCCGCGATCTGGACGCGGGCGACGCGCTGCTGACGATCGCGGCCGATGTCTCCTCCGTCGAGGATACCCGGCGCTACGTGGAGCGGACCGTCGCGGATTTCGGCGAGCTCGACATCTTCTTCAACAATGCCGGGATCGAAGGCAAGGTCGCGCCGCTCGTCGAACAGGATATCGCGGATTTCGACAGGGTCATGGCGGTGAATGTACGCGGCGCGTTCCTGGGCCTGCAACATGTGCTGCCGGTGATGATGAAACAGGGCCGCGGCAGCATCATCAACATGTCGTCGATCGCGGGCCTGAAGGGCAGCCCGAATGTCGCGCCCTACATCACCTCCAAACATGCGGTCGTGGGCCTGACCCGCGCCGCCGCGATCGAGGCGGCGGGGGCGAATGTCAGGGTCAACTCGGTCCACCCGTCGCCGATCAACACCCGCATGATGCGCGCGCTTGAGGAAGGGTTCAATCCCGGTCACGGCGCGGAGGTGAAGGAACAACTGGAACACAGCATTCCGCTGGCCCGCTACGGCGAGGCGGGCGATGTGGCCAATCTGTTGCTGTTTCTAGCCTCCGACGCGTCGGCCTTCATCACCGGTGCGCAGTATCCGGTGGATGGCGGCATGGCGGCGGGGTGACGCGCCCCTGCTAGACCGGCGCGGGGCGCTGCCCGGGCTGGATCAGGTCGGCGGCCTTTTCGGCGATCATCATGGTGGGCGCGTTCGTGTTGCCGCCGATCAGCTTCGGCATGATCGAGGCATCGACGACGCGCAAGCCCGCGACGCCGTTCACCCGCAGGGCCGTGTCGACCGCCGCATCGGCATCTGAGCCCATCCTGCAGGTGCCCACGGGGTGATAGATCGTGTCGGCCCGGCTGCGGATATCCTCCTCAAGGGCACGGTCGCTGCCATCATGGGGATAGAGGCGTTCGCCGCGCCATGGCGTCAGCGCATCGGCCTGCATGATCCGCTCCATGATCCGCGCGCCCTGTTTCAGCGTCTCCAGATCCCGCGGATCGCTCAGATAGGCGGGGTCGATCCGCGGGGCGGCGGAGGGGTTCGTGCCGTGCAGCCCCACATGACCGGCGGAATGCGGGCGCAGGACGCAGATATGGCAGGAATAGCCATCGCCGAAATGCAGCTTGCGCATGTGATCGTCGACGATGCCGATCACGAAGTGGATCTGCAGGTCCGGCCGGTCGAGACCGGGGGCGCTGCGCAGAAAGGCGCCGCCTTCGGCCATGGGCGAGGCGAAAAGCCCCTGCCCCGTCTTGCGCCAGCGCAGCCCGGCCCGGCCCAGCCGGCGCAATCCGCGCGGGTTCAGCCCCACCACGTCCCGCCGGCGGGATTTGTAGGACAGCACATAGTCCAGATGATCCTGCAGGTTCCGCCCCACCTCCGGCAGATCGCGGATCACCGGGATGCCATGGGCGCCCAGTTCCTCCGCGGGGCCGATCCCCGAAAGCATCAGCAATTGCGGCGAGCCGAAGGCGCCGGCGCTGAGGATCACCTCCCGCCGGGCGCGCAGCACACGGGCCCGCCCGCGATGGCGTATGCGCACGGCTGTCGCGCGGCCTTCTTCTATAACGATCTTTTCGCTCAGCGCGCGGGTCAGCACCATCAGATTGCCGCGTCCCATGGCAGGAAAGAGATAGGCCGCCGCGGCGGAACACCGCTCCCCCCGCTGCGGGCCGTCCTGAAACTGGGTGACGTGATACAGGCCCGCGCCCTCCTGTACCGGGCCGTTGAAATCCGCCGTCTGGCGGATCTGCAGGCTTTCGCAGGCCTCGACGAACGCGCGGGTGATCCTGCGCGGCGCGCTTTGCGGGCCGACCTGCAAGGGCCCGTCGCCGCCGTGAAGGGCATCGCCGCCGCCCGCGAACCGCTCGGACCGGCGGAAATAGGGCAGAACGCCGGACCAGTCCCAGCCGTCACACCCCCGATCGGCCCAGTCGTCGTAATCGCCGCTATGGCCCCGCACATAGAGCATCGCATTGATCGCCGAAGACCCGCCGAGCGCCTTGCCGCGCGGCTGGAACCCGCGCCGCCCGTTGAGCCCGGGCTGCGGCTCCGTATGGAAGGCCCAGTTGTTGATTTTCGGGCGGCCCGAGACCATCGCGGCCACCAGAGCGGGCGCGCGGATGAAGATATCCCGTCCGCCGCCGCCCGCTTCGATCAGGCACACGGTCGCGTTCGGATCTTCCGAAAGCCGCGCGGCAAGCACGCATCCGGCAGACCCACCGCCGACGATGACGTAATCGAACTCCATGACCGTCATGCTACGCCTGTGCGGACGCAGGCAAAGCAGAACCCCACGTCAGGACGGCAACTCACCGGTCAGGACATAGCGCAGGATCTCGACCACCTGGCGGGGTTCCTCGGCCACGGCCAGCGCGGCGGCATGCACTTCCTTCAGCGGATGCTGGTGTTCGGGCCGGCTGAGCACGATCAGCGATTTGCCGAGCGCCGCCGCCATGCCCGCATCGAAGGCCGCGTTCCATTGCTTGTACTGCTCGCCAAAACGCACAACGACCACATCGGCCTGCTCGATCCCCATGCGGGTGCGGATGGCGTTGACCTTGGCCCCCTTGTGGTCATGCCAGAACTTGTCGGACTCGGCGCCAAGAATGGCGACACCGCAATCATCGCTGGCCGCGTGATCGGTGACCGGGCCGCCGAAGGTCACGTCCAGATCCTTGGCGCCTTCGACGATCTGTTCGCGCCAGTCGGTATGAATCTCGCCCGACAAATAGACTTTCAACGACATGTGTCCGCCTTTCCTTGCTTACATGATGGTGCGGGGCCCCTCCCTCAGGCGCGCAGGCGCGCGGTTTCAGCCCCGCAGAACGCCGCCCGTGGCCTTGCCGACCTTCTCCACGATTCTGGCCGCCACGGCCTCGATCTCCTCCTCGGTCAGCGTCTTGTCCCGGGGTTGGAGCCGCACGCTCAACGCGATGGATTTCCGGCCCTCGCCAAGCGCGCCGCCGATGAACTCGTCAAAGACGCGGACATCCTCTATCAACGCCTTGTCCGCACCGGCGGCGGCGTTGACGAGGCTGAGCGCCTCCACCCCGGCATCGACCACGAAGGCGAAATCACGTTCGACCGCCTGCAGATCGCTGATCTGCAAGGCCCCACGGCTGGCCCCGGTCGACCGCGCCACAGGCACTTCCGCCGGCCAGATCGTGAAGGCCATGGCCGGGCCCCTGACATCCATCGCGGCCAGAATCCGGGGATGCAGCTCCCCGAAGACGCCCAGCACCTTCTTGGGGCCAAGGCAGATCATCCCGTGGCGGCCCGGATGCCACCAGTCCGGCGCGCCGCGCAGGATCTGCACCTTGGCGGGCGCGCCGATGGCCGACAGGACGGCCTCCGCATCCGCCTTCACATCGAAGACATCGACCGCGCGGCGCGCACCATGGGGGTCGCGCGGCCCGGTCTGGCCGATCAGAAGCCCCGTCGCCAGCAGATGCTGCTCGCCCGGTTCTCCGCCGTGAAAGACCGCCCCAAGCTCGAACAGGGCCAGATCCATCATGCCGCGCGCCTGATTGCGGGCGGCGGCCTGCAACAGGCCCGGCAGCAGGGCCGGGCGCATGTGACTCATCTCGCTGGAGATCGGATTGTCCAGCATCGTCGCATCGTCCCCGCCGCCGAACAGGTCTGCGCTGGCCCGGTCGATGAAGCTGTAGGTGACGCATTCGTTGTAGCCGAGCGCGGCCATGGTCCGCCGGGCGGTGCGCTCGCGGCGCTGGAGGGGCGTGAGCACAGGCGCAGGGACGCCCGGTTTCGGGCGGCGCAGGGGCTTCGGCTCCAGCCGCGTGAGCGACGCCATCCGCGCCACTTCTTCCACCAGATCGGCCTCGCCCTGAATGTCGCGCCGCCAGCTTGGCACCCAGACCTCCAGCACGTCGCCCGCCCCGGTTGCGGAGAAGCCGAGCGCCGTCAGATAGCGGATCTGATCGTCCTTCGGGATCTCCATGCCCACAAGGCTGACCACCCGCGCGGTATCCAGCATATAGCTCCGGGCCGTCTGCAAGGGCGCGCCCGCCTCCACCACATGAGACGGCGTGCCGCCGCAGAGATCGAGCACCATGCGCGTCGCCGCCTCAAGCCCGGGCAGGGTGAACTCCGGGTCCACGCCGCGTTCGAACCGGTAACGCGCGTCGGAGTTGATCTTGAGCGCCCGGCCCGTTTCGGCAATCTCGATCACGTCCCAATAGGCGCTTTCGATGAACACATTGACCGTCTCGCCGGTGCAGCCGGTCGCGGCCCCGCCCATCACGCCCGCGATGCTTTCGGGGCCGGTGTCATCGGCGATGACCATCTGGCCCGGCTGGAACGTGTAACTCTTGTCGTCGAGCGCCATGATCGTCTCGCCGCCCCGGGCGCGATGCACCCGCAGGTTGCCCGCGACCTTGTCCGCGTCGAACACATGGAGCGGGCGGTTCTGGTCGTAGGTGAAGAAATTGGTGATATCGACCAGCGCCGAGATCGGCCTGAGCCCGATCGCGCGCAGCCGGTCCTGCAACCATTGCGGCGACGGGCCGTTGGTGACGCCCCGGATCACGCGGCCCGCGAAATGCGGGCAGCCGGGGCGCGTGTCGTCGTCGATGGCGACCTTGATCGGGCTGTCGAACGCGCCCGGAACCGGCGCGATCTCGTGCGGCTTAAGCGTGCCCAGACCCCGCGCCGCCAGATCGCGGGCGATGCCGCGCACGCCCAGCGCATCCTGCCGGTTGGGCGTGATCGCGATTTCGATCACCGGGTCGACCTTGGCGGGGTCATGCACCGCCAGCCAGTCGACGAAGCGTTGCCCCACCTCGCCCGAGGGCAGTTCGATGATGCCGTCATGCTCCTCCGACAGCTCCATCTCGCGTTCCGAGGCCATCATGCCGTGGCTTTCGATCCCGCGGATCTTGCCGATGCCGATCGTGGTGTCGATGCCCGGCACGTAGACGCCCGGCTTGGCCACGACCACGGTGATCCCCTCGCGCGCATTGGGCGCGCCGCAGATGATCTGTTTCACGCCCTCGTCGGTCTCCACCTGACACACGCGCAGCCGGTCGGCATCGGGATGCTGCTCGGCCTTGATGACCTTGCCGATGGTGAAATCCCCGAGCCGTCCGGCGCGGTCTTCCACGCCTTCCACTTCAAGGCCCAGATCGGTCAGGGTCTCGGTGATCTCGTCCAGTTCCGCCTCGGTTTCGAGGTGATCCTTCAACCAGGACAGGGTGAATTTCATCGGTCCGCTCTCATGTCAAAACTCGGGCCGAGCGATAGCGCATGCGCAAGGGGATGAAAACCCGGCGCGCGCGTCCGCCCGTATGCCCCGGCCCGCGCGAGGCTACCGGTCCTCGCCGCGCTCCCGCTCCGCATTGCGCCTTTCGACCGCGTTCAGCCAGCGCGCGACAAGGAAAACCGGACCCAGAACCACCGCCCAGGCAATCGCATTGATCACCGTGAAGCGAAGCGCCACATCGCGCGGCATGTCCGAGCGCCACATGGCCACATGCGCGCCGATCACGAGAACGGCGATGACGAGCAGGGCGACGCGGGCGCGGGTGGACATGGGCGACGGCCTCCGAAATGGCGGCGCGCCCTACATCATGGCGTCGATACCCACGATCATCGACATGGCGAAGAACAACACACATGTCACGACCGTGAGCACGATCACCCGATTGAAATAGCGCACCTGTTTGATCGCTTCGATCTGGAGGTAGAACGCATCGGCCACCCGGTCCAGTTCGAACACATGGCGCAGCCGGGGCGAGGGCTCGTAGATCAGACACCGCAGCAGGAACAGGATGGAGACCGAAATGCTGACGATCTGCGCGAACATCAGCAGCAGCGTGAGCCATCGCTGATCCAGCGAGAAGATGAAGGCCGAGGTGGCGAGGATAATCGCCAGTACGGCCAGCAGCGCGGAGGATTTCGCGTCGATCTCCGCCATGATCTGGCGCGCTTCGTCCTGATCCATGTTGGCCACGCCCACATCGGCCTCGATCTCCAGGCAGACCGGCTGCAACACCAGATCTGTGGCGTCGGGCATCAGGGTCCGGTCCATGATCCGGACCATGTTCTGGAGCGAGAGGGCGGATTTCATGGGCGCGATCCTTCGGGCTGGCCTGGACCGTTACGTGTGTGTGACGGCGGCGAGGTCAAGATGCGGGGCGCGCGCCGGGGGTGCGGGGGGCCTCCGCTGTCAGCCATAGGCGCAACACAGGCCGGGCGGAGGTCTGCGCGTGGGAGTGAGGGCCGAGAAAGAAAGGCTCCGGTGGAGCCTTTCAGGCCTGAACAGGCGGAGCCTCGGGCGCATTTGCCCTCCCGCAAAATGAGAGCCGGGCGCGCGCCTGCCCGTGGGGTGGCGCTGCAACGGGTGGTCAGCGCACTTTATGCCAGCCAAGCACATCTAACGTGGTGTCTGCACTGGTCCGCAACCAAAGCGCCAGCCCGCCGGGACGGGCAGGCGCTCGCCCGGCGCTTTCAGCGCTGTTCGGGCGGGGCATCAATCTAAAGAGGAACGCCTACTTCTCAACGTCCAAACGCGCAAACGGCTTGAGCTCTTCTTCGATAAGCTTCACTGCAGCAAGTATCCTTTGTCCAAGGTCATCACTCTTAGAAAAACTACCGTAGACTTTGCCGCGTAACTCGCGACGGTGTTCCCGAACAGATGCATCGATACTAGGTTCGTCCGAGTAGTCAGCAAGAGTTTCAATCGCGACTAAGACTTCGTTTCGCGCTTTTAATAATGCTTCGACTGCCTCGTTTACCGCTTCGTTTCCAATTATAGTCCGTTCACGGATGTGAGCTTCACGTAGCCTTTTGAAGAGATCGTTGTATTTGGCTACTCGCTCGTATCGTTGCTGGTAGCCATATTTCTTGTCGTGCAACTTGTCTTTCGGAATAGAGTCAAAGGGATTGCGGATATCCTTCATGGCGTCGTCGACATTGAGAGCCAAAGCAATGAGTTCTTCTGCTACTTCTGCGCGCTTGAGCAGCCGCGTGTTTCGCTGCACTTCGTCAACTTTTTTGCTTGCGCGAAATAGGCCTACTACTACCGCCAGAGCGCCCACGGCGGCTGCAATTGAGCTTATCCAATCAGGGATCGATGCGCTGGACACCCCTCACACCCCACCATGCACGCTCGGCACCTCCAGTGCGCTGAACCCATAGTGCCGCAGCCAGCGCAGATCGCTATCAAAAAACGCGCGTAAATCCGGGATGCCGTACTTCAGCATCGCGATCCGGTCGATGCCCATGCCGAAGGCGAAGCCCTGCCAGTCGTCCGGGTCCACGCCCGCCGAGCGGAGCACATGCGGGTGCACCATGCCCGAGCCCAGCACTTCCAGCCAGTCATCGCCTTCGCCCACCTTCACGGTGCCGCCTTCCCATGAACACTGGATATCCACCTCCGCCGAGGGTTCGGTGAAGGGGAAATGCGACGCGCGGAAGCGGGTTTTGACGGATGTGCCGAAATAGGCGGTGAAGAACTCCTCCAGCACCCATTTCAGGTTCGCCATGGAGATGTCGCGGTCGATCGCCAGACCCTCGACCTGATGGAACATCGGCGAATGGGTCTGCGTCGTAATCGGCACGGTAGACGCGGCCCGGCGCGATCACGCGGACGGGGGCGCCGTGGGCCTCCATATGGCGGATCTGCACAGGGCTGGTGTGGGTGCGCAGCACATGGGGCGGGCGGTTATCACCTTCGCGCCGGTGGGTGTAGAACGTGTCCATCTCGGCCCGTGCGGGATGGTGGCCGGGGATGTTGAGCGCGTCGAAATTATACCAGTCGGTCTCGATCTGCGGGCCTTCGGCCACGGCGAAGCCCATATCGGCGAAGATCGCGGTGACCTCTTCCATCACCTGGCTGACCGGGTGGATCGTGCCGGCGCGCCGGTGCCGGCCGGGCAGGGTCACATCCAGCCATTCGCCGCGCAGCCGCTCCTCCAGCGCCGCATCGCCCAGGGCTGCCTTCTTGGCGGCCAATGCGGAATTCACCTCGTCCTTCAGTGCGTTCAGGGCCGGGCCCGCGACCTGCCGCTCTTCCGGCGTCATGCGGCCCAGTTCGCGCATCTTCAGGCTGATCTCGCCCTTCTTGCCAAGGGCGGCCACCCGCAGTTCTTCCAGCGCGGCCTCGTCGGCGGCCTCGGCGATGCGCTCCAGCCAGCCGCCGCGCAGATCGTTCAACCCGTCCATCTCAGGTCTCCATCTCAAGTCGGGTGTCAGCTATCACAGCCCCCTCCGATTGCAAGCCGGGCCGGTGCCCGGAACCAAAAAGGCCCCGCAGCCGGATACCGGCGGCGGGGCCCAAAGCTCTGTCAAGGCAGGCGCTGGTTAAAGCGCGGCCTTGGCCTGGGCCACGATGGCCCCGAAAGCCTCTGGTTCATGCACGGCCAGATCGGCCAGAACCTTGCGGTCCACCTCGATCCCGGCAAGCGACAGGCCGTTGATGAAACGCGAATAGGTCAGCGCCTCGTCATGGGAGCGGACGGCCGCGTTGATCCGCTGGATCCACAGCGCGCGGAACTGGCGCTTGCGGTTCTTGCGGTCGCGGGTTGCGTATTGGTTGGCCTTGTCGACGGCCTGGGTCGCGGTCTTGAAGTTCGTGGAGCGGCGGCCATAGTAGCCTTTTGCCTGGTCGACGATCTTCTTGTGACGGCGATGGGTGACGGTTCCACCTTTGGTGCGGGACATATCTCAGGCCTCCTTAGCGCGCGTAGGGCATGTAGGATTTGACGATCTTCTCGTCGGGCTTCGACAGCGTCGTCGTCCCCCGCGCTTCGCGGATGAACTTCGTCGACCGCTTGATCATCCCGTGCCGTTTGCCGGCCTGGCCAGCCTTGACGCGGCCCGAGGCCGTCATCTTGAAGCGCTTCTTGGCGCTCGATTTCGTCTTCATCTTGGGCATTTCCGTCTCCTAACTCTGGGTCGGTTCAGGCGCGACTCGGCATGCCACTTGGGCCGGCCGCACCGATAGGAAAGCGCGATGTAGCGCCGATTGACGTGTCACGCAAGGGGTCAGTTCAGGATCCGCGCCGCCACCGCGATGAAGGCATCCGGAATGTCCCGCCAGACAAGGCCGGCCTCCTGCGTGAAATGCACGAACGCGAAAAGACAAAGGCCGATCAGCAGGCTGGTCAGGGCGGGCACCGAGAGGACCCGATCCGCCCAGGACGACACCATCGAGGCGAGGGCAAGGCCCGTCACCAGCGTGGCGATGACCAGAAGGATGTCGGCCGGGACGGTCATGGGACCATGATCAATCCGGATCGGTTGAGAAAATCAAGCGTTCCGCGCAAGGGGCGACGCGCAGGATGTTCGTCGTGCCCTGCACGTTGAAGGGCACGCCCGCGGTCACCACGATCAGGTCATCCTCGCTGGCGAACCCGCCTTCGCGGGCGGCGCGGGCGGCGTTCACCACCGCCAGCTTGAAGCGGCTCACCTCCCCCTCGGTGACGAAACAGTTGGTGCCCCAGGTGAGGCAGAGCCGCCGGGCCACATGGCGCAGCGGCGTCAGCGCGAGGATCGGGACCGCCGGGCGTTCGCGGGCAACCAGACTGGCGGTGGTGCCCGATTGGGTGAAGCAGCAGATCGCCCTGATATCCGTCGTTTCGGCGATCTCGCGCGCCGAGGCGACGATCCCGTCGGCCACGGAGGAGCGGTTCACATGCCGCGAGGCGCGCATGATCTCGTGATAGGTCGGGTCGCCCTCGACCTCGATCGCGACGTTGTTCATCGTGGTCACGGCCTCGACCGGATAGCCGCCGGCGGCGGATTCCGCGCTCAGCATGACCGCATCGGCGCCTTCGTAGATCGCCGTGGCCACATCCGACACCTCGGCCCGGGTGGGCACCGGGCTTTCGATCATCGATTCGAGCATCTGCGTCGCCACGATCACCGGCTTCGCGGCGGAGCGGCATTTGCGGACCAGCCGTTTCTGGATCGGCGGCACGTTCTGCACCGGCAACTCGACGCCAAGATCGCCGCGGGCGACCATGATCCCGTCGGAAACGGCCAGGATCTCGTCGAAGGCCTTCTCTCCGGCCGGTTTCTCGATCTTCGACAGGATCGCGGCACGGCCCCGGGCCAGTTCGCGCGCTTCGGTCACATCCTCGGCGCGCTGCACGAAGGACAGGGCCAGCCAGTCCACACCCAGTTCGCAGACGAACTCCAGATCGCGGCGGTCTTTCTCGGACAGGGCCGCAAGCGGCAGCACCACATCGGGCACGTTCACGCCCTTGCGGTTGGAAACCGGGCCGCCCGCCACAACGACGCAATCGGCGAAATCCTCGCCGCAGGCCTCGACCTTCAGCTTGACCTTGCCGTCATTCACCAGGAGATGCGCGCCAACCTCCAGCGCCGCGAAGATCTCGGGATGGGGCAATTGCACACGGCTCTCGTCGCCGGGCGTCTCGTCCAGATCGAAGCGGAAGGGCGCGCCGTCCTCCAGATCGAACCCGCGATCGCCCGCGAACACGCCGCAGCGCAGTTTCGGACCCTGCAGATCGGCCAGAATGGCGATCGGGCTGTCCAGATCCTTTTCGATTTGCCGGATGATTCCGTGACGCGCCCGGATCTCGGAATGATCGCCATGGCTCATGTTCAGGCGAAACACGTCGGCGCCGGCCTCGAACAGGGCACGGATCATGTCATAATCATTTGAAGCGGGGCCAAGTGTGGCGACAATCTTCACATTGCGCAGGCGTCTCATGTACTGCAATGTCCCTTTTGGTCTTTTCTCATTGGTAGCGCTCACATCGGCGTTGGGCCAGCTATGGCGGAAAAGCGGCGCAAGGACAACTGGCACTCCGCCCGAAGCTGGCCTATGAGCAAGCCCTGACAGGCAAGAGTGACAGCCAGATGACCGCGCCGTTTCATATCGAGGGAGAAGGCCGCAGAGGCCGGTGGGTGCTGACATGCGACCACGCCTCGAACCGTGTCCCGCCGGAGGTGAATGGCGGCGATCTGGGCCTGTCGGCGGCGGACATGAACCGGCACATTGCCTACGACCCCGGCGCCCTTGGCGTGACACGAGCGCTGGCCCGCGCGCTGGACGCGCCGATGATCGCCTCGGATTTCTCGCGGCTGGTGATCGATCCGAACCGGGGCGAAGACGACCCGACCCTGTTGATGAAGCTCTATGACGGCACGATCATCCCCGCCAATCGCCATGCGGACGCCGCCGAGGTGGAGCGCCGGCTGCGGCTTTATCACCGGCCCTATCATACGGCGCTTGCGGGCCTTCTGGCGGCGCGGCCCGATCCGGTTCTGGTGGCCGTCCATTCCTTCACGAAACAGTTCATGGGGCGCCCGCCCCGGCCGTGGCATGTGGGCGTGCTTTATGCTGGCGACACGCGCCTGGCGCTTCCGCTGGTTGCGCGGCTGAACGCCGAACCCGATCTGTGCGTGGGCGACAACCAGCCCTATTCCGGCCATCTGCCCGGGGACAGCATGTATCGCCACGGGGTGGAGCCGCGGCGGCCCCATGTCCTGATCGAGCTGCGCAACGACCTGATCAGAACCGCGGCGCAGCAGGAGGCCTGGGGCCTGCGTCTGGCCCCGATGCTTGACGCGGCGCTGACCATTGCACAGGTATGACCGACAGTTGCAGGGAGTGACACCGATGGATGACCAAACCCGGATCGAGCTGGAGGCCGCCACGTTTCGCCGCCTCTTGCAGCATCTCGACGAGCGCAAGGACGTGCAGAATATCGATCTGATGAACCTGTCCGGCTTCTGCCGGAACTGTTTGAGCCGCTGGTATGGCGAAGCCGCCGAGGCCAGGGGGATCGAGATCGACAAGGAGACCGCGCGCGAGGTGGTCTATGGCATGCCCTACGCGGAGTGGAAGGCCAAGTACCAGACCGAGGCGAGCGAGGCGCAGAAAGACGCGTTCAGCCGGTCGAACCCCGGCCATTGAGGCTGGCCGCGCCGCCGTCCGCCAGGCGCGACGGCGGCGCGGCCGGCGGTGCTGGATATCCCCCGAAGCAGGCAGCGCCCGGTCAGGCGGCAACCGCCTCGGCGCGCAGGAAGGCGGGCTTGGTATCGGTGCTGAGATCGGGCGCGTAGCGATAGCCGCCGATGGCAAACTCGGTGATATGCTCCGGCTGCGTCAGGCGATGTTCGATGATGAAGCGCGCCATGGCGCCGCGCGCCTTCTTGGCAAAGAAACTGACGATTTTCGGGCCGCCGGGCTTGTCTTCCAGAAAGGTCGGCGTGATCACCCGGAGGTCCAGCGCCCCGGTATCCACGGCGGAGAAATACTCCACCGACGCACAATTGATCAGCGTGTCGCTGTTCGTCCGCTCGGCTTCGGCGTTGAGCGCCCGGGCCAGACGATCCCCCCAATAGGCGTAGAGCGACGGCCCGCGCGGTGTGCTCAGCCGGCTGCCCATTTCCAGACGGTAGGGCCGGATCGCATCGAGCGGGCGGAGCAGCCCGTAAAGCCCCGAAAGGATGCGCAGCCGTTGCTGGGCGAACCGCAGGTCGTCGGGATCGAGGCTGGCGGCCTCAAGCCCGGTATAGGTATCGCCGGCAAAGGCGAGCGCCGCGGGGCGCAGATCGTCCCGGTCTTCGGCAAATCGCTGAAACCGCTCGTGGTTGAGCCGGGCCAGATCGTCGGAGATATGCATCAGCGCGCCCAGTTCGCGAACCGACAGCCCGCGCGCAACTTCGGCCAGCGCATCGGCATCATCCTGAAACGCGGGCGCCGACATCTCCACGGCGCGCGGTGCCCAGTCAAGGCGTTTGGCGGGGGAAATCACGGTCAGCATCGGGTGCGGCTCCTGTCATATGTCGGGGATGAAATCTAGATCGCTTCGTGCCAGTGTCACGGGGGACGGACGGAAAATGGAGGGCGCCCCCGGTGATCCAGGATTATTCGCCTTGGTTCTTGGAACCGGGCTTCGTGCTTTACATGATGATCGACCAGCCGGGACTGGGCCTGTTGTTCTATGCCGGTGCTTTTCTGGTCGCGGTCTAGCCGGCATCCCGCAGCACCTCCAGAAAGGCAGCGCCGAACCGTTCGGCATGGCGGTCGCCCAGCAACCGTGTCAGCCCGCCCAGATCGGCGGGCTGGATCTCGGCCACTTTCGCCAGTTGCGAGGAGGAACAGCTCATCGGCTTGTCCGCGCCCTGCGGCCCGCGGGCCAACGCGGCCTGCACCTCCAGCAGCCGGTCATAGAGGCTGCCGGCGGGCTGGCCCGCCAGTTTGCGCCGCGCGGGATGCTGCGGCGCGGGCGCCTCGCCGTTGATGACCTGAAGAAACGCCGCGCCGTAGCTGTCCAGCTTCTTGGCGCCGACGCCGGTGATCTTCGCCATCTCGTCGGGCGTGGCCGGGCGCGTTTCGGCCATCTCGATCAGGGTCCGGTCGGTGAAGATGACATAGGCCGGAACCCGCGCCTCCTCCGCCAGGGCGCGGCGCTTGGCCTTCAGCGCCGACAGCAGCGGCGCATCTTCTTCCGAGACCAGCGTCCGGACCGCCGGGCGGCGCGGCGCCTTGGCGAGCGCGTCCTTGCGCAGGATGATCGTGGCCTCGTCCTTCAGGATCGGGCGGGCGGCCTGGGTCATCCGAAGCGCCCCGAACCGGTCCGGGTCGGGGCGGACCAGATCATGGGCCGCCATCTGCCGGAACACCGCCTGCCAGCCGCGCCTGTCCAGTTCGCGCCCGACGCCGAACGTGGGCAGCCGGTCATGGCCGCGCTCGGTCACCTTGTCGGTGGCGTTGCCGGTCAGAATGTCGATCAGATGCCCCGCGCCGAAACTCTCGCCCGTGCGAAGGATCGCGGACAGGGCCTTGCGGACCGGCTGGGTGCCATCGAAGGTCTCGGGCGGGACGGCGCAGAGATCACAATTGCCGCATGGGCCGGTCGCCTCTTCGCCGAAATAGCCCAGCAGGATCTGCCGGCGGCAGCCAAGCGCCTCGGCCAGCCCCAGAAGCGCGTTGAGACGGCCATGATCGGCGGATTTGCGATCCCCCGGGGCAAGGCCTTCGTCGATCTGGCTGCGGCGGAACCGGATGTCGTCGGGGCCGTAAAGGGTCAGGGTGTCCGCGGGCGCGTCATCCCGCCCTGCGCGCCCGATCTCCTGATAGTAGCTTTCGATGGATTTCGGCAGATCCGCATGGGCGACCCAGCGGATATCGGGCTTGTCGACGCCCATACCGAAGGCGACCGTGGCGCAGACGATCAGCCCGTCTTCGCGGCTGAACCGCGTCTCCACGATGCGGCGATCCTCCGCCTCCATGCCGGCGTGGTAATGGCAGGCGCTGTGGTCTTCGTCGCGCAGCGCCTTGGCAATGGTTTCGGTCTTGGCCCGTGTGCCGCAATACACGATCCCCGACTGGCCCTTGCGTGCGGCGGCAAAGCTGAGGATCTGGGCGCGGGGCTGGTTCTTGACCTCGAAGGCCAGCGCAAGGTTCGGGCGGTCGAAGCCACGCAGGAAGGTCTCGGGCTGAGTGCCGTCGAAAAGCCGCTCCACGATCTCGGCGCGGGTTTCGGCATCGGCTGTGGCGGTGAAGGCGGCCAGCGGCACGTCCAGCGTTTTGCGCAAGGCGCCGATGCGCAGGTAATCGGGGCGGAAATCGTGGCCCCACTGGCTGACGCAATGGGCTTCGTCCACCGCGATCATGGTCACGCCCGCGCGTTTCAGCATCCGTTCGGTGCCCGACGCCGCCAGCCGTTCCGGCGCGATATAGAGAAGCTTGAGCGTGCCCGCCTCCAGCCCCTGCCAGACGGCATCGGTTTCCTCGGGCGTGTTGCCGGATGTCAGCGCACCGGCCTCCACGCCCGCCGTGCGCAGGCCCCGCACCTGATCGCGCATCAGGGCGATCAAGGGCGAGATCACCACCGTCACGCCGGGCTGCATCAGGGCAGGCAATTGAAAGCACAGGGATTTTCCGCCGCCCGTGGGCATGATTGCCAGCGTGTTCAGGCCCGCCGCCACGGCACGCACGATCTCTTCCTGCCCCGGGCGGAAGCTTTCAAAACCAAAGACGGAGGAGAGATAGCTCTCGGGGTCCTGCATGGCAGTGCTTGGGCCTGTCGATTTTTTCTTTGACGCTCGATTTTCACGGACTGTCCCATATCGGGATGAGGTTCACAAGGCGGCGGTGGCAACGGATCGCGCCGGGTGCCCGTAACGGCGAGGGGTGCGGGGCCCGAAAACCCGCCAGCGGCCGAAAAATCTGCAAATGCGTTGCAATTGCGACAATAGTGCTTACCTATCGAGGGCCAGTGTGAAACCACATGGGCCGCAACCGACCCTGTTCCGAAGAGGAGGGCACGAAATGTCTTTCGTTAAGTCCCTGGCACTTGCCGCAACCACCCTTGTCGCGGCCACCGCGCTGTCCGCCCAGGAGGTCACGCTGAGATTTCAGCATTTCGTTTCGCCGCTATCGGCCAATCCCACCGGCTTCATGCAGCCATGGGCCGACGCGATCGAGGCGCAGTCCGATGGCCGTATCCGGGTGGAGCTTTACCCCTTCATG
Organism: Rhodophyticola sp.; assembly: GCF_965284195.1. NCBI lineage: Bacteria > Pseudomonadati > Pseudomonadota > Alphaproteobacteria > Rhodobacterales > Roseobacteraceae > Rhodophyticola > Rhodophyticola sp. Next base: position 3,570,543 of record NZ_CBDIRM010000001.1, on the reverse strand, counting down.
CAGCTTGGGGGTGCCGCCCAAAGCCAGTATGATCTGATCCGCGACGGCGCGATCGACGGCGGCTGGGTGATCCCCGGATATCAGCCCGGCCGCTTCCCCGAGGCGGAAGCCTTGGAATTGCCGTTCATGACGCCGAAATCCGCCGAAGAGGCAAGCCGCGCGGCCTGGACATACACGCAGCAGCATCTGATGGATGATTTCGCCGATGTGCATGTGATCGCCGCGCATATGCACGGCCCGGGCCTTGTGCATCTGCGCGGACCCGCGATTGACGAGGTTGCGGATTTCGACGGCCTGTCGCTGCGCGGCCCGTCCCGCCCGGCAACCCTGCTGCTGGAGGAACTGGGCGCGACCCCGGTTGGAATGCCCGTTCCCGCCTTTCCGGAGGCGCTGGCGCGCGGCGTGGTCGATGGCGGCGTGATCACATGGGAGATGGCGCCGTCCCTGCGGCTGGATGAACTGACCCGGAGCCACACGGATGTCGCCGGCGACCGGTCGCTCTACAACCTCTACTTCATCTGGGCGATGAACCGGGATGTCTACGAGGCGCTGCCCGAGGATCTGCGCGCGGTGATCGACGCGAATTCCGGGATGATGGCCAGCGCATGGGCGGGCCGCGCCCATGACGAAGGCGATCTGCGCGGGCGCGACGCGATGGCCGCCGCGGGCAACGAGATCGCCGAGATGTCCGAAGAGGTCACCGCCGAAATCCGCGCGATGGGCGACCGCGTGATCGCCGCCTGGATCGCGGAGGCCGATGAGAAAGGTCTCGATGGCGCGGCGCTGGTGCAATCGGCGCGCGAGGCGATGGCCGCAGAGATCGGCACCGCGGCGGGCCGGATCAACCGGTAGACCGCGCAAGCGTGATCAGCGTGTCGCCGTAGCGGCGCTGATCGAGCAATGCGACCCCCTCCGGCAGGACCGGGGGGGTGTTCTCCTCCCAGACGATCAGGGCGCCGGGGGCCAGCCAGCCGCCCGCCTGAGCCGAGGCCAGCGCCCGCTCGCCCAGACCCTTGCCATAGGGCGGGTCGAGAAAGACCAGATCGAAGGGTTTGCCCGGCACCTCGCCCAGACGGGTGGCATCGCGCCGGAACAGCCTGGTCACGCCCTGAGCCTGACAAAGCCCGATATTCTCCCGCAGCAGCGCCCGGGCCGCAGCGCCGTCATCGACGAATGTGGCATGGGACGCCCCGCGCGACAGCGCCTCCAGCCCCAGCGCGCCGGTGCCCGCGAAAAGGTCCAGCACCCGCGCACCGCCCAGCGGGTCGCCATAGCCGCCATTCACCAGCAGATTGAACAAGCTTTCGCGCACCCGGTCGGAGGTGGGGCGCAGATGTGCGCCCGCATCCCCCTTTCCGACCGAAGCCAGCCGTTTGCCCCGATGCGTCCCGGCGATGATCCTCATGCGCGCAGAAGGGTCTTCAGATCGGTCCCGGTATCGGCAACCAGCTCGGCCGCGGGCGATTTTCCGGCCTCCAGCAGACGTTTGCCGACCATGTAGGCGCGGGGGTCGTTCATCGCATCCACCGCCAGAAGCCGCGTGCCTGCGTAGTACCAGTGCGACAGGGCCGCATCCGCCCCGCCCCGCACCACGACCCGGTCATAGCCTGTATTCAGCCCCGCGATCTGCAGTTTCACGTCATACTGATCCGACCAGAACCAGGGGTGCGGGTCGTAAGGCTCGTCCGCGCCCATCATGTTCCGGGCGACCAGTTCCGCCTGGTCGATGGCGTTCTGAACGCTTTCAAGCCGGATCCTGTGCCCCCGATAGGGGAAGGACGCACAATCGCCCGCCGACCAGATCGCCGGGTCCGAGGTGCGGCCGCGGGCATCCACCTTGATGCCGTTGTCGATCTCCAGCCCCGCGGCCTCGGCCAGCGATGTGGCCGGGCTGATGCCGATGCCGGCGATCACCATATCGAAGGGCGGCTCGGTCATGTCGGTCAGGATCGCGCCGGTGACATGGTGATCGGCCGCGTTCAGGCAGGTCAGACCAACTCCTTCGCGGATATCCACGCCATGGGCCCGATGCAGGTCACGGAAATAGGCCGAGGTTTCGGGGCAGGCGACGCGCTGCAGAATCCGCTCCGCCATCTCGATCAGGGTCACCTCCATCCCGCGCTTGGCGCAGATGGCGGCCGCTTCCAGCCCGATATAGCCGCCGCCCACGATCAGCACCCTGCGCCCGGCCGCCATGTCCGGGGCCATCGCATCTACATCGGCCAGTGTGCGGACCACATGCACGCCCCGCAATTCCCCGCCGATCGCCCCCGACAGGCGGCGCGGCACCGAGCCCGTGGTCAAGGCAAGCTGATCGTAGGGAATGCTGCGGCCGCCGGCGACCACCACCTTGTCGGCCCGGTCGATGGCCACGACCGTTTCGTCCAGATGCAGATCGATCCCGTTCTCGGCATAGAAACTCCCGGGCCGCAGGAAAAGCCGCTCCAGCGCCATCTCTCCCATCAGATAGGCCTTCGACAGCGGCGGGCGCTGATACGGCGGCACATGTTCCTCGCCGATCAGCGTGATCCTGCCGTCGAACCCGTCCGTCCGCAGCCTGGCGACCAGAGCCGCACCGGCCTGGCCCGCCCCAACAACGACGATATGCGACATCGCGATTTCCCGTTTTCGTCTGGCACCCAACCGTCCGCACCCTATATGCGAGAGGCACAGCTACACAAGCGAGGGAGACCGCGACATGAGTATTGCCGTTGGCGACAAACTACCGGATGCAAACCTGCTCCGAATGGGCGAAAACGGGCCCGAATCCGTTTCCATCGGCGAGAAGCTTGCCGGGCGCAAGGTGATCCTGTTCGGCCTGCCCGGCGCCTATACCGGCACCTGCACCACGGCCCATGTGCCGAGCTTCATCCGCACCAAGGACGATTTCGAGGCCAAGGGCGTGGACGAGATCATCTGTGTGGCGGTCAATGATCCGTTCGTGATGCAGGCCTGGGGCGAGAGCACCGGTGCCGGCGCGGCCGGCCTGACCCTTCTGGGCGATGCGGCCAGCGAGTTCACCTCGGCCATCGGTATGGATTTCGACGCCCCGCCGGTCGGCTTCATCAAGCGCTCCAAACGCTACGCGATGTATGTCGAGGACGGCGTGGTCAAGGTGCTGCATGTCGAGGAAAACCCGGGCGTCTGCGAGGCGTCGGGCGGCGAGGCGATGCTGGCGGAGATCTGACGGACACCGGGCGGCCGGCCCCGGCCCGCCGCCCGAATGCCCCGACTTGACTGAAGACGGGGGCGGGACTACTCCGCCGCCGCCTGCGCCTGATCGGCGGTGGCGTTTTCGTGGATGATGGTCCGGGTCGGGAACGGGATATCCACGCCGCCCGCATCCAGCGCCTCTTTCACCTTGCGCTTCATGTCGGCCTGATAAGCGAAATAGTCGCCCGCATCGACCCAGACGCGGACCAGAAAATCGACCGAGCTCGAATTGAGGGTGTTCACCTGTATGAACGGCTCAGGCGTCGTGTGGCTCCGTTCGTCGGCCATGATCGTCTCAAGGATGATCCTCTCGGCCTCCGCCAGATTGGCCCCGTAGCCGACGCCGAACTCCCATTCGGCCCGGCGCGTGGGATAGGCCGAGTAATTCTTGATCTCGTTGCCCCAGACATCCGAATTCGGGATCAGGATCTGCACATTCGACAGCGACGCCAGCTCGATCATGTTGAGGGAGATGTTCCTGACGGTCCCCATCTCCCCCGCGACCTCGACGAAATCGCCGTTCTTGATCGGCCGGAACAGGATGATCATGATCCCGGCGGCAAGGTTCGACAAGGTGCCCTGAAGCGCCAGGCCGATGGCGATACCGGCCGCACCGATCGCTGCGACCAGCGAGGTCGTCTGCACCCCGAACGTGTTGAGGATGAACATGGCCGCGAAGGCCAAGATCACGTAACGCGCAATATTGCCCAGAAAGGTGAACAGCGTGTCGTCCAGCGCCTTGTGCCGCTCGCCAAGCGCGGTGATCCGCCGCCGCGCCCAGCCGGAGATGACGAAGGCCAGGACAATCAGAACGAGGGCGAGCACGACATCGCCCAGCACGCTGGCCATGAACTCGACGGTGAAAATGTCGCCCACGGTCACGCCCGCGGCGATCTCGGTCGCCAGAATCTGCTCGATATCCATAGTCCCTATCCGGCAAGCCGGTCCATCTTGGTCGCCATCGCAATGTCCAGCGCACTCAGCCCGCCGACATCATGGGTGCTTAGCGTAACCTCTACGGTCTTGTAAACGTTCGACCATTCCGGGTGATGGTTCATGTGCTCGGCAATCAACGCCACGCGCGTCATCCAGCCGAAGGCCTCGTTGAAATCGCCGAAGGTGAAGGTCTTGCTGATCGCGTCGCGATCCTCGCCCACCTGCCAGCCATGGGCCGTCAACTCGGCCAGTGCGGTGCTGCGCTGCGCATCGCTCAGTTTTTCGGGTTTGTTCATTCGTGTTCCTCCACATGTGCGGTCCTGAACGGGCCATAGGCCGTCAGGATCTCGATCTCTTCATCAATCGCGGCGCGTTCGGCCTCAAGATAGCTCGCAATCGCGCGGCGAAACCCCTCATCCCCCACCCAGTGCAGCGAATGGGTGGTGACCGGCATGTAGCCCCGGGCCAGCTTGTGCTCGCCCTGCGCGCCGGCCTCGACCCGCGACTGCCCGCGCGCGATGGCCGCGTCGATCGCCTGATAGTAGCACAGTTCGAAATGCAGGCAGGGGTGGTGCTCGATGCAGCCCCAATAGCGGCCATAGAGAACGTCGCGCCCGATGAAATTCAGCGCGCCGGCCACCGGGGCGCCGTCGCGCATCGCCAGAACCAGCAACATGTCGTCGCGCAAACGCTCCTGCGCGATGTCGAAAAATGCGCGCGTCAGATAGGGCTGGCCCCATTTTCGCGCGCCCGTGTCCTGATAGAACCGCCAGAAGGCATCCCAATGCCCGGGCTTCAGAGCGTCGCCGGTCAGCGACACGATCTCGCCGCCGAAACCCTGGGCCGTTGCCCGTTCCTTTCGGATGTTCTTGCGCTTGCGCGAACTCAGGCTGGCCAGAAAATCCTCGAACCCGCCATAGCCGTGATTGGTCCAGTGAAACTGCTGGCTGGTGCGGCGCAACAGACCCATCTCCTCGCCCGCCGCCGCCTCCGCCTCGGTGCAAAACGTGATGTGGAGCGAACTCAGCTGGTTGTCCGAGGCGATCTGCACCGCGCCCTGAACCAGCGCCGCCCGGCCGACCCCCTCCCATCCGGGCCGGGTCAGGAACCTGCGGCCGGTCGCGGGCGTGAACGGCACCGCGATCTGCAGTTTCGGGTAATAGCGCCCGCCGGCCCGTTCATAGGCATGGGCCCAGTTGTGATCGAAGATGTACTCACCCTGGCTGTGGCCCTTCGCGTAAAGCGGGGTCACCGCGATCAGGTCGCCGCCCGCACGCGCCAGCAGATAGCGCGGCTGCCAGCCGGAACCCGGCCCGACGGAGCCGCTTTGCTCCAGCGCCGACAGGAAGCGGTGCGTGGTGAACGGGTCATGCGGCGGGCCGCCATCGGCGGCTTCCGGGCAGGCGCAGGCATCCCACTCGTCCGGGTCCACGCCGCGCAGGCTGTCCAGCGCCGTCACCTCGATTTGCACGTCGTCGCGCATGGCTTTGCCTTGGATTGTGTCGGGTCAACAGGTGGGGCGCGATCAGGCCGGGTCAAGCGGGGGCAGATACCCCTCGAAGGTCACGTTGTCCGCGATCCGCCGCGCCTCTGCCTCGGCCTGGGCGGATTGGATCGTCCAGCACAGCACGGGGATCTTCTGCGCTTTCAGCTCCGCCACGCGGGGGCTGCCCAGATCGGTCCAGTCATGGCTGATGAACTGCGCGCCGACCTTGCCGAAATCGCGGATCGACCGCAGATGGCTGCAAAGCTCGGGGCTCAGTCCCGGCCATTGCGACGGCATGAACCCCGAGGTGACCAGCCCGCGCGCCACATTCGGCGCATGTGTGCGGAAGGATGCGATCGTGTGCGGGTTGAACGACATCACCGCCACCGGCCCCGCGTAGCCCTGTAGCGCTGTCACGACGCCGCGTTCAAGCATGTCGTCGGCAGGCGCGCCGATGCCGCCGGATTGATCCTTGATCTCGATCAGCAGCGGGACGCGCCCGGCCACCAGCTGAAGGATCTGCGAAAGCGAGGCGATGTTCTCCTCCGAGCCTTTCAGGCGCAGATCCATCAGGTCGCGCGCGGTGCGGGCGCGGATCGGGCCGGTCGTGCCGGTCATCCGGTCCAGCGTGGCATCGTGAAACACCATCGCCTGCCCGTCCGCCGAGGGCTGCACGTCGATCTCGATCCCGTAGCCCATCGCCACCGCGCGGCGCACTGCGGTGACCCCGTTTTCGGGGATACCCTGGCCCGCGTCATGCAGCGCGCGATGTGCGATGGGCGGGCCCAGAAATGCGGCGGGAAAGGTCATGGCCTGATCTGGAAAATCCCCTCGATCTCGACTGCGACGCCAAGCGGCAGCGCCCCGGCGCTGACGGCCGAACGGCTGTGCCGGCCCGCATCCCCCAGAACCTCCACAAGGAAATCCGAGGCGCCGTTCACCACCTTTGGCTGATCGGTGTAATCCGGGCCGGAATTGACGAACCCGGTCAGCTTGACCACCCGCACCAGCCGGCCCAGATCCCCGCCACAGGCGGCCTTGGCCTGCGCCAGCAGGCTGATCGCGCAGGTCCGTGCCGCGGCGGCGCCCTCTTCGGTCGTCAGGTCGACACCGATCTTGCCGGTGATCAACCCATCCGCGTTCTGGGAGATCTGCCCCGACACGAAGGCCAGATCGCCCACCACCACGAATGGCACATAATTGGCCGCGGGCGCCGGTGCGACAGGCAATTCCACGCCCAATTCCGCCAGCCGCGCTTCTGTTCCGTTGCTCATCGCCCTCTCCCAATGGCCTGATCCAAGGCACAGGCTAACGCCCGAGACGGGCGGAGGAAAGGGGGGATCAGCTTTCGCGGAAGGCGCGGTTGAAATAGTCTGTCAAGGGCCGCATGAGATAGGCAAGCGGCGTGCGATCCTCGGTCCGGATGAAGGCCTCCACCGGCATGCCGGGCAGCAGGGTCTCCCCCTCCAGAAGCTCGATCTGGCCCTCGTCCAGAACGATCTGCGTCTGGTAGAAGCTGGCGCCCGTCGCCTCGTCCAGAAAGGCATCCGCCGACACGCGCGTCACCAGCCCGTAGAGATCCGGGGTTGTCCGCGAATCGAAGGCCGGAAAGCGCAAGAGCACCTCCTGCCCCAGAAAGACCTGATCCACATGGATCGCCTCGACCCGGGCGGAGATCACCAGCGGCCGGTCCTGCGGCACCAGAAACAGCACCGGATCGGCGGGCCGCACGACCGATCGCGGGCCGAACACCGTGAGGCCATAGACGATCCCCGCCACCGGCGCGCGCAGATCCATATTGGCAAGCTGGCGTTCCAGCGCCTGGGCGCGTTCGGCAAGCTCCTCCTCCTGCAGGCGCACCTCGCGAAGTTCGGCGATCGCCTCCTCCCGGCGGGCGGTCTCGACCTGGAGGATCGCCAGTTCGGTCTCGGTGATCCGCCCTTCGGCCTCGGCGGCAGCGGCATCGATCTCCCCCAACGTGCCCAGAAGATTGGCCTCCTCGCGTTGCAGGCTCAGCACCCGGGCGGCCTGGGCCAGCCCGCGTTCCAGAAGATCCTGCTGCGCACTCAGCTCCTCGGCCACCAGATCCTGCTGGCGTTCCAGCGCGGTGCGTTGCGCGGTCATCCCGTCGATCTGGCTGCCGATCTGTTCGGTGCGGCGGTTCAACTGGTCTATCTCGCGATCCAGTGTGTCGCGCCGGGCCGCAAACAGGTTCCGCTGCCCGGCGAGGATATCGGCGAGTTCCGCATCGCCCTCGGCGGCCCGCAGCAACTCGGCCCCGAACGCAACCTCGGCCTGGCCGTCCCGTTCGGCCTCCAGCCGGGCGCGGCGGGCGCGCACCTCGTTCAACTGGCCACGCACCACCGCATAGCTCGACGCGATGTCCGACGCGTCGAGACGCAGCAACACCTGCCCCTCCTCGACCTGCTGGCCTTCGGTCACCGCCAGTTCCGCCACGACACCGCCATCGGGGTGCTGGATGACCTGGCGGTTCTGATCCACCTCGATCTGTCCGGACGCGATGATCGCGCCCGCGATATTCGACATCACCGCCCATGTCCCGAACCCGCCCAGCAGGATCGCAAGCGACAGGAACCCCAGCAGCATCGGTCCGCGAATGGACCAGGAGGTTTCCGGCGTTTCCGACATCAGCTTACCCCCCCGGCTGCGGCGCCACCGGCAATCTGCGCGTGGTTCTGCACCGTTTTCTTCAGCACCTCGTCCCGCGGGCCGAAGACCTTGGGCATGCCGCCCTCCAGAACCAGTAGCATGTCGCATTCGCGGATGGCCGCGGGCCTGTGCGCCATGATCAGCACCGAGCGGCCATCGATCTTCATCTCGCGGATGGCCTGGTTCAGGGCTTCGCTGCCCTCGTTGTCGAGGTTCGAGTTCGGCTCGTCCAGAACCAGCAGCACCGGGTCGCCATAAAGCGCGCGGGCCAGGCCGATGCGCTGCACCTGCCCGCCGGAGAGCCGCGATCCCACGGCGGTCACCGGCGTGTCGTAGCCCTTGGGCTGTTTCAGGATAAGATCATGCGCCGCCGCTTTCCGGGCGGCGGCGACCACGGCCTCCGGGTCCGGGTCGGGGGCCAGACGGGCGATATTCTCCGCAATCGTGCCATCGAACAGCGTCACGCTTTGCGGCAGATAGCCGATCAGCCCGCCCAGAACGTCCGGATCGTACTGGTCCAGCGTCGCGCCATCGAGGCGGATCTGGCCCGCCGCCGGCGCCCAGACCCCGGTCAGGGCCTTGGCAAGCGTCGATTTTCCGGCGCCCGAGGGCCCGATGATCCCGACCGCCTGCCCGGGTTCGACGCGAAAACTGACCATTCTGAGCGTTGCCTGGCTTTCCCCGGGCGGCACAACGGCCAGTTGATGCACCGTCAGCTGCGCGGCAGGCCGCGGAAGCGGCAGGCGATGCGGTTCCCGCGGGGTTTCCGCCAGAAGCTGGCGCAGATTGGTCCAGCCATCATGGGCGCGATGGATCAGCGCCCACTGGCCGATCGCCAGTTCGATCGGGGCAAGCGCCCGGCCCATCAGGATCGAGCCCGCGATCATCGCGCCCGCGGTCAGCTCCCCCTGCAACACAAGATAGGCGCCCAGACCCAGCATCGCCGATTGCAGGAAGAGCCGCAGCGTCTTGGTCAGCGTGGTGAACCCGCCGGCCCGGTCGCTGGACCGGATCGACGCGCCGAGCGCAACCGAGCGCTGGGCACGCCAGCGGCGAAAGGCGGACCCCTGCATTCCCAGGCTGCGGATCAGTTCCGCCTCCGATTGCAGCTGGCCCGCCATCCGGTCGGCGCGCATCGAGGCGAGACCGGACGCATTCAGCGGCTCCCGCGTCATCGCCTGATTGACGATTGCGATGACGATCAGCAGCGCGCCACCGCCGAGCGCCAGCCAGCCAAGCCATGGATGAAAAATGAAGATCGCCGCCAGAAAGAGAGGTGTCCACGGAACGTCGAAAATCGCCAGGAACGCGGGCGAGGACAAAAGCCGCTGCACCGATTCGAGATCCCGCAGGCCGGTCTGGGGGCCGCCCGTCCTGCGCGCCCGCGACAGGGCGGCGGAAAACACCGGCGCGTCCAGACCGTCCTGCAATCGGGCGCCGACGCGCGCCGCCACCCGGCCCCGGACATAGTCGAGAAGCCCCATCATCAGGAACAGGAAGGTCACCAGCAGGGACAGCGCCAGAAGCGTTTCCTCGGACCGGCTGCCGAGGACGCGGTCATAGACCTGCAACATGTAGAGCGGGCCCGTGAGCATCAGCAGATTGGTGAACACGCTGAACAGGAAGATCGCCCAGAGCAGCGCGGAATTGGCCCGCCGGTGGCGGGTCAGGTCATCCGTGACGGGCTGGCCGTGATGTGATCGTGTCGGGGTCATCCAACAATCCGGGCATAAGTCTATTGCAGGCAGAGCCGGGCACTGCGACATTAGGATACAGCCGCTCGCCTTTCTCAAAGGTTCAGTGAAACACTTTATGCAACACGGGCCCTTTGCAAACGGTTACTTCCGCGTGGTCCCGATTGAAACAGCAGATCGCCAACAGGAGTCCCGTGTGCCCGTCATGTCCATTTTCCGCACCCGCAGTCTGTGTGCCGTTCTTGGGCTGCTTGTCACGCTTTCGGCCTGTGGCCCGGCCGCGCTGCCGCCCGCAAGCGCGATAAACGACCCCGACGAGGCGCAGAATCGCGCGGCGCATGAATTCAATCGCGGGCTGGACCGTGCGCTGGTCAGGCCCACCGCCTCCGCGCTCGGCTCCGCGATACCGGAGCCGGTGCTGGTCGGGGTCGGGCGGATGTCCTCCAACCTCAATCAGCCGGGCTATGTGGTGAACAATGTTCTGCAATTCCGCTTCGGTCAGGCGATCCACAACACCGCGCGTTTCGTGATCAACACCACCATCGGGATCGGCGGCATCTTCGACCCGGCCAGCGCGATGGGGCTTGAGGAGCGTGACACGGATTTTGGCGAAACCCTGCATCTCTGGGGTGCGCCCGAGGGCCCTTACATGGAACTGCCGGTGCTGGGCCCGTCGACCTCCCGCGATACGGTCGGGCGGGTCGTCGATTTTGCCCTCAATCCGCTGCGTGGGCTCGACACCCGGCCCCGCAATGTCACGAGGGGGATCGATGTCGCCGCGGGTTTCGGCAACCGGCATCGCTTTGGCGGCACCATCGACAGTGTCCTGTATGAGAGCGAAGACAGCTACGCACAGGCGCGGTCGATCTATCTTCAGAATCGCCGCTTCGAGTTGCGCGGCGACGCCGATCCGGGTTTCATCGACCCGTATGAGGACCCTTATGGAGAGTTGTTCTTTGACCCCTATGCAGAATAATGCAACGCCACCGTCCGGTCTGACCCGGCGCCGCTTTGCAGCCCTGACCGTGGGTGCCGGGCTGGCCGCGCTGGCCCTGCCGCGCCCGGCGCTGGCCCTGACCACCGCCGAGGCCCGCGGTCTGATCGACCGCGTGGTTGCCGAGTTGCTGCAGATCATCAATTCCGGGCAGTCCGAAGCGGCGATGATTCGCGAGTTCGAGCGGTTTTTCGCCCGCCACGCCGATGTGCCGATCATCGCGCAATCGGTCCTGGGCCCGCCCGCGCGCACCGCCTCCCGGGCGCAGATGCGTGCCTTCACCGAGGCGTTTCAGGGCTACATGGCGCGCAAATACGGCCGCCGCTTCCGCGAGTTCATTGGCGGGCGGATCGAGGTGGTCGACGGCCGTCAGGTCAACCAGTATTTCGAGATCATCTCCACCGTGCGGATCCGGAATGAACGCCCGTTCGAGCTGCGCTGGCTGGTGTCGGACAGATCGGGGCAGGATCGATTCTTCAATCTGGTGATCGAAGGCGTGAACCTGCTGATCACCGAGCGGTCGGAAATCGGCGGAATGCTGGACCGGCGCGGCGGCGATATCGACGCGTTGATCGGGCATCTGAGAACCGTGGGCTAGCTCACGCCCGGCCCCGAAGGCAGCCCCGCCGCGGGCTGCCCGCGGTCGTCAGTTTCCGTTCAGGATCGTGCCCAGCACCTCCATCAGGATCTGCTCGGCCAGATCGGGGCGTCTTTCGCCCTGAGCCTGCGGCGCCTGCTGAAGCGGCTGGGCGGGTTGCGCTTCGGCGATCGGGTCGATCATCGGCAAGGGGCGGGGCGGAATATCCACATGGATCCGCTCCATCGTCTGCCGCCAGATCTCTGCCGGCAATCCGCCGCCCGACACGCCCGATAGCGGCGTGTTGTCATCATAGCCCATCCACACGCCGGCGACGTAATCAGCGGTAAACCCGATGAACCACGCGTCGCGGGCGGAGTTGGTCGTGCCGGTCTTTCCGGCGGCGGGCCGGTCGGGCAGTTGTGCGCGCTGGCCGGTGCCATTGGCCACCACCTGCGCCATCATGTAGGTCAGTTGCCGCGCGGCCTCTTCCGAGATCACGCGATCCTGTATGCCGCCTTCCTGCCCGATCAGGGCCCTGTCATCGCCGAGAATCCGCAGCTCCATCAGCCCATAGGGCGTCACCGCGGACCCGCCGTTGAGAATGCCCGCATAGGCCCCCGTCATCTCGATCAGGCTCGCCTCGGACGCGCCGAGCGCCACTGCGGGCCCGTCGGCAAGATCGCTGTCGATGCCGAACCCCTCGGCCACATCCCGCGTCGCCTCCCGGCCCACGGTTTCCGACAGGCGCACCGCCGCGGTGTTCAGCGATGCCCTGAGTGCATCGGTCAGCGTCACCTCGCCGTAGAACCGGCCGGTATAGTTCTCGGGGCTCCACGGTCCCGATCCGGGAATGTCGATGGTCAACGGCCCGTCATAGATCAGATCGTCGAACCGCCAGCCGAAATTGAGCGCAGCCGCATAGACGAAGGGTTTGAACGAACTGCCGGTCTGCCGCATCGCCTGCACCGCCCGGTTGAATTGCCCCGGCGCCTGCGTCTCCCGACCGCCGACCATGGCCCGCACCGCACCATCGGCGGACATCACGACGATAGCGGCCTGCGCGCCCGAACCTTCGCTCACCTGGTTGGTGAACACATCGGCCAGCGCGTCTTCGGCAGCGGCCTGCATGGCCGGGTCGAACGTGGTGCGGATAATCACGTCTTCGGTGGTTTCATTGGTCAGGAACCCCGGCCCCGCGCCCATGATCCAGTCGGCGAAAAAGCCGCCGGTTTCCTGTCGCGCCGCGTCCGACAGCGTCGCCGGGGCGGCCCGCGCCGCATCCGCTTCGGCAGTGGTCAGGAAGCCTTGCTCCTCCATCAGCCCAAGCACCAGATTGGCCCGGCGCTGCGCGCGTTCCAGATTGCGGGTCGGCGCATAATAGGACGGCGCCACCAGAAGACCGGCCAGCATCGCGGCCTGCTGCGGCTGCAATTCGGAACTGGAATGGCCGAAATAGCGCTGCGACGCCGCCTCGAAGCCGCGCGTCCCGGCGCCCAGATAGGCGCGGTTGAAATAGATCGTCAGGATTTCGTCCTTGGTGTAGCGGAACTCCATCGCCAGCGCGAAGGGCACCTCCTGGATCTTCCGCCAGAGCGTGGTGCGGCGGCAATCCGTTTCGTATTCGGCCTCGCTTTCCCATTCGGACGGGTCATAGGCGACGCCCAGACACATCAGCTTGGCCACCTGCTGCGTGATGGTGGAACCGCCATGCCCCTCCAGCGGGCCGCGGCCTTCGCGCATATTGATCCGGATGGCGCTGGCGATGCCCCGCGGGCTGATCCCCACATGGCGATAGAACCGCCGGTCCTCGGTGGCGACCACCGCATGGGTCAGATGCGGGCTGACGCTGTCGGGGTCGATCATCCCGCCATATTGCTCGCCACGCCACGCAAACACGTTGCCGTCGCGGTCCAGCATGGTCACCGATCCGCGCGCCCGCGCATCGACGACCTCGCCCACCGGCGGCAGCAGGGCGTAGTAATAGGCCGCCGCACCCAGAACGATGATGCCCAGCACCACCGCCCCGCGCCAGATCACCCCGAAGATCATGCGGAACACGAACCTGACAAGGGCCGCGATCCACCCCAGAATACCGGGCCGGCGGGTCCGCGCCTGTTTCCGTCGGCGGGGTGCGCGCCTGGCGGAGGCCGTGCGCGTTGGGGATGCGGATGCGGACTTTGTCCTGCGGTCGGCCACAAGCCCGCGCTGCCCTTTGCGCGGCGGGCGGCCGCCGTTTCCTGATGGGCTCATGATGTCCTGCCTTCTTTTTCGCCAAGATAGGGAAAAACGACTCGATTGTGGAGGGCAGAATGCGCCCTTTCTTTCGCCCATGATGCTGCACCGCCGCATTCACGTCTTGCCAAAAAAACGGGCAGTTAACGTAATTTGCGCAAAAAATTTGCGTATACAACTTCCGGTTGTGCAAACCCTTCACCGTGTCGTTGCCCTTGGCGCGGCCGCGGCCTGTCTTTTCCTCCGTGACGTCCTTTTGGGGGACAGAAACCGAAAACCGGAAGGGGATGAACGTGAAACTCATCATCGCAGCAATCAAACCGTTCAAGCTGGAGGAGGTCCGCGAAGCCCTGACCGCCATCGGCGTGCGCGGCATGATGGTGACCGAGATCAAGGGCTTTGGCTCTCAATCCGGCCACACCGAGATCTATCGCGGCGCCGAATACGCCGTGAATTTCGTGCCGAAAGTGAAACTGGAAATCGTCGTTGCGGCCGCGATGGCGGATCAGGTGGTCGAAACCATTCAGAGCACCGCCAAGACCGACAAGATCGGTGACGGCAAGATCTTCGTCCTCGACGTGAACTCCGCCGTGCGCGTGCGGACCGGCGAAACCAATGACGACGCGCTGTGAGCGCGCGCCCTTTCGACAAAAGGACATCCATCAGATGAAAACCAAGTATCTTATCCCGCTGGCCGCCGTGGCAACCGCTGCGCTGCTGCCATCCGTGGGGGTCGCGCAGGAAGCCGGCGTAGAGGCCGCAGCGCACACCTCCTACATCCTGACGACGCTTCTGTTCCTCGTCGGCGGCTTTCTCGTGTTCTGGATGGCCGCCGGCTTCGCGATGCTCGAAGCCGGGCTGGTCCGTTCCAAGAACGTCACAATGCAGCTGACCAAGAACATCTCGCTCTTCGGCATCGCCGCGATCATGTACTGGCTGGTGGGCTTCGGGATCATGTATCCCGCCGATTGGCTGATCGAAGGCTGGCTTGGGCCCTTCTTTGCGGTCACCGCGCTGGAACCTGTGGCGCTCGACCCGGCCGAGGCCTCGCTGGACTACGCCTCGGCGGGTTCGGACTTCTTCTTCCAGCTGATGTTCTGCGCCACCACGGCCTCGATCGTCTCGGGCACCCTGGCCGAGCGGATCAAGCTCTGGCCCTTCCTGACCTTCGTTGTCGTGCTGACCGGCTTCATCTACCCGATCGAGGCATCCTGGCAGTGGGGCGGCGGCTGGCTGTCCGAAGCGGGCTTCTCCGACTTCGCGGGCTCGACGCTGGTGCATGCCGCTGGTGGTGCCGCGGCGCTGGCCGGGGCCATCGTGCTTGGTCCCCGGATCGGCAAGTACAGCAAAGATGGCAAGGTCAACCCGATGCCGGGTTCCAATCTGGCGCTTGCCACGCTTGGTACGTTCATCCTCTGGCTCGGCTGGTTCGGCTTCAACGGCGGCTCGCAGCTCGCCATGGGCACGGTGAGCGACGTGGCCGATGTCTCCCGGATCTTCGCCAACACGAATATGGCGGCGGCCTCCGGCGCCATCGCAGCCCTGATCCTGACCCAGCTCATCTATGGCAAGGCCGATCTGACCATGGTGCTGAACGGCGCGCTGGCGGGTCTCGTCTCGATCACAGCAGAACCGCTTGCCCCGTCGCTCTTCCTGTCGCTGATCATCGGGGCGATCGGCGGCCTGATCGTGGTCTTCACGGTCCCGCTTCTCGACAAGCTGAAGATCGATGATGTGGTCGGCGCCATTCCGGTGCACTTCTTCGCCGGGATCTGGGGCACACTCGCCGTAGTGCTGACCGGCGGCTACCATGGGGAAGCCACGCTTGGCGCGCAGATCCTGGGGATCGTGGCGGTCATCGCCTTCGTCTTCGTCAGCTCGCTCATCGTGTTCTACGTGCTCAAGGCCACCATCGGCCTGCGCGCAAGCGAAGAGGACGAGATCAACGGCCTCGACGTTTCCGAGCTTGGCATGGAAGCCTACCCGGAATTCGCGAAGGGCTGATCGGGCCCGGACCACGCGAAACAAGACTGAAAAAGGCGCTCCGGACGGGGCGCCTTTTTCAATGCTGGCGCGCCTTGCGGCCAGCCACTATGCAAAGACCGGTCAGGATCCGAAAACGCCGCCGGGACAATGCGCCAGACCATGTCACCAGAAATGCCGGAAAGCATGGCTGCCCGGATCTGCGCAGCACTGGCCCGGGCCGGTGTCACCGTATGGATCGACGGCGGATGGGGCGTTGACGCGCTTCTGGCGCGGCAGACCCGAGCCCATGGCGACCTTGATCTGGTGGTTGCCGCCGCCGATCTGGAACCGATCCTGGCCCGGCTGGACGAGATGGGTTTCGCCGTGATCGACAGCCCGGATCAAAGAGCGTGGAACTTCCTGCTGGGGGACGACGCCGGCCATCGGATCGACCTGCATGTCGTGGTCTTCGAAACCAGCGGCGACGGCATTTACGGCCCGCCCGAGAATGGCGAGAGCTATCCCGCCGCGGCCTTTGCCGGGCGGGGCGATCTGGCCGGGCAGCAGGTGCATTGCATGACGGCGGAATTCCAGATCGCGAACCGGAGGGGATATGCCCTGCGCGACGTCGACCTGCATGACATCCGGGTTCTGCGCGCCGCCTTCGGCATCTGAGACGGTGGCGGCAATCAGCAAAACCTATGACGTGCAAAGGATACACCCACTGGCACGCACAGGGCGCGCACCCATCTGAAACCCATGAAACAGGAGAGCCCGATGACAGATCCGACACCCCCCTCGCGCGGGTCGTCCAGCCTTGACGACTGGCGCGCGTGGATGACGACCAATGTGCATCTGACCCTGCCCAGATGGAGCCTCTGCGCCGGCGGGCTTGCCGCGCTCGTCCTTCTGATTGCCGCGCTGGATTGATCCCGGACAGACGCAAATGAAACCAGTCGCACTTGGTCTCGCCCTTGGCGTCCTGCTCGTCTCCGCCGCCGGCGCGGAAACGACCGATATCGCGGATCTGCGCCCGGGCATGTCCGTTACGCTGACCGGCACGGTCGAGCGGGTAACGGACGAGGACGAATTCGAACTGGCCGACGGGACCGGACGCGTCCGGGTCTATGTCGGGCCGAATCCGGTGCCCGCGGCGGAGGGGGAAACCCTTACCGTGATCGGCACGGTGGATGACGACCTGCCGCTGGAGGTCTACGCGACCGGCGCCGTTCTGGCCGACGGGACGGAGGTTTCGTTCCCCTATCGCTATTGAAGCCGCGAAAATGCGCCGGGGCGACGAAAAAGGGCGCCCGAAGGCGCCCCGAATTCATGTCCTTAGAAAAAACGATTCAGACCGCCTCTTCGATCCATTTCTGAAGTGCTGCTTTCGGGGCGGCGCCGACCTTGTTGGACACCACTTCGCCATCCTTGAACATGAACAGCGCCGGGATCCCTCGCACGCCAAGCTGCATGGGTGAATTGGGGTTTTCGTCCACATTCACCTTCACGATCTTGACCTTGCCGTCATACTCCATCGACAGCTCTTCCAGGGCCGGGCCGATCTGTTTGCAGGGGCCACACCATTCGGCCCAGAAATCCACCACTACGGGAATGGCCGACTGCCGGACTTCGGCATCAAACGTATCGTCGGTGACGGAAACGGTGCTCATGTGTCGCTCTCCTCAAAGGCGCGGGAAGTGGGCTTGGAGGTCGAAGGTATGGACCCGCCCGCCCAAGGTCAAGCTGTGG
Organism: Rhodophyticola sp.; assembly: GCF_965284195.1. Taxonomy (NCBI): domain Bacteria; kingdom Pseudomonadati; phylum Pseudomonadota; class Alphaproteobacteria; order Rhodobacterales; family Roseobacteraceae; genus Rhodophyticola; species Rhodophyticola sp. Next base: position 3,553,024 of record NZ_CBDIRM010000001.1, on the reverse strand, counting down.
CCGCCCTTTGCAACGCAGCCATGACGGAACCGTGAGCCAGAGGCATCAGTGTCGCGTTGCGGGTCCACAGAATCGCCGTGTCGATCCGCCGCCCGGGATAAAGCGGGGCCAGCATCTCGGCATAGGCGCCCATCTGGCGCAACAGGCCCTCGGGCACCTCCACCGCGTCGGCGGGCACGACCGCGTTGGACTTGAAATCCACGGCCAGCACCCGGTCCTCGCGGACGATCAGCCGGTCGATCACCCCCATCATCTGGACAGAAAGCGTGTCGCTCCACGCGGTCAGGGGCACCTCGGCCAGCGCATCACCGGCAAAGACCGGGGCCAGCGCCGGGGCGTTCAGAACCCGCGCCGCCTCCTCCAGCAGGGCCAAGGCCTCCGCGTCGTCAACCGCGTCCTCCAGCGCCAGAATGCCCGGGGCCGCCGCCAGCCAGCCAGCCTGCGGCAGGCCGGGCAGGTATTCAAGCAGCAGATGGATCAGCCGCCCGCGCCGCTTCGCCGCCTCCTCCGCCAATCCTGCGGCCTCCGAGGGCAGAGCCTTCGCGCCGCCCAGATCGGACGGGCTGCGCGCGGCCTGCATCCGGCCCTCGTCCGCCACCGGGGTCAGGGCCCAGCCCGGCAGGGGCGGGCGGGCGGCATCCGAGGGCGGTGTCTCGTCGCCGGGGGCCGCCCAGTCGCCGGTCTCAAGGCGAAGCCCGGTCTCCCCGAACATCGGATGCGGTGCGGCGCCCAGAGCCTCCGCGCTTTCGCGGATTGTCCCGTACCAGCTTTGCGCGGCCGTCTTGCCCAGCTCTCCGGCGGCGGCCACGATCAGCCAGCTTTCCGCCCGCGTCATCGCGACATAGAGCAGGCGGTTGCGCTCTTCCGCCTCGGCCTCGGCCATCCCGTCCAGCGCGGCGCGGACCCTCGCCGGCGCATCCGTCCTGGCCAACGGCCAGACCAGCGGGCCGTCCTCCGGCTCCAGAAGGGTCACACCCCGGTTCCCGGCGCGGCGCTGCGCGCAATCGGGCAGGATCACGATCGGGGATTCCAGCCCCTTGGCCCCATGGATCGACATCACCCGGATCTGGTTGCCCGCACTGCCCGGATCGCGCTTGATGGTCACATCATCGGCCTGAAGCCAGCCGACGAACCCGGTCAGGCTGGGCACCTCCATCCGCTCATAGGCCAGCGCCTGGCCCAGCATCGCATCGATCCCGTCCTCGGCCTCACCGCCAAGCCGGGCCAGCAGGTTCCGCCGCGCATCATGGCGGATCAGCACCCGTTCCAGCAGATCGTACGGGCGCAGGAAATCCGCATGATCGCGCAGGTCTTCCAGCAGGGCCACGGTCTGCGGAAACTCCGCCGCACGGGTTTGCAACGCCCGCCACAGGAAGCCCTCCCGCGGGTTGGCCAGATCGTAGAGATCCGCCTCCGACCAGCCCAGAATCGGGGAGCGCAGGACCGCCGCGAGCGACAGGTCATCCTCCGGCGTGGCCAGAAACGCCATCAGCGCGATCAGATCCTTCACCGCCAGTTCCGCGGCCACACGCATCCGGTCGGCCCCCGCAATGGGCAGCCCCGCCGCCTTGATCGCGGCAATCATCTCGTGAAACAGATCCGAGCGGCGCTGAACGAGGATCAGGATATCGCCGGCCCGGGCGGCGCGGCGATGGGGTTTTCCGTCTTTCTCGACCTCGATCATGGTCTTGCCGTCCAGCATCGCCCCGATCGCCGCGGCCACGCGCCGGGCCAGCCGGACATGGTGGTGATCCTCCTCCAGCAGGTCGACCGGGTTTTCCCAGTTCGAGGGATCCGTCGTGTCGGATTTCGGGATATGCGGCCAGATATCCACCCGGCCCGGAAGCGCGGATTTGAAGGCCCTGTGGCCAACATCGGGGCCAAGCCCCGCCCCCGCCGCGCCGCCGGCCACATGATCGACCAGCGCCAGGATCGGGGCCGCCGACCGGAAGGAATAGATCAGCTCGCGCGACTGAAACGGGGCGTCGATCTGCGCCAGCCGGTCGGCAAAATGGGCGCGCATCCGGTCAAACCCCGAAGGGTCCGCGCCCTGAAAGGAATAGATCGACTGTTTCTTGTCGCCGACCACGAAAACCGTGCGCGCCGTATCCGCCCGCGCCCCTTCGCCGGAGGCGAATTCCTCGGCCAGTTTCGCGATGATCTGCCATTGGGCGGGGGCAGTATCCTGCGCCTCGTCCACCAGAATGTGGTCGATCCCGCCATCCAGACGGAACAAGACCCATTGCGCGACGCCCGGGGCCATAAGCAGGGTTCTCATGCGCCGGATCAGATCGTCGAAATCCAGCCAGCCGCGGGCCTGTTTGGCCGCGTCATAGGCCGGCAGGAACGCCGCCGCGAAGCGATGCAGCGCCGCGGTCTTCTGCGCCGACAGCATGGCGCGGCGGCGCGGGCGCGCGGCCTCAAGCCGAAGCATGAACGCCTCCAGCGGGGGCAGATCCGCCCCCATCGCGGCCCGGATCTGCGCGTTCCCGATACTGCCGATTTTCGCCGCATCGGGCGTGTTCGCGCCGGAGCCCGTCAGGAACACCTCCTCGATCTGCGCCAGATCCTCCAGATCGGGCGTGGCCCAGTCGAACCCGCTCAGCACCCTGTGGCTTTTGGCGTGGGCGCGGTTTTCCGGGTCCAGCAGCCCGGCCAGCCTGTCGCAAAGCCGCTTCTCATCGCCCAGAAAGGTCTCGCGCAGAATATCGTCGGCGCTAAGCCCCGGGTCGACCCCGAACCAGCCGAAGATCCCGTCGCGTTCGCGCGGCGGCTCCACCCCGTCACGATGGGCCAGCAGCCCGCGCACCAGACCCGCCATATCGTCGCCCGACAGGTAGCGCGCCACCCCGTCAACCGCCGCGATATCCCCTCCCCCGGCCAGATCCGCCAGGACGTCTTCGGCCAGCAGAAGCTGCGCGCGCTCGTCCATTTCGGTGAAGCCCGGCGACACCCCCGCCTCAAGCGGGAAACGGCGCAGAACGCCGCCGCAGAACGAGTGGATCGTCTGGATCTTGAGGCCACCCGGCGTCTCGATCGCGCGGGCGAAGAGCGTGCGGGCCCGCGACAGAAGCGCCGGCGTCACCCGCTCCGCCGCCAATCCCAGATCGGCCAGAGCGCGGGCCAGATCGTCATCGGGCATCATCGCCCAGCCCCCCAGCCGCCGGAATAGCCGGTTCTGCATCTCCGACGCGGCCGCCTTGGTGTAGGTCAGGCACAAGATCCGCTCGGGCGGCACCTCATCCAGCAACAGCCGCGCCACCCGGTCGGTCAGCACCCGGGTCTTGCCGCTGCCGGCATTGGCCGACAGCCATGTGGATGTGCCCGGATCGGCCGCCAGAACCTGCGCGCGGGACGCATCGTCGAGGCTCATGGGCCCACCTCCTCGGGTGTCGGCGCGGTGGTCTCGTCCCACTCGCCATAGCGCGCCAGATGGTCGTAGTCGCCCGCATAGCGCAGCTCCGCCATGGCCCGCCGCGCCGTATAGCCCGTGGCCGGATCCGCGTAGCGGGCAAGGAGCGCACCAAGCTCCCGGCCGATCCGGTCGATCTCCGCGGCGCCGACGTCGTGGCTGAGAACAGCACCGCCGCCGCCCAGACCGATATAGGCGATCCGCGCGACGTCCCTGACCTCCCCGAAGGCACCGGCCCGCGCCATCAGCGCCTCCAGCCAAAGCTGCTTGTTGAAGTACCGCTCCTGATCGGCGGAGGGGACCGATCCGGTCTTGTAGTCATAGATCGCCAGCGCCCCGTCCGGCGTCAGGTCGATCCGGTCCGCGGTGCCGCCGAGCGTGAAGTCGGGCGTGCCGTCGGGCACCGCCAGCCGCATCTCGCCCGCGACCTCCAGCAGATAGGGCTCCGCAAAGCCGCGCCGCGCGCGTTCGCCCGCCACGAACCACGGCGCGATGCGTTCCAGCCGCGCCTGCCACAGCCTGCGGGCGACCGGCCACGGCACCTCCTTGCGGAGCGCTTCGGCCGCGAGCCGGACGAACAGATCCTCCGCATCGTCGGGCAGACCGCTTCGGGTTGCCTCCACGAACCGGCGCAGAATGGCGTGAAGCGCGGTGCCGCGCAGGCGGGCATCCGGGGACTGTCTCAACGGCTCCAGCGGCCGCAGGCGCAGGGTTTTCAGTGCGTAGATCGCATAGGGGTCGCGCACCAGCTTCTCGATCTGGGTCACCGACAGCCGGCCGGGCCGGGCCGACAGGGGCGGGCGGGGCGACGGGCGCGGCGCCGGGGCGACGGGGGCCACCGGAGCGCCAAGCGCGTCGGCCAGCGACAGCCAGCCGGCCCCGCGCCGGCGCATATCGGCAAGCGCAGCCCGTGACACGGGGCTTGTCCCGTCCATCAGGTTCACCAGCCGGTTCAGCCAGCGAGAGGGCACGGTTTCGGTTTCCGCGTCCCGGCGCGACCGGCTGAGCCAGACCTCCCGCGCCGCCGCGGCCTGCTGAAAGTCATGGGCCGACAGCCCGATCTGCCGGTCCGGCAGGCGCAGCCCCGCCTCGGCCCGCATCGCCCGGTTCAGCCACGGATCGGCCCCCGGCGCGGCGGGCCAGATACCTTCGTTCAGCCCCGCAAGGATCATCAGGTCGGCCCCCTGAACCCGCGCCTCCAGCGCCCCCCAGATCATGATCCGCGCATGGGGCCGGACCGGGTTCCGTGCCTCCGCATCGTCCAGAACCGCGCCGATCAGATCGCGGTACTCCGCGGCGCTCAGCAGGCCGCCCGCATCCGCGTCCTCGGCCACCGCGCGCATCAGGCGCTCGGCCGCCTGCCCGTCGTCGCGCGCCCAAAGCGCGCCCGCGCCATCCGCGCCGGGCCCCGCCGCCAATGCCTCGGTCACCGCGATATGCCGGGCGACATGATCGGCCAGCGGCAGAGCCCCGCCGGGCCGGTCGGCCAGCGCCAGATCGGCAACCCACGCCGCCCAGTCGACGCTGCCTGGATCGCCGCGGCGCCCGCTTGCCCAGCCGATCAGGTCCTGGCGCTGCGGATGCGGCCCGCCACCCCGCAACACCTGCAGTTCCAGATCGCGCGCCCTGAGCAGATGCTGCCCGCGATCGTCGCGCCCGGAATGGCTCAAAGGATGCTTCAGCAAGATAAGCAGCCCCTCCGCCGTGGCCGGCGCAACCAGAAGCTCGGCCACGTGCCGCAGCAGACGGCCCGGCGCGGTGAGGGAGATCGGCTGTCCGGCGCTGTCGTCGGGCAGGATGTTCCAACGGTCAAGGGCGGCGGTCACCTGCCGGGTCAGGGTCCGGTCGGGGCTGATCAATGCGGCGGTCTGCCCGGTTTCCGCCGCCTGGCGCAGACGCAGGGCAATCGCCGTGGCCTCCGCCTGCGGCGTCGGCGCCTCGATCAGGGTCAGATCGGCCACCGCCGGGGTCAGATCCCCCAGCCCGGGCCCTTCCTCGCGCCATTGATCGGTGACTGGTGCGGGACGCAAGGCCAGCGAAATCAAGCGGTTGCGAAGCGGATGCGGCGGTTCGAGGCCGCTCCAGACGGGCACATCGCCGGGCAGCATGCCCAGTGTCTCCGCAAAGCGCCCCAGACGGAACTGCGGGTGATCTTCCCCGCCCAGACCCACCGCGCGGCCCTGCATCAACCCCTGCCAGACCTCCGGCGGCATGTCGTAATCCAGCCCCGGCAGCACCACCGCCCCCTGCGGCAAACGCGCCACCGCCGCCATGAACCGGGCCGTCGACCCGCGCGATCCGGTGGATCCGGCAACGATCACCGGATGGTCCGGGGGCGCGGTCTCCCAGATCCGGTCTAGCCGGTCCACGACGGCGGAATGGCGCGCCTCCACCGTCAGGCTGTCCTCGCCCGCGAAAAACGGCGCCACGATGGACAGGAACGCCTGACTGCGCTGCCAGTGCTGCGCATGGTCGCCCACGTCGAGCATGCGGACGGTATCGGGGCTGACCCGTTCCTCCTGCATCTCGCCCATCAGATCGGCCAGACTGTCGGCCAACGGATAAAGCGCGGAGCGGGGCGCCAGGTCGGGCCGTTTTTCCAGCAGTTTCGCGATCAGCTGGCTCAGTTGCAGGCGCAGCCGCAGGGGCGACATCGCAGGCGGCAGCCCCGCCATATCGAGCCGCGCGGCCAAATCCGTGACGGGCAGGATGCGGGGCAGGAAACTGGCGCGCCGCGCGGCGAATTGCGCGGTCAGCCGGCGCTGCATCCGCGCGGTGTTGACGTAGATTTCCACCCGGGCCAGCGCTTCGGGCGGCTGCCCGGCCAGACGCGTCTCGATCCCGTCGATCAGCGCGGCGATGAAATCGACGCCGAGCGGGGTCGCGAAAACGCGTGGCTGGGGTGCGGGCTCAAACAGCATCGCGCCGCTCCAGCATCGCTTCGGCCAGGGGGATGCCGCCGGGGTGGCCCACATCGGCCCAGAACCCGGGATAGATCGCGCCGAACAGCCGGCCCCGCGCCATCAGCTTGCGCCAGATCACCCACATTGAAAACGGGCCGGGGGCCGTATCGTCGAACACGGCGCCATCAAGGATCTGCGCGCCCGTCCAGACCAGCCCGGTCTTGTCCGGGGTGATCCGCCCGGTTTCGGACAGCGCGAAGTCGCCGCCGCCCTGCCGCCCCACGGCCCGGTCACGGGGCACCAGCAGCAACAGGCCGTCCATCGCCCCGGGCCGCCAGCCGGCGGCCAGCAGGCGCAGCGCGTTTTCCCCGCGCCAGACCGCGTCGGAGTTCAGGCACCAGATCGGCCCTTCCCCCAGAACCGGCAGGGCATTGCGGACGCCCCCGCCGGAGTCCAGGACCTCCGGCGTCTCGTGCAGGAAGGTCACATCCTCCTGCTCCGTCAGATAGGCCGCCAGCCGATCGGCGCGATAGTGGCCGTTCACCGCGATTGGCGCGGCGCCGGCATCGCGGGCCTGCGCAAGGGCATGCTCGATCATCGGGCGGCCCGCCACCTCGATCAGCGGCTTGGGCCGGTCCGCGGTCAGGGCGCCCATCCGGCGTCCGAACCCGGCGGCAAGGATCATGCAGGACCGGGGCGTCATCCGACAGGGTCCGTGACCGGCAGATTGTCCAGAAGCGCGGAGACCGGGGCGCGCAGCGCGTGCAACTCCGCATGCGCGGCCGCGCGCCGGACATGCCCCGCGACGCGCGGCATGTGGCGCAGATATCCCGGTTTGCCCAATTCGCTGGCCAGCCGGGCGAAAACGCCCAGAATCCGCAGGTTGCGTTGCAGCGACAACAGCGCGCAATGCAGTCGGAACGCCGCCGGGTCCAGACCCAGCGCCGCCCCGTGCCGCGCGATCAGGTCGGCGCGAAGCGGCTCGGGCACATCCCGGCGCGCGTCATCCAGAAAGGAGATCAGATCGTAGCCCGCGGGCCCCGTGGCCGCGAGCTGGAAATCCAGCAACCCGACCCGGGCAAGCCCCTGCCGCCCGGGCAGCCAGATCAGGTTTTCCGCATGGTAATCGCGCAGGATCGTAACGCCGGGCCCGCCGAAATGGCTCCTGAACAGCGGCAGAAGCCGGTCGGATATCTCTTGCCGGAGACCCGCCGCATCGGCCCCCGGCGACAGGTGCTCGAACGTCACGGCCAGCATGTCGCACATCCGGTCCGGCGCCAGATGCGGCAGACCGGCCGGCGGCGGCAGACCGGCAAGGTGGGACAGAAGATCGGTGGCCTCGGTGTAAAGCGGGCGCTCGGCTTGCGGGTCGGTCTCGACGCAGCGGGCAAAGAGGTCGTCGCCCAGATCCTCCAGCAGCATCAGCCCGGCGCCGCGCCGGACGGCAAGGATCTCCGGCGCCGAAAGGCTGTGGGCTTTCAGGTAGGCGGCGATGTCCTGGAACCGGTCGAACTCCTCGTCCGGCGGGGCGATCATCAGGATGGCGGTCTGGTCCCCTGCCCGGTCATGAAGCCGCAGATAGCGCCGTGGGGAGGCATCCGCGGGCAGTGGCGTTCTGTGCGCCTCCGCCCAGCCCAGCGGTTTCAGAAACTCGTCGATCTCCGCGCTCATCCCGCCTCCAGACAGCGGGCAAGACGGGCGGCAAGTGCGGTATCATCGGCCATGTGCAGGGCGATCCCGCGACGGTCAGGGGTTTCGAGATCATGCGAAAAGACAAGCCAGGCCGCGCCCTCTGGCCAGCGCCCGGCCAGCCTGTCGGGCCATTCGATGAGGCAAAGCGCATCGGAAAACGCCTCCTCCAGCCCAAGCTCCAGCGCGTCATCGGCACCGGTCAGACGGTAGAGATCGCAATGCCAGATCTCCAGATCTCCAGCCTTATAGGTCTGAACCAGCGTGAAGCTGGGGGAGGGCACATCCTCTGCCGTTCCGTGCTCCGCCTGACGGCTCTGGATCAGGGCGCGGGCGAAATGAGTCTTGCCGCTGCCAAGATCGCCCGCCAGCAGGATCACGTCTCCGGCATGAAGCTCCGCCCCGATCCGCGCCGCCATCGCGGCCGTCGCCTCGGGGGAGGTGCTGACCCATCGGGCCAGGCAGGGCAATTCGGGGGAACGGGCGGCGGTGTCGGACATTTGCGGCGAGTTTAGCCATGGCCCGGCGGCCCGCAACCGCAACCTTGCACAAGATGGGCCGGGATCAGTCCTGCCCGCCCGCCACCTCGCGCAGCCGTTCGAGCTTCTCGGTGGTTTTGGACAAGCGCACGAAACTCACCATCATCGCCCCGCCCTTCAGCGGCGCGACCCGGCATTCCAGCGCCCGACCGTCGGCCATCACGATGTCGTCGGACCATGCCGCGCGTTCGGCCTCCTGACTGGCGAAGGCGCGGATATCGCCCCAGACCGGCGCGGGCCGGGTCGCCTCCTGCCACTGGCGCGTCGCCTCCACCAGACCCATCGTGCCCAGCATCTCTCGCGGGTCGGTCCCCCAGAGCCGTGCATAGGCATCGTTGCTGAGGATCAGCTGGCCATCCTTGGAGAATACCGCAAGCGCCGCCTCCCCTTCGTCCAGCACCGCCTGATAGAGGTCCAGATCCGCGCGGAACTGCCGGGTCAGCGAAACCTCGGAGCTGATATCCTCGAACATGAAGGCCACCGCCCCGTCGGGATGCGGGCGGCCGATCACCCGGTAGGTCTGCCCGGTGGGCAGCGTCCACAGCTCCTGATAGCTGCCGTCCTGCGCGGCCTGTTCCAGCCGCGACAGGCTGGCCCGCCATGCCTTGTAATTCTTGGGCTCGGGCATCCGCTGGCGTTCGCGTAACTGGTCGAGGAACGCGAACAGGCTGGGCCGGGAGGACAGCCATTCCGGGTCAAGCGTCGAGAGCGTCAGCAGGGCCGGGTTGAACAGCACCAGTTCCCGCCGCTTGTCGAAAATCGCCAGACCGATGGGCAGATGCGCGAAGGTCTTGGACAGGGTCTGCACGAAGTTGCGAAGCCCGGTTTCCGCCGCCACCAGCCGGTCGATCGACCGGGCCGCGTAAAGCGTTCCGCCATCCTCCTCCGGCGTCATCGAGACATCGTACCAACTGGGGTCCTGCTGATCGGGAATGTCGAGCTGGCAGCGCCGGAAGCTGCCGGGATCGGGCGGCGGATCAAGCTGATCGGCGAACAGCCTGCGGATCGGCCAGACCAGCGGCCCGTCCAGCTCCGTAGAGCGCCGGACCAGCCTGAAATAGGCAGCATTGGCCCAGGTGATCTGCGCATCCGGCCCCTCCCGCCACATCGGCACGGGCAGGAAATCAAGCGCCGCGCGCAGGCCTTTAAGTTCGGCCTGCAGACCGTCCAGACTGCCCTTGTGGATCGCCTGACGCGCCTTTCCCTCCTGCGCCGTGGCGACCGTGATGCAAAGCGTCTCGCCCTCGGTCCTGCCCGCGACCGAGATCGCGTCGCTGCCCAGATAGCCGATCAGCACGAAACCCTCGCCCCGGTGCCGCAATTCCTGCATCGCGTCGGGAATGCCCTCGTTGAGGGGGGTCAGCCCCTCCACAAGCCCGACCCAGGCGGCGGCCCGGTCCTCAGGGTCGGCGATAAAGCACTCGTCCTCATCCGGATCGGAGATCAGATACCCTTCGCGGAACACATATCTGCGCGGCATGTCCAGCGCCTGCCAGAACTGCTGCGCCGAAGCCGCGCCGCGCCGGCGCAGGAGCCATTGGCTGAGAATCATGGCACAGGAGGCCGCCGCCACGCTTACGACCACGAGAAGCACAATCACGGCGGTATCGGGCAAGACGACGCTCCAGAGCCTGGGGGACATATTCGCCAAGCACCAAACGGCAGAAGCATTAATGATCAGTTAAACGGGAATGGGTTGGTTCTCGCCAAGCGGCTTGCTGGCTTCGTCCGCCAGCAGGCCGATCGCCTCATAGGGCCAGCTGACCTCCACGATCGCGCCGCGCTTTTCACCCTTGTCCTCGGCCGCCAGGAACGGATCGGACGCATTCATGAACTGCACCGTGGCGCCGGAGCGCTCCAGAAGCGTCTTGGCGATGAACAGGCCAAGGCCCATCCCCTCGTAGCCCGGTCGCGGGTCGTGCTCGGGCCGGGACCGGCCGCGCAGGAACGGGTCGCCCAGACGCCCCAGCAGATCGGGGGGAAACCCGGCCCCGTCATCGACCATCCGCAACCGGATCGTCCCGTTGCCCCAGCGTCCCTCGATCCAGACCCGGCCATCGGCGAAATCGACGGCGTTCTGCACCAGATTGCGCAGGCCGTGGATGATCTCGGGCTTGCGGCGGATGATCGGCTGGGCGGCGGACATGTCGCCGGCGGGCTGGAAATCGTAATGGATCTCCGTACCGCGATCCGCATGTGGCTCCGCCGCCTCGCGCACCACGGCGCCCAGGGGCGCGCTGCGCATGTGAACGTCATCCTTACCGGCGCGCCCCATGGAGCGCAGGATATCGCGGCACCGATCCGCCTGATCCCGGATCAGGGCCACATCCTCCAGCAGCTCGGGCCTGTCCGCCAGCTCCTCCACCAGTTCGGTGGAAACCAGCTTGATCGTTGCAAGCGGGGTTCCCAGTTCATGGGCGGCGGCGGCCACGACACCGCCCAGATCGGTCAGTTTCTGCTCCCGCGCCAGAGCCATCTGCGTGGCCATCAGCGCCTGGCTCATCGAATGGGTTTCGCGGGTGACGCGGCGGGCATATGCCGACAGGAAGATGATCCCGATCACGATCGCAAGCCAGAACCCCAGCACGAAGAGATCGGGCAGTTCCAGAACCGAGCCATCAACCGTCGCCAGCGGAATGTGGAAATACGCCAGAAGCGAGATCATCAATATCGCCACGGCGCCCAGAAAAAGGGTGGAGCGCAGGGTCAGCGCCGTGGCCGAGATGGTGACCGGCGCGAGAATCAGCAAGGCGAACGGGTTGTTCAGCCCCCCGGTCAGGAACAGCAGGAACGACAGCTGCGTCAGATCGAACAGCAGCGTCAGCATCGCGTCGCGGTCGCTGAGGCGCTGGTTCTCCGGGAAGATCGTCATCGCGATCAGGTTCGAGATGACCCCCGCGCCGATGGCCAGGAAACACAGGCCCAGTTCGACCCTGAGGCCCAGATAGAGGCTGACCACGACCACGGTGATCGTCTGCCCAAGGATCGCCAGCCAACGCAGCACCAAGAGCGTGCGCAGACGCACCCAGTCGCTGGGCGCATCCCGGGTGACGAGCGTGATTGACGGATCGGGGAGTGAGGCCATCGGACGAGCGGGGCTTTCTGTCACAGGTACAGGATCGTGAATTGATAGTCGCTTGGTCTTAAGTGTTCAACAAACAGCACAACGTTGCGGGAGGTCGCGATGACTCGAGTTTACGCCATCAGCGCGGTCACGCTGATCGTGGCCATGCTGGCCGCCATCGCGGTGGTCATCTATATGGGCCGCGGGCAGCAGCTTGCCGATGCCGACCCTTATGCGCAATGCCGCAGTTCGCAGATCGCCGGCGGCGCGGGCAGTATCGGCGGCCCGTTCGAACTGGTCAGCGAAACCGGCGAGACCGTGACGGATGCCGACATCATAACCGAACCCACGCTGATCTATTTCGGTTATACCTTCTGCCCCGATGTCTGCCCGCTGGACACGGTCCGGAATGCCGAAGCGGTCGATATCCTGAGTGAACAGGGTCATTCGGTGACCCCGGTCTTCATCAGCGTCGATCCGGGCAGGGACACGCCCGAAGTGGTGGAGGCCTTCACCGCCAACATCCATCCCGACATGATCGGTCTGACCGGCACGCCGGAACAGACCGATGCCGCCTCCCGCGCCTACCGCACCTATTACCGGCTCCATGACACGTCGGACGAGTTTTATCTGGTCGATCATTCCACCTTCACCTATCTGGTGATGCCCGAGGACGGGTTCGTGGAGTTCTTCCGCAGGGAAATGTCGCCGGCGCAGATGGCCGAACAGGTCGAATGTTTCATCGAGGCCCGCTCGTAGCCACAAATTGACCTGTCCCGACGATTACGCCTATGTAGGTTGAATTGTTGAAGAACCGGAGGAACTTGCATGTCCCAGGAACGGACGCTACGCGATATAGGGCCGGATAAATCCCTGCTTCTCGTGGATGATGACGAACCGTTTCTGAGACGTCTGCAGCGCGCCATGGAAAAACGCGGCTTCGATGTCGAAGCGGCCGGGTCCGTGGCCGCCGGGATCGCCATCGCGACGGCCCGGCCCCCGGCCTATGCCGTCATCGACCTGCGGCTGGAAGACGGCAACGGGCTGGATGTGGTCGAAACCCTGCGTGAAAAGCGCCCCGACAGCCGGATCGTGGTGCTGACGGGCTATGGCGCCATCGCCACCGCCGTGGCCGCGGTGAAAATCGGGGCGACGGATTACCTGTCCAAACCCGCCGATGCCAACGACATCACCGCCGCATTGCTGGCGGCAGAGGAAGAGATGCCGCCGCCGCCGGAAAACCCGATGTCCGCCGACCGGGTGCGATGGGAACATATCCAGCGCGTGTACGAGCTTTGCGACCGCAATGTCAGCGAGACCGCACGGCGGCTGAACATGCACCGCCGGACCTTGCAGCGCATCCTCGCCAAACGGTCGCCACGGTGATCCGTATCGGGCTGGCCGCGGCCGGTCTTGCGCTGACGGCCTGCGCGCCCGCGGGGCTCCCCGAGCGTGCCGCCACCACCCCCACCCCAAGAAGCGTCACCCTCGATGAGGGCGGCGTGCAGCCGTCGGGCACGCCGCTCCGGATCGATTTCGGCCGGGCGCAGGATGGCGTGATCGAAACGATGACCCGCCTTCAGGGCGCGGCCCCGGTCGAGATCGCCCGGCAGACGGAGTGCGGCCCGGGGCCGGTGACGGCTGCGCGCTGGCAGAACGGGCTGACGCTGAACTTCCTCGACGGCGATTTTCGCGGCTGGACGATGACGGGCCCGGACCTGAGCACGCCGCAAGGGATCTTCGCCGGCATGGCGCGCGCGGACCTGCCGGGCGCGGATTTCTCCGAGACCTCGCTGGGCACCGGGTTTCGCGCGGGCGGGATCTTCGGCATTCTGGACGAGCGCGGCTCGGAGGTGCGCATGATCTGGGCCGGGGCGACCTGTTTCCAGCGCTAGCAGTCCACCGCGCATCGGACCAGCCAGTCCACAAACACCTTGACCCGCGCGGGCAACGGGCCCGGCTGCTGCACCAGATAATATCCCAGTTCCGTGTCGCATTGCTCCAGCAGGAGCACCAGCCGGCCTTCGTCCAGATCCTTCTGCACCACCGCATAGGGTTGCATGTTGACCCCGGCCCCGGCCCGGCATGCCGCAAGCGCAAGGGCGCTGGAACTGAGCTCGGTCGCCGAGATGTCGGCGCGGTCCAGACCCTGCACCGTCAGCCAGGAGAATAGCTCCCCGAAACTCGTGTCCACGACCCAGGGCAGATCGGCCAGCATCCGCACCGCCTCCGGCGCGGCGGCGGTATAGGTTTCCGGCAGTCTTGCGGCCAGCGCGGGATGCGCGACCACCACGGTGTTCGCCCGGCTCAGGAACCGCGTCTCGACGCCCGGCCACACGCCGCGCCCATAGCGGATCGCCAGATGATGCCCCTCCCGCCGGAGATCATGGACCCGGTCGTCGGACGAGATGGTGATCGGAATATCGGGCCGCGCCGACCAGAACTCCGACAGGCGCGGCATCAGCCAGTTTTCCGCGAAGCTGCGCGTCGTCGTCAGCGAGATCGGCCCTTCGCAGCGCGCCTCGGTCAGGGTGCGGACACCCGCCGCGATCTCGGCGAACCCGTTGGCCAGATCCGTGGCAAGACGGCGCCCCGCGGGCGTGGGCACCATGCGCCGGCCTTCCCGCTCGATCAGCGATTGTCCGAAATGGGTTTCAAGCGCGCGGACATGCTGCGCGATGGCCGCATGGGTCACGTTCAGCGTGCGTGCGGCAGCCGAGTAGTTTTCCAGCCGGGCGGCCGCCTCGAATGCCCGAAGCGCGGAGAGGGACGGGATATCGCGCCAATCCATATGTAACCTCATCTTACATACGAAAGCTATTGCTGACTCACCGCCTTCGGTCAAGCGCGGTAGCATCGGGACAGATCATATCAAAGGAAATCGACAATGCTCCGCATCCTTTCCGACAGCCTGAAAATTGCAGCCCGCCAGCATGACTGGGACCCGCCCGACTACTGGCGCCAGATGGACGAACGCCCGGTCCGCCGCCCGGCCCGGCAGAATCCGCGTCAAAGCTCCATGCGGCGCTGGCTGCGCGATACCGGTATTTTATGAGGCCTGCTTACATCAGGCATCTCTCTCATCCCTGTGGCTGGCCGGAAACGGCCTGCCCCACTTGGCCGGAGGGTCGACGCGCAAGCTCCGAACCTTCCGGCCTTTTTTAGCGGTCTCATGGCGCCCGGGATCAGTCCAGATCGTACCGCATCAGCTGCTTGTCGACCACCTGCCCGTCGTCCAGCCGGACCCCTGTCATGGACCCGTAGGGCTGGAAGCCCCGGCTCTGGTAATAGGTGAGCCCGCTGTCATTATCCGTGCGGATATTGGCGTTGATCCATGCATATCCCAGCAGGCGGGCCGCCGGTACGGTGGCGCGGAACAGGCGGGAGCCGATCCCCAGCCCCTGCTAGTGAGGGGCGACGAAGGTCGAGATATCCGCAGCGGCGGCAGGCAGATAGTCAGCCGGCCCGACGAGCTGAAACCCCAAGATGCGTCCCTGCCCGTCCTCCGCCACATGCCATGCGCTTCGGTCGGGATCGCTCGACATCCAGTCCGTCATATCTGTGGCGGTCACCGGGCGGGTCATCGCGGTTGTCCCGCCGATGCGGATGATCCGGCAAAGAAGCTCGGCCATTCCGCCCGCATCCAGCCCGTGCGCGGGCCTGACATGCAACTCGCCGGTCACAGCGCCGCCAGAAGGGCCGCATGGCGGGCGGTGAATTCCGCGCGCGCCTCCGCCGGGGGGCGCAGGCGCAGGGTCAGCCCCTTCGTCACGCCGGGCCGGGGATGCCCGAAGAACCGGTCGGCCTCCGCCTCGGCGAAACCGGCCAGTTGCGTCGCTTCCAGCCAGGCCGAGATCTTGTCGGCCCGCTTGATCTTTGCCTTGACGGTTTTCGGCAGCAGGCCGGGCAGCCCGAACCGCAAGTGGATCGCCGCCGACAACCGGTCGTCCAGCGCGCCGTAATCCGGCCCCACGGCCGCCTTCACCGGCGAGATCATGTCGCCGATGACATATTCCGGCGCATCGTGCAGCAGGGCCGCCAGCCGCCATTTTGTCGGTGCATCCGGCACCAGCCGACCGTAGATTTCCTCCACCAGAAGCGAATGTTCGGCCACCGAATAGGGATAATCCCCCGCTGTCTGCCCGTTCCAGCGCGCAACGAAGGCCAGCCCGTGGGCGATATCCTCGATCTCGATATCCATCGGCGTCGGATCCAGAAGGTCCAGCCTGCGCCCCGACAACATGCGCTGCCAGGCACGGGGGGGATGTTTGGGCATAGCTCTATCCGGCAATTGCTGCGCCCGAGATGGATAAGCGGCGGTCGCGCAAAGGACAACCGCCTCCCGATCACCAGAAATCGCTAGGCGCCCGCGGGGCTTTGCGCTTACGCTTTCCATCTCTTACGTGCAATCCAGGGGAGAGTTTCGATGTCCAAGGACGGTAAAGGCGGCAAAGACGGCGGCAAGGGCCCGGGCACCACGCCCCACGGGACAGAAAAGGTGCCGGGCGGCGGCAAGGGCAAGTAGCCTTTCCGCCGCGTGACCGCATGATCGAAACCGGCCGCCGGGTTCGTGGCGGCCGGTTTCTTCCTCCGGCAGGGCCGGTGTTTCAGATTTCCATCACGATCCGCCCGTCAATCTGACCGGCGCGCATCTTGTCGAAGATCGCGTTGATGTTCTCCAGCTTGTCCCATGTGAAATGGGAGGCGACCTTGCCTTCGGCCGCGAAGACCAGCGACTCGCGCAAATCGTTCCGCGTTCCCACGATCGAGCCGCGCACGGTGATCCGTTTCAGCACGATCTCGAAGATGGGCAGCGGAAAATCGCCGGGCGGCAGCCCCACCAGAGACATGAACCCGCCGCGCTGCAACATGCCCACGGCCTGACTGAAGGCGCTGTTGGACACCGCGGTGACAAGCACGCCGCGCACCCCGCCCATCTGCGTCTGCAACTCGCCGACCGGATCCTCATCAACCGCGTTGAAGGTGAGATCCGCGCCCAGATCCCGCGCCAGCTTCAGCTTGTCTTCATGCACGTCCACCGCGACCACATGAAGCCCCATGGCCTTGGCGTATTGCACAGCCATATGGCCCAGCCCGCCGATGCCCGAGACCGCGACCCAGTCGCCGGGTTTCGCCTCCAGCTCCTTCAGGGCCTTGTAGACCGTGACACCCGCGCACAGCACCGGAGCCGCGGGACCGAACTCCAGCCCATCTGGCAGTTGGCCGACATAATTCGCATCCGCCCGCACGAACTCCGCATAGCCGCCATCGACGGAATATCCGGTGTTTTGCTGGCTTTCGCACAGGGTTTCCCAGCCGCCCACGCAATGTTCGCAGCGACCGCAGGCGGTGTGCAGCCATGGCGCGCCAATCCGGTCGCCCTCTTTCAGATGGGTGACGCCCGCGCCCACCGCCGCGACCTCGCCCACGCCTTCATGGCCGGGAATGAACGGCGCCGTGGGCTTGACCGGCCAATCGCCTTCGGCCGCATGCAGGTCGGTATGACAGACACCACTGGCCCGCACCCGCATCAGCACCTGCCCCGGGCCGACCTCCGGCACCGGAACCTCGCGGATCTCCAGCGGCTTCCCGAGTGCGGGGACGACGGCGGCTTTCATGGTTTTGGGCAGGGACATCGGCGTTCTCCTCAAGATTGCTTTCAACTGCAACTTACATGTTCTGGTTGTCAGGGATTTGACACTGATCAAGGCGCGCCGGATTCGCGGCGCCACCGGCATTGCCGCGCCCATGGTGCCCTGCTATGTCGCCATCCAAACAGAGATCTGTGCCCGAAGGAAAGGCTACCCCCCGTGACCGATTACATCGTGAAAGACATTGCTCTGGCCGAATATGGCCGCAAGGAACTGGATATCGCCGAAACCGAAATGCCCGGGCTGATGGCGCTGCGCGAGGAATACGGGGCCTCCAAACCCCTGAAAGGCGCGCGAATTGCCGGCTCTCTGCACATGACGATCCAGACCGCCGTGCTGATCGAGACGCTTGTGGAACTGGGTGCGGAGGTTCGCTGGGCGTCGTGCAACATCTTCTCCACGCAGGATCATGCCGCCGCCGCGATCGCCGCTGCCGGGGTGCCGGTCTTCGCCATCAAGGGCGAAACGCTGGAGGAATACTGGGATTACGCCGACAAGATCTTCCAGTTCAAGGAAGGCGGTTGCAACATGATCCTCGACGACGGGGGCGACGCGACGCTTTACATCCTGATGGGCGCACGGGTCGAGGAAGGCGAGGAAGACCTGATCGCGGTGCCGACGTCGGACGAGGAGGTCGCGCTTTTCGATCAGATCCGCAAGCGGATCAAGGAAACCCCGGGCTGGTTCGTGAAGCAGCGCCACATGATCCAGGGCGTCACCGAAGAGACGACGACCGGCGTTCACCGCCTGTACCAGATGATGGAGAAGGGCCACCTGCCCTTCCCGGCGATCAATGTGAATGACAGCGTCACCAAGTCGAAATTCGACAACAAGTACGGCTGCAAGGAGAGCCTTGTGGACGGCATCCGGCGCGCCACCGACACGATGATGGCCGGCAAGGTGGCCGTTGTCTGCGGCTATGGCGATGTCGGCAAGGGGTCTGCGGCGTCCCTGCGCGGGGCCGGGGCCCGCGTGAAGGTGACCGAGGTCGATCCGATCTGCGCCCTGCAGGCGGCCATGGACGGGTTCGAGGTCGTGCTGCTGGAAGACGAACTGCCGCATGCGGATATCTTCATCACCACCACCGGCAACAAGGACGTGATCCGCATCGAGCACATGCGCGAGATGAAGGACATGGCGATCGTCGGCAATATCGGCCATTTCGACAATGAAATTCAGGTCGCCGCGCTGAAGAACCACAAATGGACCAACATCAAGGAACAGGTGGATATGATCGAGATGCCCTCGGGCAACCGGTTGATCCTGCTGTCCGAAGGGCGGTTGCTGAACCTCGGCAATGCCACCGGCCACCCGTCTTTCGTGATGTCGGCCTCCTTCACCAATCAGGTACTGGCCCAGATCGAGCTGTGGACCAAGGGGGAGGAGTACAACAACGAGGTCTACGTCCTGCCGAAGGTGCTGGACGAGAAAGTCGCGCGCCTGCATCTGAAGAAGATCGGTGTGAAACTGACCCAGCTCGCCAAGGAACAGGCGGACTATATCGGCGTGGCGCAGGACGGGCCGTTCAAGCCCGAGCATTATCGGTATTGAGGCGCGTCGCCCGGACGTTTGGTCACAGCTGCAAGTCTTGAACTAAGCAATAGAAAACCTCGCCCCTTACAGTGTGGGGTTTTCTTTGTTCCAGACGGTTTCACCGCCCGTGACTACTTTTGAGATGCCAACCTCTGCCGCCCAAGCACGGCCAATATCTCTGATCATCGGTGTTCGTTTGCCGCGAGTCAGCACGGCGCATTTTCGGGATTGGACCAACTCTGCGAGGGCAGGGTTGATGTCCCGCGCTTGCTGCTTCTCCGGATCGAGCGATGGGATTAGCAACTCCGCCACTGCGTTTGCAAAGGCAGGCAGGATAAACTTTGGGCTGGTCCCAAGCGCTGATACGCGCCGGTAAATGGTTTTACCAAATAGCGAAAACCATGCTTCTTTATCTGTCAGATACGGATAACGCCGCTTCCAATGATGCTCAATCGTCAACGGGGCTACTGCGTCATAACCCTTTCGCAGAAACGGTTCGATGTCCTGTGGGTCCATATGCTCGAGGCAAATCCAATCGTCTTCCATATGGAACATGACGTTGTCCGCAGCTTGACCCCATAGCCATTTCACCGCGGCTCCAAAGGAGGGCGTTTCTGGTTTCCGAATTTGCACACGCGGAAACATAGACCGCAGTACCTCTTCGCAGCTGGCTTCGTCCGACGCATCTCCAAAGGCCGGATCGAGGTTCACGTAGGCGCACTCGACCACAAAATTCGAAAATAGGTTTTCTTGAAATGAATCCAAGGTTGTTTTGAGCAAGTCAGGGCGCCGAACGGCAGTCATGCAAATGTCGATCTTCATCGCTTAACCTTCAAAGCCGCAACATGCCGCGCAGAATTCGGCGTCGCAGGCTCCACTTCCGACCGACACGCTGTTCGATATGGTGTTCCAAGGCAGTCGCGATCTCTGACCTGTAGGAAGGGTCAGTTAGCTGTTCCATCATCTCATGAGCATGCCAACGAAACTCCGCACGGGCTTGTAGCTGCTCACGCGGTTGCAGCGCGTAATCCGCACTCCCAATGATACGCTGGATAAAACGGGTGTCTGGCACCGGTGCAGCGGCACCTTTCAACAGGCTCGGCAAAAGGATCAAATGATCGCTCGCCCACAAAAATGGATACCCTGTTTCTTCAAAAGCTCTTCTATTACTTTGCAGGGCAGTCCGCCGCCACATCCCGTAAACCCAAGTCGGTTTGCAATCCAACAACAAGTCCACGACGCGCCCAGGATCCTCGTCGCGTCTGGATCCTGCCTCGACCAGTTTCCGACTATTTTCGGTGACCTGCTCGCAACTCGAATAGGCGAGTTCTAACGATGGATCGTCTTCCAGACACCGTAAGAGAGCGCCAACATAGGTTGGGTCTGATAGGTCATCATCCGCGCGCCACATAAAGTACTCGGCTTCAGACTGATGCAGTGCCAATTGGAAATTTGCACCCGGTCCAATATTCATGTCGTTGCGCCGGTACTCAAATCGCGGGTCGTGCATGAACTCGTCGAGCACAACCTCGCGCGTGTTATCGTTGGACGCGTTATCGAACACAGTCACCTTAAATTCTTCATAGTCCTGATCCCGCAGGCAGATCAAAGCTTCGCGAAGGAGCTCCGCGCGGTTAAACGTCGGGACGGCAACATCAAGCTTGGCCATTTTTTCGCACCCCAAGAGCTACCGAACCGTCCAACGGAACCGCAGTTTGCACCATGCAGAGAGCCGAAGCGTGACTACGTTCCCTATGTGCCTTTCCACATTTGGATCCTCGAAACACTTGCGGGCGCTTAAGCACCATTCTTCATCAGTTGCCGAAGCATTTCCCGCGCACATTATCAGGCAGACGTTGGTGCGTGCAAGGTGCCACCTAGGTCGAGCGCGAAGCCAGAGATATGGAGGCGGGTTTGCACCACAGAATCGCGGCAAGATGTCTACCGAAGTACTCTACCCTTCCCTGCAGCGGGACGTCGCCCGGCCCGCCGAACACCGAGGCAAGTTCCTGGTGTTGAAAACACCGGTCACTAGGGATTGGACAGAGATACCTGCGCGTGGTTTCACGATCACTGCTGTTTCGAAGATTTTGAAGCTCTCTCCGCTGGTAGATCAAGCCAGTCTTGACCGGAATAATGCCGCTGACCCGCTTGAACATTTTGAACCGGTCATAAGGTCAGTTGTGGAGCGAAAGGCGTATGACCCGAGGTTACCAAGTATCAGAGTTGTGTCCGCATTGCACACCGGGGCACCCTCTTGGGCAACTTCCCCTTTTTGAACGGCCTTGGCTCGGCTAACCTTTGCTTCGTCCCGGTCGAAATAAGCCGGGGGACGCAAAATGGTCCAAAACAGGGAGTGATATTCACCATGGGCAAGCGAGACGATTTGATCGCGATCTATGCGGATGATTTGAAAAACAAGTGTGGCATGACACCGGATATGGACCTGCTGACCAAGGTCACGATCGGCTGCGGCCCTGCGATTTACGACGCCGACGCCGCAACCGTGGCCGCCACACAGCCCGGAGAGCTGGAGACGGTTAAGAGCAACTTCCTCATCAAGAAGCTGGGCCTGAGCGACGGCCCGCAATTGATGGAGGCGATCAACAGCGTCATTGCCACCTATGGCAAGTCTGAGCGCAACAAGTACCGCGCCGTGGTCTACTACATGCTGACCAAGCATTTCGGAAAGGAAAGCGTCTACGGCTGAGGCCGGACCGCACCGCACCGAAATCGGAAAGGGGCCGGCCGGTGTGCGGGCCCTTTTTGCATATGTAAGGGTTTGTTTAGCTTAAATTCTCTGGGCAATTGTTTTGCATGAGAGATGGCTTGGCGCTATCACCCCCTGCATGCCCGGCCAGGACGGTGGGCCCTCAGATAGAACACGTGCGGAGCGAGATGTGCGCGTGGGTGTTGGAGGGTCCCGGGGGGTCGGGACCCTCCATTTTTTTGAGGGCCGGACGGGCCTCTCGCAACCGGTCTTCACATGTTCCCAAGCGTGTTTCCGGCGCGCCGCCAAAGCGCGCATCGGCGTCAGGCGCGGGCGGAGCAGCCAAGCCTGGATCAGGCGAGGGACAATTCGGCCTCGATCTCGATGGCGAAATTCATCGGCAATCCCGCAACCCCGATGGCGGAACGCGCATGGCGCCCCACCTCCGCGCCGAACACGTCGACGATCAGGTCGCTGAACCCGTTGATCACCAGATGCTGCTGATCATACCCGGGGGCGGAGTTAACCATGCCAAACACGCGGGACCAGCCCGCGACCCGGGACAGGGGGCCGATCTCGGCCCGGAGATTGGCCAGAACCGAGAGGGCGATATCCCGCGCCGCAAGCGCCGCCTCCTCCGTCGACAACTCGGCGCCGACCTTGCCATAGGGGCCGGCTATCGCGCCCTCGGATGTCTGTTTCGGATGACCGGAGACGAACACGCGATCCCCGCGGACATTGATGAGCGCAAAGGGCAGATGCAGATCGGGCGGCAGGCTGATCGCGGCGGGAAGCTGCAGGCCCAGTTCGGCCAGTCGTTCTTCGGGGGTTTGCATGTTCCGGCCTTTCCGCGCGCGTCAGCCGCCGACGCCGCCCATGTCGCAGATCAGGGTCCATTCCCGATCGCTGACAGGTTGGACGGACAGCCGGGAGTTTTTCACCAGCACCATGCCGGCGAGACGCTCGTCGCCCTTGATCTGTTCAAGCGTCACCGGAGTTTTCAGCGGCTTGACCGCCTTGATATCCACGCATTCCCACCGCTCGTCATCGGTTGTGCTGTCGGGATGCGCCTCGGCGATCACTTCCACGATCCCCACGATCTCCTTGTCTTTCTGCGAGTGGTAGAAGAAGCCCCGGTCGCCGACTTTCATCTCGCGCATGAAGTTCCGCGCCTGATAGTTGCGTACACCGTCCCATTCCTCTCCCGCATCGCCCCGGGCGACCTGCTGGTCCCAGGACCAGGTGGAGGGTTCGGACTTGAAAAGCCAGTATGTCATCGGGGCTACTCCGGTTTCAGGGGGCGGCGCAGAAGCGTGTCGATGACAGCATCAAGGGTCAGCGCACCGCTGGCAAGGGCTGCGACCGCATCGGCGATGGGCGTGTCCAGTTCCGGGCGCGCGGCCAGTTCCTGCGCGGTGGCAAGCCCCTCCACCGTGACGGCCGGATCGGGGCTGCGGCCCTCGGCCAGCGCCATACCGAAGGCCGTGTTGCGGGATTTCTCGGAGGTGCAGGTCAGAACCAGATCGCCGAGCCCGGAAAGCCCGGAAAGCGTTTCGTCCAGCGCCCCGGCGGCGCGGGCCACCCGGCGCATCTCGGCAAAGCCACGGGCCATCAGCGCGGCGCGCGCGCTTTCCCCAAGCCCGGCCCCCATAACCGCGCCCGCCGCGATGGCGATGACGTTTTTCAGCGCGCCGCCAAGTTCGGCGCCGATCACGTCGCTGGTGATGTAGAGGCGCAGCGCGGGCGTTGAGAGAGCATGTTGCAGATCCCGGGCCATATCCGCATCCGTGCAGGCCAGCGTCAGGGCCGTTGGCAGCCCCCGGGCCAGATCCTCGGCAAAGCTGGGCCCGGTGAGTTGAGCGATGGTCGTATCCGCGCCCCGGTGCCGGGCGATCAGCGCGGTCGGGCCAAGCCCGGTGGCGCGATGGATGCCCTTGGCGGTCGAAACCAGAGCCCTGGCCCGGAAGGGCGCGCTTCTGCCCAGAAAATCATCCATCTTCTGGGTCGGGATGGTGAGGATCAGGATCGGCGCGGTCAGATCGGCGAGACCCCCGGTCACGCGGATCGTCGGCGGCAATATGTGACCGGGCAGGCGACGGGTATTTTCGCGCGCCGCGTCGATGGCCGTGGCCCCGTCACGGGCCCAGAGCCGCACCGGATGGCCCGCATTGCCAAGGGTGATGGCCAGAGCAGTGCCGAACGCCCCCGCGCCCGCGATGTCGATGGGTGCGGGCGTCATGCCTTGGCCCCTTTCCGGCCCGATCCGATCAGGGCCGGGCTGATCCGGTCCAGCGGCCAGCGGGGGCGGGCGGACAGATCCATGCCGTCGCGCTGCCCGCGCCGAAACGCCTCCAGCCCCGCATATGCGATCATCGCGGCATTGTCGGTGCAAAGGGCAAGCGGCGGCGCGACGAAGGGCAGATCCCGCCCGGCCGCGACCTCTTCCAGCGCGGCACGCAGGGTCTGGTTGGCCGCAACCCCGCCGGCCACCGCAAAACCGCTCAGCCCGGTCTGACCGCCGAGCGCCCGGCGGGATTTCTCGGCCAGAACGTCGCGGACGGCCGCCTGAAAGCTGGCGCAGAGATCGGCACGGCCCTGCGACGTCAGGCC
Organism: Rhodophyticola sp.; assembly: GCF_965284195.1. Classification (NCBI taxonomy): domain Bacteria; kingdom Pseudomonadati; phylum Pseudomonadota; class Alphaproteobacteria; order Rhodobacterales; family Roseobacteraceae; genus Rhodophyticola; species Rhodophyticola sp. The sequence continues at coordinate 3,528,913 of NZ_CBDIRM010000001.1, read as the reverse complement.
GGATTTCTCCGCGATCACCGCATCGCGGGCGCGCAGGACCGCAGTCTTGAGCCCGGAAAACGACAGATCGGCGCCCGGCCGGTCGAGTAGCGGACGAGGCAGTGCGAACCGGGCCGGGTCGCCACCCAGCGCCTCGGCTTCGACCGATGGCCCGCCCGGCTGCGGCAGGCCGAGGATGCGGGCGACCTTGTCGAAGGCCTCCCCCGGCGCGTCGTCGATCGTGCCGCCAAGGCGGGTGAACGCGTCCGCCCCATCCACGCGCAGAAACTGGCAATGCCCGCCCGAGACAAGCAGCATGAGATACGGATAGGCAAGCCCGTGGGTCAGCCGCGGGGTCAGCGCATGCCCGGCCAGATGGTTGACCCCGATCAGGGGTTTGCCAAGCGCGAAGGCAAGACCCTTGGCCGCCATGACGCCGGACAGAACCCCGCCGATCAGCCCCGGCCCCGCAGTCACGGCGATGGCGTCGATCTCCGTAAGGCTCAGGCCGGCCTGATCCAGCGCCTCCTCCACCACCAGATCGAGCCGTTCGGCATGGGCGCGGGCCGCGATCTCGGGCACCACGCCGCCGAACTCCGCATGCAGATCAGTCTGGCCCGATACAACGGACGCAAGGATATGCGGGGTGCCGTCATCGCGCAGGATCGCCGCCGCGGTGTCATCGCAGCTGCTTTCAAGGCCAAGAAGGGTCAGGGGCACGGTCATCATCGGCTTCGTTGCTAGGGCGTGGGATCGCAGGTAACACTCGGGCCCATGCCTGACAATGCCGACCCCGTTCTGCTCCTGACCCGCCCCGCCCCGCAATCGCGGCGGTTTGCGGCCCGTTTCGCGGGCAGGCTGGACACGGTGATCGCGCCGCTTCAGAAGATCGCGCCGCTGGATGTGGCTATGGATGACGCCGGGCTTGGCGCGGTGATTTTCACTTCGGAAAACGGCGTGCGGGTGTTTGCGGAAATCTCGCCGCGGCGCGATATCCCCGCCTTCTGCGTCGGGGATCGCACCGCCGAGGTGGCGCGCGCGCTGGGCCTTGCGGCCAGATCCGCGAAGGGCGCGGCGGACGATCTGGTGGCGATGGTTCTGGAGGAACGGCCCAGTGGACGGCTCCTGCATCTTCACGGGCGCCATGTGCGGGGCGACGTGGTCGACAGATTGCGCGCAGCCGGCCTGGATGCCGCCGGGCTGGCCATCTACGATCAGGTGAGATGCCCGCCGGATGACGCGTTTCTGGGTGTCGCGGGAGGCAGCCGCCCTGTGATCGCACCCCTGTTTTCGCCCCGCAGCGCGGCGATCTTCGCCGAGGCGCTTGGCGCGGCGCGGCCCGCGGCGCTGACACTGCCCTGTCTGAGTGAAGCTGTGCGCGCGGCCTTGCCGCCCGATTTGCAGGCATCGGCAGTGCTGGCCGATGCCCCGAGCGCCGATGCGCTAACTGCGGCAATTACGAGGCATATTTCCCTCTAGCCGCGCCTTGAGGGGCATGCAACGCTGGTCTAAGCTGACTCGGGTGCCCGGTCAGGCGCTGTTCGGGCGCGCCATAGCTGCGGCCGGGCGGCCCATGAAGTACAGTTGAAGGGATGGCGTGGTGGCAAGAAAGACCTCAAAGCGATCGGGCGACACTGTAGCCGGGGAAGACACGCAGCAGGATATCGCCGCCACCCGGGACGAGACCACGGGACAGGACAAGACCGCCCCCGAAGAGATCGGCCCCGAAACGACAGGCCCCGCGGGCGAGGATACGGTCGCGGGGGATAGCGATACGTCGCCGCTGATCCTTGACAGGCAAAGCCCCGATACGGGCGACGCCCCGCAATCCGGTGACAGCAAGACAGACGCAACCGCCGACGGGGATGCCCCCGAGCCGGAAGCGAAACCGGACGAGCGCAGGCCCGACCCCGCGCCCGAGCCCACACCCATGGCCACGCTGATGAGCAATGCGACACCGCCGCAGACGATCGTCGAGCAGCGGGGGCCCGGCTTCGTTCCGCTGCTACTGGGCGGTGTTCTTGCCGCCGCCCTGGGCTATGGGGCCGCCTATCTCGGCGTTCTGCCGACGCAGCAGCCGGGTGAAGACCCGGCCATCGCGGAACTGGGCGCGGCGCTGGAGGCGCAATCCGAAGATCTCGCGGCATTGGCCGATCGGGCCGGCGGCATCGAAAGCCGGCTGGCCGCCCTGCCCGAACCTGTCGCACCGCAGGAGATCGACCTTTCCCCGCTGGAAACGGCCCTGGCGGATGCGACCGCGACGATCCGGGATCTGACCGACCGGATCGCGGCGCTGGAGGCGCGCCCGGTGCTGACCGGAGAGGGCACGATCGACGATGCCGCGATGGCGGCGGCGATGGCCGATCTGCAGGCCAGCCTTGCCGAACAGCAGGCCGCCAATCTGGCGATGGCCGAACAGGTCGCAAACGCGGCCGCAGAGGCGGAGGCGAGGATCGCCGCCGCCGAGGAACGTGCCGAGCGGCACGTCGGGACGGCCACGGCGCAGGCGGCCCTCAGCCAGCTGCGGATCGCGATGGCGGCCGGCAACCCGTTTTCGGACGCGCTGGCCGATGTGGCGGCCAATGCCGATCTCGATGTGCCGGACCGGCTGGCCGTGATCGCGGAAACCGGCGTGCCGACGCTGGAGGAGTTGCAGGCAAGCTTCCCCGCCGTGGCGCGGGCCGCGCTGCCGGTGGCCCTGCGCGAGACCGCGGGCGACTCCACCGCGGACAGGGTCGGCGCGTTTCTGCGCGGCCAGGTCGGCGGGCGATCTCTGGAACCGCGCGAGGGCGACGACCCGGATGCACGGCTGTCCAGAGCCGAGGCCGCGGTTGCCTCGGGCGATCTGGCAACGGCCTTGAGGGAAATCGGCGAATTGCCGGAAGCGGCCCGCGATCAGATGGCGATCTGGATCAGCGACGCGCAAACCCGGCTGGATGCGACCGACGCGCTCGACGGGTTCGCCGTTGCGCTTGATGACGCGAATTAGGGGGCGGCGCGATGTTATGGTCCCTGCTCAAAATCGTGCTCTTCGTCGGCATTGTCGCCGCCGTGGCTCTGGGCGCGATCTATCTGCTGGAATCCGGCGACGTGGTGCTGATCACCTTCGCGGGGCGTGAATTCGCGTTGACGCCGCTGGCGTCGGTTGTTGTAGCGCTGGTTCTGCTGCTGGCCATCTGGCTGGTTTTCCGGCTGGCCGGATTGCTGGTGGCGACGCTGCGGTTCCTGAACGGCGACGAGACGGCGATTTCGCGTTATTTCAACAGGCGCAGCGAGCAGAAGGGCTTTCAGGCGCTGGCCGATGGCATGCTGGCGCTGGCCGCCGGAGAAGGCCGGCTTGCGATCCGCAAGGCGCAGCGCGCCGAGGGCTATCTGCACCGGCCTGAGATCACAAATCTGCTGATCGCGCAGGGCGCCGAGATGGTCGGCGACCGGGTGCTTGCGACGAACACGCTGAAGGAGCTGGTCAGGGACAGCCGGACCCGGTTCGTGGGTGTGCGCGGGCTGATGAAGCAGAAACTCGATGCGGGCGACACGGAAACGGCGCTGAAACTCGCCGAAAAGGCCCTTGCATTGAGACCGCAGCATGAAGAGGTGCAGGACACGCTGTTGCGGTTGCAGGCCCAGCACGAGGACTGGCGCGGGGCACGCGCGACCCTGTCGGCGAAGCTGAAGGCCGGCAATCTCCCGCGGGACGTACACAAGCGCCGCGATGCGGTTCTGGCGCTGGCCCATGCGCGCGAGGCGCTGGCCGAGGGCAAGGTGGAAATCGCGCGGCGCGACGCGGCCGAGGCCAACAAGATGTCCCCCGATCTGGTGCCCGCCGCCGTGATGGCCGCGCGGATGGCGATCGACGAGGGCAAGCCCAAAGTGGCCACAAAGATCATCCGCAAGGCGTGGGATGCCAAGCCGCACCCAGATCTGGCCGCCGCCTTCGCCGCGATCGAGCCGAACGAGAACCCCTCCGAACGGATGCGCCGGTTTTCCGTGCTGACCAGCCGCCATGTGAATGACGAGGAAACCCGGCTTCTGAAGGCGGAGTTGCACATCGCCGCCGAGGATTTCCACGGGGCCCGCGCCGCCTTGGGTGATCTGGCCGAGACAAGCCCGAGCGCCCGGTCACTCACCATCATGGCCGCGATCGAACGGGGTGAAGGGGGGGAGGATCAACTGGTCCGGGCCTGGCTGGCAAAAGCGGTGACCGCATCCCGCGGGCCGCAATGGCTCTGTTCCGCCTGCGGGCATATCCATGCCGACTGGCAGCCCGTCTGCGCGCATTGCGACAGCTTCGACACGCTGAGCTGGGAGGCCGCACCGCAAAGCGACGCGGCCCTGACCGGCCCGACGCAGATGCTGCCTCTCATCGTCGGGGCATTGGACGACCATAGCCACGAAGCCGAGGTGCCGGACGCAGATCTTGTCGATGATCCCGATGTCATCGCGACCGGCGATGCCGGCGAAACCACGCCGCCCGAGGAAGTCGGCGATGTGGAGACGACGGCCCGAAATTAGGGCTATCCATCGCTTGGCAAGCTTGCTAAGAGCGCGCCGGGCGCCGCTGTAGCTCAGCTGGTAGAGCACGTCATTCGTAATGATGGGGTCGGGGGTTCGAGTCCCTTCAGCGGCACCACTTTTTCCACGCAGGTCGTCCCGAAAGTATGCAGGAACGCGCCACGGACGCAGGGTCCTGGGCGAAATCCCGTTCCGGAAATGTCGATGGCATCGGCAGGACGGTGGGCGGGATAGCTCCGCTGGATCTCAGATCTGGGAAGGCTCGGCCCGACGGCAGGCCGCGGTCGGCTCGCCGGTTTCTGCGGCAGCCCGGTTGCTGGATCGGTCTTCGATGCGGTCTACTTTTGGGGCTGAAGCCCGGAAGATCGCATCGGTCTCATCGAACGCGCCCCGCATCGGCGGGTTCGACGGAGGGCCGGTCCGCAGCCGGTGCCAGGATGAGATCCGCGAGCCGGTTGGCATGGCGTGCCTCCGCCGGAAACCAGTGCCCGGCCCCCCGGATGACATGAAGATCGGCGGCGAAACGCGCGGCAATTGCGGCTGCCGTCCCGGCGGGAACGATGCGGTCATTCTCTCCGGTGATGATGGTGCAATCGCACTCCAATGGCGGGACGGGATCCAGCCAGCCGCCGGGTCGCAGACCCAAAGCCTCGGCAAGAACACGCCCGCTGTCCGGCAGAAGTGTGTGCGCAGCCTCCGGGGAGGGCGGATCGGGGTCCAGCCTTCTCCCGCTGTCGATCCTGATCGCACCAGTCTGCCAGCCAAGCCCGAAAGACAATGTGAAGAAGGCTTTCTGCACCCAAAGCGGCACGCCGGAGCCGATGGAGGGCGGCGGAACCGGCGCCATGAGAACGAGGCGCGATGCGCATCCTTCGTCGGCCAATGCCAGCGCAAGGAGCGCCCCGTTCGAATGCCCGCAGATGATCGGCCAAACACCGTCGAAGGCCGTCGCAAGCCCGTCCGCACAGCTGCGCGCCTCTGCCAGAATGTGGCCGAGACCGACCTGTGCCAGCGCCACCCTCGACAGGGGGTGCCGTCGCTGCGCTTCCGCAAGCGTCGGTGCCACGGCACGAAAACCCCGGGTCCTGAGAGCATCCGCAATCGGCCAGAGCGTCTTGCCCGTACCGCCAAGACCATGCAGGAGCAGAACCGCCGGCCTCTGTCGAAAGTGCGTCGTCATCCGGAGGCTCCCGCCGGTTTGCCCTCCGCGTCGCCGACCGCGGCCTCTAGGAGCGATATACTGACGTCGTCGCAGTCGATTTCCGCCGCGACACCGTAGGGCAGCAGGGTCATCGGGTCGGTGTGGCCGAAGTCCAGCCCGGTGACGAGCGGCAGCCGCTCGGCGCCATATTCGGTGAGCACCTTTGCCATGGCGGCGCCATAGTCATCCTGCCGATCCAGTGGGACGCCGCCGCCGGGGCGCCCGACAATGACGCCCGCAAGCACGCCGAGAATTCCCTGCGCGCCGAAATTGCGCAGCCAGCGCGCGACAGTCGAGGGGGCCGGGGCCTCTTCGGAGGTTTCGTAGAAGAGGATCGCGCCGCTCCAGATATCGAGAGGCGGCCAAAGCTCCGTCCCCTTGATCATTTCCAGCACCTCGGCGCAGCCTCCGATCAAGGGCCCTCGCGACCGGCCGGACCCCTGCCATAGCCGGGGCGGCGCCGCAGGGTGCAGCCGCCGTTTTCGAGACTGGTTTCCGGGCACCGCCCAGCTGAGCCGTTCATCTGTCCAGCCTTCGGTGTTCCGAGGCAGCTTTCCCGGCGGTTCGCTGGAGAACAGGACCTGACGGATCGCGTCTTTGGTGAAGGCGTGCATGCCGCCGTTCTCGGCGAAACCGGCCATCACGGTCGGGCCGTAGATGCTTGTCACCCCGGCCTTGAGACAGGCGAAATGGAGCACGGTGACATCGGAGTAGCCGAGCAAGACCTTGGGGTTCTCCGCGATCAGGTCGAGATCCAGATATGGTAGCAGCCGGATGCAATCGTCGCCTCCGATACTTGCGATCACGGCCGAGACCGAGCGGTCGGCGAAGGCGTCCATGACGTCATCGGCGCGGGCCTCGGGGTTCCGGTCCAGCCAGTCCACAGGCTTGCAGGCATGGGGCATGAGGACGACCTCAAGCCCGAATTCCTCCGCAAGGTATCGCGTTCCGGCCTCGAACCGGTGCGGGAGGCACGCCGGGCCGCCCCAGCAGGGCGTGACCACCGCAACGCGGTCTCCCACGTTGAGCTTTCGGGGCTTTTTCAGCGGTCTGGGCCAGTACGCCATTTCCGTTTCCGTCAAACCTTGCAGAGCTGCGCGGCGATGGAATGATGGTCGGACCAATCGGACAGGACCGCAAGCGCAAACCGCTCCACGGAGTGCAGATGGCGCGCGGGTTCGGAGATGTCGATCTCTGCGATGGACACGCTCGGCACCGGCCAGACGGTTGGCAGGTCGGCCAGTGAGGGATCCGAAAGCGCTTTTCTCAGCGCAACGAGGCGCGCCTCGGATTGCCCGAGATGGATCTGCGCATAAAGCGCTGCCAGATGTATCCGTGCCGACCGTCTGGCCCGCGGATCGTCACCCCGGCTGTGCTGGAGCGAATAGGCATCCGTCAGAAGCTGGTGCGCAGGCCAGTACCGGTGGTCCGAATACTGAAGCGCCAAGGCCTGACCGAAGCGGGCCCAACATCCGGCCGACCCCTTGAGATAGGCATGCACCGGACCTTCGATATCCGCGAAACGACCGAGACAGCCGGGACAAACGCTCATATTCGTCATCTTTTCATGCCTCTTTCGATAGCGGCACCGCGTCCAGGGCAGAGGCCCGGAAACCGAATTGGGCGATACGGGGTTCCCGTCCTCATGGCCGCCTCCGGGCCGCGGATCTGCGAACCGGGTCATCAGATCTCCCGCGACATCCGAATGCCGGGCACGATCGCCCTGCCATCCGTGCCGACCATGACGCGCTCCTCCGGTTTCCACCCGGCGGCACGGTAAAGCCGTTCCCCCGCGACAGTCGCCAGAAGCTGCGCCCGCCGGAACCCCGCCAGCCGCGCGGCCGCCAGAGCCGTCGACAACACAAGAGAGCCCAGACCGTTCCGGGCGAAATCCGGGTGCGTATACATCGCCCGAATGCCCGCGGCATCGCAGGCGGGATCGAGAAGCGGCGCCTTGGCGGAGCCGCCCGCGCCATAGAGCGCCGCGCGCCGCGACCAACCGCCGCTTGCCGCGATCCATCCATTCACGGTTGCGACGTAATATGTCCGGTCTTCGATCAGGACAGGGTCGAATGGGGTGATCCGTCTCATTTCCCGTCGCTGCTCCGGCGTCAAGAGCGGGTCCAGCAGGGTCGAGATCGACACTTCCTTCATCTCTTCGAGCGCCCGCCGGTCCATCATGGTGGCGCGCCGCAGCTCGATGACGGGAAGATCGAGAATGGGTTTTTGATAAGTCATTTTCTGTTTTCCGGGTTGCGCCCCGCCGGACCCATGCCGGCGGGGCGTCGGGGTTCGCTGCTACCAGACGCGTTGGGTCTCGAAAGCCGCTCCCCTGATTTCGATTTCACGATAGGTGCCGGCCGCGTTGCCGCCCGCGTCGAATTCGACATTGGAGACGCCGACATAGTCGATATCCCCGCCTTGCGACAGAATGCGCAGCCCTTCGGCCAGTTCACCGACGCCGATCCGGGTGCCCGGCGCATTGGCCACGCGAGCGAGCTGCTGGGCGATCCCGCCCCGATCTGCGGATCCCGCCGCCTGTATCGCCAGCGCGATCAGGGCCGCGGCATCATAGCTTTCCCCACGGAACGGGCCGATGCCGGTGATCCCCGCGGAGGTGGCCAGCGCGTCGAAGGCCGTGGCGGCCTCCCCGTCCGAGCCGGGAACGGAGCCGAAGGAGCCTTCGAGCTGATCCCCCAGATCGGCCAGCAAGCTATCCCCGATCATCCCGTCGGGCAGGATGAAGGTCTCGAACGCCCCCAGATCGAGCGCGGTCTGGATGATCTGCCGCCCGCCCTGATCCACATATCCGATCACGAGCAGTTCCGACGCCCCGGACGCGGCAAGCGTGGAAACTTCGGCGGTGTAGTCGGCCCGGCCGTCTTCGTGGCCCAGGGAGACGGTCACGCTACCGCCAAGAGCCTCGAAAGCACGGGAGAACGCATCCGCGAGCCCCTGACCGTAGTCATTGTTGGTATAGGTGATGGCAACCTCGTCGATCCCGCGCGCCATGGTCAGCTCCGCCAGGACTTCGCCCTGACGCGCATCCGAGGGGGCCGTGCGAAAGAAGAGCCCGCGATCGTCGATGTCGCTCAGACCGGGACTGGTCGCCGAGGGGGACAGTGCCACCAGCCCGTTCGGAACGGCCACGTTGGTCACGACCGCGCTTGTGGCCCCGGAACAGGCCGCGCCAAGGATCGCGGCAACACCCTCGCCGACAAGGCGTTCGGCGGCCGCGGCAGCGGCGCCCGCATCGACGCAGGTGCTGTCTCCGCGGATCGGTTCGATCTGGCGGCCGCCGAGGAACAGGCCCGAGGCGTTGATCTCCTCGAAGGCGAGTTCGGCGGCGGCGGCCATGTCGGGCGTGAGCGACTCGACCGGGCCGGTGAAGCCCATCAGAACACCGATCTTGACCGTGTCGCCGCCATGGGCATCCGCCAGCGCAGCGCCGGCCAGCAGCGACAGAGCGGTGGTTGTCGTGAGCATATGTTTCAGCATTTCAATTCCTTTGAGTTTGATTTGGTGGTCGAATGGCCGGTAGGTCGGAGCGAAACCGGCCTGATTTCCGACCGAGCTTGAGATCCGGGCGCAACCCGCGAAAACCCGTGGCCGCCGGAGGATGACGGGTTTTCGCGTGTCCCGCTCCGCCTACCCGGTTCCCCCGGGCGTGCCCGATGAACGGCTATGCCCCCGACGCGCGGACGTTGCCCTTGCGCCGGGGGGCGGCGGCCACAAGACCGGTAATGATGTGCGTCATGAAAATACTCCTGAGCCGATGGACTTGCGGCACGCCGCGAGATGGGTCTAATCGGATCGGAACGGTGAAGCTTGGCGGACCTCTGAGTATTTCCTGGGGAATGCCTGGCCATTTCTGGTATTTTTGAAATCGACCCCTTTTTTGCGGCACCGCCCGTGTCGCCAGGCATTGTCATGATCTATGCATTCGAGACCTTCACGGTCGATACCGATCGATTCCAGCTTTCCGGCCCTGAGGGGCCGATTGAAGCCGAGCCGCAATCACTCGAATTCCTGATCCACATGATCCGCAATCGCGGGCAGCTCGTGTCCAAGGAGGCGCTGCATCAGACCTTCTGGCCGGATCGGGTTGTCTCCGACGCCGCGCTTTCGACGCTGGTGAGCAACGCAAGACGGCTGGTGGGGGATTCAGGGGATGAACAGCGCATCATCGCAACCCGCCACGGACGGGGTTTCATCTTTCGCGCCGAGATCCGCGAGATCGAGGGGTCCGACATCATCCGGGACGCCATGCGCGACACGGCCGGCGGCGCGAAGCCGCGGGTGGAGGGCGCACCCGCAATCGTGGTTCTTCCGTTCGAGATCGTCGGCGACACACCGGACGTGAAGGGCCTGAGCGAGGGTGTGACCGAAGAGGTCATGGCGGCGCTTGCCCGCTCGCGCTGGTTTCCGCTGATCGCCCGCAACCGGGTGCGGACCTTTCTCGAACTTCCAGCCGAAGCACGCCATCCGTTCAAGGATCTTGGGGCCACCTATCTGGTCGAAGGCGGAGTTTTCCGGGACGGCGACGATATTCGCCTGCATCTGCAACTGACGGATACCGAACCGGCGCTCCATATCCACGTCTCGCGCCACGAATTGACCTATACCGGGCTTTTCACGCTGCTCGACGAGATATCGACCATCGTGACGGCGACGATTCACCCGGAACTGGTCGAGGCCGAACGGCTCAAGGCTGCGGCCACCGGGCCCGACGCGCGCAGCGCCTGGCAGGAATTCGTACTTGGCCAGCATCTGATCGCAGCCCCCGACAAGGCCGCGAACATGGCCGCACGCACCCATTTCGAGCGCGCGCTCGCGCTGGAGCCCGGGTCGGGGCGCATTCACGCGGGCCTCGCCATGACCCATCTTTGGGATTACAAATACGGCTGGTCGGACAATGCCGAACTGTCCCTCGGCGCGGCGGCGCGGGATGCCGAGCGCGCCCTCAAACTCGCGCCCGACGACAGTTGGGCCTGGTCGATCCTGTCGATCTGCGAACTGACCTTGCGTCGCTTCGATGCCGCGCTGGACACCGCGCGCAGGGCGATCGAGGTCGATCCGGCCTCGGCCATGGCCCACGGATGCTACTCCTGGATCCTTGCCTATTCGGGCCATTATGACGACGCCAAGGCCGCTTTTGCGACCGCCATGGCGCTTAGCCCGAGCGACCGGCGCCGGGGCCTGTGGCTCACCGGGCACGGCATCGCCCAGTTCGGTCTCGGCGATTTCGAGGGAGCCCTGCAATCGGCCAGAGAGCTGATCGCGCTCAGCCCCGAGCACCCGTCGGGCCACCGCATGAAATGCGCCTCGCTCGCATGTCTCGAACGGACCGTGGAGGCGCGCCGGGCCGCCGATACCCTGATGAAGCTTCTGCCGGATCACGATGTGGACGAAGCGGTCGCGCGCCAGCCCTTCGGCACGGCTCTGGGCATGGCTTACTCCCGGGCGCTGAAACGCGCCGGCCTCACCGGCTCGGGCCGGCGGGGTGTTCCGGCGACACCGCCGGGCGCGGTACCGGCATCTCCCCCACCCTATCCGCTGGAGAATGCCACGACGGCGGACGGAGTGCGCATCGCCTGGTCGAGATTTGGTTCAGGGCCCCCTCTTCTCGCCGCCGCCCGCTGGCTGGGCAATCTCGCTCTCGACCACGAGAACCCGTTCTCCAGCCGCATCGTGACGGCGCTGGCCGAACGCTTCACTCTTGTCCAGTTCGACCATCGGGGCATGGGCCAGTCCCAGAGGGATATCGACGGGCTGACATTGAGCGATTTCGCGTCGGATATGGAGGCGGTGGTGGGCGCGGCCGGTCTGGACCGGTTCGCGCTGCTCACCATGGGCCACGGATGTCCGGTTGCCTTCGAATATCTGCGCCGCAATCCCGGCAGGATCAGCCGGATGGCCCTGTTCGGCGCGTCCGCAACCGGATGGCGCCATCCGGAATGGGGGGAAACGACGGAACGGACCGAGGCGATCATGGCCGTGGCCCGGCTTGGCTGGGACGCGGAGGAGCCCACATTCCGCCGGCTGACGGCGCAGGCCGTTTTGTCCGACACGCCGCCCGCCGATACGGCCTGGCTGGATACCTATCTTCGCCAGACGATCAGCACGGGCGTTTCCCTTCAGGTGATCGACGCGCTTGGCACCTATGATTTCCGGGACCTTCTGGGCAGCATGAGCATCCCCGCGCTCGTGCTTCATGGAACCGATGACGTTGCGGTTCCGATCAAGCATGGCAAGGCGGTGGCGGAGGCAATCCCGGGTGCCGAGTTTCTTGAGATGGACACGCGCAATCATATCCTGACGGAAAGCGACCCCGGATGGCGGGATGTTCTGGACAGGGTGATCGGATTTCTTGGACGCGATTCGTAAAGACGGCGGCCTGACGGGGCCGGGCGCCGACATCCCCGGACCGGGACAGGCCGAAAGGGATCGGTCTGTCGGGAAAGACCCGGGCGCCGCGTTTCGATGGCCGCGCCCGGGCCTGTTTCATGGATATCTCACGCCAGATCGAAGCGGTCGAGGTTCATCACCTTGGTCCAGGCTGCGACGAAGGCTTTCACGAAGGTTTCCGGCGCATCGTCCTGACCGTAGACCTCTGCAATCGCGCGCAGCTGGGAGTTGGAGCCGAAGATCAGATCGACCCGCGTGCCGGTCCATTTGACCTCTCCCGTGGACCGGTCCCGGCCTTCGAACACGTCTTCCGCGTCGGAGACCGCTTTCCATTCGGTTCCCATGTCCAGAAGATTGGTGAAGAAGTCGTTGCTGAGCACTCCCGGGCGATCGGTGAACACGCCATGGGAGGACTGTCCGAAATTCGCGCCCAGCATCCGCATGCCACCCACCAGCGCGGACATTTCCGGCGCGCTGAGCGTGAGAAGCTGGGCACGGTCCACCAGCAACTCCTCGGCCGATACAGTGTAGTCCGCCTTCAGGTAGTTGCGGAAGCCATCGGCGGCCGGTTCAAGCACCTCGAAGGAGTCGACGTCCGTCTGCTCCTGGGAGGCATCGGCCCGGCCGGGCGCGAACGGCACCTCAACCTCATGGCCGCCATCCTTCGCCGCCTTTTCGACAGCCGCCGCGCCACCGAGAACGACCAGGTCTGCCAGCGACACACGCTTGCCGCCGGATTGCGCATCGTTGAAGGCGGTCTGGATGCCCTCAAGCGTGTCCAGCACGCGCGCCAACTGGTCCGGCTGGTTCACCTCCCAGTCCTTTTGCGGGGCGAGCCGGATCCGGGCACCATTCGCGCCGCCGCGTTTGTCGGAGCCGCGGAAGGTGGAGGCGGAGGCCCATGCGGTGGAGACCAGGTCCGCCACGGAGAGGCCGGAGGCGAGGATCTTGCCCTTTAGCTCCGCGATATCCTGCGCGTCGATCAGCGGATGCGTGACCTTGGGGATCGGATCCTGCCACAACAGCTCTTCCTGCGGGACTTCCTCACCCAGATACAGAATCGGTGGGCCCATGTCGCGATGGGTCAGCTTGTACCAGGCGCGTGCGAAGGCGTCGGCGAACTCCTCGGGGTTCTGGTGGTACCGGCGCGAGATCTTCTCATAGGCCGGATCCATGCGCATGGCCATGTCGGCGGTCGTCATCATGATCGGCACGGTGCCCGAGCCATCGACCTGCGGCGCGTGGTCATCCGCGGACAGGCCCCTGGGCTGCCACTGATGCGCGCCGGCGGGGCTTTTCGTCAGTTCCCACTCATAGCCGAAAAGCACGTCGAAATAGCTCATGTCCCATGTCGTCGGTGTCGGCGTCCAAGGCCCTTCGATACCGCTGGTGATCGCGTCCACACCGCTGCCCGAGGCATGGGTGCTGAGCCAGCCGAGGCCCTGCGCCTCGATCGGCGCGCCTTCGGGCTCGGGGCCGACCAGCGCCGCATCACCCGCGCCATGGGCCTTGCCGAAAGTGTGCCCGCCCGCAACCAGCGCCACGGTCTCTTCGTCATTCATCGCCATGCGGGCAAAGGTTTCGCGAATATCGCGCCCCGACGCGACCGGATCGGGATTGCCGTTGGGGCCTTCGGGGTTCACGTAGATCAGGCCCATCTGCACCGCCGCCAGCGGGTTCTGAAGCTCCCTGTCGCCGGAATAGCGCGCATCGCCCAGCCACTCGGTTTCCGTACCCCAGTAAATGTCCTGCTCGGGCTCCCAGATATCGGCGCGGCCGCCGCCGAAGCCGAAGGTCTTGAACCCCATGGATTCCAACGCGACATTGCCGGTCAGGATCATCAGATCGGCCCAGGAGATCTTGTTGCCGTACTTCTGTTTGATCGGCCACAAGAGGCGGCGGGCCTTGTCGAGATTCCCGTTGTCCGGCCAGCTGTTGAGCGGCGCGAAACGCTGCGTCCCCGAGGAGGAACCGCCACGACCGTCGGCGGTGCGATAGGTGCCCGCGCTGTGCCACGCCATGCGGATGAAGAATGGACCGTAATGGCCATAATCCGCCGGCCACCAGTCCTGCGATTCCGTCATCAGCGCATGGAGGTCTTTCTTGAGCGCCTGAAGGTCGAGCGATTTGAACGCTTCGGCATAGTCGAACCCGTCGACCATCGGGTTGGACATCTGCGAATTCTGATGCAGGATGCCGAGGTTGAGCTGATTTGGCCACCAGTCCCGGTTCGATCTGACCCCGAAGGTCGCGTGCAGGCTGGAGCCGCCCATCATCGGGCACTTTCCTGAGGTTCCGATATCATTTCCGTCCATGGTTCATTCCGATCCTGGCTGTTGATGCTAGAAAGCGAGTTGGGTGAGCGCGTGTTCGTATCGAGGGCGATCCGGCCCAATGGCTAGCCCGGCAGGTCCGCGCGCCGCAAGCTCTGTTTACGGACCAGGCGCCTGCCGTCGCGCCGGGGCAGGAACGGGCCCGGTTTTCCGGATTTGCGCATGGCCCACGCCCTGAAAAAGCCATCAACCCGGCCTAGACCCGTCATCGCATCCCTCCTTCTCAAACGCAGGATAGCAAATGTTTTCGATTGGATTAAGTTGCATTTTCTAATCATCTCAATAACCATACGTTATAATGAATCTGACCCTGCGCCAACTCCGCTACTTCGAATCCCTGTCCCGCCACGGCCATTTCGGGCGTGCCGCGGATGCCTGCGCCATCTCGCAGCCGGCCCTGTCGGTGCAGATCAGGGAGCTTGAGGAAAGCCTTGGCGCAAAACTTTTCGAACGCGGGCCCCGGCATGTGCGGCTGACCGGGCTGGGAGAGGAATTTGCGCTGCGTGTCCGGAAGATCCTGCAATCCATCGACGAGCTGGAGGATCTGGCACGTGCCTCCGGCGACCGGCTTTCGGGGCGGCTGCGGATCGGCGTCATCCCGACAATTGCCCCCTATCTGTTGCCCGAACTGATCGGCGCGCTCACCCGGAATTATGCCGGTCTGGATGTGAACATCCGGGAGACCATCACGCCCAGGCTGATCGAGGAACTGGAGGACGGCAAGCTCGACACCGCCATCGTCGCCCTGCCCATATCGGAGCCCTCGCTCACCGAGGTGGCGCTGTTCGAGGAGGATATGGTGCTTGTCCGCCCCATTGGCGATGCCGACGCGCCCGTGCCAAGCGGCGAGGCCCTGCGCGATATGCGACTGCTTTTGCTGGAAGAAGGGCACTGCTTCCGCGATCAGGCGCTGTCCTTCTGCAACATCCAGTCGTCGCAGCCCCGTGACGGGCTGGATGGCAGTTCGCTCTCGACGCTGGTGCAGATGGTCGGGGCGGGCATCGGCGTGACCCTGATCCCGGACATGGCGGTGGCGGTGGAAACCCGCTCGGCGCCGGTCGCGACAAGCCGGCTGCGGGGGCCGCAGCCATCGCGGACGGTCGGGATGATCTGGCGCAGGACCAGCCCGCTGGCGGAGCAGTTGACGCAGATCTCGGAGATTGTCCGGGAGGCCGCCGAGGCCGTACACTCCCGGCGGAACGACGCCTCACCCCGTCACTGAGCCCGGCCCCGCGCACCGGTCAGGCGGTGTCGCCGCATTGCCGCGATGGTGGACAGGCGTCGGACAGGCCAATACATCTGGCACCGTACCGCCCGGTCGCGGGCCGCTTACCAAGGATGTCATGTGCTCAGCCGGCTCCGTGGATTATACGCGCGTTATGCGGCGCATCACAAAGATATCGCCGCGACCGGATCCGGCGAGACAGGCACGATCTGGAACCCGGCACCGGTCGCCGCTCGGCCCCTGCCTTCGGACCGCCGCCTGCTCCTGCGCTTCCTCCGCGATGCGATGGGCGCGGCACCGCCGGCCCTGCGCTGGTATCTGACCGGCGCGCCGGAATGGAAGGCCGAGGTCAAGGCAAGGCTGGGTCTGACCCCGCTCGACCTGGCCCATCCGCTCGACATATCCGTGTTTCGCGAGCCTCCGTCAGATGCGCCACGCGCGAAGACACCGGTGACGATCCTGCTGCCGGTCTTCAACGCCTTCGAGATCTTGCAGGAATGTCTTGACCGGATCGAGCGGCATACGGATCTGCCCTGGCATCTGATCGCGGTCGAAGACGGCTCCACCGACGCCCGCGTGCGGCCATTCCTGAGGGATTGGGCCACGGCGCGGGCCCCTCGGGTCACCCTTCTGGAAAACAGCGAAAACCTTGGGTTCGTCGGCAGCGTCAACCGCGCGCTGGAGGAGATCCGGGGCCGCGATCATCCCGTGATCCTGCTGAATTCGGACAGCCTCGTGCCCGCGGGCTGGGCCAGCCGGATCGTCGCCCCCCTGCTTGACGCGCCGGACATCGCCAGCGTGACGCCAATGTCGAATGACGCGGAAATCCTGTCGGTCCCGCTCACATGCCAGCGGCGCGATCTGCGCCCCGGAGAAGCCGACCGGATCGATGCGGTTGCGCAAGGCCTGTCGCCCCTTGCCACGGTGGACATTCCAACCGGGGTCGGCTTCTGCATGGCGCTCAGCCACAGGTTTCTTCGGGATCTGCCGCAACTCGATACCAGCTTCGGCCGGGGCTACGGCGAAGAGGTGGACTGGTGCCGCAAGGCTTTGGCCATGGGCGGCAGGCATGTGGGCCTGCCCGGTCTGTTCGTCGAACATCGCGGCGGCGCCAGCTTCGGGACCGGGGGGAAAGCCGCCCAATTGGCGAAGAACGCGGCGATCCTGTCCCGCCGCTACCCGCAATTCGATGCCGAGGTACAGGCGTTTCTGAGGCATGATCCGCTTCTGTCGGGTCGATTGGCGCTTGCCGTCGGATGGGCGGCGGCAAGCGCGGACGGGGCGGTGCCGATCTACCTTGCCCATTCCCTCGGCGGCGGAGCGGAGGCGCATCTGCGCCGCGAGCTTGCCGATCTCCTCAGCCGTGAATGCGCCGCGATCGTGCTCCGCTTTGGCGGGCGGCAGCGGGTGCAGGTGGAGCTTCATACGGATCGGGGCCGGATCATGGGCGCGACCTCGGACCTCGCACTTGTCCACCGGCTGCTGGAACCGGTGCGGCGCCGGCGCATCATCTATTCCTGCGCAGTGGGCGACACGGATCCCATGGCCTTGCTAGATCTTATACATGATCTGGCGGTGAGCGACGCGGAAATCGAGATCCGGTTCCACGACTTTTTCCCGGTCTCCCCGTCCTACTGCCTGCTGGATCAGGACGGACATTACCGCGGTCCGGTCACCGCCAGCCGCCGAGACGCGGCCCACAGCACGACCCGAGCGGACGGCACGGTGGTGACCCTCGCCGATTGGCAGCGCGCGTGGCACCGACCGCTCAGCGCCGCCGGCAAGCTCGTCGTCTACTCGAACGACAGCCGGGCGCAGGTGGCCGCCGCCTATCCCGACCTGTCGGACAAGATCACCGTCGCCCCGCATCCGGCACCAACTGCGACTGGCCGAGTGCCGGTGCCGCAGGATGCGCGGAAAACGGTCATCGGCATCCTCGGCAATATCGCGCCGCAGAAAGGCGCCGCGCTGATCTGCGATCTGGCCCGGGAACTGGAACGGCACCCGGGCATCTCGATGGTTCTGATCGGAACGCTTGACCCGTCATTCAACCTGCCCCGGTCGGTGCCTCTTCATGGCCCCTATCGCCCGGAGGATATCGCAGAGCATGCTCGCCACTATGGGGTGACCTGCTGGCTAATCCCCTCGACCTGGCCGGAAACCTTTTCCTTCACCACCCACGAGGCGCTGGCAACCGGGCTGCCCGTTCTGGCCTTCGACATCGGCGCACAAGGCGAGGCCGTGGCACAGGCGGAAAACGGCCACCCGATCGGCTTCGCAATTGAGGATAATCTCACGCAGGTTATCATAGAAAACGTCAAAAATTTACCATCTGTTGACCCTTGATGCCCTAGCCTCGGCGCGAACGCGGGGCGTGGCGAGGGAGCCTGAACCGGCGCAAGGCATAGCATTCGGGCGCGGGCGGCCGCGTTTCCGCACTCTCCATTGATCAGGGTGGACCCAGATTTGGCAGACAGCATTCCATCCAAACGCGCGGCCCGGATACCGCCCGCCGACAAGGCGTCGGACCCGCAGGCGGAGACAGGAGAAGCTGAACGAACCGTGGAGGCATGGCAGAAAACGCAGCCTCTTGCCCGTATCCGCAAGGCGGCGCAGCAACAACAGGAGGTGACGCCCCCCCCGAAACCCGCAGCGGCAGGGCAGGGCCCGAAACCGGGCGGCAAGGCAGAACCCGGCGCGCCATCGATACCCGTCGCCCCAGCGGCCCGACCCATGCGAACGCGGCGACGGCATTGGCTGGTGGCCTTGTCCTTCATGATCATGGTGGCCGCCCCGGCCGCACTCTCCGCCTGGTATCTCTGGACCCGCGCGGCCGACCAATACGCGTCTTTCGTGGGCTTTTCGGTGCGCACCGAAGAGGTCAGCTCTGCCATCGAAATTCTGGGTGGGATCACCGACCTGTCGGGATCGAGTTCGTCCGACACCGATATCCTGTACGAATTCCTGCAAGGTCAGGAACTGGTGCGGCTGGTCGACGACCGGCTCGACCTCCGCGCGATCTGGTCCCGGGTCAGCCCCGAAGAAGACCCGGTTTTCGCCTTTCACCCGCCCGGCACGATCGAAGATCTGGTGGATCATTGGGCGCGCAAGGTGCGGATATATTACGACAGCGGCACAGGCCTGATCGACCTGCGCATCTTGGCCTATGACCCCGCCGACGCGCAGCGGATCGCGCAGGAGGTTTTCGAACAGAGCAGCGCGATGATCAACGCGCTTTCGGCAGTCGCCCGCGAAGACGCCATAGGCTATGCCCGCGATGAACTGGCCCAGGCCGAGGAACGGCTGACCGGCGCGCGCGTGGCGCTGACCGCGTTTCGCAACCGGACCCAGATCGTGGATCCGACGATCGACACCCAGGGCCAGATGGGTCTGCTCAACACGTTGCAGGCGCAGTTGGCCGAAGCGCTGATCGAGCTTGATATCCTGCGGGAGACGACCCGGGAAAGCGATCCGCGGATCGTGCAGGTGGAGCGGCGCGTATCCGTGATCGAGAACCGCATCGCTCAGGAGCGCGCGGTTCTGGGCACCAGTGCCGCCGGCGACAGCGCATTCGCCGATCTGGTCGGGGAGTACGAGCGGCTGGCCACGGATCAGGAATTCGCCGCGCAGGCCTATACGGCCGCGCTGGCCGCGTTCGATTCAGCCCGGAACGAAGCCCGGCGGCAAAGCCGTTATCTGGCCGCCCATGTCCGCCCCACCTTGTCTGAGGCATCGCGCTACCCCGAACGGGTCGTGCTGCTGTCGATGATCACCCTGTTCACCTTCCTGATCTGGGCGGCGGTCGTGCTGGTGGCCTACAGCCTGCGCGACCGGCGCTAGGGTGGCCCCCGGTGATCGAGTTCCGCAATGTGACCAAGGAGTTCACCCGGGCCGGGTTCCGAAACCGGGTGATCGATGATCTCAGTCTGACCGTGCCGTCGCAGCTTTCGGTGGCGCTTCTGGGCCGGAACGGCGCCGGAAAATCGACCTTGCTGAAGATGATCGCGGGGACGCTGGAACCCACCTCAGGCGAAATCCTCTCCACGGGAAGCATCTCCTGGCCGGTCGGGTTTGCCGGATCCTTTCATCCGGACCTGACAGGGTCGCAGAATGTACGCTTCGTCGCCCGCATCTACGGTGTAGACACCGAGGAGTTATCCGATTTCGTGGAGGAGTTCTGCGAGTTGGGGGCGAGTTACAGGCAACCGTTGCGCGGGTATTCCTCGGGCATGAAGGCGCGGTTGTCCTTCGGCGTCTCGATGGGGATCGGATTCGACACCTATCTCGTGGATGAGGTCACCGCCGTCGGCGACGCGGCGTTTCGCAAGAAAAGCAGTGCGATGTTCCGTCAGCGGATGGAACAGGCCGGATCTTTCGTTGTCAGTCACAACATGCCGCAGATCCGCGAGCTCTGTGATATCGGCATCGTCCTGGAGCACGGAAAGATCACGCTCTACGAGGATGTGGACGAGGCGATCGACCACCACCTGTGCAACCTCGACGTTCCGAACATGGCCGGGAATTCCTGAGACCTCTCTATTCAGATGATTTGGAAGATATCTGTCGTGATGTCCGCGATGTCGGTGTCGAGGAAGGTGATCGTGACGCCGCTGTCGGCGAGCAGCACATCGGTGCCCTGCTGGGTCAGGTCGGCAAGCACGGCGCCCGCATCGGCATAGCTGAACCCGTCCAGGATCACCCAGTCCCACGCCTCCAGATCCACCACCTCATGGGTGCCGCCATCGCCGGCGTCGAAGACGAAACTGTCCGCCCCGAACCCGCCGAAGACCGCATTGGCGCCGCCGCCCCCCTCCAGCCGGTCGCCGGGGAAGGTCGCGCGCATCCAGGCGCTGAGATCGGGGCCCGTGTTGTCCCGGAATTCGGCGCTCTCGGCGAACCCGCGCACCACCTCCTCCCGGCTGAGCGTGCCGTCATCCAGAAGCCCGCGCCAGCCCTGCAGCCCGGCCGGATCGGGCGCCCGGCCCAGCACGTTTTCATACATCAGCGTGACGAATTCGGCATTGTCCGTCGCGCCGTACCGCCCCTGGAACTCGGATGAGTTGACGAAGCCCGACACCACCTCCAGATAGGGCCGCCCCCCGGCCAGCTCCCCGACCCAGGCCAGCAGGCCACCCGGATCCGGCACCCGGTCCAGCGTCGCCTGATAGAGCCGGAACACCTCGTCGGCCCAGTTGGCCCGGTACCCCGCCTGGCTGAACTCCAGCGCCCCGGCTGCCGTGTTGCCCATGAACTCCTGGCTTTCGGAGAACCCGAACACCACCTCCGCCCGGCTGAGCGCACCGCTGTCGAGCTGATCGCGCCAGGCCTGCAGCCCGGCCGGGTCGGGCGCCCGGCCCAGCACGTTTTCATACATCAGCGTGACGAATTCGGTCGTGTCCGTCGCGCCGTACCGCCCCTGGAACTCCGGGGAGCCCATGAACCCCTCGATCACCTGCAGAAGGCTTGCCTGCCCGTCGCGCAGCGTCTCGGTCCAGCCCCGATGCCCGGCCGCATCCGGCGCCCGGTCCAGCGTCGCCTGATAGAGCCGGAACACCTGCGCCGAGACCGGGTCAAACCCCACATCCACATCGTCCCCGTTCAGAACGTCATCCCCCAAACCCCCGAACAAACTGTCCGAACCAGACCCGCCAACAAGCACATCAGAACCGGCCATGCCGAACATCAGATCATCGCCGCCGGCCCCGTCCATGTAATTCGACACGCCGTTGCCGTTGAGAAAATCGGCCTCGACGCTGCCGGCGAAGACGGTTTCGCCCCCCAGATTGCCGACCGGAAGGCGGGACAGGTTGATCAGTTCGGGCACCAGAATATCGGCCGCGTCGAGCGGGCGCTGATCGGCACTGATCACCCGCAACACCTCGTTGCGGAAGGTCAGGATGCACCCGTCCGCGGTGGTCTGGAACGTGA
Source organism: Rhodophyticola sp. (assembly GCF_965284195.1). Lineage (NCBI taxonomy): Bacteria > Pseudomonadati > Pseudomonadota > Alphaproteobacteria > Rhodobacterales > Roseobacteraceae > Rhodophyticola > Rhodophyticola sp. The sequence continues at coordinate 3,507,327 of NZ_CBDIRM010000001.1, read as the reverse complement.
TCTGGTCCAGATTGCGGAACATCTGATAGGCGGAGAGATCAAGCACATCCTCGGCCGGGTCAAAATCCGTGATCGTATCGTCGATCCCGTCGGCCGCCATGACGAAGACGTCCCGCCCGGCGCCGCCCGTCAACCGATCGGCGCCCGTTCCGTCCATCAGGATATCGTTGCCAGCGCCGCCGTTCAGAGTGTCATCGCCCTGCCCGCCGGAGATCACTTCGCCTGCGGCCGTCCCGGTGATCGCATCGCCGCCGTCGCTGCCGAGCAACGTGTCGGAGACGGCGCCGGGATCATAGCTCAGATGGGTGATGCCGGTTTCGGTATGGCTGGCCGCGAAGATTTCGAGCGTGCCGTCCCGGGTCGTGGCGGCGATGCTGCTGACATTCTCCAGGCTGGCCGCAAAGCTGTCCGCCATGGTGTCGTGATGCAGCAAGCGCCCGCCGGGCAGAAGCTGGAAAAGCGACATCCCGTCATCGGCGCCACCGGCCATGACGAAGACCTGATCTGCCAATGTGACAAGTTCCAGGCTGGTCACGGACTGGAACCGGGAACTCAGATCGTCCAGAACATGATCGACCGGCACCAAGGACCCGTCGGTGTTGAGCCGCAGAACGCTCAGCGACGAACTGCCCTGGGACGCCAGAACGATGTATTCGCCATCGGGCATCGTCGCCTGCGCAAGGGCGCTGATCCCGGCCACGCCGAGCCCGTCGGCGGCCCCGGCGCGGCCCCGGATCTGCAACGCCCCGCCCGCGACGACTTCGTAGCTGACCACCTGGTCGCCATCGCCGGTCACGGCAATCAGGTACTTCTCGGACCCGGCCTGGGCGGCCATCAGGCGGGAAGCTCCTCCGGGCACGTCCTGCTGGGTTTGCTGAAGAAGCTCGCCATCGGGCTGAACCGCATAGGCCTTGATCGTGCCTTCGGCCTTGTCGCCCGCGTAGACATAGGTGCCGCTGGCACTTTCCGTCAGCACGAGATCGGAAAAGCCTTCGCTGGCCGCCATGCTGGAGAGGGTTTGCGGCACGCCGCCAATAGTTCCGTCCGCTGCGATCCGGAAGCTTATCGGCCCATCCATCGCGGGCCCGAGGGTAACCGCGCGCAGCGTGCCGCCGAATTCCATCAGTTCGAGCGAGATCGTATCCTCGGAAAGATACTGGGTATCGATCAACTGTGCCGACCCGTCGGGGCCCAGCCCGAAAACCGTGATCGCCTCGCCGGACCGGCTGGTGGCGTATAGTGCCGCCTGACCGCTGGACGTCACGAAGAGATCCAGATCGGTGATCGCCGTTACCACTTCGGGCACGGCGTGCGACATCGTCGCGACATAGGATAGTTGAGCCACCCCTGACTCCCCCTCGCAAATCTGCGCCCCCACGCATTCCGGGGGACAATGCCTCGGGAGGATTAACGTCTGGTCAGAGCATTGTGGCAGAGTTGGGACATTCGCTTAGACTTGCAGTTTTCCGGTCTCATGCACGATCCGCCCGGACAGACACGCGCCCATTCATGGTTGCGAAAGCCGGGCCCGGTAGACTATCACCCTTCTGCCCCGGCCCGGCGGCAGCTCCAGACAGGCGGGAACGATCAGATGAAGAAGGCCTTTATCACCGGCATCACCGGTCAGGATGGCGCCTATCTCGCGAAGCTTCTGCTCGACAAGGGCTACGAGGTGCATGGCGGCGCGCGATGGATTTCTCACGAACAGAAGTCCCGTCTTGCCCGGCTTGGTGTCGCCGACGCGGTCCATATGCATGAATTCGACCTCAGCGACATGAACAACATCTTCCGCACCTTGCGGGATGTCCGGGTGGACGAGTTCTATAATCTCGCCGCACTCAGCTTCGTGGGCGCGTCCTGGGATGTGCCGGTCTACTCCGCGGATGTGAACGGGCAGGGCGTGGTCCGGATCCTTGATACCTTGCGCACGATCGCCCCTGAAACCCGGTTCTATCAGGCGTCGACATCGGAGATGTTCGGGCTGGTGCAGGAAGTCCCGCAAAGCGAGACGACGCGCCTCTACCCGCGCTCGCCCTACGGCGTTTCCAAGGTATACGGCCATCATATCACGGTGAATTATCGCGAATCCTTCGGGCTGCACGCGTCATCGGGCATTCTGTTCAATCATGAATCCCCCTTGCGCGGAAAAGACTTCGTGACCCGCAAGATCACCATGGGGCTGGCCCGGATTGCGCGCGGCGGCAGTGCGCCGGTCGTTCTGGGCAATCTCAATGCGCAGCGCGACTGGGGCTTTGCCGGCGACTATGTCGACGGCATGTGGCGGATGCTGCAGCAGGACAAGGCCGACGATTACGTTCTGGCCACCGGCGTGACGACCACGATCCGCGATTTCGTGGCCTTCGCGGCGGCCCCGCTTGGCATGGATCTTGAGTGGCAGGGCGAAGGCGTCGGGGAGACCGCGACCGACCGCAGGACCGGCAGGCGCATCGTGGAGGTCAGTGCGGAATGGTTCCGCCCGGCGGAGGTGGATCTGCTGATCGGCGATGCCAGCAAGGCGCGGCAGAAACTCGGCTGGTCGCCCAAGGTCGACGTGCGCGCCCTGGCGGAGATGATGGCCAAGGCGGATTATGACGCCCTGGGTTAGGATCGGCGCCGGCCCGCGGCGCCGATATCGGCCGATTCTGGCGGGCGCTCCTCAGGATATTCCGATCCGTTAACCATTTTTTGGCATCCCCGTGACATGTCTTATGACTCAGGGCCTTCGCGGATGCGCAGGCTGCCCGGGCAATTGCCCGGGCCAGGGGTTTGGCGACCGATCACAGAGGGGTCTTGCGCAAATGGGATTTGAGAAACGCGGGGCGGCCAACGGTCCCGGAACCCCGAAACAGGGTACTGCGGAATTTGGCGCGATCGGATCTGCCGCCGTCACCCGGGCCCGCGAAGCCAGCCGGGCGCGCGAAGAGGCCCGCACGCCGGTATCTTCGGTGCGGAGTCTGCCCGGCGCCACCCCCGCCCCGACGGAGCGGCAGCCGCCCTATTCAGGCAATATCGACTATTTCTCCGCCGGCAAACTGCATGGCTGGGTGGTCCGGACCAATGCCCGGGAAAGCCGGCCCATGGTGGGTCTGTTCATCGGTGATCGCGCCGTAATCCGCCAATTGGCGAGCAAGCCGCGCTCCGATGTGAAGGAAGCCGGGATCGGGGATGGCTATTGCGGCTTTGAATTGCCTGTGGACGACGCGGCCTATGCCCTTGCGAAACGCTTCGGATATCAGGTGAGCGTCCGGGTTCTTGACGATCCGAAGTTCGAGATCGGGACCTATACGCTGCCCAAACCGCTTTTCGGCGGCCTCGACCGGAACAGCCCGATGATCGACCATTGCCGGATGCTGCTGAGCGATGAGCTGACCCTGATGGCGAAACTGCTTGCCAGGGTTGACCGGCCGGTCACCTCGCCGAAACTCGGCAAACACGCCCTGCTTTTCGACAAAAGCCGCCTGATCCCCGAGAGCGACGCGGCCCCGGATACGGACACACGCCTGCCCGCCTATCTCGATTACGTGAAACATCGCCTGCACAAGGACCGGAGCTTCGATACCGACGGCACGCCGGAAGATCGCGATCATTTCCTGCATTGGTACCTCACCGGCTACGGCACCATACGCCGCGGCCTGCGCACGCCGCTGCCCCATGACGCAATCGAATATCTGAATGCGCCGTTCGTCATCGGGGGCCAGAAACACGCGCTGACCCGGGCGATGTGGTGGCGGATCGTGGATGACGGCACCAAGCTGAAATCGCTGGATCTGTCCGACAGCGCGGCCTTCCTCGACCTGCTCTATTGGTGGGCGGAGAAGGAGGCGCCGCGCCTCTCGGTCGAGGATTGTCTCGTGCCCGCGCGGTATGCCGACCTGTTGCGGATGGTGCCCACCGCCCGCAAGGACGACGCCTTTCCGCTTTCCAATTTCATGGTCCGCCTTCAGGAGGACAGGTCGAGCTTCCAGTTCCTCGATCCGACGGAGGAGGAGGACCGGAAACTCTTTAGCTTATGCATGGTGCTCTGCGGCGCCAGCCGGCCCGATCTGCTGCGATACGTCCCGGCCGGATCCTTCAGGAAGATCTTCGCCCGACAGGGCGAGACCCCGTCGATCTTCGAGACCTTCTATCAGGCCATGACCCTGCAGGATGATCCGGTTCCGATCTCCCATGAGAGGTTCGCGGCCCTGATCCGTCTTCGCGGATACGACCTGCAAAGCCATCAGTTCCTTGCCCGGACCGAAACCGGTGACAGACTGCACGCCGTGGCCCTGCCGATTGCGGCCGACGCGGAGACGGTGGATGTGCAACTGATCGGGCCGTTTGAAAAAGCATCCGGGCTCGGGCAGGCCACGCGCCTTTCCGCGGAGATCATGAGCCGCACCGGACTGCGCGTGAATTGCGTGGATTTCGGGCTGGACAACCCCGCGCCAGAAGGGTTCAGCAAGGTCGGCAAGATGTCGGACTGGAAGAAGGCCCGGATCAACCTGCTGCATCTGAATGCGGAATCCATTCCTCTGGCGTTTGCCTACGGGCCGGATGTGTTTTCCGACAGCTACAATATCGGCTATTTCTACTGGGAACTCGATACGCCCGCGCTGTGCCATTACCTGGGCATGGAATTGCTGGACGAGATCTGGGTTTCGACCGAGTTCGGTGTCAGCATCTATCGCCCCGAAACCACGCAGCCGGTCGTCAATGTGGGGATGTGTTTCGAGGAATTGAGTCCAGTGGACAAGGATGCGGCCCGCCGAAATCTGGTGCAGCAGTTGCACCTGCCGGACGACGCGTTCCTCTGCCTCGTGGCCTTCGATTCGTTTTCCTTCGTGCAGCGGAAGAACCCGCTTGGCGTGCTGGCGGCGTTTCAGAAGGCCTTTAGGGGGATCGACACCGCGCATCTGATCATCAAGACGCAGAATCGCGACCATGTTTCGGACCCGATGCAGGAACGGATCTGGAAACGTGCCGACGCCATGATCGCCGCCGACCCGCGCATTCACGTGATCAATGAAACGCTCACCTACGAGGCGCTGGTCGATCTCAAGGCCGCCAGCGACTGCTACATCTCCCTGCATAAATCCGAGGGCTGGGGCTTCGGCATGATCGAGGCGATGAACCTGAAGGTGCCGGTGGTCTGCACGGGCTATTCCGGGAACATGGATTTCTGCTCGGAGCGGACGGCATGGCTGGTGGATTACAAAGACAGCTATCTCGTCGACGGGGATTACATCTTCGTGAGAGCCGGTCAGAAATGGGCGGATCCGGATATCGACGATGCCGCCGCCCAGCTCAGTGCCCTGTATCGCAATCCCCGGGAGCGGGCCGCGAAGGTGGAGGCCGCCTTCGCCAACGTCCGGCAGAACTTCTCCGCCGATGCGATCGCCAGACGCTACGAGGCGCGCTTGCAGGAAATCCTGAAGACGCTCTGACGCCAAACCTCCGGGGCGGGTTCGGCCGCTCCGCCAGAAAGCCGCAGCAATGTCCCTTCAGCCACAAGACCGGATCCAGCAGGCGTTGTTCGCCTATTTCTGCGACTTCGATGCCGAAGCTCTTCTGGAGCGGTTTCATGAGGCCGATCAGGCCTCCGAACCTGGCATCGTGCGCAATTTTCTGGGCACGCGGATCGCTCCGGATGTCTTTCCGCCGATCCTCACCCCGATGGCGGGTATGGTCGAACCGGTGCCGCATCCGGGCAACTGGCATGCCGATATCGCGGAATGGGCGGCCGCGCTCCGCAGCGTGGCGCTGGCGTGCGGAACCTACCGGATTGTCGAGCTGGGATGCGGTTGGGGTTGCTGGATCGCCAATATGGGCGTGGCCGCGCGCAGGCGCGGGCTCGATCTCGACCTGATCGGGATCGAAGCGGATCGCTATCATCTGGCAAGCGCCGAAAAGACGCTGCGGCTGAACGGGTTCACGGCGTCCGATTACCGTTTGATCCACGGGGTGGCCGGGCCAAGGCGGGGCACAGCGATCTTTCCGATCCCCGAGGAGGACGGAACCGACTGGGGCGGCGCCGCGATCTTCGATCCGAGCCCCGAGAGACTGGCCGGTATGCGGCAGGGCGACCGTTACCGCGAGCTGCCCAGCATACCGCTCTCCGAGATTGTCGCGGAGGACATGGTCGATCTGCTCCATATCGACATTCAGGGGGCCGAGTTCGATTATGTGGACGGGTGTTTTGCCGACATCTCGGCTTATGTGAAACGTGTTCTGATCGGCACCCATAGCCGTGTGATCGAGGGCCGGCTTTTCAGCCGCTTTCTGGAGAAGGGCTGGCATCTGGAGATGGAACGCCCGGCCATCGCACCGCCCGTCGGCGGCGATCCGACCATCCAAATCGACGGGGTGCAATTATGGGCCAATCCTGTCACCTTGGCCCAAGATGGCATCGGCTCGTAGGCACGGACGCGCATGATCACTCCAATATTGCTCTGCGGTGGATCGGGAACCCGGCTTTGGCCCTTGTCCCGCAAGAGCTTTCCGAAACAGTTCGCCGATCTGGTGGGGGAGGAAAGCCTGTTTCAGGCCTCCGCCCGCCGCTTCGTGGGCGAGGGGTTTGCCGATCCGGTCGTGGTGACGGGGAATGCCTTCCGCTTCGTCGTCGCCGAGCAGCTGGATGAGTGCCTTGTCGCTCCGGGCTCGATCCTGATCGAACCCGAGGGCAGGAACACCGCGCCCGCCGCGATCATCGCCACGTTGCATGTGGCCCGGACGGCGCCCGACGATCTGATCCTGATCGTGCCGAGCGATCACGCGGTGGCCGACCCGGACCTGTTCCGCGAAGCGGTGAGCAGAGGCCGGCCCGCCGCCGAAGCCGGCCAGATCGTGACCTTCGGCATCGCGCCCGATCGTCCGGAAACGGGGTTCGGCTGGCTGGAACGGAGTACGGAAACCTCGCCCGGTGTCTTCGCGCTGGAGCGGTTCATCGAGAAACCCGATGCGGACACCGCCCGCAGGTTGCTGGACGACAGCCGGTACATGTGGAATGCGGGCGTATTCCTCGCCAAGGCCCATCGCATGATCGAGGCCTACCGGACCCACGCCCCGGAGATCCTTGCACTGGCCGAGAAGGCGTTGCGCGATGCCCGGGATGATCTGGGCTTTGTCCGGATCGACCCGGAGGTCTGGCAGGAGATGCCGGATATCTCGATCGACTATGCGATCATGGAGCAGGCGCGCGATGTCTCTGTCGTGAGGTTTGAAGGCGCCTGGTCCGATCTGGGCAGCTGGCAGGCGGTCTGGCAGCAGAGCCCGCGCGATGGCGCCGGCAATGCCGTCTCCGAGAACGCAACCGCGATGGATTGCGAAGGTTCGCTCCTGCGCTCCGAGAGTCCGGAAATCGAGCTGGTCGGCATCGGGCTGAAGAACATCGTCGCCGTGGCCATGCGCGATGCGGTGATGGTGGCCGACATGTCCCAGTCGCAGAATGTGAAAAAGGCCGTCGATACGTTGAAGGCGCGGGAGGCGAAGCAGGCGGTGCAGCTTCCCGTCGATTACCGGCCATGGGGCTGGTTCGAGACATTGATCCTGGGCGACCGGTTTCACGTCAAACGCATACATGTGCATGCGGGGGCGGCGCTGTCGTTGCAGTCCCACGAACATCGCTCGGAGCATTGGGTCATCGTTGAGGGGGAGGCCAGGGTGACGGTCGACGATACCGTCCGCTGTCTTGGCGAAAATCAGTCGATCTACATTCCCGTGGGCGCGCGCCACCGGCTGGAGAACCCCGGACCGAGGCCGATGGTCCTGATCGAGGTGCAGACGGGCAGCTATCTCGGCGAAGATGATATCGTGCGTTACGAGGACCGATATGCACGCCGCTAGCATTATCGGGCCTGCACCCGGGCGTGCCGGCATGGCGGATACGCCATGACGAGCGTGCCCGACACCAACCGCCCCCGGCGTCTCAGGCCGGTGCGAAGCGGCCGCAGATTTGCCACGGCGCGCGCGGTGGCGGCGCTGATCCTGCGCGAGATGAGCGTTACCTATGGCAGGTCTCCGGGGGGGTATATCTGGGCGGTGCTGGAGCCCGCAGCGGGTATCGGCCTTCTGGTTCTGGTCTTTTCGGTCGCGTTCGAAGCGCCGCCGATGGGTTCGAATTTTGCGATGTTCTACGCCACGGGGATGATCCCGTTTCTGGCCTATAGCGGGCTCAGCGCGAAACTGGCCCAGTCGCTCAACTATTCCCGCGCGCTGCTCTCCTACCCAAGCGTGACCTATGTCGACGCCATGATCGCCCGGTTCGTCCTCAATCTGATGACCGAGCTGCTGGTCGCCTACATCCTGTTTTTCGGGATCCTGACCATCTGGGATACCGGCACGGTGGTGGAGATCGACCGGATCGCCATGGGGTTCCTGATGATGGCCAGCCTTGCCATCGGCATCGGCACGATGAACTGCTTCCTGGTTTCCCTTTTCCCGGTCTGGCAGGTGGTCTGGGGCATTTTCAACCGCCCGCTTTTCATTATCTCCTGCATTTTCTTCACGTTTGAATCCATTCCCGAACCATACCGATCCTATCTCTGGTACAACCCGCTGGTTCACGTCGTGGGTTACGTCCGGACCGGTTTCTACAGCAGCTACGACGCCTCCTACGTCTCGATGGCCTATGTCTTCGGCCTCAGTCTGTTCCTGACGGTGGCCGGGCTTGTCTTCTTGCGGCGCTACCACCGCGATATCCTGAATTTCTGACCTGCCCATGGCCAATCGCGCACCCCAAACCGTCACGATCCTTCTGGCCACCTTCAACGGCGCCCGTCATCTGGGCGCGCAGCTGGCCTCCTACACCGCCCAAAGCCATGCGGATTGGCGTCTCTGGGTCAGCGATGACGGCTCCACCGACGAGACCGCCGCGATCCTGCGCCGGTTCGAACGCGGGCCGGGCGGGTCGCACGAGGTTCGTCTGATCCAGGGGCCGGGCGCCGGGATGGCCGCGAATTTCCTGTCATTGCTGCAGCATCCCGATCTGCCGGACGGGCCGGTTGCCCTGTCGGATCAGGATGACGTCTGGATGCCGCATCGGCTGGCGCGGGGTCTGGACCTGATCGCCCGCAGCCCCGGCGCCCGGCCCGTTCTCTATGCCGCCAACACCATTCAGACGGATGCCGACCTGCGGCTGCGGCGCATGCAGAACCGCGCGGGGTTCCGCCCCTCCTTCGCCAACGCGCTGGTTCAGAACATTATCGCGGGCAATACGATCATGTTGAATGCCGCGGCCATGTGCGCCATCCGCGCAACCATGCCGCCACGACCCGACGTGCCGTTCCACGACTGGTGGCTGTACCTGTTGCTGACGGGGATCGGCGGAGAGATCGTTTTCGACGAGACGCCGTGCCTCTATTACCGTCAGCATCACGCAAATCTGATGGGCAGCCATCGCGGCACCCGGGCCTCCGCGCGGCGCTTGCGGCTGATCGCCAATGGCACCTATGGCTCATGGGTCCGGCAAAACGCAGCCGCCCTGTCGCGGGTGACGCCCCATCTGACCCCGGATGCGGCGGACCGTCTGGGCGAGGTTCTGGCCACGTCCGGCCAGGGCGGCCTGCCCCGGTTTCGCAGCCTGCGCCGGGCGGGCGTGTTTCGCCAGGGCCGGCCGGCGCCGGGGATTTTGAGCCTGCTCTCTCTGATCGCGCGGGTTTAGCCGACCGGGATAATCCGTTCAAATTTGCCTCGCATTAACGGATTTTTCTTTTTCTTTTTCTAATTGAAATCAGGCAGGTTGAGCCCGGATCGGCGCCATTTGCCAGAACGGCCGGCAAGCCCTGACCACCGGGAGCCCGAGGTGAAACCGATCAGTCGCAACACATGCCCCGCCCGCAAAACGCGTCGGCCGCGAAAACTGAATCAGATACTTGGAGGACTTGCCGTGGTCTCTGCCGCCACCGCCCCCATCTTCGCCGATCAGCCGCCGGTTTCGGCCACGCTTCGCTGCGAGGTGGCGGTGCCCGACGTGACCGGGCAGGTGCCGGCGCTCTGCGGGGCCGTGCGGATGGCGCTCTCCCAGGCCCACGGTCTGAATTTCGGCGACGACCCCGCCGATCTGGCCTTCGTGATGACGATCCATGACCTGCGTCCCGACCTGATCGTCGCGCATCTGGAATGGCGCAGCGCCGCGGCGGAGGGGCGGGGGCCGCAGATCCGGTTCGGACTGCTCGACACCACCTTGTCGCCGGCACTTCACCAACGTTTCGCCGACGGGCTTGTGCGCAGCGCCCCGCTGCCTTTCAGCCCGGCACCTTCCGAATAGGACCCGTTTGATGTGTATGATCTGTACCTCCTTCCGCCCCTATGACGACAGTTGCCCCTATGGCACGGCGACCGGAACCCAGGCCCGCGTGACGGAAGGGGCCGATGCCGCGGCCGGCCAGAACACCGCCTATTCGATCTCGTTGGGGGATGTCTTCGCCGGCCAGATCTCCTCCTTCGGGGATCGCGACTGGGTCGCGGTGCAGCTGGAGGCGAATGTCACCTACGAAATCGAGCTGACGGGGGTGGGAGGCGCGGAACTTGCCGATCCCTATCTGCGTCTGCGCGATGCCGGCGGCGTTCAGGTGGCCTATAACGACGATATCGTTCCGCGGACCAACCTGGACTCCAAGATCGTCTATGCGCCGGGCAGTTCGGGCACCTTCTACCTCGATCTCGGCGCCTATGCCGATGCGGGGACCGGTGCTTACGAGGTCACGGTCAATACCGCGTCGGACGCGCCGGCGGGCTCCCCGGATGAACTCGCCAGTTTCCTGACCGATGGTTTCTGGCAGCAATTCGGCGGGGCCCGCCACGCGTTCGACACCAGCCAAAGCAACGAGATCACCGTTTATCTCAACGAATTGACGGCCGATGGCCGACGCCTGGCCGAGTGGGCGCTGGAAGCCTGGGAAGCGGTCGCCAATCTCAGATTCGTCGAGGTGTTCAGCGTCACGGAGGCGATGATCGATTTCGACGATGACCAGTCCGGTGCCTTTGCCAATTATCAGGCGACCGGAGATGTGACCACCTTCGCCTGGGTGAACGTCTCCACCGCCTGGTTGCAGGCCTATGGCACCCAGATCGACGATTATTCCTTCCAGACCTATATCCACGAGGTCGGCCACGCGCTCGGTCTCGGGCATCAGGGCGGTTACAACGGCTCGGCAGTTTTCGGGATCGACAATGATTTCATCAATGACAGCTATCAGCTGTCGGTGATGTCGTATTTTTCGCAAGATGAGAATACGACGGTCAATGCCAGCCGGGCGGCGCTTGTGACCCCGATGCTGGCCGATATTCTTGCGATACAAGATCTGTACGGCGCGCCGGATGTGCAAAGCGCGGCATCCGCCGGCGATACGGTCTACGGGCGCGGCCATACACAAACCGGTTACATGAAGCTTCTGATGGACGCGGTCCATAACGGGCAGGATCCGGCGAACCACTACGGCGATCAGGCGTTTGCCTTGACCATCTACGACGCGGGCGGCACCGATCTGTTCGACTTCAGTGACGACCCCGCCGATCAGACGATCGACATGCGGGCGCAGGGCATATCGGATATCTACGGCCTGATCGGCAATCTGGTGATCGCCCGCGATACGCTGATCGAGAACCTCAACGCTGGCAGCGGGTCGGATTACGTGCTGGGAAACGGCATAGCCAACCAGATCGACGGGGGGGCCGGTTCTGATGTGCTTGTTGGCGGGTCTGGTTCGGACAGTTTGTTCGGGGGTTTGGGGGATGACGTTCTGAACGGGGACGATGTGGATGTGGGGTTTGACCCGGTCTCGGCGCAGGTGTTCCGGCTCTATCAGGCGACGCTGGACCGGGCGCCGGATGCGGCCGGGCATCGGGGCTGGACCGAGACGCTGCGCGACGGGCAGGCAAGCCTTCTGCAGGTGATCGAGGGGTTCATGGGCTCCCCGGAGTTCCAGGGGCGGTACGGCGCGACGGACACGACCGAATTCGTCACGCTGATGTATGAAAACGTGCTGGGCCGGGCGCCCGACCCGGCCGGGCTGCAGGCCTGGCGCGACCAGCTCGACAGCGGTGCGCTCAGCCGGGCGGAGGTGGTGTTCGGGTTCTCCGAAAGCCAGGAGTTCATGGGCAATACCGCCGCCGGGGCGCTGGAGTTCAGCCAGGCGGGGTACCGGGCCAACTGGGCCGACGAGGTGTTCCGGCTCTATCAGGCGACGCTGGACCGGGTGCCGGATCCGGGTGGCCTGCTGGCCTGGGTCGGGGAGCTGGCCGGGGGGCGGCCCTATCTGGAGGTGGTGTCGGGCTTCGTCAACTCATCCGAGTTCCAGGGGCGGTACGGCGCGACGGACAATGCCGAATTCGTCACGCTGATGTATGAAAACGTGCTGGGCCGGGCGCCCGATCCGGCCGGGCTGCAGGGCTGGCGCGGGCTTCTGGATGACGGCACGCTCAGCCGGGAGGAGGTGGTGCGCGGGTTCGCCGAGAGCGCCGAATTCCGGGACAACACGGGCCCCGATCTCAGCGCCTGGATGCGCGCGACCTTCCCCGGCGACCGGCTGGAGGGGGGCGGCGGCGCCAATGCGGTCTTCGGCGGGTTCGGGGCGGACAGTTTCGTCTTCGACGCCGGCGATGGCGGCACCCATGAGGTGGTGGATCTGGAGGCGTGGGACTGGGTGATCCTGGACGGGTTCAGCTATGCCGATGCGGGCGCCGTGCTTGCCGACCTGACCCAGCAGGGCACCGATGTGCTGCTCGCCGACAGCGGCGTCACGATCACCTTCCTCGACACCGACATCGCGGACATCACGACAGATATCTTCCAAATCATCTGAATAGAGAGGTCAAAGACCCTTTAGGGAGTTTTTCAGATTTTGTCCCTATCCATACGGGGAAACCGCAGCATGAGTATCTGAAATGTCCGGCCAGAACGACGCTCGTCCGATCATCATCAAACGCAAGAAAGTAGTCGGCGGAGATGGGCATCATGGCGGTGCATGGAAGGTCGCCTATGCGGATTTCGTGACCGCGATGATGGCATTTTTCCTGTTGATGTGGCTGCTCAACGCCACCACGGAACAGCAGCGCAAAGGTCTTGCGGATTACTTCAGCCCGACGGTGCCGATTGCGCGGATTTCCGGCGGCGGGGACGGGGCATTCGGCGGCGAAAGCGTGTTTTCCGAGCGGGTCGAGGCGCAGAACGGAACCGGCGCCACCGACCGCCGCCCGACCGAAGGGCGGCAAAGCATGGGAATGACCGGCGTAGGGCACACCGAAGAAGAGGAAGAGGCGATGCTGGCCGCATTGGAAGACGCCCTGATGGCCGGCGGCGGCGACAGCATGGTGACGGATCTGGCCCTGCGCCATGTCCAGACCCGCCTTTCCGACGAGGGGCTGATCATCGAGGTTTTTGCCCGCCCGGGCGCGCCGCTCTTCGATGAAGACACGGGTGCGCCTGCGGATTGGCTGGTCGCTCTCGCCGGGGTCATGGTGGAGCTTTTCGATACCGTCACCAATCGCGTGGCGATCATCGGGCATGTCCGGTCCGAACCGATCACGGTGGTCGAGGAAAGCCGCTGGATGCAGTCCACCTCCCACGCCCATAGGGTCCGCGTTCTCCTGGAAGATGCCGGCCTGCCCGCGACACGGCTCCAACAGATCACCGGCCATGCGGACAGGCGCCCGGTGGATGACGACCCGATGTCGGTACGCAATGACCGGATCGAGATCATCCTGCTGCGCAACCGGATCTGAGCAACCGGTCCTGACGGCCGGGCTGCGAAAACTAGCTCGGATTTTATCTGTTAGCCTGTCCTTAAGCCGCCTCTGCCAAAGCTGCCTGCAAATCGAGACATGCAGCAGAAAGGCGCATTTGATGACCATCTCATCCTCTCTGAATGCCGGCGTGGCCGGCCTGAACGTAAATGCCAGCCGCCTGGCAACGATCGCCGACAACATCGCGAACTCGGGCACCTACGGATACAAGCGCGAAGTCGCGGATTTTCAGTCCATGGTCATCAGCCAGGGTCAGGGCAGTTACTCCGCGGGGGGTGTACGCGTCACGACAGGGCGGATGATCGACCAGCGCGGCACCCTGATCACCACCGACAACCCGACCGATCTGGCGATCGGCGGACGTGGGATGCTGCCGGTGACATCGATCACCGCGCTGGATCAGGGGGATACTCCGACGATGCTGACCACGACCGGGTCCTTTCGACCGGATGCCGAAGGGTTCCTGCGAACCGATTCCGGACTGGTTCTGATGGGATGGCCCGCCGATGCCGATGGCGTGATCGCCGGTTTCCCGCGCGACTCCTTCGAAGGGTTGGAACCGATTCAGATCAACTCGAACCAGTTCTCCGGCGACCCGACGACGAGAATGCAACTCAGCGTGAACCTGCCCGCCACGGCAACCGAGGCCGGCGCATCGGGTGACCCGCTGAACATGACGGCGGAGTATTACGACAATCTCGGGACATCCAAAAGCATCGAGATCTCCTTTACCCCGACCGTGCCGGCCAGCGGCACCTCCCATGAATGGACGATGACCATCCGCGACTCGGCCACCGGCGCAACGCCGATTGGCGAATACATCCTGACCTTCGATGACACACGGGGCAATGGTGGCAACCTTCTCTCTGCCACACTTGTCACGGGCGCTGCGGGCGGTGCCTATGACCCGGCGAACGGCACCCTGTCGGTTGATGTGGTCGGCGGCCCGATCGAGCTTTCCATCGGCGGTATCGGGGATCCATCGGGGCTGACGCAGTTGTCGGATACCTTTGCCCGCGCGCCTGTTGTCAAAAACGGCTCTCCGGTCGGTAATCTGGACTCCGTCGAAGTCGACGCGGACGGTCACGTGAACGCGATTTACAACAGCGGCTTCACCCGCACGATCTATCAGATTCCCCTGGTCGATGTCCCGAACCCGAACAAGCTGATATCGCTGAACAGCCAAGCCTATCAGGTCTCCCCCGAAAGCGGCCCATTCTTCCTGTGGGATGCGGGCGACGGGCCAACGGGCGATGTGATCGGCTTTTCACGTGAGGAATCCGCGACGGATGTCGCCGGGGAACTGACCCAGCTGATCCAGACACAGCGCGCCTATTCCTCGAACGCGAAGGTGATCCAGACGGTCGATGAGATGCTCCAGGAAACGACCAACATCAAACGTTGATGCAGGGTTGATCCGAAGGTCCCGCCATGAGCATCTCAACCGCACTTTCCAACGCCCTGTCGGGGCTGACCGCAACCAGCCGTGCGGCGCAGATCGTATCGTCAAACGTGGCGAACGCGTCCACGGACGGGTACGGTGTAAGACGATTGGTAACCTCGGCGGCGGTTCTGGGCGGGCAAGGCACCGGCGTCCGGATCGTCGGTGTCGACCGCCAGGTCGACACCGTGTTGATCAGCGCGCGCCGCGATGCGGATGCTTCCCTGGGGCAAGCGGCAACTCAGGCCGATTTCACCCGCCGGATCGAGGCGGCGATCGGATCTCCGGACGACCCGTTCAGCCTGACCGCGCATATCGCGAATTTCGAGGCGAGCCTCATCAATGCGGCCAACCGCCCGGAGAGCCAGACCAGACTTGCAGGCGTTCTCGACACGGCGGAGCGGCTTGCCGGCAAGCTCAATACGCTTTCGGAAACCGTGCAATCCGCAAGGCTGGACGCGGACAAAGGCATCGTCCGCGACGTTGCCTATCTGAACAGCACGCTCGCAGACATTCATGAGATCAATATCGAGATCCGCCGAAATCAGGGCGCCGGGCGCGATAGCTCGGCGCTCTTCGACCAGCAACAGGCCTTGATTGACGGACTTGCGCCGCTGATCCCGGTGCGCGAATTGCGGGACAATACCGGGCAGGTGTCCCTTTACAGCGCCGACGGACTGACCTTGCTGGATGGGCGGCCCGCAACCTTCGGCTTCGATGGCGCGACGGTGATGGCGGCGGATCTGACGCTCGCCAATGCGGGATTGTCCGGCCTCAGCCTGAATGGGCGGCCCGTCGAGATGAGCGGCTCCTTTCCCGCATTGCAGGGCGGCGGTCTTGCGGCGCGGTTCACGGTGCGGGATGATCTTGCAATCACAGCGCAGGCGCAACTTGATGCCGTCGCCCGCGATCTTGCCAGCCGCATGGATGACCCCGCATTGGATCCGACGGTCGCAAGCGGAGACCCGGGGCTGTTTACCGATGCCGGAAATCTGGTGGTCGCGGCAAATGAGATCGGCCTGTCGGGGCGGCTTCGCGTGAACGCGCAGGTCGATCCCGCCCGGGGCGGCGCGGTCTGGCGGCTGCGCGATGGGCTGGGCGCAACGGTGGAAGGTCCCGCCGGTCAGGCCGGCTTGCTACAGGACATGCTGACCGCTCTTCAGGCCGTGACTCCCACCCAATCGGGAGGATTTTCCGGGGCCGGCCGCAGCCTTGGTACGCTCGCGGCGGATTTCCTGTCGATGGCTGGCCTCGCCCGGCAATCGGCGGAAAACGATGAAGTCTTTGCCACGTCCCGGCACGGCACCCTGCGCGAGGCCGAGCTGAGCACTGGCGTCGATACCGACCGGGAGATGCAGGAGCTGCTCCTGATCGAACAGGCCTACGCGGCTAACGCCCGGATTGTTCAAACGGTCGAAGAGCTGCTTGACCAGTTGCTGAGGATCTGAAGATGAGCTGGATCTCAACGGGCGACAGGGCGCAGACATTTCACATGTATCAACGCAGCGCCGAGGTGAAAACGGAAATGCTGCGGCTTACTTCCGAGCTCAGCAGCGGCCGGAAATCCGATCTGGGCAAGGCGTTGGGCGGCGATTTTGCAGGCCTCGCCGCGGTTGAACGCGGGCTCCGCCTCGGGCTGGTCTACAAGGCCGCCGCCGACGAGGCGGCGCTTCATACCTCCGTGATGCAAGACGCGCTGCAGACGGTCCAGACGCAGCTTGACGAAACAGGTCCTACCCTGCTGGCGGCCGTCGGTGCGGGATCGTCGAGCAATCTCGGCATTCTCGCGGTGGATAGCGGCGCCAAGCTTGATCTTGTCGTGAACGCGCTGAACGGCAGGATTGCGGGGCGCAGCCTGTTCAGCGGCGACAGGCCGGACCAGATCCCGTTGATCAGCGGCGACGAAATGCTGGCGAATCTGGGCCCGTTGGTGGCCGGCGCCGCTACGGCACAGGACATGATCGCGATTGTGGAGGATTGGTTTCTGGCTCCGGGCGGCGGGTTCGAAACGACCGCCTATCGGGGCGGCACGTCTTCGGCGGCCGGCTTTACGGTCGGAGATGGCGACGTGATCGATGCAGATGTGTCGGCGCTTGCCCCGGAGATACGCGGAGCATTGGCCGCTTTCGCGCTGAGTGCGCTGGTCGGCAACGATCTGGGCCCCGCGGATGAGGCATCGCGGCGCACGCTCCTCGAAGCGGCTGCGACACGCATGATCGGCAGCCAGGGCGGATTGTCGAAGATCCGGGCCGAACTCGGCGCCGCCGAAGCCAGGATCGAAACCGCGCGCGTCCGGAATTCGGCGACGGAGACGGCACTGTCGATCGAGCACAACCGCCTGGTGAGGGCGGACCCCTATACGACCGCGACCGAACTGGAAGCGGTGCAAATGCAATTGGAAAGCCTCTTTGTCCTCACCTCGCGCATGGCGCGTCTTAACCTTACGGAGTTCCTGAGATGATGCGCATGCTTGCTTCCGCAATTCTGTTGATGCTGATGGCGGCCCAGGTCACGGCTTCTCCCATCCGCATCCGCGACCTTGTGGAATTCGACGGGGTCCGCGGGAATGATCTGATCGGCTATGGTCTCGTGGTGGGGCTGAACGGTACCGGAGATGGTATTCGCAATGCGCCGTTCACCGAAGAAATCATGACCAACATCCTGGAACGCCTGGGCGTCAATGTCTCTGGAGAGCAATTCCGGCCACAGAATGTCGCGGCGGTCTTCGTCACCGCAAGCTTGCCGCCGTTTTCCCGTGCCGGCAGCCAGATCGATATCACCGTGTCGGCGATCGGCGATGCCGACAGCCTCCTGGGGGGGACGCTGGTCATGACGCCGCTCACCGCGGCCGACGGCGAAATCTATGCCGTCGCACAAGGCACGGTCATCGCTGGCGGCGCTTCGGCGGAAGGGGATGGGGCGCGTGTGGTGCAAGGCGTGCCCACCGCGGGCGTCGTCCCCTCAGGGGCGCGGATCGAGCGCGAGGTCGAGTTCGACTTTTCCGCCCTTCAGGATATCCGCCTCGCCCTCCGTACGCCCGATTTCACCACAGCCGCGAGGATCGAAGGGGCAATCAATGCGGAATTTGGTCGCCGCGTCGCCGTCATGCTGGATTCGGGCACCGTCACCCTGGATGTGGCCGCCACCAGATCGGCCTCCCCGGCCCATGCGCTCAGCCGGGTCGAAAACCTGTTTGTCGAACCGGAAATCCGGGCCCGCGTGGTTGTCGATCAGCGCTCCGGCACAATCGTGATGGGCGAAGATGTACGGATTTCACGCGTGGCGATTGCGCAAGGAAACCTGACCCTGCGGATCGAGGAGCGCCCGATCGCGGTGCAACCGAACCCGTTCGCGGAGGGCGAAACCGTGATCGTTCCCCGGACCAACGTGGATCTCGTCGAAGAGCCCGGAACAGGGCTTGCCGAAATCAGCGGCGGCACGTCCCTGTCGGAAGTTGTCGCGGGCCTGAATGCGCTTGGCGTGTCGCCCCGGGACATGATCGACATTCTGAACAGCATCCAGGCGGCCGGCGCATTGCACGCCGAGTTCATCGTCCGCTGATATCCGGACGCGGCGTACCGTCTGCGCCCCCGCCCGGGGCTGGTCGGCCGGCAACCGCGCGGGAGGTCGTGCTCAATCATCGCCCCCCGTTTGCCGGCATCCGGACGGCGGATGAGGCATTCAGGACGGCGGAGCATGAAATGGGTCCGATCCCGAAGGGCGGACCCATCGACATGATACACTGAGCGGTACTTTTTCGAACATTTTGATCGGCAGGGCCCGCCTGTTTTCAGGCGCGCCCCGCTCTACAGGGCCTTCAAGACCCGCATGACGGCGCGGGCCTGCGCCCCCGGCAACTGCCGCAGAACCCGCGCGCGCAGAGCGGTGCTTTGCGGTTTGAGAAGATGCGCGATGACTGCGGGATGTTCGTTCATCAATGTTGCGTCATCGAGATTATCCGCCAACCGCGCCACCAGTGCGGGGGCCCCCGAAGGTGGATCGAGCGCGGGCGCACGGGCGCGCACGAGTGCGTCGTCGGCATCCTCACCGGCCAGCAGACCCCGGTCGCGAAACCTCTGTATCAGACGGTTGCGTTGCCACTCGGTCACATCGCTGTCCGTCGGAGAGGATGTGTCGATGTTCAGGCTTGCCGCATCGGGGGAGCCTTTCCGAAAAGCCTCGAAGCGTTCCGGGCCCAGAAGACCCAGCAGAACCCTCGCTTTGTCGGCCTTCCACTTGGAATCGCCGGCCGGGGCGGCGCTGGATCGTGGCTGCTCTGGATGCTGCACCATGGTGATGTCCCTTCAGAAATAGCTGCGTACCAGCGCGCTGGTGATCAATGCCCAGCCATCCGCCACAACGAAAAACGCCAGCTTGAACGGCATCGAGACAATGGCCGGCGGCACCATCATCATGCCCATGGACATGAGGATCGCGGCAACGACCAGATCAATGATCAGAAACGGCAGGAAGATGAGGAATCCGATCTGGAAGGCGCGCTCGACCTCGCTGAGCATGAAGGACGGGATCAGCACCGACGGGTCCGGCGACGCGTCGACCGGTGCGTTGCGCAACTCCATCATGCCCCGCAGGGTTTCGGGGTCGACTCGCGCCTCCATGAACGCGCGGAACGGCGCATAGGCCAGCGGGATCGCACTCTCCGGCGTCAGGGTGCCGTCGATCAACGGGGCGATGCCTTGCGTGTAGGCATCCTGGAAAACGGGCGCCATCACGAAATAGGTCAGAAACAGGGCCAGGCTGACGATCAGCATGTTGGGGGGCGACTGCTGCAGGCCGATTGCCTGACGGAGGATCGAAAGAACGGTCACCACGAAGGGAAAGCACGTGATCATGACCGCAAGGCCGGGCGCAAGGCTGAGCACGGTAATCAGCGCAATCAGCTGAAGCGCGCGGGCGGTAAGAGAACCGCCATCGCCCATGTCGATGGAGATTTCCTGCGCCTGCGCGGTCTGGGTCGCAAGCAGCATGGCCAGCAGACCAAGGCAGGCGAGACAAAGCCCTTTATGCAGCATCGCCGGCATCCACGACCTTGGTCAGACGGACGGCGAGTTGCCCGCCATTGTCGCCATCCAGCTCGACCAGTTCGCCGATCGCCACCAGCCGGTCGCCGACAATCACCTCGACCTCGTCTTCGATCCGCCGATCCAGCGGCAGGACCGTATCGCGTTCCATCGACAGAAGCTCGGCGATTGTCGGGTGCGCGCGCCCGACGCAAACCCGCATCTCGATGGGGACGCCGCGCAATGCGCCTTTGGGGGGAAGGGCCGTGGGATCGGACATCAGGCTGATCTCTCGTGTTGCTGAGGTAGGTCGTCGTCACTGTTCAGGGTGAAATCGCGGATGGCTTGCGCAATCCGTTCGGTCGCGGCGCCCAGGTCGATTTCGCGCAACTCGGCTCCGAACCGCAGGGTGACATGGCCCTCGAAATAGGCAGGCTCGGGGATAATCCGGATCTCGGCCTCCGCGTGTTCGGCGACAAGGGCCTCCAGAGCCGGACAGGCCGCGGGCGATGCCAGGATTTCACATGTCTCATCCGGCAGCGTTCCGAGAATCGATGCCAGTTCGGCGCGCACCATGGGAACCATTGCGACGGCCGCGACCTCCGGCACCAGACGCTCGATGATCCCGTCCAGCAGCGCCTGAAGACCTTTCAGAACATCGTTCCGGGCCTCCAGATATGTGAAGCTGAGATCCTTCAGGTTTCGGCTCAGGTCGGCACCGATCTGCGCCCGTCCCTGCTGCTCCGCACTCAGGCAATCGTCCCACCCGTCGCGATACCCGCTCTCGAACGCATCGAGCTTTATCGCCTCAAGATCGTGATGCACCGACGCGGGCGCCACGCTTTCCGGCGCGGGCGGTTGCCCGAACTCCTCCAGGTCCAGCCGGCGGGCGCTCATGCGGGTTCCTCGTCTTCTTCCATCCAGCCCCGCAGGATTTCGACGGTTTCGTCTTCACGTTCTTCGATAAGTCGCCGCAGGCGTTCCACGGGGTCGGCCACCGCATTGGAAACAGCCGGCAATCCCGGCGTGCCCGCCTCGGTATCGGCTGCGGCAACGTCCGAACCAGAGCCGTCCGAGGGTGATTGCGACGGATCGTATCCAAGCATCTGGGCCGAAGCGGCGCCGTCCGCCGCGGATTGCGTGGGGACAAGCGCCCCTTGCGACAGGGCGGGCGTCAATGGCAGGCCACGGGGGCTCTCCGCCGCGGCCATTGGCGGGCGGCTCAGGATCGGCCGGATCAGTCCGAACGCGATGGCCAGTGCAACAGCCGCAAGGATCATCAGCTGGGCAAGCCGCATCATGTCGAGTTGCGCAAGCAGGCCGTTGCCACCGCCCTCGATCAGCTCACCGGCGGGCAATTCCTCGAATGCCATGGAGCGGATCGTCACCTGGTCGCCGCGCTCGGCGTCATACCCGATCGCGGACCGCACGAGTTGTTCCAGCGCATCTATTTCTTCCGGGTCGCGCGGCTCGATCACCTCAAGCCCGTCAGCGTTCACACGCGGGACGCCATTGACCAGAACGGCCACGCTGATCCGGCGAATGCCACCGGGTTCCAGCTCGATTTCGCGCTGGGTTTCGGATACGTCGAAAGTCACGCGCTCACGGGTTTCGCTTGTCTCCGCCCGCGAGTTTTGGCCCTCCCCGGCCGCATCGCCATCGGGCAGGTTGGAGGCCACGGTGACCGAGCCCGATGCCGCGTCGCTGGAACTGTTCGACATTTCCTCCGTATCGGTGGCGATGATGATCCGGCTTTCGGGATCGATCCGCCGCTCGACAATCGTCTCATGGGCGGTGTTCAGATCCACGCTGACTTCGACCACCGCATTGTCCCGGCCCACACGCGCCGCCAGCAATCGTTCGATATTGCGCCGCAACTCCTCGGAGCGATTCGCCGCATCGGCGCCCGGCATGTCCAGTTCGCTTGCACCGAGCATCTGCCCGCTATCCGCGTCGATGACGGTTACGTTTTCCGGAAGAAGGCCCGGCACGGAGGAGGCGACCAGAAATCGCAGGGCGCGAGCATGACCCGACCCGATGCCGCCGGCCGCCGGCCGGACTGCGACAGAGGCGGTGACCTCGGCGCGGTCCTGAAACGGATCGTTGCCGGGGTTGGCAAGATGCACGCGGGCGGCGCGGATTTGCGGGCTGGCCAGGATGGTGCGGGCCAGTTCCCCTTCCTTGGCGCGCCAATACGCGGCATCGAACATCTGCGACGTCGTCCCGAAACCGGAAAGCGAATCAAGCAGCTCGTATCCGGCGGCGCCATTTGCCGGCAGTCCCTCGCCGGCCAGGGACATCCGCAATTCGTCGCGCCGCGCCTGATCGACATAGATGGCGTCGCCCCGAATCGAATGGGCGACCCCGCGCGCTTCCAGCGCTGCGATGACCTCTCCTGCGGCAGTTGGCTCCAGACCGGAATACAGCAGGACATAGCTGGGTGTCGTCGCCAGGCGGGACAAGATAATCAGCACCACCACAAGGGCCGCCAACCCGCCCAGGAAAAGCGCCTTTCGGCGTGTTTCCAACGTCATCCAATAGAGACTGAGCTGCTCCACCTGAAACCTCATCCTTGCGCCATTCTGGCCCGTTCGACCCCGGTGATAGACCGGCTGCGATTAACATTCGGTTAGTTCTGAGCGGATAGAACAAACCCAGATCAAATCAGCAGGAGCCGCACAGAATGGCCGCCGCAGCAGATCCGGATATTGACGAGGCGCCGAAAAAGCGGGGCCTGATGATGCCATTGTTGATTGGCCTGTTTCTGGCCGCAGCGGCAGGGGGCGGTGGGTTCTGGGCGGTTACCCAGGGGCCGCTTGCCGGGATGTTCTCCCATTCCGAAACGGATGACGAGGAGGCCCATGACGAGGCCGAGCGTCCGGCCGAGTACACGCCCGTGGCATTCGTTCCGCTTGAGACGCTGATCGTCTCCCTGGGGTCGGAGGCCGCGGGCCAGCATCTTATCGTATCCGCCGAACTGGAGGTGGATCCCGCCTATGCAGATGAGGTCACGACCCTGTCGCCACGGGTTCTGGACGTGCTCAACAGCTATCTCCGGGTCATCGACCTGCGGGAGCTGAGTGAACCGACCAGCCTGATCCGGTTGCGCGCGCAAATGTTGCGCCGGGTGCAGGTCGTGACCGGGGACGGTCGTGTGCGTGACCTCCTGATAACCCAATTCGTGGTGAACTGATGACGGTTTTTCTGACTTTTCTCGCAGATGCTCTCATGGTGGTCGCCGCCCTTGGCGCAGCGCTCTATTGCTTCATTCTGTCCCGCCGGCTGATCCGGCTGAGCAGTATCGACAAGGGTCTTGGCGGGGCGATTGCCGTCCTGTCCGCCCAGGTCGACGATATGAACAAGGCGCTGGAAGCGGCGAAGTCGGAGTCTGACTCCGCCGCCTCCCATCTTCAGGATCTGACACACCAGGCTCGCGAGATCGCAAGTGATCTGGAACTGATGATCGCCGCCTGCCACGATGTGGCGGCCCCCGAACCAACCGGTGACGCCGTGCTTGCCGATGACGCTCAGCCGCATCCGGGGGAGGAGTTCTCCGCACTCCCCGAAGAGGACACGGACCCGGAGGCCGAAGACCCCGCAACGGAAATTCCGCTTTTCGCCCGCCGACGGCCCGCGCCCGAACCGGAAGAGCAGAGCGCGCAGCCTGTGTTCCGCCATCGCCGCTCCGGGCAGGTCGAGGCCGCACAATGAGTGGCGCCAAGATCCTCCGGCGAAGCCGCTGGCGCCAGAGAAGCGTTTTGCTCGTGCTCGCGCTCGCCTTCGTGACCTCCGGCATCCTTCGCCTTGGCACAATGGATATCGCATGGGCGTCGGCCACCGAAACGCACGACATGACGGGCGATGAAACCGGCCTCATGTGCCCGACAACCGCACCACTCAGCGAAGCCCTTGCATTGGTCCACGGGCGGGCGGAAATGCTGGACCGGCGGGAAGCCGAACTTGACGGACGCGAGCAGGCGATTGCCGCTGCGCAAACCCTGGTCGAAGATCGCCTGGCCGAGCTGGCAGATCTGGAAGCGCGGCTGGAAACGCTTCTGGCCCTGTCCGACAGCGCGGCTGAGAACGATCTTGGCCAACTGACACAGGTCTATGAGACCATGCGCCCCGAAACCGCCGCGGCCTTGTTCGAACAGATGGAGCCCAGTTTCGCCGCAGGGTTTCTGGCCCGAATGCGGCCCGAAGCAGGTGCGGCTCTTCTCGCCGAGATGCCACCCGAAACCGCCTATTCCATCTCGGTGCTCATGGCCACGCGCAACGCCTCCGCGCCGCGATTTGCCGAGGGCGACGACACTGAAAATTAAGCCTTATCCGGCAATCTATCGCTCAACATCCTTCACGAGGACCTCCGCATGATCGGCCTTGTTGGCATTCTCATCGTTTTCGCAACCGTGTTCGGCGGCTATCTCGCCGCGGGCGGGAAGCTGGGCATTATCCTCAAATCGCTGCCTTACGAATTCACCATGATCGCCGGGGCGGCGGCGGGCGCCTTCGTCATTTCGAACCATACATCGGGCGTGAAACACACGATGAAGGATATGAAGAAGGTCTTCAAAGGGCCGCATTGGAAACCGGATGACTACCGGGATCTTCTGTGCCTGCTGTTCGAACTGATCCGCCTTGGCCGACAGAATGCCGTCGCGCTGGAAGAACACACAGAATCGCCGGAGACGTCCGAGATATTCGGCCGCTACCCCAAGATCCTTGCCGACCACGAAGCGGTCGACATGATTTGCGATACCCTGCGCTCGGCCTCGATGAATTACGACGATCCGCATCAGGTAGAAGAAGTTCTGGAAAAAAGGCTCGAGTCAAAGCTCCATCATGCAATGCACTCGACCCACGCGCTGCAATCGGTGGCCGACGGGCTCCCGGCTCTGGGTATCGTGGCGGCGGTTCTTGGGGTGATCAAGACAATGAGTTCGATCGACCAGCCGCCCGAGATTCTCGGCAAGATGATCGGCGGGGCGCTGGTCGGCACGTTTCTGGGTGTGTTTCTCGCCTACGGACTCGTGGGGCCATTTTCGACCCGGCTCAAATCCGTGGTCGAAGACGATCAGAACTTCTATGTCCTGATCCGCGAGGTTCTGGTCGCCAATCTGTTCAATCACGCCACGAATATCTGCATCGAGGTCGGGCGCCAGAACACGCCAAGCCACATTCGCCCGTCCTTCAACGAACTCGAAGACTCCCTGAAATCCTTGAAACAGGCCGCCGCGGCATGATCCGCGCAGCCGTCAGTCTGACGGTCTGGCTATTCGGGGCCGGGCTGGCATGGGGGCAGGCAGCGGCGGTTCAGTCGGGCGAACATGACGGCTATACCCGGTTGGTCCTGCCGATCGGAAGTGAGCGGGACTGGGACGTCGGCGGGGAGGGAGAGATCCGCCGGATCACCTTCACCCCGGATGTACCCGTGCTCGATCTCTCCCGCGTTTTCGACCGGGCCAGCCGCAACCGCCTTGCCGATATCGCCCTTGCAGACGAACTCACGCTTTCGCTTGCCTGCGATTGCGAGCTGCGTCTGTTCCGGTATCGCGACCGGTTCCTCGTGGTCGATATCGTCGATGCGGAGCCCGGGCCGCCCGCCGGAACGGAAGACCCCGCGCTGACGGACACATCGACGGGGACGGGTGCGGAACTTCCGATCCTCCCAAATCCCTTTGGCGCGCGGCAGATGACGCTGGACATCGCCCAGGATGCAGCTTCGCCCCTGCGAACCGGCCCGGAACAAGACCGTCAACTCGATCAGGCCGCAAATCTGCTGGCCGAGCAATTGGCGCGGGCCTCGTCCGCCGGGCTGCTGGAGGTTGCCCCGATGCAGCCACTTTCGGCGGCGGATCCGACGCCTTCGATCGGGACGGAACCCGGTGAACCGGCACCGGCTGATGACCACGTCGCAACTGAGGAGGGGTCACATCCGACGGTCGAAGATGAACAGACGGCGGCGGCGCCTGAACCCGGCCTCGCCTTGCGGGCCGAAACCGCCTTCGATCTGAGCCGTCACGCCCGTGACGATCCCGTACCGATAGAGAGACCCCTGTCCTGCGCGCCGGGCAGTGAACTCGATATCTCAAGCTGGGCCAGCGGGACCGGGTTTGAGCAGGAGATCGGCTGGCTTCGGGCCAGGCTATATGACGAGCGGGATCAATTGGTAACCGAGGCGGCCGTCGATCTTGCACAATATTACATCTATCACGGCTTCGGTGCAGAGGCGGTTTTCTGGCTCGGTCAGGTCCTGGACGCTCCGCCCGCGCTGATGTCCATGGCGCTGTATCTGACGGATGCCGAAGGGCCCGTCTTCAGCGAGATCGAAACCACAGCCGCCTGTAGCAGTACCGAGATTCTGTGGCGTTATCTCGACAATCCGGACGGGCCGGCTCCCGGCGAGGAGGAAACCCGTCTTCTGCTGCGCGCCTTCGCCAGCCTGCCGCGCGGGTTGCGCGATATTCTCGGACCGCGACTTGTGCGCAAGTTTCTCGCCGATGATCGCACCGCATCTGCCCAAGAGGTGCGCAACG
The DNA here is from genome assembly GCF_965284195.1 of Rhodophyticola sp. NCBI lineage: Bacteria > Pseudomonadati > Pseudomonadota > Alphaproteobacteria > Rhodobacterales > Roseobacteraceae > Rhodophyticola > Rhodophyticola sp. The sequence continues at coordinate 3,480,607 of NZ_CBDIRM010000001.1, read as the reverse complement.
CTCTGCTCCGCGGCGACCGCTTGTCCGACACGGAGCAATTTCTGGTCGATATGGATGTGGCGCAAACACCGGAGCCGGAGACGACACGAGCGAATCTGGAAGAGGTGATGCGCAGCGATACCCGAAACGCCCCCGAAGCGATGCGGCGCTATCTTGCATTGCACCGCGAAGACAGAAGTGTCGTTGGCCCTGAAAGGCTGACCGTGGCGGATGCCTTGCTGCGAGAGACCGGCGGGAGGCCGGAGCCGGGCACGCTTTGGCATGAAACACTTCTGGCGCACGCCGCGGCGGGCAATCTCGGGCGCGCGCTCGAACTGGCCGCGCTGGCGACCGATCCCGATATCGAGCAGGGGATACTTTCGGATCTTTTCGCGCAACACGCTGCAAATGCGGATCTGGCGGGGCTTGTCCTGCTGGCGACGGCACGCGCGGATCAATGGGATCAGGATCGCGCGACTGCGCCTCTTCGTCAGGAGATTGCGCGCCGGTTTCTGGAGGCCGGTTTACAGGAACTGGCCTTCAGGGTCGCGCCCCCCGGGGTTCCGATCGACCCGCCTGAAACCGTACCAACGGACACACCGGCCGAGAGTGGTCTGGCATCGGCATGGCGTCGCGGCGACTGGTCCGCCGTTGCCGGAATGCCTGCCGGCCCACATGCGGAGTTCGCGGGACTGGTCGCCACCCTGCCCGCAGACGGCACGCCCGCACCCTCGATCCAGGATCTGACGGTCGTCAGCCGAACAGTCTCCGATAGCGCGGCGACCCGGGCCCTTGTCGAAACCATCCTGAACAGCCCGCCCACGATTTCAGTGCCGGACTAACGGATTGGTAAACACTGCACCCTAGTCTGGTCAGGTCTGTTGACTTGCAAGAATTGCGAGACCGATGATGCCAGAACAGGATTTGCGACCCGCGCGCCGTATCCTCGCGATACCTCTCAGGCTGTGCCTTCTGGCAATCGGTCTGCTCGCGCCGCTCCCGGCGATCGGGTCAGCGAACATCTCTGAAGCTTATGAAAGCTGCGACCGCGCGGCCGAGATGGCCAGTCACCAGACCGGCGTCCCGGTGCAGGTGTTGATGGCAATAACAAGAACGGAAACCGGACGGCACAGGAACGGAGAAACCCGGCCTTGGCCGTGGACCGTCAACATGGAGGGAACGGGGGCGTGGTTCTCCACCCGGGCCGAGGCGCTGAACTATGCCATTCGGCACCACGCGACCGGCGCAATCAGCTTCGATATCGGGTGCTTCCAGATCAATCACCGCTGGCACGGGCGAGCATTCACCTCGATTGACGCCATGTTCGATCCGGTCGCAAATGCGCGCTACGCAGCGGAATTTCTTGCGGACCTCCATGCCGAGCTTGGAACGTGGGACGCGGCCGCCGGGGCCTATCATTCCCGCACACCGGAACACGCCACGCGCTATCTGGCCAGCTATCGCCGGCATCTGGCGGCTCTGCAGACCTCCGAACCGGCATCTTCGGCTGGCGCCTTGTCCGGGCCGCGGCCTATCCGGCAAAACCGGTTTCCGCTGTTGCAGGCGGGGGCAGCACCGGGCGCGACCCCCGGCTCGCTGGTGCCACGTTTGCCCGGCGGCGTCCAAGCCCTCTTTCAGGACATGTGATGGACAATCTCCGCTCCCTTTTTCAGCCGACAATACTCTTCGCGCTCGCACTGATGGCGGTCATCGTGATGATGATCCTGCCGGTTCCGTCCTGGGTGCTGGATGTGGGGCTGGCCGCATCCTTCGGGCTCGCGATCCTTATCTTCACGGTGACATTGTTCGTCGAGCGGCCGCTTGATTTTTCCTCCTTCCCGACGGTGCTTCTGGCGTCTCTGATGCTGCGCCTGTCGCTCAACGTCTCCTCCACCAAGCTGATCATCGGGGAGGGACACACGGGCACCTCCGCCGCAGGCGGCGTGATCGAAGGGTTCGCGATGTTCGTGATGGGCGGCAGCGTGGTGATGGGGCTGGTGATTTTCGGGGTCCTGCTGATCGTGAATTTCATCGTCATCAACAAGGGCGCCGCGCGCATGGCGGAGGTCGGCGCGAGATTTGCGCTGGACGGCATGCCCGGCAAGCAATTGGCGATTGATGCCGATATGTCGGCCGGCGCCATCGACCACACCGAAGCCAAGGAGCGACGGGAGCGGGAACAGGCCGAAACCACGTTTTTCGGCTCGCTCGATGGGGCCTCGAAATTCGTCAAGGGCGATGCGATCGCGGGGCTGCTGATCACGCTCTTGAATCTTGTCATGGGTCTGATCATCGGGACTGTCATTCATGACATGCCCCTAGGGCGCGCCTTCGAAACCTATTCCATTCTGACCGTAGGCGATGGGCTGGTCTCTCAGATCCCAGCGGTCATCATCGCGATTGCCTCGGCACTCCTGCTCGCGCGCGGCGGTGCCACGGGCGCCACGGATATCGCGCTTTTCGGGCAGCTTGGGCGGCATCCCTCGGCGCTGGCGACGGTCGCGATTCTGATGGGCGTGTTCGCCCTTGTCCCCGGTCTGCCTTTTCTGCCTTTCGTCATCGGGTCGATCGCGCTTGGAACGGCCGCGTTCATGAAATTCGCGACCCTGAAGCGCGAGGAAACGACGGCCCGGACCGACGCCGCGGATGCCGATGCCCGCGAGCCACAGGAGAAGATCGGCGATATCCTGGAACTGGACGATATTCATGTGGAGTTTGCGCCCGACCTCGTGAGCCTCGCCCTCGATCCGGCCACCGGGCTTGATGCGCGGATCCGCAACATGCGGGACCACGTGGCGCGGGGGTTCGGTGTGATCCTGCCCGAAATGCGCCTGACCGATCGGGCCGATTTGCCCCCCGGCACCTACGCGATCCGCATTCACGGCGTCGAGCATGCGCGTGATCGACTGGACACAAACGGTGTGCTGGTCCTGAAAGGGGAAACCGACGTGGGGCTGCCCCCGGGCACGGATGTGGAGGAACCGGTTTACGGCGCACCGGCCAGATGGATATCGACCGCGGACAGAGAGCAGGCGACGATGCTGGGACTGACGGCCGTTGCGCCGTCCGAGGTGCTTGCGACCCACCTTCTGGAGACCCTCAAGCGCAATCTCTCCCGGCTTTTGACCTTCAAGGCCCTTCAACGCCAGTTGGATGCATTCGTGACATTGAGCGATGCCGGAAGATCCGAGGAAAATCGCCGCCTTCTGGAAGAACTGGTGCCCGACAAGGTGCCGCTTGATCTGCTGCATGCGATCCTGCGGCTGCTGTTGTCAGAACAGGTCTCGATCCGCAATCTGCCGTTGATCCTGGAAGCGATCGCGGAGATCCGTCCCTCTACGCCGCAACCCGACCTGATCTGCGAGCATGTGCGTCAGCGGCTCGGATTTCAGTTGATCGCCGATCTGCGCCGCGCTGACGGAAGCCTGCCCCTCATCCAGCTGGCCGGTCAGTGGGAGGACGTGTTTCAGCAGCATCAGCTGCCGGGCGATGGCGGCCTGCCCGAGATCGCCCTGCCGCCCGAGGAATTCAACAGACTGGCGAAAAGCGTCGGCGACAAGGTCTCTCAGGCCAGCGAAAACGGCACCTATGCGGCAATCGTGACCTCGGCCTTGCGGCGGCGTTTCCTGCGCACGGTGCTGACAGCGCGCGGCATCACCAATCCGGTCCTCTCCTTCGAGGAAATCGGACTGGATGGCAAACCGGCCCTTGTCGGCCTGGCGGCGCCATGATCCCGCTCTTGTCGGAGCTCTTTCCCGCCCTGCAGGCCTGGCTTGGCGTGGCTGCGGCGGTTTTCCTCCGCGTGGGGGCGGCGTTTCTTGCCCTGCCCGCCTTCGGGGAGGCGTTTATTCCCATGCGGGTGCGACTGGCCGCAGCGGTGGCCTTCACCGCGATTCTCGTTCCCGCCATCGGTCCGGATCTTCTTTCGCTGCCTGCCGGCAACATGCCGCCCACGCGGTTTTTCCTGACCGAGGCGACCGTCGGGCTGATGATCGGGGTTGCGCTGCGTCTGGTCGTACACGGTTTGCAGATCGCCGGTGTCATGGCGGCTCAGGCGACGTCCCTGTCCCAGATCATGGGTGGCGCGCTGCCGGAGGCGCAGCCCGCGATGAGCAACCTTCTGATGCTCGCCGGCTTGACGCTCGCCATCATGTCCGGGCTTCACGTGCATCTGGCCGAAGCTTTCCTGCGCTCCTATCAGGTATTGCCGGCAGGCGAGTTTCCGTTCAGCGGCGATACCGGCGCCTGGATCGTGGCTCAGGTCGCCGCAACCTTTTCGCTCGCCTTCTCGCTTGCCGCGCCGTTTCTGATCGCCTCGCTGCTCTATAACGTCGCCTTGGGCGTCATCAACAAGGCAATGCCGCAATTGATGGTCGCGTTTGTCGGGGCGCCGGCGATCACCTGGGGCGGTCTGGTGCTGCTGCTGGTCACGACACCCTTCATCCTGCCTGTCTGGTTTGCGGTCTTCGAGGCGCGGCTGGCCAATCCGTTCGGATCTCCGTGATGAGTGACGACCAGCCAAGCTCCGACAAACCATATGACCCGACACCGAAGAAACTGGAAGATGCGCGCCAGAAAGGCGAGATTGTCCGCTCCACCGATCTGAACACGGCTGTTGTCTATGGCGGCATGCTTCTGGGCGCGGCCCTCTTCGGGCAGACGACAGGCGTGGATATCGGGCACCTGAGCCAGGTGGTGTTCGGCCGGGCCGATACGCTTGCCGCGCTGATCCTCGCCCCGGGCGGTCAGGCGCTCAGCGGGGGGATGATCTGGGTCGTCATGGTCGGGTTTCTCACCCTGATCGCGGTTCCGGCCGCGCTCCTCATCGCGTCGCTGTTTGCGCAACGGGCAATTCTCTTCACCCCGAGCAAGCTTGCTCCCAAGCTGTCGCGCATTTCCCCCATCGCCAACGCGAAGAACAAGTTCGGGGCCAACGGCCTGTTCGAATTCGCCAAATCCAGCGCCAAGCTGGCGATCTATTCGATCCTTCTGGGGGCCTTCCTGTGGGTGCGATCCGACAAGATCCTGACCTCGATCTATGCCTCTGACGGGCAGGTGATCGGCGCTCTCGGCCAGCTGGTCATGGAGTTTCTGGCCTTTGTCTTCATCATCGCGCTGATGATGGGCGCCGTCGACTATCTCTGGCAATGGGGCGAGCATCAGAAGAAGAACCGGATGAGTCGTCAGGAACTGGTTGATGAGACCAAGCAAAGCGAGGGCGACCCGCACATGAAGCAGCAGCGCCGCCAGCGCGGCTATGATCTGGCCATGAACCAGATGCTTCAGGACGTCCCGAATGCCGATGTCGTGGTCGTGAACCCGACGCATTATGCGGTGGCGCTGAAATGGGACCGGGGAAAGGGCACGGTGCCTGTCTGCGTGGCGAAAGGTGTGGACGAAATCGCCGCAAGAATCCGGGAGCTTGCGGCCGAGCACGGCATACCGATTTTCCATGACCCGCCAACGGCGCGGGCGCTGCATGCCACAATCGAGATCGGTGCGCCGATTGCGCCCGACCATTTCCGCGCCGTCGCGGCCGCCATCCGTTTTGCCGACACGATGCGCAGCAAGGCGCGCTCGGTGATGTCTTGAGACACGCGGCCGATCCCAAGCTGATCGGGCTTTTGCAGATCGCAGAGGTTCTGGCGGACCGGGCCTGCATGGAGCTGTCTGCGGCAACCAAGGCGTGTTCTGACCTGGAGGCGGAGTTGCAGAAGCTGAAGGACGCGCATGCCAGCACACTGGCCGCGCCCGTCGACCCGGCCAATGGCGCGATCCTCGCAAATCTCCAGAAGCATCAGAGCCTGCGCCGCATCGCATTGATGCAGAAGCTGGCGGCGAAGCAGGCCGTCAGGCTGGAGAAACTGAGGCTGGCCCAGCAGGCCGAAGGGCGCAGGCAGGCACTTCAGGAGTTGATCAGTCACGCATCCTGACGGACGATATCCACAATCAGAACGTCGCTTGCGATGTCGCCCAGAACCCCGACCGCCGCCTCCCGCAACCCTTCGCGAAGCGGCATCATGGCGGCGGCTTCGGTAAAGCTACCATCAAATCCGCCGGCATTCGCATGGGCGAACATGACGCGCAGAAACGCGTCCCGCAGCCGTGGTTCCCGCTGGAAAACCGCCTCGTTCTGGCCCGGTGCGACCTCGACCGTCAGCGATAGGACCACCATCGAGCGGACGGTGCCATGACGCACGATCGGCACCACGAACTGGTTGTTCAGCCTTACATACTCAAGCTCGGTCGAGCTTTCGCCGTGGCCGTCATCTCCGCCGTGGTCGTCCCCGTGGCTGTCGTCTTCGCCATGGTCATCGCCACTGTGGTCATCCGCGGCATCCTCTGCATGGGTGTCCTCTCCCGCAGTCTCGTCGCTGCCGGACATCATCGCGCCAACCGCGATACCGCCGCCGAGGCCCACGATCAGAAGAACAACCGGGATCAGAATGCGGATCATCTTTGCACCTCAGAACGGCAGGAGAATATCGGCAACCTGCTGGCCATAGCGCGGTTGCTGCACATCGGTGATCTGACCGCGACCGCCATAGGAAATCCGTGCGGCGGCAATCTTGTCATAGGTGATTTCGTTCACGCGGGAGATGTCTTCGGGCCGCACGAAACCGGAGATCAGCAGCTCGCGAATCTCGAAATTCACCCGCACCTCCTGCGATCCTTCGATCCGCAGCACCCCGTTCTGGAGCACATCCGTAACGGTGGCCGCAATCCGCAATGTCAGCTCTTCGTTCCGGCGCACGGAGCCGTCGCCGCCGGAACTGCTGGAGGAGTTGGTGCTAACCGCGTCGGCCATGCTCGCACCGTCGGGCAGACGCTCGTCAAGCCGTTGCGGGATACCGAAAAGCGATGGCAGCGACATCTGCTCGGAGCCGTTCCGCGAACGAGCGGTACTGTTGGAAATCTCGGCACTTTCGTCGATCTCGATCACGACGGTCACGATATCCCCCCGCGTTCCGGCGCGCCGGTCGCCCAGCAGCGATCGCCGCCCGGCCGTCCAGAGCGAAGCGCGCTCCAGAGGGTCCAGAGACGGCGCGCCGACCGGAAACGGAGCCGAGGTCATCGCCAGAATCTCATTGCCGCCGGTCGGGGAGCTCAGCGCCGGAGCACGCCCGACATCCTCCAACCGGGCGCATCCGGCCACAATCAGCACAAGACCAAGAAGAACGGGAAGGCCCAGACGGGCAAACGGCAGGGACATGACTGTGTTCCTCATTGAAGATGTCCGACCCCGACCAGACCCGGTGACAGGACGGTGCCCGTGATCGTGTTGCGCGAGGCAAGATTGAGGACCCGCAGGCGGTCCCCCACCCCGCCGCGTTCCAGCGCGCGGCCTTCGGTGACGATCAGCAGGCCGTTTTGATTGTATTGCAGCGTGACGATCTCGTTTCGGTCCACAACGGCGGGCGCCCGCAGATCCGAAGGACGGATCGGGCGGCCCGGATAGAGATTGACACGCGCCTCCATCCCGATTGCGGAAACCGGGTCGGTTATGGCGCCGGGCACATTGCCTTCGGCCAGCCGCACGTCGGCGGGGCCGATGATGGCCTGGCTGCGGATCGTGCCATTGGCCACCAGCGTCTGGGACCAGGCCTGCCCGGTCAGGCCAAGCAGAAACAGGATCAGAAGAAACCGTATCATCTCAGCGGATCTGCGTTGTGGCGCTGAGCATCTGATCGGCCGCGGTGATTACCTTGGCGTTCAGCTCATACCCGCGCTGCGCCTCGATGAGGTCGGTGATCTCGCGCACCGCATCGACGGAACTGTCCTCCAGATACCCCTGCCGGAGCATGCCAAGGCCATCCTGCCCGGGTTGACCGACAAGGGCCGGGCCCGAGGCCGCCGTCTCCACAAAGAGGTTGGAGCCGATCGCCTCCAGCCCGCGCTGGTTGGCAAAGCCCGCCAGCGTGAACTGGCCCAGCACCTCCGGCTCCACGCGGTCGGAGAAATAGGCATAGACCTCTCCGTCGGCATTGATCGAAATGCTGCGTGCATCATTCGGAATGGTGATACCGGGCGCCACGGTGTAGCCGTCAGACGTGACGATCAGCCCGTCGCCGGTGCGGTTCAGCCCGCCATCCCGCGTATAGGCGGGAAGGCCTGAGGGGAGCGTGACCTCAAGATACCCCAGCCCTTCGATGGCCACATCCAGATCGCCGCTTGTCTGCGATAGGCTGCCCTGAGCCACATTCACCGACACCGCCGCCGGCCGCACCCCCAGACCAAGCTGCACCCCTGCCGGCACCACGGTGCCATCGGCGGCATTGATGCTGCCCGCGCGGGTCATCTGCTGGTAATGCAGATCGGAAAACTCGGCACGCCGGGCGTTGTAGCCCGTGGTGTTCATGTTCGCGAGATTGTTCGAGATGACCTCGACCCGCATCTGCTGTGCGCTCATGCCGGTCGCGGCGATGTTCAGGGCTCTCATATCGGCAACTCCTTGGATATCATGATCGTGCACCGACCGTGCGCAGGAAGGAGCGCATTCGCTCGTCTTCCTTGTCGAGAAAGCTCTGGCCCAGCTCATAGGAGCGCTGGACCTCGATCATGCGGGTGATCTGGCCAACCGGGTTGACATTGCTTTCCTCAAGAAAGCCCTGCAGCAAAGTCGCGGGCGGCGCCGGTTCCACACCGCCATCGGCCACGAATTGAACACCGGTCTGATGCCGCAGGTCATTCGGATCAACAGGCTGCCACAGGCCGATGACCGTCAGCGGCTGACCATCCGCGCTGAGCGTGCCATCCGTGGCGAGCGTTATGCTGCGCGCGTCAGGGGGAATGAAAACCGGCGCGCCCCCGGCATCCAGCAGAAGCTGCCCATCGGGGTTGACCAGCTCCCCTTGACCATTCGGCATGAAATGCCCCGCGCGCGTCAGCGCCTCGCCCTCGGGGGTCTGTATCAGGAAGAACCCGTCTCCCTCGATCGCGAAATCCAGACTGCCGCCGGTCTGGGTCAGGGCCCCCTGCTCCAGCCGGATATGGCGCCCGACGGCCGAAGCCATGGAGAGGCTTTCGTGATCCGCGCCCAAAGCGGCCACATGTTCCGCAAAGACGACGCCTTCGCCACGGAACCCGGTGGTCGAGATATTCGCGATATTGTTCGCGACGGTCTGCATTTCCCGCAAGAGGCCCGACTGGCGGGTCAGCGTGGCGTAAGTCGCATTGTCCATCACATCGCCTCGATCAGCGGGACGAGGCGATCGGCGAAATAGGAGCTGAGGCTCTCGGTCATGAATCCCATCGAAACCCAGAACACCGCAACGATCGCGGCGAGCTTGGGCACGAAGGTGAGGGTCATCTCCTGGATCGATGTCAGCGCCTGAAACAGACCCACGACAACACCGCTCATCAGGGCCACGAACAGGATCGGCGTGGAGATGACGACGGAAATCCACAGGCCCTGCCGCAAGGTATCGTAGAAAACAACATCTTCCATCAGACGGGCATCCTCAGAATTTCCTGATACGCCTCGACCACGCGGTCACGCACGGTAACGGCAGTCTGAACCGCCAGTTCGGTCTGGGCCAACGCGGTGACCAGAGAATGCGGATCGGCACCGGTCGTCAGCGCGGCCTGGGCCATCCGCTCGCCGTTTTGCACCGTATCGGTGAAGCTCCGGATCGCCTCCGAAAACGCCTCGCCCGCATCGCTCTGCGACGGGCTGGCGCCTGGAGCCGGCCGCGTCGCGCCTTGAGCGAGACCATAACCCTGGGCGGCAAGTGAGCTGCGTACATCCATCTCGAGATTTCCCTACCTTCAACGCCGAAGCAGATCGTTCAGCGACGATGACATCTGCCGGACCTGATCGAAGATCTTCAGGTTGGCTTCATAGCTGCGCTGCGCCTCCCGGGCGTCCGCAAGCTCGATCACCAGATCCACGTTGGACCCTGCATAATGCCCGCTTTCATCGGCCATCGGATGACTGGGGTCGTAAATCTCCGGCAGCGCCGTCTGATCCAGCCGCACCGGGCCCGGGGCGACCCCGCCGGAGACCTGACCCGCGCTGCGATCCGCCTGGAAGCTGATCAGCTTGCGGCGGTATCCCGGCGTATCCGCATTTGCGATGTTCTCCGAAAGATGCTGCAACCGGTGGGTCTGGCTGCGCATCCCGCTTGCGGCCACGGACAATGCTGTACTGAAATCCGTCATCGGCTTCTCCGATCACTGCTAGCGGCCCAGGGACGTCCGAAGGACGCTCAGGGCGGATTGATAGACCGTCAGCGCACGGCTGTGGGCGCGCTGCGCCTCGACCGAGCGGAGCATCTCCGCTTCGAGCGAGACCGAATTTCCATTGGGTGAGGGCGCCCCTGCGGCATCGAATGTGGTGAAATCCATGTTGCGCGCAGCCTCTGCCGCACTGCCGCCGCCACGCCGGAACGCATCCTCGAAGGCAGCGATATCCTGTGCGCGGTAGCCGGGCGTATCCGCATTGGCCACGTTCGTTGCAGTCACGGCCTGCCGGGCCGCCGCGTGACGGGCCCGGGCCTCGGCCAGGCCAAAGATCTCAAGATTGTCGAACATCGGGGCTTCTCCCTCGTGCGCTTACACCAAGGCTTAACCGTGATTCCTTTAGAAACGGTAAGTGCAGGCCAGAGCCCCAAGGAAAATCCATGCCCCAAGATGTCTTCGAACCGCTCGTCGCGCGCATCCGGCAGGTGCGCCCCTGTTACTCCGTCGGCAAGGTGGTGGAGGTGTCGACCAACGCGCTGCAAGTGGTCGGGTTGAATCGCGTTGCGGCGCTCGGCGATGTGATCGACCTGGGCGACGGGCTGAGCGGGGAAGTCGTCCGGGTCGATCCGGCCGGATGTCTGGTGATGGCCGAGGGCACCACCGCGGGCCTGCGCCTGGGTGCCCCGGCCCGCCATCTGGGTCCACGCCTGATCGCGCCCGGCAAGCACTGGATCGGGCGCGTGATAGACCCGGATGGCAGGCCGATCGATGGCCGCCCGCTCTTTCCTGGAACGACATCCCGCGCCCTGCACGCCCCGCCGCCGTCGCCCACCGCGCGGCGCGGGCTCGGCCAGCGGCTGGACACCGGGCTGGCCGTGTTCGATACGGTTTTGCCCCTCGCCCAAGGTCAGCGGATCGGGCTTTTCGCAGGCTCCGGCGTGGGCAAGTCGCGTCTTTTGTCGCGGCTGGCCCGTGGCGTCGGCGCCGACGTGGTGGTGATCGGGCTGATCGGCGAGCGTGGACGCGAGGTACGGGATTTTTTGGAGGACACTCTGGGCGCCGAAGGTCTGGCGCGGTCCGTGGTGGTCGCCGCGACGTCGGATCGCTCGGCTCTGACCCGCGCCCGGGCGGCCCATACAATGATGACGGTGGCGGAATACTTCCGGGATCAGGGCGCGCATGTGCTGATGCTGGCCGACAGCATCACCCGTTTTGCCGAAGCGCAGCGGGAAGTCGCGGCGGCCACGGGCGAGGCCGCCAGCCTGCGCGGTTTTCCACCCTCCATGGCGCAGCAGATCATGTCGCTGTGCGAACGTGCCGGTCCCGGGGCTGAGGGTCAGGGCGACATCACGGCGATCCTTTCGGTTCTCGTCGCCGGGTCGGATATGGAGGAACCCGTCGCGGATGTGATGCGCGGCGTACTTGACGGGCATGTCGTGCTGGACCGGAAAATCGCCGAACGCGGGCGCTATCCGGCGGTCAGCCTGCTGCGCTCGGTCTCCCGCTCGCTTCCGGGTGTCGCGACCGAGGAGGAAAACCGGCTCATCGCGCTGGTGCGGCGTTATCTGGGGGCATATGACAAGACCGAGTTGATGCTGCAGGCCGGCCTTTATGCCGAAGGGCATGACCCGGTGACCGATACCGCGGTCAGGCTTTGGCCCGCGTTGGACGCCTTTCTTGCCTCAGACAGCCTAGGCGGTGCCGCGGAAGCCTTTGCGACGCTGCAAAGCCTGTTGGAGCCCGAAGCTTCTCCTGCCGACTAATCAACACGAGCCTCGAAAGAGGAGGCCGAACCCGATGATTAGATCACCCGTCATACGCAACATCAGCGCAGGAGGATCTGCGGCATCCTGCGTGCCTCAAATCAACGGCAACGCAAGCACGAGAGCACGAGAGCACGAGAGCACGAGAGCACGAGAGCAAATGCTAACCAAGCGACTCCGTCAATGTCAGAGCGCACCTTGTAGCAATGTGAGCGCGATCGCAGCGGGCGAATTGACGCCGGCAAAGCTGTTGAGCTGTGATCGGGTCAGAAACGCCTGGATCAGCTCTTCGACCTGTTCCGGTTCGCGAAACTGCGCGATGTCGGAATCGCCCAGGACCTGATCGCTCCGCTCTTTGAAGGTTTTCAGCTGCTGGTCGAGATCGAGACCACCAACACCGGATGGCAGACCAAGTGCGGTTTCGAAGATCTTGCGCAGGGGCGGATTGCCCATGATGGTAAACCACGCCGCATCATTGGTAAGATCTCGCCCGGCAATCTCGGGCAACTCACGTGTCGCCGTAAGCGCCAGGCGCATATCCTCGTTTTGGGTACCGATGGCCCTTTCAAACTCCTGCCGCTCGAATTTCGCCAGAATCCGGTCGGCAAATCCGGGCGTCCCGGATTTGGGCGGCAAAGAGGTCCCAAAGCCGAATGCTTCCGAAAAGGCACGATATCTCTTGTCCGCCAAACGGTTCGCCAATGCATCGCCCTCGGCGGCACCTTCGGCCAGAACCGTGCGAATGAAGGCCTTGTTCGGCACGTCGTCCTGAAGGCCGAAGGCGCTAAGCGCCACCCGCAGCAGCCGGAAATCACCAACGAGGTCATCGGCGCTTTTGACCGCGCCGATGTTTTCCCGAAAGTACGCCATGTCCCGGTCAAGAGCGGGCGATGCCGCGAAGGCCGCCGTTTGCTCCGGCAGCGTACGGCTCAGGAACGTCCAACCGGAATAGCCGGCAAATGGCACGAAAGGCTGAAAGGTCATGTGGGACCGGCAGCGAGATATCGATCTTCCCGTGGCAGCAAAGTACGCAGCGCTTTCAGGGCCTGATATGTCTGGCCATTCACCAGATGATCGGTCGCGGCGGCCAGCTGGGCACGGCTGTCAGGATCCGTGAAGACCTGGCTCAGCTGTTCCATCCCGCGCAGGATCTGCAGCTTGGCGTCTTCAAAATCCGCATCTCCGGACAGCACCAGTTGCGCGATGTAGCAAACCCTTCGAACGGGTGTATTCACCTCCTCGGGATGAATCGCATCGCGAAGACGAAGGATATGGGCGTTCGGCGTCATGATGGACAGCCGCGATCTTCGGTCACCGTTTTCTACAACCGCGCCATTGATCAGAACCCGTTCCTTCGGGCTCAGTTTCAGGACAAGACCACTCATGCCGCTTCCGCCTCGCCTCTCAACCCGCGCATCACCGCAGTGTTGATGTCGATCAGTGGAGCCAGCGAGGCCCCCTCTTTCAGAACCTTGCGACTATGGCTCAGCGTGAATTCGCAGAGGTAGAATATCTGCGCTCTCAGTGCCTGTGGCAGCGCGTTTCCCTCTGTCGCCACGTCGCCTGCGAGCAGCGTCCAGAGCTGGCGGTTATCATGGATCGCCGCAGCTTTCTGGCCAACTCCGCGTGTGGAGTTTTCAGCCTGGACCAAACGTGCCGTGACTTTTTCGAAAACGGCGTATTCGGTGCCACGATCTGTACGTACGGGTGAGGCCGGCTGGGCGTAGGCGGATCTGGCCATGTAGGTTGTGTTCACGAGCGAGGTTCCTTCCGGGGGTATGGGACATCGTTAACCGTTGGAGATCGCCGGGGCCGCGATGAACCCCGGCGATCCTGACTTTACCGGAAGAGCGACAGGATACTCTGCGGTGCCTGGTTGGCGATGGACAGCGACTGCGTTGCCAGCTGCTGTTGCACCTGCAATGCCTGCAACCGAGCCGAGGCTTCCTCCATATCCGCATCAACCAGCGTACCGATACCGGATTTCAGTGAGTCGATCAGCTTGCCGACAAAGTCCGACTGGGTTTCGATCCGGCCCTGAGCGGAGCCGAACGACGCAGCCGCATCGATCGACGTCTGGATCATCGTTTCGATGTTATCCAGCGCGGCATCCGCGCCGGCATTGCTGGTCACATCAATGGAGTCGAGACCGAACAGACCACCCGATGCCGTGCCACCATCCATGGCGGCCGTCGCGAGGGAGAGATCCGAACCGCTGTTGTCGATCTTCAGGCTGGCCTGCCCCGTGGCGCTGTCGATGGCGACCTGGGTGGAGATGCCGTCGATGCCTGCGCTGTCGATTGCAGTTTTCAGACCGCGCGCAACGTCTTCAAAGGTCTCCCCCTTGCCGGCGGTATAGAAGTACGCCGTGCCACCGATCGACGCCTGATAGCTATTGCCTTCGGCAACACTTGCGCCCGCGGTGAAGAAGATCTCTTCGGCACGCTGATCGATCGAACCGGTTTCGGTTGTCGTGTTGCCGGTCGTCGCGCCGTTGATCGCCTGGATGTAAGTGTTGCCGTCGCCGCCCGAGACCGAGTCGGTGATTGCGATATCCAAAGCTTCGAACGGTCGGGTCGACGTCACCACGATCTGGTTGGTGCTGTTGGAGGAGAAGCTGACCCCATCGAGATCGAGAGCCTGGAGACTGCTCAGCAACGCGTCACGCACATTGGTCTCGGTCTGGTCGGCGGCGGCAGAGGTATAGCCGACGCTCAGGCCAGCAACGCTGATCGTGGTCGAATCGTTCGCATCCCAGCCCGTGGTCTGGGCAAATTCGATCACGGCAGTGTTGCCTGTCGCCGACAGGGTGCCGCCCGCATAGGTCGAGCCGCCGGCGGCATCGAGAATCTGCCCGGACAGGTCCGTGCCCCCGCTGCCGACGCCGTTGGTCCCTGCACCCGTCCCCAGGTCCTGGCGACTGATGGTGATGTTGGACGCATTCACGGTGCTTGTGCCCGTGCGGTCCAGCGATGACAGGATGTTTACGTCATCGGTGCCCTTGACGAGGTTGAGGCCGTTGAACTGGGCAGCGCTCACCACGGAATTGATCTGATCCCGCAGCGCCTTGATATCGGTCTGGATCTTGTCTCGATCCACGTTCTGTTCCTGCGCGGCGACGATCTTGCCTTTGATTTCGGTCAACAGATCGGTGACGGTTTCCGATGCACTGCGCGCCACGGAGACAGTCGACTCACCGAGGCTGAGGCTTTCAGAGATCGCCTTGAACCCCTTCACATCCGATTCCATCACCTTGGAGATCGACCAGACCGCGGAGTTGTCTCTGGCCGAGGCGATGGACTTGCCGGTGGAGATTTCGCCCTGCACTTTTTGCAGGTTCGAATTGACAGACTTGAGTGTCTGCAATGCAACCATTGCACTGTTATTCGTCAGAATACTGGACATGTTTTGCCCTTCCTTTTTGCGTTCATGGCACCTGTTCTGCGCCTGGATTATCCAATGCCCGAACGGGCAATTCGGAACGTCTTTCTGACGCTTGCAACCTGACCGTGGGCCGGGTCACGCCACCATTTGGTGCAGGCGTGACACTCGCGGCAAAGCGCTAACAAGCTCCTAAGGTTTCAGGCTCTTTGTCTTGGATTTTAGATGAACGACACGTGAACGAGGCTAGCTGCGGCGCTCCAGGTTCGGCCGTGCGGACCCTATCGGCGCCGTGCGGCCGGTTGCATCGTAACCGGTAAAACTGGCGTCAGGTTTCTGCGCCAGCATCGCACGTGCGGCCTTCACGCCGCGCAGGGCGGCCGCCATGAGCTCGGCATTCTGCCGGGCCGCGCGGCGCAAGCTCTGCAACGCTTCTTCGTCCGTCTCCGCAGGCCGGGTCCGACCCAGTTGCTCCAGAGCCCGTGCCAAGGCCGGTGTGGATCTGGCAAGACCGGCCAGATCGCCGTTCCGCAGATCTTCGCCCTGTCGGGTCAGCAATGCCATCAGGGCCCGGCTGCGATGGGTCAATGTCATGACGAGGCGCCCCCCTGATGACGCGCAGCCAGCGAACGGAAGAGATTCTCCGCCAGCCCAATTCCACCGCTTGCCGCCATCTGCCGCGCATGCTCAAGCCGCAGGAAAGAGGCGAACTGTTCCTCCCCCGCGCCGCCGCCGAACGCGCCGCGGGCTTCCCCGAACTTGGCCTGTTTGAGCATTTCGGCGAGAAAGCTGGCTTCCAGATCTACCGCAGCCTGACGCAGCCGCGCCTCCGTGTCCGGGGGCATCGGGGGCGACGCCGGTTGCGCTTGCGACGTTACGGAAGGGGTCGGGGCTACGCTCATCGGAATACACTCAATTCGAAACACTTCGGAGCGAGCATGACCGCTGCGGGTAAAGAATTGGTAACGCGGACAAGGGATGTTGCGGGCAGTCGACCTCATTATCGGACAGCATAGAACATGCAACCGTCTCAAATCTTCCCGGCCCCGCCCGCGACCCCCGGGTCACGTGGTACGGTCACTGCGGAAACTGCCGATAGTCAGGATGAGAGATTTGCCGCTCTGGTCCAGAACGGTCAGTCGGTTATCCCGGCTTCGGGCCAGGGGGATGAAAGCTGGCCGATTCCGCCGTCCCGGATCGCCGGCAAGACAATCGGCTCCGCGCCCGGTTTGCCGATGCGGGGCGAGGCCGCCGATATTCGTCAGGAGGAACTGGAGGCAACCCCGAAACCCGTCATTCAGGAAAGGACGGAGCGCCCGTTGCGAGACATGACGCCGCCGCCGGAGCCATGGGGCGCTGTCACCGGTCAGGATGAGCTACCGGCAGAGCCCCCTGCTGATACGATAGCCAGCGCCACCTTCCATGGCGTTCCCACCAGTCAGACGCAGCCGACTACAACTGCCCGCAGCGTCCGGCCAAATCCTGATGTACCGGCCACGGCCGATCTACCTGCTAAACCCGATGGTGCCCCTCGTGTTGAAAAGCGGGCAATGTCGGTGGCGTCAGCAGCGCAAGACCGCAGCTTTGGTACTCCCGTCGATCTGCCGAAACCATCCCCCTCGGGTCAAGTGACCGGCGATCTGGTAACCCCCCTCCCTGCGGTGGCATCCAATCCACCGACAAACAGGGTGCCCGCACCGGAACCGGCGGGACGTCCGGACCCGAGCGCATCGACACTGAACGCGCCCGTCGAGTCAGCGATCCCGGCGGACACGCGTCAGTCACAGATTGGGTCAGCGGCGGGAAAGGAGAACCGGCCGGCGCGAACAGATCTCCGGCCCGCGCCGCAGACGCCCCTCAACGCGTCTGAGACCGCGAAGACATCGGCTGTTCCTCTAGAAGAATCCTCACCGGAGGCTCAGCTTATCCGGACGCGCGAGGCGGGCCTTGCGCCGGTTCCTCCAACCGAGGTGAAGAACCTGTCCGGCCCCATTCCGAACAGCGCAGAGATGGTGGCCCAATCGGCCATCTCCGGTCCCGCTCCGGTGGTGCGTCAAACCCCGCCCGCACCGGCCGCGACGGAACAGACGCCCGATCGGAAGCCCTCCGGGTTGGCGCCTGCCTTCGCCGCAAGGGGCCCTGATCGGGGTGTTCTGCCCGAGCCAAAGCCGTCAGGAAAACAGCCCGTGGCATCCGCACCGCAAAGCCCCGCGAGCCCGCTTGCGCCGCCTGTTTCCAACCGGCTGCCAGTGGCGGCGCACCCGCCCGCACCCCTAACCGCGCCGCTGAATCCAAGCAAAGAGATGACCGTGGCCACCGGGCGTATCCTGACCGAAGTCGATGTGCAGGCGCTGCCGGCAACGCCGACCACCCAGGCTTTCACGCCACCAATGCCACCGGTTTCAGTTGCGCCCACAGGTCTGTCGGCTGTCGATCCGCAGACGCCTATCCGCGTTTTGCAAACCGGTCTCCCATCCGGTGAACTGCCTTTTGAGCTTGCGGCGATACCGGAGCTTGCGGCAAACGGTGCCGGCACCGGAACGGCGGCGCAGCTGAGCCCGTCCGGCCCGCCCGCGCCTCAGGCCGCCACCGCGCAAAATGCGGCCGCACAGATGGCCGCAGCCATGCAGGCACAGGCCGGCGCCCGAATGCCCGATCAGCCGATCGAGATCGCCCTCGACCCGCCGGAACTGGGCCGCGTGCGCATGGTTTTCAGCCATGTGGACGGAGGCCTGGTGCTGGCAATCACGGCCGACCGGCCCGAAACGCTCGACCTGATGCGGCGGCACGCGGATCTGCTCGCCCGCGAATTCTCCGACGCGGGTCTTGGCGGCACTGCGTTCAGCTTTCAGGGCCAGCAGAACGGAGACAGTCCGAAAACGGACCACAAAGCCACCCGCATGACCGGACCGGGTGAGCCACACGCCGCGACCGGCCCGCAACCCCGGCCCGGCCCGCGCGCCCATGACGGCGCGCTAGATCTGCGTCTTTAGAAAGGAGATCGCGCATGGATGTCATCCAGACCGCCCAACAACGCACCAACACCCCGTCGCTCAGCTCTGCCGAGCCTGAAACCGGGTCCATGATCAACTCGGATTTTCAGACATTTCTCACCATGCTGACCACGCAGATGGAAAACCAGGATCCGCTGAACCCGATGGAATCCACGGATTTCGCCACGCAGCTCGCCACCTTCTCGGGCGTCGAACAGCAGGTTCGCACCAACGAGCTTCTGGGCGATCTGCAAACCGGAATGACGATGATGGGCATGGGCCAACTCAGCGGCTGGGTCGGGATGGACGCGCGCGCGGAGATGCCGGTGGCCTTCACCGGCAGCCCCATCACCCTCACCGCCCCGCCGCACAACCTTGCCGACCGGATGGAACTGGTGGTGCGGAACGAGGCGGGCCGCGAAGTTCAGCGCCTGAACCTCACCATCAGCGATGATCCGTTCACCTGGGCCGGGGTTGGCCCCGACGGCGACCCGCTGCCCGAAGGCATCTACAGCTTCACCACCGAAGCGTTTGCCGATGACACCCTGCTGGAAGAGCGCCCCGCGCAGGCCTATGCCCGCGTGGAGGAGGCCATGATTCGGGACGGGCAGACATGGCTGAACATGTCCGGCGGGATCAGCATTCCGGCAGATCTGGTTCAGGGCATCCGCAATCCGTAAAGCGCGGGGAAACACCGGCCAGCCTGCGACCGCGTCCCAGCCGCTCGGCTACGACAGAAGCGCCAGCAATCCCGCACCCGCCAGAAGGCCGATCACCGCGAACAGCGCCCGGTCCGGCCAGCGGGACGGCGCGGGGTCCGGTCGCGGGGCGTTTTGCGCCAGCAGCGCCGCTTCGGCCAGTTGCGGCAGGCGCGGACCGAAGCGCGACAACACGCGGGCGGTTTTCAGCAAATCCGAGACCAGCGCCTTCGGGCCGATATTGCGAGTGATGTAATCCTCCACCACCGGGCGCGCCACGTCCCAGATGTTGATATTCGGATCAAGGGATCGCGCCACCCCCTCGACCACCACCATGGTGCGTTGCAGCAGGATCAGCTCGGTCCGCGTTTCCATGCCGAACTGCTCTGTCACATCGAACAGATAGGCGAGCAGCCGCGCCATGGAGATACGGCTGGCATCCATCCCGAAAATCGGCTCTCCGACGCTGCGGAGCGCCTGCGCGAACTCGTCGATATCGCGATCCGCGGGGACGTATCCGGCCTCGAAATGCACCTCGGCCACGCGGCGATAATCCTTGCGAATGAAACCCATCAGGATCTCCGCATAGACCCGGCGGGTATATTCATCGAGCCGACCCATGATGCCGAAATCAAGCGCCACGATATCGCCCGTCGGCCCGACCTTCAGGTTGCCCTGATGCATATCCGCGTGGAAAAACCCGTCGCGCAGCGCATGGGTCAGGAACATCTGCAAGGTTCGCGCGGCAATCGCTTTTCGATCATGCCCGGCGGCAATCACCGCCTCGGTGTCGCCATAGGGAATGCCCTTGGCCCAGCCAAGCGTCAGCACCTGACGGGAGCACAGAAACCACTCCACCGGCGGCACGGTAAAGCCTTCGTCCCGGGCCGTGTTTGCGGCGAACTCGCCGGCAGCAGCCGCTTCGATCCGCAGATCCAGCTCGCGCAGGACAACCCCTTCGAAATGCGCGACAACGTCATTGGGTCGCAACCGCCGCGAGTTGGGGGACAATGTCTCCACCAGCCAGGCAATCAGATAGAAGGCGTCGATATCCTTGCGGAAGGCGCGTTCGATATTCGGGCGCAGCACCTTGACGGCCACCTCCTGCCCGGTCCCCGCGAGGCGCGCCCGATGGACCTGCGCGATGGAGGCCGCCGCGACCGGTTCGGAAAACTCGGAAAACATCTGCGCGACGGGCATTTCCAGTTCCCGCGCCACCACCTGCTTGGCGCGTTCGGTCGGGAATGGCGGCAGCTTGTCCTGCAAAACCCGCAATTGCGTCGCCAGTTCCCCGCCCACCACGTCGGGCCGGGTCGACAGGATCTGGCCGAACTTGATGTAGGCCGGGCCAAGTGCTGTCAGCGCCCGGGTCACCGGCGGCAGGTTGGTGTCGCCCTTCAGGCCAAGCCAGGCAAAGGGCCAGCCCAGGACACGCGCCGCGATCCGCAGGCTGCGCGGCGCATCCAGTGCCTCCAGCGCGACACGCATCGCACCCGTCCGCTCGAATGTGGCGCCGGTGCGGATCACGCGCCAGATGTTATGGGGGCCTCGCATCGGTTAGATCTTCCACCCCGAATGCAGCGCCGCGATACCCATGCTGAGATTGCGGTACTTCACCTGGTCGAAGCCGGCCTGCCGGATCATCTCGGCAAACACCTCCTGCTCGGGAAAATTGCGGATCGACTCGACGAGATACTGATAGCTGTCCCGGTCGTTCGCAATCATCTGCCCCATGCGCGGGATCACGTTGAAGGAATAGAGATCGTAGAGTTTCTGAAGGCCCTCATTCGGCAACTGGCTGAATTCCAGCACCATCAGGCGGCCTCCCGGCTTCAGGACGCGAAACGCTGCGGCCAGCGCATCGGGGATGCGGGTCACGTTTCTTATGCCGAAGCTGATCGTGTAGACATCGAAGCTGTTCGCCTCGAAGGGCAGGGCCATGGCATCGCCGACGACCCAGTCGAGCTTCTCCGCCAGTTGCGCGGCTTCGGCCCGTTTCTGCCCCTCCAGCAGCATCGATTCCGTCATATCCAGCACGGTCGCCGCGGCCCCGGGTGCACGTTTGAGAAACCGGAAGGCGATATCGCCGGTCCCGCCCGCCACATCGAGCAGGGATTGACCGTCGCGCGGGGCCAGCCAATCCATCATCGCGTCTTTCCAGACCCGGTGGATGCCGACCGACATGACATCGTTCATCACGTCGTAGCGCGAAGCGACATTGGTAAAGACGCCATGGACCATACCCGCCTTGTCATCCTCGCCCACGGTCTGGAAGCCGAAATGGGTGGTGCGGGTGTCGTTCTCGCTCATGGGCTCTTGCCCTCCTGATCGGTCTGCCCTTGTAATGGTGGGCTCTGCCCCCGCGGATACACCGCCCGCCCCACACAAGGAAAGCCCGCTTTGCCCGAACTTCCAGAGGTCGAGACAGTGCGTCGCGGGCTGGCCCCTGTGATGGAGCATGTCCGGATCGCCCGGGCCGAGGCGCGCAGGCCCGATCTGCGCTGGCCGCTGCCGCCGGATATGGCCGCCCGGCTCAAGGACGCGACGGTCACGGCCCTGCGGCGCCGCTCGAAATACATCCTGGCCGATCTCGACAGCGGCGAAACGCTGATCATCCATCTGGGCATGTCGGGCCGGATGCTGATCTCGGGAGATGCCGGGCAGAGCGTTCCGGGGCAGTTTCATCACAGTCACCCCCTGCCTGAAAAGCATGACCATGTAGTGATCGACATGGCAAATGGCGTGCGGGTGACCTTCAACGATGCAAGGCGTTTCGGCGCGATGGACCTGACCGCCACCGCCGATCTGGCCTCGCATTGGCTTCTGGCCGGTCTCGGCCCCGAGCCGCTTGGCAACCGGTTCAACGAAACCTATCTCGCCGAACGCCTGAGCGGGCGCAGAACCCCGATCAAGACCGCGCTGCTGGACCAGCGTATCATTGCCGGGCTGGGCAATATCTATGTCTGCGAGGCGCTTCACCGGGCACGCATTTCGCCAAAACGTCTGGCGGGCCGGATCTCGGCGGCGCGCATCGCGGAGCTGGTTCCGGTAATCCGCGATGTCATCTCCGAAGCGATCGAAGCCGGCGGTTCCTCGCTGCGCGATCACCGGCAAACCAACGGCGAGCTCGGGTATTTCCAACATAACTTCCGGGTCTATGACAGGGCCGGCGAACCCTGCCCAACCCCCGGATGTCACGGGGAAATCCGCCGGATCGTGCAATCCGGACGATCCTCTTTTTACTGCGCGTCATGCCAAAGATAGCTTGAACCCGCGCATCAGACTGCTAACCCTAACGCCTTAAGTTGAACAACCAGAGGCGCTCGCCCGCATGGCCTATGAGACCCTGATCGTCGATATCGAAGATCATATTGCCCTGATCAAGCTGAACCGTCCCGACGCGATGAACGCGCTCAACAGTCAGCTTTTGGGGGAGCTGTCGAAAGCACTGAAAGCCGTCGAGCAGAATGACAAGGTTCGCGTCATCGTGCTGACGGGATCGGACAAGGCTTTCGCCGCCGGCGCCGATATCAAGGAGATGTCGACCAAGACCTTCGTCGAGGCCTTCACCGACAATCTGTTCGGCGACGAGGTCGACCAGATCTTGAAATGCCGCAAGCCGATCATAGCCGCCGTGGCGGGGTATGCGCTTGGCGGCGGATGCGAACTGGCGATGATGTGCGACTTCATCATCGCCGCCGACACCGCCAAATTCGGCCAGCCCGAGATCAATCTGGGCACTGTCGCCGGCATCGGCGGAACCCAGCGCCTGACCCGGTTCGTGGGCAAGTCGAAATCCATGGACATGCATCTGACCGGCCGGTTCATGGACCGCCGAAGAGGCCGAGCGTTCGGGTCTCGTGTCCCGGGTGGTGCCCGCCAAGAAGCTCATGGATGAGGCGATGGGTGCCGCGGCCAAGATCGCCGAGAAATCCGCGCTGACCGCCATGGCCGTCAAGGAAGCGGTCAATCGCAGCTACGAAACGACACTGCGCGAAGGTCTGCTCTTCGAGCGCCGCCTGTTCCACGCGCTTTTCGCGACCGAGGATCAGAAAGAGGGCATGGCCGCCTTCCTGGAAAAGCGCGAGGCGCAATTCCGCGACAAGTAGGGTCTTGGTCGGCATCGGCGGTGATGGCGCAACGCCGGAGCCGCTCGGGCCCGAAACCTCTTCCCTTCGCGGAGCGAATCCCTTAGATGGCGCCGATACATGCGCGTGAGGCCCGCTCTGGCCAGATTTGCCCGGTTCGCAAACCCGGGGTGCGGTTTCGTTGCGCGACAGATATTCAACAGACCCATCCGAAAGGAAACCGACATGGCAAATTCGCCTCAAGCCAAGAAACGCGCCCGTCAGAACGAGCGCCGCTTCGCCATCAACAAAGCCCGCCGCTCGCGCATCCGCACCTACCTGCGCAAGGTCGAGGAAGCCATCGCATCCGGCGACCAGGCTGCTGCGCAAACCGCCCTGCGCGAGGCCCAGCCCGAATTGATGCGGGGCGTCACCAAAGGGGTGTTGCACAAGAACACTGTCGCACGGAAAATGTCGCGGCTATCCGCTCGCGTTAAGGCGCTTGGCGCCTGATAAAGCGATTGGTTAACCCTTGTTTTAAAGGCGCTCCGGCAGGGGCGCTTTTTTTTGGAATGAAAATATGACGTGGGATCAAGGCGCTAAATTCCCACACCCAGATTCGATTGCCGGAATGGCCGGAGTCAAGCACGAAGAGATGTTGCGAGGCGTCCCGGACTCCCGCTAGCTTGCCCTTGTGATTCAGATTGTCTGGGGGGACAGAACGGATGGGCACGGGCCTTGGACGGGCATCCAGACGCTTCGGCGGATTGATGTGCGGTGGTGTTTTTCAAGCACCGGTCAGGGTTCCCTCATCGGCATGATGACAGCGGCCGGACGGGCATATGTCGGCCGCTCTGAAATGTCGTCTCACGGGCTGGAAGGCGCTTGTCGCCCAAGGCCAGGTGAGGCCAGCGATGTCTCAGTACCCGCAGAGCGTCAAAGCGCTGCAAGCACGTGTCAGGGTTCCTGTGTTTTCGGGCCTTGATCGTTAGTTCGGGCTTTGTCGTGAGGTCTGTGCCGTTGGCATGGACCCTTGTCGACGTGATCCGGCGATTGGGCATGATGCTTTTGCATCAATGTCGCCGGGTTTTGTCGCAGACCGTCAGATCACACGTGAACGCATAACAGAGCCGTCCGGCGGGGCGGCTCGCGGGTTGGCTTGGCAGCGATCCGATAACAAAAAGACGGGTATAAAATGACTGATGAAACCTGGGGACATGTCCGCGGCGAATTGATGAAGTCGATTGGGAAGAACAATTTTTCAGCCTGGATCGAACCGATTACCTTCCACAGTTTTGAAGATGGCATTGTCCGCTTTCTGGTTCCCGCAAAATTCATCGGCTCATGGGTGTCGCAGAACTTTGGCGACGTGATCCTCCGTCATCTGATTTCCGCCGGGATCGGCGCGGACCGGATCGAATTCACCGTCGATCCCGCCGCCAAGGCAAAACCCGCCCCGCATTCCGCAGGCAAGACACCCGATGCCACCCCGTCGCCGGAGCCCGTCAATGTGGGCGGCAATAACGGCAACGGCAATGGGCTGCTCAACGCCTCGCTCAACCAGAATTTCACGTTCGATGCCTTCGTTGTGGGCAAGCCGAACGAGTTGGCCCATGCCGCGGCCCGGCGCGTGGCCGAGGGTGGCCCGGTCTCCTTCAACCCGCTGTTTCTTTACGGCGGCGTCGGCCTCGGCAAGACGCATCTGATGCATGCCATCGCGTGGGAGTTGCAGACCCGCCAGCCACAGTTGCGCATTCTTTACGTTTCGGCCGAGCAGTTCATGTACCGCTTCGTCCGCGCGCTTCGCGAAAAGGACACGATCGGCTTCAAGGAGATGTTCCGCTCGGTCGATGTGCTGATGGTCGACGATGTTCAGTTCATCGCCGGAAAGAACTCCACACAGGAAGAGTTTTTCCATACATTCAATGCCTTGATCGAGATGGGCAAGCAAATCGTGATCTCCGGAGATCGGGCTCCGGTGGATATGGAAAATCTCGACAACCGCATTGCCTCACGGCTGGCCTGCGGCCTTGTCGTCGATCTCCACCCCACCGATTACGAGTTGCGGCTTGGCATCCTGCAAACCAAGGCGGAGACCTATCGGGAACGCTACCCCAAACTGCAGATCGCCCCGGGCGTACTGGAATTCGTGGCGCATCGCATCTCCACCAATGTCCGGGTTCTGGAAGGCGCGCTGACCCGGCTTTTCGCCTTTGCCGATCTGATCGGGTCCGAGATCACCATGGATCTGACCCAGGAATGCCTGTCCGACATCCTGCGCGCGACGGACCGCAAGGTGACGATGGACGAAATCGTCAAGAAGGTGTGCGAGCACTACCATATCCGCCAGGCGGATCTGCTTGGGCCCAGCCGTGCGCGCAACAATGCCCGCCCCCGGCAGATGGCAATGTATCTGTGCAAGAAGCTGACCACGCGCTCCCTGCCCGAGATCGGGCTCAAGCTTGGCCGACGCGATCACACGACCATCCTGCACGGCGTCCGCAAGATCGAGGAACTGATGGCCATCGACAGCCAGATCGCCGAGGATGCGGAGTTGCTGCGCCGGATGCTGGAGGCGTAGCGCCTTTTGGCGGGCGCGCCCGGGAAACCGGCAGGCGGGAACCTGAATCCGTTTTAAGTGCCTCATATCGCGGGAAATCGGGCCCAACCCCATTGACGCCGGGGCCCGATCCGCGACACTCAATAAAACACTTGAGCCTGCGGGCGGAGGGGATACTCTCTGCGCCCCGCAATCTGTCGGAGCCTGGGCATGAAAATCTCGATCGAACGCGCCACCTTGTTGAGCGCGGTAAGCCAAGCGCAATCCGTGGTCGAACGCCGCAACACCATCCCGATCCTCGCCAATGTGCTGATCGAGGCCGAGGGCGATACGGTCTCGTTCCGCGCCACGGATCTGGATATCGAGGTCGTCGACAAGATCAACGCCCAGGTCGAGCGGGCGGGTGCAACCACGGTCAATGCGGTCACGCTGCACGAGATCGTGCGCAAGCTGCCCGATGGCGCCCTGGTGCGGCTGACAGACGATGGCGCGTCGGGGCGGTTGTCGGTCGAGGCCGGACGCTCGAACTTCTCGCTGGCGACGCTTCCGAAAGAGGATTTTCCTGTGATGACCTCGTCGGAATACTCGGCCAATTTCTCCGCGCCCGCTCCGGTCCTCCGGCGCCTCTTCGACAAATCGAAATTCGCCATCTCGACCGAGGAAACCCGCTACTATCTGAACGGCGTCTATTTCCATGTCGCCGATGGCGATACCGGCAAGGTGCTGCGGGCCGTGGCGACCGATGGTCATCGTCTGGCGCGGGTCGACGCGGCTCTGCCCGATGGCGCGGAAACGCTGCCCGGCGTGATCGTGCCGCGGAAAACCGTCGGCGAATTGCGCAAGCTTCTGGAAGACGACGAGGCCGAGATCGCCGTTTCGGTTTCTGAGACGAAAATCCGCTTCGCCACGCCGGAGATCACCCTGACATCGAAGGTCATCGACGGGACGTTCCCGGATTATTCCCGCGTCATTCCCACCGGCAACACCCGCAAGATGGAAGTCGATGCGAAGGATTTCGCCAAGGCGGTCGACCGGGTCGCCACCGTGTCTTCGGAACGCTCGCGCGCGGTCAAGCTGCAACTTGACGAGGACAGGCTGGTCCTGTCAGTCAATGCCCCCGACAGCGGGAATGCCGAAGAGGAATTGGCCGTGGCCTATGCCGACGAGCGGCTGGAGATCGGGTTCAACGCGAAGTACCTGCTGGAAATCGCGTCGCAGGTTGACCGGGAAAACGCCGTGTTCCTGTTCAACTCCGCCGGTGACCCGGCGCTGATGCAGGAAGGCGGCGACAGTTCCGCAGTCTATGTCGTCATGCCGATGCGCGTCTGACAGGTGACGGGCCGGCGATCCGCGTCTCCGGCGGGGATATCTCGAAAACAGAGAAGCGGCTGATATGAGCGCGCTCTACCTCTCCTCACTGGTCCTGTCGCATTTCCGGTCTCACAGGCAGGCAAGGCTCGTTCTGGATGGGCGCCCTGTCGCGCTTCATGGCCCCAATGGCGCGGGCAAGACCAATATTCTTGAAGCGGTGTCGCTGCTGTCCCCCGGTCGGGGGTTGCGTCGGGCCAGCGCCGAAGAGATCGCGCGCAGGCCCGAAAGACTGGGGTGGAAGATCAAGGCCGAAGTGGCCGGTGATCTGACCCATGACCTTGAAACCGGGGCCGAGGCCGCCCAGCCCCGCACGCTTCGCATCGACGGCAAACCGGCCCCGCAGACCCGGCTGGCGCGCATCCTGCGCATGGTCTGGCTCGTCCCCTCCCAGGACCGGCTCTGGATCGAGGGGGCCGAGGGGCGGCGGCGGTTCTTCGACAGGATGACGATGAGTTTCACGCCGGACCATGCGGAGGCCGTGCTGGCCTATGACAAGGCCATGCGGGAGCGGAACCGGCTTCTGAAAGACATGGTAAGGAATGCGCACTGGTATGACGCCGTGGAAGCGCAGATGGCCGACAATGCGTCGAAAATCGTCGCCAACCGTCGCGCCGCGCTGGACCGGATCGCATCCGCGCAGGCCAATGCCGAAACCGC
This sequence comes from Rhodophyticola sp., assembly GCF_965284195.1. Lineage (NCBI taxonomy): Bacteria > Pseudomonadati > Pseudomonadota > Alphaproteobacteria > Rhodobacterales > Roseobacteraceae > Rhodophyticola > Rhodophyticola sp. The sequence continues at coordinate 3,452,956 of NZ_CBDIRM010000001.1, read as the reverse complement.
GTTTCCCACCTCTGATCTTGCCCTGGGCGAGGCCGAGGGCGGCGAGGCGCTTGTTTCGCCCGATGATTTTGCGGCGGCATTCGCGCGGTTCCGCAGCCGCGACATGGCCGCGGGGCGGACCCTGATCGGGCCTCATCGCAGCGACATCGCGGCGGTCTACGGCGCGAAGGGTGTGCCCGCGCCGCAATGCTCCACCGGCGAGCAGAAGGCGCTTCTGATCTCGCTCGTTCTCGCCAATGCGCGCGCGCTCCGCGAAGATACCGGCACCGCCCCGCTCGTCCTGCTCGATGAGGTCGCGGCGCATCTGGACGCCACCCGCCGCGCCGCGCTGTTCGACGAGATTTGTGCGCTCGACACCCAGGCCTGGATGACCGGCACGGGGCCGGAGCTGTTCGCGGAGCTGGGCGCCCGCGCCCAGCATATCGCGGTGACCGAAGAGCACGGCGAAAGCGTGGTGCACGGGCCCTGAGCGCATTTGGCCCTGCCCGTTGCGCGCCCGCTTGGCCCCGGACCCGCACCGTTCCGGTCACGCCCGGGACGGGCGCCATCTCGCACCCCAAATCTTGTGCCATTTGCGTGACATCACCCACTCCAATGCGTATATATTGCGCAGCAGAACGGGAAGAATAACATATGTCCGAGCACACCCCGCAGCCAGACGATTATGGCGCAGATTCCATCAAGGTTCTCAAAGGCTTGGAGGCGGTTCGCAAACGCCCCGGCATGTATATCGGCGACACGGACGATGGTTCGGGTCTTCACCACATGGTCTATGAGGTCGTCGATAACGGAATCGATGAGGCCCTTGCCGGCCATGCCGACGCGGTAAACGTCAAAATCCACGCCGATTCCAGCGTCTCCGTAAGCGATAACGGCCGGGGCATCCCGGTCGGCATCCACGAGGAGGAGGGTGTGTCCGCCGCCGAGGTCATCATGACCCAGCTCCATGCAGGCGGCAAATTCGACCAGAATTCCTACAAGGTGTCCGGCGGACTTCATGGCGTTGGCGTTTCGGTCGTCAACGCCTTGTCCGATTGGCTGGAACTTCGCATCTGGCGCGATGGCAAGGAACACCACGCCCGGTTCGAAGGCGGGTTCACCACCAAGCCGCTGGAAGTTGTGGGAGACGCGAAGGGCCGGAAAGGCACCGAGGTTCGCTTCATGGCGTCGACCGGCACGTTCTCGAACCTCGATTACTCCTTCAAGACGCTCGAAAACCGCCTGCGGGAGCTTGCCTTCCTGAACTCCGGCGTTCGCATCATCCTGGAAGACGAGCGTCCGGCGGAGCCTCTGAAATCCGAACTGTATTACGAAGGTGGCGTCCGCGAATTCGTGCGGTATCTGGACCGCTCCAAAAGCTCCGCCATGGAGGAGCCGATCTTCATTCAGGGGGAGCGGGATGAAATCGGGATCGAGGTCGCGATGTGGTGGAACGACAGCTACCACGAAACCGTCCTGCCCTTCACCAACAACATCCCGCAACGCGACGGCGGCACCCATCTCGCGGGCTTCCGAGGGGCCCTGACCCGCACGATCAACCTTTACGCGGGCTCGTCCGGTATCGCGAAGAAGGAGAAGATCAACTTCACCGGCGACGATGCGCGCGAAGGCCTGACCTGCGTGCTGTCGGTGAAGGTTCCCGATCCGAAATTCTCAAGCCAGACGAAGGACAAGCTGGTCAGTTCCGAGGTTCGCCCGGCCGTCGAGGGCCTGATGAACGAAAAGCTGTCGGAATGGTTCGAAGAGCATCCGGCGGAGGCGCGCGTCATCGTCAGCAAGATCGTCGAAGCCGCCCTTGCCCGCGAAGCGGCACGGAAAGCCCGCGAGCTGACCCGCCGCAAGACCGCGATGGATGTCGCAAGCCTGCCCGGAAAACTGGCCGATTGCCAGGAGAAGGACCCCGCCAAATCCGAGCTGTTCCTCGTCGAAGGCGACAGCGCCGGCGGCTCCGCGAAACAGGGCCGTTCACGGCAGAACCAGGCTGTGCTTCCGCTTCGGGGCAAGATCCTCAATGTGGAGCGGGCGCGGTTTGACCGGATGCTCGGCTCTCAGGAGATCGGCACGCTGATCACGGCGCTTGGCACGGGTATCGGACGCGACGAGTTCGACATCTCCAAACTGCGCTATCACAAGATCATCATCATGACCGACGCGGATGTGGATGGCGCCCATATCCGGACGCTCCTGCTGACCTTCTTCTTTCGGCAGATGCCCGAGATCATCGAAGGCGGCTATCTCTACATCGCTCAACCGCCGCTTTACAAGGTCGCGCGCGGCAAGTCTGAGGTCTATCTCAAGGATCAGGCCGCGCTTGACGACTATCTGATCCGTCAGGGGATCGAAGGCGCAACGCTCCGCCTGCCCTCGGGAGAGGAGATCGCCGGCGCCGATCTGGCGCGCGTGGTCGACGCCGCGCGCGCGTTCAAACGCGTGCTCGATGCCTTTCCCACCCATTATCCGCGCCGCATTCTGGAACAGGCCGCCATCGCGGGCGCCTTCGATCAGGGCCGGGCCGATGCCGATCTGCAAGGCGTCGCGGACGATGTCGCCAAACGGCTGGACCTTGTCGCTGTCGAATACGAACGCGGCTGGCAGGGCCGTATCACGCAGGACCACGGCATCCGCCTGTCCCGTGTCCTGCGCGGCGTGGAGGAGATCCGCACCCTTGACGGCGCGGTGCTGCGCTCGGGCGAGGCCCGCAAGCTCTCCTCCGTGTCCAGGGACAGCCGGGAGATTTACCGCGACCCCTCGCATCTTTCCCGCAAGGATCGCGATGTTCTGATCCACGGACCGACCGAGTTGCTGGAGGCCATTCTGGAGGAAGGCGCCAAGGGGCTGACCCTGCAACGCTATAAGGGCTTGGGCGAAATGAACCCCGATCAGCTCTGGGAAACCACGCTGGATCACGAGGCGCGGACATTGCTGCAAGTCAAGATCGACGATCTGGCCGAGGCTGACGACATCTTCACCAAGCTGATGGGTGACGTGGTGGAACCCCGCCGGGAATTCATCCAGCAGAATGCGCTGAGCGTCGAAAACCTGGATTTCTGAGGCCGTTCCGGGCCGTCCGGCGACCATGGCGTTTTTTTTGCGTCGCGCTTCCTTGGTTTCCGCCCGACATCACCTCGCGGGTGTCTGGCCGGACCTTGTCTCAGCACAAATCCGTGCTGCTCGCCCGAAGCACCGGCGCGCGCCTCGGCGCAACGTGACCGCAATTGCCCGAACTCATGGGTCGCGGGAGGCCGCGACAATCGGGATGGATATGCAGAAAAAATGGTGAGCCCTGCAGGATTCGAACCTGCGACCCACTGATTAAAAGTCAGTTGCTCTACCAACTGAGCTAAGGGCCCACACGAAGCGTCTACCTAGAAAAGCAGGTCCAAGCCGTCAAGCGGAAATCAATGCAGGGGATTTCAAATAAGGTACGATGCGTCTATATCCGCGCCCATGACCGTCAATGGGGCTGATATGGGCCTGCCTTTCATGAAAATGCATGGGCTGGGCAACGATTTCGTGGTGATCGACTCACGGCGCGACGGGGCCGTGATCACACCGGATCTGGCGCAGGCCCTGGCGGATCGGCATCGCGGTATCGGTTTTGACCAGCTCGCCATCATCGAAAACGGCCGGCCGCCCGGCCCGCTGAACGAAGGCGACGAGCCTCTGCCTGACGCGGAGAGGCCTCACCTCGCGCTCCGTTTTCTGAATGCGGACGGATCCATCTCTGCCGCCTGCGGAAACGCGACCAGATGTATCGCCCGATGGGTGATGGATACCGAGCGGCTTTCCGATCTGAGGATTCGCACCGAACGCGGGCTGTTGCGCGCGGTGGATGCGGGCAATGGGCTGACTTCCGTCAACATGGGCCAGCCGCAACTGGGCTGGCGCGAGATACCTCTGGCGGAGGATCTGGACACGCTGCACCTGCCGGTTGAGGGCGATCCGGTCGCCACCGGCATGGGCAATCCGCATTGCACCTTTTTCGTTGCAGACGCGGAAGCGGTCGATCTGGAAGCGCGAGGCGCGGAAATGGAGCGTCACCCGCTCTACCCGGAGCGGACAAATGTGCAGTTTGCCCATCTGATCGCACCCGATCATCTGCGGATGCGGGTCTGGGAACGGGGGGTCGGGGTGACGCTTGCCTCGGGCTCTTCCTCCTGCGCGGTCGCGGTTGCGGCCGCGCGCCGCGGGCTGACGGGGCGCGCGGTGAAGATCACCCTTGATGGCGGAGAGATCGCGGTGGACTGGCGCGAGGATGGCGTCTGGATGACCGGCCCCACGACACATGTGTTCACCGGCACGATCACGCCTGAATTTCTGGAGACGCTCTGATGGATCGCCGCGCGCCCGTGTTCCATACGCTTGGATGCCGCCTGAACGCGTATGAGACCGAAGCGATGAAAGAGCTGTCGGCAAATGCGGGTCTGGGCGACACCGTCGTCGTCAATACCTGCGCCGTGACCGGCGAGGCGGTGCGCAAGGCCCGTCAGGAAATCCGCAAACTTCGCCGCGAAAACCCCGATGCGACGCTGATCGTGACCGGATGCGCGGCGCAGACCGAACCGCAGACCTTCGCCCGGATGACGGAGGTGGATCGCGTCATCGGGAATACCGAAAAGATGCAGCCGCAAACCTGGCGCAACCTGGCCGGCGCAGATTTCATCGGCGCGACGGAAAAGGTGCAGGTGGACGACATCATGTCGGTGACCGAAACCGCCGGCCATCTGATCGACGGATTCGGCACCCGCTCCCGCGCCTACGTGCAGGTCCAGAACGGCTGCGATCATCGGTGCACGTTTTGCATCATCCCCTACGGGCGGGGCAATTCGCGCTCCGTGCCGGCGGGTGTGGTGGTCGACCAGATCAAACGGCTTGTCGGGCGCGGATATAACGAGGTTGTGCTGACGGGGGTCGATCTGACCTCCTGGGGGTCGGATTTGCCGGCAACGCCACGGCTTGGCGATCTTGTCATGCGGATCCTGAAACTGGTGCCCGATCTGCCGCGCCTCCGGATCAGTTCCATCGACTCGATCGAGGTGGATCCGAACCTGATGCAGGCCATCGCGACCGAAAACCGGCTGATGCCGCATCTGCATCTGAGCCTTCAGCATGGCGACGACCTGATCCTGAAGCGGATGAAACGGCGCCATCTGCGGGACGATGCGATCCGGTTCTGCGAAGAGGCGCGTCGCCTGCGCCCGGAGATGACCTTTGGCGCCGACATCATCGCGGGCTTTCCGACCGAGAGCGAAGCGCATTTCGAAAACTCGCTCAGGCTGATCGACGATTGTGGCCTGACATGGCTGCATGTCTTTCCCTATTCGCCACGTGAAGGGACGCCGGCCGCGCGCATGCCGGCGGTGGATGGGCGGGATATCAAGGCCCGCGCCGCCCGTCTTCGCGCAGCCGGTGCGGCGCGCGTAGAGGCGCATCTGAGCGCGCAGATCGGACAGGCGCATCAGGTCTTGATGGAATCTCCGCGCATGGGCCGGACCGAGCAGTTCGCGGAAGTGGCCTTCACCAGCGACCAGCCGGAAAGCCGGATCGTGACCGCGACGATCAAGGGCAAGTCGGGCAACCAGCTTTTGGCGTAAGCCCGTGCCGTTTCCCATTCTCTATTCCTTCCGCCGCTGCCCCTACGCAATCCGCGCACGGCTGGCGATTTCCAGCGCAGGCGTCAGAGTGGCGCTTCGCGAGGTGGCTCTGCGCAGCAAGCCGGCGGCATTTCTCGCCGCATCCCCTTCCGCCACGGTACCCTGTCTGGTGAGGGATGACGGCGAGAGCATCGATGAAAGCCTCGATATCATGCTCTGGGCGCTTGACCGGAACGATCCGGAAAAATTGCTGGATATGCCAGACGCCGGGATGACGCTGATCGCCGAGTGTGACGGCCCGTTCAAATCAGCGCTGGACCATACGAAATACGCCAGCCGCTATCCCGATCTCGACGCCGAGGCGGAAAGAGCGCGGGCGATGGCGTTCATCGCGGCGCTCGATGCGCATCTGGACGGCAGTGCGTGGCTCTTCGGTGAAACGCCCAGTCTGGCCGATCTGGCGATCCTGCCGTTCATCCGCCAGTTCGCGATGATCGACAAGACGCGGTTCGATGCGGAGGCGGGTGCGGATGTGCGCGGCTGGCTGGACAGCTTTCTGGCGTCCGAGCGCCTTGCAGCGGTCATGGCGAAACATCCTCAATGGGCGCCGGATGATGCGGAGATCGTCTTTCCCGCCTGAGCCGCTCTTGCCTATACGGCACCGATCGGCAAGGTCATGAGAAGAGGAGACCCCGCGATGCATCCCAACCCCGCCTTCCGGTCCGAGCCCCGGACGCGCAATCTGACTTTCGCCCGCGAGCGTGGGTTCGGGACCCTCAGCATCAATGCGGACCAGGGCCCCCTGATCTCCCATATTCCGTTCATTCTGAACGAGACCGGGGAGGAGGCTGAGCTGCATCTGGTGCGCTCCAACCCGATTGCGCGCGCGGTGACCGCGCCGACGCCGGCGGTGATCGCGGTCACCGGGGCTGACGGGTACATATCGCCCGACTGGTACGCGGTGGCCGATCAGGTTCCGACATGGAATTACGTGGCCGTGCATCTGCGCGGAACGCTGCACCCGATGGATCACGGGTTGATGCGGGCGCAGCTGGACAAGCTCTCGGGCCATTTCGAGGAAATGCTGCGCCCCAAACCCGTCTGGACCGCCGACAAGATGACGAAAGACGTGCTGGAGCGGATGATGCGGCAGATCTTGCCGTTTCGCTTCGATATCGCGGAGGTGCACGGGACATGGAAGCTCGGGCAGAACAAGCCGGACGCGGTGCGCGAGGCCGCGGCCCGGCATCTGAATGCATCGCCCATTGGTCAGGAGACCGCCCTATTGGCCGCCCTGATGCTGGGTGTCCGGACTGCGGAATAGACAGCCACGCGCTTGCGTCCTACATATGAACAAACGCCAAAAAGCAGGAGGATCCCATGCCGCTTCCCGTTGCCCCGATCGCCGGATTCGCCCTCCGTTACGGGTCCGTGGCTCTGGTCGCCTATGCCGCCGCGCGCTATGCAGCGCCGGCGCGCCGGGATCAGCGCGTCGAAGACGCGATGGACGAAACTCCCGAAGGATTATGCCTGCGCCGCGATGACGAGCAGGTCAACGGCTCCGCCCGCTGGACCCGCACCTACCGGTTCGGGCAGACCGGCCCGGGCGTGGAAATCGATGCAACCGGCTTCGCCCGTATCAAGGTCAGGCGTCTGAAATGATGGAACTTCTCGGCTCTCCGGCCTCTCCTTTCGTCCGCAAATGCCTTGTTGTTCTGGCCGAAACGGGGCAGGACGACGTGATCTTCACGGAAGTGGCGACGACGCCGATGGATACCGCCGCGGCGGCGGCCGCGGCCAACCCGCTTGGCAAAATCCCGTCCCTGATCCGCGATGGCGGCCCGACGCTTTATGACAGCCGGGTCATCACACGATTTCTGGACCACCGGGCGCAGGCGGGCCTTTATCCCGAAACCCGGCTTTGGGAGACGCTGACACTGGAGGCGACGGCCGAAGGCATCATGGATGCCGCAGTGACCTCGGTCTACGAAAAGCGCCTCCGCCCGGAAGAGTTTTGGTATCAACCCTGGCTCGATGCGCAGTGGGCCAAGATCACCCGGGCTCTCGACGCGCTCGAAAGCCGTTGGATGAGCCATCTTCACGGGCCCCTGGATATGGGGCAGATCGCCGTGGCCTGCGCCCTTGGGTATCTCGATTTCCGCCATGGCGCCAACGACTGGCGCAAGGGTCGGGACGGTCTGGCCGCCTGGTATGAAGCCTTTGCCGAACGTCCGTCCATGCAAGGCACGGTGCAACCCGCTGCATGAGAGTGTTCCGCGTTACGACCGCCGATGACATGGCCGGATGCCATATGGTCCGCCAGACGGTCTTCATAGACGAGCAAGGGGTCACCGCGGCCGAGGAATGGGACGGGCTGGACGACCAGTGCCTGCATTTCCTTGCCGAGAATGAGGACGGCCCCGCAGCCACCGCGCGGGTGCTGCCGATGGGCGATGGCGTGGCCAAGATCCAGCGCGTGGCCGTTATGCGGGCCCATCGCGGCACGGGCCTCGGCATGCAGCTGATGCAGGCGATCCTGGAGGATCTGAAGGCCGGCGGCATCGCGACCGCAACACTGGATTCGCAGACCTACGCGATCCCGTTTTACGAAAGGCTGGGCTTTGTCGCCGAAGGGCCGGAGTTCGAGGATGCCGGCATTCCGCACCGGCATATGACGCGCGCGCTCTAGCCGTCGAACAGGCCGGCATGCGTCTCGCGCAGGGCCGCCTTTTGCACCTTTCCCATCGTGTTGCGCGGCAGGGTGTCGACGAAGATCATCTTTTTGGGGTGCTTGAACCTGGCCAGATCCCCGGCGATACCCGCAAGCAGCCCGGACCCGGTCAGGTCTGCCGATCCGTCCGCCACGACAATGGCCACCACCGCCTCCCCGAAATCCGGATGCGGCACCCCGATCACGGCGCTTTCCAGCACGCCGGGCAGATCGTCTATCAGGCTTTCCACTTCCTTCGGATAGATGTTGAAACCGCCGGAAATGATCAGATCCTTCGCGCGGCCCACGATCGTTATGTATCCATCCGCATCCACCCGGCCCAGATCGCCGGTGATGAACCAACCGTCCGGGCGCAGCTCTTCGGCGGTTTTCTCGGGCATCCGCCAATAGCCGGAAAAGACATTCGGGCCACGCACTTCGATCATGCCCGTTTCACCGGTGGGTACTTCGGCCCCGTCCTCGCCCATGATCCGCAGCTCGACATCGGGCAGGGCGAACCCCACGGTGCCCGGGCGACGCTCGCCGTCATAGGGGTTGGATGTATTCATGTTCGTTTCCGTCATCCCGTATCGCTCCAGAATGCGATGGCCGGTGCGCCGCTCCCAGTCTCGATGCGTTTCTGCCAGAAGCGGAGCCGAACCCGAGATGAAAAGGCGCATATTGGCCGCGCGGTCCGGCGTTAGGCGCGGATCGGCGAGGAGCCGGGTGTAGAAGGTCGGCACACCCATCATCGTGGTGGCGTTCGGCATCGCCTCCAGAATGGTATCGGCGTCGAACCCGGGCAGAAAGATCAGGGACGCCCCGGACAGCAGCGCCACATTGCTCGCCACGAACAGACCATGGGTATGAAAGATCGGCAGCGCGTGGATCAGCACGTCGCTTTCCGTGAACCGCCAGAGACCGGCAAGGGTCCGGCTGTTCGACAGCAGCGCATGATGGCTGAGCATCGCGCCCTTGCTGCGGCCAGTGGTCCCGGAGGTATAGAGGATCGCGGCCATGTCGTCGGGGCCGCGCGGAACGGGCGATGCCATCGGGGCGGCCTGGCCTTGCGCATCGGTCAGCGTACCCTGACCCCGCCGGTCAAGGGTCAGGAGGGTCTGCGTACCCGCCTGCCTGGCGGCGGCGCGCAGCGTCTCCGATTTCGCGGGATCGCAGACAAAGACCCGTGGCGTGGCATCGTTCAGAAAATAGGAAAGCTCCGTCTCGGTATAGGCCGTGTTGAGCGGCAGAAAGAGACCTCCCGCCATGACCGTTCCAAGATAGAGCTCCAGCGCCGAAAGCGATTTGTCCACCTGTACCGCGACGCGCTCGCCGGGAGAAACGCCGAACCCGCGCAGCACGCCTGCCATGCGCGCCGCCCCATCCGCCAGTTCCCCGAGTGTCTGAACCCGGCCATCGGCATCCGTCGCAAAAATGGCCTCCGGCCGACAGGATGCGTGCCGCAAAAGCGCGTCGCAAAGATGATTGGCCATGTTGCGCCTCTTTTTCCGGGGTCGCGCCTGCGCCCGGATATGCTCTTATCAAACCAGACAATTGGAACGAAACAGGCAAAGAACCCCGAAATCCGCCCCGATATCGTCATTTCCCGCGAAAAAGCGTGATTTTCCCTGCGACACTTCGGCCCGGCTGCGCGCGTTTGTCCGCTGGACGGCTATACTCGCATTCCATAAACACCTCCAAGATGGGCGGCGGACGGATTCCGTCGCCCTACAGCCTATTCCGGCCCGCGTACCGGGCCCATGATGAGGGAGACGCGCACCGTGTCACATGCAGAAGATCCTCACAGCTCGCGCCGCGACTTTCTGTTCTATGCAACAGGCGGTGTAGGTGCCGTCGCGACGGGCGCCGCTGTCTGGCCGCTGGTCAACCAGATGAACCCTTCGGCCGACGTGCAGGCCGCGTCCACTCTGCGGGTGGATATCGCCGACGTTCCGGTCGGCTCCCAGCTTACGGTTCTGTTCCTCGGCAAACCGATCTTCATCCGTCACCGGGCCGAAGACGAGATCGAGGCAGCCCGGGCCGTCCCGCTGGACGATCTTGTCGACCCGATCGCGCGGAACCCGAATATCGAGGGAGAGGTCGAGGCGCTGGATGAAAACCGCGCCCTGGCCCCCTTCGGCGACAGCGAGAACACCGGCGAGTGGCTGGTGATGTGGGGCGTGTGCACCCACCTCGGCTGCGTCCCGCTTGGCGACGGCGCGGGCGATTTCGGCGGCTGGTTCTGCCCCTGCCACGGGTCTCACTACGATACATCCGGCCGCATCCGTCGCGGCCCCGCTCCGGAAAACCTTCCGGTTCCTGTCGCGTCCTTCGTGGACGAAACAACCATTCTATTGGGTTAAGGAGGAAGACATGTCCGGAATTCCCCACGACCATTACGAGCCCAAGTCCAACGGCGAAAAGTGGCTCCACCGGCGCCTGCCGATCGTGTCGCTCATGTACGACACCCTGATGATCCCCACACCCAAGAACCTCAACTGGATGTGGATCTGGGGGATCGTGCTGGTGTTCTGCCTCGTGATGCAGATCATCACCGGCGTCGTGCTTGTCATGCACTACACACCCCATGTGGACATGGCCTTCGCCTCGGTCGAGCACATCATGCGCAACGTGAACGGCGGATGGGCTCTGCGCTATATCCACCAGAACGGCGCGTCGCTGTTCTTCATCGCGGTTTACATGCATATTTTCCGTGGTCTCTATTATGGCTCCTACAAGGCCCCGCGTGAAATCACATGGATCATCGGCATGCTGATCTACCTGCTGATGATGGCCACGGCCTTCATGGGCTATGTTCTGCCCTGGGGTCAGATGTCGTTCTGGGGGGCCACGGTCATCACCGGTCTCTTCGGCGCCATCCCCTTCGTGGGCGACGCGATCCAGACCTGGCTTCTGGGCGGGCCCGCGGTGGACAACGCCACGCTGAACCGCTTCCTGTCGCTGCATTACCTGCTGCCCTTCGTGATCCTGGGCCTGGTGATCGTGCATGTCTGGGCCTTCCACACCACGGGCAACAACAACCCGACAGGTGTCGAAGTTCGCCGCACGTCGCGGAAAGAGGCCGATGCGGACACGCTGCCGTTCTGGCCATATTTCGTGATCAAGGACCTGTTTGCGCTCGCCGTGATCCTGATCGGCTTCTTCGCCGTGGTGGGCTTCATGCCTAACTTCCTCGGCCACCCCGATAACTATATCGAGGCGAACCCGATGATTACGCCCGCGCATATCGTGCCGGAATGGTACTTCCTGCCGTTCTATGCGGTTCTGCGGGCCTTCGACGGCGATGTCTGGGTCGTGATCGCGGCCAGCTTCCTGACCGGTGGTATCGTGAACGCGGCCTTCTTCGGCGTCATCGCGATGTTCGGCGCGATCGTGGTCCTGGCACTCGTGCCATGGCTCGACACCTCTTCGGTGCGCTCGGGCCGCTACCGGCCGATGTTCAAGTGGTTCTTCTGGATCTTCATCCTGAACTTCTTCCTTCTGATGTGGGTTGGAGCAAGACCGGCGGAAGGGATTTATCCCTATATCGCGCTTGTTGGCTCGGCTTACTGGTTTGCGTATTTCCTGCTCATCCTGCCGATCCTCGGCGTGATCGAGAAACCGCTGCCGCAGCCGGAGACGATCGAAGAAGACTTCAATGCCCATTACGGCCCCGAGGCACAGAGCGGCACGTCCGCTCCGGTCTCCAACCCGGCTGAGTGAAGAAAGGACGACGCTGACATGTTCAGGAACCTTGCCCTTAGCACACTGACGGCGCTGGCCCTTTCAACCGGGGGGGCCATCGCGGCAGGCGGCGCAGGTCATGTGACCGATTACGACTTCTCCTTCGAGGGGCCGTTCGGAACCTATGACCAGAACCAGCTGCAGCGCGGATTGCAGATCTACACCGAGGTCTGCGCGGCCTGCCACGGCTTGCAGTTCGTGCCGATCCGCACCCTTGGGGATGAAAACGGCCCGGGACTGCCCGAGGAACAGGTGCGCGCCTACGCCGAGTTCTTCGAAATCTATGACCCGGCCATCGAAGACTGGCGCCCGGCCACGCCGAACGACCACTTCCCGGGCTCCAACCTGGAAACCGCGCCCGATCTCAGCCTGATGGCCAAGGCACGCGCCGGGTTTCACGGGCCTGCGGGGCTTGCGCTGAACCCGCTCTTCCGGGGGATCGGCGGCGCGGAATACATCGCGTCCCTGCTGGTCTATTACACCGGTGAGGAGGTCGAGCAGGCCGGAACCATCCTCTACGAGAACGAGACGTTCGAGGGGGGTCTGATCTCCATGGCGCCGCCGCTTTGGGACGGGGCCGTGGAGTTCAACGACGGCTCGCCCAATGATGTGGTGAGCATGTCACAGGACGTGGCCGCATTCCTGATGTGGACGGCGGAGCCGAAGATGATGGAGCGCAAGCAGATGGGTTTTGTATCCGTCATCCTTCTCACGATCCTGTCCGTTCTGTTGTACCTTACCAACAAACGCATCTGGGCCCCGGTCAAGCACCGGACCAGGTCGGATACACCGGCCGAGTAAGCAAACTCCCGGATCGGAAGAAGACGCGCCCCCCGGGGGGCGCGTTTTGCATTCAGAGCCAGGGCCGGATCAGCGCCGGCGGGTCGGCCAGAATATCATCCAGCGGGCCCTGAAGCACGATCCGTCCGTTTTCCAGCAGGCAAAGATCGGTACACAGCCCGGACACATCCCGCAGGTCGTGCGTCACCATCACAAGGGTCAGCTTTGTCCGGTCGCACAATGCGGCAACCAGATCCAGCATCTCGCGCCGCAGGCCCGGATCGAGCGCCGAAAACGGCTCGTCCATCAGAGCCAGCGGTTTGTCCCTGAGCAGCATCCGGGCCAGCGCCACCCGCGATTGCTGCCCGCCCGACAGAGACCCGGGCAAGCGGCTCTCCATCCTGTCCATGCCCACCTGCGCAAGGCTGTCCGACACGCGGGCGCGTTGATCGTCATCCAGCCGCAGATCGCTGCGCAGGCCAAGGGCGACATTGTCGAAAACACTCAGATGCGGAAACAGGTTGCTGTCCTGAAACAGAATGCTCAACGGCCGGTCCGCGACGCTGGCCCGGCTACGGTCCAACCCACCGATGATGACGTTCCCCTCATCCGGCAGCACGAAACCGGCAATCAGGTTCAACAGCGTGGATTTCCCGCTGCCCGATGCGCCCAGAATGGCCAGCCGGCGGCCGGGTTTCACCGTCAGATCGGCCCGCAGCGTGAAGCCATCCAGCTTCGTGACAGTATGTTCAAGCCGTAGCACGCAACCGCCCTCCCCGGTCGAAAACCCAGAACAGGGCGAGACTGAGCGCCAGAAGCAGCAACGCCGCACCCTGCGCGTCGTCGGTGCGATACGATCCCATAAGCCGGTACATCTCCAGAGGCAGCGTTCCTTGAGCGGGCGACGAGAAAAGCGCAATCACCCCCAGATCCCCCATCGACAGAGCCGCCGAGAGGCCCGCGCCAAATCCCAGAGACGGCCAGATGCGCGGCAGGATCGCATGACGCAAACGGTCGACCCCTTTCAGCCCGAGCGCATCGGCCAGACGGCCCTGAGAGGCTTCGGCCTGCTGAATGGCCGGAAGCAGGGCGCGCAGCAGGAAGGGCAGACTCATCAGCGCATTGACAAGGCCAGTGATCGGCAAGGTCAGCGCCACGGGGTTCGCGATCGGGTTCAGGATCAGGAATGCCCCGGTGCCGATCACCAGTGGCGAGATCGCGATGCTGAGCGCGCCGATCAACTCCAGCCCCGTGCGTGTCCGCCGCGCCATCAGGGCGGCCATGGGCAGCGCAAGCGCCAGGGCCAGCGCCGCCGATGCCGTGGCCAGAACAAGAGAACGGAGAGCCGCGTGCCAGACCGAAGGCGGCAGCCCCGCCATCGCGTCCACGCCCCGGCCCACAAGCGCCAGAAGCGGCAAGACCAGAAAAAGCGCGGCCAGCAGAATGATCAGCCCGTCGGCAAACCGCCCGCGCCCCGCAAACGCCTCCCATTGCATCGGCTCGCGATCCAGACTGCCGCCAAGGGCACGCGGGATTGCGAAACGCAGAACCAGAAGTGCGGCCACGGCACAGATGCCGACCTGCACGGCACCCAGCATCGCCGCCCGGCCGAGATCGAAATCGAACCGGAAGGCCTGATAGATCGCCAGTTCTATCGTGGTCGCCCGGGGCCCGCCGCCAAGGATCAGGGCCACGGCAAAGCTGCTGGTGCAGATCAGAAAAATCACGAGAAAGGCGCCAGGCGCGGTGGCGCGCAGCATCGGCAGCTCGAAGTGACGCCGGATATCCCGAGCCGTGAAGCCAAGGGAGGATGCAAGCCGCACCCGCTCCGTCGGGATCGCCAGCCAGCCTTGCAGGAACAGCCGCACGGCGAGCGGCAGGTTGAAGAAGACATGTGCCAGAACGACGCCATGCAGCCCGTAGATCTCGATCGGCGGTAAACCCACCAGATCCAGGGCCTGGCTGAACCAGCCATTCCGTCCGAACACCGCAAGCAAGCCGAAAACGGCCACAATCACCGGGAGGATGAATGGCGCGCCCATGAGCGTCACCAGAAGCCGCCGGCCCGGAAACACACGCCGTGCAAGCGCACGCGCGACCGGAACTGCCAGACCAACACTCAAAGCCGCGGACAGAAGCGCCTGAAGAACCGTAAATCGGATCGCGGCCCAGTCAGCGCCGGTCAGCCGCGCGGCCTCCTCAGCCCGCAGCGCGACGGCTGCGAGCGGCCCCAGAAGAACGAGCGCGACCCCGGCGGCAACGCATCCGCCGAGGCCTTGCAGGAATGTCAGCGGCTGAGCGCGGTCAGCCATGTATTCACCGCATCATCCCGAAGAGCTGCCGCGGTGGCCGGGTCGAAGAGCAACGCCCGCTCCGGCATGATCAGGGTATCGAACCCGTCCGGCAGGGCATCCACAGGCAAGGCTGCCGGATACATCCAGTTCGTGGTTGGAATGATGGACTGAAATCTTTCCGTCAGCATGAAGTCAAGAAACGCGCGGGCCAGATCGGGCTGATCGCTGCCTGCGAGCATGCCGGCCACCTCGATCTGAAGATAATGCCCTTCCTCGAAGGCGGCGGCGGCCTTGCTGTCATCCTCTTCCGCGATCAGGTGATAGGCCGGAGAGGTGGTGTAGGACAGCACCATATCCGCCTCCCCCTCAAGAAACAGATCATAGGCCTCGGACCAGCCGGGCGTGACGGTCACAATATTGTCCGCAAGGCCGCTCCATATCGCGCCGGCCTCGTCACCATGGGCCGCCTCGACCCACATCAGCAGGCCCAGACCGGGAGTGGAGGAGCGCGGATCCTGGATCACGATCCGCGCCTCACTTTCCGCAAGCTCGGCAAAGCTGCCGGGCACGTCTTGCATATCGGTGTTGTGAACGAAGGCGAAGTAACCCCAGTCATAGGGAAGAAACGTCTCGCTTTCCCACTCCACGGGCAGGGTCAGCTCCGGGACGGTCACATTATGGGGGGCGAAAAGGCCGGATTGCATGGCCGCATCCATCAGATTCGTATCCAGGCCCAGAACCACATCGGCATCCGAATTCGTGCCCTCAAGCCGGGCCCGCGCCAGCAGTGCCGCGCCGTCGCCCGCGCCCGTGAACTGCACGTCGCAGCCACAGGTTTCTTCGAAAGCCTGCTCGATCTGCGGGCCGGGCCCCCATTCGGCGACAAAACTGTCATAGGAATAAATCGACAATACGGGAGTATCCGCCGCAGCCGCCGCTGCGATCAGGGAAAACGCCGTTGCCATGATGGTGTGTCTCATCTCACGCCTCCATTGCGCCGGGCGAAGTGAGGCTGAGACCCTGGGCCTTTACCTTCCCTCCGCCGGTCCTAACCGGTTCAGGTTCTACGGGTTCGCATGCTGCATCTCAGGCCCGATGGGCCACCCCGAGGTGGCTCTAGCGGTATCCGCGATACCCGCGGACCGCAAGGCGAATCTTGCTCCCCGGGAAAATAGTTTAACGTTAAACAAGTTTTGAGGAACCGGTTGACCCTTGGCATTCCGGCTTTCTGCGGCTAACTCCGGAAAGCAACCTAGGGCAGTTTTCCGATGTCACTGAACAGCTTTGGCCATCTCTTCCGCGTCACGACCTGGGGCGAAAGCCACGGGCCCGCACTTGGCGCAACGATCGACGGCTGCCCGCCCGGTGTCCCGGTCGCGCCGGCCGATCTGCAACGCTGGCTGGACCGGCGCAAACCCGGACAGAGCAAATACACCACCCAACGGCGCGAAGCCGATGCGGTCGAGATTCTCTCGGGCGTCTATGAAGACCGCAGCACCGGCACACCGATCCAGCTGATGATCCGCAACACCGACCAGCGGTCCAAGGATTATGGCGAGATCGCCGAGAAGTTCCGCCCCGGCCATGCGGACATCACCTACTGGCAGAAATACGGCATCCGGGATCCGCGCGGTGGCGGGCGATCCTCCGCGCGCGAGACGGCAGCGCGGGTGGCCGCAGGCGGTGTCGCCCGCGCGGCGCTCAACATGCTGCTGCCCGACGTGAAGATCACCGGATACATGGTGCAGATGGGCCCGCATCCCATCGACCGTACCCGGATCGATCTTGCCGAGATCGACCGGAACCCGTTCTGGACGCCAGATGCGCAGGCCGCCGAGCTTTGGGCCGGCTACCTTGATGCGCTGCGCAAATCCGGCGACAGCGTCGGCGCTGTGATCGAGGTGACGGCCTCGGGCCTGCCCGCCGGTCTGGGCGCGCCGGTTTATGGCAAGCTGGATACCGATCTGGCCGCCGCCTGCATGTCGATCAACGCGGTCAAAGCCGTCGAGATCGGGGACGGGATGGCCGCCGCGGCCCTGACCGGCAGCGAGAATGCCGACGAGATTTCCATGGGCCCCGATGGCCCGATCTACAGTTCCAACCACGCTGGCGGCATTCTGGGCGGCATTTCGACAGGTCAGGATGTTGTCGTGCGCTTTGCGGTCAAGCCCACCTCCAGCATTCTCACCCCGCGCAAGACCATCACCAAATCGGGCGAAGCGACGGAGATCGTCACCAAGGGGCGTCATGACCCCTGCGTCGGTATCCGCGCGGTCCCCGTGGGGGAGGCGATGGTGGCCTGTGTCCTGCTGGACCATCTCCTGCTGCATCGCGGGCAGGTGGGCGATGCCGGGGGACGTATCGGGTGAGCGCCGCTTTCATCTGCCGGCCATACCAGCCACATGATTTCGCCCGAATCTGAGGGCATGACTGCGGCCAGGGGCGGCTGGCTGGAGCGGTAAATTGCGAATTGCAGATTTCATTCTGTCGGAGGCCGGCGCGCTGAAACTCAGATGGACCGTGCTGACGGTTGCCTGCGTAGGCGTTGCCCTCGTGACGGTTTCGGCGGTCGCATCCGGTGTCGAAGACCTGTCGATCGGACTTCAGACCGATCTCGCATCGCCGGGACTGTTCAGGGATCTGACACGAGCCATTGTTTCCGGTATCGGCTGAAGCCGCGTGACGGGGAGGCCCTGCGCGGTCTGAGAAAGCCCGCCGAATATCTCCGTAAACAGTTCGTTTCCACGGAGTTCACCTACAGTCCCGAGCGTTAAGGTTAACGGTTTCCGTTGCGGCGACAATGCGCGGAATGCGCCATCTTCTTGCCTTTATTTGGCCATGTTTCAACGAAATGCGTCGAAATTGGGGTATATTAAAGGATGTCTTATGTTGTTTTTGAGTAATGCCGCGCGGCGGGCTGGCGCCGTGTCGGTGGATTGGTCCCTGGCATTTGCAGGTCTTGTGGCTCTTGGTCTGGCTTCCGGCGCAGCGATCAAATCGGGGTTTGGCGGGGCGGATGCCGCCACCGGATGGAACCTGAGCGGTGTTCCCATTCTCAGTGAGGCCGACAGCCTTGTCGCGGCAGAGGATTTCGCCTCGGGCGCGCCCGGCTGGCAGGGCGGCCATTTCGAGGACAGCGCGCTTGGCTTCGGCGGCATACTGGGGCGCTTCGGCGGCAGCAATGGCGTCGAAACCGTGTCCAAGACCTACGATCTCGACACAAGCCGCTCCCATGTTCTGATCAGTTTCGACCTCCACGCCATAGATGACTGGGCCTTGGAGGAGGTCGTGTTTTACATGAATGGCACCGCCATTGCACGGCGCAGCTTCACCACGCGGCCGGAAATGATGGCCCGGCAATCCTTGTCGCTGCACGCTGTCGACGGCGTGAGGGTCGAAACCAGCGCCCGGCCCGCCAACCGCCCGGACCGGGGCTATGCAAGCGGAACCCCCGGGGCCGAGGACCAGACGGTTCAGGTTCAGGTGATTGCCGAAACCCCCGGCGAAACCTTGCGGATCGGCTTCGGCTCCACCCTGTCGGAGGATGTCGATACCGCGAGCTGGGCGATCGACAATCTGCGGGTGATCTCGACCGATGCGCCCCCGGTTTGATCCCGGGCCGTGCCACATTCCATACCGGCCACCGGAGCCGCCGGGCAGGTCTGCCACAGTTCAGCCGAATTGTACCTGGTGTTCGACCATCAGCGCCGCCATGGGGACCCCTGCAGGCGTCCAACTCTCCGGACTTTGCGGGGCGCGGACGGGTCTCCGGTTGCGGCCGCTAAGCCTTCACCCGGGCCAGTTGAACGGCCAGAATACCGCCTGCGATGATTGCCACGCCGATCACATCGGCCAGCCCCAGACGCTCGCTGAGCAGCAGTGCGGCTATCGCGACACCGAAAAACGGGTTGAGGAAATGAAAAGTCGCGGCGCGTGTCGGTCCGATGCGGCCCACCAGAATGAACCAGATCCATGTGGCCAGAAGACCGGGGACAAAGCTGGTGTAGAGGAACGCGACGATCAGCTGCCAGGACCAGATCACCGACCATGGCTCCAGCGCCGCAGCAAAGGGCAGAAGCGCCAGACCGCCCACGAGAATCTGCAGCGACACGATCATCAGCAGGTTCTTCCCGTCCGACGACGCGCTGCGCACGGCCAGGGTCGCAACGGTCAAGGCCACCGCACCCAGCAGGCAAAGGGCCAGACCAACCCCGTCCGCGCCCATGGTCAGACGATCGCCCATGATCAGAGCGACTCCGCCAAACCCCGCACACAGGCCGAGTACCCCCATGAGCGGCAATCTTTCGCGAAACACGATCCAGTTCGCGGCCGCAACCATAAGCGGCATGGTCGATGCGATGATCGCGGCCAGCGACGCCTCGATCCATTGCATCGCCACGAAATTCAGACCCAGGTAAATCGCGTTCTGACACACCCCGAAAATCAGCACCGCCCGCCACTGGCCGCGGCTGATCCGCCATGTCTGTCCAAGCCAGACCGCCAGACCGACACCGACAAGTCCGGAAAGCGCGTATCGCAGCACGAGGGCGGTCAGCGGCGGCGCGGCCTCCACGATGATCCGGGCCGAGGTAAAGGCCGATGACCAGATCAGCGCAAAGCCAAGACCAAGCAGGATCGCTCGCAGGTCCATCGTGATTGCCTTACCTCAATGAAAAAGGGTCGCCCGCAACCGGGCGACCCTTTCATGTCTTGCCTGCGTCGGCAATCAGCCGTTCACACTGTCTTTCAGGGCTTTCGCGATGGTCACCTTGACCACCTTGTCGGCATCCTTGTGGATCTGCTCGCCCGTTGCGGGGTTGCGCACCATACGGGCGGGCCGTTCACGGCAATAGACCTTGCCAACACCGGGGATGGTGGCGGCGCCACCATTGGAAACTTCTTTCGTCACGACCGAAGCGATTGCATCCAGCGCAGCGCTTGCGGTTTTCTTGTCGCTGCCCATCTCGTCGGCCAGGGCGGCAACCAGTTGGGTCTTGGTCATGGGTTTCTGTGCCATGGGTTTGTTCTCCTTTACTGCCCGAACCCTAGGGCTCGTTGGCGCAAAACTACCCGAATATTGTAGGAACACACAACGCTTTGTGTGTCGATTTCTGCAAAATCAGCCCGAAAATCGGGCTTTTTCGCCGAATCACAGGAATGCCGTCTCCTCAAACGAGCGCAATTTCCGGGAATGCAGCCGTTCAAGGGGCATCTCCCTGAGATTTTCCATCGCCCGGATGCCGATCAGAAGATGGCGCGAGACCTGCGTTTTATAGAACGCGCTCGCCATTCCGGGCAGTTTCAGTTCTCCGTGCAGCGGCTTGTCCGAAACGCAAAGCAGCGTTCCGTAGGGCACGCGGAAACGGAACCCGTTGGCCGCAATCGTGGCACTCTCCATATCCAGCGCGATCGCGCGCGACTGGCTGAGGCGCTGCACCGGGCCGCTATGATCCCTGAGTTCCCAGTTGCGGTTGTCGATGGTGGCCACCGTTCCCGTCCGCATGATCCGCTTCAGGTCGTAACCTTCCACATCGCTCACATCGGCCACGGCTTCCTCAAGCGCGATCTGCACCTCCGCCAGCGCCGGGATCGGCACCCAGACCGGCAGGTCGTCATCAAGCACGTGGTCTTCCCGCAGATAGGCATGGGCCAGAACGAAATCGCCAAGCGATTGCGAGTTCCGCAACCCCGCGCAATGCCCCACCATCAGCCAGACATGGGGGCGCAGGACCGCGATATGATCCGTCGCGGTTTTCGCGTTCGAGGGGCCGACGCCGATATTGACCAGCGTGATGCCGGCCCCGCCCGGGCGGGTCAGGTGATAGGTCGGCATCTGTGGCAGTTTTGGCGGCGTGTTCAGCGCTTGGTCGGGATCGGTGATCACGTCATTCCCGGGGCCGACAAGTGCGGTGTAGCCGCTATCGGGGTCACGAAGTGCGGCCCGGCCGAACTCCACGAACTCCTCCACATAGAACTGGTAGTTGGTGAAAAGCACGTGGTTCTGGAAATGCTCGGGCGCTGTTGCGGTGTAATGGGCAAGGCGCGCCAGCGAATAGTCGATGCGCTGCGCGGTGAAGGGCGCCAGCGCCCCGGATCCGTCCTCGTTATGGTAGCCGAAGCCGTTGACGATCTCGTCATTGGTGGTGCCCAGATCGGGCACGTCGAACACATCGCGCAGCGGGAAGGCCAGCGCGCCATCCTGCGGCACCTGCATATCCGCATCGTTCAGCACCGCGAAATGCACCGGGATCGGTGTCATCGACGGGCCGATACTGACCGGAACCTGATGATTTTCGATCAGCAGGCCGATCTGCTGGGTCAGATAATGCTTGAAGAGGTCAGGGCGGGTCACGGTCGTGGAGTAGGTTCCCGGCTCCGCCACGTGCCCGAAGGACAGGCGGCTGTCGATCTGTCCGAAGCTCGTCGTCGTGATACGGATCTCCGGATAAAACGCGCGGAAGCGTTTGTCAGGCATCTCGCCCATGACCACCTCGGCGAAATGCGCGCTCAGGAATGACGTCGCGGTCTCGTACAACTCGCGCAGATAGGCCACGGCCTCCTTGGGGTCGGTGAAGCTTTTCACACCCTGATCGGCGGGGCTTTCCACCGGCAAATGTATCATGGGCGCGGTCATAAGGTATCCTTTTCGAACAAATCCGTCAGCTCAAAGCGGGTCACGTCGACCAGACCCAGATCGGATATCCGAAGTTCCGGGATGACCACCAGCGCCAGAAGCGAATGCTGCATATAGGCATTGTTGAGCGTGCAGCCACAGGCCACCATCGCTTCGACCATCGCCTGTGCTTTCGCGGCCACCTCCGCGGCCGGGCGGTCGGACATCAATCCGGCGATCGGCAGGTCCACCAGCGCCAGCTCCGCGCCATCCCTGAAAACGGTCACACCGCCGCCAACCTCCGCCAGCCGCATGCTGGCCCTGGCCATGCTGTCCCGATCCGTGCCGACCACGATCATGTGATGGCTGTCATGGGCCACGGTCGAAGCAACGGCGACATTGCCCTGATATCCGAAGCCCGAGACGAACCCGTTGACCACGCCGCCCGTGCCCTTGTGCCGTTCGACCAATGCGATCTGGCAGACGTCGCCCGCCCCCTCCACCACGCCATCGCGCACCGGCAGATCGGCGGTCAGCGCCCTGGTCGGCGCCTGGTTCTCCACCACGCCGATCACCTTGGCCTTGACCTGATTGGCGCCATCGGGCGCGGCAATCTCGAAATCCGTCGCGCTGAGTGTCTTGCCCAGATTGACCGATCTGCGGGTATCGTCAGGCCAATCCAGATGCGGGCAGGCAACAAGGCAATCGCCATCCTGCGCCACCTTCCTGCCCCGCGCATAGACGGTTTCAACCGGCAGGCTGCGCAAATCCGATGTCACGATCAGATCCGCCCGGCGCCCCGGCGCGATCGACCCAAGTTCGCGCTCCAGCCCGAAATGCGTCGCGGTGTTGATCGTGGCCATCTGCAACGCGATCAGCGGGTCACAGCCGCACGCGATGGCATGGCGCAGAACCCGGTTCATATGCCCGTCATTCACCAGCGTGCCGGAATGGCAATCATCCGTGCACAGGATGAAGTTGCGCGGATCCAGCCCGCGCTCGGTGACGGCGGTGATCTGCCTTTCCACATCATACCAGGCAGACCCGAGGCGCAGCATCGCCCGCATCCCCTGACGCACCCGCGCGATGGCGTCCGCCTCGGCCACACCTTCATGATCGTCTGCCGGCCCGCCCGCGGCATAGGCGTGAAACGCCGGGCCCAGATCGGAGGAGGCGTAATGCCCACCGATCACTTTGCCGGCCTTTACGGTTTCGGCCATCTCGGCCAGCAACATCGCATCGCCCGCAACCACGCCGGGAAAGTTCATCATCTCGCCCAGACCGACGATGCCCGGCCAGGTCATCGCCTCGGCCACGTCCTCGGGCCCGATCCCGAAACCGGTGGTCTCCAGACCCGGCGCGGAGGGCGCGCAGGAGGGCATCTGGGTATAGATGTTGACCGGTTGCAGCTGCGCCTCGTCATGCATCAGCCTGACACCGCGCAGACCGAAGACATTGGCGATCTCATGGGGGTCGGTGAACATCGTGGTGGTGCCGTGCGGAATGACGGCACGGGCAAACTCGGCGGGTGTCAGCATGCCGCTTTCGATATGCATATGCCCATCGCAAAAACCGGGGATCAGATATCTTCCCTGAAGATCGGCAAGCTCCGTATCCGGCCCGATGCAATGGCCGGCATCCGGACCCACATAGGCGAACCGTCCGCAAGCCACCGCCACATCCCACCCGTCGAGGATCTCGCGGGTTTGCACATTGACCAGACAGGCGTTTCTCAGCACCAGATCGGCGGATTTTCGTCCGGCCGCGACAGCCACCAGATCGGCGGCGCTATCGGCCCAGGTCTTCAGCATTTCCATGGCACAGTTTCCCACCGTGACAGGCCGGCTTCAAGCGACATTTCGATGACGGCGGGTCAGACCGTCAGAGCGTCGGCGCGCATCTGCTCATAAATGGGCAGCGCCGCGTCCAGCACGGGGCGATGGGCCTCCAAGACGACCGGCAAAGGGCCTTCGGCACCCGCGAACCCGGTGCTGTCATGCACCGCGCCATACCAGTGTCTGGCCCAGATCCCATCCTCGGGCCGGCCGCCTCTGGGCCAGCGCAACATGGCCCCGGTGAACGACAGCCCAAGCGCCCCGCACAGCGCCTCCAGCATCCCTCGGGGGGTCTGCCGGATATCGAAACTGTCGATCACCACACCGCCAAGCCGCCGATAGAGCGCCGCTTGCTGGGGAAACCCGATATCCTCCAGCGTCACCGCCTCGCGCTTGGCCGCATAGCTCGCGATCACCCGTGCCGGATGCCGGATCAGGTGGACATTCACGCAGTCCTCGGCCCAGTCCAGCGGAAAGCCGGGCAGCATGTGATGGGGCATGTGCTTCATGTAGAAATGCGCCTTGCCATCCGGAACCGGCCCGGCACAACGCGCACCAATCACGGCCGGATCGCTTTCATGGGCGGCGATGATCTCACCGGCGAGCGGGTGATCCGAGCCGCTTTCCCGCAGATAGGCCCCATAGAACGGCTCGTCCCAGACGGCGCAATCGCCCCGCGCGGCGAATGCATACATCATCGCGGTGGAAAGGTTCCGCGGCCCAGACCACATGGCAATCTTCATCTCACTCGCCCCGCATGCGCGCCGCGCACGAACCGTTCATCCATCGCGCGCCACCAGATCGGCATAGAGCGCCCGGATTCTCTGCGTCATCGCCCCCATCCGGCCATCGCCGATCTGCCGTCCGTCGATCTCCCCCACCGGGGTCTGCGCACCGAACGTGCCGGTCAGAAACGCCTCCTGCGCCCCGTAGGTCTCGACCAGCGAGTAATTCCGCTCGAAAACCGGGATGTCATTGGCGCGGCAGAGGTCGATCACCTTCTGGCGGGTGATCCCGTTCATGCAGTAATCGCCGGTCGAGGTCCAAACCTCGCCCTTGCGCACGATGAAGAAATTGCACGCATTGGTCGTGTTCACGAAACCATGCACGTCGAGCATCAGCGCCTCGTCCGCCCCGGCCTTTTCGGCGGCAATGCAGGCCAGGATGCAATTGAGCTTCGAATGGGAGTTCAGCTTCGGATCCTGCGTCATCGGCAGGCCCCGCAGATGCGGCACCGTGGCCAGCCGGATCGGGCGCGGCAGGGATGGGCGGGAATGCTCCATGATGATCACCACGGTCGGACCGGACACCGACAGGGCCGGGTGCTGGAACGGGCGCTGCTTCACGCCGCGCGTCACCATCAGACGGGCATGGGCATCACCGTGCATCCCGTTGGCGGCACGGGTTTCCTCCAGCGCCGCGCGCAGACCCGGACGATCAAGGCCGATATCCAGGTCGATCGCCTTGGCCGCGTCGAACAGGCGGTCCAGATGCTCATCCAGAAAAGCCCAGCGCCCGTTGTAAAGCCGCAGGCCTTCCCATACGCCATCGCCCAGCATGAAGCCGCTGTCATAGACGCTGACCATCGCCGCGCCGCGCGGCTTCAGCACGCCGTTCACCCAAATCAGGATGTTGTCGTTCCGCGCATCCTCTTCCGCCTGATGGGTTGTTACCGCGTCGTCCATGGCCAAGGCTCCCTCTTCACCGCTCCGTGACCTCACACCCATGTGCGTTGTATTTCAATGCCTCTCGATCGTTAAACTGTGGCCGACCGCAGTATGGAGCGCGCTTTCCCATGTCCCGACTTCCGATCCGCGACACGCTGAAAATCGCCATGCTTGGCGTTGCCATTCTGGCCGGGCTGGCCTTGCAGCATGGCAAGGCCCATGCCGCCGATATTCAGACAACCGTGGTTGCCGGCGGGTGTTTCTGGTGCGTCGAGGCGGATTTCGAACAGGTGCCCGGCGTGATCGAAGTCGTCTCGGGCTATGCGGGCGGAACGGTCGCCAACCCGACCTATCGGCAGGTCGTGCGCGGCGGCACCGGACATCTGGAGGTCGCGCAGATCACCTATGACGCGGACCGGCTGTCCTACGCGGATCTGCTGCACATGTTCCTGCGGTCCGTCGATCCACTGGATGCGGGCGGGCAGTTCTGCGACCGGGGGCACAGCTACAGCACCGCGATTTTCGTGGAAACCCCGCAGGAACGTGCGACTGCCGAGGCGGCGCTGGCCGAGGCAAGCGCCGAACTGGGCCGTCAGGTCGTGACGCCCGTGCGGGACGCGGCGCCGTTCTACCCTGCCGAGGCGTATCATCAGGATTACTACCGCAGTTCCGATCTGATCGTGACACGATTCGGCCCGCGGCGGAAATCAGTGGCCTATGAGCTTTACCGCGAAGCCTGTGGCCGGGACGCGCGGCTGCGCGAGCTTTGGGGCAACGCCGCACTCACCCATTGAGCGTCAGAGGAACAAGGCCACGTTGTTGCGCAGGATGATCTCCAGCGCGTAAAGGCCCAGAATCACCACCAGCGGCGCCAGATCCAGCCCGCCCATGCTCGGCAACAGCCGGCGGATCGGCGCATAGACGGGCTCAAGCAGCCGGTTCAGCCCGTCCCAGATCTGGGCGACAACCGGCTGGCGCATGTTCAGCACGCCGAAATTGATCAGCCAGCTCATGATCACATGGGCGATCACGATGAAGAACGCCACGTTGATCAGGAGCATCAGTATTTGGAAAAGCGAGGTCATGCGCGCGGCCTTTTGCCTTGGAAATCAGCTTGCTTCCAGACCTAAGCGGGATGTGCAGGCTCTGCAAGTGACGCAACGCCCGGGCTTGACCCCGACGCAAACCGAAATCATCTGCCCGGTCATGACCCCGATCATCCGCACCGCCGCCGAAATGCTGCGCGCCCGCCGCGCCGACCCTCTGCCGCTTCTGGGGCTGCACAAGACCCGAATGCGGTGCTGGCCCGGCGATATCGACCTTTTTCTGGAACTGAACAACGGGCGCACGCTGTCGCTGTTCGATATCGGCCGCTTCGGGCTGGCGGTTCGGATCGGGCTGATAAAGGTCCTCCGACAGCGCCGATGGGGTCTGGTCGTGGCCGGAAGCTCGGTACGCTACCGGGCCCGCATCCGGCCGTTTCAGACCTTCGAGATGCGCAGCCGCGCGCTCGCTTGGGATGCCCGGTTTGTCTATATCGAGCAATCCATGTGGCGGGGCGAGCTGTGCTGCAACCATGTCCTGCTGCGCACCGCCGTGACGGAAAACGGCCGGATCGTGCCTACCGCGCATGTGGTCGAGGCACTTGGCACATCGCAACCCTCCCCCGACCTTCCCGACTGGGCCGCCGCCTGGATCGATGCGGACGCGACCCGCCCCTGGCCGCCGCGAATGTAGGCCACACGGGCATTTTCATTGCCAAATCGCCCCGCGCCACCGATGCTGCGCCGAAATCGGGACCATAGGGACGGGCATGACAGCGACGGTATTGCAAAGGCGTATCTGGGGATGGTGGGCGTTCGACTGGGCAAGCCAGCCTTACAACACCCTGCTTCTGACCTTCATTTTCGGCCCCTATATCAACGAGTTGCTTGGCGACGGCACGGCGGCACAGACGGCCTGGGGCTATGGTATCGGTGCCGCCGGCCTGCTGATTGCTTTGATGGCGCCGATCCTTGGGGCGATAGCCGACAAGGCGGGCCACAAGATGCCGTTCATCTGGCTGTTTTCGCTGATGTACGTGATCGGCTCCGCGGGCCTGTGGCTGGCTGTGCCCGGCGATTTCAACCTCGTCTTCATCTTGTGTTTCTTCGCCATCGGCCTGATTGGAATGGAATTCGCGACGATCTTCACCAACTCGCTGATGCCGTCTCTGGGCGGGCGCGCGGATATGGGCCGTATCTCGGGCACGGGATGGGCGATCGGCTATCTGGGCGGGTTTCTGGCGCTGGTGATCATGCTGCTGCTGCTGGCCGAAAACGCCGAAACCGGCAAAACCCTGATCGGGATCGATCCGATCCTGGGCCTGGATGCGGGGATGCGCGAAGGCACCCGGGCGGTCGGCCCGCTCACGGCATTGTGGTTCGCCGTCTTCATGATCCCCTTCTTCCTCTGGGTGAAAGAGCCAAGGCTGCCAGACGCGGTACCGATAGGCAGGGCCGTGTCGACCGCTCTGCCCGATCTGGTGAGTCATCTCAAGGCCCTGCCTTCGGACCGGAGCCTGTTCGCCTTTCTGGGCTCCTCCATGTTCTACCGCGACGGGTTGAACGGGATGTATGTCTTCGGTGGCATCTATGCGGCGGGCGTATTGGGATGGTCGGTCGTCGATGTGGGGATCTTCGGCATCCTTGCGGTGCTGACCGGCGCCCTTTTCGCCTGGCTTGGCGGCATGGCCGACAGCCGCTTCGGCCCCAAGCCCGTGATCACGCTCAACGTGGTCGTGCTGACCCTTGTGGGGATCGGCATCGTCTTCATCTCTCGGGACAGCGTCTTCGGCGTCCCGGTCGGGCCGGAATCCTTCCTGCCAGATATCGCCTTCTACGTCCTTGGGGCGATGATCGGCGCGGCGGGCGGCGCCCTGCAATCGGCCAGCCGGACGATGCTG
Source organism: Rhodophyticola sp. (assembly GCF_965284195.1). NCBI lineage: Bacteria > Pseudomonadati > Pseudomonadota > Alphaproteobacteria > Rhodobacterales > Roseobacteraceae > Rhodophyticola > Rhodophyticola sp. The sequence goes on along the minus strand of NZ_CBDIRM010000001.1, from coordinate 3,424,775 downwards.
GTCCGACAGACAGAACCCGACCGGATGACCGAAGGCTTCGGGCTCTATGCGCTGGCGGGCAAGGCGACCTCGTTCATCGCACCGCTTCTGATCGGGGTGACAACCCAGATAAGCGGTAGTCAGCAAATGGGGATCACACCGCTGATCGCCCTCTTCCTGCTTGGGCTTGTTCTGCTAATCTGGGTGAATCCAGATGGCCGACAGGAGCCCGCCGCATGATCCGCACCCGCCCCGTACTTGCCGCTCTCGGCCTTGCGGTTCTGGCCGCCTGCAACGGTGCCGGGCCGGATCGCAGGCCTGCCGCCCCCCCTATGCCGCCGCTGGATGTGACCCAGTCCCGACAGGAGGCGCGCCAGCTTTTCGGCGCCGAGAGTGTCAGCTACCCTGCCAGCCCCGCCGCGTTCGGCGGATATGCGCGCGGCTGCGTCGCGGGTGCCGAGCAATTGCCCGAAACCGGCCCGACCTGGCAGGCGATGCGCCTGAGCCGGAACCGCAACTGGGCCTTGCCGGTCACGCTGGACTACGTTCAGGATCTCAGCCGCGAAGTAGCGCAGACCACATCCTGGAACGGAATTTACGTCGGCGATATGAGCCAGCCGAGAGGCGGGCCGATGCTGACCGGCCATCGCAGCCACCAATCCGGTCTCGACATAGATATCTGGATGCGGCCTGCCACCAATCTGAATCTCACCCGGGCCGAGCGGGAAACCCTCTCCTCCATCTCCATGCGGCGGGCCAATGGCGCCTATGTCAATGACAGCTGGACCGAGGATCACTGGCGGGTCCTGCGCGCCGCCGCCTCTGACCCGCGCGTGGCGCGCATCTTCGTCTTTCCCGGTGCCAAAGTCTGGATGTGCGACAATGAAACCGGCGACCGCAGCTATCTGCGCAATATCCGGCCCTGGTGGGGCCATCACTACCATTTCCATGTGCGGCTATCCTGCCCGCCGGGCATGCCGGACTGCGAGGATCAGGCCGCACCGCCGCCCGGAGACGGCTGCGATCAGGCCCGCGAATGGGTTCAGAACATCCTGAACCCGCCGCCGCCAGACCCGAATGCGCCGCCACCCCAGCCGCGCCGGGAACTGACCCTTGGCGATCTGCCGCGCCAATGCGCGGCGATCCTGTCGCCCTGATCCGCGCTGCCCTGATCTGTCTGGCCCTGTGCGCTCCGGCGGTCGCGGACCCGCTGAGCGAGCATGACTGGCAGGATGACGCGCCGCAACTGGGGGGACTTTCGGGTGTGGAGATCAGCAGCGATGGCACCCGGCTCTGGGCATTGTCCGACCGGGGTTATCTTATCGCCGCCCGCATCACCCGCATCGAAGGAGCCATCACCGGCATCGGGATCACGCGGATCGCCGAACTTCTGGACGCCGCCGGCAACCGCCCCGAAACCCGCGCCGCCCGCGACAGCGAAGGCCTCGCCGTCAGCACGGGCGGCCATGTCTATATCTCTTACGAAGGCGATCATCGGCTGACGGGTCACACACCGGACGGCCGCGTCAATCTCAGCTTTCCGACGCCGCCGGATATCGCCAGGATGGAGCTAAACGGCTCGTTCGAAGCTCTCGCCATAGGGCCCGACAACACGCTTTACACGCTTGCCGAGCGGGGCCCGGACGGGCAGGCCCCGCTTTACCGCTTCGCCGGCGGCGTCTGGGATACGGGCTTCATGTATCCGCGCAGCGACGGGTTCGATCCGGTGGGCATGGATTTCGACGATCTTGGCCGTCTTTACATCCTTGAACGCAGTTTCAGCATGTTCGGTGGGTTTGCCACCCGTATCCGGCGCGCGGAAATCACGGAAAGCGGCCTCGGCCCGCTGGCGACGCTGCTGGAAACCGCCCCCGGCCGTCATCCCAATCTCGAAGGCATCAGCCTCTGGCGGGATCAGACCGGGCGGCTGATCGCGACCCTTGTCGCGGATGACAATTACAACCGGATGTTCCGCAGCCAGATCGTCGAATACCCGATGCCGGATTGACGAGAGGGGGGTCTAACGGCCCGGTATGTCCCCGCGTTTGCCCTCATAGGCCCAGTCGTCTATCACGGCCATCGCCTCCTCCGCCGTTTCGACGAAGCAGAACAGCTCCAGATCTTCGCGCGCGATCGTTCCGGCGCGGGCCAGGGCGTCCCAGTTCACCACCTCCCGCCAGAAGCTTTCGCCGAACAGCAGGACCGGCACCTGCTCCATCCGGCCGGTCTGGATCAGGGTCAGGCTTTCGAACAGCTCATCCATGGTTCCGAAGCCGCCTGGAAAGACCGCGATCGCCTTCGCGCGGATCAGGAAATGCATCTTGCGGATGCCGAAATAGTGGAAATTGAAACACAGCTCGGGGGTGATATAGGCGTTGGGCACCTGCTCATGGGGCAGAACGATGTTGAGCCCGATGGAACAACCGCCCGCCTCCGCCGCCCCCCGGTTTCCCGCCTCCATCACGCCGGGTCCGCCGCCGGTGACTACGACATCGCGTGTGCAGCCGGTGCTGACCGAACGCTCGGTGATGAGCCGTGCGAATTTGCGCGCCTCTTCATAATACCGGCTCATGTCGTTGAGCGCCGCCGACCGGGCCGTCTCCCCGGGTGCCGGTATGCGCGCGCCGCCGAACATCACCACCGTCGTCTCGATCCCGCGTTCATCCATCTCAAGCTGCGGTTTCAGCAGTTCCAGCTGCAACCGAACGGGTCTGAGCTCGTCCCGGCAGAGGAAATCCGGGTCCGCGAATGCGAGCCGGTAAGCCGGGGAGCGCGCCTGCGGCGTGTCCGGCTTGATCTGGCTCGACTGGATATCCTGATGAGCATCGCGGAAAGGGCCGTGTCTCTGATCGTCATTCATTTTTGCACAAATTCCTGTTCGGGCAATCCGTTCCGCGACACTAGCGGCCCGGCAGGCGCGGTGCCACCGGAATACCCGCCTCTCCGTGGCCGTGATCTGATTGCGAAACCCGCCCGCGTTGCCTATAGCCTCCTGCCAACACGATCCCCGGAGGACCCCAATGTCAAACGCCCAGCTTGAAACCGCGATCGAGGCCGCCTGGGAGGCGCGCGACCAGATCACACCGGCCACGACCGGAGAAACCCGCGAGGCCGTCGAGGACACTCTGAACGCGCTCGACAGCGGGCAGTTGCGGGTCGCCGAACGGCAGGAGAACGGGGACTGGCACGTGAACCAGTGGGCCAAGAAGGCGGTCCTGCTCGGGTTCCGCCTGAAAGACATGGAGATGCAGAGCGGCTCGCCCCAGGGCGGAAGCTGGTGGGACAAGGTCGACAGCAAATGGGCAAGCTGGGGCGAAAACGAGTGGGGCGCGGCGGGTTTTCGCGCCGTGCCGAACTGCGTCGTCCGGAAATCCGCCTATATCGCGCCCGGCGTCGTGCTGATGCCCTCCTTCGTCAATCTCGGCGCCTATGTAGACAGCGGCACGATGGTCGACACATGGGCCACCGTCGGGTCATGTGCGCAGATCGGCAAGAACGTACATCTCTCGGGCGGCGTCGGCATCGGCGGTGTGCTGGAACCGATGCAGGCAGGCCCCACGATCATCGAAGACAATTGCTTCATCGGGGCCCGCTCCGAAGTGGTCGAGGGCTGCATCATCCGCGAGGGGTCCGTGCTGGGCATGGGGGTTTTCATCGGGCAGTCGACCAAGATCGTGGACCGCGAAACGGGCCAGGTCATGTATGGCGAGGTGCCGGCGGGCTCGGTCGTTGTCGCGGGCTCGATGCCGTCGAAGAACGGCGTCAATCTCTACTGCGCCGTCATCGTCAAAAGGGTCGATGAAAAGACCCGCTCGAAGACGTCTATCAACGATCTTCTGCGCGACTGAGCCTGGTGCTTTCCGGCCAAATCGGAACGTGCTAGCCTCGGCGCATCAGGTAAACGAGCGGGTGTATCATGCAAGGTCTTGGGTGGATTGCGGCGATCATCGTGGGAGGGCTGGCCGGTTGGGCGGCCAGTTCGATCATGAAGGCCGATACCGGGTTATTGCTGAATATTGTTCTGGGCATCGTCGGCGCCTTGGTGGCCAATTTCCTCCTCGGTCTGGTGGGGATCAACGCATCGCCCACATGGATTTCGCAGGGCATCGTCGGCCTGATCGGGGCCTGTCTGCTGATTGCCGGATGGCGGGCCATACGCCGGTAAAAACTTCTTTTCAAACTGATCAGTTTAGTTTATTTCTCTGCCAAACCAGAGGCGTAAGCGTATCTTGCAGTTGGAAAAACGGAGTTGAAAATGACCCGAAATCTGGCCGGTCCGGCCCTTGTTCTGAGCGTGTTCGCCACCGGCACGGCCTTTGCCCAGGAACAGCCGCAGGGGCTGAGCTTCGGGCTCGTGGCCGGAGTGTCGAACTCCCTTTATGTGGGGGATGAGGATGACACATCGGTCTTTCCGCTACTCAGCTATCAGGGGCAGGGCTTTTCGGTCGGGTTCGACGGGCTGACGGTCGACATGATCGATCGCGGTGGGGTGCGCGTGCAGGGGCGGCTTGCCCCCCGTTTCACCGCGCTGGACGATCCCGATGCCGTCGCCCTTCAGGGGCTCGACCGCGATATCACCGTCGATGCGGGCTTCAGCCTTGCCTATGACATCAGCCCGCAGGCCACGGTAAACGCCACATTCCTGCAGGAAATCACCGGCGAACATGACGGGCGGGAGCTTACCGTGGATGTCCGGCATCAACTCATGCTGGGGCAGGTGCCTCTCGGCCTCAGCGCGGGGCTGACATGGCAAAGCGAGGATCTGGCCGGGTATCTCTATGGGGTCCGCCCCTCCGAAGCGACCGGCACCCGCCCGGCCTATGCGCCCGATGCGGCGGTAATCCCGTTCGTGGGCGTGTCGACCGCTTTTCCGATCACCGACAGCGCGGCGATTTTTGCCACCGCACAGGCATCTTTTCCGGATGACACGATCACCGACAGCCCCATCGTCGACGAAGACAGGCTCTATAGCGCCAATATCGGCATCCAGTTCAGTTTCTGAGGCCGCGTCCGACGGAAGTGCGGCCCCGTTGCGTGTCATCGGACGGAACCGCACAGGGAGATCAGCCAGACCATGACCCGAGCCTTCCTTCTGACCATGGCCATCGCAGTGGGCCTTTTTGCGCAAAAGATGCAGGCCGAAGAGCACCAGACACAGGTCGCCCAGAACCAGGGTGGCCCTGCCATGACCCTCGGCACCTTGCCGATCGCGGGAACACCGCCGGGATCGCACCCGGCGGGCGCCGAACCGCTGGATCTTTTCTGATCCCGCGGCCCCGCCTTGGCCACCCAAGAGCGCCAGGGCGGATGTTCGGCCCGTCCGTTGGGGCGCCATCGACTTGACAGCGGCACCTCCAAACCCGCAAAGCCGCTCCCATGAGTGATGCCAAGAAGGAAAAGCGCCCCCAGCAGATCTTCACCCTGCTGGTGGAAGTGGGCCGCAAGGCGGGCGACGGGTTGCCGGATGGCGCCACCGGTGCGGCCCTGATCTGCTATGCATCCGGTGTCGACGAAGCGGAAGCGGTGCGTGAAACCGTGGCGATCCTGAAACAGGCCGAGCTGGCCCCACTAGACGTCACCGGCTATGGCACGCGCGATGAACGGCTTGCGCAGGGCCATGACATCGATGCCGAAGAAACCGCGCTGATGGAGCGCGCGCGAGCCGAAAACGCCGTGATCGTGGCGCAGATGACACCGTTTTTCGGAGAAGACGGGTCCGCGCGCTAGGCTGCAACGCGGCGATGTTCTGCGATCAGGGACAACAGGCTCTGCGCCGCCGCGCGATCCAGCGTCGGATAATGCGGACTTGCATCCGCTTCGGACAATTGGCCGGTATTGCGCCCGTTTGCACTGAGCATGTCGCCAAGCAGAAGCGTCTCCAACCGGCAGCGCCCGACCATGACGCAATCATGATCATCCAGAAGGAAGTGGTGGAACACCCGTGTGGGCCGCGTGTGGTCGCGCCGGGCCGAAATGCCATTCACCAGATCTCTGGCGCGCACGAAGACCCGTTCCTCGCCGAACAGATACTCCACATCGGTTCCATCCATCAGCAGGCGATGCTGCGCGGACACGGTGCAATCCCGGGTCAGTCCGAAATAGGGCGCACGCAGGACGACGGGGGCCATGGAGCCAAGGCACAAGACCTCGCGCCGTCCGGCCCAGCGCACGACCTGCGGCCCGCGATCGAGCGTGTCGACGACCATGCCGGGGCGCAGATCCTCGACGCGAACGGGGCCCGCAGGCGTGTTGATGGGCGTACCCGCCTGAAAACAGGGGGCGGGGCCCACGGGCACGTCATGGGTCGCCAGCGCGGCGAAGTTCAGCTGCTCCGCATATCGTGGGCTGCGCGGCAGAAAATCGGTCAGATCCGGGGCGACCGGCACCCGAGGACGCAGGAGGAGCCGCAGGCCGCTGTCAAGATTGCGGATATCGACAAGCGTATCGCGGCCATGGATATCGGTGCGGTAATGCAGATGGAAGGTCTCGCCGGGCTGCAGCATTCCGGGCTGTGTCATGATATCGACATCGCGGTGGAAAAGGCGCATCGCGCCATCGGGCATGCGGAAAAGCCCGAACTGTTCCGCTTCGGTGCCGACGCCGGCCCAAAGCCGGATCGGGCGTTCGCCGCCACGGGGCAGGCGTCCTTCGACGATCAGTGTGACATGGCCGGATTCGGACGATACCGGCTTCGGCATCGTGGCGATTTCAACGCCGTCCACCTGACCTGTTGCATCCCAGATTGCTGCCCAGACCATCTCAACCACCTCGATAACACCTGATACGGAAACAATGTGGCACAAGAATGTGGGGAGATTTCATCCGGAGTGAGGCAAATTCAGGGCTCACGCAAACAGAGCCCGGGCTTCATAGGATTTCAGCGCCGGACGGGCGGACGGCCCATATCCGAAACCGGAGTTTTGGCTTAATTCCGGAAACAATGCGAGTACTTCCGCCCGGGTTTCCTCTTCGAACCCGCCAAGCGTGTGCGGACCCGGAAAGAAGCTCTCGGTCAGAAGCCCGTCGGACCAGACGATCTGATGGGTGTCGAACAGCAGGTGATAGTATTCCACATCACCGCCGGTTTCGAAGCAGACGCTGCGATGATTGACGAGATCCTTGGCCGTAACCAGAACCTCATCCTCGCCGAACAGCAAGTCGGCCATGTAATGGGAAATCATCACCCGGTGCTGGGGGGACAGGCGCAATGTGCCATGCGCACCGAAGGTGCCGGCCTTGATCACCACGGGGGCGAACTGTCCCGTGGCCTCCACCTGCCGGTTGCCGATCCAGCGAATGGCCTGCGGCCCGTGATCGCGCGTCTGTACGAGGTCGCCCACCCGCAGCCGTTCGACCGGAACCTCGCCGGAAGGCGTCAGAATCCGCGTCCCGCGCACGAAACACGGGATCGTGGTGACCGTGACGAAGGCCGTGTCGGAAATACCCTCGGCATTTTCGGCCGTATAGCTGAAATTGACCACATCCGGGTCGACCAGCCCGACCAGATCGGAGGGCGGTGTCACCGCCAGATTGCCATCGGCCTGCAAGGTGATCTCGTGGCCGGAACTGAGCGTTACCGTGTCGCCGACCGACACTTCCTGCCCGTTGATATGGGTGACGATCATCAGGCCCACGCCATCGCCGTCATTGGCCAGAACGTCCACGGTGCCGGTGAAGCCTTCATACAGGGTCTTGGTATCGTCCCCGGCGATGAAGTCGCCCTGAATGCTGTCCGCCGCGATCAGAAGCGCGGAATCGTAGCTGCTGTCCTGCACATCGGCGATGCCGAACTTGATGGTGTTCTGCACGCCCGCGTTGACCGGCAAGATCAGGCGCAGGGTCACGGTGAACCCATCGGCCTCGGTATTGTAGGCATCGCCCGTGTTGTCGACGAAGAGCGTCTCGTTCTCGGACTGGTTGACCGAATTGATCTGCGTGACCTCGAAAATCGGCGAGGTCACAAGCTGGCCATTGACCCAGACCGCCACCACATCGTTGAAGACCGAACCGGTGTATTCCGGATACTCCTCGGACGCGAAGGTGAACTGCATCGACATGACATCGGTGTCCGGGATGAAATCGACCTCCATGACCGATGCATCAAAGGTCGACCGACCGGCCACGCCGTTGAAATCGGACCGGTTGCTGTCACCGGAGGTATTTGTGCTGGTATTGGTGCGGGTATTCGGGTCACCGCCGCCATCGCGCGTGATATCCGTGACCCGGCCGGTCGACAGGATCACGCCGCGATCCGAAGGCGTCAGCCCCGGGGCGATGCTGTCCCCGCCGCTCCAGATGCCCGAAGACCGGCTGTCGCCGTCGTAGTCGGCATCCACGATGGTGATGCCATCGCCGAATATCGCGCGCGCCATCTGCATGGCGGAGGCGCTCGTGTTGATTGTCAGCTCGTCTGCTGTGGCCATGTGGTCTGCCTCTGCCTCGTTCAAGGCTCGGGCATACCCGTTGACAAAGCTGAACTCCCGGCGCGGAGAGCGTCAGGAATGATCCTTGTCTTCGAAACGGTCTTCGAAACGCGGTCTTTGCCGCAAGACTGCCCCAGCCTTTTTTCCGAAGTCTAGCCAGAATTGAGGCGAAAGTTGGGCAGACATCGCAGATTACCGTGGCGGACTGTGCCCGCTTGTCCCCGCCTGCCCCCGGCGCTATCGCTGACATCACCCCGATTGCAGAAGGCGAACCCCCATGTCCCAGCCCGTCGATCCCGCCAGACTGACCGCCGATCTGGTGCGCTGCCCCTCGGTCACCCCGGAGGAAGGTGGCGCGTTGCAGCTGCTGCAGGAGGCGCTCGCCGATGCCGGGTTTCTCAGCATTCGGGTGGACCGGAACGGCACGCCCAATCTGTTTGCGCGGTGGGGCACCAAGGGCCATGCCCGAAGCTTCGGCTTCAATGGCCATACCGATGTGGTGCCCGTCGGCGACGAAGCCGCCTGGACCCACCCGCCCTTCGGCGCGGAGCTTGACCAAGGCTGGCTTTACGGGCGCGGCGCGACCGACATGAAATCCGGTGTCGCCGCCTTTGTTGCCGCGGCGATCGATTTTGTGCGCACCACGCCGCCAGACGGCGCGATCATCCTTGCCATCACCGGGGATGAGGAAGGCAGTTCGACCGACGGCACGATCGCAATCCTCGACTGGATGGCCGCGGAGGGCGAGCAGATGACCGCCTGCCTCGTCGGCGAACCCACCTGCCCGGAGACCATCGGCGACATGATCAAGATCGGGCGGCGCGGCTCGATGACCGCGCATATCACGGTTGCCGGCAAACAGGGCCATTCCGCCTATCTGCACAAGGCGCTGAACCCGATGCCCGCGGTGGCGCTTCTCGCCCATCGTATGTCAAGCCATGTGCTGGACGAAGGTACGGAGCATTTCGATCCCTCCACCTGCTCGGTCACCACGATCGACACCGGCAATCCGGCCTCCAACGTCATCCCGGCGCAAACCCGGATGACCGTCAATCTGCGGTTCAACGATACTCATAGCGGGGCCTCCCTGACCGAATGGTTGCTGGCAGAGGCCGACAGGGTCGCTGAGGAGACGGGCACGCGGATCACGCTTGAGGCGAAAATCTCCGGCGAGCCGTTTCTGACGCCGCCGGGCGCACTTTCCACGCTGGTCAGTCAGGCGATCCACAAGGAGACCAATCAGAATCCGGTTCTGTCCACCACCGGCGGGACATCCGACGCGCGGTTCGTGAAATCCCATTGCCCGGTGGTGGAGTTCGGTCTTGTCGGACACCGGATGCATGAAGTGGATGAACGGGTCTGGGTGCAGGATATCCACGATCTGAAACGGATCTATGGCCGCATCCTGACCGATTACTTCGCTTGAGCCACCTCCCGCGTGCCGGCCGTCGTGCTCTGCGGATACCCGTCCGGTCCACCCGCCCGGGCCCGGGCGATCCGGCCGCATCGCACTTCGCCGATGACGCGCCCTGCCCCTCGTGCTACCTCCCCTCTCATGAACCGTGTTCCTTCCAAATCAGACATCCTCGCCTGGATCGCCGATCATCCCGGCCAGACCTCCAAGCGAGACATAGCCAAGGCCTTTCATGTGAAGGGTGCGGCGCGGATCGACCTGAAAAAGATCCTCCGGGAACTGGAAGAGGACGGGCATCTTGAAAGGCGCCGCAAGACCTATCGCGATCCGGACAAGCTGCCGCCTGTGTCCGTCCTGCAGATGCTGCCGCCGGATGATCTGGGCGATCTGTTCGCGCGCCCGCTGGAATGGCATGGCGAAGGGCCGGAGCCGCGCATTCTGTTCGCGCCCCGCGCCACCGACCCCGCGCTTGGCGAGGGCGACCGGATCCTTGCGCGCCTTCAGGAGGTCTCGGGCGAGGATCACCAGTATATCGCCCGCCTGATCCGGCGGATCGGCACCAACCCGCGCAAGCTGCTTGGCATCTTCCGCAAATCCGCCGAGGGCGGCCGGATCGTGCCCATCGCCAAGGGCAGCGACAAGGACTGGATCGTAGCCGCAGATGCCACCTACGGCGCCCGGGATGGCGAACTGGTCGAGGCGGAACAGGCGGGACCGAAAAACCGCCTGGGCCTGCCGCGGGCGCGGATCACCGAGCGGTTGGGCGACCCGGGCGCGCCGAAGGCCGTCAGCCTGATCGCGATCCACGAACACGGCATTCCCGACGCCTTTCCCGATGCGGTGATCGAGGAGGCCGACCGCGCCGGGCCGGCCGGGCTGTCCGGCCGAGACGACCTGCGCGACATGCCGCTGATCACCATCGACCCGGCCGACGCGCGCGACCATGACGATGCCTGCTATGCCCATGGCGATGACGATCCCAAAAACCCGGGCGGGCATGTGATCTGGGTCGCCATCGCGGATGTGGCCCATTACGTGCGCCCGGGCAGCGCGCTGGACCGCGAGGCGAAGAAGCGCGGCAATTCCACATATTTCCCCGACCGGGTGGTGCCGATGCTGCCCGACCGGCTGTCGGGCGATCTGTGCTCGCTGCATGAAGGGGTGCCGCGGGCCTGCATCGCCGTGCGTATGGTGATCGACGCAGAGGGCGCAAAGCTTTCCCACAGTTTTCACCGCGGGCTCATGCGGTCCGCCGCATCGCTGAATTACAAAGAGGTTCAGGCGGCAGAGGACGGGCAGCCGAATGACAAATGCCAGCCCCTGCTGGAGCCGGTTATCGCGCCGCTTTATGCCGCCTATGCCGCGCTGAAACGCGCCCGCGCCCACCGTCAGCCGCTGGAGCTTGATCTGCCCGAACGCCGGATCGTGCTGAGCGAGGAGGGCAAGGTCACGTCGGTCGCGTTCAAGGACAGGCTCGATGCCCACAAGCTGATCGAGGAGTTCATGGTTCTGGCCAATGTCGCGGCCGCCGAAACCCTGATCTTCAAACGCACCCCGCTGCTGTTCCGCGTTCACGAGGAGCCGGACCGTCAGAAGATGGACGCCCTGCGGGAAACCGCCCAGAGCAGCGGTTTCACACTGGCCAAGGGGCAGGTTCTGCAGACGCAGCATCTGAATGCGCTCCTGAATGCCGCGCGCGACAGCGATTTCAGCGAGTTGATCAGCATCTCCACCCTGCGTTCGATGCAGCAGGCCTATTACAATGCGGAGAATTTCGGCCATTTCGGACTGGCCCTGAAAAGCTACGCCCATTTCACCTCGCCCATCCGGCGCTATGCGGATCTGATCGTTCACCGCGCGCTGATCGCGGCCCATGGCTGGGGCCGCGACGGGTTGAGCCCCGAGGAGATCGAACGGCTGGACGAGACGGCCAAGCACATCTCCGACACCGAACGCCGCTCGATGATGGCGGAGCGCGACACGAACGACCGCTATCTGGCGGCCTATCTCTCCGACCGGGTCGGCGCGGAGTTCACCGGGCGCATCTCGGGCATTGCGCGCTTCGGCGCCTTCGTGAAACTGGACGAAACGGGTGCCGATGGTCTGCTGCCGATGCGCGCGCTCGGCCGGGAGTATTTCCACCACGACGCCGAGACGCAGACACTGATGGGGGCCGATACCGGGCTGGTCATCGGCATCGGGCAGGAGGTGACGGTGAAACTGGCCGAAGCGGTGCCGGTCACCGGCGGGCTGACATTGGAACTGGTGTCCATCGACGGAGAGATCGTGCGGCACGGGCCCGGCGGGGGCCGCAATTCGGGCCGGCGCGGCAAGGCGCCCCGGCGCAAGGCCGGACAGTCCCGCGCCAAGGCCGCGAAAGGCAAGAAGAAGGTTCTGCGCAAGCGACGCTGAGCGGCGCCTGCCTGATGCGACGACCATGCCGATAGGGTCGCGTTTTCGCATTTTCGGGATTTTTCGTAACCTGTCCGATCCGGCAACAGCCCGCGCATGGACCGCATTCCGCTTCTTAACCGTCCCGGATCGCGCTATACTGAGGGTGAGCAGAGAACCAATAAAACAGGTATGGGCATGCGTGGCGTATGGGCCGGGATCGGCATTCTTTTCAGTTTTCTACCGGGTGCGGCGCTGGCGTTTCCGCCGGATACGTCGTTGCGGCCCGAACCCCGGCCGGTGGCCGCCGTCACGGTGTCCACGCAACAGGGATCGCATGCCGTCCGAACTTCTCTGCGCCCCGTCGCGCGCGGCATATCCCCGCCGGTTCAGACCGTTGCGCAGATTCAGACTGTCGTGGATGACACCGGTTTTCGTCAATGGATTCAACGGTTCCAGACCCGCGCCCGAGCCGCAGGCATCAGCCAGAACACCCTTGACCGAGCGTTTCGCAATGTCCGGCTCAACAGCACGGTCATCGACCGGGACCGCAACCAGTCGGAATTTTCCCGGGCATTGTGGGATTATCTGGATACCGCCGTTTCGCCCACGCGCATCAACAATGGCCGCACCGCGTTCAGCCAGAATCAGCGCCTCCTGCAACAGATCGAGGCGACCTATCGCGTGGAGGCCGAAGTGGTCACCGCGATCTGGGGGCTGGAAAGCGCATACGGAAATATTCGTGGCGATATCAACATAATAGAGGCGATGGCCACGCTCGCCTATGAGGGCCGTAGGCAGGAGTTCTTCGAAGCGCAACTGCTTGATGCGCTGCGGATCCTGCAAGCGGGCGACGTTCAGCCGGAACAGATGACCGGATCCTGGGCCGGGGCCATGGGCCACACGCAGTTCATGCCCAACAGCTATCTGGAACATGCGGTCGACATCACCGGCGACGGCCGGCGCGACATCTGGTCGGACAATCCCGCCGACGCGCTGGCCTCCACCGCCAATTATCTCCGCAGCTTCGGCTGGACCCATGGGCAACCCTGGGGGATGGAGGTGGTTCTGCCCCGCGGGTTCGACTACGCGCAATCGGGGGAGCGGATCAAACAGAACGTGAGCCACTGGAATGCGATGGGTGTGCGCCTGCCGGATGGCGGACAACTGCCTGATCACGGCCCCTCGTCAATCCTCCTGCCGGCCGGAGCGGAGGGCGTGGCGCTGGTGATTTTCAACAACTTCCACGTGATCGAACGGTACAACACCGCGGATGCCTATGTGATCGCCGTCGGCCATCTGTCCGACCGGATCGCGGGCGGCACCAGCTTCCGCGCCACATGGCCCCGCACCGACCGGGCGTTGACGCGGGACGAGCGTGAGGAACTGCAGCGCCGGCTGACCCGGGCGGGGTTCTCGACCAATGGTATCGACGGGATCGTCGGACCCGAAACCATCGAAGCCGTGCGCCGGTATCAGGCCTCCATCGGCGTGGTGCCAGATGGGTATGCCTCTCTCCGGATATTGCAGCGTCTGCGCTAGATACGGGACGGCGGAGGTCCGACCCTCCCGCAGTGCCGCCTGTACGCCGGAGCAGAAGAGATCAGGGCCGGGCCAAGCTGACCGCGTCACCGATCTGAACGGTTCCGGGCGTGACCACTTCCGCCGTCCAGCCGCCATGCCCGCGCATCGCAGTGTAGCCGCCGGGGCCAAGCGCCTCTTCCATCCGGGAACAGGGCGCGCAAGGGCCGGTGATGTGCAACCGCGCCGCGCCGAGGGCAAGGATGCGCCCGCGCAGGGCCGCCAGATTGATGCGGGATATCATCAGGTTCCGGCGGAGCATTTGCGGGGTGACGGCCTCCAGCCCCGCAAACGCTGCGATTACCGGCAGATGTTCGGCCTGAACAAGGGTGACCGCGCGCTTTCCGGGTTTCGTGCGATGATCGCCGTCAAGGCCGGTTTCGGAGATCCGGACCCTGTGGACTGAGATCATTCCGGCCCGGCGCGCAGGGCGCCGCCCGATCCAGTCCAGCCGACCGTCCCGGGCATGGCGGGCTGTGAGGGTGGAAAGCGTCTCCATGCACGCAATCCATGACACGGGCGGGCACATGCGCCAAGACACGCCTTGACGCACCGAAGCGCCCGGACGGATAGTCGAGGCGGAAAGGGGGCCTCAGATGACCCGTGGGTTCCAGGTGCGCGCGTTGGGAGAGATCGCCATCCGCTGCGACGACATCGCCGCGATGAGCGCATTTTACGAAGATGTAATCGGCTTGACGAGGCTCAGCGGCAATACCGGGGACGGGATCGTGTTTTTCCGCATTGCCGACGGGTTCGCCGGGCACACGTCGGTGCTGGCCCTGTTCGACAAGAGCGTTTCCGGGCGGCCGGGCCTGCATCCGACAGGCAAGGACGCACCCAAAACCGGGGCGCGATCATCGCTGCATCATCTTGCCCTGAGCCTGCCCTTTGCCGAGCAGGAGGCGGTCATCGCCTGGTACGAGGCCAGGGGCCAACGCTACAGGGTTGAGCATTTCGACTGGATCGGCTGGCGCGGCATCTTCACCGAGGACCCCGAAGGCAACACGGTGGAACTGGTCGCGAAAGACCCGGGCTGGTGCGGGCCCTAAACCGCGGCCTTGCGGCTTTCCTCCAGATAGATCTCCCGCAGGCGGGTGGCCACCGCGCCGGGCTGTCCGGTTCCGATCGGCGCGCCGTCCATCTCCACCACCGGTATCACGAAACTGCTGGCCGAGGTGATGAACGCCTCGTCCGCCGCTTTCGCCTCGTCGATGGTGAAGGGCCGTTCCTCCACCCTCATCTGCGCTTCGCGCGCGAAGCGGAGTACGGCCGCGCGGGTGATCCCATGGAGGATTTCGGTGCCCAGCTGTCGGGTGACGATCGTATTGCCCTTCACGATATAGGCATTGTTGGAGGTGCCCTCGGTCACTGCGCCGTCCTCGACCATCCAGGCGTCATCGGCGCCTGCCGCCTTCGCCATCATCTTGCCCATGGACGGGTAGAGAAGCTGCACCGTCTTGATATCGCGGCGGCCCCACCGCTTATCCTCGATCGAGATCACCTTGATGCCGGTGCGCGCCGCCGGGCTGTCGGCAAGGCCGGGCTTGGATTGGGTGAAAAGCACCAGCGTCGGCGTCGCGTCGGTGGGATAGGCAAAATCCCGGTCCGCCGCCCCCCGGGTGATTTGCAGATAGACCAGCCCGTCGGTGATGTCGTTTTCGGCCACCAGGCGGCGGTGAATCTCCAGCAGGTCATCCATGGAGCAGGGGGCGGATATCTCAAGCTCGCCAAGCGACCGTTCCAGACGTCTGGCGTGGCCCGCGAAATCGATCAGCTTGCCGTCCAGGACCGAGGTCACCTCGTAAACGCCATCGGCAAAGAGAAAGCCCCGGTCGAAGATCGAGATGGTGGCCTTTTCCTCGGGCAGATACTCGCCATTGACGTAGACAGTGCGGGACATGGGGCATACCTCTGATTTTTCCGGTCTCAGGTGGGTCTGCGGGCGCGGGTCTGTCAACCCCGTTTCAGTGGCCGAGCACCCGTGCAATCCCATGGCGCAACCGCGTGACGGAAAAATCATGCCCGCCCGGGAAGGTACAGAAATCAAGCACCTGCCCGGCGGCGTTTTCGGATTGCCGGCAGGTCATATCGCCCGGGGCCTCAATGGTTTCCGTGTAGGAAAAGCCGCCATGGGCCGCATAATTCGCCAGCGCCGTCGGGACGTCGCCTTGCCGGGCCTCACCGATCGGGCGCCCGCCAAGGGGCACGACGCTGTCCTGCGTTCCGTGGATATGAACAAGGTTGGCCGGCGGACCGGTGCAGGTTTCCGGCACCGGCGCCCAGAAGGTCCCGGATATCGGGACGAACCCGGCAAACTGCTCCGGCATCCCGCAGGCAAGCGTCCATGTCATCATCCCGCCAGCCGAAAAGCCCGTGGCCACAACACGGTCGCGATCAAGCGGAATACGCGCCGCCACATCATCCAGCACGGCGGCGACATAGGTGTATTCCAGCGCCTCGGTCTGGGCCGGATTTCGGGGGCGATGGGCAAGGTTCCAGTCATCGCCTGCGGATTTCAGCGCGACGAAGACCATGCCCAGCTCATCGGCCAGACCGCGCAGCGAGCGGTTGCGCATCGCACCCTCGGCGCTGCCACGGTAGCCATGGGCAAAGACGACCGCACCGACCGGGTCGGGACTCAAATTCTCGGGGATGTAGAGCCGATAGGTACGCTCCCCGGCCACGCAATCCGTATCCGGCCCGCAGGCCGCGGCCGGGCTTGCGAAAAGAACCGTCAGAAGAAGGGTGAGCATGCGCATGGCGAAACATCCTGTATCCAGTCGGACAGGATGGTGCAGCCTGCGGCGCGGGATTGCACCGCACAGTCGCGTGACCTCAGCCCCAGAGATCCGCCGCGGGCGGCAACACGGTGCTGCCATCGAAGCGCAGGGATACGTCGCGGTCTTCGGCCAGAAGGAGCGGACCGTCGAGATCGACCAGATCGACGCCCTGCGCCACCAGCATCGCCGGGGCCATGGCAAGGGAGGAGCCGACCATGCAGCCGACCATCACCTTGTAGCCGGCCTCCTGCGCCGCGCCGCGAAGCGCCAGAGCCTCGGTCAGCCCGCCGGTCTTGTCGAGCTTGATGTTGACCATGTCGTATTTTCCGGCCAGTCCCGGAAGGCTGGCCCGGTCATGGCAGCTTTCATCGGCGCAAACCGGCAGCGGCCGGTCGATTTCGGACAGAAGATCATCCTGCCCCGCGGGCAGCGGCTGTTCCACCATTTCCACACCCAGACGGATCAGATGCGGGGCCAGATCGGCATAAACCTCCGCCGACCAGCCTTCGTTGGCATCGACGATGATGCGGGATGCGGGCGCGCCCGCCCGCACGGCTTCCAGCCTTGGCATGTCATCGGGTGTGCCGAGCTTGATTTTCAGAAGCGGGCGGAAGCTGTGCTTCGCCGCCGCCGCGCGCATGTTGTCCGGCGTGTCGAGCGACAGGGTGAAGGCCGTGACCACCGGCCCGGGCCGCGGCAGCCCGGCCAGTTGCCAGACGGGCGCACCGGTCTGTTTCGCCTGCCAGTCCCACAGCGCGCAATCCACCGCATTCCGCGCGGCGCCGGCAGGCAACACATCCTGCAGATCCTGGCGGGAGATCCCTTGCGGCAGCGCCTCGATCTGCGCGGTCACGCTCTCGCGCGTTTCCCCATACCGCCCATAGGGCACGCATTCGCCCTGACCGATGACGCCGTCGCGGATGACCCTTGCGGTCAGCACATGCGCCTCGCTGCGCGACCCCCGCGCGATGGTGAAAACTTCCGCGAGGCGAAACGTATCCGGCGTGACCGAGATCATAGGCCCGACAACGCATCTACCAGCCGGCCGGCCCCCTGCCGGAACGGATCGACCGTGGGCAGACCCATCCTTGCCTCGACCTCGGCGAGATGATCGAGCGCCTCATCCTCGGCCATTGCGGCGGTGTTGATCGAGATCCCGACAACCTCGGCCGCCGGGTTTGCGATGCGCGCCAGCGGCAGGGCGGTATCGCGCAACGCCTCCAACGTCGGTAGGTCGTAATCGGGCAGCCCGCGCATATGGGTACGGGTCGGCTCATGGCTGAGGATCAGGGCATCGGGTTGGCCCCCGTGGATCAGCGCCATCGTGACCCCGGAATAGGAGACATGGAACAGGCTGCCCTGCCCCTCGATATGATCCCAGTGATCGGCGTCATTGTCGGGGGTCAGCCATTCGACAGCCCCGGCCATGAAATCCGCCACCACCGCGTCCAGCGGCACGCCGTTGCCGGTGATCAGAATGCCGGTCTGCCCGGTGGCCCGGAAGCTCGATCTGAGACCGCGCGCCTTCATCTCCTTGTCCATCGCCAGCGACGTATACATCTTGCCGACCGAGCAATCCGTGCCCACCGCAAGGCAGCGTTTGCCCGTTCGCTTCACGCCATTGGCAATCGGATAGGCCACTTCCGGCACGCGGACATCGTGCAGCGCCCGACCCGTCGCCTTGGCCACGGCGGCAAGATCGGGCTCGTCGCGCAGCAGGTTGTGCAGACCGGAGGCCAGATCGAACCCCTCCTCCAGCGCCATCACCAGCACCTTCTTCCATGCCGCCGAAATCACACCGCCACGATTGGCCACGCCCACCACCAGCGTCCGCGCCCCGGCGGACCGGGCCTGGGCCAGGGTCATGTCGGGCAGGCCGATGTCCGCCTTGCACCCCTCCATCCGAAACTGGCCGACGCAATTGCCGGGCCGCCAGTCGCGGATGCCGCGCGCAACCTTGGCGGCCAGTTGATCGGGCGCATCGCCAAGGAAAAGCAGATAGGGGGTCTGGATCATCTTTCGCGCGCTCCGCTGGCCATGTCTGTCCTAGCAAGTTTAGGGGCGCCGGGCCGGAATTACTTCGCAGCTTTGCCGCCCTGCATGGGCCATGGGCGGAGTTTCTCCGGCCGGAGGGCCGATTGGCGCAAGAATTGTGCAGATAGAAACCGGTTTGCCCCGATACATCGCGAATCGCCGATTGCCGGGCTATCCCCGTGTCAGCAACGCGATCGGGCTCGTATCCGGCCGCTCGAAGTCCACCGGCGCGTGATGCACGGCGGGGGTGTTGCGCTTGTATTCATAGCGCATCAGGTCGCCGTCCCGAGCCGAGGCGACGATCAGCGCCTGATAGAGATGCTGCGGTCCGTCATAGATATCCACCAAGCCCCGCAGATTTGGCGCATTTTCCGCATCCACGGCAAAGCCTTCATCCGCATAGTCGAGAATCGGATACACGTTTTCGCCCACGTGGACCCTGCGGCGGGCGCGGCGTTTCATGTCGCGTTTGCGGGCCGCATTGAGGCCATCAAGCACTTCTTTGGGCAAAAAACCGGTCATGGCAGCACCTTGTCCCAGACATGGTTAGGATGTCGTAACCATGCCTTCCGTCAAGATTTTTCCTGAGCGGCACGGGCAAGCGTCACCGCTTGGCCACAGTCGGGCTGTGCATTGCTGCCGATGTATCCCTGCGCCGGTTCCTGTTTCCCCCGACGGCCCCGGGCACTACTTCTGCCTGGTGAGCAAAGAGCGAGGAGCATGCATATGGGCCTTTTGGTTGACGGCGAATGGCAGGACAAGTGGTACGAGACCGAGGCGACCGATGGCGCCTTCGAGCGTCAGGAGGCGCAGTTTCGCAACTGGATCACCGCAGATGGCAGCGCCGGCCCCTCGGGCGAGGGCGGGTTCAAGGCCGAAAGCGGGCGCTATCATCTCTATGTCTCCCATGCCTGCCCTTGGGCCAACCGGACCCTGATTTTCCGCGCACTGAAAGGGTTGGAGGATCACATCGACATCTCCGTCGTGCATCCCGACATGCTGTCCGAGGGCTGGACCTTCGATACGGATTTCGACGGCGCGACCGGAGACCGGCTGTTCGGGCTGCCCTTCGCGCGGGACATCTACCTGCGCGCGAAACCCGACATGACAGGCCGGGTGACCGTCCCGATCCTGTGGGACAAGGAGCGGGAGACCATCGTCTCCAACGAAAGCGCCGAGATCATCCGCATGTTCAACGCTGCCTTCAACGACATCACCGGCGACACGCAGGATTTCTACCCCGAACCGCTGCGCGAGCAGATCGACGGCATCAATGCGCGCGTCTATTCCGATATCAACAACGGGGTCTACAAGTCCGGTTTCGCCACCTCGCAACACGCCTATGACACCGCCGTCACCGCGCTTTTCGAGGCCTTGGGATGGGTCGAGGGGATGCTGTCGAAAATCCGCTATCTGGCCGGCGATCAGGTGACCGAGGCGGATTGGCGCCTGCTGACCACGCTTGTCCGTTTCGATCAGGTCTACCACCTGCATTTCAAATGCAACCGACGGCGCATC
Organism: Rhodophyticola sp.; assembly: GCF_965284195.1. Classification (NCBI taxonomy): domain Bacteria; kingdom Pseudomonadati; phylum Pseudomonadota; class Alphaproteobacteria; order Rhodobacterales; family Roseobacteraceae; genus Rhodophyticola; species Rhodophyticola sp. The sequence continues at coordinate 3,404,655 of NZ_CBDIRM010000001.1, read as the reverse complement.
GTCGACTACCCGAACCTCTGGGCCTATACGCGGGAGCTCTATCAATGGCCGGGTGTCGCGGGCACGATTCATTTCGATCACATCGTGCGGCATTATCACTACAGCCATGACAGCATCAATCCGCACCGCATCATTCCGATCAACCCGGTGATCGACTGGGCCGAGCCCCACGGGCGGGAGGCGTTGCAGGCGGCCTGAAAATCAGGTTCAACCGGCGTCATGACAGGGCCGGTTCACACAACACGCGACCATGGCGGCGGGATCGATGCCGCCGCCCGTCGCTTTGGCGGGCGGCGGCATGAGTGGCTGGATCTGTCGACCGGCATCAACCCGGTTCCGTATCCGGTTGGCGATGTTCCGATGGCGGCCTGGGCCGACCTGCCTGACACCCGGGCCATGGAAGCTCTTCTGACTCAGGCACGCCGGTTCTGGGGTCTGCCGGACGGGACGGATATTCTGGCTGCCCCGGGGGCATCGGCGCTGATCGCGCAACTGCCACGGCTTGCCCCGGCGACCACGGTCACCATCAACGGCCCCACCTATAACGAACACGAGGCGGCGTTTCGCGCGGCAGGCTGGCAGTTGGGGGACGCGGGCGACGCGCAAGTCATCGTCCAGCCCAACAACCCCGATGGCCGGATGCGGGATGCTGCGGAGATCCCGCAGCGCGCGCTGACTGTGATCGACGAAAGCTTCTGCGACGTCACGCCGGAGCGTACACTGATCGGGCTGGCCCGGCGACCGGGTACCCTCGTCCTGAAAAGCTTCGGCAAGTTCTGGGGGCTGGCGGGGCTGCGTCTTGGCTTCGCGATCGCGCGGCCCGAAACGCTGGCGGAGCTTGCGGAGAGGCTCGGGCCGTGGCCCGTCTCGGGCCCGGCGCTGCATATCGGGGCACGTGCGCTGAGCGACGATACCTGGGCGGAGGAGACCCGCAGACGGCTTGCCGTGGACGCGGCGCGCATGGACGCCCTGATGGCCGGCGGCGGCGCAACGCGTGTCGGCGGCACCTCACTCTTCCGGCTTTACGATGTCGCTGACGCGCGCACCTGGCAGACCCGCCTCGCCCGGCACCGCATCTGGACGCGTATCTTCCCCTATTCCAGCCGCTGGATCCGCCTTGGCCTTCCGCATCCCGACCACTGGCAACGGTTGGAGGCCGCAATCGGCGACCCGGGCCGGCCATGAGCCTGTTCTTCGCTCTCTTGCTGGACGCGATCTTGGGGGAGCCGCGCTGGCTTTGGTCGCGCATCCCGCATCCCGCGGTTCTGATGGGGCGCGCGGTCGGCTGGTGCGATGCCCGGTTCAACACCGGCGCAAACCGGCGGGCGATGGGCATTTTCGCACTCGCCGGGCTGATCGGCCTGGCGGGCATGATCGGTGTGATCGCAGATGCCCTGCCTCTTGGCTGGCTCTGGTCCACGCTTGGCGCGGCCATCCTTCTGGCGCAGCGCAGCCTTGTGCAGCATGTGCAGGCGGTGGCCGACGCACTGCGCTACGGCACCCTGCCCGGGCGCCGGGCCGTGGCGATGATCGTCGGTCGCGACACCGGCGGGATGACCGAACCGGAGGTTGCCCGCGCCGCCATCGAAAGTGCTGCCGAAAACCTCTCCGACGGGGTGGTGGCGCCGGCATTCTGGTTTCTTGCGCTCGGGCTACCGGGCATTTTGATCTACAAGATCGTGAACACCGCCGACAGCATGATCGGCCATCGCACCGCCCGGCACGCGCAATTCGGATGGGCCGCCGCGCGGCTGGACGATGTTCTGAACTGGGTGCCCGCAAGGCTCACTGCGCTTCTGATAGCCCTGGCCCATGGCGCCCCGCAGGCCTGGCACATCGCCCGCCGCGAGGCATGGAGGCACCGGTCCCCCAACGCGGGCTGGCCCGAGGCGGCGATGGCGGGCGTTCTGGGCATCGCGCTCTCCGGTCCGCGCAGCTATCACGGAGAGCGCAAGGCGTTTCCCTTCGTGAATGCGTCCGGCCGCCACGACCCCGGGCCGCGCGACATCGACGCCGCCATAGGCGTGCTTTGGCGAACATGGGCGCTGATGCTTGGGCTTGTTTTCGCCCTCGCGCTATTCTGACGGTTTGCCAGCCTACGCAACCTTGCTAATCTGCCGACGTTCGCAAAAAACAGGATTTCCCGATGCGCATTTTGCCCGCCGCCCTTCTCGCCGTCACGCTCAGCGCTGCGCCCGCCATCGCCCAGCAATGCGGCGGGGATTTCAGCAGCTTCGTCAACGGTCTGCGCTCCGAGGCGGTCAGCCGGGGCCATTCCCAGGCCAATGTCGATGCATTCTTCCGCTCGGTCCGGTTCGACCAGTCGGTGATCAATGCCGATCGCCGGCAAGGGGTGTTCCAACTGCCCTTTACGGAATTTTCGCGCCGGGTGATCAGTCAGAACCGGATCACCAACGGCGCCCGCAACAGCCAGCGCTACGACGCCGTCTTCGACGTGGCGGAGCGGCAGTTCGGCGTCTCCCGCGGGGTGCTTCTGGCCTTTTGGGCGCTGGAGACGGATTACGGGGCGGTTCAGGGCGATTTCAACACGCTGAACGCGCTGGTGACGCTGTCTCATGATTGCCGCCGCCCGCAGCTTTTCCGCCCGCAGATCTTCGCGGCGCTGGAACTGTTCGAGAATGGCGATTTCGACCCGGCCACGACCACCGGGGCCTGGGCGGGGGAAATCGGCATGGTGCAGATGCTCCCCGAAGATATCCTGACCCGGGGTGTCGATGGTGACGGCGACGGGCATGTCACCCTGAAAACCTCGCCGGCCGATGCGCTCCTGTCGGGGGCCAACATGCTGCGCGGACTTGGCTGGCGCGCGAACGAGCCCTGGCTGGTCGAGATCAGCGTGCCCGGCAATCTGGACTGGGCGCAGACCGGCCTCGACACGACCCGCCGGGTATCGGAATGGGAGGCGGCGGGCATTCGCGCCAGAACCGGCAGCCTGCCGGGCCGCAACCTTCAGGCCTCCGTTCTCCTGCCTCAGGGCCGGAACGGTCCGGCCTTCCTCGCATACCCCAATTTCAACGTGTTCTTCGAATGGAATCAAAGCTTTGTCTATGTGACCACCGCCGCCTATTTCGCCACTCGTCTGGAGGGCGCGCCGGTTTACAACGCGGGTGGCGCCACCGGCGGGCTCAGCCCCGACCAGATGCGCCAGTTGCAGCAGCGGCTCGTGGCGCGCGGCCATGACGTGGGCGGAGTCGATGGCATTCTGGGCCGGATGACCCGTGCGGCCGTACAGTCCGAACAGCAGCGCCTTGGCCTGCCCGCGGACGCCTGGCCAACGGTGGAACTGCTGCGCGCGCTCTGAGCTGCCGCCGCACTGCGGCATTTCGACGGGTTTTCGCCGCCCCCCAGACCGGCAGAGTGGCTCCGACCCCATATCGGAGCCGCGATGCTGACCCTTGCCACCATCCTGATCCCGCTGACCCTGCTGATCTGGCTCGCCTGGCGGGGCGTTTCGGTTCTGATCCTGTCGCCGGTGATGGCGTTGCTTGCCGCCGGCATGGCCGGAGAGCCGCTTCTGGCCAGCCTCACGCAGCGCTTCATGCCCGCGACCGGTGGCTTCATCATCTCCTATTTCCTGCTGTTTCTGCTTGGGGCGGTCTTCGGCCGGATCATGGAGGACAGCGGCGCGGCCCGCCGCGTGGCCGATGGCATCGTGCGCGCCCTCGGCCAGCAACAGGCGATCCCGGCGGTGGTGATTTCCTGCGCGATCCTGACCTATGGCGGTGTGTCGCTTTTCGTGGTCGCCTTCGCGATCTACCCGCTGGCCATGGCGCTTTTCCGCAGCGCGGACCTGCCGCGCCGGCTGATCCCGGCCTCCATCGCGCTTGGCGCCTTCACTTTCACGATGACCGCCCTGCCCGGGACGCCAGCGATCCAGAACGCGATACCGATGCCGTATTTCGGCACCACCGCCTTCGCCGCCCCGGGGCTTGGTATCATAGCGGGGCTGATCATGGCGGGGTTCGGCCTGTTCTGGCTTGCCCGGCGCGCCCGCACGCTCAGGGCCGCGGGCGAGCATTTCGAAAGCCCGCCACGCGGGACGGAGATCGCGGAAGACACGCCGAGCCAGCCGCTGATCCGCAAGCCGATGCCGCTTTGGCTGGCGCTCAGCCCGATCCTGTCGGTGCTGATCCTGAACTTCGTGTTCAGCACCATCCTGCTGCCCGGGCTCGATACCAGCTACCTGGCCGATGCTCGGTGGGGCAGCACCGATGCAGGCGCGCTGATCGGGATCTGGTCGATCATCGCGGCGCTGATCTGCAGCATCCTGCTGGCGATGGCGCTTTTCCATCGAACGCTCGACCAGCCGGCCAACTCTCTCAGCCGGGGGGCCGAAGCCTCGCTTCTGCCGATCTTCAACACCAGCGCCCTCGTCGGCTTCGGTGCGGTCGCCGCCGGTCTTCCCGCCTTCGAAATGGTCCGCGATGCCGTGGCCGCGCTGCCCGGCGGGCCGCTGATTTCCCTTGCCGCCTCCTCGGCGATCCTGGCCGGGATCACAGGGTCTGCCTCGGGCGGGATGAGCATCGCCCTCGACGCGCTCGGCGATCAGTATGTGGCAAGCGCTGAGGCCGCCGGGATCGAACCCTCGCTGATGCACCGGGTGATGTCGATCGCCACCGGCGGTCTCGACGCGCTGCCCCATAACGGCGCGGTGATCACCCTTTTTGCGATCGGTCGGCTGAGCCACAAGGAAAGCTATGCGGATGTGTTCATGGTAGCCGTTGCGATCCCGACACTGGCGCTGATCGTGGTGCTCACGCTCGGCGGCCTGTTCGGCAGTTTCTAGCTCGCCTCAGGCCACCATCTGCTCGGCCTTCTTCAGATCGACGCTGACCAGCTGGCTGACACCCTGTTCGGCCATCGTGACCCCGAACAGCCGATCCATGCGCGACATCGTCACCGCATGGTGGGTGATGATCAGGAAGCGGGTATCGGTGCGCCGGCACATCTCGTCCAGCAGATCGCAGAACCGCGCGACATTGGCATCGTCCAGCGGCGCGTCGACCTCGTCCAGCACGCAAATCGGCGCCGGATTGGCCAGAAACACCGCGAAGATCAGCGCAAGCGCCGTCAGCGTCTGCTCACCACCGGACAGCAGCGACAGGGTGGAAAGCTTCTTGCCCGGCGGCTGGCACAGGATCTCCAGTCCGGCCTCCAGCGGGTCGTCGCTTTCCACGAGCACGAGCTTGGCCTCGCCGCCCCCGAACAGATGGGTGAACAACACGCCGAAATTGCGATTGACCTCTTCGAAGGCGGTCAGAAGCCGTTCGCGCCCCTCCCGGTTCAGCGCCGTGATCCCGGCCCGCAATTTCTTGATCGCCTCTTCCAGATCGAGCTTTTCGGCCTCCAGCGTGTCATGCTCCTCCCGCACAGTTTCCGCATCCTCCTCGGCGCGCAGGTTCACGGCGCCCAGCGCATCCCGCTGACGCCGCAGCCGAACGACATCGCTTTCGACCCGCTCGGCCCCGGGCAGCTTTTCGGGATCGGCATCGAGGCTTTCCAGAAGCCTGTCCGGGGTCAGTTCCATCTCGTCCGTGATCCGGTCGGCGGATTGGGCAACGGCCTCGGCGGCGGCATCGCGGCGGGCCTCGGCACGGGCGCGGGCCTCCCGCGCGTCGGAGGCCGCGCGTTCGGCCTCCCGCTCGGCGGCGACGGCGGATTTCAGCGCGGTTTCCGCGGCCGAAAGCGCGTCCGCCGCGACAGCGCGGCGCGTCTCCGCCTTGGCGATGGTGCCGGCAAGCGCGTCCCGGCGCGCCGCGATCTCCGCAGGCAGGGCGCGGGCGGAACTCAGCTCGGCCTCCGACGCGGTCTTGCGGCTGTTCAGTTCGGCAATCCGGGTCTCGGCCGTGGCCAGCCGCTTGCGCCAGGTTTCCAGCTCGCCCGCGATCTGGGCGATCCGCTTGGCGCGCGCCTCGCCGTCGCGTTTCAACTCGTCGAACCCGGTTCGCCGGGCCAGCATCGTCAGGCGTGCGGCCTCGACCGTCGTCTTGGTATCCGCAACCTGCGCGCGGACAGTCTCCAGATCGTCCAGCCCGGCCTGTGCGGCCATGGCCTCGCTCAGGTCGCGCCGGGCATTGGCGGCCTCGTCCTCGTGGCGCCGGGCGGCCTGCCGCAGGGTTTCCAGACGCCCGGCCAGAATGTTGCGTTCGGCCTCGGCCCGGCTGAAGGCGCGGCTCGCCTCGGCGACCTGCGCATCGGCGGCGCGCCGGGCCTCCCGCGCGGCCTTGTCGGCGCCGGTCAGGTCGGCCAGACGGGCCGCGTTGCTTTCATGGGTCGCGCGGGCACGGTCAGCAGCCTTGGTCGCGCGTTCCAGTTCGGCGGACAGATCGTTCAGCCGGTTGACCTGGCTCAACCGCCGCGCAGCGGTGGAGGACCCTTCGGACGCAGGCAGCGCGAACCCGTCCCATCGCCACAAATCCCCCTCGCGGCTGACCAGACGCTGCCCCGGCAAAAGCGCCGCCTGCAGACGCGGCCCGTCTTCGGGGCTGACCACGCCAACCTGACCCAGCCGCCGGGCCAGAACCTCCGGCGCATCGGCATACCCTGTCAGCGCGGACACGCCCGCAGGCAACGGCTGCGCCGTGTCATAGGCCGGCAGAGCGGTCCACCCGCTGGCCCCCGCCTTTGCCGCAACGGGCGCTTTCAGATCGTCGGCCAGAGCGGCGCCGACCGCCGCTTCGAACCCGGGGGCCACCTGCACCTGATCGAGGATCTGATCGCCACTGCCGCGTTCGCGATCCAGCAATTTGGTCAGCGCGCGAACCTCGGCATCCAGCGTGCCCAGCTGCCCCTCGGCCTCGGCACGGGCGGCGCGGGCCTCGCCCTCGCTGGTCTGCGCCTGCGCGCGGGCAGCTTCGGTCTGGGCAAGCGTGTCTTCGGCGCGGGCGGCCAGATCGGTCGCGGCGGTCAGTGCCGCTTCGGCATTTTCATGATCGCGGGTCAGGCTTTTCAGGCGATCCTCGGCTTCGACGGCCGCGGCACCGGCCTTTTCCGCCTCGGCGGTATTGCGCGCCTCCGCGCGGCTCGCATCCTCCACCAGGCGCTGCGCCGACTGATGGCGCGCGGCAAGCCGGGCGGCATCTTCGGTCAACTGGCTTAACGCGGTTTCCCGATCCGCCAGAACGCGCGCCGCATCCGCGGCCTCCGCCGATGCGGCGGCAAGCGCGTCTTCGTGGCCCTCGCTCGCCGCGGTCAACGTGGCACGTTCCTGCTCCAGCCGGGCGATCGTGTCGCCCGCATCCGCATTCAGGTTCTGCTCGCGCCCGATATCATGGCTCAGCTGCTCGATCCGCGCGGTGAGAGTTTCGATGGTTTTTGCCGCACGGGCGTCCTCATCGTCCAGCGCTGCCCGCTCCACCGTGACCCGTTGCAGCAGGGCCGCGGCAATCGCCTCCTCCTCCCGCTTCGGGGGCAGATCCGTCTCGGCTGTCTCGCGCATCTTTGCCGCGTGACGCGCGTTACCCTCCGCGGCAGCGGCATCGCGGACCGCCGCCTGCAACGCGGTCTCCGCAGCCATCCGGGCCTGATCCGCCTCACGCCAGCGCAGGTAAAGAAGCACACCTTCGGCATGGCGCAGCTCCGCCCCGATCTCGCGATAGCGCGCGGCCTGTTTCGCCTGCCGCGCCAGCGCCGCAAGCTGGCTTGCCAACTGCTCCAGCACATCGTCGATGCGGGCCAGGTTCGTCTCCGCCCCCCGCAGCTTCAACTCCGCCTCATGCCGCCTTTGGTACAGGCCCGAAATGCCCGCGGCCTCTTCCAGCACCCGCCGGCGGGATTTCGGCTTGGCGTTGATCAGTTCCGAGATCTGCCCCTGCCGCACCAGAGCCGGTGAATGCGCCCCGGTGGAGGCATCCGCGAACAGCATCTGCACGTCGCGCGCGCGCACGTCCTTGCCGTTGGTCTTGTAGGCGCTGCCGGCATCGCGGGTGATCCGGCGGACGATTTCCAACTGGTCTTCACTGTTGAAATTGGCCGGCGCAAGACGTTCCGAATTGTCGATGATGATCGAGACTTCGGCGAAATTGCGGGCGGGCCGGGTGGCGGCACCGGCAAAGATCACATCCTCCATGCCGCCGCCGCGCATGGCGGTGGGGCGGTTTTCGCCCATCACCCATCTGAGCGCCTCAAGCAGGTTCGACTTTCCACAGCCATTCGGGCCGACCACGCCGGTCAACCCGTCACCGATCAGCAGGTCGGTCGGGTCCACGAAGCTCTTGAAGCCGTTCAGTCTGATCTTGGAAAAGCGCAAGCCGTCATCGCCCATGTGATTCCGTTGGTCGTGGATTGTCTGGCTTCGGAGGGGCTTAAGTCAACGGTGAAGCCCTGCATCTGGGCGTATTCCGGCGGTTATCCACAAAATATGGGCTGTTAAACGGCATATTGCGGTGCGCGGGCAGGCGCGGCAAGATCATCCGATGATTACCGTCACGCGTGCCGACCCCTTTTCCGAAGACGCCCTGCGCCTGATTGCCGGCAGCGAGGAGGAGCAATCGGCGCTCTACCCGCCTGAAGACCGGTTTGCGATGTCACCGGAGCAACTGGTTGAAAACGACGTCCGCTTCTTCGTAGCGCGGATCGACGGCACGGCGCTTGGGTGCTGCGGATACACAGTTTTCGACAGCTATGCAGAACTCAAGCGCATGTTCGCCGCGCCCGAAGCCCGGGGGACAGGCCTCGCCTCGGCGCTGCTGGAGGCACTGGAGGATGCGGCCCGGGCCGAGGGCATCCGCCTGATGAGGCTGGAAACCGGGCGGCTGAGTCCCGCGGCCATAGGGCTTTACACACGCCACGGATATATCCGGCGCGGGCCGTTCGGGGACTATCCCGACAACGCCAGTTCGATCTTCATGGAAAAACCACTCTGATCATCGCGCATCTGCGACTTTCTGTCGATTGATCGCGCGTCACCTTCATGCCATATAGTTTGCAATGTTAAATATATGGAGTGTCAATCATGACTGTGGCATCCTCACGCTATTCACCACTCTATTTCCTTGCCTCGCTTGGCGCGGGCGGGCTGACGGTGACGTTTTTCATGTGGCTGATGTTCTGGGTTCCCCATCCCGGCCAGCCCGTTCCGGTCTTCGAAGACAATCTGGCACTGCTGAGCACGGGCACCTTGCCGGAGCAGGCCCTGGTTCTGGGCGCGATGGCCGGCATTGCGCTGTTCGCGGTTCTGAACATCAAGCTGCTGATCTGGAATCTGCGCCGGTTTTTCGCCTTCCGGAGATCCGACGCCTATGCCGCGTTCAGCGAATCGAACGCGGGCAGCCAGATCCTTGCAATGCCGCTTGCGCTCGCGATGAGCATCAATGTGGGCTTCATTCTCGGTCTCACCTTCGTGCCGGGCCTCTGGTCCGTGGTCGAATATCTGTTCCCCGTCGCCCTCGCCGCCTTTCTGACGATCGGGCTTTATGCGCTGCGCATGTTGGGCGGGTTCATCGGAAAACGCCTTTCAAATGGCGGCTTTAGCTGTGAGGCCAACAACTCTTTCGCACAGATGCTGCCCGGGTTCGCCCTGTCGATGGTCGCCGTCGGGTTGGCCGCGCCGGCGGCGATGTCGGGTAATCCGGTGACGGCCGGGATCAGCATCATGGCGGCGAGTTTCTTCATGGTCGCTGCCCTGATCGTGGCGCTTGCGGCCGGCATTCTCGGCCTCCGCTCGATGATGGAGAACGGGGTGAATGCCGAGGCCGCGCCGACATTGATGGTGGTGATCCCGCTGATGACGGTGATCGGCATCGCCATGCTGCGGATCAACCACGGGCTGCATGTGCATTTCGAGACCCATGGCAGCGCGGGCGAGACGCTGATGCTGCTGACCAGGCTTCTGTCGGTGGAAATTCTCTTTGCATTGTTTGGGCTTATGGTTCTGTCGCGGGTCGGCTACGTGGCGCAGTTCCTGCGCGGAAGCGGTGCGTCGGCCGGGTCTTATGCGCTTGTCTGCCCGGGTGTGGCGCTGTCCGTTCTGGTGCATTTCTGGCTGAACAAGGGCCTTGTCGCGGCCGGGCTGGTTGCGAAATTCGGCGTTGCCTACTGGGCGATCTCGGGCGTGGCCATTGCCCTGCAACTGGGGATGATCCTGCTGGTCTGGATGCTGTCCCGGAGGCATTTCGCACCCTTGCAGACACCGGCCGTCACCGCCTGAACCGGCCCTGACGGGTATAACAATCGTATATCAATCTTCGGTCGGTGCGGCCTCCAGCAGGTCGCCCGGCTGACACTCCAGCACCTCGCAGATCCGGGCCAGCGTCTCGAAGCGGATCCCCTTGACCTTGCCGCTTTTCAGCAGGCTGAGATTCTGCTCGGTGATGCCGATCCGGGCCGCCAGATCGCGGCCCTTCATCTTGCGCAGCGCCATCATCACATCCAGCCGGACGACGATCTCCATCAGATGAACCCCCGGTTCTCTTCGGCGACCAGCGCCGCTTCCCGCATGACCCATCCGATCACCACGATCAGACCACCGGCCAGGATGAAGCCCACATGGCCATCGGTGAAGCTGACCGACAGAACGCGCTGCCCGGCCGGGTTGCCCCATGTCAGGATCAGCACGATCAGCGTATTGGAGAGAATGCCGATAACCCCGATCGCCACCAGAGCCTTGCCAATCCGCAAGATCTGGCCGGCGCAGCGGGCGGTCAGCGTTTCGCCCGATTTGTAATAGGCGAACAACCCGCGCATCTGCCAGAGCGCATAGAAGGTCAGCAAGAGCCCGACCGACTGAATGACAAGGATCGACAAATAGCTGCCGGTGCCGATCACTTCCGGCAGCGTGAGCTCCGCGTAGGTTTCGCGCAGATCGTCGATGCCGGCCTCGCCGATGACAAAAGTCAGACCAATGGCGACGGGCAGGAAAATCAGGCCGATGGTCGAGGCCAGATGCAACAGCCGCGCCAGGGAGATGATGTGGTTGAGATCACGATTCGTCATTTTCTTCTTTCCTTTTGATATTTCTTTAATGTAATACAGTAAAAATTCATTGTTAAAAGAGGAAACTTCAATGCATACCGGACTCATACCCCTCCTCGCCGTCGGCGTCACCGCCATTCTGCTTGGCACCAGTCTTCTCGCCGCCGAGCCCGTGGACCCGGTAACCGCCGATCCCGCGGGTGTGGCGGCCCGGGTGATCCTGCCGGAGGGGGTGGCCTTGCCCGATGGCGGCGCGGTCATCGTGCTGTCGGCGGTCAATACGCAAACCCAGGCCGTCTCCGCCGAACGCTATGTGATGGTTCCCGCGGAGACGCCCGATGTCTTCGTGCTGAGCCGCGGCGATCGGGCCCGCCTGGCGGATCAGCAGGGGCTGATCCTGGGCTGGATGGGACAGGAGATCGAGGTGGACGGCAATTTCGGGTTCACCATCGACCCCTGTCGCGTGGGCGATGGCCCGGCGCGGCGGGCGCGGGTCTCGGTGCATCTGAGAGCGGAACTGGACGGCCCGTTCATCCCGGTGATCGACGACATGCGTCTGCGCCGTGTTCTGGGCGAAAACCCAACCGAGCTGCCGGCGTGCCCCCAGGCCGGCTGAGAGGCGTCCCGGCGCCTCTCCCCCGCGCGGATTGCGGTACATCCAACAGACGGCGCGTTCCCTTTGCGCCACCGCAATCCGCGCATTTTTTTCAATACCGTTGAGATCGGGCATTGGCGATGTTATCTTTGATGTGGGCCCGGCGCCGGGGCATTGCGGCGCGTCAAATGGAGGACAGAGTCCTGGCTGGACCAACTCTTGCGGCATCTGATACTGCCGCACCTGAGGCGCGACGAGCGCCTGATTTGCAAAACGTTTCGAGCGAAGAGCTTCTCGAACGGATCATTGCCTCCCTCACCGATGACAAGGCGGAAGATATCGTGCAGATCGATCTGCGCGGTAAGTCGTCCATGGCCGATTACATGGTGATCGCGTCCGGGCGCTCCACCCGTCAGGTCTCGGCGCTGTCGGAAAAGCTGGTGGATCGGCTGAAAACCGTCACCGGGCGCCGCTGCAAGGTGGAGGGCAAGGATGCCGGCGACTGGGTGCTGATCGACGCGGGCGATGTGATCGTCCATGTCTTCCGCCCGGAAGTGCGGGAGTTCTATCAGCTCGAAAAGATGTGGATGCCCGCGGACGCCGCTGCGAAACCGCAGTAGACGCGCGGCATGCGGATACATCTTTGCGTCGTGGGCCGGCTCCGGGCCGGCCCGGAACGTGATTTGATCGACGATTATCTGACACGGTTCGACCGGACCGGGCGGGCCCTGGGGCTTGGCCCGGCGCGCGTGATCGAGGTGGAAGACAAGAAAGGCGGCGGGCCGGAGGCGGAGGCCGCATTGCTGCGCCGCGCCCTGCCCGAGGCAGCCGCGCTCTGGGTGCTGGACGAGCGGGGGCGGATGATGACATCGCCCGACTTCGCCCGCGACGTCGCCGATCTGCGCGATCGGGGGCGGGGCGATCTGGCCTGTGTCATCGGCGGCGCCGACGGGGTGAGCGGCGCGTTCCGCGAGGAGGCGGACCGGGCGATTTCCTTCGGGCCGATGGTCTGGCCGCACATGCTGGCACGCGTGATGCTGGCCGAGCAGCTTTATCGCGCCGCGTCGATCCTTGCGGGAAGCCCCTATCACCGGGTCTGATCCTTGCCTGTCCTTGCGGCCTTGCGTAGAACGCGGGGCATGAACAATCCGAAACCTGTCGTTCTGTGCATTCTGGATGGTTGGGGGATCAATCCCTCCGTCGAAGGCAATGCGCCGAAGCAAGCCGCCACCCCGAATTTCGACCGGTTGATGGCCGAATGCCCGCATGCGACCCTGACGACCCATGGCCGCGATGTGGGGCTGCCCACGGGGCAGATGGGCAATTCCGAAGTCGGGCATACCAATATCGGCGCAGGCCGGGTGGTGGCGATGGATCTGGGAATGATCGATCTGGCCATCGAAGACGGCAGTTTCTTTGAAAACAAGCAGATTCTGGGCTTTGTCGACGCGCTGAAATCTTCCGGCGGGACGGCGCATCTGATGGGCGTGGTGTCCGATGGCGGGGTGCACGGGCATCTGAGCCATATCGTGGCGGCGGCCAGAGCCGTGACCGATGGCGGGGTGCCGGTTGTGATCCATGCCATCACCGACGGGCGCGATGTGGCCCCGAAATCGGCCGCGGGTTTCATCGCGGAACTGCAGGATGCGCTGCCCGAGGGGGCGCGGATCGGCACCGTGATCGGGCGCTATTTCGCGATGGACCGGGACAACCGCTGGGACCGCGTGGAAAAAGCCTATGCCGCGATGATCCGCGGCGACGGGGCGCGGGCGGAAACGCCGGAGCAGGCGGTGGAGGCCGCCTATGAGGACGACAAGACCGATGAGTTCATCCCCGCCACGGTGATCGGCGATTTCGGCGGGGTGGCCGGGGGCGACGGGTTTTTCTGCCTGAATTTCCGGGCGGACCGGGCGCGCGAGATCCTGAGCGCGATCGGCGCGCCGGGGTTCGACGGGTTCGACGTGAGCGGGCGCCCGGATCTGGCGGCGCTGCTGGGGATGGTCGATTACTCGGACACGCATGAGGAGTTCATGACCACCGCCTATCCGAAACAGCGCGTGGTCAACACGCTGGGCGCCTGGGTCTCGAAGCACGGGCTGCGCCAGTACCGGCTGGCCGAAACCGAGAAATACCCCCATGTGACGTTCTTCCTCAACGGCGGCAAGGAAGTGCCCGAGACGGGGGAGGACCGCTGCATGCCGAAATCCCCCGATGTGGCGACCTACGATCTGCAGCCGGAAATGTCGGCGGGCGAGGTGAGCGACAGGTTCGTGGCGGCGATCGAGGCTGGATATGATCTGATCGTGGTGAATTACGCCAATCCGGACATGGTCGGGCATACCGGCGATCTGGAGGCGGCGAAGAAGGCCTGCGAGGCGGTCGATGCCGGGCTGGGGCGGGCGCTGGCCGCGCTGGAGGCAGCGGGCGGCGCGATGATTGTCACCGCGGATCACGGCAATTGCGAAGTCATGATCGACCCGGAAACCGGCGGGCCGCATACCGCGCATACGTTGAACCCGGTGCCCGTCATCCTTGTGGGCGGGCCGGAGGGCGCGCGCATGTCCCATGGCCGGCTGGCCGATCTGGCGCCGACGCTGTTGCAGCTTATGGGGCTGGAGACACCGCCGGAAATGACCGGAAAGAGCCTGATCGCATGAGGCATCTGGCCCGTCTGGCGCTGATCTGGGCTCTGGTCTGGGCGCTGCCCCCCGGTACGGCGCGGGCCGATCTGGACCCGGCTTTGACGGCGCAGCGCGCAGCCCAGATGCTGGATGCAGCGGCGACCTCGCTGGGCGAGGCAGACGGGGCGCGCGACCGGGTGGAGGCCCTGACCGAAACCGTGCGCGCCTATGAGGAGGGGCTTCTGGCGCTGCGCGAGGGCATTCGCCGCGCCGCCCTGCGCGAACAGACCATATTGGTGGTGTTCGAGGCGGAGCGGGAGCGGCTGGCGCGCCTTCTGGGCGTGTTGCAGACCATGGAGCGCGCGCCCGCGCCCTTGCTGATGCTGCACCCCTCGGGGCCGGTCGGCACCGCGCGGTCGGGCATGATCCTGTCCGATGTAAGCCCCGCGATCGCCAGCGAGGCCGCGCGCCTGCAGGGCCAGTTGCAGGAAATCGCGGAGCTGCGCGCCCTGCAGGAAAGCGCGCTGGCCCGGTTGAGCGCCGGGCTGAACGGCGCACAGGAGGCCCGGACCCGGCTGTCGCAGGCCATCGCCGACCGGCGCGTTCTGCCCGACCGGTTCGAGTTGAACACCGAAGCCATGCTGCAACTGATGGAAAGCGTCGATTCGCTGGACAGTTTCGCCGAAAGCCTTCGCGAACAGCCCGCCGAGACCGATCTGAGCGGGTTCGACCTGCCCGATTTCGCCGAGGCGCGGGGCTCTCTGCCGCTGCCGGCACTTGGCCGTGTGCTGCGCCGGTTCAACGAGGAGGACGCCGCAGGCATCGCCCGGCCCGGTCTGGTGCTGGCCACGCAGGCGCAGGCGATGGTCACCGCGCCATGGCCCGCAACCGTCCGTTATGCGGGGCCTTTGCTGGATTACGGCACCGTCGTGATCATCGAGCCGGATGGCGATTACCTGCTGGTTCTGGCGGGACTGGCGGATGTTTTCGTGCGCCCCGGCGAGGTTCTGCCGCCCTCTGCACCGATCGGCCTGATGGGCGGCGCCCCGCAGACCAGCGACAACGTGATTGTCACAAATGCGCAAGGTGGTGGCGGAGAGTTGTCAGAAACGCTTTATATAGAGCTAAGAGAAGAGAATGTGCCCGTGGACCCGACCGAGTGGTTCGTCACCGAGTAGAGATGAGGATAAGGCTCAGATGAAAAGATTTGTCATGGCGGCCATAGGCGGAACGGCGGCGGGCGTTCTGCTGACCACGCAGATCGCCGGCCCGCTGATCGCCCAGGAAAATGACCGCAACGCCTCGGTTTACGAACAGCTCGACCTGTTCGGCGATATCTTCGAACGGATCCGCGCCAATTACGTGGAAGAGGTGGACGAGGCCGATCTGATCGAGGCGGCGATCAACGGCATGCTGACCTCCCTCGATCCGCATTCCAGCTATCTGCCGCCGCGCGATTACGACACGATGCAGGTGCAGACACGCGGCGAATTCGGCGGGCTGGGCATCGAAGTGACCCAGGAAGAGGGGTTCATCCGCGTCATCACGCCGATGGACGACACCCCGGCGATGGCCGCCGGTGTCGAAGCGGGCGATTTCATCACCCATGTGGATGGCGAGGCGCTTCTGGGTCTGACGCTGGAGGAATCGGTCGATCTTATGCGCGGGCCCGTCGGCTCGGAGATCGTGATCACCGTGGTCCGCGAGGAGGTGGACGAGCCCTTCGACATCACCATCGTGCGCGACCGGATCCGCCTGACAGCCGTGCGCGCGCGGCTGGAAGGCAACACCGCGATCCTCAGGGTATCCACCTTCAACGACCAGACCTATCCGAACCTGCGCGAAGGTCTGGACGAACTGATCGCCGAGGTCGGCGGGCTGGAAAATCTCGATGGTGTGGTTCTGGATCTGCGCAACAACCCCGGCGGGCTGCTGAGCCAGGCGATCCGCGTTTCCGACGCGTTTCTGGAGCGCGGCGAGATCGTATCGACCCGCGGCCGGGACGAGGCCGATGGCGAACGCTACAATGCCACGCCCGGCGATCTGATCGACGGCCGCCCGGTGGTGGTGCTGATCAATGGCGGCTCTGCCTCCGCCTCGGAGATCGTGGCCGGCGCGCTGCAGGATCATCGCCGCGCGGTGGTGGTGGGCACCAACAGCTTCGGCAAGGGGTCGGTCCAGACGGTGATGCCGTTGCAGGGCGAAGGCGCCATGCGCCTGACCACGTCGCTTTACTACACGCCCTCGGGCCGGTCGATCCAGGCGCTTGGCGTAGCACCGGACATTCTGGTGGAGCAGCGCGAAAGCGTCGAGTCGGACGAGGAGGACCGCCCGCAGCGGACCGAAGCCTCGCTTCGCGGGTCGCTTCAGAACTCGACCCTGACCGAGGATGAGCGCCGCCAGCTGGAAGAGGAGCAGGCGGTTGCCGAAGCCACGGCAGAGCTGAGGAACGAGGATTACCAGTTGGCCTATGCCATCGACATCCTGACCGGGCTGAACGCGCTTGCGCCGGGCGCGCAGTAGGGGGCGATGACCCCCGCCGAGATCGAGAAGCTGCCTTACCGGCCCTGCGTCGGCGTTGTGTTGATCAACGCCGACGGTCTGGTCTTCGCGGGCCAGCGGGCCGATATGGACACGCCCGCGTGGCAGATGCCGCAGGGCGGCGTGGACCCGGACGAGACGCCGGAGGCCGCGGCCTTCCGGGAGCTTCTGGAGGAAACGGGGGTCGGCGCGGAACATGTGGCCCTTGCGGCCCAGACCGCCGACTGGCTGACCTACGATCTGCCGCCGGAGATCGTACCGGGGCGGTGGGGCGGCAGATATCGCGGACAGAAACAGATGTGGTTTCTCATGCGGCTGGAGGCGGACGACGCGGTGATCGATCTGCGCCACAAGGATGTGGAATTCTCGGACTGGCGCTGGATGCCCGCGGCGACGCTGCTTGATCTGATCGTGCCGTTCAAACGCGGGATGTACGAACAGGTCTTCAAGGAGTTCGGATTGTGCTGAAACGGCTATGCGTGACCGCCTGTCTCGGCCTTGCCGCCACGCCCGCGCTTGCGCTGAGCTGTCTGGCACCCAGCGTGACCGACAGTTTCAACGCCGCCAACGAGCGGGAGGAGACCTTCGTGATGGCGGTGGGCGAGATGACCCGGACGGGGCCCGACACCGCGCGCCCGGATGCGGTGCAGACGGGGGCCGAAAACCTGCCCGCGCCCTACAGCTTTCCGGCCCGGTTTTCCGGCCTCTCGGCCATGGCGGACGGGTTTGTGAACCCGCTTGAGGTGGATGTGACGGTGGAAGTGTCCTGCGTCTCGGCATGGTGCGGAACGCCGCCGCTTGACAGCTATGCGCTGTTTTTCCTGCGCGAGGACGACGAGGCCGGCGTGATTTTCGAGACGGATCCCTGCGCGCGCTATTCCTACATGACCCCCACCGAACAGGATCTGACGGAGGTCATGGGCTGCGCGCTGGGCGATGCCTGCGGCGGCGCCAACTGAGCGGCAAACGGAAACGGGTTTTTCGGGCTGAAAAGGCCGTCAGAGCCCGTATTTGCCGCGATGCTGGCCCACGGCCTTCATCACCCGCACGAGTTCATGGCTGATCCCGGGCTCCGACAGGGCGTGGCCCGCGGATTTGATCATCTGCAACCGCCCGTTATGCCAGCCCTGCGCCAGCAGGTTGGCCGACATTGGCGGGCAGATCATGTCATAGCGCCCCTGAACGATGGTGCCGGGAATATGGGCGATCCGGTAGAGGTCGCGCAGGATCTGGCCGTCCTCCTCCAGAAAGCCGCGATTCATGAAATAGTGGTTTTCGAGCCGGGCGAAGGCGCGGGCGTAATCGGCCGGGCTTTCGCCCCCCGCCCCGTCGCTGTCCATCGAGGCGAGCGCGTTTTCCCATGACGCCCAGGCCCGCGCGAACCGTGTCTCCAGCATCAGATCGCCGGAAAACAGCCGCCGGTTATAGGCCGCGATCAGGTCGTCGCGTTCCGCTTCGGGCACGAGGGAAGTGAATTTTGCCCATTGATCGGGCCAGAATTGCCCCGCACCGCCGCCATAGAACCACTTGAGTTCCCGCTCGGTCGACAGGAACACCCCCCTGAGCGCCAGATAGGCCACGGAGTGAGGGTGGGTTTCGGCATAGATCAATGCCAGCGTCGCGCCCCAGGAGCCGCCGAAGACGGCCCAGCGGTCGATACCGAGCGTGTTCTGGATCCGTTCGATATCGTCGACCAGATCCCAGGTCGTGTTGGCCTTGATCGCCGCATGGGGCCGCGACCGGCCACAGCCGCGCTGGTCGAACAGAATGATCCGCCAGTCCTCGGGGTCGAAATAGCGCCGCATGGCCGGGCTGCACCCGCCGCCGGGCCCGCCATGGAGCACGATCACCGGCGCGCCATCGGGATTGCCGCATTGCTCGACATAGACGTGATGCCCGTCGCCCACATCCAGCATGCGCTGATCGTACGGGTCGATCGGCGGAAACAGATGCGCGGCTGCGCGCTTTTGGCCAGAGAACTTGTCCATACCGGTCCTATATAGACCCATATGACGGGTCTGACATGACCAAAAGAGTGACAAGATTGGAAAGGGATGTCCATGAACACCGCGACACAAACGGTCGATGCCGGCGAGATTGCCAAATTCGAGGCGATGGCCGCGGAATGGTGGGACCCCCATGGCAAATTCAAACCGCTGCACATGCTGAACCCCACGCGGCTGGACTACATCACCGCCCAGATCGCCGCCGAGTTCGGGCGGGACCTGAAAGACGCCTCCCCGTTCGCGGGATTGCGGCTGCTGGATATCGGCTGCGGCGGCGGGCTCCTGTCGGAACCCATGGCGCGGCTGGGCGCCGATGTGGTGGGCGCGGATGCGGCCGAGCGGAACATCCCCGTGGCCCGGGTTCATGCGGAGCAATCGGGGCTGGAGATCGATTACCGCTTCACCACCGCCGAAGCGCTGGCCGAGGCGGGCGAACAGTTCGACGTGGTCCTGAACATGGAGGTGGTCGAACATGTGGCCGACCCGCAAGGCTACCTGACCGCGTGCCAGCAGCTTCTGAAACCCGGCGGTCTGATGATCTGCTCGACGATCAACCGGAACCCGAAAAGCTTCGCGATGGCGATTGTCGGTGCGGAATACGTGATGCGCTGGCTGCCCAAGGGCACCCATGAATGGCAGAAATTCATCACGCCAGACGAGCTTTTCGCCCTGATTGCCAATGCGGGCCTGACGCCCGTGGACCGCAAGGGCTTCGTCTTCAACCCGATCACCTGGACCTGGAGCCTCTCCGACCGCGACCTGAGCGTGAACTATGTGACGGCCAGTACGAAACCGGCCTAGGGGCGGGTTTGCGGGAGGGGGCGGACCTTAGCCAACATCGATGTTATCATGTCGAAGGTGGAGGATTGGCGGTCATGACAGTTAAGCGTATCGTATCAAACATAGCCGTTACTTCTGTCGACGATGTTCGAGCCTTCTACTCTGAATTGTTCGATCTGGACGTTGTGATGGATCATGGATGGATCGCAACTCTTGCCTCGGGTGAAACGGCACCAACTCAGATTAGCATTGCAATCGAAGGCGGGTCAGGGACTGCCGTACCCGATCTATCAATCGAGGTGGATGATGTTGATGCTCTCTACCAGCATGCCAAACGGCTGGGACACAAAATCGAGTATGAGTTGACGAGCGAACCTTGGGGAGTGCGCCGTTTTTTACATGCTTGACCCCACTGGAAAGTTGCTAAGCATCCTCGCCCATCCCGCGTAAACGCTGACACATTGGGCTCTGAGCAGACCTCGCATGGGCTGCGGCATCCGAGGCGCGGCCGACATGGGATCCTGATCGGCATTCAAGGCCCCTTTCTGCCGCGCTGTGCCTGACTGAACGCCGCATTCCCGCGTCACGAAACCTGCCGTTTGGGGCACAATGCTGCAGTTTAACACTCAGATGAATGCCTGCGTGGCAAAACTGCCCCCATGCTGCCCGAAGCTGCCGCTCCCCGTTTCATGGCAGATCCCGGACGTATCCGCATGTGAGCGCAGCTTCGAACTCCCGACAGGGTCGGCCTCTGCGACTGCCGCAATTTCCAGAAGCTCTCCAACGACCGTATCGGCACATTTGCGCTGGAAACGCCTTGGCCAGAAGACGGCGTGAACATGATCTGCTAGACTTGCGGCGGGCAGTCTGTTCATCGACCCCCGAGCGGCCACGCGCCAAAGCCGCGCGAGCCAGACCACGTTCAAGCGATTTCATTGGGATTGATATCTTGAAAAACATACGTGTATGGGCCGCTGAACGTCCCTTCGCCGCTGCTGGTCTGCTGCTGCTCGTCGCCGCGGTTTACTTCGTTGCCCCTGTGCTGTTCCTCGATGCCTCGCAACTCTTCGGGCACGGGCGACAGGAGCAGGGCGCGTCTGAGTTCGCGGACGGTCTGTGGGCCGAAATCGGATTGGCCGGGGTGCTTGTGCTTGCCGTCTTGCTTCTCGGCTGGACCCGGGAAACAGGGCTCACAATCATGCCGCGCTGGCGTGCGAGCCTCTTTGCCGTCCCCTATATCGCGTTGGTTCTGCTCATGGTCCTTGTGACCTATGGAACCGTTTTGGCGCAGGACGAGGCGTTCGCCCTGACCGCCGCCGATTGGCGGATGGTCGGGGTCGCGAGTTTCGTCGCACTTGTTGTGGGACTGTTCGAGGAGCTGTTGTTTCGCGGCGTGCTTCTACATGGTTTGAGATCGAAAATGCCCGCCATTCCCGCAGTGCTGGTGGCCGCATTGATTTTCGGCGCTTTCCACTTCATGAATTGGGTGGGTGGCCAACCCTTCGACGTGACCGTCATGCAGGTCATCTCCGCCGCCGGCGGAGGGGTATTCTACGGGGCCCTGGTGCTGTGGACAGGCTCACTCTGGCCCTCCATCATCATGCACGGGCTTTGGGATGCGGCTGTCACCCTGAATCAGACCATGTTGGGCGCGGGTGAAATCATGCCTGAACCTGCCGACGGCGCAGCCGGACTCACCGAAACCGCCTATAATCCCTTGTATGCTCTGCTCTCGCCGGAGTTGATCTACGGTCTGATATTGCTTGGGTTGTGGGCGTGGTGGAACCATCGTCGCTCGACGTCCGGATAGTCTGTGAAGCCGCACGGCTGAAGCGAAACAAAAGGATGGCCCTGCACCTGTCTGTGAACATCAATGCCATGCGGGCCATGCGCGCTTGCGGCCCCTGGCGGCGATCTGAGCCCCTCGCGGCATCGTGGACTATGGCCTCCAAACAGCCATTCCCGAAGGCGGCCTTGCAGACCCAAGAGCACGCCGATCAGCCATCCTCCTCCAGCCGCACCCGCATCTCGCGGATCACCGGCAGGGCCGCGCGGACCCGGTCCGCGCCGATCTCGGCCACGGTCGCCGTGAGGATCGGGGCAATCGCCTCCAGCGCCGCATCGCGGGCCTTGCGGCCCGAGGGGCTGATCGACACGAACTTGCGCCGCGCATCATCCCAGTCAGGGCGGATATGCACATGCCCCGCCCATTCCAGCTTGCCCAATGTGTTGGTCATCGCGCCCCGGGTGACGTGGAAGATGCGGGCCAGTTGCGCCGGCGTTTTCTCATCGCCCGTGCGCGCCAGCTGGTTCAGAACGGAAAAATGGCTGAGTTCCATCCCCTTCGGCAACGCCCTGGACAACCGGTTCCGCGCCAGCTGATCGGCCATGAACATCTCGCTGAACAGCGCGACGGCAAGGGGGTCATCGGTGGAGGTCATGGCGCGCATAACACAGGACTCTGGCCCCTTGAGCAAGGGGCCAGCACGTCGCGTCAGGCCGCAAGCATCCCGTCAAGCTTGCCCTCGCGGTCCAGCGCGGCCATTTCGTCATAGCCGCCCAGATGGGTCTCGCCGATGAAAATCTGCGGCACCGTATGGCGGCCATTGGCGCGGGCCAGCATCTCCTGGCGTTTCTCGGCATCGCCGGAGACGTTGTATTCCGCAAAGCTGATACCCTTTTCGGTCAGCAGGCGTTTGGCCGCGTGGCAATATCCGCAAAGCGGCGAGGTGTAGATTTCAACTGTCGGCATGATCTGGCTTCCCTCTGTCCGGTGTTGCGTTCCGATTTAGGTGTCCCGGGCCACGCGCGCCAGAGCAATCACGGAGACGTTTGCGGCCCCGGCCAGAAAACACGCCTCGGTCGCGGCGGCGAAGGTCGCGCCGGTGGTCATCACATCGTCGACCAGCAGAACATCGCGGCCCTCCAGCACCGCCCCGTGGCCCGGCGCGGGGAGGATTGCCCTCTCCAGGGTTCGGAACCGGCTTTCCCGGCCCAGCCCGTCAAGGCTTTGCGTGGCCCGCGCCCGCACAAGCGCCCGGGGCGCGACCGGCACACCGGCGGCGCGGCCAAGCGCATGGGCCAGAAGCGCGGACTGGTTGAAGCGCCGCCTGAGCAGACGCCAGCGGTGCAGCGGAACCGGCACCAGAAGCGTGCGCGGGCCCAGAAGCGGCCCCGCGGCCCGCACCATCCACGGCGCGGCGGCCCGCGCCACCTCGGCCCGGTCGCCGTGTTTCAGACCGAGGATCAGGCGGCGCGCATTTCCGGAATAGGCGAAGACCGCGCGGCCCTGCGACCAGGGCCGGGCGAACGTCAGGCACTCGTCGCAGCGAATCGGGCGGTCATCGCCACGCCCTGGCAGAGGCACGCCGCAGATGTCGCAGGACGCGCTGTGAATGAAGGGCGTTTCAAGCCAGCAGGGGCCGCAAATCGCGTAATCGGTCTCCACCTGTGCGCCGCAACAGAGGCATTCGGGCGGAAAGACCGCATGCACCGCCGTTTGCAATCTCATGTCATGCCCCTAAGTTGCAGCGGGTCAGCGAACGGAACCCTTGATGAAGAACCAGCGACCAGCCGCTCTGGTGGACAGACCTGCCCTTGCCCGGCACCGTGCCCGCGCACGGCTGGATCAGGCCGGCTTCCTGCATGACGAAGCCCGGTTCGAGCTTCAGGAAAGACTCATCGACGTTAACAGATCGTTTACGAGGCCCGCGATCGTGACGCCTTTCCCGGCGGAATGGGACGGTTTCCTGCCCGGCGCCGTGGTCGTGCCGGATGCGGAGGTGATCGATCTGGCGCCGGGCGCCCAAGATCTGGTGATCCACGCGATGGGCCTGCACTGGGCCGACGATCCGGTGGGCCAGATTGTGCAATGCCGCCGGGCGCTGGCCCCCGACGGGCTGTTTCTGGCGGTGTGTTTCGCGGGCGAAACGCTGGGCGAGCTGCGCGCCGCCCTTGGCCAGGCCGAGATCGAGACGCTGGGCGGCCTGTCCCCCCGCATCGCCCCGATGGGAGAGTTGCGCGATCTGGGCGGGCTGTTGCAGCGCGCGGGCTTTGCCCTGCCGGTTGCCGACAGCACGCGCCGGGAGGTGCATTATGCGACGCTGCCCGATCTGATGGCCGATCTGCGCGCCATGGGCGAAACAAACGCGCTGGCCAGCCGTCACCGGGCCCCCACGCCCCGGCGCCTGTTCCGGCGCGCGGCGGAGATTTACGCGGCAGGTTTCCCGGCCGAGGGGGGGCGCATCCGCGCGACCTTCGAGCTGGCTTTCCTGACCGGCTGGACCCCCCATGAGAGCCAGCAGAAACCCCTGCGTCCCGGCAGCGCCAACACGCGGCTGGCTGACGCATTGCAAACAACCGAGTTTGACGACACAGCAACACCGGTTCTAGACCGGGAGCCTGACTGAGGTGCGAGCCGAAAAGATGAACATGATGCAGCCAAAGCCCGCGTTGAGCCACGCGCCCGCCGACCACCCGCAGGTGAAATTCGGCAAGATCGGAATTCTGCTGGCCAATCTGGGCACGCCCGATGATTACAGCTATTGGCCGATGCGCCGGTATCTGAACGAGTTCCTGTCCGACAAGCGGGTGATCGACTATTCCGCCTGGATCTGGCAGCCGCTCCTGCAGCTGATCATCCTGTCGAAACGACCGTTTTCCTCGGGCAAGGCCTATGCCTCGATCTGGAACCACGAGGCGGGTGAAAGCCCCCTGATGACGATCACCAAGGACCAGACCGCCAAGATGAAGGCGGTGATGGCCGAACGCCATGGCGACAGGGTCGTGGTGGATTTCTGCATGCGCTACGGCAACCCCTCGACCAAATCCAGGGTGGATGAGCTGGTCGCGCAGGGCTGCACCAAGATTCTGTTCTTCCCGCTTTACCCGCAATATGCGGGCGCCACTTCGGCCACCGCCTGCGATCAGTTCTTCCGGTCGGTCATGTCGATCAAATGGCAGCCGATCGTGCGCACGGTCGAGCCCTATTTCGAGCATCCGCTATACATCGAGGCGCTGGCGCAGTCGATCGAGCGGGTCTATGGCGCGCTGGAGAACCGGCCGGATATTCTGGTCTGTTCCTACCACGGCGTGCCGAAGCGCTATCTGATGGAGGGCGATCCCTATCACTGCCAGTGCCAGAAGACGACGCGCCTGCTGAAGGAACGTCTGGGCTGGGCCGATACGGATATCGTGACCACATTCCAGAGCCGGTTCGGCCCCGAGGAATGGCTGAAACCCTACACGGTGGAGGAGGTCGCGCGGCTTGCGGAGACCGGCAAGAAGAAGATCGCCGTCTGTGCGCCCGCGTTTTCAGCCGACTGCATCGAAACGCTGGAAGAGATCAACGAAGAGATCAAGGAGAGCTTCGAAGAGGCCGGCGGCGAGGAGTTCACCTATATCCCGTGCCTCAACGATGACGACGCCCATATCGCGGCACTGGCCGCCGTGGTGGATGACAATCTGAAAGGCTGGGTGGGTTAGGCGCTTACCGGGCGTCCGGTGAAGATCCGGTCGCCGACGCGCACCATGATCTTGCCATCGGTCAGCGCCCGCACAAAAATGCCCTGAACGGACACGCAAGTTCCCAATGTGATCGTCTTGAGCACAGTCGTAATCCCCCGATTGGCTGTGATTATCCGATACTATTCCAGTTTTATGAAAAAGCAGCCCCAAAAACCGGCGTATAGGCCGGAAAATCGCGGAAATATCAGGCGGTCCGGATCAAATCCGGCGCGGCCGGGTCAAAGCCAGTCGCGCAGGATGGGGATCAGGGGGATATCGGCCGCCGGCATCGGGTAGTCGCGCAGGGCCTTTGGCGCGACCCATTTCAGCACCTGTTTTTCGCGCGGGGCGGGTATGCCCTGCCATTTCCGGCAGACGAAAAGCGGCATCAGCAGGTGAAACTCCGCGTAGCTGTGGCTGGCGAAGGTGAGCGGGGCGAGGCACGAAGCCCAGGTGTCGATCCCCAGTTCCTCGTGCAGCTCGCGGATCAACGCGGCCTCGGGCGTTTCGCCCGGTTCGACCTTGCCGCCCGGAAACTCCCACAGACCGGCCATGGATTTGCCCTCGGGGCGTTGGGCCAGAAGCACGCGGCCATCCGGGTCGATCAGCGCGACCGCCGAGACGAGAACCGTTTTCATCCGCGGCCCCGACGATCGCACCGACAATCGGCGGTCACGACCGGTAATCCGCGTTGATGGTGATGTAGCCATGGGTCAGATCGCAGGTCCAGATCGTCGCGGACCCGTCGCCAAGGCCCAGATCGACCGCGATCAGCAAGGTGTCGGAGGTCATGTAGGCCGCGCCCGCCTCCTCCCGGTAGCCGGGCGCGACCCAGCCGTCTTCGGCCACGAGGATGTCCCCGAACCGGATGCTGAGACGGTCGCGGTCCGCCTTTGCGCCGGATTTGCCGACGGCCATGACGATGCGGCCCCAGTTCGGATCCTCCCCGGCGATGGCGGTTTTCACCAGCGGTGAATTGGCGATGGCGCGGGCAACCCTGTCGGCATCGGCATCGCTGGCCGCGCCGGTCACCCGCACCTCGACCAGCTTCGTCGCGCCTTCGCCGTCGCGGACGATCTGCAGCGCAAGGTCTTTCATCACCGCTTCTAGGGCCGCGGCGAACTCCCGCGCTTCGGCGCTGTCGACATCGGTGATCCGCTCGTGGCCCGCCTTGCCGGTGGCCACCACCATCACCGTATCGGAAGTGGAGGTATCGCTGTCGACGGTGATCGCGTTGAAGGTGCGTGTGGTCTGCGCGCGCAGCATGTCCTGCAGCACGGGCCGGTCAATCGCGGCATCGGTGAAGACATAGGCCAGCATCGTCGCCATGTCCGGCGCGATCATGCCGGAGCCTTTGGCGAAGCCCGCGATGGAAACCGGCGTGCCGCCGATCCGCATCGTGGCCGTGGCACCCTTAGCGAAGGTATCCGTGGTCATGATGGCGCGCGCGGCGGCGGCCCCGCCTGCGGGCGACAGGCCGGCCTTGAGCGCAGCGATGGCGCCGGTGATCTTTTCCGCAGGCAGCGGCTCTCCGATCACGCCGGTGGAGGCGGTGAAGACATGCGCCTCCGGCAGGTCCATGGCGCGGGCGATCTGCGCACAGACGGCGCGCACCGTCTCCGCGCCCGCGGCCCCCGTGAAGGCGTTGGAATTGCCGGAATTGACCAGAATCGCGAACCCGGCCTCCTGCGCCCCGAGCGCCGCCAGCTTGGCCTCGCAATCCAGCACCGGCGCGGAGCGGGTGGCGGAGCGGGTGAACACCCCGGCGAGCGACGCGCCGGGCGCGATTTCGGCCAGCATCACGTCTTCGCGGTTCTTGTACTTGATGCCGGCCGCCGCCGCGGCAAAGCGCACCCCGTCGATCACCGGCAGGTCCGGAAACCCGCCCGGCGGCGCCAGCGGCGAAACCGCCGGCTTGGCTTTCGTGGCACTGTCGCTCATTGGTGTGCGCTCAGTTTTCCAGAAGATCCATGTCGCGGATCAGGCTGATATCGAAGCCTTCCAGATCCGGGCGCTCCACATCGGCTTCGGCGGTCAGCTCTTCCATGCGGGCATCGACGCGGGCGCGGCGCAGCCCCTGAACCAGTTCCTCGCGCACATCCTCTAGCGCGGGCGCGTCCTGCAGCCGGCTTTCATTGAGGCGGATCACATGCCAGCCGAACTGGGTCTCGACAGGCGCCGAGATCTCGTCCGCCTCAAGGGCGAAGACCGCCTCCTCGAAGCTGGGGACCATCATGCCGGCGGTGAACCAGCCAAGCTGCCCGCCATTCGGGCCCGAGGGACCGGTGGAGTGCTGCTGCGCCAGCTCGGCGAAATCGGCACCGCCCTCCAGTTCCGCGATCAGCGCCAGTGCTTCTTCTTCGGTTTCGACCAGAATGTGGGAGGCGTTGTACTCCCGCGCCGGTTCGGTCGCGCCGTAGATGCTTTCGTATTCGGCCTCGATCTCCTCCTCGGGGATATCGGCCATCGCGATCTCGTCCATCAGCGCGGCGGCGAGGAACGCGCGCTGTTCATTTTCGAGACCGAGTTCCATCCGGGAGGTCATCATGCCCCGCGCCTGCCCGGCCATGACCTCCTGCTGAATCAGCTGCTCCAGCATCCCCTCGAACAGCACCTGATCGGGCAACTGGCGATACTGGTCGGGCAGAAGCGATTGCATTGCGATCAGGTGGCCAAGCGTGATGTCGGTGCCGTTCACGGTGGCCAGAACGGTGGTTGCGTCCTGGGCCTGAAGGGGAGCGGCAAGAAGCGCGGACAGAGCCACACCGGCAAGAAGTCGTTTCATTTTCGAAAGTCCTTTGTTTTCGTCGGGCCCTTGATCCATTGGCCGCGTTGACACATATCCGGCGGCCCCTTATGTCCCTGACGGGTTTCGCACCGGGGCCGTGCCGATCTTGCCGCCGTTGATAGACCGCAGAGTCTGGCCAAACAAGCCGCGTGCCGCACACGAATTGATGATCCGGGGGAATGCCGCCAATGGCGCCACCCGCAACAAAAAGGCGTTTGAGAACATGCTGGGGCTTGGAACCATCGCGAAGAAGGTCTTCGGAACGCCGAATGACCGCAAGGTGAAATCGGTCAGACCGGTGGTTGACCGGATCAATGCGCTGGAACCGGAGTTCGAAAAGCTGAGCGACACGGAAATCGTCGCCAAGACGGCCGAGTTCCGCAACCGGGTTCAGAACGGCGAGGCGCTGGACGACCTGCTGCCCGAAGCCTTCGCCAATTGCCGGGAAGCCGCGCGTCGCGCCCTTGGTTTGCGGGCGTTCGACACGCAATTGATGGGCGGTGTCTTCCTGCATCAGGGCAATATCGCGGAGATGAAAACGGGTGAGGGCAAGACGCTTGTCGCTACCTTCCCCGCCTATCTGAACGCACTCACCGGCAAGGGCGTGCATATCGTCACCGTCAATGACTACCTCGCCAAGCGGGACGCGGACTGGATGGGCAAGGTCTACACCGCGCTTGGCCTGTCCACCGGTGTCGTCTATCCGCGCCAGCCCGACACCGAGAAGCGCAGCGCCTATGGCGCCGACATCACCTATGCGACGAATAACGAGCTTGGGTTCGATTACCTGCGCGACAATATGCGCGCCAGCCTCGCCGACATGGCGCAGCGCGGGCACAATTTCGCGATCGTGGACGAGGTGGATTCGATTCTCATCGACGAGGCGCGGACGCCGCTGATCATCTCGGGCCCGTCGGAGGACCGTTCGGAGCTGTATGTCACGATCAACGCGCTGATCCCGGGGATCGCGGAGGATCATTACACCTTCGACGAAAAGACCCGCGGCGTGACCTTCACCGACGAAGGCAACGATTTTCTGGAGGAGCGGCTGCTGGCCGAAGGGATCCTGCCCGAGGGGCAGAGCCTCTACGACCCCGAAAGCACGACCATCGTCCACCACGTGACCAACGCCCTGCGCGCGCACAAGGCCTTCCAGAAGGACAAGGACTACATCGTCCGCAACGGCGAGGTGGTGCTGGTGGACGAGTTCACCGGGCGGATGATGCCGGGCCGCCGCCTGTCGGACGGGCTGCATCAGGCCATCGAAGCCAAGGAAGGCGTGGCGATCCAGCCCGAGAACATCACCATGGCCTCGGTCACGTTCCAGAACTATTTCCGTCTTTACGGCAAGCTGTCGGGCATGACCGGCACCGCCGCTACCGAGGCGGAGGAGTTTTCCTCCATCTACGGGCTGGGTGTGGTCGAAGTGCCCACCAACCGCCCCATCGCCCGCGAAGACGAGGATGATCAGGTCTATCGCACGGGCGCCGAGAAATACGCCGCCATCGTCGCGCAGATCCGCGAGGCCCATGAAAAGGGGCAGCCGGTTCTGGTGGGCACGACATCGATCGAGAAATCCGAGATGCTCTCGGATCTGCTGAAAGAGGCCGGGCTGCCGCATAACGTGCTGAACGCGCGCCAGCACGAGCAGGAGGCGCAGATCGTGGCCGATGCGGGCAAGCTGGGTGCGATCACCATCGCCACCAACATGGCCGGGCGCGGCACCGACATCAAACTGGGCGGCAATGTTGAGTTCAAGGTGATGGAGGCGCTGGCGGCCGATCCCGACGCGCATCCCGACGAGATCCGCGAGCGGATCGAGGCCGAACATGCCGCCGACGAGGAAGCGGTAAAAGCTGCGGGCGGGCTTTATGTGCTGGCCACGGAACGGCATGAAAGCCGCCGGATCGACAACCAGCTTCGCGGGCGTTCGGGCCGGCAGGGCGATCCGGGGCGCTCCTCCTTCTTCCTGTCGCTGGAAGACGATCTGATGCGGATCTTCGGCTCCGACCGGCTGGACAAGATGCTCTCCACCCTCGGGATGAAGGAGGGGGAGGCGATCGTGCACCCCTGGGTCAACAAGAGCCTCGAAAAGGCGCAGGCCAAGGTGGAGGGGCGCAACTTCGACATCCGCAAGCAGTTGCTGAAATTCGACGATGTCATGAATGATCAGCGAAAAGCGATTTTCGAGCAGCGCATGGAGATCATGGGCGCCGAGGATATCGCCGAGGTCACGCGGGACATGCGCCATCAGGTGATCGACGATCTGGTTCATATCCATATGCCGCCGAAAACCTACGCCGATCAGTGGGATACCGAAGGCCTGCAAAAAGAGGTGCGCGAGAAACTCGGCATCGACGTTCCGGTGGCCGACTGGGCCGATGAGGAAGGCGTCGATGACGAGACGATCCGGGAGCGCCTTGAGGTGGCGGCCGATGAATACATGGCCGGAAAGGCCGTGCAGTTCGGCCCCGAACAGATGCGCAATATCGAGAAACAGGTGTTGTTGCAGACGATCGACGGCAAATGGCGCGAGCATCTTCTGACGCTTGAGCATCTGCGCTCTGTCGTGGGCTTTCGCGGCTACGCCCAGCGCGACCCGCTGAATGAATACAAGACCGAAAGCTTCCAGCTTTTCGAAAGCATGCTGGACAGTCTGCGGATGGATGTGACCGAGCGGCTGTCGAAGATCCAGCCGCTGACCCCGGAGCAGCAGGAACAGCTGATCAAGCAGCTTCAGGCCCAGCAACAGGCGCAGCAGAAGGCCGCAACCGCGGCGACCGCAGCCGCCGCCGCGCCGGACGGGGGGGAGACCGCCGCGCTGGTCGACGGGTTCGTGGAGGATGACCCCTCCACCTGGGGCAACCCGGGCCGGAACGATGCCTGCCCCTGCGGATCGGGCAAGAAATTCAAGCATTGCCACGGGCGGCTGGCCTGACACGGACGGCCCCGCGCCACGTTTTCGCCGCAATTCCATAAGGATTGGGTCGAAACCGGAAACAACCCGCGGCAATCGCGCCACACTGGCCGGATTTTCCACGAAATCCGGCCAATCGCTCCGCAATATCGCCCCAATCCACGCCCAGTCTTCGCCGCAACACCCGCGAAGGAGGGCGGTATGCCAAAACGCCAAATCATCCGACTGGTCGCTGTGGGGCTGATGACCGTATCCGGCGGCCTGTTCGCCGTTCAGGCGGGGCTTTTGCCCGGCATGCAGGCGGACGCCCCGCCAGCCGATCGGACCGCCGCGGCGCGGCCGGTCGCGCCGGAGGCGACGGCGACACCTGCCGCATTGCCCGCCCCCGCTGCCCTGACGGCCCCGGAGGCGCCAGGCGCGCTGGCCCTGCCTGCGGCCCCCGAACTTGCCCTGACCCCGCCCGATCTGTCGCAGCCCGGTCGTGACCTGTCCGAGCGGATGGCCGAAACGCCCGACAGGGCCATGGCCGCCCCGGCCACCCCAGACACCAGCCAGTTCGGTCTGCCCTGCGGGCTGAGCGTGAGTGCCGAGGCCGCGCCTGCGGCGATGGTCGCGCTGGATATCATGGCCCCCTGCCGCCCCGGCGCGCGGGTGGTGATCGAGCATTCGGGGCTGACCCTGACCGAGGCCACCGATCAGATGGGTCTGCTGACGGTCGATATCCCGGCCTTCGAAACGCCCGCCTTCTTCACGATCCGTCTGGCGGAGGAAGAAGAGAGCGCGCTGGTCACCGTCGGGGATCTGGAAGGCTATGATCGCGTCGCCATCGCCTGGGAAGACACCCGTGATCTGGAACTGCACGCGCTGGAATTCGGCGCCGATTACGGCGAGCCCGGCCATATCTGGGCGGATAACGCGGGCACTGTCGCCCGGGCGCAGACCGGCGTCGGCGGGTTTGTCACGCTTCTTGGGAACGATGCGGTGGACTCGCCGATGATGGCGCAGGTCTATACCTTCCCGCGGGATACGCTGACCCGCGAAGGATCGGTGCGGATCTCGATCGAGGCGCCGATCAACAGCCGCAATTGCGGCCAGGACACGCTCGCCAGAACGGTGCAGACCGATCCCGCCGGGCCCGTCGCGGTGACCGAGCTGACCTTCACACTTCCCGCCTGCGACGCGGTTGGCGACTATCTGGTGTTGCAAAATCTGTTGCAGGACCTGAGAGTCGCGTCGAACTGATCCAACCCGGTACAGGGCACAGATGCATGCATGGCTGAGGGCGGCTTTCGGAGCCGCCTTTTTCGGTATTACGGGCCTGTCCCCCGCGGTTGCGCAGGATGTCACCCTGCGCTCTCTCGACGGGTCGATCGAGCTGGACGGATCGCTGATCGGCTTCGACGGGGAGTTCTACCGCGTCGATACGATCTACGGGCCCCTCACCGTCAACGCCGAGGGGGTCTCCTGTGCCGGGCCGGGATGCCCGGATCTGGAAGGCTTCGTGGCCGAGGCACGGTTCGCCGGCGCCTCGGTGATCGCCGACCGGCTGATGCCGGCGCTGATCGAGGGGTTCGCCCGCGCGCGCGGCATGACCGTTTCCCGCGCATTGGCGCCCGATGGCCGCTCCGTCTTCACGCTGACGCGCAGTGCCGATGGCACGACCGCGGCACGGTTCACGCTGATCCCGGGCACCACCGACAGCGGGTTCGAGGCGCTTCTGAACCGCGACGCGGATCTGGCGCTGGCGCTTCGCGAACCCTCCCCGGTGGAGCGCGACGCCGCGCGGCTGGCCGATCAGGGCGATCTTGGCCTGTCGCAGCGGGCGCGCGTTCTGGCCATCGACGGCCTTGTCGCGGTGGTCTCCCCCGAAAACCCCTTGCGCGACATCGCCCTGTCCGATCTGGCCCGCGTCTTCGCCGGAGAGATCACCAACTGGGCCGTGCTTGGCGGCGGCGATGCGCCGATCTCGCTGCATCTGATGCGGGACGATTCGGGCCTCGCCCAGGGGTTCGCGAACCGGGTGCTGCTGCCCGCGGGGCTTGGCCTTGGCCCCGGCATCATCCGGCACACGACCCAGGCGGATCTGTCCGGCGCGGTCACGCGCGACCCCTATGCGATCGGCATCAACTCCTATGCCGGTCTCGGCAATGCGCGCGCGCTGGCGCTTGGCGGTCCCTGCGGTTTCAGCCAGACCGCCAGCGCGGCGAGCCTCAAGGCCGAGGATTACCCACTTACAGCGCCGCTTTTCGTCTATACGCCCGCCCGCCGGATGCCGCGGCTTGTGCGCGAGTTCCTGTCCTTCTTCGAAAGCCAAGCCGCGGAGCGGGTGATCCGGCGGGCCGGTTTCGTGAACCAGTCGATCCTGCGCACCCCGGTTTCGGGTCAGGGCGACCGGCTGGCCAACGCCATCGCCGCCGCGGGCCCGGAAATCACGCTGGAAGATCTGCAACGGCTGAGCGCCCGGATCAGCGACAGCCAGCGCCTGTCGCCCACCTTTCGCTTCGCCCCCGGCACCACCGATCTTGACCCGCAATCGCGCAGTTCCGTCTCGCGGCTTGCACGCGCCATCGAGCAGGGTCGGTTCGATGGTCAGCGCCTTGTATTCGTGGGGTTTTCAGATGGCGCGGGCGACGCCGCCACCAATCTGCGCCTTGCCCGGGGGCGCGCGGAAACCGCCCGCCGCGCCGTCATGGAGGCCGCGAATGCCGCCGATCTGAACCGGGTGCAGCTGCGCGTGGATGCGTTTGGAGAGGCGATGCCGATGGCCTGCGATGACACCGAATGGGGCCGTGCCGTCAACCGCCGGGTCGAGGTCTGGCTGGAATAGGGCGGGCGCGCTCAGCTGGCGTAGGTCGGGTGAAACAGCCCGCCGGGCGACAGGGTGAAAATCTCGCAACCGTCGGCCGTCACGCCGATCGAGTGCTCGAACTGCGCGCTCAGGGATTTGTCGCGGGTCACCGCCGTCCAGTCATCGGCGAGCACCTTGGTTTCGGGGCGGCCCAGATTGACCATGGGCTCGATGGTGAAGAACATGCCCTCCTCCAGCACCGCGGCGGTGCCGGGGCGCCCGTAATGCAGCACATTGGGCGGCGCATGGAACACCTGCCCCAGCCCGTGGCCGCAGAAATCGCGCACGACCGACATGCGCTGCTGCTCCACATAGGACTGGATGGCATGGCCGATATCGCCGAAGGTGTTGCCGGGCTTCACCGCTTCGATCCCCTTGAACAGCGCGTCATGGGTGACCTGCACCAGACGTTCGGCCCGGCGGTTCAACCGGCCGGCGACGAACATCCGGCTGGTATCGCCGTACCACCCGTCGACGATGACGGTCACATCGATGTTCAGGATATCGCCGTCCTTCAGCACTTTCGCGCCCGGGATCCCGTGACACACCACATGGTTCACGCTGATGCAGCTTGCGTGCTTGTACCCGCGATACCCGATCGTGGCCGAGGTCGCCCCGGCCTCCCCGACCATCGCGGTAATCCGGTCGTCCAGCGCGCCGGTGGTCACGCCGGGCTGCACCATCGGCGCGATATCGTCCAGGATACGCGCCGCCAGCGCGCCGGCCTTGCGCATGCCGGCGAAATCCTGCGGTTGATGAATGCGAATGCCGTCCTTGGTCAAACGGCCCTGGAAATCGTCCAAACTACCACTCCGGAGCTGTGTTTGCCGAAACTTATGCGATGAGACGCCGATTTTCCAGACGCGGCATGGTCATATCTGCGTGGCCGGGTCGACCGGCACCGCATGGCCGATTTCAACCGCGTCGGGGCCGATCCTGGTGCCATAGCACAGCATCTCCACCCCGGCGGCGCGGGCCGCGTCGAACGCTCCGGCATAGGCCGGGTCCAGATCGCCCGCGATTTTCAGCCGGGCGCAATCGCTTCGCTGAAGCAGGTAGAGCATCACCGCCCGGTGGCCGTCGGCGGCCATGCGCGACAGTTCGGCCAGATGCTTGGCACCACGGGCGGTCACGCTGTCGGGAAACTCCGCCCAGTCGCCCTGTCGGCGCAGGGTGACGTTCTTGACCTCCACATAGGCATTCGGCAGGCCCGGGCCCGAGGCCAGAAAATCGACCCGGCTGTTCTGCCCGTATGTCACCTCGGGCGTGATCTGCGCATAGGCAGCCAGTTCCGGGATTGCGCCGGCGCGCAACGCCTCCAGAACGACCCTGTTCGGCAGGCTCGTGTCTATTCCGGCCCAGTGACCGCCGGGCAGTTCCACCAGCCGCCAGCCGTAGTTCAGCTTCTTTCGGGGATCGTCATTGGGTTCCACCCAGATCCGCAGCCCCGGCTCCTTCAGCCCCATCATTGAGCCCGGATTGGGGCAATGGGCCGTCACCACCTGCCCGTCCTCCAGCCGTATATCGGCCAGGAACCGGTTGTAGCGCCGCAGCAGGGTGGCGGGGATCAGAGGGGTTTGAAAACGCATCGCCAAGCCCCTATACCCGGCAGGCAATGCAGGCAAGGAGCAGGCCCATGCCAAACCCCACCGCCGCGATGCTGGTCATCGGCGATGAAATCCTGTCCGGCCGGACCCGTGATGCGAATATGCACTATCTGGCGCAGGAGCTTACGAAACACGGCATCCGCCTGAGCGAGGTGCGCATCGTGCCGGACGATCACGACGCGATCGTGGGCGCGGTACAGGCTCTGAGCGCGGGGTATGATACCGTGTTCACCTCGGGCGGGATCGGCCCCACCCATGACGATATCACCGCGGAGGCCGTGGCCGATGCCTTCGCGGTGCCGATCGGCATCCGCGACGATGCCCGCGCGATCCTGCAGGAGCATTACGACCGGCAGGGCAGCACGTTGAACGAGGCGCGCCTGCGCATGGCGCGCATCCCCGAAGGCGCCAGCCTGATCGACAATCCGGTCTCTGCCGCGCCCGGGTTCACGCTGCACAATGTGCATGTGATGGCCGGTGTGCCGACCGTGTTCCAGACGATGGTCGCCTCGGTCCTGCCGACGCTGACGGGCGGCGCGCCTTTGTTGTCCCAATCGCTGCGCATCGCGCGGGGCGAAGGCGACATCGCCGGGCCGCTTGGCAAATTGGCAACAGCCCACCCGGAGGTGGAGATCGGCTCTTACCCGTTCATCAAGGACGGGGTGTACGGGGCTAATATCGTGGTCCGCAGCCCCGACGGCGCCGCCATCGATGCGGTGATCCACGAACTGGCCGCCCTGTTTCCCGAGGCGCAATGACGCTGCCCCGCGCCCGCGATCTCTATCCCGTGATCGAACATACATGGCCGGCCGCGCGTCTCTTCGACCTGGGTCTCTGGCGCCTGCGGGAGGGGCGCGGCAGCGGCAGCCGGACCTCTGCGGCGACCCTCCGCGACGGAGAGCCAACCGCCGCCGATCTGGCCGAGGCGGCGACTGCGATGCGCGACATGGGGCAACCGCCGCTCTTCATGATCCGGGAGGGCGAAACGGCTCTGGACCGCCTTTTAGAGACAGAATCCTACGTCCTCAGGGACCCCGTCACCCTTTATGCCGCCCCGGTCGATGTCATCGCGACGGACCCGCCCCCACCGATCACCTGCTTCGAGATCTGGCCGCCGCTGGCCGCGCAGGAGGAGATCTGGGCGCAGGGCGGGATCGGGCCGGAACGGCTGGCCGTCATGCATCGCGCCGCCACTCCCAAGACGACGATTTTCGGGCGGATCGACGACCGCCCGGCCGGCACCGGATTTGTCGCGCTCGACGGGCGGATCGCCATGGTGCATGCGCTGGAGACACGTGCCCAGCATCGCCGGAGGGGGATGGGCCGGTACATGATGCAGGCCATGGCCTTCTGGGCGAAAGCCCGCGGCGCGACCCACATCACGCTTTTGGTGACGGGCGCAAACTTGCCGGCCAATGCGCTCTACACTTCCATGGGGTTTCAGCCTGTGGGACACTATCATTACAGAATAAAAACAGAGACCGATGAGCAAGCCTGACCCCAACGCCACCGCCCTGAACCTGCCGCCGATGGAGCCCTTGCCCGAGGCGACGCAGAAATACTTCGATATCTGCCAGGAAAAGCTCGGGATGATCCCCAACGTCCTGGCCGCCTATGCCTTCGACGTGGACAAGCTGAACGCATTCACGACGATGTATAACGACCTGATGCTGGGCGACAGCGGGCTGAGCAAGCTGGAGCGCGAGATGATCGCGGTGGCCGTTTCCGCGGTGAACCGCTGTTTCTACTGTCTCGTGGCCCATGGCGCCGCCGTTCGGGCGCTGTCGGGCAATCCGGCCCTGGGCGAAGCGCTGGTCATGAACTATCGCGTGGCCCCGCTCGACACACGCCAAAGGGCCATGTTGGATTTTGCCGTGATGATGACCGAAGCCAGCTACCGGATCGAGGAGGCCGACCGTCAGGCGCTGCGCGATGTCGGGTTCAGCGATCGCGATATCTGGGATATCGCGGCGACCGCCTCCTTCTTCAACATGTCGAACCGGATGGCCTCCGCCGTCGATATGCGGCCCAATCCGGAATATCACGGGCAGGATCGGTGAGACTGCGGCTGGCGCATCTCCTTCTGGCGGGCGTCATGGCCACACCCGCGGCGGCGCTTGACCTGCAATTGCCCGCGGCCGCGCGGCTGGCGCTGGAAGAGACCGAGCCGATGGGCCGCTACGAGATGCCGACCGGCCCGTGGACGCCCGCGGGCATGGCGCGCTACGATGCCGAAGGGGGATTTTCCCGCATGGTCTGGCAGGTGGTGCCCTATGGCGGAACCACCGTCCAGCTTCTGGCACCACTGCGCGCGCAATTGGTGGCCGACGGCTACGAGGTGCTGTTTTCCTGTACCGACCGCGATTGCGGCGGGTTCGATTTCCGCTTCGGCATCGACGTGGCGCCGGAGCCGGTGATGCATGTCAACCTGGGCGATTTCGCCTATCTGATCGCGCGGCGACAGACGGCCGAGGCAAACGACACCATCGCGCTCATCGTCTCCCGCGGGGGGGGCCACGGCTACATCCATCTGGTCCGCGTCGGTCCGCCGGGGGAGGAAGGGCCGGAGGTGACCCTTTCAAGCCGCGCGCCGGACGAGACGGGCCTGCCTTCCGACACCGGGGCCCTGATCGCCACTCTGGAGCGCACCGGCACCGCCACGCTGGACGATCTGCAATTCGAGACGGGCGCCTCCACGCTGTCGGGCAACATGTATCTGTCGCTTGCGAGCCTGGCCGACTACCTGATCGCCAATCCGGAAAAGCGGGTTGTTCTGGTGGGCCACACCGATGCCGAAGGCGCATTGCAGAACAACATCGCACTCAGCCGGGCGCGGGCCAGTTCGGTGCGCAGCTTCCTGATCTCGACCTATGATATCGCGCCCGAGCGACTGCGTGCCGAAGGGGTGGGATATCTCGCACCCCGGGCCCCCAACAGCACCGATGACGGGCGGGAGCTGAACCGGCGGGTCGAGGTGGTTCTGACCAACACGGAATAGGGCGCACCGGACGGCGCGGGGCAAAAAAAGGCCCGGTCGACACATGCCAACCGGGCCCAAGAGCGACCCCACGATACTCACGCATGGGGAAGCTTGTCACGCTCACCAGTCCTCAGGACCCTTGTCCCGAAACTGCTCTACGAGGAAATCGATGAAGGCGCGGACCTTGGGCTGGGTGTAGCGGCCCGGCGGATAGACGGCGTAGATGCCATGCACCTCCATCGGAAGGTCGGGGATGGCATCGACCAGCAGGCCCTGACGCATCGCATCGGCATAGAGGAAGCTGGGCAGATAAGCGATGCCAAGCCCGCCGATCGCGGCATTCAGAAGCGACTGGCCGTCATTCACCGTCAGCGACCCGGCTGTGCGGACCTGTCGTTTTTCACCCGAGGGCGCGGTCAGCTTCCAGACGTTGCCGCTGGCCTGATTGGAGTAATGCAGCAGCTTGTGATCGTTCAGATCGTCGATCTTCTCGGGCCGGCCGAACTCCTCGAAATAGCTGGGGGCCGCGATCATGCGCTTGTATGTTTCCGTCAGCTTGCGGGCGCGCAGGCTGCTGTCTTCCAGATCGCCCACGCGGATCGCCATGTCGAACCCTTCGGAGATCAGTTCGACATAGCGGTTGTTCAGGATCATGTTGACCGTGATTTCCGGATAGGAATGCAGAAACTGCCCCAGAACCGGCGACAGGTGGTTCACGCCGAAATCGGTGGCGACCGAAACCCGCAAGAGCCCCGACGGCGCCGATTGCATCGCGGTCACCAGCGCATCGGCCTCGCCCGCGTCATTCAGCACGCGCCGCGCACGGTCATAATAGGCAAGCCCGATTTCGGTCGGGCTGACCCGGCGGGTCGTCCGGTTCAGCAGGCGCGCGCCGAGGCGGGTTTCAAGGCTGGACACATGCTTGGAGACGGCCGATTTCGAAATCCCCATCTTCCTCGCCGCATCCGTGAAACCGCCTTGATCCACCACGGTGGCAAACGCTTCCATCTCCGTCAAACGGTCCATTCAGTCACCCATCAGCACATGTTCTTGTTGTCTGGCACCATGGGATCAAAATGC
Source organism: Rhodophyticola sp. (assembly GCF_965284195.1). NCBI lineage: Bacteria > Pseudomonadati > Pseudomonadota > Alphaproteobacteria > Rhodobacterales > Roseobacteraceae > Rhodophyticola > Rhodophyticola sp. The sequence goes on along the minus strand of NZ_CBDIRM010000001.1, from coordinate 3,365,455 downwards.
GGCGCGATTGCGGAGAGGCGCAGGCCAAAGCCGGGTATTAAGGGGGACCGTTGGTGGCGCGAAAGCTCAAATTTTACGTAAATCGTAGAATACCTGTCCAAAAGGATAGGTTTTGCGGGCGAAGGCGCCTTCGGCTTCCTGTTTCCCATTCCCCGCCATCGCATCTAGGCTTCGCCACATTCGAGGGAGAGGATGACATGAATCACGCCACCGCGCGACGCGATCTCGCCGCCGCCTTCCGCTGGACCGCGCGCGAACACATGCATGAAGCGATCGCCAATCACTTCTCGCTTGCGGTGAGTGAGGATGGCAGCCGCTTCCTGATCAACCCCAAACGCCATTTCAGCCGGATGCGCGCCTCGGACCTCTGGGTGATCGACGCCAATGATCCCGAAAGCTGCAGCGGCCGCGGCGCGCCGGACCCGACCGCCTGGGGCCTGCATGCCAGTCTGCATCGCCATGTGCCCCATGCCCGGTGCGCGATGCACGTGCATTCCACCTATGCCACGGCGCTCGCGGCGCTGGCCGACAGCCGCCTGCCGCCCGTCGATCAGAACTCCGCGATGTTCTACAATCGGCAGGTGGTGGATGAGAACTACGGCGGTCTCGCGCTTGAGGAGGAAGGCACCCGTTGCGCCCGCCTGTTTCAGGACCCGTCCGTCAGAACGATGATCATGGGCAATCACGGCGTCCTGATCATCGGCGAAACCGTGGCCGAGACCTTCACGCGTCTGTATTACTTCGAACGCGCGGCGCGCACCTATATCCTTGCCCTGCAAACCGGACGCCCCCTGCGGGAGCTGTCCCCGGAGATCGCGGAGAAGACCGCGCGCGAGTTGGAAGGCTGCGCGGATGCGGATGCGGCGTTTCTGGCCGAACTGAGGGCAATTCTGGATACCGAGGAGCCCGACTACGCAGACTGACCCTGCGGGAACCATGTATCGGCTTGCAGGGTTTCCCCTGCATGACCCCCGATGGCCTGATCTATTATCCCGATGACCGCCCCGGCATCACGCGCCGGCGGCAGGGCCGTGGCTTTTCCTACCGCGCGCCGGACGGCACCACCATCGCCAGCCGCCGCGAACGCGCCCGGATCGAGGCGCTGGCGGTTCCGCCCGCCTATTCCGCCGTCTGGATCAGCCCGCGGATCAATGGCCATTTGCAGGCCACGGGGCGCGACGCGGCAGGGCGCAAGCAATACCGCTATCATGTGGACTGGACCGCGTTCCGCGCGCAGTGCAAATTCGACGATCTGCCCCGGTTCGGCGCCGCCCTGCCGCGGCTGCGCCAGAAAATCCGCGAGGGGCTGGAGGGTGAACCGGGCAGCCGCGATTTCGCGCTGGCCGCGGTTCTGGGCCTGATCGACCAGTTGTCCTTGCGCCCCGGACATGTGGATTATGCCGAGGAAAACGGCAGTTACGGCGCAACCACTCTCCGCTCACGCCATCTGAACGTCAGGAAGGATGCCCTGTCGCTGTCCTTCACCGCCAAGGGGGGGGCAAAGGTGCGCACGGAGCTGACCGACAGGCGGCTGGCCCGCGCCCTTGGCCGGCTGGACGATCTGCCCGGGGCCCCGGTCGCCACATGGCTTGACGGAGAGACCCCGCGCGCGGTGACCCCGGAGATGCTGAGCCGGCATATCGCCGAATTGACGGGCGAGGAGGGGCTGACACCCAAGGCCTTCCGCACATGGAACGGGTCGGTCGCGGCCATGGAGGTGGCGCTTCACCAGCCAGACCCGACAATCACCGCGATGGCCGAGGCGGCGGCGAAACGGCTGCACAACACGCCGAAAATCGCGCGGAACAGTTACATCCACCCCGACGTGATCGCCTTGTCCGACAGCTCCGAGACGGATCGCGCCAGACTGGCGCAGGCCCGGACGCCTGCGCGCCTGCGCAAGGCGGAACGGGCACTGCTGGCGCTGATCGGCTAGACCCGTTCCAGCACCACAAGCCGGTATTCATGCTCCCGCGCGAATTTCTCGGCCCGGTCGGTGCGACGGTTCAGCTTGTCCAGCGCACGGCCCAGCATCTTTTCCATCAGCCAGGCGCGCCAGGGGTATTCGCGGCCGATCTCGGCCCGGAAGCGCGTGATGAAGGGCGCGACCTTGTCGTTCTTGATCGATTCGTGGATCACGAAGGTCGGCGTGATCGCATCGGTCATGTCCTCGTCGCTGATGATCCGGAAAGCGCCCTGCGCAGCCACCGCATCCAGAAACGCCTGATGCGTGCCCCGCGTCCCGTCTCCATGGGCGAAGCCGGGCCGCCGGAAGTAATCGAACATCACCATGCCGCGCGTGGCATACCGGTTCACCTGCGCCAGCGCGGCCTCCAGATCGATATAGTGAAAGCTCTCCGCGAACAGGCAGATGTCGAACCGCGCATCACTCTCGAACGCCTCGAACAGGGCATCGTGCACGCCGGTGCCCGGCGGCAGCTTGGCCCGCGCCATTTCGTTCATCTGGACCGAGGGCGACACGCAGGTGACATCGAAGCCGCGCGCGATCAGCGCCCGGGCATTCGCGCCCGTGCCGGAGCCGACATCGAGGATTGACGTCACCTCGTCGGGAATGACCTGCACCAGCTTCTCGAAATAGGCCTGCTGCGCGCGGCCCATCGCTTCGGCGGACAGAACCTCCGGCACGCCGTCGGGGAAATAGCCGTAATGCGCGAACCCGTGCCCGAAGATCACTTCGGACATCAGCGCGGTGGCTTCCAGTTCAAGATTTTTCAGTTTCATGGGCCGGTCTTTAGCGCAAAACGCGGCCATGAACAGCCGGTTTATGCCGCGTCGAAATCCAGCACCAGTTTCTTGCTGGTGGGCCGGGACTGACAGGCCAGCGTGAACCCCGCCTCCAGCTCCCAGGGTTCCAGCGAGTAGTTCACCGCCATCTCGGCGCTGCCCTCCTCCACCTTGCAGCGGCAGGTGCAGCACATGCCGCCCCGGCAGGAATAGGGCAGTTCCAGCCCCGCACGTTCCGCCGCCGCGATGACCGTGTCGTCGCCGGCCGCATAGGTGAACCGGCGCCGCGCGCCGTCAAGCAGCACCTCGACCTCGACGCCGCCCGCCGCAGCCGCTTCGGCCGCCGCCGATTTCGGCAGGCGCGGGGCCTCGCCCGCCATGAAGAAGCGTTCGTGGTGAATGCGCTCCGGCGCGACGCCAAGGGCCAGCACCGCCGCCTCGACCGCGTCGATCATCTCGCCCGGGCCGCACAGGAACACGCCATCGGCACCGGCCAGATCCACCGCGCCGGACCGGGCCAGCCGGGTGATCTTCTCGCCATCGACCCGACCCGAGAGAAGCGCGACATCCTGCGGCTCCCGGCTCAGCACATGGATCAGGGTGAACCGCCCGAGATAGCGATCCTTCAGCGCCTCCAGCGTCTCCCGAAACATGATCGTATCGGCCCGGCGGTTGCCATAGACCAGCGTCACCTCGGCACCGCGCGCCAGCGCCGCGCCCGCAATCGACACCATCGGCGTGATGCCGGAGCCCGCCGCGATCAGAACCAGCCGGTCGCAGCCCGGATCGGTGAAGCGTCCCTCCGGTGGCATGACCTGAATCCGGTCGCCGGGCGCCAGCCCTTGCGCAAAGGTGGAAAACACCCCGCCGTCGACCTTCTTCACGCCCACGGTCAGGCGCTCGCCGGGTAGGGAGGCAATGGAATAGCTGCGCCGCAGATCCTGCCCGCCGACCTCCGCCCGCAGGGTCAGATACTGCCCGGGCCGATAGGCGAAAAGCTTCGCGATCTCGTCCGGCACCTCGAAGGAAATCGCCACCGCATCCTCGGTCTCGACCCGCCGGTCGGCCACTTTCAGCTCATGAAACATCAGGCAATCCTCAGATGCATTTGAAATAGTCGAACGGTTCGGCGCAGGCCCGGCACCGATACTGCGCCTTGCACGCCGTCGATCCGAACTCACTGATCTTCTCGGTATCTCCCGAGCCGCAGCGCGGGCACGCCACCGCCACTTCGCCAAACAGCGCCCGGACCGAGCCCGCGGCCTCCACCGGCGGCGCGATCCCGTAGGCGCGCAGTTTCTCGCGCCCGGCTTCGGTGATCCAGTCCGTGGTCCATGGCGGCGACAGAACCCGCTCGATCCGCACGTCGAACCCGGCGTCGCGAAGGGCCACTTCGATCGCCATCTCGATGGCCATGGTCGCGGGGCAGCCGGAATAGGTCGGAGTGACCTGCGCCACCGCGACCCCGTCCACCAGCTCCACCCGACGCAGGATGCCGAGATCCTCGACGGTCACGCAGGGCACCTCCGGGTCCGGCACGGCGGCGGCGGCGGCCCAGGCGCGTTTCTGGTCCAGAACCGCTACCATTCAGCCCCCGGATAGGCCCGCTGAAGATACTGCATCTCGGCCAGCAGATGGCCCAGTTGCTCCCCGTGAATACCCGCGCGGCCACCGGTCTGCGGAAACGGAATGTCGGGCTGCTCCAGCAGAGCCTCGCCAAAGACCATTGCGATCACCCGGTCCCAGTCCCCGCGCATGTCGGCGCGGACCGGCAAAACGCCCTCCGCCTCGCAGGCGGCCGCGGCCGGGCTGCTTTCAAACAGCTCGCCGGTGAACCGGTGCAACTCCGTGACGGCCTCCTGCATCCGCCGCGCGCTCTCGTCCGTCCCGTCGCCCAGGCGGATCACCCATTCGCCCGCGTGCCGGATATGATAGGCCATCTCCTTCACGGCCTTGCCGGCAACGCCGCGGATGACATCATCGGAGGACCCCAGAGCGGCCTTCCAGAACGGCTCCATGAATGCCGCGAAATAGAGCTGCCGCAGCATGGTCTGCGCGAAATCGCCGTTGGGCCGCTCCACCAGCAGACAATTGCGATACTCCCGCTCCACCCGCAGCATCGCCAGATCGTCTTCCGACCGGCCCTTGCCTTCCAGTTTCGCGGCATGATCGTAGAGCACACGCGCCGTGCCGATCAGATCCAGCGCCATGTTCGGCAGCGCCAGATCCTCCTCCAGCATCGGCGCATGGCCGCACCATTCCGAGATCCGATGCCCCAGAATCAGATGGTCGTCGGCCAGTTCCAGAACAGCCTCAAGCCGGGCCATCACATATGCCCCACATCTTCGGGGATCTCGTAGAAGGTCGGGTGGCGATAGATCTTGTCCGCCGTCGGTTCGAAATTCTCCGCCGCCTGATCGGGATCGCTGGCGGTGATCGCGGCGGAAGGCACCACCCAGATGCTCACACCCTCGCCCCGCCGCGTGTAGACATCGCGCGCGGCGTTCAGCGCCAACACCTCGTCCGCGGCATGCAGGGATCCGCAATGCTTATGCGCCAACCCGTTCCGGGGCCGGATGAACACTTCCCATAACGGCGTCGCCTCGGTCATCGCCCACTCCATCCTTGGTTCAGAAATATGGCGGCGAGAGCAGGGGCCGTGCCCCTCCTTCCCGCCCTTCTCCGTTCATTCGGCGGCCTGTTTCCGCGTCGCCCATTTCGCGGCATGGGCCCGCGCGGCCTCCCGCACCCAGGCGCCGTTGTCCCACGCGGCCTTGCGGTCGCGGATCCGGTCCACATTCATCTGACCGCCCCCCTTGACCACGCGCCAGAACTCCGACCAGTCGATCTCTCCGTGATCGTAGCCGTTCTTTTCGTCATTCCATTTCAGATCTTCATCCGGCACGGACAGGCCCAGAAACTCCGCTTGCGGCACGGTGGCGTCGATGAATTTCTGGCGCAGCTCGTCATTGGAGAACCGCTTGATCTTCCACGCCATCGACTGGTCCGAATGCTCGCTGTCGGCATCATGGGGGCCGAACATCATCAGCGACGGCCACCACCAGCGGTTCAGCGCATCCTGAGCCATCTCGCGCTGTGCGGGCGTACCGCGCGCAAGCGTCATGACGATCTCGTAGCCCTGCCGCTGGTGAAAGGATTCCTCCTTGCAGACCCGGATCATCGCGCGGGCGTAAGGCCCGAAGGAACACCGGCAAAGCGGGATCTGGTTCATGATCGCCGCGCCATCCACAAGCCAGCCGATCGTGCCGATATCGGCCCAGCTCAGCGTGGGATAATTGAAGATGCTGGAATACTTGGCCTTGCCCGCATGCAGCTCTTCGGTCATCTCCTCGCGGCTGACCCCAAGCGTCTCGGCGGCGGCATAAAGATACAAGCCATGCCCGCCCTCGTCCTGGACCTTGGCCAGAAGTGCGGCCTTGCGCTTCAGCGACGGCGCGCGGGTGATCCAGTTGCCCTCCGGCAGCATCCCCACGATCTCGGAATGGGCGTGCTGGCCGATCTGGCGAACCAGGGTCCGCCTGTATCCCTCGGGCATCGCATCATTTGGTTCGATCTTTTCTTCCGCGTCGATGCGCGCCTGGAATCGCGCCAGGAATTCCGGCGTTTCTTCGGTGGTGCTGTCGGCACCGATCAGACCTTGAGAATACACGAGCCTCTCCTCCCAGATGCAGGGTGTGCAGCAGAAATAGGTTACAAAAAAATGCGAATCAACGTTTTTTTGTAACCTATTTCTGAAAGCCGAAGCGCTCCCAGTACATCGGGCCCGGTGTTTTGAGCCTTCGGAACCCCGGCCCCGCGGCCTGCAGCCACTCTTCCGCCGGACCGGTCAGGGACCAGTAGGTCGCCCCGATATTCTGCCGCAATTTCAACCCCGCCCAGCCCTCCGGCGCCAGTCGGGCGGGCACCTCGGGATAGCGCAGGACATAGCGCCGCCAGCGATGGACCAGCACCGTCCGCGCGGCCAGCGCGTCAAGGCCCGTCTCCGGCGCGAATGTGACATCCAGATACCGCAAAAGCGCTGTCAGTGTGTCGGTTTCCGCCTGATGTTCGGGGGAGATCGCAGTGATCCCCTCGGGCAGCGATTCGATCCGCCCGGCAACGGCGAAGCCGCGATCCCGCGGCGCGAAATCCACCGGCCAGAGCCCGACACCGGGCGCGACCGGCAGCCCGCGCGGATCGTCGGACACCGCCATCAGCCAATGCACCGGCTCCTCCTGCCGGGCCGCGGCATAGACAAGCCGGGAGGCCGGGACAAAGGCATCGCGGCCCTTGGCGGTGAAGCCATAGAACGTGTTCCGGCCTTCCTTGCTGCGTTCGGCCCAGCCGTCTTTCACCAGACGCGACAACGCGGTTTTCTGCGCCGGCTGCCCCACACCCAGCCGATCCAGCAGGACGCCCAGCCGGGTGGTCGAAATCGTCTCCTGCCGGGTCTCGACAGTGTCGCCCAGAATGGTCACGATCAGCGACCAGACACGCAGACGCCCCTGATCGTGCAGGTATTCGTCAAGAAGAGGTCGCAGCAAATCGGTCATCCCGCCGGTTTAGCGGGAATAGCTCATCATCGTCAAAAGCTCATATGCGGCGGTCTGCTCGTCGTCCTGATTGTACAGCGTCGCATGCCATCGCACCTCGCCATAGGTGTCGGTGCGCCGGGTCTTGCGTCGGGCGGTCAGCCGGACCCACAAGCTGTCGCCGGGGCTGACGGGCTTCTGAAAGCTGAGGCTGTTGAGCCCCGTATTGGCCAGAACCGGGCCCGGGTCGGGCTGAACGAACAGCCCGGCCGCAAAACTCAGCAGCAGATAGCCATGCGCCACGCGACCCGGGAAGAACGGGTTTGCCGCTGCGGCAGCCTCATCCATATGGGCGTAGAACGTATCCCTGGTGAAGGCCGCGAAATGCTCGATATCCTCAAGGCTGACCTGCCGTCGCGCCGTGTTGATCGTGTGACCGATCTCGATCTCGTCGAAGGTCAGCTGGAAGGGATGCGCGCGCGGCGATTTTTCGGCGCTGCCCGGCACCCATTGCCCGGTCACGGCGGTCAGCATGTCGGGGGAGCCCTGAACCGCGACCCGCTGCATGTAATGCAGAACGCCGCGGATCCCGCCCAGCTCTTCGCCGCCGCCCGCGCGGCCGGGGCCGCCATGGATCATGTGCGGCAGGGGGGAGCCATGGCCCGTCGCCTCCCCCATGCTGTCGCGATCGTTGATATAGATCCGGCCGTGCCAGGCACCGGATCGGAGCACGACCTCCCGGGCGACCTGCGGATCATGTGTGATCACAGAGGCCACAAGCGACCCGCCGCCGCGATTTGCAAGGTCGCAGGCATGGTCGAGATCGCGATAGGGCATCACTGTGGAGACCGGGCCGAAGGCTTCGATCTCATGCACGTTCCGCGCTGAATCAGGGTCTGAACAGCGGTACAGGGTCGGTGGCAGGAACGCCCCGGCCCGCGCATCGGCCCCGTCCACCTGCATCAGATCCGGGTCGCCGCAGATCCGTTCGGCCTCTTCGGCGATACGGCGCAGATTTGTGATCACATCCTGCTTCTGGCTGGCACCGGCCAGCGCGCCCATCCGCGTCGTTTCAAGGGCGGGGTCGCCGATACGGGTGCCCGACAGCCGCGCCGACAGCGCATCGGCCACCGCGTCAAGCTGCGCCTGCGGCACGATGATCCGCCGGATCGCGGTACATTTCTGACCCGCCTTCGTGGTCATCTCGCGCGCGGCCTCCTTGATGAAGAGATCGAATTCGGGCGCGTCCGGCGTGACATCGGGGCCCAGAACGGAGCAGTTGAGACTGTCCTGTTCGGCAATGAACCGTGTGCCCCGTTTCAGCAGATGGGGGTTCGACCGCAGCATCAGTGCGGTATCCGCAGAGCCCGTGAAGCTGACCACATCCTGCGGGCCCAGACGGTCCAGCAGATCGCCCGTGCCGCCGATGATCAATTGCAGCGCCCCGTCGGGCAGAAGACCGGAACTCAGCATGATCCGCACGCAGGCTACGGTCAGATAACTGGTCGCCGTCGCGGGTTTCACGATGCAGGGCACACCTGCCAGAAGGGCGGGCGCCAGTTTTTCCAGCATGCCCCAGACCGGGAAGTTGAAGGCGTTGATATGCACCGCGACACCGCGCAGCGGGACCGCCACATGCTGGCCAAGGAAGGTTCCGTTTCGGGAAAGCTGCTCGGTCTCGCCATCGATATGGATGTGACCCTCCGGCATCTCGCGGCGGCCTTTGGAGGCGTAGACGAACATCGTGCCGATGCCGCCGTCGATATCGATCCAGCCATCCGCGCGGGTCGCCCCGGTCAGCGGGTTGAGGGCGTAAAGCTCTTCCTTCCGGCTGTCGATATGCTGGGCCAGAGCCTTCAGCATCCGGGCCCGCGCATGGAAATCCATCGCGCGAAGGGCCGGGCCGCCAACCGCCACTGCATGCCGGATCATCGCCTCCGTATCCAGGGCGGCGCCGCCGCGCGCGATCATGTCGCCGGTGACGGCGCTGAACATCTGCCGCGCGCTGCCGTCAGGCGCGACCCATTTACCGGCGGCGAAGCTTTGAAGCTCGATCATGATCTGTCCTCCCTTGTCGAACAGTCTTGACCGATTGGTCGGGTTTGCGTCAAGCTGCTTGCGAACGGGAGGACGGCAATGACACCGGAAGAACGCGCACGGCGAAGCGCCGAAGCGATGTGGGCGGGCGATGCCGCCTCGAAATGGGTCGGCATGCATCTGGTCGAGGTCGCGCCCGGCTATGCGCAGATGACCTGCACTGTACGTGCGGAGCATCTGAACGGCCACAGGATCTGTCATGGCGGCGTGATTTTCAGCCTGGCCGACAGCGCCTTTGCCTTTGCCTGCAACAGCCACAACCAGATCGCCGTCGCGCAGCATAACACCATTAGCTACCTGAGCCCGGGCCAGCCGGGAGAGACCCTGACTGCCGAGGCGCGGGAGATCTCCAGACAGGGGCGGAACGGCATCACCGATGTGGTCGTGACCGGAGGAGACGGGCGGCAGGTGGCGCTGTTTCGGGGCGCGTCGCGCACGATCAGCGGCACCCATTTCAAGGAGGAGGCCTGATGTTGGACCTGACGCCGAAGCGGGAGGATCTGGACCCGATCGAGATCGCCAGCCGCGATGAGATCGCGGCGCTGCAACTCAAGCGGATGAAATGGTCGCTGGCCCATGCATATGCCAATGTGCCCTTCTACAGGACCAGTTTCGACAATGCGGGCATACATCCCGACGATCTGAAATCCCTGTCGGATCTGGCGAAGTTTCCCTTCACCGTGAAACAGGATCTGCGGGACAATTACCCGTTCGGCATGTTCGCCGTGCCGCGCGAGCAGGTGGCGCGGGTCCATGCATCTTCGGGAACCACCGGGCAGCCCACCGTTGTCGGTTACACCGCGCGGGACATCGACACATGGGCCAGTTGCGTCGCCCGTTCGATGCGGGCGAGCGGCACCCGGCCGGGCGATGTGGTGCACATCTCCTATGGTTACGGGCTTTTCACCGGCGGGCTCGGCGCCCATTACGGGGCGGAGAAACTGGGCTGCACGGTCGTTCCCGTCTCGGGCGGGATGACCCCGCGGCAGGTCAAGCTGATCGAGGATTTCGGCGCATCCACCATCATGGTCACGCCGTCCTATGCGCTGTCCATTCTCGACGCCTATCGCGAGCAGGGGCTGGACCCGCGCAAGAGCCCGCTGAAGGTGGGGATATTCGGGGCCGAGCCCTGGACCAATGCGATGCGCGAGGAGATCGAACAGGCCTTCGACATGCATGCGGTGGATATCTACGGTCTGTCCGAGGTGATGGGCCCCGGCGTTGCCAATGAATGCGTCGAGACCAAGGATGGGCTGCATATCTGGGAGGATCACTTCTATCCCGAGGTGATCAATCCGGAAACGGGGGTGCCGGTCGCGGATGGTGAGCAGGGCGAACTTGTCTTCACCTCGCTGACGAAGGAGGCGTTTCCCATCATCCGGTACCGGACCCGCGATCTGACCCGGCTTCTGCCCGGCACCGCGCGCAGCATGCGGCGGATGGAGAAGATCACCGGCCGCTCCGACGACATGATCATCCTGCGCGGCGTCAACATCTTTCCCACCCAGATCGAGGAGCAGTTGATGGAAGTGGCCGGGCTTGCGCCGCATTTCCAGATCGAGCTGAGCCGCGAGGGCCGGATGGATGAAATGCGCGTCCATGTGGAGGCGGCGGAGGGGCCGATGGGCTCGGAAGCGCTCGAAAAGGCCGCGGAGACCCTGAAACGGCGGATCAAGGAGCGTGTCGGCGTGACGGTTGCGATCACCGCCCATGGGTCGGGCGGCGTGGCGCGCAGCCAGGGCAAGGCCGTGCGCATCATCGACAACCGGCCAAAGGCCTAGCGCGATGCCGCGCGGACTGGCCCGGGATCACGCGGAAAAGCGCGCCGCCCTGCGCAAGGGCGCGGCGAAGCATTTTGCCGAACACGGGTATGACCGGGCCTCCATGGCGTCGGTGGCCAGCGCCTGCGGTGTGTCCAAGGCGCTGATCTACCACTATTACGACAGCAAGGAGGCGCTGCTTTTCGACATTCTGGAAGGCCATCTGGGCGCATTGGTGAAAGCCGTCGACAGGGTGCCCGATACCGGCGCGCCCGAGGCCCAGTTGCGCGCCCTGATCCAAGCCATTCTGGTGAATTACCGGGATGCGGACGCGGAACACAAACTTCAGATCGACGCATTGGACACCCTGCCCACGGACATGAAAGCGCCGCTGATCGACCTGCAACGGCGCCTTGTGACCCGGATGAGCGACGTCATCGCGGCGATCGGCGTTTCCGGGGAGCTGCGCGCCGTCACCATGACCGTGTTCGGGATGCTCAACTGGTTCTACATGTGGCATCGGCCGGGCAAGGGGATCAGCCGCGAGGCCTATGGCGATCTGGTCACCGACATGGTTCTGGGTGGCGTGCGCAACCTCTGACACTAGCCGGGAACAAGGTACTGCTCCGCCCGTTCGGGTCGTATCGCCACGCCCGGACATCTGCCGCGGTCGCGGACACCCCGCGCCAGAATTCCGCGCCTTTTTCGATCTTGGGGATTTGGTTTTTCCTCCGGCAGCGGTATCTGAAAGCACAAGAAGACCCAAACGACGGGACGGAATGGCGAAACGGGCAACATCCAGAACAAGAAAATCCGGCTCCGGCCGGAGATCGAAAGGCAATGCCACCTCCCCCGTTCGGCGGCGTGTGCGGGGCGTGGCGAGATGGATTTCGCGGGCGATGTTTCTGGCGGCCGGTCTGGCGGTGGCGTGGATTGCGATCTACGCCGTCGTGCCGGTTCCCCGAACGCCCTACATGATCTCCGAAAGCTGGCGGCTTGGCGGTGTGGCGCGCGACTGGGTTCCGCTGGAGGAGATCTCGCCGAACCTGCAACGCGCGGTCGTCGCCGCGGAGGATGCGAATTTCTGCCTCCACTGGGGGTTCGACATGGCCGCGATCCGCGACGCGATTGCCGATGGCGGGGCGCGCGGTGCCTCCACCATCAGCCAGCAGACGGTGAAAAACACTTTTCTGTGGCAAAGCCGCAGCTGGGTACGAAAGGCGCTGGAGGCGGCGATCACCCCCGTGGTCGAGCTGATCTGGCCCAAACAGCGCGTGCTGGAAGTCTATCTGAACGTGGCGGAGTTTGATGAGGGTGTGTTCGGTGCCGAAGCCGCCGCCCGGCATTACTTCGGGGTATCGGCCGCGGACCTGACCCAGACGCAGGCCGCGCGGCTTGCCGCGATCCTGCCCAGCCCGCAGACCAGATCCGCCTCGGAGCCCAGCGATGCGACGCGCCGGCGCGCCGGACAGATCCTTGAGGGAGCGGCGACGATCCGCGCCGATGGTCGCGATGCGTGCTTTGCGAATTGAATTTATGGCTCCGGCAGGGCAAAGAAGACCGATAACAAGAATGACGAGCCGAGCATGACGCGCCTCTACCATTTCGCCCTCTCCCCGTTTTGTCGCAAGGTTCGGCTGGTGCTGGCCGAAAAGAAGATCGATGTGGAACTGGTGGAGGAACGATACTGGGAACCCTCCACCGAGTTCCTGCGCCGCAATCCCGCGGGCAAGGTTCCGGTCCTGAAGATCGACGGGCTGATGCTGAGCGACAGTCAGGCGATCTGCGAATATGTCGAGGAAACCGTGCCCGAGCCCGAACTGATGCCGAAAGACGCCAAGTCACGGGCCGAGGTGCGGCGGCTCTGCGGATGGTTCGACGACAAGTTCCACTCCGAAGTCACGGCAAACCTGGTCTACGAGCGGGTGAACAAGAAGATCATGCGGGGCGGCTATCCCGACGGCAAGGCGGTGAAGACCGGTGCGCAACAGATCAAGTTTCACCTCGATTACATGGCCTGGCTGCTGGATCATCGCCGCTGGCTCGCCGGAGACCGGATGACACTTGCGGATTTCACGGCGGCCGCGCATCTGAGCTGCCTCGATTACATCAGCGACGTCGACTGGAACCGGTCCGAGATCGTCAAGGACTGGTACGCCAAGATCAAATCGCGGCCTGCATTCCGGTCGATCCTCGCCGATCAGGTTCCGGGGTTCATCCAGCCGCCGCATTACGCCAATCTGGACTTTTGACCGCGCTACGGCAGGCGCTGGAAGCCGAGGCCCGGGAGGCGGGTTTCGCAAGGCTGGGGATCTGCCGGCCCGACGCGATCCCCGAGGCCGCCGGCCGTCTGGCCAGATATGTCGCCGAAGGGCGGCATGGCCAGATGGGCTGGCTGGAGGAACGGATGGGCTGGCGCGGCGACCCCACGGCGCTGTGGCCCGAAGCACGTTCGGTAATCATGCTGGCGGAGATGTATACCCCTGACCATGATCCGCTTGACGCCCTGAACCGCCGCGATCGGGCGACGATCAGCGTCTATGCCCAGAACCGGGACTATCACGATCTGGTCAAGAGGCGGCTGAAGCGGGTGGGGCGATGGCTTCTGGAGCGTTGCCAGGGCGAGGCGATCAAGGTCTTTGTGGACACCGCCCCGGTAATGGAAAAGCCCCTTGCGGAGGCTGCGGGCCTCGGCTGGCAGGGCAAGCATACCAACCTGCTGAGCCGCGATCTTGGCAACTGGTTCTTTCTGGGCGCGATTTTCACAACGGTCGAATTTGCTCCCGATCCGCCCGAAGGGGAGCATTGCGGCAGCTGCACCGCCTGTCTGGATATCTGCCCGACCGATGCGTTTCCGGCGCCGTTCCAGCTCGATGCGCGGCGCTGCATCTCTTACCTGACCATCGAACACAAAGGCCCGGTCGATCACGAGCTGCGTGGCAAAATGGGCAACCGCATCTATGGCTGCGATGATTGTCTGGCGGTCTGCCCGTGGAACAAGTTCGCCCGCGAGGCGACGGAGCTGCGTTACGCGGCGCGGACCGAATTGCGCGCCCCCCGTCTGGAAGATCTGGCCGGGCTGGATGATGCAGGATTCCGCGCGCTTTTTTCGGGATCTCCGATCAAGCGGATCGGACGGGACAGATTCGTGCGAAATGTTCTTTACGCCATCGGGAACAGCGGCGAGAAACGGCTCGAACCCGCCGCGCAGAGCCTTGTGAATGACCCAGACGAGGCCGTGGCGGATGCGGCCAGATGGGCAGTGGAGCGTTTGCGATGATCTTGGTGAGCTTCGGGCATGGATATTCGGCACAGGCCCTGACACGGCTGTTGCCCGACGGCGCCGAGGTGATCGGCACCACGCGGAGCGCCGAAAAGGCTCAGGACCTGCGCGGCGACGGGATTGCCGCGCGGGTGTTCCCGGGCGACGACCTGCGGGAGGATCTGCGCCGGGCCACCCATATTCTCAGCTCCGTCGGGCCCGGCCCCGACGGCGACCCGGTTCTGGCCGAACTGCATGATGAGATCGCGGGCGTCGCGGGCGAAAAACGCTGGATCGGGTATCTCTCCACCACTGGCGTTTACGGCGATCATCAGGGCGGATGGGTGGATGAGACCACGCCCCTGACCCCCACGACCGAACGGGGCCGCGCGCGCGTTGCGGCGGAGGCCACATGGCAGGCACTGGCCGAACAGGCCGGTGCGCCGCTGCATATCTTCCGGCTTGCGGGGATTTACGGCCCCGGCCGCGGACCGTTTGCCAAGGTTCGTCGCGGCACCGCACGGCGGATCATCAAACCGGGGCAGGTGTTTTCGAGGATCCATGTGGACGATATCGCGCAGGTTCTGCTTGCCTCGATGACCCGGCCCGATCCTGGCGCGATCTACAATGTCTGCGACGATGACCCGGCCCCTCCCGAAGATGTGATCGCCTTCGCGGCCGGGCTTCTTGGCCTGCCCGTGCCGCCCGATGTGCCGATCGAGGAGGCCGATTTATCGCTCATGGCCCGCAGTTTTTACGCCGAAAGCAAGCGGGTATCGAATGCGCGGATCAAGACGGAGCTGGGTGTGAAGCTGACCTATCCCGACTATCGGGCCGGTTTGGCGGCCCTGCTGGCCGCCGAGAACGGCGATTAGAGATACCGCGCGGGCCGGTTTTGCTGTATGGCGAAGACCAATAATCGAGAGAAAAAATCGAGGCGACGGGCATGCGGTTTCTGAGTTGGGTAATGGTGGGTGTGCTGGTGCTGGGTACCAGCGCCTGTTCACGCTTCATCGAGTATGACGGGCCGGAAGTGACCCGGATCGAGGTGCATAAAAGCACGCGGCAGATGTATCTGTTCCACAACGAAACCATTCTGCAGAGCTACGAATTCGAGCTGGGCTTCGCCCCAGTCGGCGACAAGCAGATCGAGGGTGACGGGCGCACACCGGAGGGGCGCTACACCATCGACCGGCGCAACCCGAACAGCGAATTCTACCTGTCCATCGGCATCAGCTATCCCAATGAACAGGACCGCGAGGAGGCCGCCGCGCTTGGCTTTTCACCGGGCGGTGACATCTTCATTCATGGCACGCCGAGAGCGTTTCGGCGGGCGGATGACTGGACATGGGGCTGCATTGCCGTGACGAATGCCGAGATGCGGCAGATCTACGCGATGGTGAATGATGGCACCATCATCGATATCTTCCCCTAACCCGTCGGCGCATTGGCAGGGCCCGAGGTCCCGCCATCTCCGGTGACCATGGTCCACCAGATCTTGCCGTTCGGTTCCTGAAAGAACGCAAAGCCCAGATCCCTCGCGCCAGGGTCGGTGATCACGTCGCGCGTGTCGGGCTGCTGCATCCAGGCGGCCACGGTTTCAAGCTCTGACTCGTAGGTTTCCGAGATGTTTTCGCCCAGAACCGTGCCCGGATAGCCCACACGCCTTGCCCGGTCGATCGGCGAAGATCCGTCCGAGCCGAAATGCCAGGGCCGGTTCTGCACCGACATGTCGCGGGAATGGGTGGCCGCCGCGGCGTTCAGCTCCGCATTCAGGCGCAACGCCGGTGCGCCCGCCGCCGCGCGAAGCGAATTCACGCTGTCAAGGACACGAAACTGGATCCGCGCCGTGTCGTCGGGGTTGATTCGATAGATCGTCGGCAGCGGGCGACCGTCCGGCCCGAGGCGCGGCGCCGTGTTCGACACGCAGGCCGAAAGCGCCAATGCGCCTGAGGAAAGCAGCAGAGTCCGTCTCTTCATTGCGGAAATACCTGTTTCAAAACCCCGTTTCTTCCCCTGACCCTTACAGGCGCGACTGCGGTCAATCAAACACAACCGGCAGAATATCGCGCGCTCACGCTATTGTTTGATTTGCCGTGGCAGTTTGCCGGCCATAGTTTCGGTGACCGTATCGGGCGTGACGCCCGAAGGAGACCTGCCATGAGCAAACACCCCCTGTCCCGCCGCATGTTTCTGGGCAGCGCCGCTGCCGGGCTGGCCGCGCCCGCCCTGGCCCAGAGCGGGACCGAAACCGTGGAGTTCGAGGGCGATATCTCGCAAACGGTGCGCCACAATATCTCCAGTTTCCGGACGCTGGATTGGCGACCCTATTTCAGCGATACGCAAAACGGAGCGATTCTGGTCGATGTCACCTCCCGCGCGCTGCACTACTGGAGCGAGGACCAGAGAACCTACCGGCTTTACCCCACATCCGTGCCGATGACCGAAGACCTGACCCGGCGCGGGCGCACCGAGGTGGTGCGGCTGGTCGAAGGCCCCGACTGGCGCCCGACACCCGCGATGCAGCAGCGTAATCCGGAATGGCCCGACTACGTTCCGCCCGGGCCGGACAATCCGCTCGGCACCCATGCGCTTTACCTGAGCTGGACCTATTACCGGATCCACGGAACCCATGATACGCGCAAGATCGGGCGCCGGTCTTCGAACGGATGTATCGGGCTTTACAACGAACACATTGCCGAGCTGTTCGCGATGACGCGGCGCGGCACACAAGTGTTGCTTATTTGACGACAAATCCGGTTTGATGCCGTTTCCGGCATTTCCGCGGCATTGCAATCGCCTGTCATTGCTGCTTAAACCGGGGCACGAGGTACAGTCTTGGGTGCCCTAAAGTTGCGCAATTCCGCGCCGAAGGGGCGTATCTTGGAGGATACAATGAAAAAACTCGCTCTCGCCGCCGCTATTTCGGTTGCTGCCACCTCCGCTTTCGCAGGCGGCATGGCAGAACCGGTTCTGGAACCCGTTGTTATCGTTGAGGACACTTCGACCTCTGCCGGTGGCATCCTTGTTCCGATCCTGGCACTGATCCTGATCGCTGCTGCTGTTGCGGCCGATTGATCGAACGCCTTACGGCATTCAGTAAAAAGGCGGTCCGCTCGGGCCGCCTTTTTCTTTTGGGGGTCCCGATCCGGTAAGCTTAAACCGACTGACCCGTTTCCGCCGCGATCTGGGCGCGCGACTTCCGGGCCCGTTCGGTGGCCGATTTCAACTGACCGCAGGCCGCCATGATATCTTCGCCCCGGGGGGTGCGGATCGGGCTGGCATAGCCCGCCTTGTAGACGATGTCGGCAAATCTCTCGATTCGCTCCCAGTCGGATCGTTCATAGGGCGCGCCGGGCCATTCATTGAACGGAATGAGGTTGATCTTGGCCGGTATCCCCCTGATCAGATCGACCAGCCGGCGCGCATCCTGATCGCTGTCATTCACGCCCTTCAGCATCACGTATTCAAAGGTGATCCGTTCGCTGTTCGACGCCTTGGGATAGGCGCGCAACGCCTCCAGTAGCTCGGCAATCGGCCATTTCTTGTTGATCGGAACCAGCTTGTCGCGCACCTCGTCCGTCGTCGCGTGAAAGCTCACGGCCAGCATGCAGCCGATCTCCTCGGCCGTGCGCGCGATTTCCGGCACGACGCCGGAGGTCGAGAGCGTGATGCGGCGACGGCTGAGCGAAATCCCTTCCGGGTCCATCGTGATCTTCATGGCGTCGCGGACGGCATCGAAGTTGTAAAGTGGCTCGCCCATCCCCATCAGCACGACATTCGACAGCAGGCGCGGCCGCGCATCCGAGCCCTCACCCGGTTCCGGCCATTCGCCCAGATCGTCCCGCGCCAGCATGACCTGTCCCACGATTTCGCCCGCCGTCAGGTTGCGGACCAGCTTCTGCGTGCCGGTATGGCAGAACGAACAGGTCAGCGTGCAGCCCACCTGAGAAGAGATGCACAAGGTGCCGCGATCCTCCTCCGGGATATAGACAACCTCCACCTCATGACCGCCGGCGATCCGGACAAGGTATTTGCGCGTACCGTCGGCCGAAACCTGACGGGAGACGACCTCGGGCAGGGCGATCACGAATGTCTCGGCCAGCTCAGCCCGGTAGGCCTTGCTGAGATTGGTCATCGCGTCGAACTCGCGGATGCCCTTCTGATAGATCCACTGCCAGATCTGGCCGATACGCATCCGCGCCTGTTTTTCGGGCGTACCGTGGGCGATCAGGATCGCGCGCATCTGGTCCCGCGTCAGACCCACAAGATTTATGGGCCCGTCGGGCAGTTTGCGCGGGATGGTCAGAACGTCCTGC
The DNA here is from genome assembly GCF_965284195.1 of Rhodophyticola sp. Lineage (NCBI taxonomy): Bacteria > Pseudomonadati > Pseudomonadota > Alphaproteobacteria > Rhodobacterales > Roseobacteraceae > Rhodophyticola > Rhodophyticola sp. The sequence goes on along the minus strand of NZ_CBDIRM010000001.1, from coordinate 3,346,740 downwards.
GTGACGGGAGCGCTGGCGGTCATCGGCTCAATCCTTTGGGGTCAGGCGGATCACATATTGCCCCGCGCGCCGCAACGCAAACCCCAACAGGCCCGACCGGTCTAGCCGCCGCAGCGCGCCTCGGCATCTTCGACCGCCGCCGTGAAGCCCAGAAGCGAGAACGTATCCTGCGTTTGCGTCCCGCGGGCGGACCGCGCCGTCAGAATCGCCTCGGCCCCGCGTTTCATCGCGGTCACGATGCGCTGGTCATCCTGTTCCGATGCGGCCCAGGCCATTTCACCATCGGTGAACAACTCGAACGTGGTCGATCCGATCGCCATCGTGACGGTGGAGCCCGGTGCAAACGGATAGCCGCCGGTAAAGGAAACCTCGCCGCGCTTCTCTTCGGCGGGCCAATAGCTAACGAACATCAGGATCTCACCGCGCCGGACGGCGACCACGCGGCCATCGCGCGTGTTGACGGTTTCGCGCGGCGTCGAAACGACCCAGCATTGCGTGGGATCGTCTTCGACGAAGACGCTCCAGTCCGTCTCGGCATTCACCCGGTTCGACGATTGATCCTGCGCCCATATCCCGTTTGCCGACAGGGACAGCGCCGTCGCGGCAAGCGCACCCAACACCCAGTGTTTCATCTTCCCTACTGCCTCCAGCCTTACTCTGCCTCTGGCCCGATCCGGCGGTTTTTTATCTCTGGTAAGCGGAACGGACATTTCACTTTCTGCTGCTGCAGACTAACCTGATTTTCAAGGCATGGGAAAGCCCCGGCGGCAGAAATTCGCCGGGATGTGAACGGGAACGGAAGAATGAAGAATACGGAGCCACTGGTCGAGGTCTGGCGCGGCCCTTTCCGCGAGAGCCTGCACCGGGGGCATGCGGTGATCTGGGACGCGGGCGGCGATATCGTCGCCGCCTGGGGCGACCCGGACGCCGTGATCCTGCCGCGGTCCTCCTGCAAGATGGTGCAGGCTCTGCCGCTTGTCGAAAGCGGTGCGGCCGAGGCCTACGGCCTGACCGATGCGCAACTGGCCCTGGCCTGCGCATCTCATCAGGGGGCGCATGTTCACACGGATATGGTGGCGGCATGGCTTGCCGATCTCGGCTTGTCCGAAGAGGCACTTCGCTGCGGGCCACAGATGCCGAATGACCGGGATGCGCGCAACGAATTGATCCGTGGATACAGGGAGCCGGGGCAGAGTCACAATAATTGCTCCGGAAAGCATTCCGGCTTTCTGACCCTTGGCAGGCATCTGGGAGCAGGGCCGGAATACGTGGACACGGACCACCCGGTTCAGCGCGCCGTGAAAGCCGCATTCGAAGAGGTCACCGGGGAGGACAGCCCCGGCCATGGGATAGACGGGTGTTCGGCCCCGAATTTCGCCTGCACGATGACGGGGCTGGCGCGGGCCATGGCGGGCTTTGCCGCTGCCACGGGCGACGGCGGCGCGCGCGACCAGGCACAATTCCGGCTGACGCGCGCCATGGCGGCATATCCGCATCTGGTGGCGGGGGAAGGTCGCGCCAGTACCATTCTGATGCGCGCGATGAACGGGCGCGCGTCGATCAAGACCGGGGCCGAAGCGGTGTTTGTCGGCATCCTGACGGAGCAGAAACTCGGGATCGCCGTCAAGATCGAAGACGGCACGACACGCGGGGCCGAGGCCGTGATCACCCAGCTTCTGATCGGTGCGGGCGTTCTGGAAGCGGATCACCCCGCCGCGATCCGGTATCGCCACGGCCCGATCCTCAATCGCTGCGGGATCGAAACGGGCGCCTATCGGATCAGCGACAGTCTGGCCGGCTGGCGCCTTTAACCCGCCCTTTCGGGCGCATCCGGGCCCAGATCCAGGTCGGCGGGTGCAAGTGCGACGATTCGGTCCAGAATTGCATCCTTCTTGAGGGGCTTGGTCAGATAGTGATCGATCCCCGCCTCGAAAATGCGTTTCTCGTCTCCGTCCATGGCGTGGGCCGTCATCGCAACGATCGGCACGCGGGGCAGGTCGTGGCGGGCTTCGAACGCGCGGATTTCCCTGGCGGCCTCCAGCCCGTCCATCTCGGGCATGGAAATGTCGGTGAAGACCAGATCGGGCGGATGCGCGACATAGGCATCCAGCGCCTCGCGCCCGTTACCGACCATGCACAGATCAAGCGTGAGGGATTTGATCATCTTGCGAAAGACCAACTGGTTGGTCTTGTTGTCCTCGGCGGCCAGCAGGCGCAGAACGCGCGGCTGCGGAGGCGGTACAGCGGGGGCGGGCGATGCCGGGTCAGTCTGCGCGTCCGAGCCGGTGGAAAGGGTCTCCGTCTCCCGCCCAAGGGCTGCGGCCATCACGGCATCGCGCAGCGATGCCCGCGATGCGGCCAGCGGAATGGCCGGATACTGCAGGGCTTCGGCGATGTTCGGCCCGGCCAGGGCGATGGGCCCCGCATAGCCCCCCTGACGCAGCTCCCGGATCGCCGCGCCGGTCTGTTCTTCCGTCCGGTCCGTGAGCAGGATGAGCAACGCCAGATCCGCGGGCGGCCTGTCCGACCCGCGTAGGACCGAGACCCGCGCGTCGAGGCGGCCCAGACGCTCGGCCAGACCGGCGGCATCGGTGCCGTCATCTTCCCAGATCGCCAATGCCCGCGATGCGGCGGGCAGGGGCGGCACCGGCCTGTCATCTTCATCCTCGGGCACCGGCAGACACAACCGGAACCCGAAGGCGGAGCCGACATCGGGTTCGCTTTCCAGCCACATCTCCCCCCCCATCATGCGGATCAGACGGCGCGTGATCGACAGCCCAAGCCCGGTGCCTTCGAATTTCCGGTTTGCCTGATCCTCGACCTGATTGAACTGCCCGAAGACATGGGCCTGCATCTCGGCGGGGATGCCGATGCCCGTATCCTCCACCACCATCCGAAAGGTGACATGGCCGTCATTCCGGCCTTCGCCCACGACGCGGACAAGAACATAGCCCTCAGGCGTGAACTTCACAGCATTGCCGATCAGATTGGTCAGGATCTGGCGGATGCGCCCCCGATCCGCCACCACCCTTTCGGGCATGAACATGTCGTAATCGACCCGGAGCGTCAGATCGCGGCCCTGGATGCCCGGGCGCAACAATCGGAAGATTTCGTGGATCATTTCCTGCAGATCGAAAGGCTCGGGATGCAGCGTGATCTTGTCGGCCTCGATCTTCGAATAATCCAGCACGTCATTTATGATGACCAGCAATGCCTCGCCCGAGCTCTTGATCGTGTCGATGTAGAGGCGCTGTTCCTTGGTCAGCTCGGTGTCGCGCAGCAGATCGGCCATGCCGACCACGCCGTTCATCGGGGTGCGGATCTCATGGCTCATATTGGCAAGGAAGGCGGATTTGGCGCGGTTCGCGGCCTCCGCCTGATCGCGGGCCTTGCGCAGTTCCTGCTCCCGGCGGGCCGTTTCGGTGATGTCGATTGCCAGCGACACCACATCGCCTTCGCCGGTGCGTTCGTCATGCAGGCGGATGTAAGCGCCGTTCCAGAGCTTCAGGGTCTTTTCGGGAATCGTCTCGCTTTCCCATCTGGCGATCATGTCATCGATCCAGTCTTCGGGTCCGACCCCTTCCAGATCGACGATGCCTTCTTCCACGGCGATGCGAAGCACCGCCTCGTAGCTGGCCCCCGGGCCGATATCGGCGATATTGTCGAACACGGCGATGAAAGCGGGGTTGGCGGCGATCATCCGCCAATCGCTGTCGAAAATGGCGAACCCGTCATCGATAGCCTCCAGCGAGTCCCACAACCGGCGCTCGGCCATCACCGCCTTTTCGGTGGCCACCTCAAGCTGGGCCTTCACCTGCGTGGTCTGCCCGATCAGCTCGGCATTTTCCTCCCGCTGTTCAATGACCTGATAACTCAGCGCATTTGTATGTTCCGCAAGCTTCTTGTTCGCGGAATACAGCTCGTCGGATTTCTGAACCAGAAGCCGCTCGGCGGCCAGACGCAAGCGGCGCTCCTGCGCCAAACGGTCATCGATACCGGCGCTGCCCATGATTTCCCTATGTCCCGACACATCACTTTGTCGCGATGTTCCCCGAACCGTCTGAACATTGGTTTAACGCGGCACGGGAAATCGTGGACAGATCCCTGAAAAGCGTGGCACGATTGGCCCATTATTTGATCATTTTCAGGAGACTGCCATGCGCCCGATTTTTGCGCTGCTGACCTGGCTGCTCGTTGCGCTGCCCGCATTTGCCCAGGATGCGATTCCGGACCGGTTCATCGCCATCACCCGCGATGTGGATTTTCCCGGCGGCGATTTGCGGCCCCTTTTCGACACGACATTCGAAGCCTGTTCCGCCGCCTGTCTGGCGGACCCCGATTGCCGGGCCTTCACGTTCAACCAGCGCTCCGACGCCTGTTTCCCGAAATCCGGTGTTCTTGCCCAGAACCCCTACGATGGGGCCATCTCCGCAGAGGTCTACGCCACCGATCCCGGCGTTCTGGAACGGCTGGACGACCGCATCGCAACCCTGTCATTCCTGCGCTCCGGCGATCTGTCGAGCGCGCGCCGGCAGGCGGAGGGATTGGCCGGCGAGCACCCGGCAGGCACCTGGAGTGTGCAGCAACTGGCCGATGCCGCCCGCGACGCCGCGACCCGCGGCGACCTGGAAGGAGCGATCCGCCTGACCGGGGCGGCACTCACCCGCAGCGATGCGCCCGCGCTCTGGGCTGAATATGCCCGCCATCTTCTCGCACTCAGCGGTATCAACGGGCAGCCCCGGTACCAGCTGGAGAGCCGCGCCTTCGCCGCCGCGACCAATGCGGCGCTGCGCGCGCCCGACGGGCCGGTTCTGGCCGATGCGCTCGACATCCTCGCGCAGACGCTGGAACGGCAGGGGCGGGGGCGCGACACGATCCCGGCCCTGCGCCTGGCACTGGCGCAGGCCCCGCGCGCTGACCTGTCGGGTGCGCTCGACAGGGCCGTCAGGCTTTTCGGGTTCCGCGTGGTGGAAACCCGGGTCGACAACGAGGCGGCGATGCCCCGGATCTGCGTAATCTTCTCCGAAGAGCTCGAATCCGGTGGTGTCGCCTATGGCGATTTCCTGCAATCCGCGGTTTCAGGGCTGAGCGTCGAGGGAGAGGATCGCCAGCTTTGCATCTCGGGTGTCACCCATGGCCAGAGATACGAGTTCACGTTGCGCACGGGTCTGCCTGCGGCTTCTGGTGAGGTGTTGCAGGCACCGGTCACGATCCGGCAATACGTGCAGGATCGAAGCCCGTCTGTCCGCTTTCCCGGTCGCGCCTATATCCTGCCGCGCAGCGAGGCCGCTGCAATCCCGGTCGTCGCCGTCAATACCGACGAGGTGACGCTGCGGCTGTTCCGCGTGTCGGACCGCAACCTTGTCCGCAGCTTGCAGGAGACCTATTTCGGGCGGCCCCTGAACGAGTGGGAGATCAACCGCTTCACCACCGAACTGGCCGAAGAGGTCTGGACCGGAACCGGCGAGGTGGCGCAGGAGCTGAACCGCGATGTCACGACCCGGCTGCCGATGGGCGACGTGCTGACCGATCTGGGCCCGGGGATCTATGCGCTGGAGGCGCGTGCCGCCAATCAGGCCGCGCGGGATACGATGGCCGCCACCCAGTGGTTTCTGGTCAGCGATCTGGGGCTGTCCACCATGAGCGGTGCCGATGGTATCCATGTCGTCGTGCGCGGGCTGTCCGATGCCGCCGCCCGCCCGGGCCTGACCGTCAGCCTGATCTCGGAATCCAATCGCGTGCTGGGCGAGGCCGTGACGGACGCAGAGGGCTACGCGCTGTTCGATGCGGGGCTCGTCCTTGGGCGCGCCGGGGCTGCGCCCGCCATGGTGGCCGTGACCGACACGGATGATTATGCCTTTCTGTCCCTGCGCGACGCGGAGTTCGATCTTTCCGATCGCGGGGTGGAGGGGCGCGAGGCCGCCAGTGCGATCGATCTGTTTCTGACCACCGATCGCGGCGCCTACCGCGCGGGCGAGGTCATTCACGCCACGGCGCTGGCGCGCGACGGCCGGGCCGAGGCGATCACCGGCCTGCCGCTGACCGCGATTCTGATCCGCGCGGATGGAGTGGAATACACCCGGACCCTGCTGCGCGAAAGCGGGGCAGGGGGCTTCGTGTTCACGCTGCCGCTTGGCACCAACATCCCCCGCGGCACGTGGCGGCTGGCCGTCCATGCGGACCCCGAGGCGCCGCCGCTTGCGAGCCGGACCCTGCTGGTCGAGGATTTTCTGCCCGAGCGCATCGCCGTGGCGCTGAACCTGCCCGAGGGACCGATCCGCCCTGGTCAGAGACCGCAGCTCGACCTTGAGGCGGATTATCTGTTTGGCGCCCCCGCCGGCGATCTCCCGGTCGAAGGGACGCTGGTGCTGCGCCCGCGGGAAACGCTGGAGGACTGGCCCGGATATCGTTTCGGGCGTCACGACCAGCCGCCTCAGCCCGCCTTCGGGAACATCCCCGGCGGCATTGTCACCGCCGATGACGGGCGCGCCACGCTGACCCTCGATCTGCCGGCAACCTCCGGTCCGCCGCATCCGCGGGACCTGACCGTCACGGTCCGCGTCTCGGAAGGATCGGGCCGCCCGGTCGAGCGCCAGATCACCCGGGCGGTGGAGCCCGAGGGCACGCTCATCGGCATCAGGCCGCTTTTCGACGGCACGCTCGCCGAAGGTGCGGAGGCGCAGTTCGATCTGATCGCGGTGAATGCCGATGGCGCAGTACCCGTGGACTGGACCCTCAACCGTGTCGAGCGGCGCTATCAGTGGTACTCGCAGAACGGCGCGTGGAACTGGGAGCCGGTCACGACCCGCACCCGGATCGCCAATGGCCAGGCCACGCTTGGCTCCGATCCGGTGCGGATCGGTCAGGCCGTCGAATGGGGCGCGTTCGAGTTGCGGGTGGAGACCGCATCCGGCGCCTATGGCATCACCTCGGTCGGGTTCGATGCCGGCTGGTATGCGCCCGCCGATGCCGGCGGCACGCCGGACGTGCTGGACATGTCGCTGGACGCGGAGACCTACAGCCCCGGGGAAACCGCGCAGCTTCGGATTGTCCCCCGGCAGGGAGGCACCGCCCTGATCCGGGTGATGTCGAACCGGTTGATCGACATGCAGATCGTCGAACTGGGCGATGAGCCGGTGGCGATCGCCTTGCCGGTCACCGATGACTGGGGCAGCGGCGCCTATGTCTCGGCAACCCTGTTGCGGCCCGTGGCCGATATCGACGCCCAGACCCCGGCCCGGGCGCTCGGTCTGGCGCATGCCGCGATCGATCCGGGCGACCGTGCGCTGGATGTGACATTGGAGGCGCCGGCGGAGACGATGCCGCGCGGCCCGCTGGAGGTCGCGCTTCGCGTCGGCAACGCCGCGCCGGGCGACACGGTTTACGCCTCGATCGCCGCCGTCGATCTGGGCATCCTGAACCTGACCGGCTTCGACAGCCCGGACCCGCAGGCCCATTACTTCGGCCAGCACAGGCTGGGCATGGCGCTTCGCGATGTCTATGGCCGCCTGATCGACAGCCGCAGCGGGGCCGAAGGGCGTGTGCGCCCGGGTGGCGACGAAAGCGCTGGCATGAGGATGCAGGCGCCGCCGCCGACCGAGGCGCTGGTGGCATTTCACTCCGGCCCGCTCACCGTGGGGCCGGACGGGCTGGCCCGCGCCAGCTTCGACATACCCTCCTTCAATGGCACGGTGCGCGTGATGGCCGTGGCGTGGTCCGGCACCGGTGTCGGCCAGGCCGAAGCGGATGTGCTGATCCGCGATCCGGTGGTGGTCACCGCCAGCCTGCCGCGCTTCCTGTCACCGGGCGACACGGCGCGGCTTCTGCTGGAGATCACCCATGCCACCGGCCCGACCGGCGAGATGCGGCTGAGCCTGACCTCCACCCAGGGCGTCGATGTCGGGCTGATGCCCTTCAGCGTCAATCTCGGCGCGGGAGAGACCAGCCGCCTTTCGGTTCCGATCACGGCCGGCGACAGACCCGGAGTGCAGGAAATCTCGGTCTCGCTGAGACTGCCGGACGGGACCGTTCTTGCCAAGCCGCTGGCCCTGCCGGTGCAGATCAACGACCCCGAGGTCGCCGAAACGAGTCTCGTCACGCTGAACCCCGGCGACACGTTCACACTGGATAGCGCCGCCTTCACCGGCTTCCGCCCCGGATCGGGCCGGGCCACGCTTTCCGCCGGGCCACTGTCGCGGTTCGATGCGCCGGGGCTGCTGCAGATGCTTGACCGCTACCCTTATGGCTGCACCGAACAGGTCACCAGTCAGGCGATGCCGCTTCTCTACCTGTCCTCGGTCGCCCAAACCATGGAGCTGACCACGGCGGAGGATCTGGATCGCCGGATCAACGCGGCCATCAGCGATGTGCTGGTCAATCAGGCCAGCAATGGCGGCTTCGGCCTTTGGGGCGCGTACTCCGGCGATCTGTGGCTGGACGCCTATGTGACCGATTTCCTGTCCCGCGCCCGCGGGCAGGGATATCAGGTGCCGGATCTGGCCTTCGGTCGGGCCCTCGACAATCTGCGCAACGAGATCTCCTTCTATCCCGATTTCGAGAATGGCGGCGAAGATCTGGCCTATGCGCTGATGGTACTGGCCCGCGAGGGCACGGCATCCATGGGCGACCTGCGGTACTATGCCGATGTCAAGGCGACGGCGTTCGGCAGCCCTCTTGCGCTTGGCCAGTTGGGGGCCGCGCTGGCGATGTATGGCGACCAACCGCGGGCCGATGCGATGTTCCGCGCCGGATACGCCATTCTGCAGGACAGGCTGGACGCCCCCGAAGCCACGGTCTGGCGCAGCGATTACGGCACCAACCGGCGGGATGCGGCCGGGCTGCTGACGCTGGCGGTGCAGGCCGGGTCCGATGCGGTTCCCATCTCCGATCTGGCGCAGGCGCTGGCCCCACCGGGCCGGCAGGTATCGACACAGGAGGCGGTGTGGAGCCTTCTGGCCGCCCATGCGCTGATCGATGCGGATCCCGTGACGGGCCTTGAACTCGACGGTCAACCGATATCCGGCCCGCTGGTGGAGGTGCTGCGCGCCGGCGACACGACCGACCGCCGGATCACCAATACGGGCACCACGCCCGAGGCCCTGACCCTGACCCGGTTCGGTGTGCCCGCCGGCGCGACCGAGGCCTTCGGCAACGGCTATCGCATCAGCCGGGGCTACGTGACGCTGGAGGGCCAGCCTGCCGATCCGGCGCAGGTTCCGGTCGGCACGCGGTTGGTGGCGCTGCTGACGGTTACGCCCTTCGACGGGCGCGAAGCGCGTCTGATGATCAATGACCCGCTTCCGGCCGGGTTCGAGATCGACAACCCGAATCTTCTGCGCGGTGGCGATATCCGCGCGCTCGACGGGTTCGAACTGGACGATGTGGCGACCCACACGGAATTCCGGCAGGATCGCTTCATGGCCGCCGTCGACTGGCGCACCGATCGCAGCTTCCGTCTGGGATATATCGTTCGCGCGGTCACCCCCGGCGAATTCCATCATCCGGCCGCGAGTGTCGAGGATATGTACCGCCCGCAATACCGCGCGCAGACCGTATCGGGCCGGTTGGTGGTGACCGAATAGATGCGGCGCTGGCGTGGCCCGCTGATCGCCCTGGCGCTGACGCTTGTCTTTGTTGGCGGCGGGGTGGTGCGGCTGAACGCCTGGATCGACGCGACGGAGCTTCCGCCGCTGGTTCCGGTTACGGGCGTCGAGGTCGTGGACCGGAACGGCGACCTTCTGCGCGCCTATACGGTCGAGGATGGGCGGTGGCGCCTGCCCGTCCGCTTGGCCGAAGTGGACCCGGGCTTCATCGATATGCTGATCACCTACGAGGATCGGCGGTTCTGGACCCATCCGGGCGTGGATCCGCGCGCCTTTGCGCGGGCGGCCTGGCAGGCGCTGCGGCATGGGCAGATCGTCTCGGGCGGCTCCACGCTGACGATGCAGGTCGCGCGGCTGCTGGAAGACAGCGGCACGGGCGCGTGGCGCGGGAAACTGCGGCAGATACGCGTTGCGCTGGCAATGGAGCGGGTGCTGAGCAAGGAGGAGATCCTGACGCTCTATCTCCATCTGGCGCCCTATGGCGGCAATGTCGAAGGTCTCCGCGCCGCCAGCCTGACATGGTTCGGAACCGAGCCGCGGCGGCTGACGGCCGCCCAATCTGCCCTGCTTGTCGCGCTTCCGCAGGCACCCGGCAGCCGCCGGCCCGACCGGTTCCCGGAGGCCGCGCGGCTGGCGCGTGACCGGGTGCTGGACCGGGCAATCCGCTTCGGCGGTGTCGCTGAGGCCGAAATCGCCTGGGCCCGCCGGGCGCCCATTCCGGATGAACGGCGCGGCTTTCCGGCGCTGGCACCCCATCTGGCCGACCGGGTGCTGGCCGACCGGCCGACCGCGACACGCCACGCGCTGACACTGGATCGCGGCCTGCAGGCGCAGATGGAGGTTCTGGCCGCACAAGCCGTCGAGGGGCGCGACCGCAGGCTGACTGCCGCGATCATGGTGCTGGACCATCGGACCGGGGAGATGCGCGCCACGGTCGGGGCCGCGGATTACACCGACGACATGCGCCGGGGTTTTGTCGACATGACCCGCGCACTGCGCTCGCCGGGATCCGCCCTGAAACCCCTTGTCTACGGTCTGGGATTCGAAGCGGGCCTCATCCACCCCGAAACTCTGGTCGATGATCGGCCGGTCCGCTTCGGAAGTTACGCGCCGCAAAACTTCGACAACGTCTTTCGCGGCGAGTTGAGCGTGCGCCACGCGCTGCAGGCCTCGCTCAACACCCCGGTGGTCAGCCTGCTGGACCAGATCGGCCCGGCCGAGATGCTGACCCGCATGCGCCGCATCGGGATGCGGGCCGAACTGCCCCGGGGGGAGCCGGGCCTTGCCATCGGGCTGGGCGGGATCGGGACAAGCATGGAAGACCTGATGCGGCTTTATGCGATGATCGCCCGGGGTGGAGAGACGATGCCGCCGCGCATCCGCGAGAGCGATGACGCAGGCACACGCAGCCGCGTCCTGTCATCTACCGCCGCGTGGTATCTGAGCGATATCCTGTCCGGCGTGGTGCCGCCGCCCAATGCGCCGCGCAACGGGTTGGCCTACAAGACCGGGACAAGCTATGGCCACCGCGATGCATGGGCCTTCGGCTTTGACGGGCGCCATGTGGTCGGTGTCTGGCTGGGCCGGGCCGACGGCGCCTCCGTACCCGGTGCCTTCGGGGCCGATCTGGCGGCGCCACTGCTGTTCGAGGCCTTCGCCCGGCTTGGTCTCGATCTGGCCCCGCTTGCAGCACCGCCATTGGGAGCCCTGACTGTCCCGCATATGCAATTGCCGCCGCCGCTCCGCCGGTTTCAGCCGGAAACCGCCGGGGCACGGGATGCGGAGGCTCCGGTGATCGTCTTTCCACCCGACGGTGCAATCCTTGCGGCCACGCCCGGTCTGCCGCTTCTGGCGCGGGTCGATCGGGGCCGGCCCCCCTTCACATGGCTCTGGAACGGGCGGCCCGTGGCGACCGGTGTCTTCGACCGGCAGGTCGATCTTGGCATGGCCGCGCCCGGGTTTGCCGAACTGACGGTGATCGATGCCACGGGCCGGGCCGAACGCGGCTTCATCGAAATCGCCCCCTGACGCCGTTTGATCGGCCGCCCGATTCGCGTCTGGCTGCCCCCCGGGCACGCGCGGGGCTTGCGAGCGTTGCGATTGTCACGGGGTTGCGAGGGCAAGTCTCTGTTTTCGTGAGGGATGTTGCGGCGGGTCACGAGGGCGCGAGGGCGCGTGACGGGCCGGCGGATGGTGCAGATGTGTCTGTGCGTTTGCGCACCGATATCATGTGTTTTTCACGGGTTTGTGGGGTGAAACACAGGGCCGCACCCCATAACTTCATCTCATCGGACGCAAGACAGCGCCCCGCACAGAAACCGAAACACACATGACCCAGATCCCTGAAAGGACCATTTCAATGACACGCATCGCCCTCACCACCGCCCTCGCCCTGTCGCTCGCCGCCCCGGCCTTCGCGAATGACCAACTGGCCGCTTCCCTCGGCGTCGACGCCGGCGACTACACCGTGGCCGAGCTGATCCAGCTGCGCAGCGCGCTGGAAAACGACGATCACAGCCATGTCGCCTTCCTGCTGAACGGCGGCTCCGAGACGATTTCCACCCAGAGCTTCGCCGCCCCGGCCTTCGCGAATGCGCAGCTGGCCGCTTCCCTCGGCGTCGATGCCGGCGACTACACCTTGGCCGAACTGATCCAGCTGCGCGACGCGCTGGAAAACGACGACCACAGCCATGTCGCCTTCCTGCTGAACGGCGGTGACGAGCAGGTCTCCACCCAGAGCTTCGGGGAGCCCGAGCATGTGGCCATCGCCCGCGCGCTGGTGGGGTTCACCGACAGCGAGAACGAGTGATCGCAAAGGCGGAAGCGGGCGCGCGCGGCCGGGGGCCTCTCCCTCCCCCCGCCGCCGTACCCCGACCGCCGAGAAACGGCCCCCGCGGGTATCCACCCCGGGGGCCGTTTGCGCATGCCAAAGCCGTAAAGGTGTGGCCGGGGATCCGTCAGAGACGTTCGATGGCCAATGCGATGCCCTGCCCGCCACCGATGCACATGGTGATCAGCGCCCTGGAGCCACCGATCCGTTCCAGTTCGTAAAGCGCCTTCACCGCGATGATCGCACCGGTGGCGCCCACCGGGTGACCCAGCGCAATCGCGCCGCCATTGGGGTTCACCCTGGCGGGGTCCAGCCCAAGACCCTTGTTGACCGCCAGCGCCTGCGCCGCAAAGGCCTCGTTCGATTCGATCACGTCGAAATCCGTGACCGACAATCCGGTTCTGGCCAGAAGGTTTTCCACCGCAGGCACCGGGCCGATGCCCATGACCTCCGGCCGGACGCCCGCATGCGCATAACCAAGGATCCGCGCGCAGGGCTTCAGACCGGCGGCCTCGGCGGCCTCGGCCCGGGCCAGAACAAGCGCCCCGGCCCCGTCATTGATGCCGCTGGCGTTGCCCGCGGTTACGGTGCCGTCTTTCCGGAACACGGTGCGCAGCCCCGCCAGCGCCTCGGGCGTGGTGGCCTTGGGATGCTCGTCCGTGTCGAAATCGACCATGTCGCGTTTGATCCGGACCTGCACCGGCACGATCTGATCCCTGAAATAGCCGGCTTCGATGGCTTTTGCCGCGCGGGTCTGGCTTTCCAGCGCAAAGGCATCCTGCGCGGCGCGGCTGATATCATGCTCCGCAGCCACATTTTCGGCGGTCACACCCATATGGCCGGTACCGAACGGACAATTGAGCGCGCCCAGCATCATGTCCGACGCGCCCGCATCGCCCATTTTCTGTCCCCAGCGGGCCTGCGGCAGGATATAGGGCGATCGGCTCATGCTTTCGGCACCGCCCGCCAGACCGAAATCCGCATCCCCCAGCAGCAGGGACTGCACGACAGAGACAATCGCCTGCGCGCCGGAGCCGCAGAGCCGGTTCACGTTCATCGCCGGCGTGGTATCGGGCACTCCGGCCTCCATCGCCGCCACGCGGGACAGATACATGTCGCGCGGTTCGGTGTTGATCACATGGCCATAGGCGACATGGCCGATCTGGCCCCCTTCGACACCCGCCCGTTCCAGCGCGGCCCTGGCCACCGTCGCACCCAGATCGATCGGCGGCGTTCCGGCCAAGGAACCGCCGAACGTGCCGATCGCGGTGCGCGCACCCGACAGGATGACAATGTCGTTCATGTGATCTCTCCTCATCTGACCTGACGCCAAACTAACCGTCAGCCGCGACGGAGGAAACCGGCGCGTTGCGCCATAGAGCGGCTGAAATGTCGCTCAGCCGTCGGATGTCTCCAGCAGCCGGTCGGCGCCGCGCAGAAAATCTTCCGCATGGGCGCCAAGACGGGTCAGAAGCTCGTCCTGAAAAGCCTGCGCAAGGGGGGCCAGTTCTGCCATCATCGCATGCCCCTTTCCGGTCAGCGCCAGCTCGACCAGCCGCCGGTCCGAAATGCTGGTGCGTTTGGTAATGTATCCCGCCTGTTCCAGCCGCGTCGCGGCCCGGCTTACCTTGGATTTGTCCATATCCACGCGGGCATGGATTTCCCGCACGGACACGGCGCTTTCCTGACTGAGATGGGCCACCACGCGCCACTCCGCGCGGGACAGGCCGAACCGCTCCTGGTAGATGCGCGAATACTCCCGGCTCAGCCGGCCCGCCAGAACCGACATCCTGTAGGGCAGGAAGTCATCGAGAATGAATTGCTCGGCCATGGGAAACCCGTTGCAAATGCGACAAAGCCAGACTGGCGCGGTTTGCCCGCCGGTTCAAGAGATTGCCCCCCGCCCCGATATGGGTCCCGGGGGGCCGTGAGATCATGCCGCGGTGAAGCGCAAGGGGCGAACCTGCTGGAACATGCCCGTCGCGCGCAGCTTGTCCAGAACCTCCGCAGGGGGCTGTTCGTCGAGATAGAGCAGCGCGATGGCATCCTGCCCCGCGCCGGAGCGCCCAAGGGTGAAATTCGCGATGTTCACGCCGTTCTCGCCCATGGTCTGGCCCAATGTCCCGATGATGCCCGGCATGTCCGCATTGGTCGTGTAAAGCATATGCGCGCCCACTTCGGCATCGATATTGATGCCCTTGATCTGAATGAAACGCGGCTTGCCATCGGAAAAGACGGTGCCCGCGATCGACCGCTGACGTTCCGCCGTCTTGATCTGCAACCGGATGTAGCCGTCGAAGACACCGGTCTTGTCCTGCGTGGTGGTGGAAATCTCCACCCCCCGTTCCTTGGCGATCACCGGCGCGCTGACCATGTTCACATCCGGGTTCGTGGCCTTCATGATCCCGGCAATCGCGGCACAGTTCAGTGCGTCGACATTCATGTCCTTGACCAGCCCGTTATAGGTGATGGAGATCTGCTGGATCGCCTCGTCGGTCAACTGGCCGACAAACTCGCCGAGATTTTCGGCAAGCCTCACCCATGGGCCCATCACCGCGGCCTCTTCCGCCGTGACGGACGGCATGTTGAGCGCGTTTGAGACGGCGCCGGTCAGCAGATAGTCGGACATCTGTTCGGCCACCTGCAGGGCGACGTTCTCCTGCGCCTCGGTGGTGGCCGCGCCCAGATGCGGGGTCACAACCACATTGGGCAGGTTGAAGAGCGGGCTGTCGGTCGCCGGCTCCACCGCGAATACGTCGAACGCGGCGCCGGCCACGCGACCGGCTTTCAGCGCCACGGCCAGCGCCTCTTCATCCACCAGACCGCCGCGGGCGCAGTTCACGATCCGCACACCCGGTTTCAGCTTGGCGATGTTCGCGGCACTGAGGATGTTCCGGGTCTTGTCGGTGAGCGGCACATGCAGGGTGATGAAATCCGCCCGCGCCAGCAACGCGTCAAGCTCCACCTTTTCGACACCCATTTTCAGGGCCCGCTCCTCGCTGAGGAACGGATCGTAGGCGACGACCTTCATCTTCAGCCCCAAGGCTCTGTCGCACACGATAGAGCCGATATTGCCCGCGCCGATCACTCCCAGCGTCTTGTTGGTCAGCTCCACGCCCATGAACCGTGACTTCTCCCATTTGCCTGCGTGGGTGGAAGCATTCGCCTCGGGGATTTGCCGCGCCACGGCCATCATCATCGAAATGGCGTGTTCGGCGGTGGTGATGGAGTTTCCGAACGGGGTATTCATCACGATGATCCCCTTCTTGGACGCTGCGGGAATATCGACATTGTCGACCCCGATCCCCGCGCGCGCCACCACTTTCAGATTGCTTGCCGCGGCGATGATCTTTTCGGTCACCTTGGTGGCGGACCGGATCGCCAGCCCGTCATATTCGCCGATCACGGCAAGCAGTTTCTCCTTGTCCTTGCCGATGCTCGGATCGAAGGTCACCTCGATCCCGCGGTCGCGGAAGATTTGGACGGCGGTTTCGCTCAGCTTGTCGGAAACCAGAACTTTGGGGGCCATGTCAGGCGCTCCTTTGTCGAAAAACAGGGTCTAATAAGGGGATCAGGCAGCTTCGGACCGGGCAGCGATCTCGGCATCGAACGCCCAGGAGAGCCATGGCAGCAGCGCCCGGATATCCGACGTTTCAATCGTCGCGCCGCACCAGATCCGCAGACCCGGAGGCGCATCGCGATAGGCCCCGATGTCGAGAGCGATACCTTCCGCCTCCAGCCGCCTGGCCACGGCTTTGGCAAAACCCGCCCCGTCGGTGATCCGTCTGTCGGTGAATTTCAGACAGACGGACGTGTTCGACCGCGTCCGGGGATCCACCGCGAGATTTTCGATCCACGGCGTCGCCTCGACAAAATCGAAGATCGCCTGCGCATTGGCATCGGCACGCGCCATCAGTGCCGGCAGCCCGCCGATTTCACGCGCCCAGTTCAGCGCAAAGAGATAGTCTTCGACGGCCAGCATCGACGGCGTGTTGATCGTGGCGCCCGAAAAGATGCCGTCGATCAGTTTGCCGCCCTTGGTCAGCCGGAAGATCTTCGGCAGCGGCCAGTCCGGCACGTAGCTCTCCAGCCGCTCCACCGCCCGCGGGCTGAGGATCAGCATGCCATGGGCCGCCTCCCCGCCCATCACCTTCTGCCAGGAGAAGGTGGTGGCATCCAGCTTCTCCCAGGGCAGATCCTGCGCGAAAGCGGCGCTGGTCGCATCGCAGAGCGTCAGGCCGGCCCGGTCGGCGGGGATGACATCCCCGGTTGGCACCCGCACGCCGGATGTGGTGCCGTTCCATGTAAAACAGACATCGTTATTGTAGTTTAATGCGGCCATATCGACGATATGGCCATAATCCGCGGTATGAACCTCGGCCTCGATCTTCAGCTGCTTGACCGCATCGGTGACCCAGCCCGCGCCAAAGCTTTCCCACGCGACCATGTGAACGGGGCGTTCGCCCAGCAGGTTCCACATCGCCAGCTCGAACGCGCCGGTGTCGGAGGCGGGCACGATCCCGATCCTGTAATCCGCCGGAACGCCGAGCAGGTCGCGCGTGCCATCGATCGCTGCTTTCAGCTTGGTCTTGCCGATATCGGCGCGATGCGACCTGCCAAGTGTGGCATCCGCAAGTTTCTCCAGCGACCATGTGGGGGGTTTGGCGCAAGGCCCGGACGAAAAACGCGGATTGACCGGCCGCGCGGCCGGGGTGTTCGTAACCATCGGTGGTATCCTCACAGATATGCGCCCCTCGTTGGGGAGGGGTGTCCCACCGACGCTGATACGACCGGAACACGCGCCGCACAAGTCGGAAAGCGCGCGCGAACCGCCGCAAAACGGCCACAGCCCGTGCGACGGCGCGTCGCGGCCGGGAGCGCCGGTGAAGACCCGCATCGGCCGGCAAAGGGCGCGGAACAACCGGGGGTAGAGAGAATTGGCTTGCCTGACCCGGATCGCTAACGGTAAACGGGAAACAGACGACCGTGCACACGTATAGGAAGAGTCCACCCGTGAGAGACTCAATACAGGCTCAGATTTTCAATCTGAGTGATTTTCTGCCCTTCCAGATGTCCGTGGTGTCTACCCGGCTGTTTCAGACGATCATGGCCGATAGCGGGCTTCAATTGCCCGAATGGCGGATCGTGATGGCGCTGCCCGGCAATCAGCCCTGTTCGTCGAACGATCTTTGCATCCTGACCGCGATGGACGCGGCCCGCGTCAGCCGGGCACAGCGCCGTCTGGAGGAACTGGAGCTGATCGAGGTGAAACCGGATATGGCGGACCGTCGGCGGCTGATCGTGCAGTTGAGCGAGGCCGGAATGCGGGAGTTCGACCGTCTGCAGGCCGCGGCCCGCATGGCCGAGGCGGAGCTTCTGGACAATATGCCGCCAGCGGATCGCGCCCGGCTGAAATCGGCCGTGTCCCGGCTGTTCGACAAGCTCTAGGACGCGCCCGCCCGTTTCCCGTCGTTGCGCCGAACAGATGACCCTGCCTGTCATTGCCCCGACAACCGGGAGTATTTTCGGGTTTGGAATGCGACTGACTCGCAAAACCATTGACTTTTTGCGAGTCAGTCTCAATATCAAGTTTGACGGCCTTCAAACATGCGGATTCCGAATCGATGCTGAAACATCTTCTCATTGTATTGGCCACCACTCTGGCGCTGACCGGCCCCGCCATGGCGCAGGATCGGCTGGACGTCGTGGCGACAACCGGCATGATCGCCGATGCAGCGCGGGTCGTCGGCGGCGACGCGGTCGAGGTGCGCGCGCTGATGGGCCCGGGCGTGGACCCTCATGCCTACCGACAGACCCGCAGCGACATCGTCGCGATGACACGGGCCGATCTGGTGCTTTGGCACGGCCTGTTCCTCGAAGCGCAGATGGAGAGCTTCTTTGCCGATCTCGGTCAGGAACGTCTGGTCGTGGCCGTCGCCGACGGGCTGCCGCGCGACGTGCTTGTTGCCCATGACGATTATGCAGACCGCTTCGACCCCCATGTCTGGATGGACCCGGATCTTTGGGCGCTGGTCGTGACCGAGGTGCAAAACGCCCTGACCGAGGCGCAGCCGGAAAATGCCGATCTCTTCGCGGCCAATGCCGCGGCCCATATGGAAGATCTCGCCGCCCTGTCGGCTTATGCGGATCGGGTTCTTGCCAGCGTGCCGGAACCCGCTCGCGTTTTGCTGACGGCCCATGACGCCTTCAACTATTTCGGCGCCGCCCATGGATTCGAGGTGATGGGAATTCAGGGCATCTCGACCGAATCCGAAGCAGGGCTCGCCCGCATTTCCGATCTCGTCGACCTGCTGGTCGACCGGAATGTCGGGGCAGTGTTCGTGGAAAGCTCGGTCTCCGACCGCAATGTGCGCGCGCTCATCGAAGGCGCCGCGGCCCGCGGCCACGAGGTGATCATCGGCGGCGAACTCTATTCCGACGCGATGGGGCCCGATGGCAGCTATGAAGGCACCTATCTTGGCATGATCGACCACAATGTAACGGTGATCGCCCGCGCCCTTGGCGGCACCGCTCCCGAACGGGGCATGAATGGCCTGCTATCCGCAGGCATGTGAGAGGACCATATGACCGCACTTAATCTGGCAACCCAAAACGGGCTTCGTCCCGAGGCAGCCGAGATTGCGACCAGCCCCCTTGCCATACGGGGGCTGACCGTGTCCTACGGAGAGAAACCGGCCATCTTTTCCGTCGACATGACGATCCGGCCCGGCTCGATGACCGCGATCATCGGGCCGAACGGCGCGGGGAAATCGACCCTGTTGAAGGCCGCGTTGGGTATCATTCGCCCGCTGTCCGGCCAGACCACGGTTTTCGGCCGCCCGCTCGACACGCAGCGGGCGCGGATCGCCTATGTGCCGCAGCGCGCCAGCGTCGATTGGGATTTCCCGACCACCGTACTCGACGTGGTTCTGATGGGGCTCTACCGCGAGCTGGGCCTGCTGCGGCTGGTCCGAAGCAGCCACCGGAAAACCGCGACCGACGCACTGCGACGGGTCGGCATGGCGGATTTCGCAGACCGGCAGATCGGGCAGCTTTCCGGCGGGCAGCAACAGCGGGTGTTCCTGGCCCGCGCCCTGGCCCAGGGCGCCGATCTCTATCTGCTGGACGAGCCCTTTGCCGGCGTCGACGCGGCCACCGAAAAGGCCATTATCGCCGTTCTGAAAAGCCTGAAGGCGGACGGCAAGACCGTGGTTGCCGTGCATCATGACCTGGCAACGGTCGAGCAGTATTTCGACCACGCCTTCCTGATCAATGTCCGCCCGGTCGCCGAAGGCACCGTGGCCGAAGCCTTCACCGCCGAAAGCCTTCAGGCGGCCTATGGCGGGCGGCTGGCAACGGCACAGATCGACCGGCTCAGTCAGGCAGGCTGACATCATGCTTTTCGAGGC
Source organism: Rhodophyticola sp. (assembly GCF_965284195.1). NCBI lineage: Bacteria > Pseudomonadati > Pseudomonadota > Alphaproteobacteria > Rhodobacterales > Roseobacteraceae > Rhodophyticola > Rhodophyticola sp. The sequence continues at coordinate 3,326,899 of NZ_CBDIRM010000001.1, read as the reverse complement.
TTTGACCCTCCAGCTTGGCTACAACGCCACGCTGGTCGCCATCGGCGCGATGCTGCTTGGCATATCGGCGGGCGCGACCGGAACCTTCCTCTTCCTGCGCAAACGCGCCCTTGTGTCCGATGCGATCAGCCACGCCACCCTGCCCGGTATCGGTCTGGCCTTCATCTTCATGGTCTGGCTGGGCATGGACGGGCGCAGCCTGCCGGGTCTTCTGATCGGGTCGGCACTGTCGGCGTGGATCGGGCTGCTTTGCGTGCAATGGCTGACCGGAGGCACCCGGCTGAGTGAGGATTCCGCGATCGGCGCGGTCCTGTCGGTGTTTTTCGGGGCCGGCATCGTTCTGCTGACCGTCATTCAGGGGATGAGCGCCGGGCGGCAGGCCGGGCTCGACTCGCTTCTTCTGGGCTCCACCGCGGGCATGCTCTTCTCCGACGCGGTGCTGATCGCCGGTGGCGGCGCGCTTGTTCTGATGCTTACGCTTTTGCTGCGCCGTCCCATGTCGCTTGTCGCCTTCGACAGCGACTTTGCCGCAGCCTCCGGGCTGAACGTGCCGCGGATCGACCTTGCCACCATGGGTCTTGTCCTCGCGGTGACGGTCGTCGGCCTCAAGATCGTCGGCCTGATCCTGATCGTGGCGCTTCTGATCATCCCGCCGGTGACGGCGCGGTTCTGGACCGAACGCACCGAACATGTCTGGCTGATCGCGGGCGCTCTGGGCGGAGCATCGGGCTATATCGGGGCCGCCATTTCCGCCTCTGCGCCGGCCTTGCCGACCGGGCCCATCATCGTGCTTGTGGCCTTCGCCTTCTTTGCGGTTTCGCTTCTGTTTTCGCCAGCGCGCGGCGTTCTGTCCTCGGTCCTTCGCCATCGGCAGTATCAGCGCCGCGTGCATCTTCGGCAGGGCCTTCTGGCGCTGGCTCAGGGGCAGCCGATCTATGAAGGCTACACGCTGCGCCTTCTGCAACGGGAGGGTCTGGCCCGTCCGGACGGCGTGGCCACCGGCGACGGGCAGGCCCGCGCCGCCAAGGCCCTGCTGGATGAAAAACGCTGGGAGATCCTGCGCGGGTTGCAGGCCCATGAGGCCACGGCGGCCCGCTACGACGGGTTGACCGGTCTGGAAACCATCCTGACCGAGGATCAGTTGCGCGATCTGGATACCCGGATTGCCGCCCCGCGGGAGATCGCCCCATGACCGACGCCGAGTTCGTTCCCTTGTCGCTGACGCCGATCCTGATCGGGATATTCGCCGCCATCGCCTGCGCGCTTCCGGGGAATTTTCTGGTCCTGCGCCGGCAGGCGCTGATTGGCGACGCGATCTCACACGTCGTCCTGCCCGGCATCGTGGTGGCCTTCCTGCTGACCGGTGCCGTCACCGCCTGGCCGATGATGCTGGGCGCGGCCGGTGCGGCGCTGATCTCCGTCGTCCTGATCGAGGCGATCCGACGTCTGGGCCGCATCGAGACCGGCGCGGCCATGGGTGTCGTCTTCACCGCGATGTTCGCAGCCGGCGTCCTGCTGCTGGAGCGCTCGGACACGTCTTCGGTGCATCTGGATGTGGAGCATGCGTTGATGGGCAATCTGGAAAGCCTGATCTGGCTTGAGGCGACGGGCTGGCGCTCCCTGCTCGACCCGCAGGCGCTGGCCGGTCTGCCGCCGGAACTTCCCCGCCTTGCGCTGGTGCTGGCGCTTGTCATCGCCTTCACCTGGGTTTTCTGGCGCCCGCTGAAGATCTCCACCTTCGATGAAGGCTTTGCACAGGTCCTTGGCATGCGCACCGATCTTCTGGGCATCGCCCTTGTGATGATCGCCGCGATCGCCGCCGTTGCCGCCTTCGATGCGGTGGGCTCGATCATCGTCATCGCGATGTTCATCTGCCCGCCGGCGGCGGCCCGGCTGATGACCGACGATCTCGCCCGGCAGGTGGGATGGAGCGTGGTTTTCGCCACGCTCTCGGCGATCCTCGGCTATGTTTTCGCAGGCTACGGACCGCTCTGGCTTGGCGGCAGCGATTCCGTCAGCGCCGCGGGCATGATTGCCACGGTCTCGGGCGTGATCCTTGCCCTTGCCGCGCTGTTCGGGCCACGCCGCCGCGGCATGATGGCCTGATCCCGCGCGGCCGCACCGCATCCGAAAGGTCGCATTCAGGCTTGAGCGGGGGCGCATCCCAGCGTAAGCACAGTCTACTTCGGTCCGGGCGGTGCGAGTCGTCCGGGTAAAAGGGAACACGGTGCGGGCGTCAAACCCCAACTCCGTGACTGCCCCCGCAACTGTAAGCGGCGAGCGCGGCTGAATAAAAACCACTGGCCCCCTCATGGGGTTGGGAAGGTCCAGCCAAGCATCGACCCGCAAGTCAGGAGACCTGCCGAGGTGATCACCCTGTTCGGGCGCGGAGGGCGTCATGGGCAACGGTCTTTCCGTCGTGGTGGCACTCTCACCGTCTGCGGCGGGGCCATCCCCCTTCCAATGACAGCCTTGACACCACCGAGACCCGACAGATCGGGCCGGAAAGGGGGATATCATGAACAAGACACTGGGCGCCGTCGCTGCGACCCTTCTGACAACCACATCCGCACTGGCGCAGGACGCGCCGGTGTTCACGCTGAACGAGATCATCTTCTCCGCCGGCCTGACGGCCCTCGAGGCCAGCCGCACCGGCGTTTCCGTGCAGGTCATCGACGAAGACGATCTCCAAGCCGAAGGTGACCGCCCGCTTGTGGATGTGCTTGATCGCCTGCCCGGCATCTCGATCACCCGCAACGGGCCGCTGGGGACGCAAACCGCGATCCGCGTGCGTGGTCTGAACAACTACTACACACCGGTCCTGATCAACGGGATCGACATGACCGACCCGGCTTCGACCCAGACGCAGTTCGATCTCGGCTCCATCACCACGGCCGGGATCAGCCGGATCGAAGTGCTCTATGGGTCGCAATCGGCCATCTACGGCTCCGAGGCGATTGCCGGCGTCATCAACATCACCACGCTGAGCCCGCCCGAAGAGAACGGCACCGAAGTGACCGTCGAGCTTGAGGCGGGCAGCTACGAAACCTATAGCGGGCTGATCGGGATCGGCACCCGCTTCGACCGCGGCTCGGTTGCGTTGAGCTACGGCCATGTCGGCAGCGAGGGATTTTCGGCCGCCGATGAAAATCAGGGCAATACCGAAGCCGACGGCTTCGAGTCGAACACGGCAACCCTTCAGGCGGAGTATGAGCTGACCGACAGCGTGAGCATCGGGGCCAGCCTGTTTTTCCAGACCGCCACCTATGAATATGACGCGGGCGGTGGGGCAGGCGGCGATGCCGGCCGGTTTGCAGAGGAGGAGCGCCTTGGCGCGCGGCTTTTCACAACCTTCGACGCGTTCGGCGTCGATAACCAGATCGCGCTGACCTACTCGAAAACGGATCGGGCACAGTTCAATATCCCGGCCTCTTTCAACACGCCGTTCATCGGCGAGCGCATCGGTCTTGGCTATCAGGGCACGATCGGTCTGCGCAACGATGGCACACTGACCTTCGGCGCGGACCGGACGCGGGAGGAGTTCTTCGTCGGCCCCTCGTCATTCTCCACCTCGTCCTCAGGCGATATCGACCTGACGGCGATTTATGCGGATCTGAACATGCCTCTGACCCCCGATCTCGATCTGGGGGCCGCGCTTCGCTATGACGATCACTCGCTTTTCGGATCGGCGGTAACGGGCCGGGTCGCGCTGGCCTGGCGCCCGGCGGCGGGCACGGTGGTCCGCGTCAGTGCCGCAACCGGTTTCCGCGCTCCCTCCCTCAACGAGCTGTTCGGGCCATTCGGGTCGAACCCCGATCTGGATCCCGAGGAAAGCCGGAGCTTCGATCTGGGCGTGGAGCATGATTTTGGCCGTGGCCGCGTGACGGCCACTCTTTTCTACACCGAAATCGACAACCTGATCGACTATGTCTTCCCGGTGCCGAATGCCTATGTTCAGATACCCGGCACATCGGTTACCCGCGGGATCGAACTGTCGGGGCAATACGAGCTGACCGATAACCTCTCTGTCTTCGGGAACTACACCTATACCGACGCGCGCGCCGCCGACGATACGCGCCTGCGCCGGGTGCCCTATCACGACGCCACGCTCGGGATCAGCGGCACATTCGGCACCGGCTGGAGCGCGGATTTCGCCCTTCAGATGGTCCATGATCGCGTCGACCCGGCACCGGTGGAAAACTACGCGGTCGCCAATGCCAGCATCGGATATCGGGTGAACGAGGCGACGGATGTCTATCTGCGCGTGGAGAACCTGTTTGACGAGCAATATCAGGCCATTCGCGGATATGGCACCAGCGACAGGGCGGTCTATCTTGGCCTGCGGTCCCGTTTCTAGGCGCCTGTCCGGCGCTCTTCTGGCGGTGGCCCTGACGGTCGCCGCCAGCATGTCGCATGCGGCACCGCCGCAGCGTGTCGTGTCGATGAACCTCTGCACGGATCAGCTTGCAATGATGCTGGCCGCACCGGGACAGTTGATTTCGGTCAGCGATATCGCGTCGGATCCGATGATCTCTCCGATGCATGTCGAGGCCGCGGCCTATCCGTCCAATTCCGGCGGTGCCGAGGAGATCTATCTGCTGAACCCGGATCTGGTGCTTGCGGGCGTCTATTCCGACCCTGCCGTCGTTTCCATGTTGCGCCGTCTCGGGATCGACGTCGCCCAGATCGACATCGTGACCGGGCTGGATGAGGTGGCCGAGCGTCTCGGCGAAGTCGGCGCGCTTCTGGGGCGGGAGACTGAGGCGCAGGCCGAAATCGCCCGGTTCGAGACGGGTCTGGCCATGGTCCGCCACGCGCAGACCTGGCCCCGCGCCGCGTTCTACTATCCCAACGGATATTCGCTCGGCACCGGCACACTGTCCCACGACATTCTGACGACCGCCGGGTTTCGGCATATCGCCGAAGAAATGGGCCGCAATACCAGCGGCCGGCTGGCGCTTGAGCTTCTGGTGACGGCTGCGCCGGACCTGGTGATCAGCACCGGCACCTATCCGGGCAACTCCCGATCCGAGGAAATCCTTCGTCATCCGGCGCTGGAAGCGCTCGTTTCGGCGGGGCATCGCCATATCAGCGGGCCCGATTGGGTCTGCGGCACCCCGCGTGTCCTGACTGCGCTGGCCGACCTGCGCGCGGCGCACCGCGCGATGGAGGTGGAATGAATCTTTCCCGTCTCCTCGGTATCCTGTCGGCCATCGTCGCGACCCTGTTCTGCGCCTCGCTTCTGATCGGGCCGGCGGGGTTCGGCATCGGCGACAGCATCTCCGCCCTGGTACGTGGCGACGGCGAGGCCGTGACGCTGGTGATGCGGGAGATCCGCCTGCCCCGCGCGCTTCTGGCGGTGATGGTCGGGGTCAGCCTCGGCCTTTCCGGTGCCGCGCTTCAGGGCTTTCTGCGGAACCCGCTGGCGGAACCCGGGCTGATCGGCGTCACCTCCTCGGCAGCGCTTGGCGCCGTCATCGCGCTGCAAACGGGCTTCGCCGCCAGCTTCGCGCTCGCGCTTCCGGTTTCGGCTCTGATCGGCGCTTTGGTCTCTGTTCTGCTGCTGCTCCTTCTTGCCGGACCACGCGGCGGATCGCTGACACTGATCCTCGCGGGCATCGCGATCAGCGCGCTGGCAGGGGCCTTTCTGTCGCTGGTGCTCAATCTTTCGCCCAATCCGTTCGCGGTAAGCGAGATCGTGTTCTGGATGCTCGGCTCGCTCTCGGACCGGTCCTTCGACCATGTCCTGATCGCCCTGCCGGTCATGGCCCTTGGCTGGGCGCTTCTTGCGAGCCTCGGGCGCGGCCTTGATGCGCTGACCCTCGGCCAGGATGCAGCCGCCTCGATGGGCATCAATCTGGGCCGGCTTCGCCTCCGCATGGTGGTGGGCGTCGCCGCCTCCGTCGGCGCGGCCACTGCCGTGGCGGGCGCCATCGGTTTCGTGGGTCTTGTCGTGCCCCATATCCTGCGCCCGTTTGTCGGCGCGCGCCCCGGTGCGCTTCTGCCGGCTTCGGCCCTTGGCGGTGCGGCGATGGTGCTGGCCGCCGATATTGCCGTACGCCTGATCCTGCCCGACCGTGATCTGAAACTCGGCGTGTTGATGGCGATCATCGGCGCGCCGCTGTTTCTGCACCTGATCTACAAGACACGGAGGCAGATGACATGACCGCGCTGGCCGTCACGGATCTCACCGTTCTTCGCGGCGAATGTCCGGTCGTCGATCAGGTGAGCCTGTCCCTGCGGGCCGGGGAGATTACCGGGCTGATCGGCCCCAACGGGGCCGGAAAAACGACCCTGTTGCGGGCAATTCTGGGTCTCCAGCCCCATTCCGGCACCTCCAGCCTCGCCTCGGTTCCTGCCCGCCAAAGGGCCAGAACAGTCGCCTGGATGCCGCAGAACCGGGAAATCGCCTGGCCCGTCGCGGTGGAGACCCTTGTCATGCTGGGCCGCGTTCCGCATCTGGCGGGCGGTGCGAAACCCAGCGCCGAGGATCGTGCCGCGACGGCCCGCGCCCTTGCGGACATGGCCCTGAACGGGTTCGAAAGCCGCGCGGCGACCGACCTGTCGGGCGGCGAACAGGCCCGGGTTCTGATTGCCCGCGTTCTGGCGCAGGAAACGCCGATCATTCTGGCCGATGAGCCCATTGCCGGACTCGACCCCGCCTTTCAGATCGCCACGATGCAGATTTTCCGGTGCCTTGCGGATCAGGGAAAGACGATACTTGCCGCACTTCACGATCTGGGCCTTGCCGCACGCCATTGCACGCGGCTTTTGCTGCTCGACAAGGGTCGCCTCGTTGCCGATGGGCCGCCCAGGGACGTGCTGACGCCCGAAAACCTGCACAGCGTTTTCGGGATAGCGGCCCATGTCATGGAAACCGAGCATGGCCTGATTTTCCAGCCGTTGGAGATCACCCGATGATCCGCGTCACCCTGTCCCGCCCGTGGCTGATCGCGGATCTGGCGCAGGAGATGCGCGTGTTGAGCTGGGCACCCCACAGGCCCGGACTGGTGCTTGCCCGGCAGGTTATCTGGCGGGAGGTGCGCGACGCGGATCTGCCCGAAGGTCTGGACGCGGCGGCATGGCTCGCCCGCGAAATGGCCGCGATAAGCCGGGCCGATGCCGTGGCGATGCTGACGTCCCGGAATGTCGGAAAACATAGTCTGATACAGGCAGAATCGGGTGATACCAAGGCCTCCTGCCTCGCCACGGTGGGCCTGTCGAATGCCGAGCGGGTCGGCCATCGCCAGCCTGTCCTTGCGGAAAGCCATGGCACCGTCAATCTGCTTGTTGCCCTGTCTCAGGGGCTTGGCACCGCCGCGATGACCGAAGCGATGTCGATCGCCGCAGAGGCCCGCACCGCCGCCATAATTGCCCATGGGCCAGACCTGCCCGAAGGCCCCGCAACGGGCACCGGCACAGATTGCATCGCCCTGGCCTGCCCCTTTGGAGACCGCGCCTATGCGGGCCTTCATACCGAGATCGGCGAAGTGATCGGGCGCGCGGTTTATGACGCAGTCGCCCGGGGTACGCGGGACTGGATGACAACGGAGGCCCCGAGATGAAAGCCTTCCCGCCCGGCCGGATCGTCTGCCTGACCGAAGAGACGGTCGAAACGCTTTACCTGCTGGGCGAGGATCACCGCATCGTCGGCGTAACGGGTTATGCCGTCCGCCCACCTCAGGTGCGGCAGGAAAAGCCGCGGGTCGGCGCCTTCACGTCTGCCGATATCCCCAAGATCCTCGCCCTGGAGCCTGATCTCGTTCTGACCTTCTCCGATCTTCAGGCCGATATCGTCGCGCAGCTGATCCGCGAGGGGGTGGCCGTGCATGCGTTCAACCAGCGCGACATTTCCGGCATTCTGGCGATGATCCGCACGCTGGGCGCTCTGGTCGGTGCGGGCGCCAAGGCCAAGGCGCTGGCAGCAAGGTTCGAGGCGCGGCTTCAACGTCTCCGCGACAGGCCCCGCCCCGCCCGACCGAGGGTCTATTTCGAGGAATGGGACGACCCGCCGATTTCCGGCATCGCCTGGGTCAGCCAGTTGATCGAAATCGCGGGCGGCATCGATGTCTTTGCCCATCTGAGCGGCGAACCCGCCGCCAGAAATCGCATTATCGACCCGAAAGAGGTGATCGATGCCGCCCCCGACGTGATCATCGCAAGCTGGTGCGGCAAGAAAGTCCGCCCGGAACGGATTGCGGACCGCCCCGGCTGGCAGGACATACCGGCGGTGAGAGCAGGCCGGATCGCCGAGATCAAATCTCCGCTGATCCTGCAACCGGGCCCCGCGGCGCTGGGCGACGGGCTGGACGCAATCGAGAAGATCCTTTGGGGTGACTATTCAGGAAAAAGGGCGCGCGCATGACCGATCTTGTCGAGTTTCTGAGCCGGGGCGGTCCCGCGCTCTGGGCCATCGCCGCGCTGTCTGTCGTCACTCTGGCGCTGATCTTCTGGAAAATCTGGCAGTTGGCGCAGATGGGCGCCTGGTCCGACGGCACCCAGACCGACGAGGCGATCGGGCATTGGCAGGGCGGCGATGCGGCATCCGGTTTGCGCCATATCAGCGGACGCAGATCCCTGCGGGCGCAGATGGCCGTTGCCGCGATGGAGGCGCGTCAGGATCCCGGCCTGACGGCGGAGGCCGCCCGCGAAGAAACAACCCGTATTGCGAAATCCCTGCTGTCCGACGCGCGCGGCGGGCTTCGCGCATTGGAGCTTATCGCGGCGATTGCGCCTCTATTGGGCCTGTTAGGCACTGTTTTGGGCATGATTGCCGCGTTTCAGGCACTTCAGGTCGCGGGCACACGCGCCGACCCGGCCACGCTTGCCGGTGGCATCTGGGAGGCGCTTCTGACAACCGCCGCGGGGATGGCCGTCGCGATCCCGGCCTCGATGGCTCTGACATGGTTCGAAACTGCCGTGGATCGGGTGCAGGCGGATATGGAGGATGCCGCCACGCGCATCTTCACGCGGGGGCCGCGATGAGCTTTCAGTTCGCCCGGACAAGACCCAGCCGTCGCCCCAGCCTGACGCCGATGATCGACGTCGTGTTCCTGCTTCTGGTGTTTTTCATGCTGGCCGCCCGGTTCGGTCAGGACGGCGCGTTGCCATTGAGCCTTTCAGGGTCGGGCAGCACCTATTCCGGCCCGCCGCGGCTGGTCGATGTCCTTCCGGAAGGGCAACGTCTGAACGGGCAGGCCGGAGAGGTTGCGGAAATCGTGGCCCGGCTGAATGACCTGGCAGACCGGCCGGATGACACCGTCGTCTTGCGCGCGGTCGACGGTGCCAGCCTGCAACGCCTGGTCACGCTGATGTCCGCACTGGAACAGGCCGGCTTCACCCGCCTGGTGCTGGTCGAATGATCTCCTTCGGCCAACCCTCCCGTCGCCCCCGCGGCGAAGCGATCGTTCCGATGATCAACGTGGTGTTCCTGCTGCTGATCTTCTTTCTGATGACCGCGCAGATCGCCCCGCCCGACCCGCTGGACGTGACCCCGCCCAGTGCTGCGGCCACCCCGGCCGATCCCGCGCCAGACACGCTTTACATCGATGCGAACGGCGCACTGGCGTATGAAATACACCAGAACGACGCCGTGTTCGCGGCACTTGCCATGCGGGAGCCCGGGCCGCTGACACTCCGCGCGGATGCGGCGTTGCCGGCACGCGATCTTGCGCGCATTCTCCCCCGTCTTGCGGCAATCGGGATCACGGACATCGCGCTTGTGACGGAGGCGCCATGAACAGGCTGCTTCAGATCTTTGCCTTTCTGACCGTTTCGGTTGCCGTTCACGCCGCCGTCTTCGTCCAGCTTTCCGATGGCGCAGCCTCGCGCGCAGGCCCGTCGGGCGCCGCGGAGACGACGTTTCAGGCCGCATCGGGCGAGATGGCCGAACTGGTCGCGCGCTGGACCACGCCGCCGGATGTGGCGCAGCCCTCTGCTCTTGCGCCCCCAAGCCTCGCACAGCTGCCCGTTCCACCAACGCCGACCGACGCGGCGCCGAGACCGGCCATGCCGGATGCGCTGCGCCAGCCGGTCCTGCCGGAACCTGTGCCGACAGTGCCGAACGCCGAGACGCGGCTCAGCAGCTTGCCCGATATCCGTGTTGCAAATCTGACAAGTCCGGAGCTTCAGAGCGCGCCGCAAACGGCCCTGCCGCCGCCCGAGATGGTCCGCCGCGCCGCGCGGCCCGAGTTGGCGCTCCCGCCGATGTCGGACACGGCACCCGGACCTGTGCCCGACGCCACATCGCCCCTCGCCGTTGCCCACTCGGACCGTCCCGTGGCCCGCCCGGAACGGCCCGAGGCCCCGGCACCGGCCATGGCGGCGCAAGCCCGCCAAACCGCCGGGGAGCAACGCGGTGACGCCGCGCGGGGCAATGTCCGGCAAGCCTCCGACACCACGATATCCGCATCACAACGGCAAAGCCTCGTGGCGCGTTGGGGGGCACAGATCGAAGCCCGTATCGAGCGCCGAAGACCAAATGTCGGCGGGCAGCAGGGGGCCGTGACCCTGCGCCTGAACATCGGACGGGACGGGCATTTGCAGAGCCTGGCGCTCATCCAGTCCTCGGGCAATCCCGAGATCGACGAGGCGGGCATCAGGGCCGTCCGGAGGGCGGGCCGATTTCCCGCAGCGCCTGATGGCCTCTCGGAGCAGAGCTATCGGTTCGATCTGCCGATCCGGTTTCGCTGACCGCAACAGAAACGGGGCGATGAATCTGCACCGCCCCGTTTCAAACCCGTTTCAAGACCGCGCATCAGTCAGTGGCGTCAATATACATCGCCGCCAGTTCCGCAGTCGTATAGTCGGCCGGATTCACACCCAGATAGGCCGCCAGCTGGGCATTGCCGCCATTTGCGCTCCGGTTCTGGGTCGACACGGTTTCGGGCCCGTCCTGGAGGATGTGACGGATCGCGATGGCATCGTCATCGGACATCGCGTTGGAAAGCTGGATCAGCTCAGCGGTGGTATAGACATCGGGCTCGACACCAAGCGAAGCCGCCAGTTGCGCATCATTCGCGACGGCGGGAACGGCGAGGGTCAGGGCCAGTGCGGCACCAAGGGGAAGGATCATGCGTGTCATTGTCTTTTCTCCGACATTTCGGGGCAAACCGGTCTGATCTGCCCTCCATGACCTGAAGATGGGCCGGAGACGGCGGTAAAACTTGAACCCATCGATCCAGTTTTTGAACCAAACCGTTTAGTTTAATTTTTGGCGCCTGTAGCCCGAAGGCGTCATTCCGACCGCCGATTTGAAACTGCGGGACAGATGGGCCTGATCCGCAAAGCCGGTGGCCATCGCGATGGCGCCAAGGCTGAGCGCCGGGTCGCGCAGACGCGTTTTCGCGGCATCGAGACGCCGCCGCATGACCAACGCCTGAGGCGTGATGCCGGTGGTCTGCTTGATCGCGCGCACCAGTGCGGAATCGGACATACCCAGATGATGCGCCAGTTCCGGCGTGCGCAAAGGCTGGTCGATCCGGCGATCGATATAGTCAAGCAACCGCGCGTATCGCTCCGTGGTCAGCCCACCGGTTTCCGCAAACGGAGCGTCGTCGGTGATGGCATAGCGCCGGACCAGCGTCACCACGAACACCCGCGCGAGTGCGTCGAACAGGACAGCCTGGCCCGGGCCCGGCTCCTCAAGCGCGATCTTCATCTGCAGGGCCCAGTCGCGCAGGTCCGGGTCTTGCAGGACGTTGCTGCCATCAAGGCGGGACCCCACGGTCAGAACCCTCAGGTCGCCCTGAATGAAATGCTGAATCCGCTCCGGATGCGCGCGGATCAGCAGGAAATTGACAGGCGCCCGCCATTCCCAACTGCAGACCGCACCCACTGGCATCACGACCATCGAGCCGGGAGGCAGATCGAGCGGGGTCTGCCTGCCATCCCGGCGCTGAAGACCGGCGGCGGCATCGGGTTGAAGCGGAATCAGCAGGCAGTGGTCGGGCAGGCTTACCGGAGCCATCGGCCCGGCCTCCATTTCGAAGTAATCGGCCCTGAGCAGCTGTTCGGTTCCGCCGCCGGGCAGACGGGTGGAACTGAGCCGCGCCGTGTCAAGCCAGAGCCTGCTGCTATGGACTCCCATACCACCCTCGATAAAACCGAACCGTTCAGTTTAAAATAGAGTATGATCCGGGCAGCGCAAGAACCGGATCGCCCGATATGAAATTGCTATTGCCACCCGACTGACGTTTTCATCGGGCATGCGCGGCATTCTGTGCCTTTAACCCCGGCATCGCACTGCTAGCTTAATTGCAACCCCCGCCTCGAAAGGCTGTTCCGTGCTGAGTGTGACCGATATCCACAAATCCTTCGAAACGGAGGATGGGCCGCTGCCCGTTCTGCGCGGTGTGTCATTGACGATGGCGCCGGGCGACACGCTTGCGCTGACCGGTGAAAGCGGATCGGGGAAAAGCACGCTGCTCCATCTGATCGGCGGGCTGGACACCGCGGACAAGGGACGGATCGAGGTGGACGGCGTGGACCTCTCGGCGCTGGATGACGCGGGTCGCGCGCGCCTGCGCCGCGACATGGTTGGCCTGATCTTCCAGCAATTCAACCTGATCCCGTCCCTGACGGTGGCGCAGAACCTCTCCTTTCAGGCGCGGCTTGCGGGTCGGCACGATGCCGCATGGGTGGATGAGCTGGCCAAGCGTCTGGGCCTTTCGGAGCATCTTGCCCGCTACCCCGAACAGCTTTCCGGCGGACAGCAGCAGCGCGTGGCGATCGGCCGGACGCTGGCGACGAGGCCCCGCGTGATTCTGGCCGACGAACCCACCGGCAATCTCGATGAAACCACGGGCGACACTGTTCTTGGCCTGCTTCTGGAGCTGGCCGCGGAAACCGGCACCGCGATCCTGATGGTCACCCATTCGACACGGCTGGCACACCGTCTGGCCCACCAGGTGCATCTGACCAAGGGCCGGCTCGGCAGCGCAGGGCTTGGGCGGGCGGCCGAATGACCCGTGCCGCCTGCGCCGCCCTGCTCTCCCATTGGAGGCGCCATCCCGGCCAATGTCTGACCCTGATCCTCGGCCTTGCGCTGGCCACGGCGCTCTGGTCCGGCGTTCAGGCGATCAACGCCGAAGCGCGCGCCTCCTATGACCGGGCCGCCGCGATATTGGGGCAGGATCAACTGGCCCGCCTGACCCGCACGGACGGTCTTCCGGTACCTCTGGCCGAGTATGTCGCGCTCCGCCGTGCCGGGTATCTCGTCTCTCCCGTGATCGAGGCGGAACTCGCCGGGCCCGGCGCGCGCCTCCGCCTGCTTGGCATCGACCCGCTGACCACGCCGCCAGAGGCACAGGCGCCCGCCCTAGTGGGTGGCGAGATCCCGTTCGAGGCCTTCGTGACTGCACCGGGCCGGTTGCTTGTCGCAGCGGAAACGGCCGCGCGGCCGCTCCCGGCTGACCTTCCGCCCCTTGTGATTACCTCCCGTCTCGCCCCCGGCACGGCGCTTACCGATATCGCAACCGCCGCCCGGCTCAGCGGCCGGTCCGATCCGTCCTATCTGCTGGTTGCGCCGGTGCAGCCCTCCGGCCTTCCGCCCCTTGCCGAGGCCACGGGTCTGACGCTTTCCACGCCCCAATCCGGCACCGATATCGGGCGGCTGACCGACAGCTTTCACCTGAACCTCACGGCCTTCGGCCTTCTGGCCTTTGCCGTCGGACTGTTCATCGTTCACGCCGCTATCGGCCTCGCCTTCGAGCAGCGCCGCACCAGCTTTCGGACCCTGCGCGCGCTTGGCCTGCCGCTCCGGCGGCTCGTCACGCTTCTGGCCGTCGAACTGACCGCCTTTGCCCTGATCGCCGGCCTCATCGGGATCGTTCTGGGATACATCATCGCCGCTGCCCTCCTGCCCGGCGTCGCGGGTACGCTGCGCGGGCTCTATGGTGCCGAGATTTCCGGCCAACTTGCCTTTCGGCCGGTCTGGGCCGTCACCGGGATGGGCATCGCCCTGATCGGCACCGCCGCGGCATCGGTGCAGGCGCTGCTGCGTGTTGCGCGCCTGCCGCTTCTGGCGCCCGCCCAGCCACGCGCCTGGGCGATGGCCTCCGGTCAGGCCATGCGCGGGCAAATGACGATAGCGATTGGCCTGTTCGCCGCGGCATTCCTCCTTGGCGCCTTCGGGACGGGCCTGATCGCCGGGTTTGCCTGCCTCGCCGCTCTGCTTGTCGGGGCGGCCCTCGCGCTTCCCTCGCTGCTCACCGCGCTCTTGCGTCTCGCGACCCGGTTCGCCACCACACCCTTTCGGGAATGGCTTCTGGCGGATACCCGCCAACAGCTCCCCGGCCTGTCCATGGCGTTCATGGCGCTCCTGCTTGCACTCGCCGCCAATATCGGTGTCTCGACCATGGTCGGCTCCTTCCGGGGCACCTTCACCGGCTGGCTTGACCAGCGGCTTGCCTCGGAGCTTTACGTCACCGCGCGCACCCCCTCCGAAGCCGCCGCGATCCGCGCGACCCTTCTGCCCCGGACCGATGCGGTTCTGCCGATCGTCTCCGCCCCGGTGACGCTCGCCGGACAACCGGCAGAGCTTTACGGCATCGCCGATCACGCCACCTATCGCGACAACTGGCCGCTTCTGTCCGCCGCACCCGATGTCTGGGCGCAGGTGGCCGCAGGCGAGGCCGCACTGATCAACGAGCAGCTCTCCCGCCGCGAGCGCCTGTCCATTGGCGATCCCGTGACGCTGCAACCGGGGTGGGCCCTGCCCATCGCCGGCGTCTATTCCGACTATGGCAACCCGGTGGGGCAGGCGATCATCGGCCTCGATCTCTTCACCGACCGGTTCACCGATATTCCCCAGCTTCGGATGGCCATCCGCGTGCCGGCCGATCGCGTCCCCGCTGTGGCCGACGCATTGCGGGCGGAATTCGACCTGCCCACCGCCAATCTGATCGATCAGGAGGAGATCAAACGCTTTTCCTTGCGGATCTTCGAGCAGACATTCCTGGTGACCGGTGCGCTCAACATTCTCACCCTCGGTGTGGCCAGCCTCGCCCTGCTGACCAGCCTCTTGACGCTGGCCGGGATGCGGCTGCCGCAACTGGCCCCGATCTGGGCCCTCGGCCAGACCCGGGCCGCACTGGCCCGCGCCGAACTGGCCCGCACCACACTTCTGGCATTCCTGACCTTCGCTCTGGCGATCCCCGTGGGCCTTGCGCTCGCCTGGGTCCTTCTGGCGGTCGTGAATGTGGAGGCGTTCGGCTGGCGGCTCCCGATGCAGATATTTCCGGTCGACTGGCTTCGCCTGGGCCTTTATGCGCTTCTCGCGGCGCTTCTGGCCGCCGCCTGGCCGGCCTGGAGACTGGCCCATATCGCGCCCTCAACCCTGCTCAAGGTCTTTGCCCATGAACGCTAGGCTGTGGCTTCCGATGCTGGTGCTGACCGCCGGTCAGGCTCTGTCACAAGGCTTTGCGGGCCTCGGCACCGACGCCGAGGGCTTTGCCGTCCCCGCGCCCGAACCGCAATTCGCCTTCCCCGCCGATCACGGCCCCCACCCGGCCTATCGCATCGAATGGTGGTATCTGACAGCGACGCTCACCGGAGCGGACGGGCGGGATTACGGCATCCAGTGGACTCTGTTCCGCTCCGCCCTCCGCCCGGAGGAGGCCGAAGGCTGGGATGCGGCGCAGCTTTGGATGGGCCATGCGGGCCTGACGACCGAAGACACGCATTTCTACGCGGAGCGTCTGGGTCGGGGCGGCGTCGGGCAGGCGGGCGTCACGCCCGAGCCGTTCGAAGCCTGGATCGACGACTGGGCGATGATCTCCACCGCGCCAACCGGCGCCGACGCGCTCTCGGCCCTGGCGGTGACGGCGCGCGGTCCCGATTTCTCCTATGATCTGGACCTGCGGGCGACCGGCCCGCTCGTATTGCACGGCGATGGGGGATATTCCGTCAAATCCGCCGATGGGCAGGCCAGCTACTACTATTCGCAACCCTTTTACGAGGTGTCGGGCAGGCTCACCCTGCCTGACGGCGCGATGGAGGTCACCGGCAGCGCATGGCTGGATCGCGAATGGTCTTCCCAACCGCTTTCCGCCGATCAGAACGGGTGGGACTGGTTTTCGCTCCAGTTCGCCGATGGCGCCCGGTTGATGGGGTTTGGCCTGCGATCGGCCACGCGGCCCACATACACCTCCGCCACCTGGATCGGCCCTGACGGGACCGCAACGGCCTATCCAGATGGCGCTTTGCGCCTCACGCCGCTGCGCACCGAAAACGTGGCGGGGCGCGACGTGCCGGTGGAGTGGCGCGTGGAGCTTGCCGCCCGTGGCATCGATGTCGAGACGATCCCGCTCAACCCGCAAAGCTGGATGGGCACCAGCTTTCCCTACTGGGAAGGTCCGATCCGCTTCACCGGCAGCCACGAAGGGAGCGGATATCTGGAGATGACCGGCTACGAATAGGCTCTATACCGAAGGATAGGGTCTTCTCAGGTCGTTCCGGTGAACAATGGGAACGTCACCGCCAGGGCCCAGGCAAGCACGATGCCCAGACCCAGACCCATCGCCAGCGCAGAGCCCGTGCGCCGCCCGACCCAGCCGCCGATCACGCCGAAGCTGAGATAGAAGAGCCCGATCACCGGCAGGATGATGATCAGGAAGAACAGCCGCTCGAAATCCAGGGCGACCGCAATGCCCAGAGACATCAGAAAAGCCAGCCGCGCCACCCAGCGCCGCCAGATGCGGGCATGTCCCGCCTGAAGCAGCGCCGCATCGGCCACCATTGCCAGAACCGCGCCCGGCAGGATCGCCGCCAGAATGGGCAGACGTCCCGCATGCGGAAAGAAGCTCGCCACATAGCGGTCCAGCACACCGCCGAAGGCGATCAGGGCAAAACCCGCCAGAAGGATACCGGCCGGCCCGCCTCTCAGCTTCGGCAGATCCCCCTCGACCGCCAGGCCGGCCAGAACCAGAGATCCGTAAACGGCAAGATGCAGCGCCAGATAATCGGCCACCAGAACCGGCAGAAACCGAGTCTCCACAAGGGAAAGGATCAGCGGTGTCAGAACCGCAGGCGCAAGCGCAAGGGCCAGGAATGCGCCTTTGGGCACCTCGGGCAGGCGCGGACCCTCCGCCAGCAGGTTCGCAAGGGGCAGGCCCAGCAGAACGACACCCAGAAGGGTCAGCAGGACCGGGCCGCCGATATTGGCGATGCCGCTGCGATAGTCCCGCCCGAAGGTCGCATTCAGCCATTCCCGCGCCTCCCGCATTCCGGTTGCGGAGTAGAGCACGCCCACATGCTCCACCATCGGGGCGGCCACCGCGCGGCGGGCAAAGCCCTCACCGGGCGTTCCGACCGTGTCGCCTTCGGCAGCTCCGACCTCGGCCATGATCCGCTGCGCCTCCGCCCGCAAGGCGCCCTCCCACGCGCCGTTGACCACGAGCATGTTCTCCGGCTCCGCCGCCGTGACCGCTTCGGAGAAAAGAGAGATCGCCACCACGGCGCCCACGCGATCATCCGCAAGCGCCTGTCGGACGATGATATCCGAGGCCATGGAATGCCCCAGCAGGGCCACCCGCCCATCCGCGCCGGGCAGGGCCAGCGCGGCGTCGGTGACCCGTCCGATCTCCTCCATCAGCAACCGGGTGGTGCCGTCGATCGAGTTCACGTCGCCGGACATCGGCAGCGGGTTTCGCCCATGCCCCTGGAGGTCGTAGCTGACGGTGATGTATCCCGCCCGCGCGAGCGTAAGCTGATAGGGATGCATCAACTGCCGCGATCCGGCAAAGCCGTGGGCGATCACCACGACCGGCGCCGTGGTTTCGGGAACCTGCATCACGGTCGCCGGCGTTTCCCCCACCATCAGCGACGAGATCTCAAGCCCAGCCCTCGGCCGCTCCAACAGGAACAGGCCAAGTCCGATGCAGACCAGCGCCACCAATGCCGCGAGGATATCGCGCAAAACCAAACCTGCCCTCCAATGGACTGCTCAAACCTTGTGCCCCGAAGCATAAAAGACCCCGGCCCAAAGCCAATCGAGAATTTGAACGGTCATCTGGCCCTTCGGAGCCGAACATGCTCTATGCGCGTCAGCCATCTGCAGACCGGAGCGTTCATGTTCACAGCGACCCTGATCACCAACCCCGCGATGTATCTGGAAGCCGCCCTCGTCGACAGTTTGCGAAATGCGCTTGGTGGCGACGATATCCTGTGGCTCGCCCCCGACAAGGCCGCCGAATTCGCCTTTCCCAAAAGGCCGAAGAACGAGGCGCAGATCTGGACCAGCCTGCAGGCCGAGGGCGTCGATCTGGTGGTCCAGCAGAGCGAAGGCCGCCGCAAGAAAGTGCTGCTGGCCGATATGGACAGCACGATGATCCGCCAGGAATGCATCGACGAACTGGCGGCCGAGGCCGGCGTGGGAGAGCATGTGGCCGCGATCACCGCCCGCGCGATGAATGGCGAGATCGCGTTCGAAGAGGCGTTGCGCGCCCGGGTGCGCCTGCTGAAAGGTCTCGGAACCTCAGTGATAGAGACTGTTCTGGCCCGACGGATCACGCATATGCCCGGTGGCAGGACCCTGATCGCGACGATGAAGGCTCATGGCGCTCATACCTCTCTCGTGTCGGGCGGTTTCACCGCTTTTTCCGCGAGGATCGCGGCCGATCTGGGTTTTGACGATCATCGCGCCAATACGCTGCTGTCCGAAGGCGGCGTCCTGACCGGAGAGGTCGCCACGCCGATCCTTGGCCGGGATGCCAAGGTGCAGGCGTTGCACGATGTCACCGCGCGGCTGAACCTCGCGCCGGAGGATGTGCTGGCCGTGGGTGATGGCGCCAACGACCTTGGCATGCTCCAGCTTGCCGGTACGGGTGTCGCGCTTCATGCCAAACCCGCCGTGCAGGAGCAGGCGAAGATCCGTATCAACCACGGCGATCTTACGGCGCTTCTCTACATCCAGGGCTACGCGGAGGACGAGATCGTCGCGCCTGATTAACCTCGTTTAAGGCGCGGTCTTCGCAGTCATGACATCCTGAATTTCCCAATTCAGGAGCTTGTGATGAAGACGAACACCGTTCCGCATTACGATGACAGCATCAACACCACCGGCTGTTGTACCAAATTCAACCCCGATGGCTGGGACCGGCAGGAGTTGCATTTCCGCGATAAACCTTTCCTCCGCGCCACCACGCGCAGCGCCATGCATGTGCCTCTCAACATGGGACAGGTCTTCACCCGTGTCGGGAGCCGGATGGCGGAAAATGGCGCGGTCGACCTCGACAACTGGCTGATCCTCAGCCGCGACCTGTCGGCCTGGCAGAGCGAGCATCTGTTTTCCACGGACAAGGACGTCCCCGATGAGGAAATGACCACGCTGTCTGGCGATTTCATCACGAAGGTGTTCGAGGGGCCCTACAACAAGGCGAAAGACTGGCACGAGCAGATGCAGGAGTTGGTCCGCGCCGATGGCAAGGTGCCCGGGCGGATTTTCTTCTTCTACACGACCTGCCCGCGCTGCGCGAAAGCCTATGGCCAGAACTACATAGTGGGCGTCGCGGAGACATTGGCGACTTGATCATCGACTGCGCTGCCCGTGGCGCGGCGATGCCGGCGGCCTCGTGGCTCACGCTTCCTGGCGTGATCGCAGCGCAGTTTGCGAGAGGGCGACCGCAACGCCGAAGAGGCGGCCCCCGGAAGATAAGGGCGCGGTCTAACGCCGGTGCTTTCCGTTTGGCCGGCTTTGCGGCGAGCCGTCACCCCAGCGGTGCGGCGCGCCGTGATACGCAAACCCCGGTCACTCCGCCGGAACGGCCGCCTCTTCGATGCCGAGCGGATGGGCCAGCTTGTTGAGCATCTCCTTGGGGCAGACCTGCAGGAAATTCGCCAGCTCCAGATCCCAGTGCTGAAGGATATCGCGCGCCTTCCTGCTTCCGGTCTCGGCCGCATGGCGCTCCACCAGGGATTTCAGCTCTGCCTCCCAATGCGCCACGCTTACCGGGGCGGTCACCAGCGTCTCAAGGTTCATGTTGACCTGCGACTGCCCGTCGGGATCGTAGAGATAGGCCATCCCGCCGGTCATGCCCGCACCGAAATTCGCGCCAATGGTCCCAAGGATCACGGCGACGCCGCCGGTCATGTATTCGCACCCGTTCGAGCCGCAGCCCTCGATCACGACCTTCGCGCCGGAGTTCCGCACCGCGAACCGCTCGCCCGCACGGCCAGCAGCAAACAGATACCCGTCCGTCGCGCCGTAAAGCACGGTGTTACCGATGATCGTGTTCTCATCGGCCTTGAGCGGGCTTACCTGCGGCGGCTTCACCACGATGATCCCGCCGCTCAACCCCTTGCCGACGTAGTCATTGGCATCGCCGGATACTTCAAGCTTCAGCCCAGGGGCCGCAAACGCGCCCAGAGACTGCCCGGCGGAGCCCTCCAGCTTTACCGTCAGATGATCGGGCTGAAGCGCATTCCGCATCCCGAAGGACTGCACGATGTGGCTGCTGGTGCGCGTCCCGATCGTTCTGAGCGTGTTCTGCACCGCATAGGACAGCTGCATTTTCTCGCCGTCTTTCAGGAACCGCGCGGCATCCGCCACGATCTGTGCATCCAGCGTATCGGGCACCGCGTTCCGCGCCTTGTTGCGGTCGTAGACGATCTTGTCCGCGCCATCGACCGTGATCAGAAGCGGATTGAGATCCAGATCGTCCAGATGCGCCGAGCCGCGGGAAACCTGCGTCAGCAGATCGGCCCGGCCAATCACGTCATCCAGCGACCGGGCCCCGATGGAGGCCAGCAACTCGCGAACCTCCTGGGCATAGAAGGTGATCAGGTTCACAACCTTGTCGGCCGTGCCGGTGAACTTCTCCCTCAGGCTCTCATCCTGCGTGCAGACCCCCACGGGGCAGGTGTTCGACTGGCATTGACGCACCATGATGCAGCCCATGGAGATCAGCGCGGCGGTGCCTATACCGTATTCCTCGGCGCCCATCATCGCGGCCATCACGATGTCGCGGCCGGTGCGCAGCCCGCCATCGGTGCGCAGCGTGACGCGGTCGCGCAGCTTGTTCATCGCCAGGACCTGATGCGCCTCGGTCAGGCCCATCTCCCACGGCAGGCCGGCATATTTGATGCTCGTCGCCGGAGAGGCGCCGGTGCCCCCGTTATGACCCGAAATCAGGATCACATCCGCCTTGGCCTTGGCCACGCCGGCAGCGATGGTGCCGACGCCGGAGGACGCCACCAGCTTCACCGTCACCTTTGCGCGCGGGTTGATCTGCTTGAGATCGTAGATCAACTGCGCCAGATCCTCGATGGAATAGATGTCGTGATGCGGCGGCGGGGAGATCAGCGTCACCCCCTTCGTGGAATGGCGCAGCCGCGCGATCAGGTCGGTGACCTTCATGCCGGGCAACTGGCCGCCCTCGCCGGGCTTGGCGCCCTGCGCCACCTTGATCTCCAATTCCTCGCAATGGTTCAGGTATTCCGCGGTCACGCCGAACCGGCCCGAAGCGACCTGCTTGATCTTGGCGGATGGGTTGTCTCCATTGGGCTCCGGCACGAAATGCGCCGGGTCTTCGCCGCCCTCGCCGCTGTCGGATTTCGCGCCGATCCGGTTCATCGCCACATTGAGAGTCTTGTGCGCCTCGGGCGACAGCGCGCCGAGGCTCATGCCCGGCGTCACGAACCGCTTGCGGATCGAGGTGATGCTTTCCACCTCTTCGATCGGCACCGGCTTGCCCAGCGGCTTGATATCCAGCAGATCCCGCAGATGGATCGGCGGGTTCTTCCGCATGGTCGCGGAGTACTGCTTCCAAAGCTCGTAACTCGACCGGTTGCAGGCCGCTTGCAGCATATGCATGGTCTGCGCTTCCCAGGCGTGCTTCTCTCCCGAGCGGCGCGCCTTGTAGAAGCCGCCGATCGGCAGCACGTCCTGCCCCCCGCGCCAGCCGCGGGTATGAACCTCTTCCACCTTGTTTTGCAGGCCCGTCACGCCGATGCCGGATATCCGGCTGATCATGCCGGGGAAGTATTCCGCAACCATGGCGCGGGACAGGCCCACCGCCTCGAAATTCAAGCCACCGCGATAGCTGGAGATCACGCTGATCCCCATCTTCGCCATGATCTTGAGAAGGCCCTGATCGATGGCTTGCCGATACCGCGCCACCGCTTCGGTCAGCGTGCAGTCCAGCAACCCCCGGTCGATGCGGTCGGCCAGCGAGTCCTGCGCCAGATAGGCATTGACCGTGGTCGCGCCGCAACCAACCAGAACGGCAAAATAATGCGGGTCGATGCATTCCGCCGAGCGGACGTTCAGCGAACAGAAGGTCCGCAAGCCGTTCCGTGTGAGCCAGCTATGCACCGCAGAGGTGGCGAGGATCATCGGCATCGCAACCCGCTCCTCGTTCTGGGAGCGGTCGCTCAGCACGATATGCCCGGCGCCCGAGCGTACCGCGTCTTCGGCCTCGTTGCGGATCCGCTGCAAACCCTCTCTCAGCGTGCCCGCCCCGCCGTTCACCGGGAAGGTGCAGTCGATGGTCACCACGCTTGCGCCGAATTGATCCAGCATCGCCTCGAACTGCGCGTTGCCCACGAACGGGCTTTCCAGCACGAGGATCTCGGTCTGCGAGCTGTCTTCGTCCAGCACGTTCTTGAGATTGCCGAACCGCGTTTTCAGGCTCATGACCCGGTATTCGCGAAGCGAATCGATCGGGGGGTTCGTCACCTGGCTGAAATTCTGCCGGAAGAAATGGCTGAGCGGCCGGTACTGGCCCGACAGCACGGCACTTGGCGTGTCGTCGCCCATGCTCGCCAGCGCCTCTTTGCCATCTTCGGCCATGGGCGCCAGAATGCTTTCCAGCTCTTCTATCGAGTATCCCGCCGCGATCTGCCGCTTGCGCAGCTCTCCGCCGGTGAAAAGCGCCCGTTCCGTGACGCCTTCGGTAATCTCGGCCAGATCGGTGATCTTGCCAACCCAATCGCCGAAAGGCCGGGCCGACGCCAGCGCGTCCTTTATCTCGGTGTCGTGGAACAGTTTCTGTTCGGCCATATCGACAGCGATCATCTGCCCGGGGCCCAGCGCGCCCTTCTCGACGACGGTGCTTTCATCCACCGGCACCATCCCCGCCTCGGACCCGGCAATCAGCAGCCCCTCGCCGGTCACCACATAGCGCATGGGCCTGAGGCCGTTCCTGTCCAGACCGGCACAAACCCAGCGCCCGTCGGTCATCGCAAGCGCCGCGGGCCCGTCCCATGGCTCCATCACGGAATTGCAGTAGGAATACATGTCCTGCCACGCCTGCGGCAGTTCCGTCGCCGTCTGGCTCCACGCCTCGGGCACCAGCATCGTCTTGGCCATCGGGGCATTGCGGCCCGCGCGTACCAGCACCTCGAAGACGGCATCCAGGGCCGCGCTGTCCGACGAGCCGCCAGGCACGATCGGTTTGATGTCTTCGGCCATATCGCCGAAATAGCTGGACGAGAGCCGGATCTCGTGGCTCTTCATCCAGTTCACATTGCCTTTCAGCGTGTTGATTTCGCCATTATGCGCCAGCATCCGGAACGGCTGCGCCAGCCACCATTGCGGGAAGGTGTTGGTTGAATAGCGCTGGTGATAAATCGCAAACGCACTCTCGAACCGCTCATCGTGCAGATCGGGGTAGAACTCCGCCACATCCTGGGCCAGCATCATGCCCTTGTAGATGATCGACCGGCAGCTCAGCGAGCAGATGTAAAGCTGTCCGACACCGGCTGCTGCGGCCGCCTTCTCGATCCGCCGGCGGATGACGTAAAGCTCCCGCTCGAACGTCTCTTCATCGACGTTTTTGGAATTCGAGATGATGATCTGCTCGATCTCGGGCCGCGTCGAATTGGCCTTCTCGCCCAGAACCGAGATGTCCACCGGCACATGGCGCCAGCCGTAGATATAGTATCCCATCCGCAGAACTTCGGATTCCACGATCGTCCGGCATGTTTCCTGCGCGCCGAAATCGTTGCGCGGCAGAAACACCTGCCCGACGGCCATCAGACGCGCCATATCCGGCTCATGGCCCGTGCGGCGCACCTGATCGTAAAAGAAATGCACCGGGATCTGCACATGAATGCCCGCGCCGTCGCCGGTCTTGCCATCGGCATCCACCGCGCCGCGATGCCAAACGGCCTTCAGCGCATTGATGCCGTTTTCGACGACCTTGCGCGACGGCTTGCCGTCGACCGATACGACCAGCCCGACTCCGCAGGAGGAATGTTCCGATTCCGCCGAATAGAGACTGTTTTCGGCCATCCAGGCCCGGCGCTTTTCCTCTTCGGCGGCCCAGGCGCTATCGAATTCGGTCATTGGTCCCCTCCCTCCATCGCGTCGACCATGGCCATCACCTCGGCCTCGGTCATCCGCTTGCGGGTTCCGGCAAATGCGTGGCTGTCCGGCTTCATGTCGATATAGACCTCGGTCGTGAACTCCAGCCCGTCGAAACTGTCCAGCGATCCGGCCGACAGGCTCAACAGCCCCTGCATCGGCCCCGGGGCGGTCAACCGCCAGAACAGGCTCGATCCGCAGATCTTGCAGAACCCGCGCTCCGCCCAGTCGGAGGATTTGTAGACCCCGATATTCTTCTCCCCGGTCCAGCTTACGCCGCCCGGTGGAACTTCAAGCCCAAGTTCGATGCCGCCGCTGAATTTCCGGCACATCGCACAATGACATGCGCCATAGGTCTTGGGCGCTTCGGCCAGCTCGAACCGTACCGCGCCGCAAAGGCAACCACCTGTCGTGCATCCGCTCATCCCGTCATCCTTCCTGCGCCTGATCCTCGTGGAACAGCCCCGACATCGTGTTTCCGCAATCGTAAATCGGGGTCATGCTCAGAAACCCGTCTTCGCCCGGCTCGGCAAACTCCATGGGCGAATAGTTGCCCTCGAACGTGCCGCCATCGGGAGTGGTCACCGTTTCGGTCCCGCCGAAGAAGAGGCGCCAGTCTTCGCTGACGAACTGGTTGCCGCTCACCCGGCGCGGCCCGAAACCGGTCTCGTATTCGTAGGAAAAGGACGTGATCTGCAAAAGATGCCCGTCGACCATCACACTGTCACCGGTCAGCGCGTCAAACCCGACATAATCGCGTTGTTGGCTCCCGTTCGGACCCTCTTCGATGATCGTGTACACCATCGAATCCGTGCCTGTTTCGAACAGTTCGGTCAGGCTGGCCGGGTCTTCTTCCGGCTCCACGAGCACCGACTCGCCCCCGTCGCGCAGGTCGTAGCTTCTCAGCCAGCGGAATTCGCTGTCGGTGTAGGACAGGGAAAACGGCCCGTCTTCGCCGATGCCGATCCGCCAGTGATGGCCCGCGGGGTCGGCCTCGCATGTCCAGTAATGAGACACGTAGCAGCTTCGCGATTGCACGGTCAGGAAAGCGGCGCAGCCCGACGGCGGGGTGAAGAAGCCACCCTGCTGTGCCGCCGCCGGCATTCCCGAAAGGCCGGACGAAAGCAGCAGCGCCATCGTCGTGGCCGCAATGCCTTCTCTGCCTCTGGCTCTGATCCGGTCAGCAATCATGACCTTTAACCTCTCTTCAGATTTCGCCGTTTCGACGGATACACCGAGCCGCACATGCGCGGATCGTAGGATATGCGCGCCGCATCCATATGCCGAGGTGCCGATGATACATCACTCCGCCGCCAACGTCGCTTGTTCAGCGATCTTGGCCAGAATCGCCTCGGCCGCTTCCCGTCCATCGCGAATGGCCCAGACCACGAGGCTTGCACCGCGCACGATATCCCCCACCGCATAGACGCCCTCCAGGGCTGTCTCATGGGTCCGGAAATCGGCCTTGACTGTGCCCCAGCGGGTTACCTCCAGTTCGGGCGTCCCCCACAGCGAGGGCAGGTCTTCGGGCTCGAACCCCAGCGCCATGATCACCAGATCTGCATCTTCCACATAATCGGCGCCGTCGATGACCTCGGGGCTTTGGCGACCCGTCGCATCGGGCTGCCCCAGCCGCATTTTCTGCACCATCACGCCCTCGATCCGGTCACCCTTGAAGCCCTTGGGCGCGGTCAGCCAGACGAACTCGACGCCTTCCTCCTCGGCATTCGCCACCTCCCGCTGGCTGCCGGGCATGTTCGCCCGGTCACGCCGGTAGAGACACTTGACGCTGGTGGCCCCCTGCCGAACGGCGGTGCGCACGCAATCCATCGCCGTGTCACCGCCACCGATGACCACCACGCGCTTGCCTTCGGCGTTCAACTCGCCGCTGTCGAACTCCGGCACGTCATCGCCGAAGCTCTTGCGGTTCGACGCGGTCAGATAGTCGATTGCACGCACCAGACCATTGGCGCCGACACCTGGGGCCTGCAACTCGCGGGACTTGTAAACCCCCGTCGCGATAACGACAAAATCGTGCTTGTCCCGGATGTCGGCGAAGCTGATATCGTTGCCCACGGTGCAGTTGAGCACGAAGTTGACGCCGCCATCTTCCAACTGGTCGATCCGTTGCATGACCACCGGTTTTTCAAGCTTGAAGCCGGGGATCCCATAGGTCATCAACCCGCCCGCGCGGTCGTAGCGATCATAGACTGTCACCTGTAAACCGGCCCGGCGCAGCATATCCGCGGCCGCCAGCCCGCCGGGGCCCGCGCCGATGATGCCCACGCTTTCGCTGCGGTCCGTCTTGGGGGCGATCGGCTTCACCCAGCCCATCTCGAACGCGGTATCGGTGATGTACTTCTCCACCGATCCGATCGTGACGGTGCCGTGACCCGATTGCTCGATCACGCAATTTCCCTCGCACAGGCGATCCTGAGGACAGATGCGGCCACAGATTTCGGGAAATGTGTTGGTTGCCTGGCTCAGCTCATAGGCCTCTTCCAGCCGCCCCTCGGCGGTCAGGCGCAGCCAATCGGGGATGTTGTTGTGCAGCGGGCAATGGGTCTGGCAATAGGGCACACCGCATTGGCTGCACCGGCCGGCCTGCTCGGCGGCCTTCTCCCGGGCATATTCACCGTAGATTTCCTGAAAATCTTCTTTGCGCAGATCGGGCGGACGCTTCTCGGGCATCGCCTTTTCCACGGTCACGAATTTCAACATCGCTTGCTCGGCCAAGACAGCCTCCCCTTCAGCACATCGCTCCTATATCTCCCCGCAAATCTCAATAAAAGACAATTATACTGACCTAATTGCGGTTCTGCATATGATTTTTTTCAGAATTATGATGCCGGGGCAAGATAATAGGTCAGTATAAGTTCCATATATGCCGACTTTCGATTTATCTCCAACACTTTAGGTTGTTGGTATTGATTCGTCACCGGGATGGCCCATGAGCCTCTTTCACTTGTTCCTGGTCGCCCTGATCCAGGGTCTGACCGAGTTTCTGCCGATTTCCTCGTCCGGCCACCTGATTCTGCTGCCGAATCTCACCGGCCTGGACGACCAGGGGCAGGTCATCGACGTTGCGGTGCATGTCGGCACTCTGGGCGCGGTCATCCTGTATTTCTGGGCCGATGTGAAAGACGCCGCGGCGGGCTCACTTCGGCTGATCCGGGGCAAAGTGGACACGCGGGGCGCATTTCTGGCGCTCTGTCTTGTGATCGCCACGATCCCGGTCATCCTTTTCGGGCTGATCCTGAAGCTGATGGGATGGGACGATCTGTTGCGATCGACGGCCGTCATCGGCTGGACGATGCTGATCTTCGGGATCGTTCTTTACTGGGCCGACCAGTCCGGCGCCCAGACGCGGACTGCGCAGCAATGGACCCTCAAACATGCACTGATCATGGGGCTCTGGCAGGCGATCGCGCTCATCCCCGGCACCTCCCGGTCGGGCATCACGATCACCGCGGGGCGGTATCTGGGCTACAACCGGGAAAGTGCTGCACGGCTTGCGATGCTCATGTCGATCCCGACGATTATCGCCTCTGGCGTCCTTCTGGGCAGTGAGGTGATTGTCACGGCAGATGCGCAAGCGGCACGGGACGGCGCAATCGCCGCCGTCTTCGCCTTTCTGGCGGCCCTTGCCGCGCTGATCTTCATGATGCGCCTGCTGCGCAGCGTCAGCTTCACGCCGTATGTCATCTACCGGGTGATCCTGGGGCTGATACTTCTGGGTATCGCCTACAGCTAGGTCCGCAGGTTTCCGGCGCTTTCCTTGATCTCGGCATATTGTCCGCCGCTGCGGTAGGGCCAGAGATACTCTTCCAGAACCGCATCCATAGCCACCGGTTCGATCCCCAGATCGGCAAACCCCCGCAGATCGTCATTGGCGACATTGTCCCGCCGCAACTGCCGTGCCTGATCCCGCGTCAGCATGCCATTGTGCAGAACTCCAAGCGTGACGGTCTGCACCGCATCGAGAAACCAGGCCATAAGCCCCGCGATCCAGAACGGAACGTTCATGATCAGGCGGCGGCGGCGGATCACGCCCAGCATCCGCTGCATCAGGGCCCGGAAGGTTTCCACCTCCGGTCCGCCCAGTTCATAGACACCGGGCGCGGCCTTTCCCAGAACCCCGGCAACGACCGCGGCCGCAACATCATCCACATAGACCGGCTGAAACCGCGTATCCGCGCCGACCACGGGCAGGATCGGTCCAAACCGTGTCATCGCCGCAAACCGGTTGAAGAACTCGTCTTCCGGGCCGAATATGATCGACGGTCGCAGGATCACGGCCTGCGGAAAATGCTCAAGGACAGCGGCCTCCCCTTCGGCCTTGGTCCGGGCGTAGGCGCTGTTGCTGTGCGGGTCCGCTCCGATGGCGGAAACCTGCACCAGATGCGCGACGCCTTCGGCCGTGGCCAGACGCGCCACACGGCCCGCGCCCTCGGCCTGCACGGCATCGAACCTGTTCCTGCCGCGTTCCGAAAGGATGCCGACGCAGTTGACCACGGCATCCGCCCCGTTCAGCGCCGCGGCCACCGACGCATCGTCGCGCAGATTGGCGAAAACCGGCTCAACCTGACCCACGGCGCCGTAGGGGCGCACGAACAGAGCCTCGTTCGGGCGACGAACCGCAACCCGCACACGCCAGCCCTCTTTCGCCATACGCCGCGCCACATAGCGACCGACAAAGCCCGAACCGCCGAAGATTGTGACGAGTTTCGACATGGCCATGATCCTTCCGTCCTGCTTGTTCCGGTTGATACGCGCGCCTCTGTGACGGAACAAGGCGCAAATCGTCCCAAGATCGGGCTCAAATCTATCGCAACCGCCTCAAGACCAGTGGTCAGGACGCGTTCACACCGCTACATCTGGAACAAGCGGCTGTTCAGGGGTGTGGGCTTGACCCGGTTACGTGCGTTTCTTTTGTCATGTGTTCTGCTCTACCCCGGTATCGCTGGTGCCGAGGTCGCTTTCGATGTGCCCGGCGGATCGGACGATCTGATCGATGCGCTGCGTGCGACCTCCCTGCTGGCCAGAACCGACGCAGAGGAAGGCACCACCATCCAGGACAGGGTTGCCGCGGCGCGCGCGGATTATGCGCGCCTGCTTGGCGTGCTTTACGAATACGGGTATTTCGGGCCGGTGATCAGCATCCGCCTGAACGGCCGGGAGGCTGCGGAACTGTCGCCTTTTTCGCCCCCGGCTCGCATCGACCGCGCCGCTATCCGCGTTGAAACCGGCGCCGCCTTTCGCCTTGGCCGGACGGACATCGCTCCGCTCGCGCCCGGCACCGAGCTGCCGGAAGGGTTTCGCACCGGCGCGCCCGCGAACACGCCCGTTCTGAGGGAGACCGCGGAGGCCGCGATCACGGGGTGGCGGCAGGCAGGCCACGCCACGGCGGATATCGGGCGGCAGTCGATCACCGCACGTCAGCAGGAGGCGGTGCTCGATGCGGATATCTCGGTTTCACCCGGACCCCTTGTCCGGTTCGGCGATCTGATCCCGCAAGGCCAGCAGCGCACCCGGCCCGAGCGGATCCGGGAGATTGCCGGCCTGCCCCGCGGCGAGGTCTTCGACCCCGACACGCTGGAAACCTCGGAGCAGAGACTGCGCCGCACCGGCACATTCCGGTCCGTCGCGCTGGAGGAACAGACGCCGGACGCCAACGCGGTCATGGATATCGGTGCGACACTGGTCGAGGCACCGCTCAGACGGTTTGGCTTCGGCGCCGAAATCTCTTCTTCCGACGGTGGTGCGCTCAGCGCGTACTGGCTGCACCGCAATCTTCTCGGCGGCGCGGAACGGCTGCGCTTCGATGCCGAGATTTCCGGGGTCGGGGGCGACACCGGCGGCGCGGACTGGGAATTGCGCGGCGTCTTTACCCGCCCCGCCACGTTCCGGCCCGATACCGCGCTGATCTTCGACACGCGCCTCGCGGGTCTGGACGAGCCGACCTTCGAAGAGACGCTGTTCGAAACCAGCCTTGGCTTCGAAAGGCTGATCTCGGACGAGCTGACAACCCGGTTCGGCGTCGGTCTGCGCTTTTCCGATATCGACGACGCCTTCGGCAGCCGCCAGATCGTTCTAGCCACCTGGCCGACCAGTGCGACCTATGACCGGCGCGACAATCCGCTGGACGCCCGCAACGGCTATTATGCCGAGCTTGAACTGACGCCCTTCACCGTTCTGGAGGGCACGGGCGACGGGTTCGGGCTTCGTGCCGTGCTGGACGGGCGCGGCTATCTCGGGTTTGGGGAGGATGACAGGGTCCGCCTTGCCGGCCGTGTGCAGCTTGGCACCATCGAAGGCGGTGCCTTCACCGACCTTCCGCCGGAGTTTCTGTTCTATTCCGGTGGCGGCGGAACAGTGCGCGGCCAGCCCTACAAATCGCTCGGCGCGACCCAGGGCGGCACCAGCAGCGGCGGGCGCGGCTTTGCAGGTCTCTCCGCCGAAATCCGGGCCGATATCACCGAAACCTACGGGCTGGTGGCCTTTGCCGATGGCGGCTACATCTCCGCCGGGCCGCTTGGCGATACGAATGGCGACTGGCATGCGGGCGCGGGGCTCGGGTTTCGCTACAACACCGCGCTTGGTCCGATCCGGCTGGATGTGGCGACACCCGTCACAGGCGACAATGCCGGCCAGCGCGTGCTGCTTTACATCGGCATCGGACACACGTTTTGAGACGGTTCCTGCTCATATCTCTGCTTGCCGTCTTTCCCGTCGCGCTTGGCGCGCAGGATGACGACAGGGGACGGCTGCAGGCGCTTCTGGAAGATGCGCTGTCCGACGATGCGGCGCGGCAGGTCAGGATCGAGGGATTTCGCGGCGCGCTGAGTTCGCGGGCCTCGCTTGACCGGCTGACCATCGCGGATGAAGACGGCGTCTGGCTGGTGCTGGAAGACGTCACGCTGGACTGGAGACGCAGTGCCCTGTTCTCCCGCGCGCTGGAAGTCAACGAGCTGACCGCCGCACGGCTGGAGCTTGCCCGGCTTCCGCAATCCACGGGCGGCCTGCCCGATGCCGAAGCGACGCCGTTCAGCCTGCCCGAGCTTCCGCTGAGCATCCGCATTCAGGAGACGGCCATCGACCGGGTTGAAATCGGGGCGCCCGTTCTGGGCCAGGCCCTGGTCTTTTCCGTCAACGGATCCGCCGAACTGGCGGACGGGGACGGGACCGCAAATCTGGAACTCGAACGGCGCGATGGCCCGTTGGGGCAATTCAGTCTGACCGCCGGATTTGAAAACGAAACCCGGATTGCCGAGATCGCCCTGTTGTTCGAGGAGGAGGAGGGCGGGCTGGCCGCGTCGCTTCTGGGCATTCCCGGCGAACCTTCCGTGCTGCTTTCGCTGGAGGGACAGGGGCCGCTTTCGGATTTCGTGGCCGAGTTCTCGCTGGAAACGGACGGGGAGCCGCGCCTTGCCGGAGATCTGGAAGTCATGCAGACCGACACCGGCGCGCAATCGGTCATGCTCGATCTGTCGGGCGACATCACGGCGATTGTCCTGCCGGAATACCGCGACTTCTTCGGGACGGACGTTTCCCTGATCGCGAATGTCACGCAGGATGCCGCCGGTATCCTGACCGCCGACCCGATACGGATCGACGCGGCCGCCATGCAACTGGAAGGGCGCGTGGTGCTGGATGCGGAACGCCAGCCTGACAGCTTTACCCTGCGTGGCAACATCGCCCCCACCCGCGCGGCGGAAGATCGGGTTTTGCTGCCAATCGCGGA
This sequence comes from Rhodophyticola sp., assembly GCF_965284195.1. NCBI lineage: Bacteria > Pseudomonadati > Pseudomonadota > Alphaproteobacteria > Rhodobacterales > Roseobacteraceae > Rhodophyticola > Rhodophyticola sp. The sequence goes on along the minus strand of NZ_CBDIRM010000001.1, from coordinate 3,294,851 downwards.
TGGCGACGTGTCCATCGCATCCGCGCGGCTGGACATCAGCTACGACCGGCGGGACGGCAACAGCTGGGCGGGCGACGCAGAACTGCGCGGTCTTGTTGCGGGAGACCTGACCGCAGCGGCCGTGACGCTGGACATGGGCGGCGATATCACCGAAGCCGCGCGCGGGATGTCGTCGGTCACCGCGCGCATATCCGCCGCCGCGACCGGCCTTGGCCACAGGGATGAGGCCGTCGCAACGGCCATCGGCGACGCGGCCACGCTCCGCACCGATCTGGCATGGGAGGCGGAGGCACCGGTCACGCTCAGCGGTCTGCAAGTGACCGCCGGCGATCTGACCCTTGAGGGAGAAGCCAGCGCCGAACTGGCCGATGACCGTCTTGATCTGACCTATGCCGTGCAGGCCGAAAGCGCGGATCTGAGCCGTTTTGCGCCGATGGTCGGCGATGGTTTTCAGGGCAGCGCCACTTTGGCGGTTGGGGGGACAGCCGACGCATTGTCCGGCGCCTTCGATGCCACCATCAGCGGGCAGTCCACGGAGCTGCGCCTGTCCCCAAGCCTGCCACCCGCCCTGTTTGCCGGAACCACCGAACTTGCGGTGGCCCTTCGCCGGGACGAAACGGGGCTTTTGCTTGAGGATCTGAACCTCGCGAGCCGCGAGCTTTCGGTCAAGGGTGGCGGCCGGCTCAGCAGTGAGGCAAGCGAGATACTGGCCTCGGTCTGGCTGCGGAACGTGGCGCTCTTCACCTCTGCCCTGTCCGGCCCGGTCGAGGTTCACGGCGGCATACGCAGAACCGGCGGCGAAGGGCCTTGGGCAACCGAGGCCGATCTGGAAGGCCCCGGAGGCACGACGATGACCCTGACCGGCGATGTGGGCCTGCCGGACGGCGCGGTTGATCTGGGCCTGACCGGGCGCGCGCCTCTGGCGCTGGCGGATCGGTTCATCGCCCCCCGAACCATCCGGGGCGAGCTGACCATGGATCTCCGCCTTGCCGGCACCCCCGATCTTCGCAATGTCTCGGGCAGCCTGAACGCCAATGGAGCGAGGATCGCGGCGCCGGCGCTTGGCTTCGGGCTGGAAGACGTCACGGCGAATATCCGGCTGGCCGAAGGCACCGCACGCGTGACGACAAGCGGGGCCATCACCTCCGGTGGGCGGGTCACCGCCAATGGATCGGTCGGCATTTCCGGGCGCAGCCTTCCGGTGCGCTTCGACATTGCCATGAACGAGGTCGTTCTGGTCGATCCGCAGCTTTACGAAGTTCTCATCCCGGAAGCCCGGCTGAACTATGCAGGCAATCTTGCAGGCTCGACGCGCCTGTCGGGCGAGATCCTGATCGGCGAGACGGAAATCCGCATACCGGAATCCTCGCTTGGCACCACCGAAGCCATTCCCGAAATCACCCATGTGGGCGAAACCGCCGCGCAGCGCCGGACACGCGCCTTTGCGGGTCTGCTTGGCCGAAACGGAGACGGCACCGGCGGGGGAAATGCCGAGATCGCGCTGGATCTGACGGTCAGCGCGCCTGGCCGCATTTTCCTGCGCGGCCGCGGTCTGGACGCGGAACTGGGCGGCACATTGCGGGTGCGGGGCACCGCCGCCAACGCCATACCCGATGGCCGGTTCGAGCTGATCCGCGGGCGGCTGGGCATTCTGGGCCAGCGGCTGGATCTGGTGCAGGGCAGCGCAACCCTGCGGGGCAGCTTCGATCCGTTCATCCGCCTTGTCGCGCAAAGCCGGTCCGGAGAGTATCTGATCCGCATCATCCTTGAAGGTCCGGCTTCGGCACCCGAGGTCATCTTCTCCTCCGAACCGGAGCTGCCCCGTGACGAGGTGCTGGCGCAGTTCTTCTTCGGTCGCAGCGTCTCCAGCTTGTCGGCGATCCAGGCGCTCCAGCTTGCGGATGCCGTGGCCGGGCTGGCAGGCGGCGATTCCGGCGGAGGTATCTTCGCCGGCCTGCGGGAGAATCTCGGGCTCGACGATCTCGATATCCAGACCACCGAGGATGGGAGCGCCGCCCTGCGCGCCGGCCGGTACATCTCGGACAATATCTATACGGATGTGACCCTGGGTGGCGAAAACGGCGCGACCATCAATCTCAATATCGATCTGACGCCAAGCATTACCGCGCGCGGCAGTTTCGGCGCCGAGGGAGACAGCAGCCTGGGTTTGTTTTTCGAGCGCGATTACTGAACCGGGCCGCAGTTCGGGATTTCGCGCATTGGCCCGTTGACAGCGCTTTGACCCCGCTATATCAGCCGCTTCCACGACACCTGCCCAGGTGGCGGAATTGGTAGACGCGCTAGCTTCAGGTGCTAGTGTCCGTATGGACGTGGAGGTTCGAGTCCTCTCCTGGGCACCACCCCTTTTTCTGACCAGGGGTCGAGAAAAGGGGCAGATGTGACGATCCATACCTATCAGAACGATTTGCCGGACGGGCTCGATCTTGGGCCGGTGGTCGCGATCGATTGCGAAACCATGGGTCTGAATCCGCATCGCGACCGGTTGTGTCTGGTTCAGCTCTCGGGCGGGGACGGCAATGCGCATCTGGTGCAGATCGCCAACGGACAGACGGAGGCGCCCAATCTCGCCGCCCTGCTGACAGATCCCGATGTGCTGAAGCTGTTTCATTTCGGGCGCTTCGACATCGCCGCGATGATGAATGCCTTCGGAGCTTTGGCCGCGCCGGTCTACTGCACCAAGATCGCGTCGAAACTCGTGCGGACCTATACCGACCGGCATGGGCTGAAGTACCTTTGCCAGGAACTTCTGGGCATCGACATCTCCAAGCATCAGCAAAGCTCGGACTGGGGTGCGGAGGTGCTCAGCGAGGCGCAGAAAACCTATGCTGCATCCGACGTGTTGTATCTTCACCGGCTTCGGGAAGAGCTTGACCGGCGACTGGCGCGCGAAGGGCGGAGCGATCTTGCACAAGCATCGTTCGACTTCCTGCCGGCACGGGCCCGGCTTGATCTGGCGGGCTGGCCGGAGATCGACATCTTCGCGCATTAGCCGCGCCGATGGCCGTAACCAACCGATATTCACAGATCGTGGCCTGGGTGAAGGTCATCTTGCCGCTTCTGGCTCTTGGCCTTCTGTCGACGCTGTTTCTGTTCTCCAACTCCCCCGACCCCGACCGCGCAATTCCATTCGCCGAGGTTGATGTAGAAGAACTTGCCCGCGAACAGCGGCTGGGCAACCCGCGCTTTGCCGGCACGCTGGAAGATGGGCGGGAGGTTCTGTTCATCGCCGAAAGCGCGGCGCCGGTGCCCGACGCGCCGGATCGGATTTCCGCGCAACAGGTCGAAACCCGCGTCGCCATATCGGAAACCGACTATCTTCTTCTGAACAGCGCCGCATCGGAAGTGGATCTGAGCAATCGGACCGCCGATCTGCAAAACGATGTCCGTCTGACCAGTTCGACGGGCTACCGGCTTGAAAGCGACCGTATCGTGGTCTCCTTCGAGGTTCTGAGCGTCGTTTCGCCCGGTCCGGTCCGGGTCGACGGCCCCTCCATGACGCTGAGCGCGGATCGGATGGTTCTGTCCGAAGAAACCGGTGTGCAGGTTCTGAGTTTCAACGGACGGGTCAGGATGCTATATGAGCCGGAGAGTTGAGGTTTCTTGATGCGCGCATTTCTTACGGCTTTTCTGGCCCTGCAATTTTCGGCCCTTGCTGCCTTTGCCCAGGTCAATATCGGCTTCGGCGATGTGGCGCATGATGCAACACAGTCGATCGAGGTTACCGCCGACGCCCTGACATTGAATCAGGAAACCGGCAATGCCGTCTTTACCGGCAACGTCATCATCGTTCAGGGCGACCTGCGCATCGCGGCGGGCGAGGTCACCGTTTTCTACAACACCGAAGATGGTGGCACACAGGATGTCAGCCGGGTCGAGGCGACCGGAGGCGTTCTCGTCACGCGGGGGGTAGATGCCGCCGAGGGGCAATCCGCAGCCTATGAAGTCGCCTCCTCCCTCATGACCCTGTCGGGCGGCGTGCTGGTCACGCAAGGGGCCACGGCAATCTCAGGCGACCGGATGGTCGTGAACATGGCCACCGGCGACGGCACGGTCGAAGGGCGCGTTCGCACCATCTTGCAGCAGGGAACGGAGTGATGGCGGCCCGTCCCAACCTGACCGTCACCGAAGGCCAGCAGGGCCTGCATATCAGCCGGCTGCGCAAGAGCTATCGCCGCCGGCCGGTGATCCGCGATGTCACCATGTCGCTGAACCAGGGGGAGGTTGTGGCGCTGCTGGGCCCGAACGGATCGGGCAAGACCACATGTTTCTACTCGATCGCCGGGCTGATCACGCCGGATGGCGGAACGGTCACGCTGGATGGGCGCGATGTCACGCAGCTTCCCATGTATCGCCGCGCCAAGGCCGGGATCGGATACTTGCCTCAGGAAATGTCGATTTTCCGCGGCCTGTCCGTCGAAGACAACATCATGGCGATCCTGGAGGTCGCGGAGCCGAACCGCACGACCCGTCTGGATCGTCTGGAAGAACTGCTTTCGGAATTCTCTGTCGGGCACCTGCGCCGGGCGCCCGCGCTGTCGCTTTCCGGCGGCGAACGCAGACGGGTGGAGATTGCCCGCTGTCTGGCCTCGAACCCACGATACGTGCTTCTGGATGAACCTTTTGCCGGGGTCGACCCGATTGCGGTAAGCGAGATCCGGGCGCTGGTTTCCGACCTCAAGACCCGCGGGCTGGGCGTGCTGATCACCGATCACAACGTGCGGGAAACCCTGCAGATCGTGGATCGCGCCTATATCCTGCATGACGGTACGATTCTGATGAACGGCACGGCGGATGAAGTCGTCCGGGACGAGAATGTCCGCCGGGTCTATCTGGGGCAGAGCTTCCGCATCAGCTAGGCAGCCGACCGCTCGGCAATTGCCCGCGCAGGGGCTGAACGCGATGCGCGTGCCACGATATGCCGCCCCTTTCAGCGTCGTCTTGCGATTGACAGAGCCCGGCAAAGTGTCGCCAAATGGCATCGATGTTCGCAATTGCCGATCCCCGATTTGTGCCACGCCCGGGCCAGACAAGCCCTGATGGCGCACAGCGGATCGGCGCATCTGCATCCAGACATCATAAACACTTGGTTAGGGCCACACGGCTAAGGTTGTGAAAGGCTCTATTGGGCTATTTCGGAGGATACATGCGGTACCAAATCAGCGGAAAACAGATCGATATCGGTGACGCACTTCAGACCCATGTGAAGGAGTGCCTTGGCTCGGCCGTATCCAAATATGCCGAACGCCCCACCGATGCCAATGTGATCTTTTCGCGGAGCGGCCATGAATATGTGTGCGAAACCACGGTTCACCTGTCGACCGGACTGACGGCTTCTGCGAAGGCCTCCGCACATGAAATCTATGCCGCGTTCGATTCGTGCTGCGACAAGATGGAGAAGCAGCTGCGCCGTTACAAACGCCGTCTGAAGGACCATCACAAAGAGCGATCACAACCCGTTGAACTTTTCGGCGCGTCGTCCTATATCCTCGCCGCATCGGAAGACAACGATACCGCCGAACCCGAAACCCTCCAGCCCATCATCGTGGCCGAGATGGAAACGAAAATCCCCTCCCTGTCCGTGGGTGAGGCGGTGATGCAGATGGAAATCGCCGGGGCGCCGCTTCTGGTCTTCCGGAACGAGGGGCATGACGGGGTGAATGTTGTGTACCGCCGGGACGATGGAAATGTCGGGTGGATCGACCCCCGTCCGGAAAAGTAACCGAACACGCGCACCGGGACAGGCGCGAGGATAGGATCAGACATGGATTTGCCGACACTGCTCAAACCGCAGGGCGTTAAGGTTGTTTCGGATGTCACGAGTAAAAAACGCCTGATGCAGACCATCGCCGATGTGGCGCAAAACCTTGTCGGGCTTCCGGCGAGCAGCATTTTCGACGCGCTGCAGGATCGCGAGAGCCTGGGTCCGACCGGGGTCGGCCACGGCGTGGCCCTGCCTCACGCGCGGCTTGGCGATCTCACGAATGTCAGCGGGGCCTTCCTCAAGCTCGACAAGCCGATCGATTTCGAATCGGTCGACCGGCAGCCGGTCGACCTGATTTTTGCGCTGTTCGCTCCCGCTGATAGCGGTGTCGACCATCTCAAGGCACTGGCACTTGTGTCGCGGACCCTTCGCAACCCCACGCTCTGCGCAAAACTGCGCGCTAATTCTGACCCGGCGACCTTGCATACGCTGATCACCGGCGGCGCGGCGTCGCAGGCGGCCTAAAGCAGGTCCCAGCGCGGAAATCCGAAATTCAGATAGTCGCGGCGATAAACCTCCATCGCCGCGTCTTCGACCGAGCCGTCATAGATGCTTTTCAGCGGAAAGGGCTCGTCGCGCAAAGGCGCATCGAAACCGGCGTCCCCATGGCCAAGTTTCGCGGCCAGCGCGGGCAGCTCCCGCGCCATCTCTTCCTCCCGGATCAGCAGATCGGGCAGGGTGACGTTCGCCATGCCCTGAAGGATGGCCGTTTGGGTGGCCCAGGCCGGATCGACCTTCAGACCGGTCTGGCCGGCCAGATTGCCTTTCAGAAAGGCAAGAAAGGCGAGGAACGCGGCCTTGTGCTCCTCCGCTCCATATCCGTCCACAAGCCCTTTCGCGGGGATGGGAAGACCGTACATCTTGCGCAGCACCCGCCGCGCCTCCGCATATGCAGGGCGGTCGTTTGGCAGAATGTAGCGGGTGAACACATCATAGGCGCGGGCAACCGGATGCCGTAGAACCGTGAAGCTGCGATGGCCCTCGTGCCGGCGCATCCATTGGCGAAGCTCCTTTTGGTTCATCCCGCTCGGCACATCGCGCGCGGCGAGCCCGTCAAGCCCGGCCATCCAGGTCACGACCGGCGCCACCACCGATCCCTTGATGGGCATGAACAGCAGCCCGGTCTCCGGCAGGGCGAAAAACCCCGGCACGCCGGGATGCCGTCTCGGCTCGAAATTGGGGGTCCGGGTCAAATCGAACCGGTCAAGCGCCGCGACGGCCGCCGCCATTTCCTCGAAATTCTCGACCTTCTGGCTCAGATCGCTCGGGTTTTGCTTTTTCAGTTTGCTGTTGGTCGCCGAAATCTCATGGGAAGACCCCAGATATCGCGCCATCCCGTTGATCACATCCAGATCGTTGATGTCTTCATAGGAGATGTAGAAGGCGGTTTGCCCCGTTCGTTGCAGGCCGTTTTGCAGTGCAATCTGGAACTCCTGAAGCTTCTCAAGCAGAACCTCGAACTCTTCGGTGTCGAATGTGATCTTGTCGGACTCGCGACGGTGCTTCATGTCCGTCAACCGCCATTGACCCGTCGCCGCCGCGATCTTGCGCGATACATAGCTTTCCAGCGGATTGCGGGTCAGGATGATCTTGGCGACTTTCGGGTCGGGCAACACCCGCTCCAGCACCCGGGCGTCATGATCGTGAAAGAATCGGAACCCCGGCAATCCTTCGGTATTCTCAAGCAGCGCGTCGAAAAGTCGGACCGGGTCCCTTTCGCGCGCCTTCATGTCGATGCCGAACATCTCGAAGGTCTTGTGATGGCCCATGAAGGACGGGTTGAACACCTCGCCCAGGCAGGCCAGGTCGGGGAACTCGTTCAACGTCGCCTCAAGATAGTTCGACCCGGTCCGCATCTCGGCAAACATCACGAAGGCGTCAAATTGGCGGGGCATCTACTTCTTTACCAGATAGGGGCGGTTATCACCGGGTTTCGTTTGCAATCCCTGGGTCGTGGCCGGAAAATCTCCGATCACGAAGGGTTGCATGCCCTGGTTCTTGAGGTTTTGCAGAAACTGCCCGAACCCGTCCAGATTGGCCATGCGCGGTGCCTCGGTCAGGCGCGGCGCCGAAGGCCCGTCCATCGCATCCAGAATGCTTTGCAGGTTCTCCATCGGCTCCTCCACGAACTCGGCAAGCGACCAGATCCGCACATCGGCCCGGGTCTTGACGCTGCGCAGGATGTTCAGGAACTCCACCTCCCGCTTCTGCATCATTGCGGCCTCTTTGCGGATCTCGCCGAAATCTCGATTCGAAAGAAACAGCGGCACAGCCCAGGCCCCGGTGATGACCGAGATCTGCGCGTTGCTGTCTGAGGACAGGAACCAGCCGATTTTCTGGTTGTCGCGCGGGCTGAACTGGAACACCTGGCGTTCGCCCCGCGTGTTCCAGATGAGGCTCGTCAGGAAATGCTGCGGATTGTAATCGCGCAGTTTCGCAGCCGACGACAAACAGCCGGCATAGACATCCGTATCTCCGGCGAAACGGGCCCGGACTGGATCGAAGAGGTTGCCATGGACCCGCGCTCCGAGACGGCGGGACAGCCACGGCTCGAAATCCTCGAACAGGTCGTTGAAGCCCTGAAACACGGAGTACCGCGCGCAGGTCTTGCCGTTTTCCCAGTCGAGATTGGGGAACCGGCTGTGCATGTAAAGGCCCGCACGGCCCCGCGTCCGGCGTTCCAACGCCTTTGCGAACACCCGGTCGATCTTGCCCGGTGCGGGCTCCGCCATCTGGGATCCGGGCTGATCGGCGCGCAGGAATGTCTCGTAAAGACGGCTTGCACGCGGCCACGCCTTGCGCGCCACGAAGCAATCCGAGCGGCGCAGAAGATGCAGATGGTCATCGTAGAACACATGCGGCTTGCCCTGAAAATCGAACTTCGACAGGGTCAGCGACCGGCTCTCCATCTGTCTGGAATAGACCCGCGCAAGCGTCTGATAATAGCTCTCGTCTGGAATCCAGACCAGTTTGAAGAAAGCGTCATGGGCCTTGCGCGCCGGGTCCTGCAGGATCGCCGACAATGTCTGCCGCGTCAGGCACCACCATTGAGAGCCCAGATGCGGCACCAACCCTTCGGGCATTTCGCGTTTCAGGCCAAGGGTCCGTTGCAGCTCGACATAGCGATCGAACAGGAAGCGATGTCGCTTCCACGAGAAGCGGAACCGGAAGAGGAATCGTTCTGAATTCAAGCCGCCCACGGTCCATTCCACATCCTGCGTGGTCACGCTTTCGATAAAATCCGTATGCGGCCGGGCGGCAAGATACTCTTTCAGTTCCTCAACCGGCCTCAGCGGCAGGCAGGAGCCGCTGGCCAGATAGACATGGCGGACCTTCGGGAACTCCGCCAGCATCACCTCGGACGCGGTCTGCGACGCGGCAACCAGCGACCAGGTGCCCCATTCGCATTTGTGCCGCTTGGAAAACCGGATATTCGGCAGGTCCGACAGCGTGGATTGCAGCCAGGCATTGGCCCTGGCGCTGACCCGCTTGTCCACATGTATGACAACCGGGCATTCGCGTTCGGCCCAGTGCCTGGCCACCTCCGCCGCCCGGTCCAGCGCGGTGTGGCAAAGCATGACGAACCCGACACTGCTCATGCCCAGTTTCCCTTGGACATGAGGCCCAGGATCTCAAGCTGCCGCCAGTTGATGTAGCGCTCGGACCACTTGCACCAGAAATTCGGATCTTCGTTCAGGCCCGCATGATAGGCCTTGTATTCATGGCTGTTGGCATAGTGCTGCCGACGTTCAAGCTCCTCCTCCGCCTTCGACGTGAAGGTGTCGAGAAACTTGGCATGCATCAGGACGCCGGAGGTCTTTTCCCCGCCCCATTCGTCGTAAACGAGGTTCAGCCCCCGCGGCAGAAGCATGTGGGTGGAGCTGGCAAAGGCGTAGGACCGGTTCCATTTGACCAGCGGGATCTTGTTCAACGCGGGCGCCCGCTCGGGCCGGTCGGGAAAGAAAAGGCGGGCGCGCGGGCCGCCCTGGATCCACAGGTTTCCGAACTGCCAGTTCCGCTTGATCTGATAATTGCCCGCATCGAACCAGCAGGCGATCTCGAACGGGTTCTGACCGTCATGATAGGGTTGGGCGGTGATCGACCCTTTCGGGTACATGTCAAGCAGCATGGTCCCGAAGGACTTGATGGAAGAGGCATCCAGCCAATCGGTCAGCGCCGGGATCGGGCGGCTGTCGCAGAACGGATAGACCAGGAACTCGTCGGGATCGACCACAAGGCTCCAATGGCCATGGGCGTATTTCATCAAAAGCCAGTTCAGCCAGTCCATCCCGAAGCGGGACCGCTTGTAGCTGGCGGATGTCGTCCAGACGGAACAATCGGACTGCGCGGCCAGAAACTCGCGCGTCCCGTCGGTGCTGTCATTGTCGACAAAGAAGAAATGCGAGATGCCGCGGTCGCGATAGTACTCAAGGAAGTACTTCAGGCGCAGTTTCTCGTTGCGAAGGGTCACAAAACACAGGACGTCGTCCGGGCGGATCAGGTCGGTGCGGTCGGCGACCGGCAGAAGCTGCCAGCGTTTGCGCATGGCGCGGATGCGGAATTTCCGTCGCCTCAGGCGCAATCCATAGCGCTGAATCGCCTTCATGACCTGCCTTCTTGCCTGTCCTGCCAAAGTGCAGCCAAGGCCGCTTCGACGGTTCCAAAATGTGCCTGCCAGTCGGGAAGCCGGGCTTTTGAAGGGTCAGGCACTGGCAAACTATCCACAATTCGTTGCTTTATCGTTGCGGACCAAGAGTACGCATCCCGGGGGTCAAGGTAAATGACGCTGTCGCCCAGAACCTCGCGCAGAACCGGAAGGTCCGAGCAGAACGGAACGCAGCCCTCTCGAAGCGCCTCGGCCGGAGGCAGGCCGAACCCCTCCGCAAGGCTGGGGAATAGCAGCCCGCTGGCCGCCGCCATCAGGCTTCTCACCTGCGTATCGGGCAGGGCTCCATGCTCGAAGATACAGGTCCCGTTCAGAGAGTGATCGTCAAGGCGCGCAAGAAGATCCTCGCTCCGCCAGCCCCGGTTTCCGACCAGATGCAGATGCGGGACCCGGTTTGCAGGCAGGGTTTCGGCCAGATCGTCCCAGACATCCAGCAAAAGCGCGTGGTTCTTGCGGGGCTCGATGGTCCCCAAAGCCAGAAAGGATGGATGGCCGGGATCAAAACCCGGCGGCAGTGGCCCGAACGCCACCGGATCCGACAACCCCAGATGGGCAACCGCAATATCCGGCAGTCCGCCCCAGCCCGCGGCATGAGATGTCAGGCGCGCGCGGGTATCATGGGAGTTTGCAATGATCAGATCCGCCTGCATGCAGACGCGCTTCATCATGGCCGCAAAACCCTGCGTCTGGCCCGGGACAACGAAATCGGGATAATCCAGCGGGATTACATCATGAACCAGCACCGCCATCCGCATGTCCGGCTGGGCGGATACGGCGGCAAGCATTCGAAGCGACAGGTTGCTGTGCCCCACATTCAGATAGACCGTCTGATCGCGAAACTGTGCCCTCAGCATCGTCGAAATCCGCCCGGCAAGGCAGCGCGCCGTTGCATGGGGGCGCAACATGGCCTCGGCCCGGTGCCGGGGATTGCGGGCCTTGCCGTAAGCGCGCGACAACCGGTCCGCCCGGCCAAGGGGCAGGCGGCCATCGAGGATATCGGAAAGACAGGATCCGCCGTCGCGGCCAAGAAGCAGGTAGCCCCGGGTTGTCCGGCAAATGTACCGGGTATCCGGATGATGACGAAGACATCGGTTCAGATAGGCATATTCGACACGATCCACACCGGTCAGCGCACCACGACCGACCCGGCTGAGCAGGCGCGTCACATCCAGACAGATCGGGTATTCGGCACGGCCCACGGGCAAGGCCCCTTTCATCTGGGGCAGGCGCTCACTGTGCCGCGTTTTGCGTGGCCATCATTTCGTCCAGGTATTGCGAGAATTCGTCGCGCAACTCCTCCCGCGCCAGGCCGAACGCGACGGTCGCCTGAAGAAAACCGGCCTTGGAACCGCAATCGAACCGCTGCCCCCGGAACCGGAAGCCATAGACATTGCCGGACACTTCGATCTCCTGCGCGATCGCATCGGTCAACTGAACCTCGCCGCCTGCGCCGGTTTTGATCCTGTGCAGGTTGTTCATGATGTTCGGCGTCAGGATGTACCGTCCGATGACCGCAAGGTTCGACGGCTGCTTGCCCATGGGGGGTTTCTCGACCATCCCCTTGACCGACACGACCGAGCCCATGTCCTCCTTGATGTCGAGAATGCCGTAGGCCGAAGCCTTGTCCGAGGGCACCTCCATCGCGGCGACCATATTGCCCCCGGTCTCGGCATGCGCCTCGACCATCTGCTGCAGGCAGGGCGTTTCGGCAGCGATGACATCATCGGGCAGGATCACGGCAAAGGGCTCATCCGCCAGAAGCCGCCGTGCGCACCAAACGGCATGGCCAAGGCCAAGGGGCCGGTGCTGACGCAGATAGGCGATGGCGCCACTGTCCATATTGGTGGTCTTCAAGGCCTGAAGCAGATCCTCCTTGCCCTTCTTGCGAAGGGCGGTTTCCAGTTCTGGCGAATGGTCGAAGTAATCCTCCAGCGCGCTCTTGCCGCGCGACGTGACGAAGATGAACTCCTTGATCCCCGCGGCACGCGCCTCGTCGATCGCGTATTGGATCAGCGGCCGGTCGACCAGCGTCATGATTTCCTTGGGAATGGATTTCGTGGCGGGCAAGAACCGGGTTCCCAGCCCCGCCACCGGAAAGATCGCCTTGGTCACACGTTTTTTCATAAACTCACCATTCAGCCCCATGGCTCGCACGCAGCCACGCCTTAACCGACATAGTCAGGTCGTTGGCGAAGGGCCAGCTTTTGCTGGAATCATGGCGCTGCGAAGTCCGCAAAAGTTGATATCTGTGGCTTCCTTATCAAAAATCAGCCGCGATGGGGACGGCATCGCTCCGTCTCGGCGCGAACCCGTCCGCGAAAGCCCCAGGCCTGGGCAAAGGCTTGCCCACGATCCGAACGGCCGAAAAGGCCCCCGGCCTGAACCCAGACCCCGGTTTCCGAAAACGCGACGCGATGGGCCCGCAAACTCGGCGCAAACAGAAAAACCGTGACCGTCCCGCCTTTACCGGCTTTCTGCGCCGCCTCCGCCAGAAGGCGCCGTGCCTGGAACCAGCGACCGGCCATGTAGACCGCCTGCGGCGCCGGCTCCTCCCGCAATGTCAGAAATGTGCCGTCACCAACAGTCGGGATCAGCGTCTGCCCGGGCTGACGCGTCATGCCCGCGGCGATCCCGTCCTCAAGGTCTTTCCGCAAGCGCCCTACATCCCCGGGTTCCAGATCTCCGCGCAGCAGAAACCGGTCAAGACGGTCCCTTTGCTGCTTTCGAAACGCGTTCAGTCTCGGCACAACCCGATCGGCCTGCCCGTGTTTGCGCAGATAAACCGCCATGCTGGCCCCGATCTGCGCCAACGATCTGGGGGCCCGGTTGCGGTGGCGCCGGCTTGAGGGCGCAAAGCCGTGATGAACCAGTGCTCCGGGCACGGCGGCACTCCTGAGGCCGGCCCGGTGCAGCCGCATGGCCAGATCGGTGTCGTCGAGATAGAAGGCGAAGGCCTCGTCGAAACCGCCGATCTGCTCGATCGCCTCCCGGCGCAGCGCGAAATTCGTGCCTTGCAGCTTCAGTGCGTAGCCTTCCGGCAAATCCGGGCAGACCGGCCCGGCGCCCGGCAGATCAAGCGCCATCTCCTCCGCCAAGCCGTTCACGGCCCGGCTGCCCCATTGCAGGGAAATCCCGTTGCGCCCGATCACATGGCCGCCAGCCGCCATTACGTCTGGGTCCTCGAAGGCCGCGATCAGGCGCGTCAGCCAACTCGGCTCCGGCACCGCGTCATCGTCGACAAAGGCGAGGATCTCTCCCCCAGCCATGGCGATACCCAGATTGCGCGCCGCCGAGATATTCTGCCGCGTCTCAAGCCTGGTCTTGATCCGCCCGGCAAAGCTCAGATCCGCGATGCGGTCCAGCCCGTTCCGGTCGGCAACGACGATCAGTTCGACCGGGCGATACGCCAGCTGATGGATACCCAGCAGGCACCGTCTCAGCAGGGCCGGGCGGCCTTGGCTGACAACGATCACGCTGACCGGAAGCGCCGCCATCAGGGCATGTTCATCTGGGCCAGCATCGCCTCGATCCGGGGAACATCCTCGGGATTGTTGAGTTCCCAGAACTGGCGCCCGCGCGCGGCGACCTCCACACACAGAACCGGGTGGCCGTGTTCCAGAAACCGCAACTGCTCCAACCCCTCCATCTGCTCAAGCCGCCCTGCGGCAAGGCCGGGATAGGCTGACAGTGCCTCCGGCCGATACGCATAGACACCGACATGGTGAAACACGGGCGTCTCCGCGTCTTCCGGGTAGGTCCCAGCGGTGAAGGGGATCACCTCCTTTGAGAAGAAAAGGGCCCGATGCGCCGCATCGAATACCGCCGTCGTGCCACCGACGCGACCGGCGAGCCGGTCCGCCTTGAGCGCATTCAGCGTTTCGCCGTCGCAACGCAGGACCGGCGTGGCGACCGCCGCATCGGGCGCGGCGCGCAATCCGGCGATCAGATCCTCCAGAAACCAGGCGGGCGTCAACGGCGCATCGCCCTGCAGGTTCACCACAATTTCCACGCACCCGTCGATCAGGCCCAACGCCTCCGCGCAGCGTTCGGTGCCATTGGCGCAGGTCTCCGAGGTCATCAGGACGCGGCCACCGAACCGCTCTGCCGCTTCGGCGATCCGTTCATCGTCGGTGGCGACGTAGACCGCATCGAACCCGTCCACCGCCATCGCCGCGCGCCAGCTTCGTTCGATCAGGCTTTGCGCGTCTCCGGTCGCACCGCGCAGCACCGCCAGCGGTTTGCCCGGATAGCGGCTCGACGCGTAGCGCGCCGGGATGATGCAAACGACACTCATGAGGATTTCAGGGCGACACCGGGCGCATAGGCTATGAAAAACGGGTTCTCGTAGCCGGGCTTGCCATAGACAAACGGCGTGTGATCGTCAAAGCGGACCATCTTGCCGCCCGCGCCGCGCAGGACGGCATCGCCCGCCGCCGTGTCCCACTCCATGGTCCGGCCAAGTCTCGGATAAAGATCCGCCTCCGCCGTGGCCAGAAGACAGAATTTGAGCGAGGAGCCCGCGCTTTTCATATCCGCAACGTTGTATTTGGCGATATAGGCATCGGTTGCGCTATCCCGATGCGATTTCGATGCAACGACCCTCAGCGCGCGCACATCCGGCACCGAAACGCCGATTTCCGTGACTTCGCCGGACATATCCGGGTTGAAATCGCCGGTTTCTTCGACGCTGCGCCCGTTCGCCTGCGTGTAGAACAACCGGCCCTTCGCAGGTGCATAGACCACGCCGCGTACCGGTGCGCCATCGCGCACAAGGGCGATATTGACGGTGAAATCCCCGCGGCGCTGGATGAATTCCTTGGTCCCGTCCAACGGATCGACGATGATGAAATCGCGGGCGGTTCGCTCGTGGCTGGTCGCCTGCTCTTCGGTGACGAGGGTCATGTCAGGGAATTCGGCGCGCAATCCCGCCGAGATCAGGGCATCGGCCGCTTCATCGGCCTCCGTGACCGGGCTGTCATCGGATTTGACCTTGACGTCAAAATCATCGGCCTCGTAAATCTCCATGATCCGCGCGCCAGCCTCAAGCGCGAGCTTGCGAAAAACGCGTTCGATTTTCTCGAAATCCACTCAGGATACTCCTTGCGGTCTAGATTGATCGTTAATCTCTTTGGCGGTATCGTCATGTAAAGGGCTAAGGGCAAAGCTTCCCTGCATCAAGACAGGGTCCGGCCCCACGGGGCACATTCGGCAGGTAGGACCATCCCATATGTTCGAGGCGAGAAGACAAAGATCCACCTGGGGGCTGATGTTCGGCCTGGCGGAAGTCACGTTCTTCGCAGCCGCGCGAAAGGTGCGTCAAAGCCACCGCAATGCGCTTCTGGCGATCGGGATGAACATTCTCCAGTCGATCATGTTCATCGCCGCCTTCTATCTGATGTTCAACCTTCTCGGGACCCGCACGGTCGCCATCCGCGGCAATTTCATGCTGTATCTGATGACCGGGATATTCCTGTACCTTGTGCATATCAAATCCCTTACCGCCGTTGTCGGCTCCGAAGGCCCGGCCAGCCCGATGATGATGCACGCGCGGATGAACACGATCGTCGCCATCGTCTCGTCGGCACTGTCGGTGCTTTACCAGCAGACGATTTCGCTGTTCGTGCTTCTCTTCATCATACATGTCGCGATCGCCCCAGTCGAAATACAGGACTGGAACATGGCGTTTTTCATGTTCCTGTTGGCCTGGTTCACCGGCTGTGTCGCCGGGGTGATCCTTCTTGCGCTGAAACCATGGTTTCCCGATCTGGTCTCGATCATCCAGCTTGTCTATGTGCGCGCCAACATGATCGCCTCGGGGAAGATGTTCGTGGCCAACATGCTGCCAAGCGCGATGGTTGCGCTGTTTGACTGGAATCCGCTGTTTCACATCATCGATCAGATGCGCGGGTTCGTCTTCATCAACTACAATCCGCACTACACCAACTGGCAATATCCGATCTACTTCGCGCTCATCCTGTTGTTGCTGGGCCTGATGGGCGAGTTCTACAGCCGGAAAAACGTGTCTTCGAGCTGGAACGCGGGCAGATGAGGGGCCTTCTGGCGGCATTATACCTGCTCTGGGCCGGTATGGTGCATGCAGAGGATTACCCGGCACTTTACGATGTTCGCGGCGTTGCGGCAGATGACGTTCTGAATGTACGCGCGGGGCCCGGTGTCGGCCATCCGGTCATCGGCGCATTGCTGCCCGGAGCAAGCGGAATAGAGGTGGTCAGCGCCAGCGCCGACGGCCGCTGGCTCATGTTGAACGCGGACGAGACGGCAGGCTGGGCCTCGGCCTTCTACCTGCAGCGGACCGGGCCGATCTGGTCATTCGGCCTGCCGACGCCTCTCGCATGTTTCGGCACCGAGCCGTTCTGGTCGCTGGAACGGACCGGTGCGCAGGCCATGTTCAGCGATATGGGCTTCGAGCGGATCACGCTGTCCGAGGTGTGGAGCGGTCAGGCGAGCGCCCGGGGAACGGACCAGTTCGGCGCGGTCTGGGAGGGGGCGGGCCGTCGCATCACGGCGACCTTGCGCCGCGAGGCCTGCAGCGATGGCATGTCCGAGCGGATGTTCGGCCTTTCGACGCTTGTGATCATCCAGACTCCCGATGGCGTTCAGATGCTGTCGGGCTGCTGCGCGCTGGCGCCCTAGCTTACCACGCGCAAGGTCAGGTTGATCCGCCCGTCCTTGGGCAACAGGGCCGATGAGCCCGGCCTTGTCCGGTCAACCCCGTGATAGATAAGTCGTGCGTCGCCCGCCAGGACCGCCACATCGCCCGATTTCAGCCAGACCGACTCCGTTGTGCCACCCCGGCTGAGCCCGCCCACCCGGAACAGCGCGTCGTCTCCCAGCGAGATCGAGACGACGGGCATGGAGAAATCCGCCTCGTCCCTGTCCTGATGAAGGCCCATGCGCGCGCCCTCGGCATAGAAGTTCACGAGACAGCATTCGGGATCGCGGTCAACGCCGCTCACTTGCGTCCAGACACGCAGGATACTTGACGGTATCGCGGGCCAGGGCACGCCAGATGGATGGCGATCGACATAGCGGTATCCGCTTTTGTCGGAAAACCACCCGAACTGCCCCGCGGCAGTCATCCGCACCGACATCTGTTTGCCGTAAGGCGTCTGTGGGCGGAAAAGCGGCGCGGCACGCAGGACCCCGCGAATGTCGTCGACCATCGCCGCCTGTTCCGCAGGGTCAAGGAATCCGGTGTGTATGAGCACCCCGCGCAAGTTCAGATCAGGCACCAACCCACCCCTCCGCAGATCGCTTTTGCCACGGGCGGGCGCGGTCCGCCTTTACCGATGACCGAACCGCCACAGTCCCGCAAAATACAAACGCTTTGCAAACCAAGCTCCAAATCGATCTTTGACTCCGCTTGCAGCCCCAAAATCCCCTTCTTATATATCCAACGAAACCGGCTAGGGTGTACCCCTGGTTTTTCATATGGCGGATTGGGGGCCGATACCGGACCCGACCCCGCCTGGATCGCCTGAGAAAGGGACTCGAAACATGGCCAAAGTGATTGGTATTGACCTCGGTACGACAAACTCCTGCGTCGCCATTATGGACGGCTCGCAACCCCGCGTGATCGAAAACTCCGAAGGCGCGCGCACCACACCTTCGATTGTCGGCTTCACCGATGACGAGCGTCTGGTGGGGCAGGCCGCCAAACGGCAGGCCGTCACCAACCCCGACAACACGATCTTTGCCGTCAAGCGCCTGATCGGCCGTCGGGTCGACGATGCAGAGGTCGAAAAAGACAAGGCCCTGGTGCCCTACTCGATCGTCGATGGCGGCAATGGCGACGCCTGGGTCGAGGTGAATGGGGAGAAATACTCCCCCTCTCAGATTTCGGCCCTGATCCTCGGGAAGATGAAAGAGACCGCCGAGAGCTACCTCGGCGAGGAGGTGACACAGGCGGTCATCACGGTCCCCGCCTATTTCAACGACGCCCAGCGCCAGGCGACGAAGGATGCCGGCAAGATCGCCGGGCTCGAAGTTCTGCGCATCATCAACGAGCCCACGGCAGCGGCACTGGCCTATGGTCTGGACAAGAAAGAGACCAAGACGATCGCCGTTTACGACCTTGGCGGCGGTACCTTCGACATCACCATTCTGGAAATCGACGACGGTCTCTTCGAGGTGAAGTCGACCAATGGCGACACCTTCCTGGGCGGTGAAGACTTCGACATGCGCATCGTCAACTATCTGGCGGGCGAGTTCAAAAAGGAAAACGGCGTCGATCTGACCAAGGACAAGATGGCCCTGCAGCGGCTCAAGGAAGCCGCGGAGAAGGCCAAGATCGAATTGTCCTCCTCCTCTCAGACGGAGATCAACCAGCCGTTCATCTCGATGGACCCCAAGGGCGGGCAGCCGCTGCACATGGTCATGAAGCTGACCCGCGCCAAGCTGGAAAGCCTCGTGAACGACCTGATCAAACAGTCGCTGAAGCCCTGTCAGGCCGCCCTGAAAGATGCCGGTCTGTCGAAAGGCGACATCGACGAGGTGGTTCTGGTCGGCGGTATGACCCGGATGCCCAAAGTCATCGAGGAGGTTACCAACTTCTTCGGCAAGGAGCCGAACAAGGGCGTGAACCCCGATGAAGTGGTCGCCATGGGTGCCGCCATTCAGGCCGGCGTTCTGCAGGGCGATGTGAAGGATGTGGTCCTGCTGGATGTCACGCCGCTATCTCTCGGCATCGAAACGCTTGGCGGTGTCTTCACCCGCCTGATCGACCGCAACACCACGATCCCGACGAAGAAGTCCCAGATCTTCTCCACCGCCGAGGACAATCAGAACGCGGTCACCATCCGCGTGTTCCAGGGTGAGCGGGAAATGGCGACGGACAACAAGATGCTCGGCCAGTTCAATCTGGAGAACATCCCGCCCGCACCCCGCGGTCTGCCCCAGATCGAGGTGACCTTCGACATCGACGCCAACGGCATCGTGTCCGTTTCGGCCAAGGACAAGGGCACCGGCAAGGAGCAGACGATCACGATCCAGGCCTCGGGCGGCCTCACGGACGAGGACATCGAGAAGATGGTCCGCGACGCCGAAGAGAATGCCGAAGCCGACAAGCAGCGCAAGGAATTGGTCGAAGCCAAGAACCAGGCCGAAAGCCTGATCCACTCGACCCAGAAATCGCTGGAAGAGCATGCCGACAAAGTCGATCCCACCACGGTGGAAGCTATCGAGCTTGCCATCAAGGCGCTGGAAGAGCAGATGGAGAGCGAAGACGCCGGCAAGATCAAGGGCGGCATCCAGAATGTCACCGAAGCGGCCATGAAACTGGGCGAAGCGATCTACAAGGCCCAGCAGGAAGAGGCCGGCGAAGAAGCGCCTGACGGCGTGGACGAGCCGGGCGGCGTGGACGAGGATATCGTCGACGCCGATTTCGAAGACCTGGACGACCGCAAGAGCTCGTAACCGCGTCCCCTAACCCCGCACGACCGGCCATAGGGAACCTTGGCCGGTCGGCGCGTTTCATGAGGGTGGATCAACCATGTCAAAGCGCGATTACTACGATGTTCTGGGTATCAAACGCGGTGCGTCCGAGGCCGAGATCAAGAAGGCCTATCGCCAGAAGGCGAAAGAACTGCACCCCGATCGCAACTCCGACAATCCCGATGCCGAAGCCCAGTTCAAGGAAGCGAACGAGGCCTATGACGTCCTGAAGGATGCCGACAAGAAGGCGGCATATGACCGGTTTGGTCATGCGGCGTTCGATGGCGGCATGGCCGGCG
This sequence comes from Rhodophyticola sp., assembly GCF_965284195.1. Classification (NCBI taxonomy): domain Bacteria; kingdom Pseudomonadati; phylum Pseudomonadota; class Alphaproteobacteria; order Rhodobacterales; family Roseobacteraceae; genus Rhodophyticola; species Rhodophyticola sp. The sequence continues at coordinate 3,274,651 of NZ_CBDIRM010000001.1, read as the reverse complement.
GGCCGCGTGCGGGCGGCTTTGGCGGCGGGGGCGCCGGACAGGGCGATTTTGCGAGCGCCTTCTCGGATGTCTTCGAAGATCTGTTCGGCGATTTCATGGGCGGCCAGCGCGGCACCGGCGGCGGCCGGCGCGCTGCGCGCGGATCGGATCTTCGCTACAACCTCAGGATCAGTCTCGAAGATGCCTATTCGGGTCTTCAGAAGGCGATCACCGTTCCCACATCGGTTGCATGTTCCAACTGCAACGGCACCGGCGCGGAAGGCGGCGCGGAGCCCGTCACCTGCCCGACCTGTTCCGGCATGGGCAAGGTGCGCGCGCAGCAAGGCTTCTTCACGGTGGAGCGGACCTGCCCTACCTGCTCCGGCATCGGCCAGATCGTCAAGAATCCGTGCAATGTCTGCGGCGGCGCTGGTCGTGAGCAGAAGGAAAAGGCACTTTCCGTCAACATCCCCGCAGGTGTGGAAACCGGCACGCGGATCCGTCTCTCCGGCGAGGGGGAGGCCGGGCTGCGCGGCGGACCGGCGGGCGACCTGTACATCTTCATCGAGGTTGCGGATCACGCGCTTTTCCAGCGCGACGGGCTGGATCTTTTCTGTCGTGTTCCCGTCTCGATGGTCACCGCCGCCCTGGGCGGCGAGATCGAAGTGCCGACAATCGATGGTGGCCGATCCAGGGTGAAAGTGCCCGAAGGATCGCAGTCGGGTCGTCAGATGCGGCTGCGCGGCAAGGGCATGCCGGCCTTGCGGGGAACCGCGACGGGCGAGATGTATATCGAACTGGCGGTCGAAACGCCGGTGAAGCTGACCGCGCGGCAAAAGGAGTTGCTGCGCGAATTCGAAGAGTCCTGCGCCAAGTCGAACAATCCCAACGCCAGCGGGTTTTTCGACAAGGTCAAGAACTTCTGGGACGGGATGAAAAGCTGATCCGTCAGGGCTTGCGGGCTTTCAGAAACTGCATGACTTCGCCGATTGACGGCATCGCATCCGCAGCACCGGGCCGCGTGACCTGCAGCGCTGCGGCTGCGCTTGCCCGTTCAATCGCCAGGTCGCGAGAGGCACCTGCATCCAGCCCGGCCACGAGATATCCGGCAAAACAGTCTCCCGCGCCGGTCGTATCGACGACCTCCGAAACCCGGAAAGCCGGTTGAACGATCCGGCCATGTGCAAAGGTCCAGACCGCGCCATCGGCACCCATTGTCACGACCGTTTCGACATCGCCGAGGGCCGAAATCTCCCGGTTCAGAGCCTTTTCGAGGGCAGCGGCCTCTCCCTCGTTCAGCAAGAGCAGATCGATCAGGGGCAGCATTTCCCGAACGGCGTCCACATCGAACGGGGCGGCTGAATAGACCACGCGCAGCCCGTTGCGCCGCGCCACACGCGCCGCATGGCCGCTGACATTGATCTCGTTCTGGAGGATCAGCGTGTCGCCCGGCCCGAACCCCGCAAGCCCGGCCTCAACCTGCGCGTCGCTCAGCAGGTGATTGGCGCCGGGAAAAAGAACGATCGCGTTCTCGCCGGACGGATCGACTGTAATGATCGCATGACCGGACGGATCTTCGCCAATCTCGATACCGGACACATCGACGCCGGCGGCGGCCATCTGATCCAACGCGAAGCACGCTTCTGGACCAACGCGGCCCAGATGCCGGGTGGTCGCACCCGCCTTCGCCGCGGCGATGGATTGATTGGCGCCCTTGCCGCCCAGACCCTTGGCATAGGCATCGGCCGCCAATGTCTCCCCTGGGCGCACAAGATGCGGGACGCGATAGACATGGTCGATATTGACCGAGCCGACGCAAATCACCGTCATGGCTCAGCGCCCGATCTCGCAGGCCGCCATCACAGCCATGTTCAGAATGTCGTTGGCGGTGGATACGGTCGAGCAGATCTGCACAGGCCGGTCGAGCCCGGTCAGAATCGGGCCGATCACGGTCGCGCCCGCCATTTCCTGCATCAGCTTGACCGAGATCGACGCGGAATGCCGCGCCGGCACCACCAGAACATTTGCCGGACCGGACAGCTTGCAGAACGGATACTGCGCCATCACATCGGGGTTGAGCGCGACATCGATGGCCATCTCGCCATCATACTCGAAATCCACCCCTTTTCTGTCCAGAACCCTTGGCGCCTGATGCATCTTCTCGGCGCGTTCGGACACCGGGTATCCGAAGGTCGAAAAGCTGACGAACGCAACCCTCGGCTCCAGCCCCAGATGGCGCGCGACATGTGCGCCGCGTTCCGCGATCAGGGCGAGGTCTTCTGCCTCGGGCCATTCATGGACAAGGGTATCGGCCACCAGCACGATCCGCCCTTTATGGATCATCGCCGTCACCCCCACGGCCCCATCGGCCGCGGTTGTGTCGAAGACATGGCCCAGAAGACCCAGAACATGCGCCGATTTCCGGGTCGCCCCCGTCACCAGCCCGTCGCCATGGCCATGGGCCAGCATCAGCGCGGAAAAGACATGCCTGTCGCGGGCGGCCAGCCGGTGGATATCGTGGTGATCAAAGCCCTTCCGCTGCAATCTCTGGTAGAGGAACGACTTGTAGCTCTCCAGATGAGACGTGTTTGCGGCATTCACCACCTCCAGCTCCCCCACCGCATCGGCAAGCCCTGCGGCGTCAAGCTTTTCCTTCACATCCGCCTCGCGCCCGACGATCAGCGCCTTGCCCATACCGTTTCGCTGGTAAGCCACTGCCGCACGCAGCACCCGGACATCGTCCCCTTCGGCGAAAATCATCCGGGCCTGCGCGTTGCGGGCGCGCACGTTGATCCCTTGCAGGATCGAAGAGGTCGGATCCATCCGGGCGCGCAGCGTGGTGACATAGGCATCCAGATCGATGATCGGACGGCGCGCAACGCCGGTATCCATGCCCGCGCGCGCCACCGCCGGAGGAACCACATAGATCAGGCGCGGATCGAAGGGCGTGGGAATGATGTAGTCGCGCCCGAAGGTGAGCTTGCGGCCATAGGCCATCGCAACCTCGTCCGGTACGTCTTCGCGCGCCAGCTTCGCAAGGGCTTCGGCACAGGCGATTTTCATCTCGTCGTTTATGGCGCGCGCATGAATATCCAGCGCGCCGCGGAACAGATAGGGAAAGCCCAGAACGTTGTTCACCTGATTTGGGTAGTCTGACCGCCCGGTCGCCACGATTGCGTCCGAGCGTACCTCGCGGGCCTGCTCGGGCGTGATTTCGGGGTCGGGATTCGCCATCGCGAAGATCACCGGGTTGTCGCCCATGCTCCTGACCATCTCCGGCGTCACGGCCCCTTTGACCGACACGCCGAGGAAGACATCCGCGCCCGACATCGCCTCTTCCAGCGTCCGCAGATCGGTCTTTACTGCATGGGCCGATTTCCATTGGTTCATGCCATCGGTGCGGCCCTGATAGATCACGCCCTTGGTGTCGCAGATAATGCAGTTGTCGTGACGCGCGCCCATGGCCTTCAGCAGTTCGATACACGCGATCCCGGCAGCGCCCGCACCGTTCAAGACGATCCTGCACTCCTCGATCTTCTTGTTCGAAAGATGCAGCGCGTTGATCAGCCCCGCGGCACAGATCACCGCCGTCCCATGCTGGTCGTCATGGAAGACGGGGATGTCCATCTCTTCCTTCAGGCGCTGTTCGATCATGAAACATTCAGGCGCCTTGATATCTTCCAGATTGATGCCGCCGAATGTGGGACCCATCAGCCGAACGGCATTCACGAACTCGTCCACATCCTCCGTATCCAGCTCGATATCGATCGAATTCACGTCGGCGAACCGCTTGAAGAGCACGGACTTGCCCTCCATCACGGGTTTGGACGCAAGCGCACCCAGATTGCCCAGACCAAGAACCGCGGTCCCGTTGGAGATGACGGCGACCATGTTGCCCTTCGTGGTGTAATCATAGGCCAGCTCGGGATTTGCGGCGATCTCCTCGCAGGGCACCGCCACGCCGGGCGAATAGGCGAGACTGAGATCCCGCTGCGTTGCCATCGGGGTGGAGGCCTGAATGTCGATCTTGCCGGGCCGGGGCTCCAGATGATAGGCCAGCGCCTCTTCACGGGTGATCCTGCTATTGTTCGGCATTATTTCGGGGCCCTTTTTTGCGACGCTTCCCGTCTTAGCCCTGATATGCGCACCTCACAACATGTGGCATTTCCGGGTTTCGCCCGGACGGGGCGGTTTGTAGGCTGCGCAGGTGCGAACAGGGGAGCCGCCGGCATGACCGCGCAAGTCACACCAATGATGGCGCAATACATGGAGATAAAGGCGCAGCACCGCGATGCGCTGTTGTTCTACCGCATGGGCGATTTCTACGAGATGTTCTTCGATGATGCGGTTGCAGCCGCGGAGGCGCTGGACATCGCACTGACCAAACGCGGCAAGCATAACGGCGACGATATCCCGATGTGCGGTGTCCCGGCCCATTCCGCCGAGGGGTATCTGCTCACCCTGATCCGCAAGGGGTTCCGCGTGGCGGTTTGCGAACAGATGGAAGACCCGGCGGAGGCAAAGAAACGCGGGTCGAAATCGGTGGTCCGCCGGGAGGTGGTCCGGCTCGTCACGCCGGGTACACTGACCGAGGACAGCCTGCTTGACGCGCGGCGCCACAATTATCTTGCCGCCTACGCCGAGGTGCGGGGCGAGGGCGCGCTTGCCTGGGCCGATATCTCCACCGGCGCGTTTCAGGTCATGGCCTGCCCACCGGTGCAATTATCCCCCGAACTTGCCCGGCTCGGCCCCCGTGAGGTGCTGGTTTCCGATGGCTTGGACGGCGCGCGGCAGGATCTGATTCGGGACAGCGGCGCGGCACTGACCCATCTGTCTCCGGCAAGCTTCGACAGTGGCTCGGCAGAGACACGGATTCAGTCTCTGTTTCAGGTCAAAACGCTCGATCCCTTCGGGTCCTTCACCCGTCCGGATCTCAGCGCGATGGGCGCGCTGATCGACTATCTGCAGATCACCCAGAAAGGCAATCTGCCGTTGCTCAGGCCCCCTCTGAAACAGAGCTCCGGCCGGGTCATGCAGATTGACGCCGCCACGCGCCGCAATCTGGAACTGACGGCCAGCCTGAACGGCGGGCGCGCGGGCAGTTTGGCAGCGACAATCGACCGGACTCTGACCGCCGGCGGCGCGCGGCTGTTTGAGCGGCGGTTATCCAGCCCCTCCACCCATCTTGCCACGATCACCGCCCGCCATGACGCGGTGGCCGCCATGTTCGACAACACCGGGCTGGCCGCCGATATCCGGGCGGCGTTGCGGCAGGTGCCGGACCTGGACCGGGCCCTGTCGCGGCTTGCGCTGGACCGGGGTGGGCCGCGCGATCTGGCCGCGATCCGCAACGGATTGACCGCCGCCGAAGCATTGGCGCAACTGGTCAGCGGTGCGGAGCTCCCGGAAATTCTGGCGGACGCCGCAAGGGATTTGCGCGGCCATGACGATCTTGTGGCGCATCTGGGCGATGCGCTGGTTGCCGAGCCGCCTCTTCTTGCGCGGGAAGGCGGTTTCATCGCGCCCGGTTTCGACAACGACCTCGACGAGGCGCGCAGCCTGCGGGACGAGGGTCGGGGCGTCATCGCGAAAATGCAGGCGGATTACGTGGAAAAGGCCGGGGTCCCATCGCTCAAGATCAAGCATAACAACGTGCTTGGCTATTTCATCGAAACCACGGCGACCCATGCGGAAAAAATGCTCTCCCCGCCCCTTTCGGGTAGCTTCATTCATCGGCAGACCACGGCGAATGCGGTGCGGTTCACCACGGTGGAGCTGTCGGAGCTGGAAACCAAGATCCTGAATGCCGGTCAGCGCGCGCTCACGATCGAAAAGACCCTGTTCGAGACACTCCAGGCCGCGATCCTCGATGAACACGACCGGATCGGCACCACTGCGCGCGCGCTGGCCGAGCTTGATGTGGCCACGGCGCTGGCCGATCTGGCCCGCGATAAGGACTGGACCCGGCCGAAGGTGGATGACAGCCGGGAGTTTGTGATCACGGATGGCAGGCATCCGGTTGTGGAAGCCGCACTTCAGGCCGCCGGAGAGCCCTTCATTGCCAATGACTGCCGGCTGAGCGCAGGGAAGGATGCGGCCGCCATCACCTTGCTCACCGGGCCGAATATGGCGGGTAAATCGACCTTCCTGCGGCAGAATGCGCTGATCGCCATTCTTGCACAGATGGGGGCTTTCGTGCCGGCCAGTGCCGCGCATATCGGGATTGTGAGCCAGGTTTTCAGCCGCGTGGGCGCCTCCGATGATCTCGCGAGGGGGCGGTCGACCTTCATGGTGGAGATGGTGGAAACCGCGACGATCCTCAATCAGGCGGATGACCGCGCTTTGGTTATCCTGGATGAAATCGGGCGCGGAACGGCCACTTATGACGGGCTTTCGATTGCATGGGCCACGCTGGAACATCTGCATGCGGTCAACAGATGCCGCGCGCTTTTCGCGACCCATTATCACGAGATGACAAGCCTGGCCGCCCGGCTGGAGGGCGTGGCCAATGCCACCGTCGCGGTGAAGGAGTGGGATGGCGAGGTGATCTTCCTTCACGAGGTGCGCGAAGGTGCGGCGGATCGCTCCTATGGCGTGCAGGTTGCAAAGCTGGCCGGGCTGCCCGCTTCGGTCATCTCGCGGGCGCAGACGGTCCTTGAGGCGCTTGAACGCGGAGAGCGGGAGGGAAGTCAGCGAAAGGACACGCTGATCGATGACCTCCCTCTTTTCGCTGTATCTCCGCAACCGCAGGTCGCGGCCCCCAGGCAATCTCCGCTCGAAGATCGCCTGAGGCAGATTCACCCGGACGAGTTGACCGCGCGCGAGGCGCTTTCACTGATCTACGAGTTGAAAGCCGCGATGGGAGATTAGGACGCGGGCATGGAGGACACGCCGACCTGCGCCGGTCTCAGCAACCGGTCATGCAACATGAAACCTTCGGCCATCACCTCGATGATCTCGCCCGCCTTCGTGCCCGGCACCGGTGCCTCGAACATCGCCTGATGCTGTTGCGGGTCGAACTTGTCTCCGGCTTGCGGGGCGATGGGCGTCATCCCATGTTTGGTGAAAACGTTGAGAAGCTCCCGAAGGGTCAACTCGACGCCGTCGATCACACCACCGGCCACGGCTTTCTGATCATCGTTCACGATATCCAGCGCACGGCGGAGATTGTCGTAGACCGGCAGAAGATCCCGCGCCAGACGCGAGCCTCCGTACTGCTCGGCCTCGCGACGGTCCCGTTCGCCGCGTTTGCGCATGTTTTCCGAATCGGCCAACACCCGCAAAAGCCGGTCTTTCAGCTCATCGCGTTCCGCTTTCAACGCGTCTAATTCGGAAACCTGAGGCTCCGCGATGCCTTCGGCGTCCATCATCTCGTCGAGGCTTGCCTCTATCTCTTCCACATCATCCAGGAACGGATCTTCCTTGGGATCTGCCATATCTTACCCTTTTAACCCCGGTCGGAGATCAGCTTTCCGACCAGCTGTGCCGTATAATCAACGATCGGAACGATCCGACCATAATTCAGACGAGTCGGCCCGATGACACCCACCGCACCGACGATCTTTCGGTCAGCGTTCATATAAGGAGAGACCACCAGAGAGGAACCCGAAAGTGAAAATAACTTGTTCTCCGACCCGATAAATATGCGCACACCCTCGCCACCTTCGGTCAGCTCCAGGAATTCGGCGATATCGCGCTTGCGTTCCAGGTCGTCAAACAGGGTACGGATGCGATCCAGATCGTCGTTTTCGGGCGCGTTGTCCAGAAGATGCGAGCGGCCACGAACGATCAGACGCTCGGTTCGGTCGCCCTCGTTCTCCCATATGGCAAGCCCGCTCTCGATCAGGCCCCGTGCAAGACTGTCGATCTCCTGACGGCGGGCCTTTATCTCGGTCTCCATGACGCTGCGAAGGGTCCGGAGGGTCTTGCCGGCGGCAAGCGCGTTCAGAAAATTGGCCGCCTCCCGCATGGAGCTTGGTGTCTGGCCCGGCGGTGGCTGGAACAGCCGGTTTTCCACATGCCCATCGCCGAACACCAGAACCACAAGTGCCTGATCCGGCGAAAGGGATACGAACTCGATATGTTTGATCGGCGCTTCGTGCTTTGGCGCCAGAACAAGGCTGGCCCCATGGGTCACGCCGGACAGGGCGGATCCGATGCGGTCGAGCATCGAGGTCACGTCCTCGGAATTGCCGCCAAGCGTGGCGTCGATCTTGCCGCGGTCCTCGTCTGTCAGGTCGCCGACCTCCAGAAGCCCGTCAACGAACATCCGCAGGCCCAACTGCGTCGGAACGCGACCAGCCGAGATATGGGGGCTGCCGAGCAGACCGAGATATTCCAGATCCTGCATCACGTTCCGCACGGTCGCCGCGGAAACCTGTTCCGACAGGCTGCGCGTAAGCGTGCGCGACCCCACCGGCGCGCCGGATTCCAGATATCCCTCCACCACGCGGCGAAACACCTCGCGGGAGCGATCGTTCATCTCGTTCAGGATATTCGACTGGTCTGCCATTTTCAGCTTCATCCTCGGAGCCGGGCCATTAAGCGGCGCGGCGTGGAAGAGGTCAATCGGGGTTGCGCCCGCGCGCCATGGCGGACTATCCAGACCAAACACATTCCACGGAGTCAGATATGCGCCCTTCCGGCCGAAACCTAGACGAGCTGCGCCCGATTTCCATCGAAACCGGTGTGACGGCACATGCCGAGGGCTCCTGCCTGATCAAATGCGGGAACACCCATGTTCTCTGCACCGCCTCCCTCGAAGAGCGTGTACCGCCGTTTCTGAAGAACACCGGGCTCGGCTGGGTCACCGCCGAGTACGGTATGCTCCCCCGGGCGACACATACCCGGATGCGCCGCGAAGCGACCGCCGGCAAGCAATCGGGCCGCACGCAGGAAATCCAGCGGCTGATCGGGCGGTCCCTCCGCGCGGGGATCGACCGCGTTGCTCTGGGCGAACGCCAGATCACCGTCGATTGCGATGTGATCCAGGCCGACGGCGGCACCCGCTGCGCCTCCATCACCGGCGGATGGGTGGCCTTGCGGCTTGCCGTGAACAAGCTGATGGCTGCCGGTGACGTTCTCTCGGACCCGATCACCGATCATGTGGCGGCCATCTCCTGCGGTGTCTATGCAGGCCAACCCGTTCTGGATCTGGACTATCCCGAAGACAGCGAAGCAGGCACCGACGCCAATTTCGTCATGACCGGCAGCGCGCAGATGATAGAGGTGCAGGCCAGTGCGGAGGGCGCGACCTTCTCGCGCGACCAGTTTGCGGAACTCCTGTCACTGGCGGAAAAGGGTGTGTCCGAACTGGTCGCCGCACAAGCGAAGGCAATTGCCTGAGATGCGCCGATTTTCTGGCGATACCCTGCTTGTGGCGACCCACAATCAGGGCAAGCTGGAGGAAATCGCGCATCTTCTGGAGCCCTACGGTATCAGGGTCACTTCCGCCAAGGACCACGGTCTTCCCGAACCGGAAGAAACGGGAACCAGCTTTGTCGAAAACGCCCGCCTGAAAGCACATGCCGCGGCGCAGGCCACCGGTCTGCCGGCTCTGGCCGATGACAGCGGTATCGAGATCGATGCGCTGGACGGCGCACCCGGCGTTTACACCGCCGATTGGGCCGAAACCGATCATGGGCGGAATTTCGTCATGGCGATGACCCGGGCCCATGATGCGCTGGAGGCGAAAAACGCCGCGTTTCCCAGAACGGCGCGGTTCTGCTGCACCCTCGTACTCGCTTGGCCCGACGGCCATGACGAGGTGTTTCCCGGTGTGATGGAAGGTCAATTTGTCTGGCCGATGCGTGGAAGCCAGGGCCATGGCTATGACCCGGTTTTTCAACCCGACGGGTATGATATCACCTTTGGCGAAATGGACCGGTGGGAAAAGAACAAGATCAGCCACCGCGCCGATGCCTTCCGCAAACTGGTAGCGATCTTTGGCGATGGCTGACTGGCAAAACGCGGGGTTCGGCCTGTATCTGCACTGGCCATTCTGTCAGGCCAAATGCCCCTATTGCGATTTCAACTCCCACGTATCCGCCGAGATCGACCACGGCCGCTGGCAGAGGGCCTTTCTGGCGGAACTTGAACGGGCGGGCCGTGAAACAGGGGGCCGGACGCTGAACAGCGTCTTTTTCGGCGGCGGAACGCCGTCCCTCATGGCGCCGGACCTCGTCCGCTCGATCATAGACCAGATCCGCAAGACATGGCCGGTCGCCAACGATCTGGAAATCACGCTGGAGGCGAACCCGACATCGGTGGAGGCCGGGAAGTTCCGGAGTTTCCGGGAGGCGGGCGTCACCCGGATCTCCATGGGTATTCAGGCAATGAACGATGACGACCTGAAGCGCCTGGGGAGGTTGCACACGGTCGAGGAGGCGGTGAACGCCTTCGACATTGCCAGAAACGCCTTCGACAGGGTCAGTTTCGATCTGATCTATGCACGCCAGCATCAGACCCTTGAGGCGTGGAAGACGGAGCTGAGCGAGGCCCTCTCGCTCGCGCTGGATCACCTGTCCCTCTACCAGCTGACCATTGAGGATGGCACCGCCTTCGGGGACCGCTACCGCCTGGGCCGGCTGCCCGGGTTGCCGGGCGATGACCTTGGCGCGGATATGTATGAGCTGACGCAGGAGCTGTGCGAACGGGCGGGGTTTCCCGCCTATGAGATCTCCAACCACGCGGCAGACATGGCTCAATCCCGGCACAATCTGATCTATTGGCGCGGTGGTGATTACCTTGGCATCGGTCCGGGCGCCCATGGGCGGCTTTCCCTCGGATCGAGGAGATTTGCAACGGAAACACATCGCATGCCGCAGGCGTGGCTCGAACAGGTCGAACAGACGGGAAGCGGAGAAACGGCACGGACCGAGCTTTCGCAAGCGGATCAAGCACATGAATATCTCATGATGAGCCTGCGCCTCGCCGAAGGCAGCAACCTCGTCCGCTATGAGGCCCTGAATGGCGCCGGGATCGACCCTGATAGGCTGGATAGACTGGCGGAAGATGGCTTCATAGAGATCAGGGGCACACAACTTGCTGCCACCAAGCGGGGCCGGCCCGTCCTCAACGCGATCTTGCGCGAATTGCTTGTCAGCTAGCCACGATTGAGTATGCGAACGATATCGTCGAGTTGCGCTAAGTCTTTGTATTTAATGGAAATAATGCCGGAACCCTGCGCGATATCGTGATCAATGCCAACCTTCATGCCGATCGCAGCCGACAAATCACCTTCCAATGCCTTGGTGTCCGCGTCTTTCTCCGAAGGTTTCCGAGCTGTCTGCTTTTTCCGGCCCGGAGTGTCCTTGGCAAGTTTCTCCACATCGCGAACCGACATGGCTCTGGAAATGACCCTTTGCGCCAGCCCGATCGGATCGTCCGCGGTGATCAGGGCCCGCGCATGACTAGCCGACAACCGCCCGTCGCGAACAAACTCCTGCACCTCCTCCGGCAGATTCAGGAGCCTCAGAAGGTTTGCCACATGGCTGCGGCTTTTTCCCATAGCCTCCGCCAGCTTTTCCTGCGTGTGGCCGAACCGGTCCATCAGTTGCCGATAGCCGGTTGCCTCTTCCAGCGGATTGAGATCAGACCGTTGAATATTCTCGATTATCGCGACTTCAAGCACTTCCGTATCATTGAAGTCCCGCACAATGGCCGGAACTTCATGAAGCTGGGCAAGCTGCGCCGCGCGCCAGCGCCGTTCCCCGGCGACGATCTGATACATCCCCGGCTCGACGGGATCGGGGCGAAGGATAAGCGGCTGAATCACGCCCTTTTCCCGGATTGACGCGGCAAGCTCGTTCAGGGCCTCTTCCGTGAAGCTCCGACGCGGCTGATCGGGATTGGGATGGATCATTTCCACCGGAATCCTGAGATCTGCGCGCCGCGCGACGGGATCGGAAGGGTCAGCGGGTGCTTCGGGCGCAGGCTCGATATCCGCCATCAGGGCCGAAAGACCCCGCCCAAGACCGCGTTTTTCCCGTTTCGATGCCATAGCGCCTCTCCTCAAGCCGTCGCGAGATGACGATCCAGCATCTCTCTCGCCAGGTTCATGTATGCCCGGCTCCCGCTCGAAGCCGGATCGTATTCCAGAACCGGAATTGAATACGAAGGCGCCTCGCTCAGCCGGACATTTCGCGGAATTCGCGTCTCATAGACCAGATCGCCGAGGGTCTCACGTGCATCCTCTTCCACCTGGCGAGACAGGTTGTTGCGCTGATCGTACATCGTCAGCACGACCCCCTCGATCCGCAAGGCGGGGTTGGCGGTCTGGCGCACCTCCCGGATCGTCAGCATCAGCTGCGACAGCCCTTCGAGCGCAAAGAACTCCGATTGCAGCGGGACCAGCACAGCATCTGCCGCCACCATCGCATTTATCGTAAGAAGATTCAAAGACGGCGGGCAATCGATCAGCACGATGTCGAAATCCTTCGTCGCCCTGTTGGCCAGGCTATCCTTCAGCATGAACACGCGGTTTTCATTGGCGACCATCTCGATATCGGCCGAGCTGAGATCGGTTGTGGCCGGTGCGATCCAGAGATTTTCGACACTCGTCCTTCTGATGATCTCCGCCAGCGGCGTATCTTCCAATATGAGATCATAGGTCGTCAGGTCACGGTTCCGGGCGTCGATACCCAGACCGGTAGATGCATTCCCCTGCGGATCGAGATCAAGAATGAGCGTCCGCTGCCCTTCCAACGCAAGCGCTGCCCCCAGATTTATGGCTGTCGTCGTCTTTCCGACGCCACCCTTCTGATTGGCGATGGCGACAATCCGGGCCCTGGTTGCATCAGACACGTGCCAGCTCCTCTATCTTGTAGATTACAGCGCCTGCAGCCGTCTGACTTTCGACCTCTGTGACCTTCATGTGCCATTCCCCGCGCGCAACGTCCAGTTCCGTCGCGTGATTTGCGCCCTTTTGGAACAGGCAGATGCCATCGGCCGCAAGATGAGGCGCCGCAAGCTCGCAAAGGCGGCCGAGCGGCGCGAGAGCCCGGGCGGAAATGACCGCAGCATTCTGCGCAGGTGCATCTTCGATCCGCCGCGTCAGAACGGAGATCCTGACACCGGTCTGACGCGCGACATCCCTCAGAAAACTGCCCTTCCTGAGATCGCTCTCGATGAACGTGAACCTGAGCTCCGGCGCTTTCTCGGCCGCAAGGATTCCGCAAACCAGCCCCGGAAACCCGCCGCCACTACCAAGGTCGAGCCAAAGTCCGGCATCTTGCTGCCGAAGAGGAAAAATCTGCGCACTGTCGAGGAAATGCCTTTGCCAAAGCGCATCGAGCGACCCGGGCGCGACAAGATTGATCGCTTTTTGCCATTTCACGAGCGCTTCGGCAAAAGTCACGAGCCGATTCCATGTTTCACGTGAAACATCCGCCGCGAGCCGGGCCTGAGCTTCGGCCTCGGTCATGCGCGTTTACGTTCGGCCTGGCGAAGTTTCGTAAGCAGAAGCGTCAGTGCCGCCGGCGTCATTCCGTCGATACGGCCCGCCTGCCCAAGACTGCGAGGGCGCACCATAGACAGCTTGCCCTTCACCTCATTCGAAAGTCCCTCGATCATGTCGAAAGCAAATCCTTCCGGAATTTCATAGGCTTCGTCCCGCTTCAGCGCAGCTACATCGCGGGCCTGCCGTTCGATATAGTTCACGTACTGCGCCTCTCGGGCGATCTGATCGCGCGTCTCCTTGTCGATCTCTTTCAACTCGGGCCAGATCACATCCAGATCGGAAAGCGCGATATCCGGGAAGGCCAGCAGATCGATTGCGCTGCGGCGCGTTCCGTCCTGATTGATCCGCAAACCGTGGGCCCGCCCCTCGGACGGCGAAACGGATCTTTCCCTCATGATGTCATATGCATGTGACAGGCGCTCTATCTTCGCGCCGAATGTCCGGCGACGCTCTTCGAAGATGATGCCAAGCCTGTCGGCAAGCGGTGTCAGGCGCTGATCCGCATTGTCCGCCCGCAATGTCAGCCGGAACTCCGCGCGGGAGGTGAACATCCGGTAGGGTTCCGTCACGCCCCGGGTCACCAGATCGTCGATCATCACGCCGATATAGGCCTGATCCCGCCCAAGCACGATCTTGTCGCGGCCCAGCGCAGCATGTGCCGCGTTCAGACCTGCAATCAGCCCCTGCGCCGCAGCTTCTTCGTAACCGGTTGTCCCGTTGATCTGCCCGGCAAGAAACAACCGACCAACGTCTTTCAGCTCAAGAGTTGGTGACAACGCGCGCGGATCGACATAATCGTACTCGATCGCATATCCGGGCTGCGCGATTTCCGCCCGCTCAAGGCCGCGAATGGAGGTGACATAGCTTTCCTGAACGTCCGCCGGGAGAGATGTGGAAATCCCGTTCGGGTATACCAGATCGCTTTCAAGCCCCTCCGGCTCCAGGAAAATCTGGTGGGAGTCCTTGTCCGCGAAGCGAACGATCTTGTCTTCGATCGAGGGGCAATAGCGCGGGCCTACGCTATCGATATGCCCCCCATACATGGCGGATCGCCCCAGATTTTCACGGATGATGTCGTGCGTCTTCGTATTTGTATGCGTGATGCCACAGCTGATTTGCTTCGCGAAGGGCTTCGTCGACAAAAAAGAAAACATCACCGGCTCGCGATCTGCCGGTTGCAGCTCGAGAATATCCCAGTTGATACTGTCCCGCCGGAGTCGCGGTGGTGTGCCTGTCTTCAGCCGCCCGAGCGGAAGACCAAACGCATCGATCTGTTCAGCCATGCGAACCGAGGGCTTCTCCCCCATCCGCCCACCTGGTCGACGCTGATCGCCGATATGGATGACGCCACGGAGGAACGTCCCCGTCGTCAGAACAACCGCCGCCGCGCGCAGCTCTGCGCCATCGGCCAGCCGGATACCCGATACGGCCCCTGCGGACATCAGAAACTCGGCCGCCTCACCTTCGATAATTTCCAGATTCGGTGTGGAGAACAACGCGTCCTGCATCGCATTGCGGTACAGCGCGCGGTCCGATTGGGTACGGGGGCCCTGAACAGCCGGCCCTTTGCTGCGGTTCAGAAGCCGGAACTGAATACCGGAACGGTCCGCGACCTGCCCCATCACACCGCCCAGCGCATCGATTTCCCGAACGAGATGGCCCTTGCCAAGCCCGCCGATGGCCGGATTGCAGGACATCACCCCGATAGCTGACCGCGACAGGGTTACCAGACCGGTGCGCGCACCGGCCCGGGCTGCGGCCGACGCAGCCTCGCAACCGGCATGCCCACCGCCAACAACCAGAACATCGTAATCACCGTGTTTCACGTGAAACACTCCTACTTCCCGATGCAAAAGCTGGAGAAGACCTCTCCAAGTACCATTTCCACATCAATACGACCAACCAGAGCATCCAGCTTCCGAATCGCAGTTCGCAAATGCTCCGCTGCATGCTCTGTCCGGCCAGAGCCGTTCTCTACCTCAGATCTGGCCATAACTAAAGCCGCCTGAGCCGCTTCCATCGCCTCCCTGTGCCGGGCATGTGTTGCGGTCTGCGCGCGTGCAGCCTGCCTCGACAGACGCTCCGAAATCTGTTCCCCAAGCCATGTCACACCGACACCCGTCTTGCCCGACACAGCCGGATGGCTTTCACCACGAAGATCGGCCTTGCCCAGACAAATAATGTCCTCCTCGCCAAGCTCAAGCGGTGGTTCTTCCCCGGGACGCGATTGCAGATAGACGCGCAGATCTGCACCCTGCGCCCGGTCCAATGCTCTCGCTATGCCGAGTTTCTCCACAACGTCATCGGAGGCGCGCAAACCTGCGGTATCCAGCAACGTCACCGCCAGCCCGTCCAGCTCCATTCGCACCTCGATTACATCGCGGGTGGTTCCGGCAACCTCCGACGTGATCGCGGCCTCCCGTCCTGCGAGGTAGTTGAGAAGCGTGGATTTCCCCGCATTGGGCGCGCCGAGAATCGCCACCTCGAACCCGTCGCGAACTCGCTCCGCAAACCGGCTTCCAGCAATCTCTGCCTCAAGGCCGCCAGCGACGTTGTCGATCAGCTTGGATACCTCCGGCGTAACATCTTCCGGCACATCTTCATCGGCGAAATCGATGGTCGCTTCCAGCAGGGCGGCGGCCCGCAAAAGCGCGCCACGCCATCCATCAACGATCTCTCCGAAGCGCCCAGAAAAAACCTGCATCGCCAGCCGCCGCTGCGCATCCGTCTCCGCTTCGATAAGAGCACCCAAACCCTCCACCTGCACCAGATCCAACCGGTTGTTCAGCAATGCCCGGCGGGTGAATTCGCCGGGTTCGGCACCCCGTGCAAGCCCGGTCGCGGAGATCTCAGACAAGATCGAATTTACGACCGAGATACTACCATGTCCTTGAAATTCAACAATATCTTCACCGGTAAAGCTGTTGGGAGCGGTGAAGGTCAGAACCAGCGCCTGGTCCAGCAACTCACCATCGCCCGCTCTGAGATCGCGAAGCCCCGCGCGGCCGCTATCCGGTAACCGGCCTGCCAGCTTGCGCCCGATATCATGGGCGTAAGGCCCCGATACCCGGATCACCGAAACACCGGCTCTTCCTGGCGCGGACGCCAGGGCAAAGATCGTATCCATCAGACCGCCCCAATATCCCGGATGGCGTCAGGTATTCATCGAGTCGAAGAATTCCGCGTTTGTCTTGGTCTGCTTCAGCTTCGAGATCAGGAACTCGATCGCGTCAGTCGTTCCCATCGGGTTCAGGATTCGGCGCAGAACATAGGTTTTCTGCAAATCGCCCTTGTCGACCAGAAGCTCCTCTTTCCGTGTGCCGGATTTGAGAATGTCCATGGCGGGAAACACCCGTTTGTCCGCAACCTTGCGGTCCAGCACGATCTCGGAGTTGCCCGTTCCCTTGAACTCTTCGAAGATCACCTCATCCATACGGCTGCCGGTATCGATCAGCGCCGTCGCGATAATGGTCAGCGACCCGCCTTCCTCGATATTCCTCGCGGCACCGAAAAAGCGTTTCGGGCGTTGCAGGGCGTTGGCATCCACACCACCCGTCAGGACCTTGCCCGAGGATGGCACGACCGTGTTGAAGGCGCGCCCAAGGCGCGTGATGGAATCGAGCAAGATCACCACGTCCCGCTTGTGCTCCACAAGCCGCTTCGCCTTCTCGATCACCATCTCGGAAACCGCCACGTGCCGGGTCGCCGGCTCGTCGAAGGTGGAGGAAACGACCTCCCCCTTCACGCTCCGCTGCATGTCCGTCACCTCTTCGGGGCGTTCGTCGATCAGCAGCACGATCAGATAACACTCCGGATGGTTCTGCTCGATCGAATGCGCGATGTTCTGCAGGATAACCGTTTTCCCCGTCCGCGGGGGCGCCACGATCAGTGAGCGCTGTCCCTTGCCGATGGGCGATACTAGGTCGATGATCCGTGCGGAGCGATCCTTGATCGTCGGATCCTCGATTTCCATCTTCAGGCGTTCGTCGGGATAAAGCGGCGTCAGGTTGTCGAAGGCGATCTTGTGTTTCGCCTTGGCAGGATCTTCGAAGTTGATCTTGCTCACTTTCACCAGCCCGAAATAACGCTCGTTCTCCCTCGGTGCGTTGATCACGCCTTCCAGCGTGTCGCCCGTGCGAAGGCTGTGCTGGCGGATCATCTCCGGCGAAACATAGATATCGTCCGGGCCCGGCAGATAGTTCGCCTCCGGAGAGCGCAGGAAGCCAAATCCGTCCTGCAGAACTTCCAGCACACCGTCGCCGGAGATTTCCCAGCCATCCTCGGCCCGCTCTTTCAGGATCGAGAACATCATGTCGCCCTTGCGCATGGTGGAGGCGTTCTCGATCTCCAGTTCCTCGGCCATCGACAGAAGGTCTTTGGGAGATTTGGCCTTGAGATCGGCCAGGTTCAGGGAATTCTCGGTCATGTGGGAAACACCATAAGGCCCCGCGATTTCTCAAGCGGGGCATGTCGTATTGAAATGGGAAGCGACAGGGCCGGACGGCCCATTGCAGGCCCGACATAGGAAGAGCTTGCGACGATGTCAACAAAACCTTCAGAAGGGGCGCGCAATCACCGAGACCACGATCACGATCAGCAGCAATGTCGGAACTTCGTTCATCAGCCGATAGGTACGGCCGCTGCGCGTATCGGTGCCGGCCAGAAGCTCTTTGCGGCGCAATCCCAGCCAATGATGAAACCAGGTCATCGCCAGAACCGCGGCGGTTTTCGTCCATGGCCACAGCTCCTGCCAGCTGACCACGCCCGGTGTGAAGACCAAAGCAAGACCAAAGATCCAAGTGGCGATCATCGCGGGGTTCATGATTGCCCGCAAAAGACGGACTTCCATCGTCTGAAACAGATCTGCGGTCTCTCCGCTCATCCCCACACGTTCGACATGGTAGACGAACAGTCTCGGGAGATAGAACAACCCCGCCATCCACGCGATAACAGATATCACGTGCAGGCTCTTCGTCCATGGGTAGGCCAGGACGAGAAAGTCGACGATCATGGGCTTGCTCCTTTCCCTCCCCAATAAAAATAAAAGGAATAGAAGAAAAGATGATGTTGTGTTTGTGCCGTGGATAACTCGGATAACTCAGGCATACACAGTCTATCCAAGATTTCACCCTCCCATCGTTAACCAGCCGAAGATGGTCGGGATTTTGCCCACATTTCTGGAATAAACAAACATTTTCAATAGCTTGAATATGTACAGCTTGAGGATAGGTCTGTATCATCCGCCCTGTCCAGCGTTTCGCGCCATCGGCCCACAAGCGAACGGGGATCTTTCACCAACGGGGATGGCGGGCCGTCGGGCAACGTGGGACATCGCGAAAAGCATGGCTGCGCGCCTCATCGGCTTCTATACACATTTCGATCACCGGGCTGCCCCGCCGGATATCCACAAAGTCATCCAAAGAGACCATGACCGAACTCATCCTCGCTTCAGGCTCCGCCACACGTCAGTCCATGCTGAAGCAGGTGGGCATCCCCTTTACATCGGTGCCCGCGCGCATCGACGAAGAGGCGATTCGGGGGGCGCTTGAACATGAAGGCGCCACGCCCCGGGATGTGGCCGATGCCCTGGCGGAATACAAAGCGCGCCGCGTTTCCGAGAAACATCCAGGAGCCATGGTGATCGGTTGCGATCAGGTGCTCGACCACAAGGGGCGTGTTCTCGCCAAGCCCGAAACACGGGACAATGCGCGAAACCAGCTCCAATCCCTCAGCGGTGGCCAGCATCGGCTTTTATCCGCAGTCGTCATCTACGAGGATCTGAAACCGGTCTGGCGCGTGGTTGGCCAGGTCCGCTTGTCGATGCGACCGTTGAGCGATGATTACATCGAGGATTATCTTGACAGAAACTGGCCGGATATCGCCGACAGCGTTGGGGGTTACAAGTTGGAACAGGAAGGCGCGCGGCTCTTCTTGCGGATCGATGGAGATTACTTCACAGTTTTAGGCCTGCCACTGTTGGATTTGTGCGGGTATCTCGTGAACCGGGGGATAATCGAGGGATGAGTGTCGAGGTGCCTCTGGCCGGCGTGATCGGTAACCCGGTTTCGCACAGCAAGTCGCCGGCCCTGCATGGGCATTGGCTGCGGCGCTACGGGATCAACGGCCACTATGTTCCTCTGAAAGTCACCCATGAAGACCTGAAGAAGGTCATGCGCGCGTTGCCGAAAATGGGTTTTCTGGGCGTCAACGTCACGATACCGCACAAGGAACAGGTGCTTTCCCTTGCCGATTCCGTCTCCGATCGCGCGGCGCTGATCGGTGCGGCCAACACCATCACCTTTTCCTCCAAGGGCAAGGTTCAGGCCGACAACACCGACGGTATGGGCTTCCTGGCCAATCTTCATCAGAACGCACCGGATTGGCGCGCCGATGCGGGGCCCGCTCTGGTTCTGGGCGCGGGGGGCGCCGCGCGCGCCATCGTGTCCGCCCTGTTGAGCGAAGGCGCGCCGGAGGTTTTCGTCGTGAACCGCACCCGCGCAAGGGGCGAAGCGCTGCGCGACAAGCTTGGTGCCCGGGTCAAGGTCGTGGACTGGACCCGCATACCCGAACTGCTGCCCGATCAGGCGTGCCTGGTCAATACCACCTCCCTGGGTATGGAGGGCGGGCAGCCACTCAATATCAACCTCTCGACGCTGAGACCCTCCACGCTCGTCACCGATGTCGTCTATACGCCCTTGCAGACACCGCTTTTACAGCAAGCTGCTGCCATCGGATGCTCCACGGTGGATGGGCTGGGCATGCTCTTGCATCAGGCGGTCCCGGGCTTCGAGCGCTGGTTCGGCCAGAAGCCGGAGGTGGATGACGCGCTGCGCCAGGCCGTGCTGACCGCATGAGCTTCGTTCTCGGCCTGACCGGTTCCATCGGAATGGGGAAATCCACGACCGCTCGGTTTTTCCGTGACCTCGGCATTCCGGTCTGGGATGCGGATGAAACGGTTCACCGGTTGTATTCCAAGGACGGGGCCGCCGTTTCGATGATTGCGGAGCTTCGCCCTGGCGCGGTTCGAAACGGCTGCGTCGACCGCGTGCATCTCAAGGCCTGGCTTGCGGAGGATCCGGCCGCCCTTTCCCGGATCGAGGCGATCGTTCATCCGCTGGTGGCGGCGGACCGCGCGCAGTTTCTGGAGGATCACGCGGAACGACCGCTTGTCGTTCTGGATATCCCGTTGCTTTTCGAAACGGGGGCCGATCTCTGGGTCGACGGCGTTCTCGTTGTCACGGCGGCGCCCGAGGTGCAGCGCGCGCGTGTTTTCGAACGCCCCGGCATGACGGAAGACACATTCAACACCATACTGTCGCGCCAGATGCCGGATGCGCAGAAACGGGCCCGCGCCGATTACGTGATCGAGACCAAGACCCTTGAACAAACGCGCGCCGCGGTCGAGACTCTGGTAAGCCAAATCACAAGAGGCCAGCATGCGTGAAATCGTTCTCGATACGGAAACCACGGGGTTTGAGCCCTCCGAAGGGCACCGGATTGTCGAAATCGGCGCGGTGGAGCTTTGGCAGCATGTGCCAACGGGGCGGACATATCACCAGTATATCAACCCCGAACGAGACATGCCGAACGAGGCCTTCGAGGTGCATGGGCTCGGCAATGATTTCCTGCGCGACAAGCCTATCTTCGCCGATATAGCCGATGCTTTTCTGGACTTCGTCGCGGATGGCACGCTTGTCATCCACAACGCCGCGTTTGACATGAAGTTTCTCAACGCCGAACTGTCCTGGGCCAAGAAACCGAAACTTCCGGACAGCCGCGCGCTGGACACGCTGGCAATCGCGCGGCGCAAGTTTCCGGGCTCTCCGGCGTCCCTCGATGCGCTCTGCCGCAGGTTCGGCGTGGATAACAGTGCGCGGGAAAAACACGGCGCCCTGCTGGATTCCGAGATTCTGGCGGAGGTCTATCTTGAGCTGATCGGCGGGCGGCAACCGGATTTCGCGCTGAGCACACAGCCGGCGGCATCGTCGGTTGATACGGGCGAAACGTGGCGCGCCTATCCGCGGCCCGCGCCCCTGCCCGGCCGCCTTTCCGAGGAAGAGGCGGCCGCACATGAGGATTTCGTGAAGGAGCTTGGTGAGGCCGCGCTTTGGGCGCGGTTCACCTGATCACGCGTCGGCGGTTTTCTTGGATTCGGCCCGCCGCGCGAGCTCGTTGCGGTAAATCGCAAGAAAATCCATGTTTTCAAGGTTGAGCGGCGGGAAACCACCATCGCGGGTGATGTCCGACACGATCCGCCGCAAAAATGGGAACAGCATGCGGGGGCATTCGATCATCAGGAACGGATGCAATTGCTCCTGCGGGACGTTTTCCACCTGGAAGATGCCCACGTAATCCAGCTCGATCAGGAAGATCGGCTGCGGCGTCTCGTCCTTGGTCTTGGATTCGATCTTCAGCTTCACGATCACATCGAACTGGTTTTCCTGCTCGCGCTTGCGGGCATCAAGCGCCACCTGAACCTGAATATCGGGCTGCGTCTGGGTCTGGATCGATTTCTGGGCAGCGATGTTCTCGAAAGACAGGTCACGAATGAATTGCCCAAGGATCTGCATGCGCGGGGGCGTGGGGGGCTGCGGTGCGGCGCCGTTTTCTTCGGCCATTGGGATCTCCGATTGAATAGTGTTGCGGTCCTGTAGCAGCAGGAGCCGAAAGCCTCAATGCCGACGCCAACCGGATGGAGTGTCGCCTGGCGTTTCATCCACCTCGAATTCGCCCTCGATCACATCTTCGCGCGGCCGCCGGTCCGCGGACCATTGCGCCTGCCCCGAAACGACCGATGACACGGTGATGCGCTTCCTCAGCTCCCGGAACACCACGTTGCGAACACCCGGAACCAGCAGCGCAAAGCCCACCGCGTCGGTGAAGAACCCAGGCGTCAGAAGCAGCGCGCCGGAAAACAGGATCATCGCGCCATGGGCAAGCGGTTCCGTCGGATCGTTGAGGGCGCCGAAACTGCGGCGCAGGTTTTCAAGCGCCTGACGGCCCTGCGACCTTACGAGCCATGTGCCCAATATCGCCGTCAGCACGACAATGCCAAGCGTCGGCCACAGGCCGATCAGCCCGCCGACCTGAATGAACAGGGCAATTTCGATCAGCGGAACCATTAGAAATGCCACGAAGAGCCACATGTTCTTTCCTATTCATCGCCATCCGGGCGGGATTGCGCCTCGGCGCCGATGGACTTGACCGCCCCCCTCACCTACATATGTCCCACAAAGCCGCCAAAAAACCCCTGCTTGTCCAACCGAGGATACCTTATGAACTCGCCCTTTATCTCGTTGCTCGTCCTTGCGGGGATAGCGATCTTTCTGATCCTGCGCTTGCGGAACGTTCTGGGCACCCGCGACGGGTTTGAAAAACCGCCCGTCGCGCGAGTGGAAAGCAAGTCCGGCCCCCGCCGCGATTTCGAGGTCATCGAAGGTGGACCCGACCGCGATATCACCGATCATGTGGACGATGGCAGCGATGCCGCCAAGGCGCTGGCCGCGATGAAGCTTGCCGAGCCCGGGTTTTCGGTAAGCGAGTTTCTGGGCGGTGCGCGCGGTGCCTACGAGATGATCCTGATGGCATTCGAAAGCGGCGACGTCGATGCCCTGCGCCCGTTCCTTGCCGATGACGTGATGGACACCTTCGAAGACGTCATCCGGCAGCGGGAAGAGCAGGGCCTGTCGATCGACGCAAGCTTCGTCGGGATCCGCGAGCTGACGCTGCATGACGCCAGTTTCGACCGCGACACGAGCACGGCCGAGATCGCCGTGCGCTTCGTCGGCGAACTGACGTCGGTTGTTCGCAACAGCGACGGCGAGATCGTCGAAGGCGATCCGACCGAAATCAAACGCCAGCGCGATGTCTGGACGTTCTCGCGTGCCATGGGCAGTTCCGATCCGAACTGGATCCTGGTGGCCACCGGCGGATGAGTCATGCGCGCCGGCCTGACAGCCCTCCTGCTGGCAGCGAGTCTGACTATGGCGATGCCCGGCACTGCTGAACCCACGGCCCGGATCCTGAGCTTTGGCGATTTGCAGGGCTGGGCCGATGACGATCACGGCCAGGCGCTCGACGTTTTTCTGAATACCTGTCCCGACCTTGCCGACAGCGAGTGGCAATCGCTTTGCGCACTCGCCCAGTCGCAAACCAATGCTCGCGCCTTCTTCGAGCTTTTCTTCCGGCCGGTCCTGATCGGCGGCGAGTCGACCGCGCTTTTCACGGGCTATTTCGAGCCGGAGCTTGACGGCTCCCGCCAGCGAACCGCCCGCTTCCGGTATCCGCTTTATCGCCTGCCGCCGGAAGTGGACGGGCTGTGGTTTACCCGTGCCGAGATCGAGGAGCGCGGCCTGCTGGAAGGCCGCGGGCTTGAGATTGCGTGGGTTGATGACCCGGTTGATGTTTTTTTCCTTCAAATCCAGGGGTCTGGCCGTATCCGTCTGGCGGAGGGCGGGTATCTCCGCGTGGGCTATGGCGGCCGGAACGGCCATGAGTATCGCTCGGTCGGTCAGGAAATGGTGCGGCGCGGGATCTATCAGCCGCATCAGGTCTCCGCGCAGGTGATCCGTTCCTGGGTGGACCGGAACCCGATCGAGGGGGCGGACCTGCTGCGCCACAACCCATCCTACGTCTTCTTTCGGGAGGTGCAGATCCGCAATCCGGAGGACGGCCCGCTGGGTGCCATGAACCGCTCCATCACGGCCCACCGAACGATTGCCGTCGATCCGGATTTCACGCCCCTTGGTGCGCCGGTTTGGATTGAAAAGGGCGGGGAGGATCCGATCCGCCGATTGATGATCGCTCAGGATACCGGCAGTGCCATTCGCGGCGCGCAGCGGGCGGATGTCTTCTACGGGTCGGGTGATGCGGCCGGACGGCAGGCAGGGCGCATCCGCGATCCGGGGCGGATGGTCGTTCTGTTGCCGATCGAGCTTGCCCACCGTCTGGTGCCGGACGTCTGAGATGGCGGGCCGCAAGACGAAAGGCCTGAGCGCCGAAGATCGCGCGCTGTGGTCGCGCGTGGCGAAGACGGCGAAGCCGCTTCATTCTGCAAGACACAAGGTGGACCCGTCGCCCGATCCCTTCGCCGAAATGCCGAAGAAAACACCCCCCCGCGCCGAGGTCGGGGATTTCCGGATCGGCGAACGCGCCAATGGCCACAGTTCCTTCCCACAACTCAGCCACAGCCTGACCGAACGCCTGTCCCACGCGCCTGTCCGCATGGACCATGGCACGCACCGTCAGATGGTCCGGGGCAAGCTCAAACCCGATGCGCGGATCGATCTGCACGGGATGACGCTGGCCGATGCCCATCCGCGCCTGATCCACTTCATCCAGAATGCATATGCGGAGGGCAAACGGCTGGTTCTGGTGATCACCGGCAAGGGAAAGGACCGTGACGATCCGGGGCCGATCCCGATCCGGCGCGGGGTCCTGCGCCATCAGGTTCCGGGCTGGTTGTCCGCACCGCCGCTTGGCGCCATGGTTCTGGATATCCGCCCCGCCCATCTGCGTCACGGAGGCGACGGGGCCTATTACGTCTATCTTCGCCGCAAGCGCTAGAGATTGGGTGTCAGAATCACCTGAGTGGCGTTCTGCAGGGTCAGGATCGTACCGGGCAAAAGCCCGATAGGGCTGTTTTCCTGCCCCTCGAACGCGGAATTGATCGAATCCACCCGGCTCAGCAGACGGATCATCGCGGGCGAAGTGACCACGGTGTTGTGGTTGAGCGCATCCCGGTCGCCGCCGCGAAACTCCGACACGTCGATCAGCGTCACGTTGAATTCCGCAACGTCGTCTATGGTGCCGATATTGCCCAGCCGCGCCGGTTGCCCGCTGATCCGCGCGGACAGGCGCAGCGCCCGGTCCCGTTGCGATGTGAAGATGAAAAACGGCTCGGGCAGTGGCAGGATCCGCATGGCCTGAGACCGGAACACCTGCACGTCGATATCGGGCGACATCAGCACCACGCCGCTGATCCGGTCGAGAACGCGATCCGCGCCACCGATCCGAAGCTGCCGCAGCGCCTCCATAACAAGTTCCGATCCGACCGAATGGGCAACGATGACGATGTCAT
Organism: Rhodophyticola sp.; assembly: GCF_965284195.1. NCBI lineage: Bacteria > Pseudomonadati > Pseudomonadota > Alphaproteobacteria > Rhodobacterales > Roseobacteraceae > Rhodophyticola > Rhodophyticola sp. The sequence goes on along the minus strand of NZ_CBDIRM010000001.1, from coordinate 3,249,134 downwards.
GCGACCCGGCCGCCGCGATTTCGCGCAGAAACCGCTCCAGCCCGTCGCGGGCGAAAAGCGCACTGTCGCGGTCATAGGCGTATCCGAAGGGCGAACTGAGACTGGGCCAGGCATAATGCAGCGCCACACCCGGTATCTCGAAATCATTGCGAATCTGGGCTGTGCGGAAAAGACCGTCGGCAAAGGTGTTGTTGAAGCCGTGAACGAAGACCATGACCTCCCGCGCGTTCTCGGGCTGGGCGGCGACGGCTGCGCGCAAGCCGCGGCGGAAGGCGGCGGCATCGGCAAAACTGCCCGCCTGGCTGACGACGAAATCAGCCTCCAGATCCACCTCGCCTCTGGGCCAGTTGACCTCTCCAACCTCCCTGTTCGGCGGAATCGCCACATCGAACCGGGTGAAGCCGAGCCCTTCCAGCCGATCGCTGGTGAACCTGCTGCCATCGTAAACCCGATTGCTGGCGACAAAGACGCTCTCGATTGCGCCGCCCGAAGCCGCATCGGGCACGATGACAATGGATGCACGGGGGGCGCAGCCGGCCAGAAGGGCCAAGATCAGGACAAAGGCAATTCTTTGCATGGGTGGCATCTCGCCGAAATCAAATGCTGTGAAACCCTTTTACAGCACGTAGCGGCTCAGATCAGCGGATTTCATCAGCGCACCCAAATTTGCCTCCACGAACCCGGCATCCACCACGATGGCATCGCCCGAACGGTCCGGCGCGGTGAAGCTAAGCTCTTCGAAGACCCGCTCCATCACGGTATAAAGCCGCCGGGCGCCGATGTTTTCCACATCCTGATTGACCTCGGCGGCAATCCGCGCAAGCGCCGCAATCCCGTCTTCGGTAAAGCTGACGGTGACCTCTTCGGTCGCCATCAGGGCGGTGTATTGCAAGGTGAGCGCATTGTCGGTTTCGGTCAGTATGCGCACGAAATCCTCTTCGGTCAGCGCCCGCAGTTCCACCCGGATCGGCAGACGGCCCTGAAGCTCCGGCAAGAGATCCGAAGGCTTGGCGATGTGAAACGCGCCCGAGGCGATGAAAAGGACATGATCGGTTTTCACGGGGCCGTACTTGGTTGAAACCGTCGTCCCCTCGATCAGCGGCAACAGATCGCGCTGCACCCCCTCGCGGGAGACATCCGCGCCGCGCGCATCCGATCGGGCGCAAACCTTATCGATCTCGTCGATGAACACGATCCCGTTCTGCTCCACGGCGGTCAGCGCTTCGCGGGTTACGGCTTCCTGATCCAGAAGCTTGTCGGCCTCTTCCTCGATCAGGAGATCGTAACTGGCCGCGACGCTCAGCCGTTTGCGCACGGTCCGTCCGCCAAAGGCTTTCCCGAACAGATCGCCAAGGTTCATCCCGCCCGGCAACCCGCCCATCCCGCCCGGCTGGCCGGGAATTTCGAACATCGGCATCGGGTTGGAACTGTCGGCGACCTCCAGCTCGATCATCGTGTTGTCCAGCTCTCCGGCGCGTAGCTTCTTGCGGAACATCTCCCGGGTCTGTTCGCGCGCATCCGTCCCGGCCAGCGCCTCTATCACCCGCCCTTCCGCGGCATCATGGGCCTTGGCCTTCACCTCGTCGCGCATCGATTCGCGGATCATCACCTGGGCCGCGTCGACCAGATCGCGGATGATCTGCTCCACATCCCGGCCGACATAGCCAACCTCGGTGAACTTGGTCGCCTCCACCTTGATGAACGGCGCACGCGCCAGCTTGGCCAGCCTGCGGCTGATTTCGGTTTTGCCGACGCCCGTAGGCCCGATCATCAGGATATTCTTGGGATAGACCTCGTCGCGCAGGTCATCGCCAAGCTGTTTGCGGCGCCAGCGATTGCGCAGGGCCACGGCCACGGCGCGCTTGGCATCCTTCTGGCCGATGATGAAACGGTCGAGTTCCGAGACGATTTCGCGGGGGGTCAGGTCGGTCAAGCTTCAGGCTCCTCGGAAGTCATGATTGTCCAGGGTGGCAGGCGGTACTTGCCGGGAAACTCGGGCAGGGCGTCCATCAGGACCCGGCGCAGAACCTCCCATTTCGCGCCAAGCACGATCAGTCCAAGGCCAAGCAGCAGGATGGCGAGGAAGGCGCCCCCCTCCATCACCGTGATCGACAAGACCACGATGTAGCCGACGCTGGAGACCAGAAAGGACCGCCGGTCGATCACCACCGCAAAAATCGCCATGCAGGCCACGAATGCGACCAGCAGAAGCTGCGCGAACACGCTTCCCACATCGAAGAGCGACAGGGCGATCGTGTTCACGATTGCGGGCGCCGCAATGATATGCAGCCAGAACCCGCTGGCCGAGCGTCGCGTGACCCGATGCGGATCGCTCATATCGAAGCGCAGGGCGACCGCAAGCCCGATCAGTCCCAGAACCATGGTCAGGATCGCAAAGGGGCCTTCGGCGGTCAGCAGGAAGATATCGGCGGGCTCCGTCGGCAAGGTGCCGCTGAAGCTGACAAGGCCGAAGGTCGTCGTGAAGACGCCGAGGGCGATCAGGGCCATGGTGAATGGAACCCGGAAAAACACGTAATAGGCGACAAGCGATACGGTCCAGACACCGGCCGCCAATGTGATCGACATGGCGAACTCCGCATCCAGCATCCAGCCCAGCGACCGCCCCAGTTGCCCGGCACCCAGCGCAAAGAAAACGGCCAGCGTGATGGAGGGTGCGACCATCCGGCGGGTCAACGTGAAGTATCTGGCCAGCATGACGACGGCGGCCATGGTCATCACCGCGTAGACCATCGCCAGAACATAGCCGTTGTTGGCATCGAAAAGACTGAGGCCGGTCAGACCGGCCCAGCCGGCATAAAGGATCACCAGACCGACAACGATGAAGATCTCGTTGAACCCGCGGAAAAGCTCGAAAGGCTCATCAAGTCCGGACATATGCTTGCGGGTTCCGCGCCGGGCTTCGCCCAGCGCGATCAACGAGACGGCCTGCGCCTCGGATATCATGCCCGCGCCCACCGCTGCGCGAATGTCGTCGCGGCTGATACCGGTCACTTGCCGATCCTCTCCACGGTCAGGTTGCCGTTCGTGTAAACGCAGATATCGGCGGCAATCGCCATGGCCTTGCGGGCAATCTCCTCCGCGCTCAGATCCGTTTCCGACAGGCCCCGCGCCGCTGCGAGCGCATAGTTTCCGCCAGATCCGATTGCGGCGATCCCGTACTCGGGCTCCAGCACATCGCCCGCCCCGGTGATGACGTAAAGCTCTGCGCCATCGGTGACGATCAGCATCGCTTCCAGCTTTTGCAGGTATTTGTCCGTGCGCCAGTCCTTGGCCAGTTCCACGCTGGCGCGTTGCAGCTGCCCAGGCGTCGCCTCCAGCTTGCTTTCCAGCCGCTCCAGCAGAGTGAAGGCATCCGCCGTCGATCCGGCGAACCCGCACACCACGTCATATCCTCCGGGGCTCAGCCGCCGCACCTTCCGCGCCGATCCCTTGATCACGGTCTGGCCGAGGCTCACCTGCCCGTCGCCGGCCACAACCACCTCATTGCCCTTGCGCACGCCGATAATCGTGGTGCCGTGCCAGCCAGGAAAATCCGATTTGCTCATGCCGTCTCCTATTCTTGGCCCTATATGGACAAGGCAGGGTCGGGGAACAAGTTCTAGCCGGGCCAGCGGGCGCGCCGGGGCACACGGACGGCCAGCATCGGCATCAGCCAGTTGGAGGAAAACCGGTTCAGATCCAGCGCCTCGTGAACGCCCACGGTTTCCTCGCCATTGATCCGGGTGCGCACCGCGGAACGGTTGTAAAACGGGGCGTCCAGCATCGGTTTCACCTGTTTCGGCGCGTATCCCTCATCCGCCCGCGTTTCGCGCTCCACCAGCCAGAAGGGGCGCGGCAGCCTCGCCTTTGGCGGCATGTCGATTGCGCGCGGGGTGCCGTCTTCGGCAAAGCCGATCGCGGTGGCCAGATCCGTCCCGTCCCGCCGCACGGCATCGTAGAAACACGCCGCTCCGTCTTTCAGGGGGAACCGGCCCCAGGTCCAGTAGCTGAAATCCGCCTCCAAGGCGCGGGTTCCGAAATTCGCGTCGAAATATCCATGTCCGGACCATGTCCAGCCCGGGCGGTTCAGCGCCACGTCGATCTCCGCCTTCGGGGCGAATGGCCGCCAGACATGCGCGCCATCCTCGGTCAGCGGCAATTCCACCGTCGTCAGGGCCGATGGCCGCACCGTCACGGTGCCGCTGATCCGCTGGGCGTGGGGGGTGCTGATCTCGTTGATCTCGACGATCAGCTTTTCGCCGTCCCATTGCATCGCAGACGGTCCGATCTGCAACCGGTCATCGGAAAGCGTCAGCGCCTCCTGCCCGCGATCGGTCATCGTCCAGCGCCCGCCACGTCCATAGGTGACGACATTCAGGCAGCAGTGATCGGCCGGGTTCTTCCGGCCGGACCAGCGGTACCAGGGTGAGAAAACCGAGCCTATGAAGCCGATGATGGAGATCGCCTTTTCCCCATCGTCGCTGATCCCGTCGACATACCACCAGGCATAGCCGTCCGGCGGGACGTGGAGGTTGAAGCACGGTCGCTCAAGATCGCCGCGGCCGCGTGCCGCCCGGAGAGGCAGGCCATCGGAACGCCAGCTCCGGGATGTACCCCGCCCCCCGCCAGATAGAGACCCGGGACCCGGCTGCGCACCTTCGGCCGATGAAACGCCGCCATCATCCCGTGCGGGCTCCGCCCGTAGAGGGATCCGTCCGAGCCGGGGAAAAGCCGGCCGAATTCCGCCGGCGTCGTCAGCGCGGTGGTCTCCGGCCGCGGAGAGAAGGTCAATCCCAGCCTCTGAAACGTCTCGAACGTGCGGGTTTGGCATATCTGGGCCTCCTTGGCATCCGGGATCCTGCCTGCCGGGCCGTTCATGATGATCTCGAAGCGCTCCGGGCTTTTCGGCGGGATCCCGTCGCCGCGGTCCTGTGCGCACAGATACAGCGTGGGATCGTGCGGCATCCGCCCGGCTGCCAGATCGTCGAACTCCGATTTCGGGTCCGTCCCGAAGAACACATTGTGATGACTGAGATCGCACCCTTTGGCCTGCGCGGCGAAGGCCCAGACATAGGCCGAAAGACTGCGCGGCAGCACGGCCTTTTTCTCCACCGCGTGGGTAACGCCCGGTCCAAGCCGCCCCTCGTACAGCGCCTTGGGGTCCCCGTTGAAGACGACAAGGTTGCAAACCAGCCTTTCGCCCGATTGCAGATGGACCGCGCTGACGCGCCCGTCCTGCTGTTCGATCCGGGTGGCGCGCTCTGCGAAGCTGAACTCCGCACCGAATTTCGCGCCCAGATCGTGCAGTGCCTGCGCCAGCCGGTGCATGCCCCCTTCGACGCGCCAGACGCCATTGGCTTCGGATCGCCAGATCAGGCCGAGGATCGCCGGGCTCCGATAGGGCGATCCGCCCACATATGTTGCATATCGCCCGAAAAGCTGCCGCAGGCGCGGGTCGCTGAACTGTGCGGCAAGGGAGCCTGCCAGCGTCTTGAGCGGCGCCATGTCCCTGATCAGCCCCGGGTGGCGGAAGACATGCGCGCTCAGCTCCAGAAGGCCCGGCGCATGGGATTGCATCATCGGCGCATCGAACCCGTCATAAAGCCGCCCCGCGCGGGCCGAAAACGCACGGAACTCCGCCTCCGCTCTTTCGCCCGCGAACAGGCGAACCGCTTCGGCGCTGCGCTCGGCATCGTCGAACAGATCAAGGCTGCTTCCATCGGCCCACCAATGCCGCGCAAGAACCGTCTCCCGGTGAAGGGTCACATGATCCTCAAGGCGCTCGCCAACCTCGGCAAACAGCTCCTCGAAGACGGGCCGCATGGTCAGAACGGTCGGCCCCGCATCCACCGGCCCCGCAGCGGAGGGGAGCGTGCGCATCTTCCCTCCGGGCGCGTCATGCATGTCGATCACGCGCACCCGCAGGCCCGCATGCGACAGCCGCAATGCCGCCGACAATCCGGCGATGCCGGCACCTATCACAACAGCAGTGTCCGTGGGGGTGGCCACGTGCGAAGCCTCCGGTCGATCTGTCACTTATTGTTGACACACGGCGCGGGAGTGTCCAGTGTAATTTACACATGTCATGTCGCACTCTGCTGACATGCACGGGTTTTCCGGAGCTCTCATGCCGTTGAAATCACGAATCGAAACGACCATTGCCAATGCCATCGCCCAAGGGCAGGGCGGACAGGCGCCGCCGAAACTGGCGGCAGCACTCGATTATGCGGTGAACCCGGGCGGCGCGCGCATTCGCCCGACAATCGCCATGTCCGTGTCTTTCGCCTGCGGCGATGACCGGCCCGAGGTGTCGAACGCGGCCGCGGCGGCGATCGAGCTGATCCATTGCGCCAGCCTTGTCCATGACGACATGCCCTGTTTCGACGATGCCGACATCCGGCGCGGCAAGCCATCGGTTCACAAGGCATTTGGCGAGCCGCTGGCATTGCTGACGGGCGATTCGCTCATCATCATGGCGTTCGAGGTTCTGGCGCGCGCGGCGGAGCATGACGCGGCCCGCGCCATATCGCTGATCCGTATTCTTGGCGAAAGCACCGGCATGCCGGGCGGTATCTGCGCAGGGCAGGGCTGGGAAAGCGAAGACAAGATCGATCTTGGCGCGTATCACCGCGCGAAAACCGGCGCGCTCTTTACAGCCGCCACGCGCATGGGCGCCGCCGCCGCTGGCGAAGACCCCGAGGCATGGACGGAGCTGGGCGCGCGCATCGGCGAGGCGTTTCAGGTTGCCGATGATCTGCGCGACGCGCTTTACGACGAGGCCACGCTTGGCAAGCCCGCCCATCAGGATGAAATCCACGACCGCCCCAATGCGGTCGCGGCGCTTGGTGTGCGCGGCGCGATCAGCCGGCTGGAAGATATTCTGGGCGGCGCGATTTCCTCGATCCCGTCCTGTCCGGGCGAGGCGATGCTTTGCGAAATGGTCCGCAAGCAGGCCGAGCGCCTGACGCCTGTTGTCCCGGCGCGGCAGGCCGTCTGAGCCATGGCGACCGTGGACAATCACGGATCCGACACACCATCGCTGACCGATCGGATCGCCGCGTGGCGGGATCGTCTTGTCGGCTCGCGTGATTTTCAGAGCTGGGCCGCGCGGTTTCCCCTGACCAGACGCGCCGCCAGACGCGACGGGGAGCGTTTGTTCGATCTCGTTGCCGGCTTTACCTACAGCCAGGTCTTGCACGCGGTGGTTTCTCTCGGCCTGATCGACCATCTGGCCAACGGGCCGCGCAGCCCGGCCGAACTTGCGCTCAGATGCGGGGTTCCTCCTGACCGGATGGCCGTGCTTTGTCAGGCCGCCGCCGCTCTCGACCTGCTGAAACGCTGTCGCGATGGCCGCTTTCGCCTCGCGCGGCTGGGCGCTGCGCTGAACGGTGTGCCCGGTCTGCCGGAGATGATCCTGCATCACTCCGTTCTCTACCGTGATCTGGCCGAGCCGGGCGCGTTTTTCAGGGGTGAGACGGAAACCGAACTGGCCGGCTTCTGGCCCTATGTCTTCGGTTCCGAAGGCGATGTGGACCCGGATGTTGCGGCCACCTATTCGAACCTGATGGCGGACAGTCAGGTGCTCGTGGCCGAGGAAACCCTGAAAGCCGTCGACCTGTCGGACACCGCCGCCCTGCTCGATATCGGCGGCGGGACAGGCGCTTTCCTTGCGGCCGTGGGCGCCGCTTACCCTGAACTGGCGCTTCATCTTTTCGATCTTCCGGCCGTGGCGCCCACCGCGCAGGATCGATTCGATGCCGCCGGGCTATCCGGCCGGGCGACCATTCATTCGGGGAGCTTTCAACGCGATCCGCTTCCGATTGGTGCCGACGCGATCAGTCTGATCCGCGTGCTCTATGACCATCAGGACGCTACGGTTCGCGCCCTTCTGGCCAGCGCCCATGCGACCCTGCCGCCGGGCGGCCGCATCGTGATTTCCGAGCCGATGTCCGGCGGCGACCGCCCCGAAAGGGCCGGAGACGCCTATTTTGCACTGTATTGCCTGGCCATGCGAACTGGCACCGTCCGCTCCGCAGGGCGAATCGCGGAGCTGCTGTCCGAGGCGGGCTTCGTCGCCGTCGCTATCCCCAAGGTTGATCGCCCCTTCGTCACCCGCGTGGTCACGGCGGAGAAAGCCTGAATATCCTGACAATCCGGCTGTCCATTTTCGTTGACATGTAAAAGTGTCAGGTTAAACTGACACATGAGATCTGACCTGTCGCGCCCCGATGACAGGTCTCCGCACCGCCAGATTCGCGAGAAAGGACAAGCCAGTGCAAACCACCGCCGTCATTCTCGAAGGTCCGCGCAAGCTGGATCTCGGCGCGTTGGAGCTGGATGAGCCGACCGCCGATGATCTGGTGATCGCGGTTTCCCATTCCGGCATATCGACGGGCACCGAAAAGCTCTTCTGGTCCGGCGACATGCCGCCCTTCCCCGGCATGGGCTACCCGCTCGTTCCCGGGTACGAGGCCGCGGGAGAGGTTGTCGAAGCGGGAGCGAATACCGGTTTCTCGGTCGGGGAGCGGGTTTTTGTGCCCGGCGCGAATTGCTATGGCGAGGTCAAGGGCCTCTTCGGCGGCGCGTCCCATCATCTTGTGACCCCCGCCGCCCGCGTCGTGCGCATCGACGCCGCGATGGGGGCCGAGGGCGCCCTTCTGGCGCTGGCCGCGACTGCTCGGCACGCGATGGCCGGCCTCGACAAGACACTGCCCGACCTTATCGTCGGCCACGGCGTGTTCGGGCGTCTTCTGGCGCGGCTGACAATCGCCGCCGGGGGCAAACCGCCCACCGTCTGGGAGATCAGCGAGGACCGCGCAACCGGCGCCGAGGGCTACACCGTCCTTCATCCCGACAGCGACGACCGCAAGGATTACGGCTGCATCTATGATGCCACCGGCGACGGCAGCCTGCTCAACCCGCTGATCGGCCGCATCGCCAAGGGCGGCGAAATTGTGCTGGCGGGGTTCTATCCCGAACCGCTCAGCTTTGCCTTCCCGCCCGCCTTCATGAAAGAGGCCCGGTTCCGCATCGCCGCCGAATGGACGCGCGCCGATCTGGTCGCCACCCGCGATCTCATCGATCACGGCGCGCTGAACCTGCACGGGCTGATCACTCATAACCTGCCCGCCCATCAGGCCAGAACTGCCTACCAGACGGCATTCGAAGATCCGGCCTGCCTGAAGATGATCCTGAACTGGGAGAACGCCGCATGACCCTCGATATCCCGAATCTCAAGGATTACGACAACAAGCTTCGGGAAGAAGCCGCCGAGCCGACGCTGGAAGTGCCGCAGGGCGAGCCGACCAAGAAGACACAGATCATCGCGATCTACGGCAAGGGCGGCATTGGCAAATCCTTCACGCTGGCCAATCTCAGCCACATGATGGCCGAACAGGGCAAGCGGGTGCTGCTGATCGGCTGCGACCCGAAATCGGATACCACCAGCCTGCTCTTCGGCGGCAAGGCCTGCCCCACGATCATCGAGACGTCGACCCGCAAGAAACTGGCGGGCGAAGAGGTGAAAATCGGCGATGTCTGCTTCAAGCGCGGCGGTGTCTTTGCGATGGAGCTGGGCGGCCCCGAGGTTGGCCGCGGGTGCGGCGGGCGTGGCATCATCCACGGCTTCGAGCTGCTGGAAAAGCTGGGCTTCCACGATTGGGATTTCGATTACGTTCTGCTCGACTTCCTGGGCGACGTGGTCTGCGGCGGCTTCGGGCTGCCCATCGCGCGGGACATGGCGCAGAAGGTGATCCTTGTCGGGTCGAACGACCTGCAATCGCTTTATGTGGCCAACAACGTCTGCTCCGCAGTGGAGTATTTCCGCAAGCTCGGCGGCAATGTCGGCGTGGCGGGGTTGGTCATCAACAAGGATGACGGCTCCGGCGAGGCGCAGGCCTTTGCCAAGGCGGTGGACATCCCGGTGCTGGCCTCGATCCCGCAGGATGACGACCTGCGCAAGAAATCCGCGAATTACCAGATCGTCGGCACCGGCGAGAGCCAGTGGGGCGGCCTGTTCGCCGCGCTTGGCGAAAACGTCGCCGTGGCACCGCCGATGCGGCCGACCGCGCTCAGCCAGGATGAGCTTCTGGAGCTGTTCGACGGCTCCGACACCGGCGCGGGCGTGGTGCTGGAGCCCGCCACCGATACCGATATGCGCGGCAAGAACGCAAAGCCCAAAGCCTCTTTGGAGGTGGTGTATGACGATGTGTAAGGAATGCAGCACCCATCACGGCGTGGAGTGTACGGATCTGACGCTTGAACGCGCCCGGCCGGATCAGCTCCGCCGTCTGCTGCGCGACATCTTCCGCAATCTCAGTGGTCCCTCCGGACGGACGAAGGGGGAAGGATGAGCGAAGAGATCACATATGACGCCGCCGCCGATGTTGAGGTGACCATGGGAGAGGGCCGCGAGGAAAGCCCGGCACCCGCACCCGCACCTGATCTGGCGGGCGACGGGATGGGATGCCATGCCGGGGCCGCCGAGATGGAGAAAGCCGCGCGAATGGCCGGCAAATCCGAGATCCTCGACCAGTATGCCAAGGACTATCCGCAAGGCCCCCATGACAAGCCGCAATCCATGTGCCCTGCCTTCGGTTCGCTCCGCGTGGGCTTGCGGATGCGGCGGACGGCGACGGTTCTGTCGGGCTCGGCCTGCTGCGTCTACGGGCTGACCTTCGTCTCTCATTTCTACGGCGCCCGCCGCTCGGTGGGCTACGTCCCGTTCAATTCAGAGACCCTGGTAACAGGGAAGCTCTTCGAAGACATCCGCGAAGCCGTGCACGATATGGCCGACCCCGAACGCTATGACGCCATTGTGGTCACCAATCTTTGCGTTCCGACGGCTTCGGGTGTGCCGCTTCGGCTTTTGCCAAGCGAAATCAACGGTGTCCGCATTGTGGGCATTGATGTTCCTGGCTTCGGGATCCCGACGCATGCAGAGGCCAAGGACGTTCTGGCCGGCGCCATGCTCAACTATGCCCGACAGGAGGTGGAGGCCGGTCCCGTTCAAGCCCCTGTCTCGGGTAAATCAGACCGTCCGACAGTGACCCTGTTGGGCGAAATGTTCCCAGCTGATCCTATTGGAATAGGTGGGATGCTCGCGCCACTCGGTCTGGCGGCAGGTCCGGTCGTTCCCTGCCGTGAGTGGCGTGAGCTCTATTCCGCTCTGGATTGCGGCGCCGTTGCCGCGATCCACCCGTTCTACACCGCCGCGATCCGCGAGTTCGAGGCCGCGGGCCGGCCCATCGTGGGCTCCGCCCCCGTGGGGCATGACGGCACTGCCGCCTGGCTGGCCAATATCGGGGACGCTTTCGGGATCGCCGCCGATAAGGTCGCGGCATCGCAAAACGCATTCCTGCCCGCGATAAGGGAAGCGCTGGCGCGCACGCCGGTCAAGGGTACGATCACGTTGTCGGGCTATGAGGGCTCGGAGCTTCTGGTGGCGCGTCTGCTGATCGAAAGCGGGGCCGACATTCCCTATGTCGGGACCGCCTGCCCCAAGACGGCCTGGTCCAGGGACGATGTCGACTGGCTGGAGGCGCATGGCGCGAAGGTCAAGTTCCGCGCCTCGCTGGAAGACGATTGCGCCGCGATGGAGGCGATCAAGCCCGATCTCGCGGTCGGCACCACGCCCGTCGTGCAGAAGGGCAAGGAGCTCGGCATCCCGTCGCTCTACTTCACCAACCTCATCTCCGCGCGGCCCCTGATGGGCCCGATGGGGGCCGGCAGCCTGCAACAGGTCGTCAATGCCGCGATGGGCAACAAGGACCGTATGGACCATATGCGCGACTTCTTCGAAGGCGTGGGTCATGGCGACACCGCCGGCGTGTGGGAGGGTGATCCGAACCTGCGCCCCGATTTCCGTGCCGCGCATCAGAAGAAACTCGACAAACAGGCGCGCGCCGCCAAAGCGCAGGAGATGATCTGATGCTTGTTCAGGATCATGATCGCGCGGGCGGATACTGGGGGGCGATCTATGCCTTCTGCGCCGTCAAGGGCCTGCAGGTCGTGATCGACGGCCCGGTCGGGTGCGAAAACCTGCCGGTGACGTCGGTTCTGCATTACACCGATGCGTTGCCGCCCCACGAATTGCCGATCGTGACCACCGGTCTGGGCGAGGAAGAACTGGGCCGCGACGGCACGGAAGGCGCGATGAAACGCGCCTGGGGCACGCTTGATCCCGCCTTGCCGGCCGTTGTGGTCACCGGCTCGATTGCCGAGATGATCGGCGGCGGCGTGACGCCCCAGGGCACGAATATCCAGCGCTTCCTGCCGCGCACCATCGACGAGGATCAGTGGGAATGCGCCGATCGCGCGATGACCTGGATCTTCACCGAATTCGGCATGACCAAGGGCCGGATGCCGCCCGAAAAGAAACGTGAAGAGGGCGCCGCGCCCCGCGTGAACATCCTCGGGCCGATGTATGGCACGTTCAACATGCCCTCCGATCTGGCGGAGATCCGTCGCCTCGTCGAAGGGATCGGGGCCGAAGTCAACATGGTCATGCCGCTGGGCAGCCATCTGGCGGAGATGCGCAATCTGGTGAATGCGGATGTGAATATCTGCATGTACCGGGAGTTTGGCCGTGGCCTGAGCGAATGCCTTGGCAAGCCCTATCTTCAGGCCCCGATCGGCGTGGAGAGCACCACGAAATTCCTGCGCAAGCTGGGTGAGATGCTGGATCTCGATCCGGAGCCCTTCATCGAGCGCGAGAAGCATTCCACCATCAAGCCCGTCTGGGATCTCTGGCGTTCGGTCACGCAGGATTTCTTCGCCACGGCGAGCTTCGGCATCGTCGCGAACGAAACCTACGCCCGCGGCATCCGCAATTTCCTTGAGACCGACCTGGGTCTGCCCTGTGCCTTTGCGGTGGCACGGGTGGCCGGCAAAAAGACCAATAACGAAGAGGTTCGCGCGATGGTCGCGCAGCATCGGCCGCTCATCCTGATGGGCTCGATCAACGAGAAAATGTATCTCGCCGAACTGTCCGGCGGCCACGGGCCCAAACCTGCCTTCATTCCCGCCAGCTTCCCGGGCGCCGCGATCCGCCGCGCCACCGGCACGCCCTTCATGGGCTATGCGGGCGCAACCTACCTGCTTCAGGAGGTCTGCAACGGCCTTTTCGATGCGCTGTTCCACATCCTGCCGCTGGGCAGCGAGATGGACAGCGCCGAAGCCACCCCCACAACCCTGCGCCGGGACTTCCCCTGGGATGCCGATGCGCAGGCCCTGCTCGACAAGATCGTCGAAAACCACCCGGTTCTGACCCGCATTTCCGCGGCCAAGACCCTACGCGACGCCGCCGAGAAATCGGCGCTGGAGCAGGGCGCCGAACGGGTGGTGCGTGAAACCATTGCCGCACTGGCTCCGGCCGGCGTGGATCCCGATCATCAACCTAAGGGAGGGGCGTGATGACTGATTACACCTCGGATGCACCCGTCACGCGGCACAAGCCGCCAAAGACGGAGTTCATGATCTATTTCGTGATCATTTTCCTGGCCGCATTGCCACTGGCGATGCTGACCTGGGCGCTGGCGGCGATCCGCAGCGGCTCGATGACGGACAGGGGCCCGGTGGCCCGTGCCTGGAGCCAGGCGCGGATCATCACGCCGATGATCTTCTCGGCCTGAGGGTCGAGCCGAATTGGCCCGATAGGGTCGAAGAGACTTCACAAACCGGGGCAACCCGGTGGGTGAATGCCGGCAGGGCAATGAGGCCTTGTCGGGGCCCGGCCGCAGGGTTTGCGGCATCAGTCAAACTTCCGGAGGAAATATGGCTGATAATTCCGACCTGTCTTTCACGGGTCTAACCGACGAGCAGGCGCAGGAGCTGCACTCGGTGTATATGAGCGGGCTCTGGCTCTTTGCCGGTATCGCCCTCGCAGCTCATATCGCCACGTATATCTGGCGCCCGTGGTTCGGCTGAGGAGCTGAGATATGGCTAAGTTCTATAAAATCTGGCTCATCTTCGACCCGCGCCGCGTGTTCGTGGCGCAGGGCGTGTTCCTCTTCCTGCTGGCTGCGATGATCCACCTGGTGGTTCTGTCCAGCGGTCTCAACTGGTTTGAGACTGCCGCGGCGGCAGCTGGCGGCATGTGATCCTTTGGCGTGTCGCCAGACGCGCCGGGTCATGTGAACAAGAACGCTGCGGGCGGGTGCATCCTGCCCGCGGCCATCGAAACCCCAATGTGTGACGGCTGACGACGCTTGCTGCGACCCATGCCGCCGAACGCGGAGACAGACAGATGGCTTTGTTGAGCTTTGAACGAAAATATCGTGTCCGTGGAGGGACGCTGATCGGCGGCGATCTGTTCGATTTCTGGGTCGGGCCGTTCTACGTGGGCTTCTTCGGCGTCACGACCGCATTTTTCGCCCTGTTGGGAACGATCCTGATTTTCTGGGGCGCGGCGATGCAGGGCAACTTCAACCCCTGGACCATCAATATCGCACCCCCAGACCTGAGCTATGGCTTGGGAATGGCGCCGCTGATGGAGGGTGGCCTCTGGCAGATCATCACTTTCTGTGCGGTCGGCGCGTTCTGCAGCTGGGCGCTGCGCGAGGTGGAAATCTGCCGCAAGCTGGGCATCGGCTATCACGTGCCTTTCGCCTTCAGCGTCGCCATCTTTGCCTATGTCACGCTGGTGGTGTTCCGCCCGCTTCTGATGGGGGCCTGGGGCCATGGCTTTCCTTACGGAATTTTCAGCCATCTCGACTGGGTTTCCAATGTCGGCTACTCCTACCTGCACTTCCATTACAATCCGGCCCATATGATCGCGGTCAGCTTCTTCTTCGCGACGACGCTCGCGCTGGCGCTGCATGGCGGGCTGATCCTGTCTGCGGCGAACCCCGCGAAAGGCGAAAACGCGAAGACGCCGGACGACGAAGACACGTTCTTCCGCGATTTCATCGGCTATTCGATCGGAACGCTCGGCATCCACCGCGTGGGCCTGCTTCTGGCGCTGAACGCCGGGTTCTGGTCGGCGATCTGCATCATCATCTCCGGCCCGGTCTGGACAAGCGGCTGGCCGGAATGGTGGAACTGGTGGCTTGAGCTGCCGATCTGGCCCGATCCCGGGCTGGTCCATGACAGCACCGGTGCGGCCACTTATGGCACCAACGCACCCGCTTTGATCGGAGGCGAATGATCATGGCGTATTTCGAATATCAGAACATCTTCACCCAGGTGCAGGTTCAGGGCCCGCCCGAAATGGGGATGGACAACGAAAACCGCATGGCCCGGGAACGGACCAAGGGCGCGAGTTTTTCGACCCTGCTCGGCTGGTTCGGCAATGCCCAGCTCGGACCGATCTATCTCGGCTGGGCGGGGGTTGTCAGCCTCGCCACCGGCACGCTCTGGCTGAACATCGTCGGTTTGAACATGCTGGCGCAGGTCGACTGGTCGATCCCCGAATTCATCCGGCAGCTTTTCTGGCTGGCGCTGGAACCGCCCGGCCCCGAATACGGGCTGCGCATACCGCCGCTCAACGATGGCGGCTGGTACATCATCTCCAGCTTCTTCCTTCTGGTTTCGGTTATGACATGGTGGCTGAGGGTCTATCTGCTGGCCGTGGAACACAAGATGGGCAAGCACATTGCCTGGGCGTTTCTGTCCGCCATCTGGCTGTTCCTCGTTCTGGGCCTGTTCCGCCCGATCTTCATGGGAAGCTGGTCCGAGGCCGTGCCCTATGGCATCTTCCCGCATCTGGACTGGACGACGGCCTTCTCGATCCGCTACGGCAACCTCTACTACAATCCGTTCCACGCCCTTTCGATCGTCTTCCTCTACGGCTCCGTCCTGCTCTTCGCGATGCATGGCGCGACCATCCTCGCGGTCTCCCGCTTCGGCGGCGACCGGGAGCTGGAGCAGATCTACGACCGTGGCACCGCCTCCGAACGGGCCGCGCTCTTCTGGCGCTGGACCATGGGGTTCAACGCTACGATGGAAGGCATTCACCGATGGGCCTGGTGGTTCGCGGTGCTGACCCCCATCACCGGCGGCATCGGCATTCTGCTGACGGGAACGGTGGTGGACAACTGGTTCCTCTGGGCGGTGGAACACAATTTCGCGCCCGAATATCTCGAACCCTATGGCTATGAGGCCTATGGAACCTACGAAGGCTTCCTTGGCCGGGAGACAGGTCAATGAGCATCCGGCCCAAATGGTTTGACCAATGGAACAAGGACAACCCCACCAGCGTAAGGGGGTTGGCCATTCTGATCGCGGTGATGGGGTCGGCGGTGATCCTGGCGGTCGTGATCATCGGGCTTGGCAACCCGGCCCAGACCAGCAGCATGCAGACCGGCCCCCGCGGGACGGCGATGTATGTCCCCGAGTTCGACGCGAGCCTGCGCCGGGGCGACCCGACGGTGGCCGATTTCTACACCGACGAGCCGTTCGTTCCGGAACGCGGCGAAGAACTTGCCGGCGATATCTATCGGAACGTGCAGGTTCTGGGCGGGCTGACCGACGCCAATTTCAACCGCCTGATGAATGCGATGACCCAGTGGGTCGCGCCCGAACAAGGGTGCGCCTATTGCCATGGCGACGTTGCGCTGGAGGAATACGGCGAAGACAATCTCTACACCAAGGTCGTGGCGCGCCGCATGATCGAAATGACCCAGAGCATCAATGAAAACTGGGACGTTCACGTCAATGCCAATGCCCAGGTGGGCGTCACCTGCTACACCTGCCACCGCGGACAGAATGTGCCCAACAACATCTGGTTCCGCATCTCGCCGGTGAACAGCGCCATGGCCGGATGGTCGGCGAACCAGAACCGGGTGACGATGACCTCCAACTTCACGTCGCTGCCGTCGGACTATCTGGAGACCTATCTGCTCGATTTCGAGCGGATCGCGGTTCACGATCTCGCGCCGCGCGTGGAAAACCTGCCCGGCGATCCGCTGATCCAGCAGACGGAGCGGACCTATGCCTTCATGAACTACATCTCCAACTCTCTGGGGGTAAACTGCACGTTCTGCCACAATTCCCGTGCCTTCTACGATGGCGCGCAGGTTACGCCGCAATGGGCGACCGCCTCGCTCGGTATCCAGATGGTGCAGGAGTTGAATGCCGATTACCTGGTACCGCTGGCCGATGTCTATCCGCCTGAACGGCTTGGCCCAGTCTATGGCGATCCGCCGCTTGCGGCCTGCCGGACATGCCACCAGGGCTATCAGCGCCCGATGGAGGGGCTGAATGTGATCCACAACTGGCCCGAGCTTGCCACGACGAGCGGAGATTACGATTACAGCGCCTTCGAGCAATAGACGCTGACGGGGCTTGGCGACTGCGGGATGACCGGCCCGCTGAGCCAGACAAGCTAAGCAAACGCCACGGTCGCCTTCAGCGGTTCGTGGCGTTTGACGTTTCAGGGGAGGACCCAGACCATGACCCGACCGATAACACCTGTGTTAGACACGGTTCAGTATCCCGCGGATCTGCGGCGCCTGAGCGACGCGGATCTTGCCCGATGCGCCGATGAGCTGCGGGCGGAGACGATCTCGGCGGTTTCCGAAACCGGGGGTCATCTGGGCTCCTCCCTTGGGGTGGTCGAGCTGACCGTCGCGATCCACGCGGTCTTCAACACGCCCTATGACAAGCTGATCTGGGATGTGGGTCATCAATGCTACCCGCACAAGATCGTCACCGGCCGCCGCCCGCGGATCCGCACGCTGCGCCAGAAGGGCGGCCTGTCCGGGTTCACCAAGCGCGCCGAGTCCGACTATGACCCGTTCGGCGCGGCGCATTCCTCCACCTCGATCTCGGCCGCACTCGGTTTCACCATGGCCCGCGAGCTGGGCGAGGCGACGGGCGATGCCATCGCGGTGATCGGCGACGGGTCGATTTCGGCGGGTATGGCCTATGAAGCGCTGAACAACGCCGGCTCCGAAGGGCGGCGCCTGTTCGTCATCCTGAACGACAACGAGATGAGCATCGCGCCCCCGGTCGGCGCCATGTCGAAATACCTGTCCGGGCTCTATGAAAACACGCCCCTTCATGCGCTGAAAGACATCGCGGACGGGGTCGCCCGCAATCTGCCCGCTCCGTTGCGGGCCGGGGCGGAACGGGCACGCGAACTGGTGACCGGCGCCCATGGCAGCGGCACGCTGTTCGAGCATATGGGGTTCGATTATATCGGCCCGATCGACGGTCACGACATGGATCAGCTGTTGCCGGTGCTCCGCGCGGCGAAGGCGCGCGCCACCGGGCCGGTTCTGATCCACTGCGTCACCGTGAAGGGCAAAGGCTACGCACCGGCGGAGGGCGCGGATGATTGCTATCACGGTGTCGCGAAATTCGACCCTGAAACCGGGGTTCAGGCAAAATCCAAGCCCAACGCTCCCAGCTACACCGCCGTTTTCGGCAGCACCTTGCTGGCCGAGGCGGAGCGGGACAGCCGCATCGTCGCCGTGACCGCGGCCATGCCCGGCGGCACCGGGCTCAACGTGATGCAAAAGGCGATGCCCGCGCGGGTGTTCGATGTGGGGATCGCGGAGCAGCACGCGGTGACCTTCTCGGCCGGGCTTGCGGCGGGCGGGCTGAAGCCCTTCTGCGCGATCTATTCCAGCTTCCTGCAAAGGGGCTACGACCAGATTGTGCATGATGTGGCGCTGCAAAACCTGCCGGTGCGGTTCTGCATCGACCGTGCGGGGCTGGTGGGGGCCGACGGGCCGACCCATGCGGGCGCGTTCGATATCGGGTATCTCGCCGCACTGCCGAACATGACCGTCATGGCCGCCGCGGATGAGGCCGAACTGGTGCACATGATGGCCACCATGGCCGCTCATGACGACGGGCCGATCGCGCTGCGCTATCCGCGCGGCGAAGGGGTTGGTGTCGCACGTCCCGAGCGTGGCGATGTGCTGGAAATCGGCAAGGGCCGTATCGTGAAAACAGGCTCTAACCTGGCAATTCTGTCCTTTGGTGCGCATCTGTCCGAGGTTTTGGACGCCGCCGCGGAGCTTGAGGCGAGGGGCATCTCCGTCACCGTTGCGGATGCCCGTTTCGCCAAACCGCTCGACACCGGTCTGATCGACAGGCTGGCCGAGGAGCATCAGGCGCTGATCACGGTGGAACAGGGTGCTGTCGGCGGGTTCGGGGCGATGGTCCTGCACCATCTGGCGGCATCCGGGCGGCTTGACCGGGGTCTGGCGATCCGTACGCTCACGCTTCCCGACACGTTCATCGACCAGGCCAGCCCGGCGGATATGTATGCCGAAGCGGGGTTGACCGCGGGCGATATTGCAAGGGCCGGATTGTCGGCGCTGGGTGTCGCGACCGCCGATTTCGAAACGAAAAACCGCGCCTGATCGGGCGCGGTATCCTGCATGCAGGCCCTGACGAAGGCGTCAGGCAGGGTGCATGTCGCCAAAAATGCTGGCCGCATGGTCCCGCAGGTAGATCTGCAACCAGGGGGTAAAGCTGCCCGGGGTCTTCACCACCTCCTGCGCCAGATCGTCCAGACCCTGCCAGATCGTGTCCATAACCTCGGCGGGATTTGGCAGAACCGGCACGGTCTCAGGCAGAGTGCCCACAAAGATATCCACAACTTCGTGCTCGATCATCCCGCCGCCTACATCGGCGCGATACTCGACCCGGTCGCGGAAGGTCAGCGGGATGGGCGGCAGCCCCAGTTCGTCGCCCAGACGGCGCTGCGCGCAATCCAAAGCGCTTTCGCCCCAATATGGGTGCGTGCAGCAGGTATTCGCCCACAGCCCCGGCGTATGATATTTTCCAAGCGCCCGGCGCTGCAACAGGGTCTTGTTGCCCCGCATCAGGAACACCGAAATCGCCTGATGTCGCAGCCCCTTCCTGTGAGCCTCCAGTTTTTCCACAGGGGTCAGAACGCCGTCGACCCAGGTTGGAATCATCTCTGTCATGCACGTGTCGCCGGTATAAGCCCTGTCAGATGCGCGATATTCTTGATGCCGATCTTGATATGCGCAAGGGGGCGCGCCTTGACCAGGGATTTGTTCATATAGGCCTCGAACGTAAGGCGCTGGACATCCACATCGTGGCAGAGCGATACGAAGCGTTCCCTGCGCTCGTCGGACTTGTAATAGGCATCCTGCATCGCGCCGAGGATCTTGAAGACGTTCTTGTGTTCGCGCATGAACAGTTTCCGCGCAAGCTGCAGGTCCTTGACCCGACCGCTGGCCAGACAGGCGGCCGCAGCCGTCGCCGCAACGCGTCCGCCAACCATCGCGTAGTAGATCCCCTCGCCCGAGGATGGCGCGACAACGCCGGCCGCGTCTCCGGCCAACACGACATCCTTGCCGTTGTCCCACCGGTCAAGCGGTTTCAGCGGGATCGGCGCGCCTTCCCGGCGGATCGTGGTGCAATCCGTCAGGCCCGAAGATTCACGCAGATCGGCGGTGGCCTTCTTCAGATCCACATCCTTGACCATGGAGCCCATGCCCACACTGGCCGATTTGCCATGCGGGAACACCCAGCCGTAGAAATCCGGGCTGATCCGGCCGTCATAGACCACGTCGCAGCGTTCCGGATCGTAGCTTCCCACCTTGCCCGGCGCCTCGATGATTTCGTGATAGGCGATCACATAGGGGATCTTGTCGCCGCCCGGCACCTCGGCGCGGGCAACGTTGGAGCGGGCGCCATCGGCCCCGATCACGAGCTTTGCCGCAACGCGGGTCTCTTCTTTCGTAGCCTTGTCGCGATAGATCACAACCGGGCCCTCTTCCTCCCGCTCGATCCGGGTGAAGGTGCCGGTAAGCCGCGTCGCGCCGGCCTCGACCGCCCTGACCCTGAGGAATTCGTCGAAATTCTCCCGGTCGACCATGCCGACATAGCCATTCTCGATCGGGATATCGACGCGGCGGTTGGTGGGTGAAATCATCCGCGCGGTGTTGATCTTGGCCACGATCTGCGCGTCCGGAATATGGAAATCCGCGATCAGCCTCGGTGGAACGGCCCCACCGCAGGGCTTGATCCGCCCCGCACGGTCCAGAAGCGCGACCCTGTGGCCGGACCGGGCAAGGTCTTCGGCGGCGGTTGCACCGGAGGGGCCACCCCCGACAACGACAACGTCATAGCGCATAGCTTATTCTCCCGGAACAAGGCCCCGCGGGGGCCGATAAGAGGGACGCCGATCCATCACATGGACGGCCATGAAGGCAGAGGCGATGTAAAGCAGTGCCTCGAACAGAAAGACGGTGCCGAAGGCGGACGGGTCCGACAGCACGATGCGCAAAAGATCCACCAGCGCGGCGCCGAGAAGCCCGCCGAACCCGGCCGCGATCGCCTGCGCCGCACCCCACAGGCCCATCCGCGTGCCTTCGCGCGCGCCCCGGCCTTCGCCGGCCAGCGCCATCATCGAGCCAATGGCGGCCACGGCGAACATTCCGTTGAAGAACCCCATCAGGATCACGGCCGGCAGAAGCGGCGCGGTCGGGCCGATCTGCCCCAGAACGGTGATCAGCCCAAGCGACGCGGCGGAGCCGATGCAGCCCGCGACCACCCAGGCCCGCAGCGATCCGAACCGCAGGGCGGTGCCGGCGATGCCAACCACGACCATGCCAAGGAAGACCCCGCCGTTCTGCGCCCCGGAGAGCGACGTGGACTGGCCCGGCGTATAGTTGAAAACCAGACCCGAATACGGCTCAAGGATCAGCTCCTGCATGAAATAGGCCGTCATGCTGAGGAAGACGAAAACGGTGAAATGGCGGGCCTTGGGCTCGGCCCAGATCTCCCTCATCCCGTCGATGAAGGGCATGGTGTCCATCTCGCGCCGGGATACGACCGAGGCTTCGATGCCCCAGACCGCCAGACATGTGATCACAAATGCCCCGCCGGTCACCACGGCCACGACCTGCATCAGGCGAAGCGGCGTGTAGGGGTCGAGGAACTGGCCGGAGATGCCCGCCGTCATCGCGATGCCGAAGATCATCATCAACCATGTGATCGTGGCCGCGGCCGGTCGGCGGCGTTCGGCGGTTGCCGTCGCGAGCAGCGCAAGGAGAGATGTGCCGGAGGCGCCGACACCGACACCGATGGCTGCATAGGCCAGAACCGAGATGGCCAGCCCGACTGCGAAAGAGCTTTCCATCGCGACGACGCCATAGGCGGCGGAAAACCCGCCCAGCGCCAGGACCGCCATACCCCCGATAATCCAGCGGGTGCGGTGCCCGCCGGTGTCGGATCGGTAGCCCCATTGCGGGCGCGTGATCTGGATCCCGTAATGCAGCCCGACCAGAAGCCCGGGCAGGACGGCGGGCAGCGCCAGCTCCACCACCATCAGCCGGTTCAGCGTGGAGGTGGTCAGCACCACGATGGCGCCAAGCGCCATCTGCACAAGACCCATCCGCACGATCTGAAACCAGCTGAGTGTCATGGCCAGGTCTCCAGCGTGCGGATGGCGAAGGCGGTCACCATCATGCCGGAGACGTAAAGCGTGACACCGGTTCCGTTGTACCAGGGCGCCCTGGCCTTCGGATCGCTCAGCAGGACGGTCATTGCCCAGACCTGCAGCGCCAGCGACAGGCCGACGGCGAGAGCGTGCCATTCGCGCCCCCAATAGAGCAAGAGCCCGATCACGATCACCTGCGGGATCGCCATGATCCAGCAGGCCAGCCGCGCCGCGCGCTCCGGCCCCAAGGTGACGGGCAGGGAGTTCACGCCCATCTGCCGGTCTCCCTCCAGCGCCTTGAAGTCGTTGAGCGTCATGATGCCATGGGCGCCGATGCCATAAAGCAGCGCCACGATGATCACCGGCCAAGACGGGGCGCCCGCAGCCAAAACCGCCGCGCCCGTGAACCAGGGAAGCGATTCATAGGAAAGGCCAACCAGCCCCGGCCCCCACCAGCCCGATTTCTTCAGGCGCACCGGCTCGGCCGAATAGGCCCAGGCGGCGATGACCGCCACGATGGTTGCGCCAAAACCCCACGGGCCCAGGAACCAGCCGATGCCGATGGCGAGGACCGACATCGCCAGAGCGATCCACAGACCCCAACGCCCCGGTATGCGCCCCGACGGGATCGGACGGTTCGGCTCGTTGATCGCATCGACATGGCGGTCGCACCAGTCATTGGCGGCCTGGCTCATTCCGCAAACGATCGGCCCGGCCAGCAGCACCCCCAGAAACAGCACGAACCAGTGGCCCGAGGGCGCGACGCCCGCCGAGACCGCGCCGCAAAGATACGCCCACATCGGCGGGAACCATGTGATCGGTTTCAGCAATGTCAGGGCAGCAGCGGGTTCGGGCCAGCGCCGGACAGGGCTGCTTGGGGTGAGGTCGGTCGTTACACTCATGAGTGTAAGTTTAAGCTGACACTTTGCGACTCGGCAAGTGTAAACTCGGCTAGACGACCGGCCTCAGCCGTGACCGATTGCCTTGGCATCGGTGCAGGCATGGGCGGCGCATTCCATCTCCAGCATCACGTGGGAAATGGCGAAATCCTGACGCAGCCGGGCCTTGATCTGCGCCTTGATCGCATCGGCCCGGTCCCAGCATCCGGGGTACAGCGCGATATGGGCCTGAAGCGCCGCTTCGTGTTCCTGCATCTGCCACAGATGGGCGTGATGAACATCCGCAACGCCGTCGATCTCATCGATCGCGTTCAGAACGGCTCTGGTCTGCAATGCGGGCGGACTGCCCAGCATCAGGATGCGGATCACGCCGCCGATCTCCGCGAACGACATCCACAGAATGTAGCCCGCAATGATCAGGGTCACGATCGGATCCACGATGTTCCAGCCGAACAGCAGGATCGCGGTTCCCGCTATGATGACCCCGACCGAGCCCGCCGCATCCGCAAGATTGTGCAGGAACGCGGCGCGGATATTCTGGCTGTCCTTCGACATCGCATAGGTCAGCGCAGCGGTGGCAAGATCGATCACCAGCGCCACGGCCGCGATGATCACCACGGTCCAGCCGGCCACCTCCTGCGGGTCGAACAACCGCATCACGGCTTCATAGGCGAGATAGATCCCCAAGAGGATCAGCGTGGTGTAATTGATCAGGGCGGCCACCGTTTCGGCCCTGCCATAGCCGAACGTCATGTCGGCATCGGCCGGGCGCCGGGCGATGCGCCGCGCCACGAAGGCGATGATCAACGCCATCGCATCCGACAGATTGTGCAGCGCATCCGCGATCAGTGCCAGGGAGCCGGACAGAACACCGCCAATCACCTGCACCACCGTCAGGCCGATATTGACACCTACCGCAAGGGCAAGGCGCCAGTCGCCAACGGACGGATCGGCATGATGATGGTGGTGATGGGCGTGGTCATGAGGCATGGGAGGAAGATACTGCCCCCGATACCTGAATACCAGATCGCCACGCTAGCCGTCGTTTTTCGCCAACAGCCCGTATTTTCTCAATTTTACATAGAGAGATTGCCGCGAAAGGCCCAGCATCTCGGCCGCGGCCACGCGATTGTTATCGGTCAGTTCAACGGCGGTTTCGATGCACATCTTCTCCACGACATCCGTCGTCGCGGCGACGATATCCTTCAGCGGCGCCGAACCGACCAGATCCATCACATTGCGCATCGCCTCATCGGTCATCGGCGCGCCGCCGGGCACGGCGGAAACCGGCTCCCGCACGATCTCCATCCGCGACGTATCCCGGATCACGAAGGCGAACCCGCCGTTTCCGGGCATATGCGTGGCCGAGATCTCGACCGAAAGCTGCGAGCCATAGGCGCCCTCCAGCCGGGTGGCATAGATCCGCATCCGGCCGGTGCGGGCGGCATTGTCCAGCATGACCTTCAGATCGACGCTGCCGCGGCTCAGGAAATCGCCAAGCGACTTGCCGCGAATTTCAGAAAGCTGCCCGGAATCGCACAGCCCCAGAAAGCTGTCATTGCAGGACCGGATCGCCCCCAGCGGATCGGTGAACACCACCGCATCCGCCCCGTCGCGATAAAGCACCGCCAGAGACTGCGACACCTCCGCGGCCACGGTTTCGGCGCTTGCGGCGGCTTCGATACGGCAAAGCAGCGTCTTGTCCCCGGCCGCGCGAAACAGGACCGGGTCGATCGCGACCTCCTTCTGGCCGCGCTTGGTTTCCGCGGTGACGGGGCCGCTGCCTTCGTCCCCGGCGGTCGCGATCAGGCTCTCGACGAACTCGCCCCGGCGCCGGCCCTCGAATTCCTGGGTGAAGGAGCTTCCGGTCAGGGTCTCCGCATCCGCCCCGAGGATCTGCGAGGCGGCGGTATTCAGGTCCATGATCCGCCCGGTCGTCACATCGACCAGAATCAGCGCATCGCGCGCCGCCTCCATGATGACGCGGTAGCGCGTCTCGTAATCCCGGTGGGTCTCGTAATCCTTCTCAAGCGCAAGCTGCGCCTTCACAAGGCGGTGCTGCAACTCCGCGATCGGCCTGAGATCACGGCCCAGCATCAGGATGATGTCATCCTGCCCGGTCTTGTGCAGCGTATAGCGGATCGGGAATTCCCAATTCGCATTGTCGTAATGATTCACCTCGATCGCATCGACGGTGTCTTTCTTGCCGTCGCGATAGGCGTCCAGCCGGGTTTCCAGCTTCACCAGACTGTCTTCGGCGGTGAAATCGCGGATGTTGCGATCCTTCCAGTGGTCCAGACGGCCCAAGGTGGGGTTCAGGGGGTTGACCACGACGGACCGCACGATGCCCGATGTATCCAGTACAATCGCAAGGTCGGCGGCGGTGGCCACGATATCGTTGAAATGCTCTGGCGCGATTGGTGGCGCAGCCGGCTCATCCCAGAAATCTGATCCGCGTGTATTCATGACGGCTTTCGCCTTTTTATAACGTGTCGTCGTTCAGTTAGCGGTCGTCCGTTCCAGAAGAGAGTCTTGAGATATGGTCAAACCGCAGAGCTTCAAGGCGGCTTGCGCGTCCGGTGCGGAATAGTCGGCACCGGTTAATGCAACGATATCAAGTTTCTGGTCCACGACGCTTCCGCCCACGACCACTTTCACTTTGCGCGGCACGCGAGCCCGGATGCTATCGACCAGTTCCTTAACGGATGCAAGGGTTCTTCGGCTGGAGGCTGTCGCCCCCACCATCGCATATCTGCGCGCAAGAACCCGGTCGCTGATCTGACGCGGGTGCTGCGAGACAGAAATGTCGACTTCATATCCCAGACGCCGAAACCGGTCTGCGGCGACGAACAGGCCCAGGGTATGATGTTCGGGCCTTGGCACCACCAGCAAAACGGTGCCCAGGCTGTCGTGTCGCTTCACCTGGTCTTTCGCGGCCAGCGCGCGCACAGTTTCCTGCAGGCGGGCGGCCGCAATCGACACCTCGGAGAAGCTCAGCGTGTCATTGGCCCAATGAATGCCCAGAAGCCGTGCGGTCTCGGGGATGATATGCGCGATGATATCGCGTGGCGCGATACCCTCCTGACGGATCCGCAGGATCGTGTCGTGGCGCTCGTCTTCATCGGGGGAGGTATAGGCGTCGCACAGCGCTTCGAGATGCTGCTGAACGCCAGCCGGTCGAGGGGTCGCCTTGGAGGCCAGAACCGATAACGCCCGCGCGGCCAGCATCTTCACCTCTGCATCCTGCATGGTGCTGCCTGGCCGAACGGAGAGTTTGCTGTATTGAGTCATCGGATCACCCCTCCCCGAGAGATGTCCGGCCATAGAAAGAAACGCGGTGCCGGACCGTCCGGGAAGTCTTTCGCCAGACAGTCTCTATGACTTCGCCAAATCTGTCAAAGGAAATTGACAACTCGGGTTGCCCCTCCGTGCCGTCCGGGCGGATTGTGCCGCGGACCGCCTGAATTTCTTAGCAAAAATAGGGTCTTTTCCCTATTATAATCTCGGAAATAGAAGCATTCCGGGCGCCTCAAAATGTGTAAGTTTTAGTTGACACTTCCAATCTGACAACAGTAGCTTTCAAGGGGAGATCCAAGGAATCGTATCTGCATGTCATCTGAGACTCTGACGCATCCGCCATCGCGGCGGCTTTACACACCGGAGGAACGCGCCCGAAGGGACGCGACTGTCTGGACGACCGTGCAGGGGGTTCTGGCGCCGCTTCAGTTTCTGGCATTCCTGATTTCCCTGGTGCTCGTCGCGCGCTTCATGCTGAGCGGTTCGGGATACGAGGCCGCGACGATCTCGATCGTCGTCAAGACCGGCTTTCTCTTCGTCATCATGATAACCGGCGCGATCTGGGAAAAGGTGGTGTTCGGGCAGTATCTCTTTGCGCCGGCCTTCTTCTGGGAAGATGTCTTCAGCTTCGCCGTCATCGCACTGCACGCGGCCTATGTCTGGGCGTTGCTTGCGGGCCTGCCCCATGCCGAACAGATGTGGATCGCGCTGGCGGCCTATGCGGCCTATGTGATCAACGCGGGCCAGTTCCTGCTGAAGCTCCGCGCCGCGCGGCTGGAGGGGGACGCATGAACCGCCCCGCCACCATTCCCGCGCAGACCTGCCGCGACGCGCCGATCCTGAAACAGCGCGGACAGCGCGAGGTGTTCTGCGGCCTGACCGGCATCATCTGGCTGCACCGCAAGATGCAGGACGCATTCTTTCTGGTGGTCGGCAGCCGCACCTGCGCGCATCTGCTGCAATCCGCCGCGGGCGTGATGATATTCGCCGAGCCCCGCTTCGGCACCGCCATCCTTGAAGAGGGCGATCTGGCCGGCATGGCCGACGCCCATGACGAGCTTGACCGGGAGGTCGCCCGTCTGCTGGCCCGCCGCCCCGACATCCGGCAGCTTTTCCTTGTCGGGTCCTGCCCGTCCGAAGTCATCAAGCTGGATCTCGCCCGCGCCGCCGAGCGGCTGACCGTCGAACATGCGCCCCATGTCCGGGTGCTGAACTATTCCGGCTCCGGGATCGAAACCACCTTTACCCAGGGCGAAGATGCCTGCCTGGCCTCCATGGTTCCGGTGTTGCCCGCCACGCAGGCGCGCGAGCTGCTTCTGGTCGGCGCGCTGCCCGACGTGGTCGAGGATCAGGCCGTCAAGCTTCTGAGCGAGATGGGCATCGGCCCGATCCGCGTTTTGCCCGCGCCGCGCTCGGCCGAGATGCCCGGCATCGGCGAAAACGTGGTCTATGCGCTGCTGCAGCCGTTTCTGGGCGATACCGCCGCGGCGCTGGACCGTCGCGGCGCGCGGATGATCTCCGCCCCGTTCCCCTTCGGCGAAGAGGGCACAACGGCGTGGCTGCGCGCCATCGCCGATGAATTCGGCGTCGATGACGAAACCTTCGATCGCGTCACCGCCGCGCCGCGCGCCCGCGCGCGCAAGGCCGTGGCCGCCGCCGCGGAAACGCTCGCGGGCAAATCGATCTTCTTTTTTCCCGACAGCCAGCTGGAGATCCCGTTCGCCCGGTTCCTCATTCGCGAATGCGGGATGGAGGCGATCGAGATCGGCGCGCCCTATATCCACAAGGGCCTTGTCGGCCCGGACATGGATCTGATCCCGGCCGGTCCGACGATATCGGAAGGGCAGGATGTGGACCTGCAGCTTGATCGCTGCCGCGCCGCACGCCCGGATCTCACCGTCTGCGGTCTTGGCCTCGCGAACCCGCTCGAAGCCGAGGGTCTCACCACCAAATGGGCCATCGAGCTTGTCTTCACCCCGGTCCATTTCTACGAACAGGCCGGCGATCTGGCGGCCCTTTTCGCCCGCCCGCTGCGCCGCCGCGCCCTTCTGAAGCTGGAGGCCGCGGAATGAAACTGACTGTCTGGACATATGAAGGCCCGCCCCATGTGGGGGCGATGCGCGTCGCAACCGGCATGAAAGGCCTGCATTACGTGCTGCACGCGCCGCAGGGCGACACCTACGCGGATCTCCTCTTCACCATGATCGAACGGCGCGATCATCGCCCGCCGGTCACCTACACCACGTTCGAGGGGCGCGATCTGGGCGCCGACACCGCCGGCATCTTCAAGACCGCCTGCATGGACGCCTATGAGAGGTTCCGGCCGCAAGCGCTCATCGTCGGCGCTTCCTGCACGGCGGAGCTTATTCAGGACGATCCCGGCGGCCTTGCCGAAGCGATGGACATTCCGGTGCCGGTCATCGCGCTGGAGCTTCCGAGCTATCAGCGCAAGGAAGGCTTCGGCACGGACGAGACCTTCTATCAGATCGTCAAGGCCCTTGCCCGCCCGATGGCGCGCACGCCGGAAATCTCCTGCAACATCCTCGGTCCCGTCGCGCTGGGCTTCCGGCATCGCGACGATATCGAAGAGGTCAGATCCCTGCTCTGGGAAATGGGCATCGCCGTAAATGTCGTGGCCCCGCTGGGTGCCACGCCCGAACAGATCACGACCCTTGGACAGGCCCATTTCAACGTCATGCTCTATCCCGAGCATGCCGAGACCGCCTGCCGCCATCTGGAAAAGGTCTGCGACCAGCCCTACACGAAAACCGTGCCCCTGGGCGTGGGCGCGACCCATGATTTCGTGGCCGAGGTCGCGGCGCTCGCCGGGGTCGAACCCCGCAAGGATCTCTCCCGGCTGCGCCAGCCCTGGTGGTCCAAATCCGTCGACTCGACCTACCTGACGGGCAAACGCGTTTTCCTCTTCGGCGACGCCACGCATGTGAAGGCCGCCGCCCGGATCGCCCGCGACGAGATGGGCTTCGAGGTGGTGGGGATGGGCTGCTACAACCGGGAGTTTGCGCGCGACATCCGCGCGCTTGCGAAGGATTACGGGCTCACCGCACTGATCACGGACGATTATCTCGAGGTGGAAAAGGCCATCGAGGAGGCGGCGCCCGAAATGATCCTCGGCACCCAGATGGAGCGCCATATCGGCAAACGCCTCGGTATTCCCTGCGCCGTCATTTCCGCGCCCGTCCATGTGCAGGATTTCCCCGCCCGCTATTCGCCGCAGATGGGCTGGGAAGGCGCGAATGTGATCTTCGACACCTGGATCCATCCGCTGGTGATGGGTCTAGAAGAGCACCTGCTGCATATGTTCCGCGAGGATTTCGAGTTCCACGACGAAGCGGGCCCGAGCCATCACGGGGGCCATGCGCCGAAGCCCGTGGCCGAGCCCGGTGCATCGGTCGCCGAAACCGCCCGCCCCGCTCAGGACGCGCAGGACGATGCCGCGCCCGGA
The DNA here is from genome assembly GCF_965284195.1 of Rhodophyticola sp. NCBI lineage: Bacteria > Pseudomonadati > Pseudomonadota > Alphaproteobacteria > Rhodobacterales > Roseobacteraceae > Rhodophyticola > Rhodophyticola sp. Next base: position 3,219,106 of record NZ_CBDIRM010000001.1, on the reverse strand, counting down.
TCAACCGGCGGCGACGTGATGGTCTGGCTGGAAGACGCCGAGAAGGAGCTGAAGAAGATCCCGTTCTTCGTGCGCGGCAAGGCGCGGCGCAATACCGAGAAATTCGCCGCCGAACAGGGCGTGACGGAAATCAGCATCGACACACTCTACGAGGCAAAGGCCCATTATGCGCGATAGCGGCCACATCCCCGGCTACCGCGTCGTCATCGTGACGCTGGACAGCCACGCCGCCGGGCCCGCCGCCCGGGTTTCAGAGCGTCTGGCCGATGAGTTCCCGGGCCTCTCGGTCTCCGTCCATGCCTCCGCGGAATGGGCCGAGAACCCGGATGCGCTGGAAATGGCCAAGGATGCCGTGCGCCACGGCGATCTGATCGTCGCGAACCTTCTGTTCATCGAGGAGCATATCCAGGCGATCCTGCCCGACCTCGAAGCCCGCCGCGACGCCTGCGACGCGATGATCGGGCTGATCTCCGCCTCCGAGGTCGTAAGCCTCACCCGCATGGGTGAGCTGGACATGCGCAAGCCCAGCAGCGGGCCGATGAAGCTTCTGAAAAAGCTGCGCGGCTCGGCGAAACCTTCTGCCTCGTCCGGCGAAAAGCAGATGAAGATGCTCCGCCGGCTTCCGAAGATCCTGAAATACATCCCCGGCAAGGCGCAGGATCTCCGCGCCTGGTTCCTGTCGATGCAATACTGGCTGGGCGGGTCCGACGACAATGTCGAACAGATGGTCCGCTTCCTTGTGGGCCGCTATGCCAGCGACACCGCTTTCAAGGGCGCCGAGGCCGCCGCGCCCATCGATTATCCCGATGTCGGGCTGTACCACCCGGACCTGCCGGGCCACCACATCACCACCGATGCCGCCGATCTGCCGCAGCCCGCGGCTCCGGTCGCCACCGTCGGCCTGCTGATGATGCGCAGCTACATCCTAGCCTCCGACACCGCCCATTACGATGGTGTGATCCGGCAGATGCAGGCGGCCGGTCTGGCCGTGATCCCGGCCTTCGCCGGCGGGCTCGACGGTCGTCCCGCGATCGCGGATTACTTCGCCGGCGGCCGGATCGACGCGCTGGTCTCCCTGACCGGGTTCAGCCTGATCGGCGGCCCGGCCTATAACGACAGCGACGCCGCCGTTGCGGTCCTCAAGGATCTCGACGTGCCCTATGTCGCGGCCCATCCGATCGAGTTTCAGACCCTTGGCCAGTGGGGCTCGTCCGAGGGCGGTCTCGGCCCGGTGGAGACCACGATGCTCATCGCGCTTCCCGAGATCGACGGGGCGACCTGCCCCACGGTCTTCGGCGGGCGCCACGGGGCAGACGGCTGCCACGGCTGCAACTACAACTGCCCGAACAAGGACAATCACAAGGCCATGTCGCCCTGTCTCGAACGGATCGAGGCGCTGACCGCAAAGGTCCGCAAGCTGGCGATCCTGCGGCGCTCCGATGTGACCGAGCGCAAGCTCGGGATCGTCCTGTTCGGCTTTCCGCCCAATGCCGGGGCCATCGGCACGGCCGCCTATCTCAGCGTCTTCGAGTCGCTCTACAACACGCTGCATGCGCTCAAGACCGAAGGCTATGACCTGGACCCGCCCGCCACGGTGGACGACTTGCGCCACGCGATCCTGCACGGCAATGCCGAGCGCTATGGCCAGCAGGCAAACGTCGCCGCGCGTATCCCCGCCGACGATATCGTCGCCCGCGAGCCCCATCTGGCCGAGCTTGAGGCCGTCTGGGGCCCGGCCCCGGGAAAACAGCAATCCGATGGCGGCGGCGTTTTCGTGCTGGGCGCGCAGTTCGGCAATGTCTTCGTCGGGGTTCAGCCGACCTTCGGCTATGAAGGCGACCCGATGCGGCTGCTCTTCGAGAAGGGTTTTGCCCCGACCCATGCCTTCTCCACCTTCTACCGCTACCTGCGGGAGGATTTCGGCGCCGATGTGCTCTTGCATTTCGGGATGCATGGCGCGCTGGAATTCATGCCGGGCCGTCAGGCGGGCCTGGGCGCGCGCGACTGGCCCGACCGGCTGATCGGGGACATGCCCAATGTCTATCTCTACGCCTCCAACAATCCGTCCGAGGCGACGCTGGCGAAACGCCGGTCCAACGCGGTGACGATCACGCACCTGACCCCGCCGCTGGCCGCAAGCGGTCTCTACAAGGGTCTGAGCGAACTGAAAGACAGCCTCACCCGCTGGCGTGGCCTGCCCCCCGACAGCCCCGAGCGGGAGGAACTGGCCGCCCTGATCGGCACGCAGGCCGAGGCCGTCGACATGGCCGACACCGATCCGGATACGCTGTGGCTGAAGCTTCTGGAGACCGAGGATGCGCTGATCCCCGACGGGCTGCATGTTCTGGGCCGCGCCATCGACGAGGCGGAGTTACAGGAACATCTGCGCGTGATGGCCGAAACAGACCCTGAAACGCGGGGCAGGGTCGAACACCTGCTGCGTCAGCAGACCGAGCTTCCGGCGCTGATGCGCGCGCTTGAGGCGCATTTCATCGAACCGGTTCCGGGCGGCGATCTGACCCGCTCGCCCGAGGTTCTGCCCACCGGCCGCAACATCCATGCCTTCGATCCGTTCCGCATGCCAACGGCCTTCGCCCTGCAGGACGGTGCGAAACAGGCCGACAGGCTGTTGCAGGCCGCCGGCACGCTTCCCCGTTCGGTGGCGCTGGTTCTGTGGGGATCCGACAATATCAAATCCGATGGCGGCCCGATCTCCCAGGCGCTGGCGCTGATGGGGGCGACCCCGCGCTTCGACGGATATGGCCGGCTCTCCGGTGCCGATCTCATCCCGCTGGAACAACTGGGCCGCCCGCGGATCGACGTGGTGATGACGCTTTCGGGCATTTTCCGCGATCTGCTGCCCCTGCAGACCCGGATGCTGGCCGAAGCCGCCTACAAGGCCGCCACGGCGGAGGAGCCGACGGAGCGGAACTTCGTGCGCGCCCACGCCCTCGACTACGCCGAGAAAATGGGGGTCGACATGGAAACGGCGGCCCTGCGCGTCTTCTCCAATGCCGAAGGCGCCTACGGCTCCAACGTCAACATCCTCGTCGACAGCAGCGCCTGGGACGGTGAGGATGAACTGGCCGATGCCTATGAGGCGCGCAAGAGCTTCGCCTATGGCCGCGACGGCAAGGCCAAGAAAAACGCAGGCCTCCTGCAATCGGCCCTCAAGGATGTCGATATCGCCTATCAGAACCTCGAATCCGTCGAGCTGGGCGTGACGACGGTCGATCATTACTTCGATACGCTGGGCGGCATCTCGCGCGCGGTCAAACGCGCCAAGGGTGTCGAAGCGCCGGTCTTCATCGGCGACCAGACCCGGGGCGAGGGCAAGGTCCGCACGCTTCAGGATCAGGTCGCGCTGGAAACCCGCTCCCGCTCGCTCAACCCGAAATGGTTCGAAGGTCTGCTGAAGCATGGCCATGAAGGCGTTCGCCAGATCGAGGCCCAGGTGACCAACACGCTTGGCTGGTCCGCCACCACCGGTCAGGTCGACCCTTGGGTCTATCAGCGCCTGTCCGAGACCTTCGTGCTCGATGAGGAGATGCGCCGCCGTCTGGCCGCGCTCAACCCGCAAGCCTCCGCGCGCATGGCCAACCGCCTGCTGGAGGCACATGAACGTGATTACTGGCAACCCGACGAGGCCACGCTTGCCGCCCTTCAGGCCGGGGCGGACGAGCTGGAAGACACGCTTGAAGGGCTCAACGTAGCCGCTGAATGACAGGAGAACCGACATGAGCCCACTGGATACCAAACACCCGCCCGCCGCGCGCGCCAATGCCCGCGAGCAAGAGGGTCTGAAGGCCCGTGGGCTGGCCAACCCGCCGATCCTGAAGAAGGGGGAGGATGGCGAGGGCTCGCTGCAGGTCCATCAGGACGAGACGCTGAAGATCGAAGGCGCCAAGGTCTTTGCCGTCTACGGCAAGGGCGGGATCGGCAAATCCACCACCTCGTCCAACCTGTCCGCCGCCTTCACCAAGCTTGGCAAGAAGGTGCTGCAGATCGGCTGCGACCCCAAGCATGACAGCACCTTCACCCTGACCGGCCATCTTCAGCCGACGGTGATCGACATCCTGAAGGACGTGGATTTCCATGCCGAGGAACTGCGCCCCGAGGATTTCGTGACCACCGGCTATAACGGCGTCATGTGCGTCGAGGCGGGCGGCCCGCCCGCGGGCACCGGATGCGGCGGCTATGTCGTGGGCCAGACGGTCAAGCTGCTGAAACAGCACCACATGCTGGAAGACACCGATGTGGTCATCTTCGATGTGCTGGGCGATGTGGTCTGCGGCGGTTTCGCCGCCCCGCTCCAGCATGCGGACCGCGCCGTGATCGTGACCGCGAATGATTTCGACAGCATTTACGCGATGAACCGGATCATTCAGGCCGTGGGCGCGAAATCCAAGAACTACAACGTGCGTCTCGCCGGCTGCATCGCCAACCGCTCGAAGGACACCGATGAGGTGGATCGCTATTGCGAGGTGGTCGGGTTCAACCGCATCGCGCACATGCCCGATATCGACGCCATCCGGCGGTCGCGGCTGAAGAAGAAGACCCTTTTCGAGATGCCCGACGATGAGGATATCGTGCTGGCCCGTGCCGAATACGTGCGGCTTGCCGATCTTCTCTTCAAGGGCACCGACCCGCTTGCCCCGGAGTCCCTGCCGGATCGTGAAATCTTCGAATTGCTCGGGTTTGATTGATGGCCGACTACGCCGCCACACGCGCACGGGTCGAGGATTATTTCGACCGCACGGCAACCCGGACATGGGAGCGTCTGACCTCTGACGCACCCGTTTCGGGTATCCGCCAGACCGTGCGCGAGGGCCGCGACCGGATGCGGGCGATCATGCTGGGCCAGTTGCCCGAGGATCTGGCCGGCAAGCGCGTGCTCGATGCAGGCTGCGGCGCAGGCCAGATGACGGCGGAGCTTGCGATGCGCGGCGCCGATGTCGTGGCGATCGACATCTCGCCGGAACTCGTGAAGATCGCGGAACGCCGCCTGTCCGACAATCTGGCGCCGCGCGTCACCTTTACCTCGGGCGATATGCTCTCCGAAAGCCTTGGCGCCTTCGACTACGTCATGGCGATGGACAGCATGATCTATTACGAGGCCGACGATCTGGGCCGGGCGCTGGCCGGGTTGTGCCCCCGGGTCGAGGGATCCGTGGTCTTCACGGTCGCACCGCGCACCACGCTTCTGATGGCGATGTGGGGGGTGGGCAAACTCTTCCCGCGGTCCGACCGCTCCCCCACCATGGTGCCGCACAAGCCGCGGCATCTGGCCCGGAAAACGTCTCTGCATGGCGCATCAGGCTCGATTTCCGAAGTCGAGCGTGTGTCCCGGGGCTTCTACATTTCCACCTGTCTGGAGTATGCCAGATGAGCATGCTGTCGCGCATATCCATCCGGTATCTGCCCTTTGCGGACGCAGCCAGCGACGGCCTGCCCATGGGCGAGCTTCTGCGGCTTTCGCTGTTTCAGGTTTCCGTCGGCATGGCTGGGGTTCTGCTTCTGGGCACGCTGAACCGCGTGATGATCGTGGAGCTTTCGGTGCCCGCCGTTCTGGTCGCGATCATGGTGGCGCTGCCGGTGCTGATCGCCCCGTTCCGCGCGCTTCTGGGGTTCAAGTCCGACAATTACCGCTCCTCGATCGGCTGGAAGCGCATCCCCTATCTCTGGTTCGGCTCCATCTGGCAGATGGGCGGGCTGGCGGTGATGCCTGCGGCGCTGCTCGTTCTGGGTGGCGATGTTGTTCACAATGTGCCCTTCGCCGGTGAGGTGCTTGCCGCGCTGGCCTTCCTGATGACCGGTCTGGGCATGCATATGACCCAGACCGCCGGTCTCGCGCTCGCCGCCGACCGCGCGTCGGAGGAGGCCCGCCCCCGCGTCGTGGCCCTTCTCTATGTGATGTTCCTGATTGGCATGGGCATCTCCGCCCTCGTGGTGGGCTGGTTCCTGCGCGATTTCACGCCGCTGAAGCTTATTCAGGTCGTCCAGTCCGCCGCCCTGATCACCCTGATCCTGAACCTCATCGCATTGTGGAAACAGGAACGCGTCCGCCCGATGACGAGGCAAGAGCGCGCCGCGCCGCGTCCCAGCTTCCGCGACGCCTGGGCCGATTATGCCAATGGCGGGACAGCCGGGCGGCTTCTGGTCGTGGTCTTTCTGGGCACCATGGCCTTCAACATGCAGGATGTCCTGCTGGAACCCTATGGCGGGGAGATCCTCGGCCTGTCGGTGTCCGCCACGACCCTGCTGACGGCCACCTGGGCCGCCGGTGCGCTGGTCGGGTTCGCGCTGGCCGCCAAATGGCTGGCGGGCGGCATCAATCCCTACCGGATGGCGGCGCGCGGCATTCTGGCCGGTGTCGCGGCGTTCTGCGCCGTGATCTTCGCAAACCCGATGGGCTCCGAAGTGCTGTTCTTTGCCGGTGCCTGCGGCATCGGCTTTGGCGGCGGTCTCTTCGCGGTGGCCACGCTGACCGCCGCGATGACGATGCCGGCGCAGGGCATGGCCGGGCGCGGTCTGGCGCTCGGGGCCTGGGGCGCGGCGCAGGCCACGGCGGCGGGCCTGTCCATCGCCATCGGCGGCGGGGTGCGCGATCTGGTCAATCAGGCCGCCATGTCCGGCAGTCTGGGCGAGGCGCTTGCCAATCCCGGCACCGGCTATTCGGTCGTCTATCACCTGGAAATTCTGTTGCTGTTCGCAACGCTCATCGCGCTTGGCCCGCTGGTGCGGACCATCACAACCACACAGACCGGCAGCGTCCGCAAGATCGGCCTTGCCGACATGCCCACTTAACCGACGGGTCACGAAGGAGACCAAACATGACAAGCACCTTTTTCGGAACGTTCGATCTGGCCAGCCTGTCGATCTGGCTGTTCTGGATCTTCTTCGCCCTCTTGATCTACTACCTGCAGACCGAGAACATGCGCGAAGGCTATCCGCTGGAAAACGATGACGGAACGCAATCGGCCAATCAGGGCCTGTTTCCCGTCCCCAGCCCGAAAACCTTCAAGCTGCCCCACAATCGGGGCGAGGTCACCGTGCCCGGGCCCGACCTGCAAGCGCGCGGAGAGGTGGCGCTGAAGCGGACGAACCCCGCCAATGGCTATCCGTTCGAGCCGACCGGCGACCCGATGCTGGACGGTGTCGGCCCCGCCTCCTGGGCGAAACGCCGCGACCTGCCCGAGCTTGACGGCCACGGCCACAGCAAGATCGTTCCCATGGGCGCGACCGAGGGCTATCGTGTTTCCGCCGGGCGCGACCCGCGCGGGTTGCCGGTGGAGGCCGGGGACGGAGAGATCGTGGGCGAGATCAGCGACATGTGGCTGGACGCGCCCGAACAGCTGGTCCGCTATCTGTCCATCGAACTTGATGCGGATCATGGCGGGGGCACCCGCCTCGTGCCAATCCATTACTGCAAGATCAAATCCGACCGGGTGAAGATCAACGCGATCTTCGGCAAGCATTTCGCGAATGTGCCGGTCACCAAATCCCCCAATCAGGTCACCCTTTTGGAGGAGGAGAAGATCTCGGCCTACTATGCCGGAGGCATTCTCTACGCCTCGCAAGAGCGGCTCGACCCCGCCATCTGAGGAGGAGAAACCGATGTCCCACGACGACTTTCAGACCGAGCCTGTCCGTGGATTACCCGAAAACCTGCCCGCGGGCGAAGAGATCCTGTGGCAGGGCCAGCCGGACTGGTGGGCCCTGGCGCGGGAATCACTCAGCCTGTACTGGGTGGCCGGCTATTTCGCCTTCCTCTTCGCCTGGCGCACCATCGCCGGCGCTGCGGGCGAAAGCTGGGCCGCCAGCGCCAATGCCGCGTCCTTCTTTCTGGTCCTTGGCGCCATCGTCTGCGCGCTGCTGGTGCTGATCGCCTATGTTCAGGCCAAATCGACCGTCTACACGCTGACCAATCGGCGCGTGGCGCTGCGGATCGGCGCGGCGCTCACGATGACGCTGAACCTGCCGTTCCGGCAGATCGCCAATGCGACGCTGGCCAAGCGGGCCAACGGAACCGGCACGATCGCGCTGGAGCTTCTGCCCGGCGATGTGACGCTGAGCTACATGATGACATGGCCCCATGTGCGGCCGTGGCGGATGAAGCAGACCGAACCGGCGCTGCGCTGCATTCCGGATGTGGAAAAGGTCGCCGCCCTTCTGGCCGATGCGGCGGAAACCGCCGTGGCCGAGCCCGTCATCTCGCGCATCCCCGCGCCGGATGCCGTGGCGGCAGAATAGGGGAGGGTCGGAAAGATGGCTCTGAGCCCCGAAGAAAGACTCGTCATCCGCGACAAGGAGATGATCCCCACGGTGCTGATCCGCGCGATGTTCGTGCTGTGCCTGTGTGTGCTGATCATCGTGGCCTATGCCACCGCGACCAATCGCCCGCTGGAGGCGCTGCCGCCCTCGCTTGAGGAACGGCCGGTGGCGCAGGAGCGGATGATCCGCCTGTTCGGCGAAATGGATGGCTCCGCCCGTGTACTCGACATGGACGGCAATGTGATCGCCACGCTGGCCGCCGATCAGGGCGGGTTTGTTGCGGGCGTATACCGGGTTCTGGAACGTGAACGGGGGGCCGTCGGGCTGACCGGTTCCGAACCCATACGACTGGTGCTCTTTTCAGACGGGCGCATCGGATTACGCGACGACTACACCGATTTCCGGGCCGAACTCATCGGTTTCGGGGCGGACAACACGCGGGTCTTCGCCCGCTTGCTGGAGGAATGACCAACATGGGACTGTTTACGAGAGAAACCGAAACGGCGCCTTGCCAGGTTGAGGTAAGCCACAAGTTCGACAGCCTGCACGCGCATATGAAATTTCTGAACGGCGCGGTGATCCATCCCGGGGACGAAGTGCTCGTCCACGGCGCTCCGATCATGGCGCCCTATGGCGAGGTCGTGATCGAGGACCGCATGGCCACGATCACCCGGGCCTCCAAGCTGGAACAGCTCTGGACCCGGATGACCGGCGATTTCGAGTTCATGGAACTCTGCGAATTTTCCTTCAGTGAGGAGGTCTCGGTATGAACGTCCAACGCACCCATTCCGCCGACGCCGCAACCGTCGAAGAAGCCCTGGCCGCCGACAACCACCAGGGCGTCGTCGACAGCGAGGGCGCCACCGCGCTGGCCATGCAGAACACGCTTCTGACCCCGCGCTTCTACACCACCGATTTCGACGAGATGGACGCCATCGACGTGACACCCGTGCGCGCCGACTGGGACAAGCTCATCGCCCAGATGAAATCGGACCCGAACAAGGGCCATTTCAAGAAGAACGAAGACTGGGACAGCGTCGACTGGGAGAATATGGAGCCGAGGCTGAAAGCCGAGTTCATCGACTTTCTGGTGTCTTCCTGTACCGCCGAGTTTTCGGGATGCGTCCTTTACAAGGAGATGAAGCGGCGCGGCAATAACGAGGATATCGTGACGCTGTTCCAGCTCATGGCGCGGGACGAGGCGCGCCATGCGGGCTTCATCAACGATGCGCTCCGCGAGGCGGGCATCGCCGTCAATCTGGGCTTTCTGACGCAGAAGAAGAAATACACCTATTTCCGGCCCAAGTTCATCTACTACGCCACCTACCTGTCGGAAAAGATCGGCTATGCCCGCTACATCACCATCTACCGGCATCTGGAGAAGCACCCGGAGCATCGGTTCCACCCGATCTTCAAGTGGTTCCGGGAGTGGTGCAACGACGAGTTCAGCCATGGCGAGGCCTTCGCGCTGCTGATGAAGACCGATCCGAAACTGACCAGCGGCGGCAACGTCCTGTGGATCAAGTTCTTCCTCACCGCGGTCTATTCCACCATGTATGTCCGCGATCATCAGCGCCCGGCCTTTCACGAGGCGCTGGGCGTTGATCCCGACTGGTACGGGCAGGAGGTCTTCCGCAAGACCTCCGCGATTTCCGAGCAGATCTTCCCGATCACGCTCGATATCGACCATCCGCGCTGGATGAAGGGTCTGAAGCGGCTGCAAAAGGCCAATGCCGATCTGGCGGCGGCCAAGCAGCGCGGCAGCCTGCTGGGTCGTATCGGGCCCAGCGCGCGCGCCGCGATGGCGTTTGTCTCCCTCTTCACCATTCCGGCCAAGAAACACGCCGTGCCGGACACCACGAGAATGGAGCCCGCCTACTGATGCTCGCCTCCCCCTGGATCGCGGCCCTTGTGGCACTGTTTCTCTGGTGGTTCTCCACCGGCGCGATCCTTGTGGCGGTGCGCCGCGCCGAACGGGAAGGCGGCAATGCCCGCCAATGGGTGGTTCTCATGAACCTCCCCTTTCTCGTCCTCGGGGCGGTCGGTTTTCTCGACACGCTGGGGAACACCTCCGTCGCGGGGGCCTATATCGGCTTTCTCTCGGCGCTTGCGCTCTGGGGCTGGGTGGAACTCACCTTCCTGACCGGCGTCATCACCGGCCCCTATCGCGGCTATGCCAGGGACGGTGCCCCGGAATGGGAACGCTTCGTGCGCGCCTGGGGCACGGTCGCCTATCACGAACTGCTGCTTCTCGGGCTGCTTCTGGCGATGGTCTTCGCCTCCTGGGGGGCCGAAAACCAGTTCGGCACCTGGACCTTCGCGATTCTCTTCGCGGCGCGCATCAGCGCCAAGCTGAACCTCTATCTCGGTGTGCGCAAAATCAATCTGGAGTTCATTCCCGAACACCTTACCCACCTGTCCAGCCATTTCCGCGTCGCGCGCATGAACGCGCTGTTCCCGGTGTCGATCACCGGGCTCAGCTTCGCGCTGGCTTGCTGGATGGAACGCCTCTGGGGGGCGCAAACCACGGGCGATATCGTGGGCTTTGCCCTGCTTGCCGCGCTGACCGCGCTGGCGCTCCTGGAGCACTGGTTCATGGTCCTGCCCCTGCCCGACGAAAAACTCTGGCGCTGGATGCTGCCAGACCCGACCCCGGGGCCCCGGCCCCGGGATACGACACCTAGCCAGACGATGAAGTGAGGATGCCCGATGAAATTTGACCAGCTGTTCCAAAATCAGCTCGACCAGTTGAAGGAAGAGGGCAACTACCGCATCTTCGCCGAGTTGCAGCGCAAGTGCGGCGCGTTTCCCAAGGTCGTCAATCATCACGAGGATGGCACGCGCGACGTGACCGTCTGGTGCTCCAACGACTATCTCGGCATGGGCCAGCACCCCAAGGTCGTGAACACGATGGTCGAGGCGGTGCAGAATTGCGGCACCGGCGCAGGCGGCACACGCAACATCTCGGGCAACGCCTATCATCACAAGCGGCTGGAGGCGGAACTGGCCGACCTCCATCAGAAGGAAGACGCGCTGCTCTTCACCTCCGGCTATGTCTCGAACTGGGCCGCGCTCTCCACGCTCGGGTCGCGCTTGCCCAATGCCGTGATTCTCAGCGACGAGCTGAACCACGCCTCGATGATCGAAGGCATTCGCCATGCGCGCTGCCAGAAGGCCATCTGGAAGCATAACGACCCCGAAGATCTCGACCGCAAGCTGGCGGCCCTGCCCGCCAACGCAACCAAGATCGTGGCCTTCGAATCCGTCTATTCGATGGATGGCGACATCGCCCCGATCAGGGAAATTCTCGATGTCTGCGACAAGCATGGCGCCATGTCCTATATCGATGAGGTGCATGCGGTGGGCATGTATGGCCCGCGCGGTGGCGGCGTTGCCGAACGTGAGGGCCTGATGGACCGGATCACGCTGATCGAAGGAACGCTCGGCAAGGCCTTCGGCGTGGTCGGTGGCTACATCACCGGCTCCCACGCGCTCTGCGATTTCATCCGCAGCTTTGCCAGCGGCTTCATTTTCACCACCGCGCTGCCGCCCGCCTGTGCCGCGGCCGCGACGGCGTCGATCCGGCATCTCAAGGAAAGCAGCATCGAAAGGGACATGCAGAAACGGCAGGTCAAACGCCTGCGGCAGCGTCTCGATGCCGAGGGCATTCCCCATGTGGACAACCCAAGCCATATCATCCCGGTGATGGTGAAGGATCCGGTCAAATGCCGGATGCTCAGCGATATCCTGATGGACCAGTTCGGGATCTACGTGCAGCCGATCAATTATCCGACCGTTCCCAAAGGCACCGAGCGGCTGCGCTTCACCCCCGGCCCGCTGCATACGGACGCCGATATCGACTATCTGGTCGAGGCGCTGAAAACGCTTTGGAAGCAATGCGCCATCGCCCATGCCGTGGCCTGAATCGGCGGGGTTCTGCGCTTGGGTTCCGTAACGTAAGCGCCTGAAACAGAGCCGTTATTTGCGTAAATCCGTCGCGTTTTCGTGATCGGAGCAAAAAAATGTGTGGTCTCTTCCCGGATTGCGTTAGGTATAGACCCGAACGTGAATATGGAAGGGAGTATACCTATGAACCGCACGATGATTCTCGCCGCGGCGGCAACACTTCTCACGGCACCCATGGCCTTCGCCGACAGCCACGCCGCCACGCCAAGCGGCGATGCAGAGGCGGGCGAGGCGGCGTTTCGTCAGTGCATCGCGTGCCACGTCGTCGTGGATGCGGAGGGCGAAACCCTTGCCGGGCGCAACGCCCGCACCGGTCCGAACCTCTACCGCATTTCCGGGCGGACCGCCGGCACGGTTGAGGATTTCCGGTATTCCGGCTCCATGGTCGAAGCCGGGGAGGCCGGTCTGGTCTGGGACGAGGAAACCTTCGTGGCCTATGTTCAGGATCCCACCGGCTTCCTGCGTGAGTTTCTCGACGAAAGCGGCGCACGCGGCTCGATGAGCTTCCGCGTCCGGTCCGAGGAAGACGCCGCGGATCTTTACGCCTATCTGGCGTCGCTGGCCCCGGCCGAGGAATAGATCCCTCCCGCCGACGGCGGAGGGCGAAACATGGTTAAAAAGGCGGCCCTCGGGGCCGCCTTTTTCAGTCGCGAATCCGGGCGGCGGCAAACCCCGCGATTTCCGCCAGAACGCGCTCCGGCGCTTCTTCATGCGCGATATGGCCCACCCCATCCAGCCGCAGCAGCCGTGCATCGGGCATCGCACCCGCCGCCCGTTCCGCCACGGCCAGCGGAACCGCGCTGTCTTCGGTCCCGTGCAGGAACAGCGCCGGCACCTCGATCTCCGGCAGCGCGCGGGTCAACTCCTCCAGCGACCATGCCGCCATCATCGCCAGCGTGCCTTCGACATGTTTCCGGTCGGAAATCAGCCGCTGGTAAAGCCGCAGCCCCTCCTCGCTCAGCTCCGTCCCCGACGTGCCGACCAGATTGCGCACGCTGGCCATCGATGCGCCGCCCCGCGCCAGCAGCAGGCCCGCAAACGGGTTCAGCACCAGCGCCTTGGCCATGATCGGAAACAGCCAGCCCGCCGCCCCCTTGAAGTTTTCCAGGGCGCCGTTGATGATCACGACCCCCTGCGGCGGCACCGCCATCGTCCGCGCCAGTTGCAGCGCCACGGCGGAGCCCGCGGAATGCCCGACGATAAGCCGCGGCTCCGCCTCCAGATGCGCCAGCAACGCGGCGACGTCCAGCGCCACCGCCGGCAGGCCCGACCGCCCCCGCGCACCGGTTCGGGTAAACCCATGCCCCGGCAGGTCCAGCGCGATCACCCGGTGTTGCCTGGCCAGTTCAGGCATCACCTCGCGCCATGAATGGCTGGATGCGCCCGCCCCGTGCAGCAAAAGCAGATCGGGACCATCCCCCATGATCTGCACATGCCACCGATGCGGGGCGGCGGCGACGATCCGGCTATGGCCGACCAGCGGCCAGTCATCCGGCACCACCCCTTTGGCGGGGTGCGGGGGCGCCGCGCGCGCGGGATCGTCCGCGGCGGCGCTCATCCCGCGGGCTCCAGCGCCCCGTCTACCGCGCGCGACAGCATGCGCGCATCGGCGCGCGGCAGTGCCAGATAGGGCGTTCCCATTTCCCGGGCCAGATCGTTCAGCCCGGGCGCGGGCCGGTTGCCCATGTCGATGACGATCCCGGGAACCCCCCGCGCCCTCAGCGCCCGGGCCATCAGGGCCGCGTCCTCCGCCGCCCGTGCCCGGCTCGGCGTACCGTCCAGCGCCACATTCGCGCGCCCGTCGGTCAACAGCGCGACGGAGGGCGTCATCCCCTTGCTGCGCGCCAGCAAACACATCTCCAGCGCGCCTTTCAGACCCGCGGCCAGCGGCGTGCCGCCGCCACCGGGCAGGCTTCCCAGCCGCCGCTTGGTCTGCACCAGCGACCGGGTGGGCGGCAACAGCACCTCCGCCCCGTCGCCGCGAAACGCAATCAGCGCGACGTAATCGCGGCGCGCATAAGCCTCCGACAACAGCAATTCCACCGCGCCCTTCGCTTCGGCCAGACGTGACAGCGCGGCCGAGCCCGACGCATCGACCACGAAGATGATCGCCCTGTCGGAGCGCTCTTCGAATTGCCGAAGCCTGATGTCGCTGACACGGATATGAAGCCGGTCGGCATCGCCGCTTGCCTGCCGCCGGATCGGTTGCCATGGCGCCGCGGCGCGCAGGGTCGCGACCAGATCAACCCGGGCCTCGCCGCCCGGGTGCCCCGGCCGGGAGGGCATGGGCCGCCCGCGCCGGTTGCCTTTCTTCCGCGCCCCGGTGCCGGCGCTGCCCGTGGCGGCGCGCGCGGCCTTTCCGGCCTCCAGCCGGTCCAGAAGATCGGGGGGCAGCATTGCCCGGGCGGCTTCCAGCAGGATCTCCTGCGGTATGGCTTCGGGCTGCGTGCTCTCGTCGCTGTCGTCGGGCGGCTCCGGCGGCTCGGGCGTGTCCGGCTCGGCCGGGTCTTCCTCTTCCTCCTCCGCGGGCGGCGCGGGGATCTGCGTGGCCCGCGGCGCCAGCACCAGTTCGACGGCCACGATCAGGTCCGGCTCGTCCACCTCGCTCTCACCCGACAATGCCGCCGCCGCCCGCGCAACCGCCAGTGCAAGCAGCGGTGCCCGAAGCGACCGGACGCCCAGCCGATGCGCAACCTCCGCGATTTCCGTAATCGCGGTATCGGGCAGGGTGACGCGGGGCAGAAGCGCGCGCGCCTCGGCCAGCGCGCCCGGATCCATTGCCAGCGGCGGGGCGTCCCCCAATGCAAGATCGGACAGGTCCAGATGGATCGCCACCCGGTCCGCAAGCGCGCCGGCCAGCGTCTCATCGGGCTCCGCGCCTTCGTCCAGCGCGACAAGGGACAGCCCGTCTTGCCGGTCCAGCGCGGCGGCCAGCCGCGCGGCAAGCCCGGGCGTGGTGCGTTCCGCCATCGGCAGGATCAACACCGACGGCTGCGAAAGAATGCCTTCGGTCCGGCTCAGTTGTCCGCTGGCCAGCGTCGCCGCCAGATCGACGCCGCCGAAAAGCGCATCGTCTCCGATATTGGGGTGCAATCGGCGCGGATTTCGACCCTGAACCGCAAGATAGAGACCATCCATGAATCGGTCCCGCACCGGGCCGGACCGGGCGCGAAGCCAGATGCCGCCCAAACCGGCAGGGTCCAGCGCAAAGCAGGCAAGCGCCAGATTGGCGTTGGTCCAGCGCTGGTCATTGCCGTTCACCCAAGCACCTCCTCCACCTGCCGGGCCACCCGCGTCGTGCTGCCGGCCTCGTCCAGCGGATCCCGCCGCAGGCGGTGCCTGAGCGCCGAAGCCGCCACCGATCGCAGATGGTCCCGCGTGACCGATGTCGCGCCGTCGAACGCGGCAAGCGCGCGCGCGGCGCGCAACAGCGTCAACTCTCCACGCAGCCCGTCCGAGCCAAGCGCCACGCATAACTCGGCGCAATCCCGCAGCACGTTTTCCGAAGCCTCGATGCCGGCGAGCGCCTCCCGCGCGGCCACGATCCTGCCGCGCAAGGCCATGTCATCCGCGCGCCATGCCCCGCCGAAACTGGCGCGATCCCGGTCAAACGCATCCCGGCGCTTGACCACTTCGATCCGCACATCGATATCCGTGGGCGAGGTCACCTCCACCGACAGGCCGAACCGGTCCAGAAGCTGGGGCCGCAATTCGCCTTCCTCCGGATTGCCCGACCCGACCAGCACAAACCGCGCCGCATGGCGGATCGAAAGCCCCTCGCGCTCCACCACGTTTTCGCCCGACTGGGCCACATCCAGCAGCAGATCGACCAGATGATCCTCCAGCAGGTTCACCTCGTCGATGTAGAGATAGCCGCGATTGGCCCGCGCCAGCAGGCCCGGCTCGAACGCCTTTTCGCCCTGGGTCAGCGCCCGTTCGATATCAAGCGCCCCCACCACCCGATCCTCGGTCGCGCCAAGCGGCAGGTCGATCACCGGCGTCGGTTTCTCGATCAGGCCGCTGTCCTTGAGATTGGCCCAGTCCGGCACATCCTCCGCGCGGGCCGAGTTCACCGGGCATCCGGCCACCGCCATGATCGGCGGCAGCAGCGCCGCCAGCCCGCGCACGGCGGTCGATTTCCCGGTGCCCCGATCCCCGAACACCAGAACGCCGCCGATGCCGGGGTCGATCGCGGTCAGGATCATGGCTTGTTTCATTTCCTCCTGGCCGACAATGGCCGAAAACGGAAAAGCGTTGGTCATGTAAAGTCAGGCCTTTTTGGTCGTCTGAAGGGGCACGCGCCCCTCCCATGTTCCGGTCACGTCATCGACGCTGAATCGAGCATACAATTCCTCGGAAAACCAGCGCTCCTCTCGCACGGCCCTGATTGCCCGCGCATGGGGGCCGTCGGCGCGGGCAAAACCGGCCATGGTCGCGGCGTCGGGCCAGATTGAAAAGGTCACCTGATGCAGCAGGGGCACCTCCCCCACGCCGATCTTGAACATCACATTCGGGTCTTCGCCGATCACCTGGCTGATATCGGGCACCCGCCGCCAGAATCGCAGCGCGACGGAGGGTTTCAGCGTCGCGCGGGTCAGTGCCGCGATCGGCCCGTCAATCGGCGCATCAGATGTCTCGAACGGCGCCTGCCCCGACCACGCCCCGCGCGCCGACCGGCTGCCGAGATAAAGCGTGCAGGTCTCGCTGGCCATCGCGGCATAGCGGCGGAACACCCGCGCTTGGTCCATCACCCGGCGCGCCGTCCCGGCATCGGGCCAGGTTGCCAGTATCGCATAGACGCCCGTGTTCGGGATCGGCGTGAAACCCTCCCCGGTGCCCGACCCGCAGAGCTTGAAAAACCCGATCTCGGGCAGCGCCTTCAGCGCGAATCGGGCCGTCGCCATTTGCCCGAATGCCCACAGGCGCGCGGCGAGGCTGTCGAAGCGGTACAGGCTCAGGGTCACGGCTTGCATGGTCGCATCCTCAAATATGTCAGATTTATCTGACAGTCTTCGGCTAACCCGATCAGACGAAAGGAGAGTCAGGTCATCCGCTGAAGGCCAGCCGATGCCGTATTGTAAATCCAACTAGACAGATTATGCTAGCGACATGATGATCGAGGACGCCCCGCACCCCCATTCCGAAACCGCCATCGTCATCGGCGCGGGCCTCGGCGGCCTGTCCGCGGCCATGCGGCTGGGCGCCAAGGGCTATCGTGTCATGCTGATCGACCGGCTTGACCGGGCGGGTGGGCGCGGCTCCTCGCTCACCCGGAACGGGCACCGTTTCGATCTGGGGCCCACGATCGTCACCGTGCCGCAGGTGTTCGAACAGCTCTGGGCGGAATGCGGCCGCGATTTTCACGCCGATGTCGATCTCAGGCCGATGGATCCCTATTACGAGATCCGCTGGGATGACGGGTCGCGCTTCGCCGTGCGCCAGGATGAAGAGGCGATGCTGGCCGAGGTGGCGCGCCTTTCTCCCGGTGACGTGCCGGGCTACCGGAAGTTCCTGATCGACAGCGAACGCCGCTATCAGTTCGGCTTCGAAGGTCTTGGCCGCAGACCGATGAACAGACTGATGGATCTGATCCGGGAGATCCCCGGCTTCGTGCGATACCGCGCCGACAAATCCGTCTATGCCCATGCCGCCGCGAGGGTGAAGGATCCGCGCCTGCGTATGGCCCTGTCCTTCCATCCGCTGTTCATCGGCGGCGACCCGCTTCATGTGACGTCGATGTATATTCTCGTCAGTTATCTGGAGAAGGAGTTCGGCGTCCATTACGCGATGGGCGGCGTTCAGGCGATGGCCGATGCCATGGTCCGCGTGATCCAAGATCAGGGCGGCACCGTCCGGCTGGGCGAGGAGATCGATGAAATCCTTGTGGAAAACGGCCGCGCCACCGGTATCCGCACACATGACGGAGAGATCCTGCGGGCGGGCATCGTCGTCTCCAACGCCGATCCCGGCCACACCTATGACCGGCTCCTGCGCAATCACAGGAAGCGCCGCTGGACGCCCGCGCGGCTGAACCGCGCCCGCTGGTCCATGGGCCTGTTCGTCTGGTATTTCGGCACCCGTGGCACCGCCGGGAAATGGTCCGATGTCGGGCACCACACGATCCTGAACAGCCCGCGCTACAAGGGTCTGCTGCACGATATCTTCATGAAACGGCATCTTGCCGAGGACATGTCGATCTATCTCCACCGGCCGTCGGTCACCGATCCGTCCTGCGCGCCGGAGGGGGATGACACCTTCTATGCGCTCTCGCCTGTGCCCAATCTGCATGGCGCCGGATCCGTCGACTGGGCCGAACAGGTCGAAGCCTATCGTCAGAACATGGCGCAGGTTCTGGAGGACAAGCTGCTGCCCGGGTTCGCCGACCGTCTCAGCGCAAGCGAGGTGTTCACGCCCGATACGTTCCAGTCCCGCTATCTCAGCCCCCATGGCGCCGGGTTCTCGCTGGAACCGCGGATCTTCCAAAGCGCCTGGTTCCGGCCGCACAATATCTCCGAGGAGGTCGAAAACCTTTATCTGGTCGGTGCGGGGACCCATCCGGGCGCAGGCATTCCAAGCGTGGTGACCTCCTCCGAGGTCCTGTCCCAGCTTGTGCCCGACGCGCCCCGCTCCATGTCCGAGACTGAAACGAAAGTCGCCGCCGAATGACGAATGCCGCCGATCTGGCGCATTGCCGCGAGGCGATCCGCGAAGGCTCCTATTCCTTCCACGCGGCGTCGAAACTGCTGCCCGCCCATGTCCGCGACCCGGCTCTGGCGCTTTATGCCTTCTGCCGTCTGGCCGATGACGAGGTGGACCTGAACAGCCAGAAACCCGCCGCGGTCCTGCGGCTCCGCGACCGGCTCGATCTGGCCTATGCGGGAACGCCCCGGAACGCTCCGGCCGACCGCGCCTTTGCCGCGCTGATCGAGCAGTTCGAGATGCCGCGTGCCCTGCCCGAGGCGCTTCTGGAGGGTCTCGCATGGGACGGGATGGAACGGCGCTACGCGACGATCAGCGATCTGCGCGGTTATTCGGCCCGTGTCGCCTCCGCCGTGGGGGCGATGATGTGTGTGCTCATGGGGGTGCGGGACGAACACGCGCTGGCGCGGGCCTGCGATCTGGGCGTGGCGATGCAGCTGACCAATATCGCCCGCGATGTGGGCGAAGATGCGCGCGCCGGGCGGCTTTATCTGCCGACCGAGATGATGGAGGCCGAGCGCCTTGATCCCGAGGCGTTTCTGGCGAACCCGGTCATGACACCCCGGCTGGCGAAGATCATCCGCCGCCTGCTGGTGGAGGCGGACCGGCTCTATTATCGCTCCGAACCCGGCATCGCATGTCTGCCCCTTTCGGTTCGCCCCGGAATATACGCCGCGCGCCATATCTATGCCGGTATCGGCAAGTCCCTGAAACGAAGGGGATATGACAGCATCACCATGCGTGCCCACACCACGCGCGGGCAGAAACTGGGCTGGCTCGGCCTGTCTGTTTTGCACGCGGGCGCCTCCTGCGTCATGCCGGGCAGTGCCGTGATCTACGCCAAGCCGCTCCCCGAAGTCGCTTTCCTTGTGGAGGCGGCGGCCCGCCGGGTGCCGGATCGCAGCACATGGGGCGACGGCGTCATTTCCCTCTTTGCGCAACTCGAAGCGCGGGATCAGTTACAACGCTCATTGGAATAGTGACGCGGATACTCTATGTCCCTTCCATGGACTGGGGTCTTTTCGCCATATTTCTCGCCGCCTGCTGCGCGGCTGCCGCCACCGGGTCGATGTTTTCGCCCGGCGACTGGTATCGCAATCTTGCCAAACCGGTCTGGACCCCACCCAACTGGCTTTTCCCTCTGGCATGGACCACGCTTTACATCTGTGCCGCGGTTGCCGCCGCCCGCATCGCGGTTCTGGAGGGGAATGCCTATGGCATGGCGTTCTGGGCGATGCAGATTGCCTTCAACACGCTCTGGACGCCGATCTTCTTCGGCCTTCGCCGGATCAAGACCGCCTTCTTCATCATGATCGGCCTCTGGATCGGCGTCGCCGGCACCATGATCAGCTTCTTCGCGCTCGACACCATCGCGGGGCTTCTCTTCGTGCCGTATCTGCTCTGGGTCACCGTCGCCGGAGCGCTGAACCTGTCGGTCTGGCGCCTGAACCCCGGAGAGGCGAACGCCGCACCGGCAAATTGATCTACAATTGATATACCCAAGGACACGAAAAAGGGCGCCACGATGGGCGCCCTTTTTGTCGATCGGGGACCGGGAAACTCAGGCGAGCGACCGCTCCACCTCTTCCCGCTCGAAGATTTCGATCACATCGCCTGCGCGAATGTCATCATAGTTCTCGAACGCCATGCCGCATTCCTGACCCGACTGAACTTCCTTCACTTCATCCTTGAAGCGTTTCAGGGTTTTCAGCGTGCCTTCATGGATCACGACGTTGTCGCGCAGCAGGCGCACCCCGGCGGAGCGGCGGGCCACACCCTCGGTCACGAGACAGCCCGCAACATTGCCCACACCGGTGACGCGGAAGACCTCCTTGATCTCCGCATAGCCGATGAAGTTCTCGCGAACTTCGGCCGACAGCAGGCCGGATGCGGCTGCTTTCACATCGTCCACAAGGTCGTAAATCACTGAATAATAGCGAATTTCGACGCCCTTCTGGTTGGCGGTGTTCCGTGCGGGCGCATTGGCACGCACGTTGAAGCCGATAACCGGCGCGCCCGAGGCCTCGGCCAGGCCCACATCGGATTCGGTGATCGCGCCCACGCCGGAATGCAGCACGCGCACGCGCACCTCGTCATTGCCGATCTTCTCCATGGCCTGAATGATCGCTTCGGCAGAGCCCTGCACATCGGCTTTCACCAGGATCGGCAGCTCCGAGACGTTCTCGTCTTCCTTGGCTTTCGCCAGAAGTTGATCCAACGTCGTCGCGGCGCCGGCGGCGGCACGTTTTTCCTTGGCCGCATTCTCGCGGTATTCCGCGATCTCGCGGGCCTGCGCCTCGGTATCCACCACGTTCAGAACGTCGCCCGCTTCGGGCGTTCCGTTCAGACCCAGAACCTCGACCGGCACCGACGGCCCGGCCTCGGATACGCGGTCACCCTTGTCGTTGATCAGCGCGCGGACCTTGCCCCACTGCTCCCCGACAACAAAGATATCCCCTTGTTTCAGCGTACCATTCTGCACCAGAACGGTGGCAACAGGGCCCCGGCCCACGTCAAGCTGCGCCTCGATCACGGCGCCGGATGCGGCCCGCTCGGGGTTCGCTTTCAGTTCCAGGATTTCCGATTGCAGCGCGATGGCTTCCAACAGCTCATCGAGCCCCTGACCGGAGATCGCGGAGACCTCGACATCCTGCACGTCGCCCGACATCTTCTCGACGACCACCTCATGCTGAAGCAGATCGGTCCGAACCTTGTCGGGGTTGGCATCGGGCTTGTCGATCTTGTTGATCGCCACGATCATCGGCACTTCGGCCGCCTTGGCGTGGTTGATCGCCTCCACGGTCTGCGGCATCACCGCGTCATCCGCGGCAACAACAAGCACAACGATATCCGTTACCTGCGCGCCCCGGGCCCGCATGGACGTAAACGCGGCGTGGCCGGGTGTATCCAGGAAACTGAGAAGCGCACCGCTGTCGGTCTTCACCTGATAGGCGCCGATATGCTGGGTGATGCCACCGGCCTCTCCGGCCACGACCTTGGCGTTCCGGATCGCGTCCAGAAGCGAGGTCTTGCCGTGGTCCACATGGCCCATGATGGTGATCACCGGCGGGCGCGGCTGAAGGTCTTCTTCCTTGTCCTCGACCTGGTCGATCACATCTTCCACGTCGGAATCGGAAACCCGCACCACCTTGTGGCCGAATTCCTCCACGATCAGTTCGGCTGTATCGGCATCGATCGGCTGGTTCTGGGTGACCATCAATCCGTTCTGCATCAACGCCTTGACGACATCGGCAACCCGCTCCGCCATACGGTTGGCAAGCTCGGACACGATGATCGTTTCCGGCACCTGCACGTCGCGCGTGACCTTTTCCCGCTCGACATTCCCGCCCATCGCCTTCTGGCGCTGGCGTTCCTGCTTGCGCTTCATCGCGGCCATGCTGCGCTGGCGGCCACCTTCGCCCCCGGTGAGGGCCTGGTTGAGCGTCAGCTTGCCGGAGCGGCGGCCACCGTCACGGTCGCCCTTGCCTGCGCCGCGGTCGCGCTTGTCGTCGCGTTCGTTGTCCTTACGCGCCGGAGCGGAGGAGGGCTTTCCGCCGCCGCGCGACCCGGTCGGTTCGACAGGTGCGGCAGGGGCTTCGGCCACGGCCTCGGGCGCGTTGCGGCGCGCGTCCTCATCCGCCTTGCGGCGGGCATCTTCCTCGGCCTTGGCTTTCAGCGCTTCTTCGCGCTCGCGCTCTTCGCGTTCCTTGGCCTCGATCTCGGCACGCTTGCGCGCACGCTCTTCTTCGCGGTCTTTCTCTTCCTGCGCGCGGCGCTGCGCATCCTCGACCTCGCGGGCCTTTGCGGCCTGCAGGGCCTTCAGACGGCGCTCCATCTCGCTGTCAGATACACCACTGGGGCGCGTATTCCCTTCGGCCTGCGCGGCCGCGGCCGTGCCCGGCTTGGGGACCATCACGCGCTTGCGCTTGGTTTCGACCACGACACTTTTGGTGCGTCCGCGTGAAAAACTCTGGTTCACACGTCCGCTGCGGGCGCCGCCCGACAAGCCAAGGGGTTTCTTTCCGTCTTGATCGCTCATGCGTTCTTCGTATCCTTCCCGGCGGCGGTTCCGCCGTTTGCCTTACGCAGGCCTTGCAGCTTTGCCGCTTCCTCTACAACACGCGCAGTGAGTCCACCAGCGGCAAGCGCGCCATGTATCACACTTTGGCGTCCGAATGCCAAACCCAATTCAGTTGCCGTCAAACAGCCGAAAAAACGGCCCCCTTCAGGCGTCCAGAGCTTTGATTTGCCGCGTTCCGACCCGTCGGAGGCCTGCAGCAGCACCTTGGCCCGCCCTTCGGCCAGCCAGCTCTTCACTTTTTCAAACCCGGCGACCGCGTAACCGCCCTTGCGGCTGAGCGCGATCAGATCGGTGAGGCGCCGGGTCAGGACGGTCTCTGTCTGGTCGAGCAGGTCGGCCGGCACCGTCACCTGCATCTTCGCACCGCGCGAAAACAGGTTCTTTTTCACAGCAAGCTCCAGAGCGGCCCGATCGGCGCTGACCCAGATGCCCCGCCCCGGCAGGCGTTCCAGAACATCCGGCACAACCTGCCCCTCGGGGCCGACCACAAATCGGATCAGACCGCCCTTCGGCTGCGTCTCTCCGGTGGCGATACAGCGCCTTTCGGCCTCATCGCGGATCTTGGTCCGGCCGCCGCGGGTCATTCCGCGTCTCTCCGAGGCCTGCGATCAGGCCCCGGCCTCCTCGGCTTCGGCGATGCTCTCGGCCACGGCTTCCGCATCAGCGGCGGCCTTGGCCTCAAGCTCTTCGATGGTCACCCAGCCCAGTTGCAGGCGCGCGGTCATCACCATGTTCTGCGCCTCCTCAAGGCTGACATCGAAGCTTTCCAGAACGCCGTCATCCTTCACGCGCTCGCCGTTGACGGTTGTCCATCCGCCCGCAAGCTCCCAATCGGCGCAGGTGGCGAAATCATCCAGCGTCTTCACGCCGTCCTCGCCAAGGGCCACAAGCATCTGGGGTGTCAGCCCCTCGAAATCAATGAGGCTCTGTTCGACACCCAGTTCCTTGGCCTTCTCCAGCGCTAGCTTGTTCTGTTCGTCGAGGTAATCCCGGGCGCGGGCCTGAAGCTCCTGCGCCGTGGCTTCGTCGACACCGTCGATGACCAGAAGCTCGTCCTGCTCCACATAGGCAACCTCTTCCAGAGAGGTGAAGCCTTCAGAGACCAGAAGCTGGGCAAAGAACTCGTCCAGATCAAGGGTGTCCATGAAGATTTTCGTGCGCTCGGCAAACTCGGCCTGACGACGCGCGCTTTCCTCTTCCTCGGTCAGGATGTCGATATCCAGCCCGGTCAGCTGGCTGGCCAGGCGGACGTTCTGGCCGCGCCGTCCGATCGCAAGGCTCAACTGTTCGTCGGGCACCACGACCTCGATCCGCTCGGCTTCCTCATCGAGCACGACCTTGGTCACCTCCGCCGGCTGCAGGGCGTTCACAAGGAAGGTGGGTGCGTCTTCGTTCCACGGGATGATGTCGATCTTCTCACCCTGCAACTCGTTGACGACGGCCTGAACGCGGCTGCCGCGCATCCCGACACAGGCCCCGACCGGGTCGATCGAGCTGTCATAGGAGATCACGGCGATCTTGGCGCGGGATCCCGGGTCGCGGGCAACGGCCTTGATCTCGATGATCCCATCGTAGATCTCGGGCACTTCCATCTTGAAAAGCTCTGCCATGAATTCCGGCGCGGTACGGCTGAGGAAAATCTGCGGACCCCGCGTTTCCCGACGCACGTCCTTGATGTAGCACCGGATCCGGTCGTTCGGGCGATAGCTTTCGCGGCCGATCTTCTCGTTCCGGCGCAGCACGCCTTCTCCGCGGCCGATATCGACGATGACATTGCCGTATTCCTCCCGCTTGACGACACCGTTGATGATGGTGCCCGCGCGGTCCTGGAATTCCTCGAACTGGCGGTCGCGTTCGGCCTCGCGGACCTTCTGCAGGATCACCTGCTTGGCCGATTGCGCGGCGATCCGGCCCATTTCAACGGGGGGCACTTCGTCGATCAGTTCGTCTCCGACGGCGGCGTCCTCCTTGAACGGCTTCGCCTCCTCCACCGTGAGTTCGGTGAAGTGATTCTCGACCTCGTCCACAACCGTGCGGACACGGGTGAAAGTGGCCTTGCCGGTCTTGCGGTCGATCGACACGCGGATATCCAGCTCGGAGCCGTAGCGCGACTTGGCCGCCCGGGCGAGGCTTTCCTCCATCGCCTCGACCACCAGTTCCGGGTCGATCATCTTTTCACGCGCCACGGCCTCGGCGGTCTGCAGAAGCTCCAGCTGGTTTGCTGATGTAATTGCCATGGGTCTAGTCCTCCGCCTCACCGGCTTCTTCGGTTTCTATCTCGTCAAATTCGGTTTCATCGATGATGCCCGCCGCCTTGCGCTGGCGAAGCATCTCGGTGATCAGCTCGTCGGTCAGCACCAGCTTCGCGTCGCTCAGCCAGTCGAAATGCAATCCGATCGTGCCCTCATCCACATTGATCAGGACTTCATCGCCCTCGACACCGGCCAGCACACCCTTGAACCGGCGGCGCCCGTCGATCAGCTGGGTCGTCTCAAGCTTGACCTCGTAGCCCTCGAAGGTCTCGAAATCCTTCAGCCGGGTCAGGGGCCGGTCGATGCCGGGGCTTGAAACTTCCAGCGTGTAGGCATCCTCCAGCGGATCCTCCACATCAAGCGTCGCACTGACGGCGGTGGAGATCTGCGCGCATTCGTCCACTTCGATCCCGCCTTCGGGGCGCTCGGCCATGATCTGCAGCGTGTTGGTCTTGCCGCCCATCAGCCGGATGCGCACCACTTCGAACCCCATGTCTTCGATGACCGGGGTCAGGATCTCCGCCATCCGGCGGTCGATGGATGTTTTGGCAACAAGGTCAGACATTCTATCCAGGCACAAAAAAACGGGCGCGCGGCCCGTTACACTTCTCCGGTGGAGCGTCGGGGGTGGAGGCCGACGCGCCGCTGTTGACCCGGATATAGGGGGAATCACCGGGCGGCGCAAGTCATCCACATTCGACCCGCGTAATAATGCCGTCTTCATCATGGATGACGTTCAGACGTTCGGGGCTGTAATCCATCGTCACGGCATCATCCGGCCCGTAAACGCGCATCGGTGCGGGAAATGTCATCGCGGCCAGCACATCGCGATGCTCGCCGATCAGGGCCTGCCAGCCTGAGGCGCCGCAGGCATCCGTCGCGCCGAGAGACTCTGGGTCGTCGCCCACGCCTTGCTCCTGGCAGGCGGCGAGTGCCATGAACGGGACAATCACAAGTGCGAAACGCATCCGCTTATCTCCATTGCATAGACCCTGAGATTGGTCGAGGCTGCCGGAAACACAAGACCCGGAGGGAGATTTATCATGCGCACCCGTGCCGCAGTCGCGCTGGAAGCCGGCAAACCGCTGGAAGTGATGGAGGTGAACCTGGACGGCCCGAAGGAGGGCGAGGTTCTGGTGGAGATCAAGGCCACCGGCATCTGCCATACGGATGAATTCACGCTGAGCGGCGCAGATCCCGAAGGGCTTTTCCCCGCGATCCTTGGTCATGAAGGGGCCGGCGTGGTGCTGGAGGTCGGACCCGGTGTCACCAGTCTGAAACCGGGGGATCACGTTATCCCGCTCTACACGCCCGAATGCCGGGAATGCGAGTACTGTCTTCATCCAAAGACCAATCTTTGCCAGTCGATCCGCACCACCCAGGGAAAAGGGGTGATGCCGGATGGCACCTCGCGGTTCTCCATGCTCGACGGGACGCCGATCCTGCATTACATGGGCTGTTCGACCTTCTCCAACCACACTGTCCTGCCCGAGATCGCGCTGGCCAAGGTCAACCCGGCCGCGCCGTTCGACAAGATCTGCTATATCGGCTGCGGCGTGACCACCGGCATCGGGGCCGTCATCAATACCGCGAAGGTCGAGATCGGCAGCCGGGCCATCGTGTTCGGCCTGGGCGGCATCGGGTTGAACGTGATCCAGGGCTTGCGGATGGCGGGTGCGGATCAGATCGTGGGTGTCGATATCAACCCCGACAAGATCCCCATGGCCAAGCATTTCGGGATGACCGATTTCGTGAACCCGACGGAGGTTTCCGGCGATCTGGTGGCCCATCTGGTCGACTTGACCGGCGGCGGTGCCGATTACACCTTCGATGCAACGGGGAATGTGCAGGTGATGCGCGCGGCGCTGGAATCCGCGCATAAGGGCTGGGGCGAATCCATCATCATCGGTGTGGCACCCGCAGGGGCCGAGATTTCCACCCGGCCATTTCAGCTTGTCACCGGGCGCAGCTGGCGCGGCACGGCCTTCGGCGGCGCACGCGGGCGGACGGATGTGCCGAAAATCGTCGACTGGTACATGGAGGGCAAGATCGAGATCGATCCGATGATCACGCATATCCTCGGCCTTGACGAGATCAACAAAGGCTTCGACCTGATGCATGCCGGCGAAAGCATCAGGTCCGTCGTGGTATATTGAGACCGGTCCTTGCCGACCTGATCGCCGAGTTCGGGCAACGGTTCGCGTTTGCAGGTGTCGGTCTTCGTCAGGACAACCGCCTGCCGGAGTTCTTCACGGCCAGCGCGCCGGGGCTGGGCCCCTGGAACGAACACGCGTTTCTGCGGGTCGCGTCGATTTCCAAGATCGTGACGGCGCAGGTTCTGCTGGGACGTCTCGGGCCGCGGTTCGATGCGGATATCAGCGCGTATCTGGGCTGGCCCCTGCGTCACCCCGGGCATCCCGACCTGCCGGTCACCGTCGGGCAGGTTCTGTCTCATAGCGCAGGGCTGAGCGATGCGGGCGGCTATCTGATCCCGCCCGATATGCCGTTGGCGGAGTGGATGGACGGGCATGCGGTCTGGGGCGCGGCCCCCGGCAGCGCGTTCGCCTACTCCAACCTTGGCTACATCCTGCTGGCCGAGGCGGCGGCGGGCGCGGATTTCGGCGATGCGGCGCAGGCGTGGATGCAGTCGGCGGGGATCGAGGGTGGCTTCAACTGGTCGGGCGTCGCGGCGCGCCGGAATGCGATCCCGTGCTACCGGCGAACCGAAAGCGGTCTTGAGCCACGGATCGATGCCGTGATCGCGCCGCAAGGGGTCAGCGCGCCAACCGGGCTGGAAGTGCCCCGCGCCACGATCCGCCACGCAGGCGCCTTCGGCCCGCAGGGCGGGTTGCGCACGTCACTTGGCCAATGTCTGCGGCTTGCGGGCCTGATCCCGGGGTTCGACCAGACCCGCCTCTGGCGCCGCACCGACGGCCCGACCGAAGGATCCCCCGACGTGTTTCAGGATTACGGTGCGGGTCTCCAGTTTCTGGACCATCCGCCGGGCTATCCGCGCCCGCTTGTTGGCCATTTCGCTTCGGCCTATGGCTTTGTGGGCGGGGTTTGGCATGATGCGGCGGCGGATCTGTCCTTTGCCTACATGCTGAACGGGATGCCCGAAGAGGACGGGGAGGAGGATGATTTTCATACCGAAGAACGCGCGCTTTTCGCGGCGCTGGCTGACCTGGTCTAGCCCGTGACCCAAGCCGCCCCCCAAGGCCTGACCATCCGATCCTGGAGGCCGGATGACGCGGACAGGCTATGGTCGATCCTCAAGCCCACATTCCGCGCCGGAGACACCTATACGGTCGACCCCGAAATCTCCCGGGCAGACGCTATCTCCTACTGGACCGCACCGGAGAAAACGGTGTTCCTTGCGGAGGATCGGACGAACCTGCTTGGCACATATTTCATTCGCCCCAATCAGGGCGGCGGTGGCGCGCATGTCTGCAACTGCGGCTACATCACCGCGCCCGAGGCGCGCGGCAAGGGCGTGGCGCGGGCGATGCTGGCCCATTCCCTGGAGGAGGCACGGCGTCTTGGCTACCGCGCGATGCAGTACAACTTCGTGATCGCCACGAACACCCGGGCCATCGCGATCTGGGAACAGGCCGGATTTCAAACGGTCGGGCGCCTGCCCGATGCGTTTCATCATCCGCGGGAGGGGTATGTCGACGCGCTGGTGATGTTCCGATCGTTGGTTTAGGGTCCGCCAATGTCGCATCGCCTGATCATTCTTGCATCCGCTTTGAGCGTGCTTGCCGGTTTCGCCCATGCGCAGGGCGCGGTGTCGGACAGGGCGCTTGACCTGCTGATGACGCCCACGCCGGAGCCGATGATCACCTATGCGCTGATCGGTCGGCTCACGGCGATCATGCCCGGGGACGTTGCGGATATCGAGATCTCCGACAGCGGAGAGATCACCGATGTCTTCATCCGTCTTGAGCCCGAAGCCGCGGCCGAATATGCCAGTTGGACCGAAGTCGGGACCGGATTTGAAATGACTATCTCGATTTGCGGAATGCGCGTTCTGGAAAGCATCATCGACGCGCCGGTCTCCAGCGGCACGATCTACATTCCCGATCTCAACGCCATTCAGGCCGAAGCCCTTCGCGCGCTTTGGGCTGGCCGGCAAACCTGCTCAACCCTGCCACACGAGGTATTCCCGCTTGCCCAATGACACGCCCCTTCTTGCCGTACTGATCGACGCCGACAACACCTCCTACAAGCACGCCAAGGCGATTTTCGATGAGATCGCCGGCTTCGGAGAGGCCAGCGTGCGGCGCATCTATGGCGATTTCAGCTCGTCCCACATGAAGGGTTGGTCCGGTGTTCAGGCCGAGTTCGGCATCGTGCCCCATCACCAGCCTGCAAATACGGTCGGCAAGAACGCCAGCGACATCGCACTGGTCATCGACGCGATGGATCTGATGCATTCGGGCCGTTTCGACGGGTTCGTGCTGGTAAGCTCCGACAGCGATTTCACCCGTCTGGCCAGCCGCGTTCGCGAACAGGGCCTCGATGTCTATGGCATCGGCCAGCGGAAAACGCCGGACGCGTTCCGGAAGGCCTGCAAGCGGTTCATCTTCGTCGAGAACCTTCTGGGAGAGCCGGACCGGGCCGCGACGCAGAGCGCCGACCGCCCGAAGGACAAATCGGTAACCGATGCGCGCGATCTGATCCTGCGCGCGATGGAAAGCATCGATCAGGAGGACGACTGGTATTCCCTTGGGCAGATCGGCCAGTTCATCACCGCGGCCAACCCCGATTTCGACACGCGGACCTATGGCAAGAGAAAGCTCAGCGATCTGGTTGAAAGCCTGAAAATGCTGGAGGTCAAGCGCGGCAACGGCAACCAGATGCTGGTGCGGCGGCTGGACTGATCAACGCCGGGCGTAGCGCGCCATGAAGGTCTTGACGGCCTCGCCGGCGACCTTGTCGATCTGCTCGGGCGTCGGCACCGGAGCGACGCCCATCAGGCGTTGAAGCATCAGATCGGTTCGGCAAAGCTGCATGAAGGTATCCGCGGCCTGGGCGGCATCTTCGATATCCAGCACTTCGCGCGCCTTGGGGCTTTCCATGAAGGCCGCCATCTGCGCCATGGCCGTACAGGGGCCGGTTTCGTAGAACGCCCGGCCCAGTTCGGGAAATCTCTGCGCTTCGCCCACGCAGACACGGAAGATCGACAAACCGGCATCCGACAGAAAGAACTCCAGCATCGAGGACGCGATATGATGAAGCGCATCCGGCACCGAACGCTGCTGGATCTCGATATCCATCGAGGCCTTCTTCTGGAAGTCGCATTCCATCTGCAGGACAGCCAGGAAAAGCTGCTGCTTGTCAGGGAAGTAGCTGTAGAGAGTTGCCTTGGATACTCCGGCGTCGCGTGCGATCACATCGACGCTGGCTCCTTCGAAGCCTTCACGCATGAAGACTTCGCGCGCACCGCTGATGACCTGATCGTATTTGCGACCCTTCTTGATCTGGGGTTCTGCGTTCATGTTTGCTCCGTCCACCGGGGGGAAGTGTAGACTGTTCTGTTTAGTTCAATCAAGGGGGCCATCGCCGTGATCACCTTAAAACGGAGGGCGGAGGCGCCGAACCGGCACCCCCGCCCTTGACCGACAGGGAGATTGGTCAGTCAAAGTCCCCCGGCTTTTTCGGGCCGGGCGGGGTTTTCGACATATGGGACATTCGTCAAAAACCCTCTCTGAACGGCGGAACAGAGCCTGTCGACTGTCTGGGGGATGATGGCCCGCTCCACCGATGCCTCTAAAACTAAACAGTTCAGTCTGTAGTTTCAAGAGATCGCGTCGACCTTCGGAAGCGCCGTTGCGGCAGGCCATGCTGGACAGGTCCACGGCAATCGACTAGCCCGCTGATATGGTCGAGATTTTTCTGAAGACCCTGCCATTCTTCGCGTTGATCGGATTGGGGTTCCAGGCCGGGCGCAGCGGGTTTTTCACCGCCGAAGCGACCGCCTATCTTACCAAATTCGTCTTCTACTTCGCCCTGTCGGCGATGCTGTTCCGCTTTGCGGCGAATCTGTCCCTCGCCGAGATCTTCAACTGGTGGTTCGTTGCGGCCTATCTCTGGGGCTGTTTCACCGTCTACCTGATTGCGACGGCGGTTGCGCTGTTCCGCCGCCGTGGCATCGAAGAGGCCGCCGTCGAGGCGCAATGCGCGGTCATCGGCAACACGGGCTTTCTGGGTGTGCCGATGCTGGTGGTGCTGCTGGGCCCGGCGGCGGCGGGCCCGGTTCTGATGGTCCTCGCGCTGGACCTTGTGGTTTTCTCCAGTCTGATCGTCATCCTCATCACCGGTAGCCGCGATGGCAGGATGTCGCTCGGTGTCCTGAAAACGGTTGGCCTGGGGCTTGTGAAAAACCCCATGATCGTGTCGATCACGCTTGGTCTTCTGTGGTCGTCGACCGGTTGGGCGGTGCCCGGCCCGGTCAACGAGTTTCTGGCGATACTGGGCGCGGCGGCCACGCCCGGGGCGCTCTTTGCCATCGGCGCATCGCTGGCCGGCAAATCCGCCGAGCGGATGACCGTCGCGGGCTGGCTGACCTTCTGCAAGCTTGTCCTGCATCCGGCGGCCGTGGCCTTGGCGGCACTGGTTCTGTTCCCGGTGCCGGTCTTTGATGCCGCGGTGATGATTGCCGCGGCATCGCTGCCCGTGGCAGGCAACGTCTACATTCTGGCACAGCATTACGGGGTCGCACCGCATCGCGTCTCGGCGTCGATCCTGATATCCACCGCGATCAGCATCGTCACCGTTTCGGTCGTGATCGCCTGGGTCGCGGGGCTGGCCGGTATTGCGCCCGGATGAGCGCCGGGCTGGACGCGTTGCCCGGGCCGCGTTACGCCTAGGCCCGGGCCATAGCAGGGGGAGCATCGCCATGGATACCGTCTCGGAAAACCGGTGTTTCGGGGGAACGCAGGGCGTCTACACCCATGCGTCGAAAGCGACGGGCACCGAAATGACCTTCGGCCTGTTCCAGCCGGTGGAAGCCAAGGATGGCCCGGTGCCCGTGCTTTGGTATCTGTCCGGTCTGACCTGCACCCATGAAAACGCCATGGTGAAGGCGGGCGCGCAGGCCTGGGCGGCAGATCACGGCATAGCCCTGGTTTTCCCCGACACCTCTCCCCGCGGCACGGGCGTGGCGGATGATGACGCCTTTGATATCGGTCAGGGTGCCGGGTTTTACGTGAATGCCACGCAAGACCCCTGGGCCGAGCATTTCCAGATGTGGGATTACATCACCGACGAATTGCCCCGCGCGCTCTTCAAACGCTTCGCGCTGGATGAGGCGCGCCAAGGCATCACCGGCCATTCCATGGGCGGGCATGGGGCGTTGACCATCGCGATGAGCTTCCCGGACCGTTTTGCCTCCGTCTCGGCATTCGCGCCGATCTGCAATCCGATGGAAAGCGACTGGGGCCAAAAACAGTTTGCCGCGTATCTGGGCGAAAACACCGCGCTCTGGGAGCCGCATGACGCGACATTCCTGATGCGGGAGCAGGGGTTTCCGGGGCCGGTCCTGATTGACACCGGCACGGCGGATCAGTTCGGCGACCTTCTGAAGACCGAGGCGCTTGCCGCTGCCATCGCCACCCGCCGCCAGCCCGCGACGCTGCGCATGCAGCCGGGCTATGACCACAGTTACTTCTTCGTTTCCAGCTTCATGGAGGATCATGTCGCGTTCCATGCCGATGCCATGTACGGGGTTGCCGCATGACCATTGACGCGGTGATTTTTGACATCGGCAACGTGCTGATCGAATGGCAACCCGAACGCTTCTATGACCGCGAGATCGGAGAGGCGCGCCGCCGCGCCCTGTTCGATGCGGTGGACCTGCACGCGATGAACGAGCGCGTCGATCTTGGCCACGGGTTTCAGGATGTCATCTACGAGACCGCGGCCCGGTACCCGGACTTCGCGACGGAGATCCGCATGTGGCATGACCGCTGGATCGAGCTTGCGCAACCCGTGATCCCCCATTCGGTCAAGCTGCTCAGGGCGCTCCGCGCCAGGGGCGTGCCGGTGTTCGCCCTGACGAATTTCGGTATTGAAAGCTATGCCTATGCGCAGACGCAGTTCGATTTCCTCAACGAGTTCGATCAGGAATATGTGTCGGGCCGGATGCGGGTGACCAAGCCCGATCCGCGGATCTATGAGCTAGTGGAGGAGCAATCGGGTGTCGCACCCCAAAACCTGCTTTTCGCCGATGACCGGGCCGCCAATATCTCGGCCGCCAGGGTCCGCGGCTGGAAGGCGCATCTGTTCGAGGGGCCGGCAGGCTGGGCCGATGCGCTGGTGATGCATGATCTTCTGAGCCTGGAAGAGGCCGCCGCATGAGCCCGGAGTTCATCAGCGGTGCGGCCGAAAACGTCCTCACATGGCGCGGCCTCGGCGATGCGATCGAGGCGGGGCACCGCCTACCGAAGGCCGAGATCACCGATAGTTTCCTGTATCGCGGCGAGGACACGATGCTGTCCCGCGCGGCCTGGATCGACGGGCTGGGCCTGCTTGTGAAGACCGCCACGATTTTCCCGGGCAACCCGGCGCAGGACCGGGCCACCGTCGGGGGCAGCGTGTCGCTTTTCAACGACGGCCATGGCGGGCTGGATGCGATCCTCGATTTTCATCTCGTGACCAAGTGGAAGACAGCGGGCGACAGCGCCTTTGCGGCCAGCAAGCTCGCCAGGCCGGAGAGCCGCAGGATCCTGATCGTGGGCGCGGGAACCGTGGGACGAAGCCTCTGGGCCGCGTATCGGGCCTATTTCCCGGATGCACAGTTCGCCGTCTGGAACCGCAGCCCGGACGGGGCCGCGCGATTTGCCGAAGACTGTCCGGGAACGACACCTATGGAGGATTTGTCCGAAGCGGTCGGACAGGCCGATATCGTGACCTCCGCCACCATGGCGACCGATCCTCTGATCATGGGCGACTGGCTTCGGCCCGGTCAGCATATCGACCTGATCGGCGCCTATCGCCCGGATATGCGCGAAGCCGATGACACGGCGCTGAACCGCGCCCGCATCTTTGTCGACAGTCGCGAAACCGCCATTGCCCATATCGGCGAATTGAAGGACCCGATCGCCCGTGGCGTGATCGGACCGGACGATGTGATTGCGGACTATTACGATCTTGCCGCCGGCACATTCGCCCGCCAGAGCGATGACGAGATCACGCTGTTCAAGAATGGCGGCGGCGCGCATCTGGACCTGATGACCAGCGCCTATATCCTCAGGCAGGCCGGAAGCGGATGATCTGGCTGCTTGCGCTACTGGTGCTCGGCCTCGTGGGAGGCTGGCTTGCGGCGCGACTGACCCAGACCGATCTGGCCACGGCCCGCACGCGCATG
Organism: Rhodophyticola sp.; assembly: GCF_965284195.1. Classification (NCBI taxonomy): domain Bacteria; kingdom Pseudomonadati; phylum Pseudomonadota; class Alphaproteobacteria; order Rhodobacterales; family Roseobacteraceae; genus Rhodophyticola; species Rhodophyticola sp. Next base: position 3,184,464 of record NZ_CBDIRM010000001.1, on the reverse strand, counting down.
GATGGCCAGCTGATAAAGCTTTCCGATGGCAAGACCCATTTCGCATGGCACGGGCCCGAAGACGGGCGGGTGATGGTCTGTATCCACGGCCTGTCCACGCCGTCCTATGTCTGGAATGCGCTGCTCCCGCATCTGACGGCGCAGGGCTATCGGGTCCTGACCTATGATCTGTATGGCCGTGGCCTCTCCGACCGTGTGCCCGGCCCGCAAACACGCGAGTTCTTCATGCGGCAGTTGCGCGATCTTCTCGCGTCTCAGGAGATTGACGGGCCCGTGACTCTGTGCGGCTATTCCATGGGCGGAACCATCGCCACGGCCCGCGTGGTGGAAGCGCCCGATCAGGTCAGCCAGCTGATACTGGTTGCGGCGGCAGGGCTGCGGACGGAGCTGGGATGGTTTGCCGACCTCACCGCGCGCCTTCCGCTGTTTGGTGACTGGCTGCATGGGGTTGCCGGGCCCGTCCTGATGAACTGGGAGTTGGCGCGCACATCCCGCACCGGTGACCTTGCCGCGCAGATGGCAACCCGCATGCAAGAGGATGTGCGGGTCGAGGGCACCATGGCTGCCATCCTTTCCGCGACGCGCAACGTCCTGTCCGAGGATATGGCGGAAGATCATCGGCTTGTCGCGCAATCGGGTGTTCCAGTGCTGGCCATCTGGGGCAGCGACGATGAGGTGATCCCGATCTGGTCGCTTGGGGAGCTGTCGCGCCTGAACCCCGCGGCCCGGCAGGTTCGGATCGACGGGGCCGATCACCGTCTGGTCTATACCCATGCGGCCCGGATTGCCGAGGCGGTTGAACAGAGCCTTTAGGCCGCAGCGGCTGCGGGCGCGCGGTTTCGCAGCGGTGTCTCTTTCACAGGGAGATGCACCACCGCCGACAATGCGCCCACGGCGACACCGACCCACCAGACGGCGGTGTAATCGCCATAGATGTCGTAAAGCCAGCCCCCCAGCCAGACACCCAGAAAACTGCCCAATTGGTGGCTGAAGAACACGATCCCGTAGAGCGTGCCCATGTAGCGCATCCCATAGATGTACCCGACCAGACCCGAGGTCAGCGGCACCGTCGCCAGCCACAGAGACCCCATGACGACCGAAAAGACGATGACGCTGATCGGTGTGATCGGAAGCAGGATGAATATCCCGGCGGCGAGTGTGCGGCCCACGTAGATCCCCGCCAGAAGGTATTTTTTCGGAAAGCGGTTTCCCAGATATCCGGCGCAGATCGTGCCTGCGATATTCGCCACGCCGATCAGGGAGATTGCCACGGCGCCAAGCGCGGAGGTGCTTGTGATGCCGATATCGTGGAGCATGGAGCCTGGGGCGATCGGCCCGCACAACTCCGTCACGAAGGCCGGAAAATGCGCGGTCACGAAGCCCAGTTGATAGCCGCAGGAGAAGAACCCGACGAAGATCAGCGTGAAAGACGGATCGCGGAAGGCTTTGCCAAGGATCTCGCCCATGCTCTCCTCCAGCTCCGCTTTCCCGCCCGGCTTGGGAGCGCGGAGCAAGGGCAGGGCGAGCAGGGAAGCAAGGATCATGCCGGCGAAGACCAGAAAGACACCCTGCCAGGGGATGACGCTCATCAATCCTTCCGCCAGCGGAGGCCCGACGACCTGACCCGCCGATCCCGCAGCGGTGACGATCCCGAGCGCGACGGAGCGGTTCTTGTCCGACGCCGACCGACCGACGAGGGCAAGGATCACCCCGAAGCCGGTGCCCGCAATGCCAAAGCCCACAAGGATCTCCAGAAGCTGATGTTGCCCGGGCGTGATCGCATGGGCCGAAAACACGAGGCCGGTGGCGTAAAGCAGCGCCCCGAGGACAATCGCCCTGCGATCACCGAAGCGTTCGGCAATCGCGCCGAAGAGCGGCTGTCCGATGCCCCATGCGAGATTCTGAATTGCGATGGCCAGCGAAAACTCAGCGCGCAGCCAGCCGAACTCCTCCGCGATGGGGATCTGGAAAACGCCAAAGCTCGCCCGGATCGCAAAGCAGATCATGATGATGATGCAGCCGCCGATCAGAACCGGTGTGAAAAGGGGCGCGCGACTGTCCAAGGTGACCGCTCCGGGCAAAGGTGGGGAAAGCATCGCGCCTTGCCGGATTCAGGTCAAATCAGTTGTCCTTATGGGTCGGGTCAGAATTTTTGACGAAACGCCCATCGCCTTGTTTTTGCTGGCACTCCCGCGTGGCTTCGGGCTAGGCATAGGATCATGGGGCAGCATCTTACGGCCATCTACGACACACGCGTCAGCGAAGGGCTGCTTCGCCCGGATCCCGAACAGCGGGCCGTGCTCGTGCGGTTGGAGCGGCTGCGCGAACGTCTTGAGGCCCCGCGCAAGGCCTCCCTGTTCTCCCGGTTCCGCAAACCCGCCGAAGACGGACCTTCGGGCCTTTATCTCTGGGGCGGCGTCGGGCGTGGTAAATCCATGCTGATGGATCTCTTTTTCGCCCATGTGGGTATCGCCGAAAAACGTCGGGTGCATTTTCATGCCTTCATGCAGGAGATACAGAATGCGCTGCACGAGGCCCGCAAGACCGGGGTGGACGATGCGATAAAACCGGTGGCCAGCGCGATTTCGAAGGACCTGCGCCTGCTGTGTTTCGACGAGATGCAGATCACCGACATCGCCGATGCAATGATTGTCGGCCGGCTGTTCGAGAAGCTTTTCGAAGCGGGCGTGATGGTGGTGACGACTTCGAACCGGCGCCCGTCCGATCTCTACAAGGACGGTCTCAACCGGAAACTGTTCCTGCCCTTCATTGCCCTGCTGGAAGAAAAGCTGGAAGTCGATGAACTGGCCGCGATGACGGATTACCGGCAGGACCGGCTGGCCGGGGAGCAGATCTACTTCACCCCCGCCAACGCCGCCGCCCGCCGTGCGATCGACACGCTGTGGCAGGATCTGACCCATGGAAAGCACGAAGATCTGGTTCTTGAGGTCAAGGGGCGAGAGGTGCATCTGCCGATGTACTGGGCGGGGATGGCGCGGGCGGGATTCTGGGACCTGTGCGGCAAGCCATTGGGTCCCGCGGATTATCTGGCCCTGGTGGGTGCGATCAAACTGCTGGTGCTGGAGAGTGTACCGCAACTCGACAGCTCCAAGTTCAACGAGGCGAAGCGGTTCGTCACGCTTGTCGATGCGCTCTACGAAGGCCATGTCCGGGTGATCATCTCGGCCGATGCGGAGCCGGAGAAGCTCTATCTGGAGGGATCCGGCAGTTTCGAGTTTGAACGCACGGCCAGCCGGTTGCGCGAGATGCAGGGCGCGGATTGGGGAACTTAGAAGCGTCGGTTTCCGCCTGCATCTGCCGGCGGGCTGCGCGGCGCGTTATCCGTTTTCCTGAAGAACGATCCCTGCAAGATAGAGCGACCCGCAGATCAGCACGCGGGCATGTGGGTTCTGCGCGATGATCTCCGCAAGTGCGCCGGTCACATCGGGAGCGGTCTGCGACGGGATGCCGACGGATTTTGCGGCGGCAACAGTGTCCGCCGCGGGCAGGGTTGCCGATTGCCCGGGAACGGTGACGCCATGCAGGCTTGCGGCATGATCTGCCAATGGTGCCATGAACCCGGCGACATCCTTGGTGTTCAACATCCCGCAGATGAGGTGGGTTGGCCGGTCGGGTAATGTCGCCAGAGCCGCCGCGATGGCGCGGGCGGCGTGAGGGTTGTGACCGCCATCGAGCCACAATTCCGCATCCGGAGCCATGTCGACCAGCGGCCCCTGGCGCAGGCGCTGCATCCGCGCGGGCCATTCGGCGGAGGTGACCGAAGCCTCGAACGCCTCTTCATCAAGGCCCAGATGGCGGAGCGCCGCCAGGGCCGCCCCCGCATTCCGCACCTGATGGGCCCCGATCAGGTTGGGCAGCGGCAGATCGAGAAGGCCGGTTTCGTCCTGATAGACCATGCGCCCGCGTTCTTCCCAGACATGCCAATGCTGCCCGTAGGCCAGAAGCGGCGCGCCCACTTTGGCGGCCTGCGCCTCGATCACGTCGAGCGCCTCGTCATGTTGCGGGCCGACCACGCAAGGCACGCCCCGCTTCAGGATGCCCGCCTTTTCCGCCGCGATCTTGGCGAAGGTGTCGCCCAGAAAATGCTGGTGGTCCAGATCGACCGGCGTGATCACGGTGAGGCTGGGCCGGGCGACCACATTGGTGGCATCGAGCCGCCCGCCCAGGCCGACCTCAAGCAGGGCGTAATCCGCGGGCGTCTGCCGGAACGCCAGAAGCGCCGCCGCGGTCGTGATCTCGAAATAGGTGATCGGCTCGGGACCATTGGCTTTCAGACATGTATCCAGAAGGCGCGACAGGCTTTGCTCGTCGATCAGCTTGCCGGCCACGCGGATACGTTCGTGAAACCGGGCCAGATGAGGCGAGGTATAGGCGTGGGTGACGTGGCCCGCACCTTCCAGCCCGGCGCGGATCATGGCCAGCGTGGACCCTTTGCCATTCGTTCCGGCGATATGGATCACGGGCGGCAGGTGCCGTTCCGGATGGTCGAGCGCCTCAAGAATACGCCACATCCGGTCGAGCGTCAGATCGATGATCTTGGGATGAAGCGACATCATCCTGTCCAGGAGGATGTCCGAGTGGAGCGCGCTCACGATGTTTTCGGAGCCTCTGCCGTGGGTGGTGCCACAGGCGCATCCGGTTCCGATACGATTGGCTCCGGCGCGGGCAAATCGCCGCGCACGGCGGGCGGCTGTCCCGTCAGCAGGCGGATGATGGTGATCAACTCGTCACGCATCTTTCCGCGATGTGTGACGCGGTCCAGCATGCCGTGGTCCAGCAGATACTCGGATCGCTGGAAGCCTTCGGGCAGTGTTTCGCGGATCGTCTGTTCAATTACCCGCGGTCCGGCGAAACAGATAAGCGCATTCGGCTCGGCGATATGGATGTCGCCAAGCATGGCGTAGGAAGCCGTGACGCCGCCGGTCGTCGGGTGGGTCAGGACCACGATGTAGGGCAGGCCGGCTTCGCGCAGCATCTGCACCGCGACGGTGGTGCGCGGCATCTGCATCAGGCTCAGGATGCCTTCCTGCATGCGCGCGCCGCCCGCGGCGGAGAACAGCACGAAGGGAAGTTTGCGTTTCACGGCCCGTTCGGCGGCGGCCACGATGGCATTGCCCACATACATGCCCATCGACCCGCCCATGAAGGAAAAATCCTGCGCGGCGGCGACGATCCTGCTGCGCCCGACCTCCCCTTCGGCGATCAGCATCGCCTCGGCCTCGCCGGTGCTGCGCTGGGCGGCTTTCATCCGGTCGGGATAGCGTTTCTGGTCGCGGAAATGCAGCGGGTCGGACAGGGGTTTGGGAACTTCGATCTCGGAAAAGATGCCGTTGTCGAACAGGGCCGTGAAGCGATCGCGCGGCCTGATCGCCATATGGTGGTCGCAATTCGTGCAGACATTGAGGTTTTCGGCCAATTCCCGGTGGAACAGCATCGTTCCGCATTCATCGCACTTGGTCCACAGATTCTCGGGCATCTCGCGACGGGAGAAGATCGAGTTGATCCGGGGACGGACGTAGTTGGTGATCCAGTTCATGGTCGGTCCGGTACTTGCCGTTGTTGCGTTGAGATATGCCGGGCAGGCGGGAATTGCAATTGGTGCTCAACCGGTCTGCCATGTGTGCCACGCAGGATTGCACGGGCGGCGGGCGGCACCTTGTCAGATGCGGATCGCTGGCGGGCTGCCACGGGTCAGGGCAACCCGGATCGCCGCCCAGACCAAACCGGTCACCACCATGTCGATCAGAATGAGCGGGCGCAGGACGTCGGCGGCTTCGGGTCCGAAATCGGTCGTGTAGAGCGCGAGGCCGGAGAGCGGCCCGTCAAGCGAAAGCAGAAGGATTGCAAAGACATTGTTGGCGAAATGAAACCCCCATGCGGCCCCGATGCTGCCGGTCTTCGCGGTGAGGTCGGCCGCAAGGATGCCGAACAGTCCGGTCGCGGCCACGATCAGCCATGCGTTGCCGCCCATAGTGGCGGGGTCGAAATGGGCCATGGCGAAAAGCGCCGATGGCAGGACCATCCAGATCAGGGGCGAGGCGAAGCGGGCGGCAAGCTGCTGCTGCAGATATCCGCGGAACAGGATTTCCTCGGCGCCCGTCTGGACCAGCACGCCGACCAGCGCGAGCGGCAGGAACGACAGCCAGAGAGACGGCGTGATGTTCGGCTGAATGGCGATGTCGCGCGGAACAAGGGCGGAGAGGCCGAACAGCGCCGCAGAGATGGCCAATGCAACAAGGAAATGGCGGATGGACCGCTGCCGGGGCCCGAAGAGCGTCGCGACCGGGCGCCGGTGCACCACATGCGCGGCGGCGAAGGGTCCGAGCGCCATGCCAAGGAATGTGGCCAGCAACAGCAGCGTCCCGGTGGGGCCGGTCGCCTGCCCCATGCGGACGATCCAGGTCTGCGCACCGTCCAGACCGCTGGTCAGCGCGAGCGCGGCGAGGATCAGCAGAAAGCACAGAAGATAGACAACCGTGGCCAGAACGATGCCAAGAAGCAGCCGCCACAATTGCGGATAAGCGCGCGCTGGCGCAACAAATGCGTCCATTGCCGGATACTGCATCTAGAGAATCTGCCTGCCTTTTCGTTTTCCGGAAGCATACCCCGCCCGGGGGGTCTGCGGCAATCGCGCTTGTATGGCATTGTTTGCACGGCTATTTCAGTCGGGACCAGAACGGATATGGCAGAGGGAGGCCCGACCATGCAGAGCAAGAAGACCGACAAATCGCGACTGCCAAGCCGACATGTGACGGAAGGCGCCTCCCGTGCGCCGCATCGCTCCTATTTCTATGCGATGGACCTGACCGAGGAGGATATCAACCAGCCCTTCGTCGGCGTGGCAACCTGCTGGAACGAGGCCGCGCCATGCAACATCGCACTCAACTGGCAGGCACAGTCGGTCAAGGAGGGCGTGAAGGCGGCCCACGGGACCCCGCGGGAGTTTACCACCATCACCGTCACGGACGGTATCGCCATGGGGCATGAAGGCATGCGATCCTCCCTGGCCTCCCGCGATGCGATTGCCGACACGGTCGAGTTGACCATGCGTGGCCATTGCTACGACGCGATCGTCGGTCTTGCGGGGTGCGACAAGTCCCTGCCGGGGATGATGATGGCCATGGTGCGGCTGAACACGCCGTCGGTCTTCATGTATGGCGGCTCGATCCTGCCGGGCCATTACAAGGGCAAGGACATCACCGTTCAGGACATGTTCGAAGCGGTCGGAAAATATCAGGCGGGGCAGATGACCGATGCCGAGCTGGGGATCATGGAGCGCGTCGCCTGCCCAAGCGCGGGGGCCTGTGGCGGCCAGTTCACGGCCAACACCATGGCCTGCGTCAGCGAGGCCGTCGGCCTTGCACTGCTCAATTCATCGGGGATGCCCGCGCCCTATGAAAGCCGCGGACAGTATGGCGTCGCCTCGGGCAAGGCGGTGATGAACCTGATCGAAAAGGATATCCGGGCGCGCGATATCGTCACCCGGAAGAGCCTTGAAAACGCGGCCCGCGTGGTGGCGTGTACCGGCGGCTCGACCAATGCGGGCCTGCATCTGCCGGCAATCGCCCATGAGGCCGGCATCGATTTCGATCTGTTCGACGTTTGCGACATCTTTCACGACACGCCCTATTTCGTGGACATGAAACCCGGCGGACAGTTCGTCGCGAAAGACCTTTACGAGGCCGGGGGCGTTCCCGTCGTCATGAAGGAGCTGCGCAAGGCGGGCCTCATCCACGAAGACTGCATGACATCCTCGGGACGGACGATCGGCGAGGAACTGGACATGATCCGGGGCGAGGCCGATGAGCGCGTGATCCATACGGTCGCCAACCCGATCACCAAAACCGGCGGCGTTGTCGGCCTGAAGGGCAATATCGCACCGGACGGCGCCATCGTGAAGGTCGCGGGCATGAGCGAGGACCAGCAGATCTTCACTGGCCCCGCCCGGGTTTTCGAATGCGAAGAAGACGCGTTTCAGGCGGTGCAGGATCGCGCCTATGAAGAGGGTGAAGTGATCGTCATCCGCAACGAAGGGCCCGCCGGCGGGCCCGGCATGCGCGAGATGCTGGCCACGACGTCCGCGCTGAGCGGGCAGGGCATGGGCAAGAAGGTGGCGCTGATCACCGACGGACGATTCTCCGGCGCGACGCGGGGGTTCTGCGTGGGCCATGTCGGGCCCGAAGCGGCGCATGGCGGCCCGATCGGCATGTTGAAGAACGGCGATGTCATCACGATTGACGCGATCAAGGGTGAGATCAGCGTTGACCTCAGCGACGAGGAACTGGCCGCGCGCAGAGAGGCGTGGAAAGGTCCGCGCGAGACGATCTATTCCTCCGGTGCGCTTTGGAAGTATGCCCAGCTTGTGGGCTCGGCCCGGTATGGGGCAGTAACCCATCCCGGGGCGAAAGAGGAGAAGCATGTCTATATGGACATCTAACTCACTTGTTCTGCTCGCCGCGCTGGCGCTTTCAGGGTGCGGCGGGCTGGGCCCGTGGACCGGCGGGAACACGAGCCCGGCGCCGGCACAGGTCGCGGTGACGACCGATCAGGTGGTGGTGGCCGGCCCTCCGGGCTTCTGCGTGGACCCGACCGCAACCCAGGACCGGGGGGTCACGGCTTTCGTGCTCATGGGAAACTGCGCGGCGATCTCGAACTCGCGCAGAGCCGGCCAACCGCCGGTTCCCGCGGTTCTGACCGCATCGATTTCGGAACCGTCCGACAACGGGAGCCTGCGCGAGTCCATCCCCGGACTGGACGAGTTCTTTCGTTCCGACGAAGGGCTGGGCCTTCTGAGCCGGAGCCAGGATGCGGGCACGGTGACGGTGCTGGACAGCTTCCACCAGGGCGACATCTATTTCCTGCACGCCCGTGACACGAGTGAGGGCCCCGTCGCAGGTGTGCGGGCGGAATACTGGCGGGCCTATCTGGATGTGGGCGCCCGGATTGCGACGCTGAGCGTTCTGGGGCTGGACGCACAACCCGTCAGCGACGAGGCAAGTCTTGCCACCTTGCGGGAATTCGCGGCCGCAGTGAGCGGTGCGAACAGCGGCGATCCAGCTTTTTCGGGACCGGCCAATGCGCTGCCCGCGCCGCCGCCGGAGGCCGTGGCGCCGCGGCCGGCCGGAACGCTCTGGAATGTTGGCCTGTTTCGCAGAATACTCGGTTAACCAGGCTCGGCTAAAACTGGGATGACGCCGGATCCGGGAAAAGGGGCACATGAATGGCGATACGCGGGATCAGCTTTCTGGAACGTCATAGCCTGAAACGGGCCCTGCGCCGCTGGGCGGAGATTGCCGACGAGGCCGATACCATGCCGCCGGCAGAGCTGCGCGCCCTGCGAAAGCGGCTCTCCTCCCTGCGTCATCAATTGGACCGGGCCCGGCTTGCAGCGGACGCCGCACTGTTGAATGCCGGATCGGGGCAGGATCGGATCGAGCGGCCAGATCAGTGCGACTGGGCGTTTCGACCTGCGCCCTGGGTGGTGCCCATTCTGCCCGCAGGCGAGGTTTCGGTTACGTCGCCCAAGGATCTGGGCGGCGGTGTGAAGCTGTTTCACGATGCCCGCCTGTTGGAGCTGTCCTATCGGCAGGTCCGCAATCGGCTTACCGATATCGCGGCGCCGTTTGGCCTGATTCTGGATGTCTACCGGTTTGACGGCTCGTTCCTGTCGGTGGTGCAGGATCTGCCGCAGGACGCGCTTGATGGCCTGACGCGGGACCATTTCCTGAAGGTCGGTCTGCGGGCCACGCTGGAAAGCCCGCTGGAAGTTTACGCACGCCTGAATGTCCAGCATGGGCCGAATTGCGAACAGATCGTCCGCCAGTTCCAGTTTGACGGCGACAGTGCCGTGGCGGAGTTCGATCTGGCCTATTCCAAGATCAACGAGAAACGGTTGGAGAAGATGTGGCTTGATCTGATCTTCGAAGGGCCGCAAATGAATCAGGTGTCGATATGGGACATGACCATACTTCGCGCCCCACGGGCCGATTTGTGAGGGAGCCGCACGGATGGTGACGTTGACACGGACCCGCCTGCATGGCGGGCGGTATGAGGGCGTTCTGACCGCGCCGGACATGCCGCCTGTCATCGAGGCGGTGCATATGGAGCGGGTGATCGGCACCGCAGATATCGGCTCCGGCGACGGAAAGAACCGGTTTCACGTGGGTTTCGACCTGCCGGGGGCGGTGCTGAGCGACGGGGTGCAGGTGGTCAGCCTGCGCAGCGCGGCAGATGGCGAGGTGCTGGACCGGATCACGCTGATGGCCGGCACGCCGCTGGACGAAGATCTGCGTGCGGAAATTGCGCTGTTGCGGGCCGAGCTTGACCTTCTGAAACGGGCCTTTCGCCGCCATTGCACCGAAACCGGCGAGGATTGAGCCCGCAACGGCCGTTCCCCGGGCGCGGGATCGGAGCTTTTTGCGGTAAGGGGAGATGACGCAGCGTTGGGCGTGACAGGCCCCATCGCTCTCAGTTAGCTGCGCGTCGGGAGGACGTCACCATGGCTCATGCACTTTATCCGCATCTTTTTGCGCCGCTGGATCTGGGTTTTTGCATTCTGAAAAACCGCGTGCTGATGGGGTCGATGCATACCGGGCTGGAAGAGACGAAGGACTGGCCTCGCGTGGCCGAGTTCTATGCCGAACGCGCCCGTGGCGGGGTGGCGCTGATCGTCACCGGGGGGATGGCCCCGAACCCTGAGGGCGGTGTTTTTCCCGGTGCCGCGGGTCTGTATTCGGATCAGGATATTGCCAATCACAAGGTGGTCACCGATGCGGTGCATGAGGCCGGCGGCCGGATCGCGATGCAGATCCTGCATGCGGGGCGTTATGCCTATTCGCCCGACTGTGTGGCGCCATCGCCGATAAAATCCCCGATCTCGCCGTTTCCCCCGAAAGAGCTGGATGAGGCGGGGATCGAGAAGCAGATCGCCGATATCGTCACCGCCGCCTTGCGCGCGCAGGAGGCAGGATATGACGGTGTGGAGATCATGGGATCGGAAGGGTACTTCCTGAACCAGTTCCTCGTGACCCATACCAACAAGCGGGAAGATCGTTGGGGCGGTTCCTATGAGAACCGGATGCGTCTGCCGGTCGAGGTCGTGCGTCGCACCCGGGAGGCCGTGGGCCGGGAGTTCATCATCATCTACCGCCTCAGCATGATCGATCTGATCCCGAACGGATCCACCTTCGAGGAGGTCGCGACCCTTGCGCAGGCGATCGAGGCGGCCGGTGCCACGATCCTGAATACCGGGATCGGCTGGCATGAGGCGCGGATTCCCACGATCGCCACCAGCGTACCGCGCAAGGGCTTTGCATGGGTGACCAAGAAGCTGATGGGCAAGGTGGGCATTCCGTTGATCACCTCCAACCGCATCAATATGCCGGATGTTGCCGAAGAGGTGCTGGCCGAGGGTTGCGCCGACATGGTGTCGATGGCCCGCCCGTTTCTGGCCGATGCGGAGTTCGTCGCGAAGGCGGAGGCGGGCCGGGCAGATGAAATCGCCCCGTGCATCGCCTGCAATCAGGCCTGTCTCGATCACACGTTCAGCGGCAAGCTGACCAGCTGCCTGGTGAACCCGCGGGCCTGCCATGAAACCGTGCTTCGGTACGAGCCCGCCAAGGCCGCAAAACGCATCGCGGTTGTGGGTGCCGGCGCCGCCGGCCTCTCCACCGCGATGGTCGCGGCGGAACGTGGCCATCGGGTGGTGTTGTTCGACAAGGACGACCGGATCGGCGGCCAGTTGAACATGGCCAAGGAGATACCGGGCAAAGAGGAATTCAAAGGCCTGACGCAGTGGTTCGAGACGACTGTGACGAAGCGTGGCGTGGACCTGCGTTTGGGCGCGGCCCCCGACATCGACGCGCTTTCCGGCTTTGACGAGGTGGTGGTTGCCACCGGCGTCAAACCGCGCGACCCGGAAATCCCCGGGCAGGATGGCCCGAATGTGCTGTCATATATCGATGTGCTGGCGGGTAAGGCTCCGGTCGGCCCCCGGGTCGCGATCATCGGTGCAGGCGGTATCGGGTTCGATGTGGCGGAGTTTCTGGTCCATGAAGGCGAAAGTCCGACCGAGGATGCGGCGCTTTGGCGGAAGGAATGGGGCGTCAGCGACCCCGAGCTGGACCGGGGCGGGCTGGCGCCCGAGGGTCCGCAGCCGGAGCCTGCCGCCCGCGATGTCACGCTGCTCCAGCGCAAGGCCGAGAAGGCCGGCAAACGTCTGGGCAAGACCACGGGCTGGATTCATCGCGCCGCTCTGAAGATGAAGAACGTCAAGATGGTGACCGGCGTGAATTACGAAAAGATCGACGCGGATGGCCTTCACGTGAGCTTCGGCGATGCCCGTGAAAACCCGACCTTGATTGCGGCCGACACGGTGGTCCTCTGCGCCGGTCAGCTTCCCGAACGGAGCCTGGCGGATGACCTGGAGGCCGCCGGTATCCGCGCCCATGTGATCGGCGGTGCGGATGTGGCGGCGGAACTGGATGCCAAGCGCGCGATCGATCAGGGCGCGCGGCTCGCGGCGGAGCTGTAGCGACGGGCGCGCGCGTGACCCGACCCGGGCCTGCGGCCGCGGCCTATCCCAACAACGGAACAAGCTTCATTGCCACGCCCATATCGCCGGAGAGTTTGAGTTTCCCCATCATGACCCCGGTCATCGGGTTGAGCTTGCCGGTCAGAAGCTTGCTCAGATTATCCTGAGATATCTTGATGGTGCAGTCGGCGTCGCGATCATGGGTGGTGGCGGCACCGTCGGCCAGCACGATCACGCCGTCTTTGCCGCAATCAAATTTCAACGACCCGTCGAAGGTCTTGCCCGACAACCCGGCCTGAATACGCTCTGCCATGTCTTCCAGCGCCATAGATACATCCTTCAAATTGACCAGCCCGCGTTTCCGGGTGGAAAGGTTCTGCCTGCGCCCTTGCCGGCTCGATTGCCCGCTCAGCCCTTCAGCCGACGGTTTCGCGATGCGATCAGTTTCAGGCGCAGGGCATTCAGCTGGATGAAGCCCGCCGCGTCTTTCTGATCGTAGGCGCCCGCATCGTCCTCGAAGGTCACATGCGCTTCCGAATACAGGCTGTGGTCGGACCAGCGCCCGACGGTCCGGGCGAGGCCCTTGTAAAGCTTCAGCCGCACCGTGCCGGTGACATGGGCCTGCGAATGGTCGATGGCCGCCTGCAGCATTTCGCGTTCCGGGGAGAACCAGAAGCCATTGTAGATGAGCTCCGCATAACGCGGCATGAGCTCGTCTTTCAGATGGGCCGCACCACGGTCCAGCGTGATCGACTCGATGCCGCGATGCGCCTCCAGGAGGATCGTGCCGCCGGGCGTTTCATAGATACCGCGGGATTTCATGCCGACAAAGCGGCCCTCCACCAGATCGAGACGGCCGATCCCATGCTTGCCGCCCAGGTCGTTGAGCCTGCTCAGGATCGTCGCCGGGGACATCGCGGTGCCGTCGATGCTGACGGCATCTCCCTTTTCGAAACCGATTTCGATGTATTCGGGCGTGTCAGGCGCGTCTTCGGGATGCGCGGTGCGTTGATAGACATAGTCGGGCGCTTCTTCCGCCGGGTTCTCCAGCACCTTCCCCTCGGATGAGGTGTGAAGGAGGTTCGCGTCGACGCTGAACGGGGCCTCTCCGCGCTTGTCCTTGGCGATGGGGATCTGGTTTTTCTCCGCGAAATCGATCAGTTTCGTCCGGCTTGTCAGATCCCATTCGCGCCAGGGTGCGATAACCTTGATATCGGGGTTGAGCGCATAGGCGGCCAGTTCGAACCGCACCTGATCGTTGCCCTTCCCCGTCGCGCCATGGGCAACCGCGTCGGCACCTTCGGCGGCCGCGATTTCGACCAGACGTTTCGAGATCAGCGGCCGTGCGATGGAGGTGCCGAGCAGATAGAGCCCTTCGTACAGAGCATTGGCACGGAACATCGGGAAAACGAAATCCCGCGTGAACTCCTCCCGAAGATCCTCGATATGGATCGAGGTTGCCCCCATCATTTCGGCCTTCTTGCGCGCGGGCTCAAGCTCCTCACCCTGCCCCAGATCGGCGGTGAAGGTCACGACCTCGCACCCGTACTCGGTCTGCAACCATTTCAGGATGATCGACGTATCGAGGCCACCTGAATAGGCAAGGACAACTTTCTTGGGGGCGGACATGGGAACTCCGGGCTGGTTTTGATATTGACCGACGGGCGGATAGCGGGTTTTCAGGGTCGGGGCAAGACGGGCGGAGATCGGGAATGGACTACGGGTATCAACTGCTGCGGCATGTGGTGCAGCAGGTTTTCGGCAATCTGGGTCAGGCCGCGAGATTGACCTTGCTTCTGACGATCCTGCCCTACGCGCTGACCGTGGCACTGGTTACTTCACTGGCGGGGCCAGACCTCATGGCGATGGATCAGACCGCTCCTGGTTACCACGAAGAAGTAGAGCGTTTTGAAGCGTATCTTTTAGAAAATGCGGGAACGGTCTTGCTCTACGTGCTTCTTCTGCTCGCGGTCTCGGTCATAAGTTATGCTTGGGCTGCCGTGGGCTGGCACCGTTACGTCCTCCTCGAAGAACGTGGAGGTCTTCTCCTGCCAAACTGGAACTGGTCCTTCGTCGGGCGCTATCTTTGGGCGGCGTTCCGTATCTTTGTGATCATCCTTTTGATCGCCCTCGCCTTCTCCGTCTTGAGCGTAGTCATCCGGGCCTTTACGGAATCGCCGTCGATTTTCGGATTTCTGCGCCTTGGCGTCACGATCGGATTTCTCTGGGTCGTGACCCGGATCGGCCTGATCCTGCCCTCCGCCGCCCTTGGGAAGCCGATGGGGCTTGGGGAAAGCTGGTCCCTCACACGCCCCGTGTCCGGCGCAATCCTGTTGCCGATCATCGTGATCCCGATCGTTTTTGCATTGCTGAATGGCGTCTTGCAGTTCGTTCCATTGATCGGCCTCGTTCTGGTCTTTTTCGTGTTGTGGCTTCAACTCCTGGTCAATCTGGCGCTGATGACCACGCTTTACGGAAATCTGGTCGAAGGTCGCGCGCTGAACTAGGTGCTGGACAGCGCCGGGATTTCACGGCAGGCCGATGGGATGAGTGATTTCACCGATACCGCCCGTGCGGCCGAGCAGGCGATGCGCGCGCTTTTTCCGCCCACACCGCTGCAGCGGAATGTGCATCTCTCGGATCGCCATGGTTGCGATATCTGGCTGAAACGCGAAGATTTGAGCCCGGTGCGGTCCTACAAGATCCGCGGCGCCTTCAATGCGATGCGCAAGGCGTTGGCCGATAATCCAGGTCAAAGGCAATTCGTCTGTGCCAGCGCCGGGAACCATGCCCAGGGCGTGGCCTATGTGTGCCAGCATTTCGGGGTGCAGGGCACCGTTTTCATGCCGGTCACCACACCGAAACAGAAAATCGAGAAGACGCGCGCCTTTGGCGGCGGCGCGGTTTCGATCACGTTGATCGGTGATTTCTTCGATGAAACCCTCGCTGCCGCGCAGTCGTTCTGTGCGGAGAAAGGCGCGCATTTCCTGTCGCCCTTCGACGATCCGGACGTGATCGAGGGACAGGCCTCGGTCGCGCTGGAGGTGCTTGACGAGTTGGGGCATGCGCCTGATCTGATGATCCTGCCTGTCGGCGGGGGCGGTCTGTCTTCGGGTGTTGCGCGCTATCTGCGCGGCGTCGGGGCCGATACGGGGCTGACACTGGTGGAGCCCGAAGGCGGCCCCAGCCTGACCGCGGCGCTGGCCGCCGGAAAACCCGTGACCGTCCCGATCACCGACACCTTCGTGGATGGCGCGGCGGTCGCGCAAATCGGCGCGCGGACCTTCGAGGTGCTCAGGGATATCGACCCGTCGCGCGTGCTTCTGTCGCCGGAAAACCGGATCTGCGTGACGATCGGCGAGATGCTGAATGTCGAAGGCATCGTTCTGGAACCGGCCGGCGCCTTGGCCGTCGACGTGCTGGACAGTGTTTCCGAAGAGATCAGGGGCAAGAGCGTGGTCTGCGTGACATCCGGCGGCAATTTCGATTTCGAACGCCTGCCCGAGGTCAAGGAACGTGCGATGCGGTATCAGGGATTGAAGAAGTACTTCATTCTGCGTCTACCGCAGCGCCCCGGTGCGTTGAAGGAGTTCCTCAACCTTCTGGGCCCGGATGATGACATTGCACGCTTCGAGTATCTCAAGAAATCCGCACGGAATTTCGGATCCGTCCTGATCGGCATCGAAACGCGGGATCCGCAGCAGTTCGACGGGTTGTTCGCCCGTATCGGCGCGCGCGGTTTTGCCGTGCGCGATATCACCGATGACGATCTTCTGGCGCAATTCCTGATCTGACGGGGATCTCAGGCGGCCTGACTTGCCGTGGGCAAGACGCCCGCCGCTTCGGCCAGAGACTTTGTGTAGATTTCACAAAGGGATTGGAAATCAATGGACTGGCCCGTTCCCAACGCCTCTTCGGCGGCGGCGCAGCGGCTGGCGAATTCAACGAAGCCCAGATTGGCCGCACTGCCGCGCAGAAAGTGGAAATCATTCTGTGTTGCCGTGGCCGGCGCGATGGCAAGACGGCTCATCACCTCCGCCAACTCCTCGACGAAGAGTTCGGCCACCTCCAGGAAGTCGTCTTCGCCGATGTCGCGGCGCAGTTCGTTCAATCTGTCCCAGTCGATCATGAGCGTCCTCTGCCTGAGATTGGTCCAAGGTCTTACGGGGGCGAGAGTTAAGGCTAAGTTTCGCGTCACTCGCGAGATCGTTCGCATTTTCGCTTTCATGGTCCATTAAGGCCCGCCATGCGACGAGTTTCCGGGAGAACGGAAAAACCCTGTCGTGCCGGTGCCGAACATGAACCTTTCCCTGCGCGCGTCGGCACATGTGCCGACGCTGGACCCTGCCCGGCCGCGCGAGCGGGTGATGGTGCTGGATGACAGCAGGGCCCAAAGAACGCTGCTCTGCTCACTTCTGAAGCGATGGGGGCACGACGTTCTGTCTTGTGAGCGCCCCGAAATCGCCCTTGAGCTTCTGGCGGACCCGACGATCACGATGATTGTAAGCGATTGGGTGATGCCGGGAATGGATGGTCCTGAATTCTGTCGCCGTGTGCGTGCCATGGCGCGCGAAAGCTATGCCTATATCCTGCTTCTGACATCGAAAAGCGACAAGAACGCCATCGCGCATGGTCTGGATGCCGGGGCCGATGATTTCCTGACCAAGCCGGTGAATGGCCCGGAATTGCGCGCACGCATTCACGCGGGTGAACGGATCGTGGCCATGCAGCGGGAGCTGGTGGCAAAGAACAAGATGGTCAGCGCGGCCCTGTCCGAAATCAGCGCGCTTTACGATGCGCTTGATCGCGACCTGATGGAGGCCAAGAAGCTTCAGGCCTCGCTTCTGCAGGATACCATGCGTCAGTTCGATACGGCGATGGCCTCGTTCCTGCTGCGGTCCAGCGGACATGTGGGCGGCGATCTTGTCGGATACTTTCCGGTTTCTGACCGTCAGATCGGGCTGTTTTCGCTGGATGTGTCGGGCCACGGCGTGACCTCCGCCATGATGACCGCGCGGCTGGCCGGACGGCTGACCTCGGCCTCTCCGGAACAGAACATCGCGCTGGAACGACGGGCGGGCGGTGGCTATGCGCCCCTTTCTCCACATCTGGTGGCCGCGCGTCTGAACCGCCTGATGCTGGAGGAAGTCGAAACCGATCTCTACTTCACGCTCTGTCTCGTCATCCTGGATTTGCCGACAGGCAGGATCTCGATGGTCCAGGCCGGCCACCCCCATCCTGCCGTGCAGCGCCGCGATGGCCGGGTGGAGTTTCTGGGCCGGGGTGGTCTGCCCGTCGGTCTCTTGCCCGACGCGGAATATGAAACGCTGGAGGCCGAACTGGCCCCCGGCGACCGGTTGCTGATCTATTCCGACGGGCTGACCGAATGCCCCGGGCCTCACGGGGAAATGCTGGGGGAGGAGGGGCTGACCAAGATGCTGCAAGCCGGGGGCCTGCAAACCGGGCGGCGGTTTCTCGATGGTCTCCTGACCGACTTGCAAGGCTACGCCAACGGCTCGGATTTTCCCGATGACGTGTCGGCTATCTTGCTGGAATACACCGGCGCGGCTAGCTGAGCCGCGCCATGGCTTGCGAAACGAAATGCCTGTCGCCGGAAACCGCCAGTCGCTCTGCCGCCTCTGCCCAGGGAAGAAACACCGGCCAGTGACCCGGCTCGCAGGGGGGGCCGATCCGAAGCCCCAGACGGGCCAGATAGACGTGGCATTGCTTCTGCGCCCAGAGATCGTATTCCGGCATGTAGGTGAAGCGATGAAACATCCCCATCCGGAGCGGCGCGCAAATGCGGTGTCCGGTTTCCTCCATCACTTCCCGATGCAACGCCGCGATGGCGCTTTCGCCGGGGTCGATACCGCCGCCGGGAAGCTGGAATTCAGGCCGCGGGCGTTCCTGAAACGTCGCCAGAAGCCCATCGCCGCAGTGGATGATCGCATAGACACCGGCACGGGGCGTATAGCGGCGGGTCGGGTCGGGCGGCTTGCCGAAACGGCGGTTCATGGGGTCTCCATCGTGGTGTCTGGCACTGCGAAGAGCTATGGCAGCCCCGCGCCCGGTTGAAAACCCGGCCTCTGTCCTTTGGCGAATCCTTGGGCTATGGAACCGGATATGGACAAGACATTCGATCAGATGATCCGCGACACAGCGGCCCGCGTTCTGCGGATCGAAGGGCAGGCGGTTTCCGACATGGCGGAGAACCTCCCGCCGGATTTCGAAGCGTCGGTAGAGGCGATTTTGGACGTGAAGGGCCGGGTCATCCTGTCCGGCATCGGCAAATCCGGCCACATCGCGCGAAAGATAAGCTCCACCCTGGCCTCCACCGGGACCCCATCCGCCTTCGTACACCCTGCGGAGGCGAGCCACGGCGATCTGGGCATGATCATGCCCGGCGATCTGGCAATCCTCATCTCCAACTCCGGGGAAACGGCGGAACTTCGGGATATCGTGGCCCATGTGGCGCGATTTTCCATTCCGATGATCGGCATATCCGGTCAGGCCGACAGCACATTGATGCGTGCGGCCGATCTCAGGCTTATCCTTCCGTCTGCGCCCGAGGCCTGCATCATCGGCATGGCGCCCACCACGTCGACCACGCTCACACTGGCGCTTGGCGACGCCCTGGCCGTGGCGGTCATGGAGCGGCGCGGGTTCCTGCCCGAGCATTTCCGCACCTTCCACCCCGGCGGCAAGCTTGGCGCCCAGCTAAGCAAGGTGGCCCAGCTGATGCACGGCGTCGAGGAGTTGCCGCTGGTTCGCGCGGAGACCGCAATGGGCGACACACTCCTTGAGATGAGCGAGAAAAGCTTCGGCATCGCAGGTGTGGTCGGCGATCACAAACTGATCGGTGTGATCTCCGACGGGGATCTTCGGCGCAATATGGATGGCCTGATGGACAGAACCGCCGGCGATGTGGCCACGCGCAATCCACGCAGCATCGGCCCGGACATGCTGGCGGCCGAGGCGATGGCGATGATGTCGGAAAGCAAGATCACAGCACTGTTCGTGGTCGACGATACAGGGCGCCCCATCGGTCTTCTGCACCTGCATGATTGCCTGCGCGCAGGCATCGCCTAGCTCGAAACTCCGGTCGCACTCCTGAAGGGCGGCGCTCTGGGCCGATCCCGTCTACCCGCGCCCGACGGCGGTGTATGCCTCGAACCCGGCCCGCTTGGCATCTCTGGCCGAATAGATATTGCGCAGATCGGCCATGCGGGGCGTTGCCATTTTTTTGGCCATGCGCTCCAGGTCCAATGCCCGAAACTCGTTCCATTCGGTCAGGATAACCACCAGATCGGCATTGTTTACGGCCTTGTACGGATCATCGAACCAACTGACACCGGGCAGCAGGCTTTCCCCTTCGCGGTGGCCCTGGGGGTCCACGACGCGGACCTTTGCGCCACCACCGACAAGGGCCGGCACGATGCTCAGGGACGGCGCATCGCGCATGTCATCGGTATTGGGTTTGAACGTCACCCCCAGAACCGCGATGGTTTTGCCGTTGAAGCTGTCGTCGCAGAGATCGCGCAGCTTTTCGATCATGCGATGCTTCACATGGTCGTTCACGCGGATCACCGTTTCAACGATGTGCTGCGGCACCGCGTGTTCCTGCCCGATCCGGGCCAGGGCGGATGTGTCTTTCGGAAAACAGGATCCGCCATAGCCCGGTCCGGCATGCAGGAACTTGTTGCCGATACGGCCGTCCAGACCCATCCCGCGGGAAACCTCCTTCACATCCGCGCCGACCTTTTCGCAGAGCGCGGCAACCTCGTTGATGAAGGTGATTTTCGTCGCGAGAAAAGCGTTGGCAGCATATTTGATCATCTCGGCGCTTTCCAGATCGGTCGTCAGGATCGGAAAGTCGCGCAGAAACAGTGGGCGGTAGATTTCGGCCATGACCTCGCCCGCGCGCTCCGTCTGCACGCCGACCACCACACGGTCGGGGCGCATGAAATCGTCGATCGCGGCCCCTTCGCGCAGGAATTCCGGGTTCGAGGCGACATCGAACTCAGCGGACGGGTTCGCCTTGGCGACAACCTGTTTCACCTTTCGGTTCGTCCCGACGGGCACGGTCGATTTGGTCACGATCACGGTGTAGCCGGTCAGGGCATTTGCAACCTCTTCCGCCGCCGCCATCACATAGGTCAGATCCGCATGACCGTCGCCGCGCCGCGTGGGCGTTCCGACTGCGATGAACACCGCTTCGGCCCCGTCGACCGCCCGGGCCAGATCGGTTGTGAAGGTCAGCCGCCCGGCCTCCACATTCTTGGCCAGCAGCGCGTCGAGGCCCGGCTCGTAGATGGGCACCTTGCCCGCATCAAGCATCTCGATCTTGCGCGGATCCTTGTCGACGCAGACAACGTCATGCCCGAAATCCGAAAAACACACCCCGGAGACAAGACCGACATAGCCCGTTCCAATCATCGCAATACGCATGCGCCCACTGCCCTTTTGTCACGCCCTTTTCGGGCTGGATTTCGTGAAGCTTATCACCGGCTTTTCGGCAAGGCGAGGTGCCTAGACATCATAGAAATCACGATACCACGCCACAAAACGCGCAACCCCGTCGGCAACCTTTGTCTGCGGCGTATAGCCGGTCAGCCTGTGCAGCAGATCCGCATCGGCCCAGGTCGCCGGAACGTCGCCCGGCTGCATATCCATCATGTTGCGGATCGCGGGCTTGCCGATCGCGTCCTCAATCGCGGCAATGAAATCCATCAACTGGACGGGCTCCGAGTTGCCGATGTTCACAACGCGCCAGGGCGCCACGGGCGAGAGGCTGTCGCCCTCGGCAATCTCCTCCGCCTCCCCGGGACGGACGGGTGCCACATTGATCAGCCGCACGATGCCGTCGACCAGGTCATCCACATAGGTGAAGTCGCGCGCCATATCGCCGTGATTGTAGATGTCGATGGGTGCGCCTTCCAGAATCGCCTTGGTAAACTTGAAGAGCGCCATGTCCGGGCGACCCCAGGGTCCGTAGACGGTGAAAAAGCGGAACATGGTCGTCGGAAGTCCGAAGAGATGGGCATAGGAATGCGCCATGGCCTCGTTGGCTTTCTTGGTGGCCGCGTAGAACGACATCTGCGTGTCCGATTTTGCCGTTTCCGCGTAGGGCATATCAGCACTTGCCCCGTAGACCGAGGAGGTCGAGGCCAGCAGCAGATGCGCAGGCGGCACCGCACGGGCGGCCTCCAGCACCCGGAATGTCCCGACCAGGTTGGCATTGACGTAGCTTTCGGGGTTTTCGATCGAATACCGCACACCCGCCTGCGCCGCGAGATGGATGACCGCGTCGGGCCTGTGATCGGCGAAAAGCCGATCCAGAATGCCCGGAGTCTCGATCCGTTCCGTCACAGTCTGGAAGCCCCGGTTTTGCAGCAACTCTCCCTGCCTGCGGGTCTTCAGCCTGACATCGTAGTAGTCGGTGAGCGCATCTATGCCGACCACCTGCCATCCATCGGCCAGTAGTCGCTTGCAAAGGTGGTATCCGATGAAGCCGGAAGACCCGGTGACCAGCGCTTTGCGTGAAATGGGCGATGGCATGAACTGTCCTTGTCTGTATGGGCTTTGCAGCCATAGCAACCCGCGCCCGCTCCGCCAAGGCCAGCCATGGCGAATCGTCATCGGCGGGATTTCGCAGGCGCAGCATCCGATGCCTCGTCGCGGGCGATGAATGTTTGGTAGCGTTAAGAATTGGGAAACCAATAACGCCCACGGTGGATCGGGGCAAAGAGACCAAACTTGGTCGCCTTCGGGTGCCATGTTCCCCTTTGCTCCTTTGGCCTTTCGAAAGAAAGGCACCCGATCTGGACTGTGAATGCTGAATTTCGTCAAATCTCTCACGCGCCGCGAAAAGAAGGTCACCTTGCTGATCGTGGACGTGGTGTTGATCCCGCTGGCTTTGGTGTTTTCCTTCGCGGTTCAGGCGATGCCCGTTCCGCCCCTGCAAACCCTGGAATTCGTGCTGCCGATCCTGCCCTACCTGATGGCCCTTGGCGCGGTGATTTCCGTCTTGCTAGGCGTCCCGGATATCCGGGTCAGTGCGTATGAGTGGCGCGGCGTGGCAAAAACCATGGCCTTCGCCATCTATCTGGCGATCGGAGCCGCGGTGTTGAGCGGGCTGTTTTCCGTTGATATTCCGCCAAGTCTGCACATCGATTTCGGCATCACCTTCTTTTTGCTTTCCGCCGCCAGTCGCGTGGTCATGTACCAGATACTCCTTGCGATCTACCGGTGGGATACGAAGCGATGCCGCGTGTTGATCTATGGCGCCGGAACAACCGGGATGCAGCTTGCGACCGCCCTGAAATCGCATGAAACAATCGACCCCGTCGCGTTTGTCGACGACAACCGGGCGCTCCACGGTCTGCTGATCGCCGGGCTCCCTGTCCATGCGCCGGTGCGGATAGACACCCTCGTGACGGAGCTGAACGTGGATCGTGTGTTGCTTGCGATCCCGTCCCTCAGCCAGCCGAAACAGGCACGGATCGCCCGCAATCTTCAGGACAAGGGCCTTGAAGTGCAGACCCTGCCATCGTTCTCGCAGCTGATCGGCGAAGAGCCCTTGCTTGAACGGTTGACCACGCTTGACGCCCATTCCTATCTGCAGCGCCCGCAGGTGACCGCTGAGCTGGAAGAAGCCTGCGGCAGTTATAGCGGGCGATCCGTGCTGATCTCGGGCGCGGGGGGCTCTATCGGGGCGGAGCTGGCTCGCCAGGTTCTGGCCTGTGCGCCGAGCCGGCTGGTTCTCTATGAACTGAGCGAGCTTGCGCTTTACAATATCGAAATGGAACTTCGCCCCCTGAACAAGGGCAGCGGGGTGGAGATCGTTCCGGTTCTGGGGTCGGTGACCGATGCGCGGCAGGTGCGGCAGGTGATCCAGGAAAACGGCGTTCAGGTCGTTCTTCACGCGGCCGCTTACAAACATGTCCCCCTGGTCGAACTCAATCCGCTGGCCGGGCTGAAAAACAATGTGCTCGGCACTCACACGCTGGCGCGCGAGGCCGCCGATGGACGGGTGGAACGGTTTGTCCTGATCTCCTCCGACAAGGCCGTCCGGCCCACAAGCGTCATGGGCGCCACCAAGCGCATCGCTGAACTGGTCGTCCAGGATTTCGCGTCGCGGCATCCCGAAACCGCCTTCGGTATCGTCAGGTTCGGCAATGTTCTGGGCTCTTCCGGCTCCGTCGTGCCGCTGTTTCAGGAACAGGTCAATCGCGGCGGGCCGGTCACCGTGACGGATCCGAACGTGATCCGCTATTTCATGACCGTGCGGGAGGCGGTTCATCTGGTGCTGCGCGCCGGTGCCATGGCCCGCGACGGCGAGGTCTTTCTGCTGGAGATGGGCGAGCCGGTATCGGTCTGGAAGCTTGCGCGCCAGGTCATAGAACGCGCGGGCTACACCGTGAAGGATGACGAGACACCTGACGGCGATATCGAAATCGTCTTCACCGGGCTGCGGAACGGTGAAAAACTGCAGGAGGAACTGACCGTTTCGGGGACCATATCGGCCACGCGCCATCCCAAGATTCTCTTCGCGCAGGAACCTCTTCTATCGGAAATCGAGGTGGCCTCCATCATCCGGGGCACGCGGGAAGCCATCGCCTCGGGCGATGCGAGGCGCGCCCGCGCGCTTGTGGCCCGGTGGCTCAAACCGCCGATGCCCGACGAAGACACGCGGGGCGTGGGGGCGTCGTGACAGCGCATAAGTTCATGAGGCGGGCGGCAGGGGCACGGCCAGAGGTCTCGCACACTGCCGGTCCGCACGCGCGGCCGCGGGGGGCAGGCGCCGCAAGGGCGGGTATGGCGGCGCTTTCGATCATCGTTGGCCTGGCCTTGCCCGCCATGGGCCAAGACCTGCAACCCGATACGATCACACGACCAAGCCTCAACTTCTTTGGGGCCACCGGGCTTGTCGATATGCCCTCCGCCCAGATGCAGCCCGATGGCGAGCTGAACATCACCGTATCGCATTTTGGCGGCATCACCCGGAACACGCTGAGCTTCCAGATAACGCCGCGCCTGTCGGGATCGTTTCGATACGCGGCGACGGCGGACTGGAATGCCGATGGGTTCGAGACCTATTACGACCGCAGCTTCGATCTCCGCTATCAGGTGCTGGAAGAGGGGCGCTATTGGCCCTCGGTCGTGATCGGGCTTCAGGATTTCGTCGGAACCGGCATCTACGCGGGCGAATATGTGGTCGCCTCCCGACGGTTCGGAACGGATCTGACGCTGACCGCCGGTGTCGGCTGGGGCCGTCTTGGCAGCTACAACTCCTTCGGGGCACCTGTCTCCGGCACACGCCCGACCTTCGATCCGAACAGCACCGGCGGCGAGCTGTCCGTCGATCAATGGTTCCGGGGCGAAGCCGCGTTTTTCGGTGGTCTGGAATGGCGGCCGACCGACCGGCTCGGGTTCAAGGTCGAATACTCATCCGATGCCTATCGGCCGGAAACCGGTCGCGGCGTTTTCACACGGCAGTCCCCCTGGAACTTCGGCGTGGAGTATCAGGTCAATGACAGTTTGAGATTGGGCGGATATTACCTCTACGGGTCGGAGCTTGGCCTGACGGCCCAGCTTTCCTTCAACCCGGCCCGCCCGCCCTCCGGCGGGCTGCGCCAGACCGCGCCACCGCCGATCGTGCCACGCCCCGCGCGCGCCGAAGCGCCAGATGCGTGGGCACAAACCTGGCGCGAGATCCCCGGTATCGACGCGACGCTGGCTGACCGTCTGCGGGCCGCGCTGGAGGCCGAGGGGCAGATCCTGGTCGCATATGACATCCGCGCGGACAGCGTTGAGATCCGTGTCGAGAACACCCGCTACCTCGCCACTGCGCAGGCGATCGGCAGAACCGCCCGAGTGCTGCATGCGACCATGCCGCTCTCGGTCGAAACCTTCCGGATCGTGTTGATGGATCAGGGGCTTGCCTTGTCGACGGTCGTGCTGCGCCGCTCCGATCTGGAGGCCCTCGACGTTGCGCCGAACGCGGCCGAGGCGTTGCGCGCCGTCACAGGTATCACGGCCGCCGCTCCAACCGATCCGGAGGATCTGGTGGCGGAGCTTTACCCGCGCCTTTTGTGGTCGTTGGGGCCTTACACTCGCACGAGTTTCTTCGACCCGGAAAACCCCGTGCTGCTGGATCTGGGTCTGCGCCTGCGCGGCAGCTATGAGTTTCAGCCCGGTTGGGTCGTGGAAGGATCGATCGCGCAACGTCTGGCCGGCACGCTTGATCGGGCACGTGTCTCCCCCTCGCGCCTGCCGCCGGTGCGGACCAGCCTGCCACTCTACGAAGGCAATGACAGCCCGGTCATCGAGACGCTGACTTTCGCCCACTACCGAAGCTTGGGAGATGACGTCTATGGCCGGGTCACGATCGGCTATCTGGAGCGCATGTTCGCCGGCGTCTCTGCGGAGCTGCTCTGGGCGCCGGTGGACAGCCGGCTGGCTTTGGGCGCCGAGATCAATTACGCGATCCAGCGCGACTACGACATGCTCTTCGGCGTAAGGGACTATGATGTGGTGACCGGCCATCTGTCAGCGTACTACCGATTTGATAACGGCTTCCGGGCGCAGCTTGACGTGGGTCGGTACCTCGCGGGCGATCTGGGCGCAACGCTGACCATCTCCCGGGAATTCGCCAATGGATGGCGCGTTGGTGCCTTTGCCACGCTCACCGGCGCATCGGCGGAGGAGTTTGGCGAAGGCAGCTTCGACAAGGGTATCACGCTCAGCATTCCGGTCAGCTGGTTTACCGGGCGGCCCAGCCAGCAAAGTGTCGGCACGACAATCCGGCCGGTTACGCGCGACGGCGGCGCGCGCTTGAGCGTCCCGGGCCGGCTTCATGACCGGGTGCGGCAGGGGCAGACCCATCGCATCGACGATCAATGGGCACGGGTGTGGCGATGAGGATCGGACTGGGCATCGTTCTGGCATTCGCCCTGTGGGGATGCGGCCCCGGCGCCACCACCGATCCGTTTGCACAGCTTGGCCCGCTTGCCGGCGAATGGGTGCAAAGCCGCGAAGATCGCGGGAATGACGGGTTTACCGTGACACGGGCCAGTCTCGCGGCTCAAGGCTTCGAAAGTCCCTTTCTGGTGGGTTTTTCCGAAACCCGCATGCGGCGCGCCGGTCTGGTTCAGGTCGCGGAAAACCGGGGTGTGGTCACCTGGCAGGCGGGCGATGCCAGCACCCTGAGCGAAGCCGGGGGCGTTCTGACCGGGACAAGAGGCCTTGGCCAGGATCTCTACACCGCGGAGACGGCGCCGGTTCTGGCGGCGATGCGGGGCGACGGGCCGATGGTCTATACGCGCCGATATCGCCATCTGGACGGTCTTGACCAGATCGTCGTGACCCGGTTTGACTGCCATCTTGCCGACGCCGGCCCGGAGCGTATCACCGTTTTCGGACAGGCCTACGCCACCCGGCGTTTTCAAGAGACATGCCGCTCGGGCACAGACGGTATCGAAAACACGTATTGGCGAGATACAGACAATTTTAGCTATTCTGTCATGCGCCGCTCCCGGCAATGGGTTGGGACCGATTTGGGCTATATTTTGCTGGAGCGCGTGATCGATTAGCGGTTTGCCGCCCGGCCGCCGCGGCCCTGCCTGTCCCGTTGATCGGATAGGCCTCAGATGCTACCAAAATGATAAGGTCTTGTTCACTGTTTGGAGAGTTCCCCCGATGAAACGCACCCCGGTCTTTTTTGCAGCGGCGGCTGTCGCCGCAACCTTCGCCGTTCCGGCTGCCGCTCAGGTCACGCCCAGCCAATGCACATCATTCGGCGGTGCGGTCGTGGGTGGAACCTGCCAGTTGACCCAGGCGCAGGCTCAGGCCGCGGGACTGACGACACCTGCGGCACCGACCGCCACATTGCCTGCGGGCGCGGGAACCGGGTTCGCGGGAACCGGCATCGCCGCAGCCGCTGGGGCCGGCCTCCTCCTGGCGGTCGTCGTCGGTGGCGGAGACGATTCGACGACGACCACCACCACGGGCAGTCTTGCACCCTGATCTGGATCGGTACACTCACGGAAGCTTGACGGCCCCCAGGCGGGGCCGTCCTTGCATGCGCTGTCCGCAGGGTGACGCGGCGCGGATCTAGCTCGACCCACCGCGCATCGCCCAGGCCCAACTGCTCCGGCACATGTCGGCGAGGCTTTTTTCCGTCGAGAAGCCAAGCACCTCCTTCGCCCGTTCGGTGCGCGCACAATAGATGGGTACATCGCCGGGCCGGCGGGCCACAATCTCGAATGGCAGATCGTGACCGCAGGCGTCCGAATAGGCGGCGATGATTTCCAGAACGGACTGACCCCGCCCCGTCCCCAGATTGACCAGATGGCTTTGCCCTTTGGAGATGAGGGCGTCCAGTGACAGAACATGCCCCCGCGCCAGATCCTCGACATGAATGTAATCGCGGACGCCGGTGCCGTCGGGCGTGTCGTAATCATTTCCGAAGACCTGAATCCGCGGCAGCTCACCCAAGGCGACCTTTGCCACGAACGGCATCAGGTTGTTCGGCAGATCGCGGGGGTTTTCGCCCAGAAGCGCGGAGCTGTGCGCGCCGGCGGGGTTGAAATAGCGCAGGATGCCGATGGCCCAATCCGCATTGGCCGCGTCAAGCTCCTCCAGGACCTCCTCGCTCATGATTTTGCTTTTGCCGTAAGGGTTCATGCTGCGCCGCGGGGCGGTTTCGGGCGTCGGGGTTTCATCGGGGATGCCATAAACCGTGGCGGAGGAGGAAAACACGAGTTTGCGGCACCCGGCCCGGTCCATCGCGGCAAGCAGCACCAGAAGCCCGCCGAGATTGTTCTCCAGGTACGTCAGTGGCATCTGGACGCTCTCGGCCACAGATTTGAGGGCGGCGAAATGGACAACCGCCGTAATCCGGTGGCTGGAAAAGATCCGATCGAGCAAAGCGCTATCGCGCACATCGCCGGTTATGCAGGTCACCGGCGCGCCGGAAATCCGGGCAAGCCTGTCCGGCACATCCGCATGGGCATTTGCGAAGCTGTCGAGGATGACGACCTCGTATCCGGCTTCGACCAGGGCGAGATAGGTATGAGAGCCTATATATCCCGCCCCCCCGGTCAGGAGGATCTTGTCTGTCATCCGTATCACCTTGTGCCCCTGATCGCCGAGTGCTGACATGATTTGTCTAAGAGGTCAAACCGGGCTTGGGCGCCTCCCGCGCCGGCCTAGCGTGCAACCACCCGGCGGATCGTCTTCAGCATCAGGACCGTGTCGAAACACAAGCTGCAGTGGCGCTGATACAGGAGATCGAGCCGCGCTTTCCGGGGGATGCAGGCCCGGGCATAGACGGCGTCGGTCTGCGCCGACGTTCTGCACCGGGACAGCAGCCGCTCTTCGTGGCGGTGGTAGACCAGTGTCGCAAGCCCGGTGATCCCTGGCCTGCTTCTGAGCACCCCTGCATAGACATCCGGGAACCTTTCGACATAAAGGCGCAGCGGGGGGCGCGGCCCTACGAAGCTGAGATCGCCCCTGAACACGTTCCAAAGCTGCGGAAGCTCATCCAGCCGGCGATCGCGGAGCCATTTGCCCGCGGGCGTGATCCGGTCGGACTTGTCACCGCCCGAGACACCGCTATCGGCCCGGGCGCACGTCATCGTGCGGAATTTGACAAGCTGGAACGCCCGGTCCGGGCTGCGCATCCGTTCGGAAACATGGAACACGGGCCAGCCCTGAACCCACCAAAGCCAGATAAGCAGGCCCACAAGGACCGGGGCCAGAACGATTGCCAGAATACTCGCCAGCAGCAGATCGAACGCGCGTTTGTACCAGGTCACCGGATCGCACCGCCCTGTCCGGGGTAGGTGCGCCACTCCGCGATGAGAGAGGCCGGCGTGCCGGTCGCGACCGGCAAGGATACAAGCTTGCTCAGTCTCGTTACATCGAGGTCCAATCTGGCCAGAGCGTCGGGCGGGGCGGGGCGGGTTTCCCACGGGATAGCGGCCGCTTCCAGAAGGTCCGCCATCTCGACCGGTTCGGGCGCGGCAATGTTCAGTGTCGGAGGCAACCGAACGCCGCGCGCACCGGCTTCGATCAGTTCGGCAAGAACCCGGGCGAAGCTGGCCGGGCCGATATAGCTGCGCCTTGGGCTGCGCCCGTCGGGGAAGTGGTCCAGCGCAACCGGCCCGCTTTCCTGACCGCGCGTGCGCAGAAGCGCATCGGCCCCGGCCACATTGCCGATCCTGAGACAGGTGACCGCCGGGATCCGGGCGCGGGCCGCCCGCTCCATCCGCAATTTGGCATGCCCGTAATGGGTCGTGGGCCGTGGGAGCGTCGTTTCCCGGCATGGCGTTTCGGGGCATCCGTACACCGCCGCCGAAGAGGCCAGAAAAACATGCGGGCCGTCCTCGGCAACCGCATTCACGGCCGCCAATGCCAGGCGCGTATTGTCGGACATCGGTTCGGTTCGGCCAGGTACGACGCCCGCCAGCACCACAACGGCGTCGCGCCCCGATGCGGCCTGCCTCAGGCGTTCAGGCTCTGTCAGCGGGTCCAGAACCAGCCAGTCGTCGCCCGGCATCGCCCGTCTGGTCTGCCATGTGACATCGAAGCCCGGCCGATCGCGCCACGCCCATCGCAGCATCTGCCCCAATCGACCTGTTGCTCCAAGGACCAAAACTCGCACATTACTGCCTTTCCGAACGCAAATCGTTGACCGTTCTGGTCACCTGCCTATTGTCGTTCGAAGAGTGTTAAGACGACTTTAACGAACAAGGCGGGCGGGTGAGTATGAAGCGCATATCGCGCGTCGGTATTGTTGTTCTGATCTGTCTTGGCCTTGCCGCCTGTGCGTTGCCGCGCGGGGCGCCGCTGGAACGAGAGATACTTCAAGGCGCCGACGATGACGCGGCGGATTTCGCGGTCTATGCCGTGACGCGCGACTTCCTGCCAACCCTGGCCGAATGGCCGCTTACGGGCGAACCGCATCGGCAATGGATCGCCGCCAGCGCCGGGTCCCGCGGGCAAGTGATTGCCGCAGGCGACGCGCTGGATCTCACGATCTGGGACAGCAACGAAAACTCGCTTCTGAGTACGGACGAGCAGCGCGCGGTCCCGCTGACGAATCTCCGGGTCGCGCCGAACGGGACGATCTTCGTGCCATATGTGGGCAGCACGCAGGTGGCAGGCATGTCTCCCGAAGTTGCGCGGGAGAGCATTCAGGAGGCGCTGGAAGCGATCGTGCCTTCAGCGCAGGTGCAGTTGAGCCTGTCCGAGGGGCGCGGCAATTCGGTCGATCTCGTGGGCGGCGTGAATGCGCCCGGATCATATCCGCTGCCGGACCGGTCGTTCACCGTTCTCGGCCTGATCGCGCAGGGCGGTGGGGTTCAGCCCGCGCTTGCCAACCCGCAGATCCGACTGGTTCGCGCCGGCCGGATCTACGCTACATCCATCAACCGTCTTTACAGCGAACCGCAACTGGATACGCGCCTGCGCGGCGGCGATCAGATTATCGTCGAAGAGGACAGGCGGTACTTCCTGTCGCTTGGTGCAGCCGGGCTTCAGGCGCAGCATCGCTTCCCGCAGGATGTCGTGACGGCGCTGGATGCCATGGCCATTATCGGCGGGGTTTCGGCCGCCCGCGCCGATCCTCAGGGTGTGCTGATCCTACGGGAATACCCCGTGTCTGCGTTGCAGGCGGGCACCCGCGGGCCAAGACAGCAGCGGGTGGTGTTCACTCTCGATCTGACCACATCGGATGGGCTGTTCAGCGCCCGCAATTTCCGCATCGCGCCCGGCGATCTGGTTTTGGCCACCGAAAGCCCGGTGACGGCGGCGCAGACCATATTCGGCCTGTTCGGCTCGATTGTCGGGCTGGGAAATCAGGCGGCGAACATCTCGGACTAGGCAGAGGCGTCAGCCCGGCAGCCTGATCTGTTTGACCTTGGGAACCAGACGGTTCATCTGGTCCAGATGCACAGGCAAGGTGCGGCTGAGGAAATCATATTTTTCAAGGACATGCGCCCGCGCCGCAGGCCCCAGATGCGCATGGTCTCCGGGGTGTTCCAGAACGTCTATCACCTGCCCGGCGAGGGCCGCGGGATCGAAGAAATCGACCAGAAGACCGGTTTCGCCATGGGTCATCACCTCCCGCACCGGCGCGGTGTCGGAGGCCACGATCGTGGCTTCCATCGCCATGCATTCCAGCACTGACCAGGACAGAACGAAAGGGACCGTCAGATAGATATGGCACCGGCTGATCTGGATGATCTTCTGAAAATCTTTGTAAGGCACGCGACCCAGAAAATGAACGCGGTCCCAATCCACCCGGTCGCCGATCTCGCGTTCCATTTCGGCGCGATAGCCGCCCTGAAGACTGCTTTTCTTGCCATAGGAGGTCTCGCTCCCGCCAATGATCAGCACACGGGCCTTGGGCCGGGCAGCGAGAATATCGGGCAGGGCGCGCATGAAGATGTGGAACCCACGGGTCGGTTCCATATTGCGGGCCATGTAGGTGAAGATCTCGTCCTCGCGAGTGACATTGCGCTTCAGCCGGCCAAGGCGAACCTCCGCCTGGGGGTTCGGGCCCAACAGATCGGCGCGGATACCGTCATGGCAGCAATAGAGCTTCGGGTGAAAACTTTCCGGGAATGTCTCCATCTGCCACCGCGTCGGGGAATGGCCCAGATCCACGGTTTCGATATTGGCGAAGTTCACCGCGTTGCGCGCGTGCATCAAAAAAGGCGTGTCTGGTGAGGCGGGAAACTCGGGGTCGAACCCGACGGACCCGCCTTTGGCGAGGTAGAAATACTCGAAAAACCCGATTATCGGCACATCCGGCCAGAACTGTTTCAGGAATGTCAGTTCGCCCCAGCCCACATGCCCCAGCACCAGATCGGGGACAAACCCTTCGGCTTCCAGCTTCCGGCACGCGCGGACCACGCCAAAGCCCGCGCCGCAACACTCCTCCCAGTACTTTGACAGCGCATAAGCCTCGTCCGACGGGCGATGATGGGGCGTGTAGCCGTAAACTGCCATGCCCGGGATTTTCGGGGGTGTCTTGCTTTGCGTCAGCGCGACCATCTGGTGCCCGCCCTGCGCGATCAGCCAGTTGACCAGCTGCCGGTACTGGCCCGGGAAGTTCTGATGCACAAAGAGGATTTTCATTGCAATCGAAGCCTTTGGAACAACCTCAACGCCACCCTTTCCGGTATCATGCGCCACCGCAACCCGCTAGCGGGACGCGGCCGCGACAAGATCGGAGAGGTAGCGGCCATAGTCGTTCTTGCCGAACAGACTTGCGCGGGCGGCAAGCTCATCGAGGGTGATCCAGCCCTGTTCGAAGGCGATCTCTTCGGGGCAGCCGACCTGAAGGCCCTGCCGGGTCTCCAGCGTGCGGACGAAATTGCCTGCGTCCAGCAGGCTGCCATGGGTGCCGGTGTCTAGCCATGCATAGCCGCGCCCCATGAGTTGGACATCCAGCACGCCGTCATCGAGATAGCTTTGCAGCAGATCGGTGATTTCCAGTTCACCTCGGGGGGAGGGGGCCTGCGCCCGCGCCCGTTCCGGTGCGCTTCCGTCCAGAAAGTACAGACCCGTGACCGCGTAGTTGGACGCGGGCCTGGCCGGTTTCTCGACAATCTCCCGGGCCCGCCCTTCAGCCGTGAAGCTGACAACGCCATACCGTTCAGGGTCGGAGACGTGATAACCGAACACGGTGCCGCCCAGATACGAGGCATCCGCCATCAGGTCGGGCAGGCCATGGCCGAAAAACAGGTTGTCGCCAAGGATCATCGCGGAGGGATTACCGCCCAGAAAGGTCTCTGCCAGAAGATAGGCCTGCGCCAGACCATCGGGGGAGGGTTGCGTGATGAAGCTGATATCGAGGCCCCATTGACCGCCGTCGCCCATCAGGGCCTGAAACTGGGCCTGGTCCTGCGGCGTGGTGATGATCGCGATCTCGCGGATGCCCGCCAGCATCAGGACACTGAGCGGGTAGTAGATCATCGGTTTATCGTAAACCGGCAGCAACTGCTTCGACACGCCCATGGTGATCGGGTAAAGCCGCGTCCCGGATCCGCCCGCCAGAATGATGCCTTTGCGATCCGTCATGTGCGGGGCCTTTCACCGGAAGAGAGATAGGCCGTCAGATGCGCCCGCCAGTCGGGGCGCTGAAGGCCAAAGATGGTCGCCGTCCGGGTGCAGTCCAGGCGCGAATTCAAAGGCCGCCGGGCCGGTGTCGGATAGGCTGTCGTGGGTATGTCCTCCACATCGCAATCAAGCCCCGCGACATCGAAGATCGACCTTGCGAAATCGGCCCAGCTCACATCCGGTGTTCCTGCAAAATGATAGGTGCCGCCATCGTCCGGGGCGAGGCCGAGATGCCGCCCGACGGACAGGCAGGCATGGGCTAGCGCATCGGCCGGGGTTGGCCCGCCGATCTGGTCGGCCACGATTGCAAGCCGGTCACGGCTGGCGCCGAGCCGCAGCATGGTGGTCACGAAGTTCTTTCCGTGCCCGTCAAACACCCAGGAGGTGCGCAGGATCGCATGGACGCCTCCCGCCGCGCGAACGGCCTCTTCGCCCGCCAGCTTGCTGCGCCCATATGCGCCGAGCGGTCCGACCGGTGCATCGGGCGCTCGTGCCGTCTGCCCGGCGCCGTCGAAGACATAATCGGTCGAGATGTGGACAAAGGGAATGTTCATCGCCGCGCAGGCGCGCGCCATCGCCTCCGGAGCATCGGCATTGATCCGATGGGCGCGCGCTTCCTGTTCCTCGGCGCCGTCCACATCGGTAAAAGCGGCCGCGTTGATCACCAGATCGGGCTTCGCATCCTCGATAGCCCCGGCGCAGATCTCCGGTCGGCTCAGGTCCGCCTTGTGGCGATCGAGGGCCACGACCTCCGGCAGGCCTGCCAGAACCCCGCCAACCTGGCCAGATGCGCCGAAGACCAGAACCGTCATGACAAGATCCCGAGCCGGTTGCCGATTCCGTCGCGGGATTGCAGGGCGCGCCACCAGTCCTCGTTTGCCAGATACCAGTCCACGGTGCGCTCCAGCCCCTCCTGCAAGGACAGGCTGGGCCGCCAGCCGAGTTCTTCGCGGATGCGCGTGGGGTCGATCGCGTAGCGCTGATCATGGCCGGGGCGATCCGTGACAAAGCTGATCTGATCGGCATAGGAGCGGGTCTTGGGGCGTTTGCGGTCGAGGATCCGGCAAAGCGTCTCTACCAGATCGATATTGCGCGCCTCGGCCTCGCCGCCGATCGCATAGCTGCGCCCGATCCGGCCCTTCTGGAGGACCGTCATCAAAGCCTCCGCATGATCTTCGACATAGAGCCAATCCCGCACGTTAGAGCCTGTTCCATAGACGGGAATGGGCTCTCCGGCCAAGGCTTTCAGGATCACCACGGGGATCAGCTTTTCGGGGAAATGAAACGGCCCGTAATTGTTGGAACAGTTGCTGAGCACGACCGGCAGACCATAGGTCTCATGCCACGCGCGCACCAGATGATCGGCGCCGGCCTTGGACGCGGCATAGGGGCTGTTCGGAGCGTAGGGGCTCTCTTCGGAAAACCGGCCGGTTTCCCCCAGACTGCCGAACACCTCGTCGGTGGAGACGTGATGGAACCGGAACGTCTCGGGCCGGCCCTGTTCCGCCCAAAACCCGCGCGCGGCCTCCAACAGGGTCGCGGTCCCGCGCAGATTGGTGTCGACAAAGGCCAGTGGCCCGTCGATGGAGCGGTCCACATGGCTTTCGGCGGCAAGATGCATGATCGCGTCCGGCCGGTGGGTGCTCAGCACGCGGTTCATCGCCGCGGCGTCGCGGATATCGGCCTGTTCGAAGGCATAAAGCGGGCTGTCGGCAGCCATGGCGACGTTTTCCAGACAGGCCGCATAGGTCAGCGCATCGACATTCACCACCTCGTGGCCGCGGGCGACCGCCAGCCGCACCACGGCGGAGCCGATGAACCCGGCGCCGCCGGTCACCATCAGCTTCATGAGACGTCTCCCACCCAAGGGACGCCCGAGTCGAACGCTGCGAACCGGCCCGCCGTCTCGTCTTTCGCCGACAGGACGGGATCCGTATCGCCAAGGCCCCAGTCGATCGCGAGATCTGGGTCGTCAAACCGCACGCTGGCCTCGCAATCGGGCGCGTAGAAGTCGCTGCATTTGTAGATCAGCTCACTCTGCGGCGCGCGGGTGACGAAGCCGTGCAGGAACCCGCCCGGGATCAGAAGCTGGCGCCCGTTTTCGGCGCTCAACTCGACACCGAACCATTGCCCGCGGGTGGGTGAGCCTGTCCTTGCGTCCACGGCCACATCGAACACGCATCCGCGGCCACAGCGCACCAGTTTGGTCTGCACATGGGGCGGGGTCTGCGCATGAAGGCCGCGGATCGTTCCGACCGCTTCGGACATTGAGTGATTGTCCTGCACAAACTCCGTCTCTATCCCGTGGCTTGCAAGCGTCCTGCGGTTCCAGCTTTCGCTGAAATACCCCCGCTCATCGGAAAAGCGGCGCGGTGTCAGGATCAGCAAACCGGCCAGCGGTGTCGTTTCTATGTTCATTCCGGCGTCCCTGACCAAAAGGCTCACGATCCGCTCGATACCAAGGGAACCGGGGCAAGTCACCCCGAAACCCCTTGGGATTGGAGTTGCCGCGCCTATATGGGCGCGATATGCCAGCCCAATGGGGCACAAGGAAACCCAATGACATTGACTGCAAAAATCGCGTGGGACGATACCGTCCTCCCGTTCCAGCTTGATCGCTCCGATATCAGGGGCCGCGTGGCACGTCTGGACGGAACGCTGGACAATATCCTGTCGCAGCACAGTTACCCGGCGGGCGTGGAGGCAATGGTGGCCGAAATGGCGCTTCTGACCGCTCTGGTCGGGCAGACCATCAAGCTGCGCTGGAAACTGTCGCTGCAAGTGCGCGGTGACGGACCCTTGCGCCTGATTGCGACGGATTTCTTCGCGCCCGCCGAGGATGGCGCGCCGGCACAGATCCGCGCCTATGCAAGTTATGACAAGGATGGCTTCGACGATGCCGCCGATCCGTTTGCCCAGATCGGCAAGGGGTACTTCGCGATCCTGATCGATCAGGGTGCGGGCAATGCGCCCTATCAGGGGATCACACCGATCGCGGGGGGTGCCCTGACCGCCTGCGCTGAGGCCTATTTTGCCCAGTCCGAGCAGTTGCCGACACGGTTCGCGCTCAGCTATGGCCGTTCGCAGGAGCCGGGCGAGGGCGTGCATTGGCGCGCCGGCGGCGTGATGTTGCAGCACATGCCCAAGGCGTCTCCGCATGCGACGGGCGAGGACGGCTCCGGCGAAGAAGGATTGCTCTCGGCCGAGGATATTCTGGACGCCGATGAAGGGGAAAACTGGAACCGCGCCAATACGCTTCTGGATACGGTGGAAGATCTGGAACTGATTGGTCCGCGCGTCGCCCCGACCGATCTTCTGGTCCGTCTCTTTCATGAGGAAAGCCCCAGGGTTTTCGACGCGCAGGCCGTCCAGTTCGGGTGTACCTGCTCGCCGGCGAAGGTGCGGCAAAGCCTGTCGATCTATTCGGCCAAGGATATCTCTCACATGACGACCGAAAGCGGGATCGTCACCGCCGACTGCCAGTTTTGCGGCGCGCATTACGAATTCGACCCCCTGACACTGGGGTTTGAGGCGGCAAGACCCGTGGATGATGGCGATGGGCCGGCCAGTTGATCTGGACATGCTGCGCGCCGCGCTGGCCAGGCCTGCGCGACCATCGTCCGATTACGATCTGAACCCTGATGTCGCCCTGCCGCAGGGTCGGAAACTGCGCCCCGCGGCGGTGTTGGTGGCAATTGCCGAAACGGGCGGCGAACCGCAGGTGATCCTGACCAAACGTGCCTCCCACCTCAAGCATCATCCGGGTCAGATTGCCTTTCCCGGTGGCAAGGTGGATGACGCCGACACAGATGCGGTGGATGCTGCCTTGCGCGAGGCGGAGGAAGAGATCGGCCTGGGGCGCGGCGATGTCTCGGTGATGGGGCAACTGCCGGGTCACGAAACGGTCACAGGCTATGAGGTCACCCCGGTGCTGGCCTCTCTCAATCGCGGGTTCGTGGCCATTCCCGAACCCGGAGAGGTCGCGGAGGTCTTTTTCGCGCCGCTTGCGATGCTGATGGATCCGACGGTTTATCGCGTCGAACGGCGACGCTGGCGCGGTGTCTGGCGGCAGTTCTATGTCGTGCCATACGGGCCCTACTATATCTGGGGTGCGACGGCGCGGATGCTCAAATCTCTGGCCGACAGGGTGACCGAATGAAGTTGCAGGGCCCGTGGATGGACCATGGCGGAACGCAGGCGGTCTGCACCATGCTGAAAGCGGCCGGGTTTCAGGCGCTGTTCGTGGGTGGCTGCGTGCGCAATGGTCTTATCGGCGCGCCGGTGAGCGATATTGATATCGCCACCGATGCAACGCCGGACGTGGTGTGCGATCTGGCCGAAAATGCCGGGCTGCGCGCCGTGCCCACCGGGATCGAGCATGGCACCGTGACCGTGATCGCCAAAGGCAAACCTCACGAGGTCACGACTTTTCGCAAGGATGTCGAAACCCATGGCAGGCACGCGACCGTCGCCTTCTCGACGGATATCGCCGAGGATGCCGCGCGTCGGGATTTCACGATGAACGCACTTTATGCGTCACCGGACGGGGCGGTTCTCGATCCGACCGGCGAGGGGCTGGCGGACCTGTCCGGCCGGCGGCTCCGCTTTATCGGACGGGCGGAGGATCGCATCCGGGAGGATTATCTTCGCATCCTTCGTTTCTTCCGGTTCCACGCCTGGTACGCGGATCCGGAAAACGGCCCGGACACGGATGGTCTGTCTGCCTGTGCGGCTCTGTCTGCCGGTTTGGAGACCTTGTCGAAGGAACGGATCGGCAGTGAGATCAAGAAACTCCTGTCAGCCCCGAACCCGGCCCCGGCTGTCGCGGCAATGGCGCAGACCGGTGTGCTGATCCATGCCCTGCCCGGCGCGGATGCGCGCCGCTTGCCGATCCTGATTGATATCGAGGATGCGCATGACATTCCGGCCGATCCGATCCGAAGACTGGCCGCGCTGGGGGGGCAATCTCCGGAAAGCGCCCTGAGACTCAGCAAGGCGGAAGGCCGGCGTCTTGCCCTGATTGCCGAACAGATCGGAACCTCCGCCGGGCCCATGGAGCTTGGGTACCGCCATGGCGCGGACGACGCCCGCGATATCCTGATGCTGCGGGGGGCCAGTTTCGAGCGGCGGCTTGATCCGGCCGAACTGGATGATGTCGCGCGTGGGGCTGACGCCCGTTTCCCGCTTACCGCTGCGGATCTGATGCCTGCGCTGTCCGGCCCGGCACTCGGGGCGAAACTGAAGGAGCTGGAAAACCGCTGGATCGCATCCGGCTTTACGCTCGACCGCACCGCGCTCCTGTCCTGACAGCGGAGAGCACGTTCTGGATCCGCTATATGCCTTTGTTTTTGTCGGCCTCTTCTCCCCCGGTCCGAATGTCATCCTGCTGACCGCATCGGGGGCACGGTTCGGCTTTCGCCGGACATTGCCGCATATCCTGGGCGTTGTCGTGGGCGTCGGCGTCACTGCGGGGCTGACGGGCCTTGGGGTCGGCGCCGCGCTGTCGGCGGCGGGCCCCGGGCTGGAAACCGCGCTGAAGCTGGCGGCCTGCGGCTGGATCCTGTGGATGGCCTGGAAGCTTTGGCAATCCTCGGCCGCGGGCGGCGACCGGCAGGAGGGCGACCGGCCCTTCACCTTCGTGGAGGCGGTTCTGTTCCAATGGGTCAACCCCAAGGTATGGGCCGTCGCAATGGCCGCCGCCGCCGGTTACGGGGCCGGTCTCGGGCCGCTGGGCGAAGCGCAGCGTCTTGCCATGGCATTTTCGGGTTTGAATCTTTTTGTCTGCCTGTTTTGGACCCTCGCAGGAGCCGCTTTGGCCTATCTGCTAAAGACACCACGAGCTTGGCGGATCTTTGCCCGGATCATGGCAAGCGCTCTGGCGGTGTCGGCCGTCATGGTTTTTCTGTGACGGGGGGGTTATATCCCGAGTCTCAGCCATTTCAGCGCCCGCAAACCGGCATGGTCCGATGTACCGTTTTTTTGAGAATCTGGTCGATCCCTACACGGCCTATCCCGAACGGGACAGGCCGGAGACCCGTCTTTGGCCGTTCCTCTGGGAGTATTCCCTGCCGTTCAAACGGCTCTTTGCGCTGACCGCGGCCACGTCGCTGTTCGTGGCGGCCGTCGAGGTTGCGCTGATCTATTACATGGGCCGCGTCGTCGATCTGTTGTCGTCGGGCGATCCGTCGACCGTGCTGGACAGTTACGGTCTGGAACTCATTCTGGTGGCGGTGTTCATCCTGATCTTCCGGCCCGTGTTGCAGGGCGTGAACGTGGCGCTGCTGAACAACGGCATCCTGCCGAATTTCGGCACGCTCATTCGCTGGCGGGCCCACAAGCACGTTTTGCGCCAATCGGTCGGCTGGTTCGAGAACGACTTTGCGGGCCGCATCGCAAACCGGATCATGCAGACGCCACCC
The DNA here is from genome assembly GCF_965284195.1 of Rhodophyticola sp. Lineage (NCBI taxonomy): Bacteria > Pseudomonadati > Pseudomonadota > Alphaproteobacteria > Rhodobacterales > Roseobacteraceae > Rhodophyticola > Rhodophyticola sp. The sequence goes on along the minus strand of NZ_CBDIRM010000001.1, from coordinate 3,144,360 downwards.
GCCGCGGGCGAGGCGATTTTTCAGGTCTTCGACGCCATCACTTTTTCGGTGGCCTATCTGATCGGTGCCGCGATCCTGCTGGCCGAGGCGGATCCGCGCCTCGCGGTGCCGCTGATCATCTGGCTCGGCCTCTACGCGGGGCTGGTACGCTGGACGATACGCCGCGTCGGCCCCGCCTCGAAGGCCAGTTCCGATGCCCGCTCGCAGACCACTGGGCGCGTGGTGGACAGCTATACCAACATCCATTCGGTCAAGCTGTTCGCCCATCACGACAGTGAGATCAACTACGCCAAGGAAGCGATCGAGCATGCCCGCGTGACCTTTGCCAGGGAGATGCGGATTTTCACCACGATGGATGTGGCGCTGACCGCCATTAACGGGTTCCTGATTGTCAGCGTTGTCGGCTGGGCCGTCTGGTTGTGGAGTGTCGGCGCGGCCTCCGTCGGCACGGTTGCCGCCGCGACCGCTCTGACCCTTCGTCTCAACGCGATGACCGGCTGGATCATGTGGGCCCTGTCGTCGCTTTTCCGGAACCTTGGCATCGTCGCCGAAGGGATGGAGACCATCGCCCAGCCAATCACGCTGGTGGACAAGCCGGACGCGAAGGAACTGGTTCTGAAAAAGGGCGCAATCGAGCTTCAGGGACTGACCCATCATTACGGCCGCAAGGGCGGCGGCTTGCAGGACGTGTCCCTCTTGATCGAGCCCGGACAGAAGATCGGCCTGATTGGCCGCTCCGGTGCGGGGAAATCCACGCTCGTCAAGCTCCTGCTCAGGTTCTACGATGCGGAACAGGGTCGGATTCTGATCGACGGGCAGGACATCACCGATGTCACTCAGGACAGCCTGCGACAGGCCATCGGCATGGTGCAGCAAGACAGCTCGCTGCTCCATCGGTCGGTCCGCGAGAACATCCTGTATGGCCGGCCGGATGCGTCGGAGGCCGAGGTGATCGCCGCGGCCAGGCGGGCCGAGGCCCATGAGTTCATTCTTGACCTGCAAGACCCCGAAGGCCGGCAGGGATACGACGCACAGGTGGGCGAACGCGGCGTGAAGCTTTCCGGCGGCCAGCGGCAGCGCGTGGCACTTGCCCGGGTCATTCTGAAAGACGCCCCGATCCTGATTCTGGACGAGGCGACATCGGCACTCGACAGTGAGGTGGAGGCCGCGATCCAAGACACGCTGTACGGCGTGATGAAAGGAAAAACCGTGATTGCCATTGCCCACCGCCTGTCCACGATCGCCCAGATGGACCGGATTCTCGTGCTGGATGGCGGTCGGATTGCCGAAGAGGGCAGCCACGGCGAACTCCTGGCGAAAGACGGGCTTTATGCCGGGTTCTGGGCCCGCCAGTCGGGTGGGTTCATCGGCACCGAGGCCGCGGAATGAAACAGGCCGTGATGACCCTCATGCAGCGTCTGGGCGACATGATCGACGGGTTTGCGCCCGCCGAAGGCCCGCCGCCGCGCACGCTTCTGGCCTTCTGTCGCTGGTGTCTCGCCGGTGCCTGGCCGGTCATCTTCATCGCCACCGCCGCCTCGGCCATCGCGGGGACCACAGAGGTGTTCACCGCACTTCTGCTGGGCATGATCATCGACAGCGCCGTCAACAGCGGTGATGCCGCCGCCTATTTCGCCGAAAACTGGCTGCTGGTCCTGGGATATGCCGCGTTTTTTGTCCTGTTGCGCCCGGTTGTCTTTGGTGCCAGCGCCGCGTTCAACGGCATTGTCCTGCCGCCCAATGTCTATCCTCTGGTGCAAAGCCGCCTGCATCGGTGGTCGCTTGGCCATGCGGTCAGCTTCTTTGACAACGATTTTGCAGGCCGCATCGCGCAAAAGCAGATGCAGACAGCGCAGGCCCTGACCAATTCCCTGGGCGAAATCATCAACGCCATCGCCTTCGCGCTCGCCTCGATGATTGGATCGGTCCTGCTGCTGACCTTTATCGACTGGCGGATCGCTCTCGTCCTGCTGGTGTGGCTTGCGCTCTACTTTTGGATGATCGCCTGGTTCCTGCCCCGCATCCGACAGAGGGCGGCCGCGCGCGCCGGCGCCCGGGCGATGGTGACGGGGCAGGTGGTCGACACGATCACCAATATCAAGACGGTCAAGCTTTTCGGGCACACCGCCCATGAAGATACCGCGGCCATCCGCGCGATGCAGATGCTGCGCGACCGGTCGCTTGAGTTCGGCTATCTGTCGACCGGTTTCCGCTTTGCGCTGATGGCGGTTGCGGGGCTGCTTCCGGTCATTCTGATCCTCGGCGTGATCCTTCTCTGGCGCCAGGGCATCGCGACACCGGGCGACATCGCCGCGACCGGGGCGATCGCGATGCGGATTTCGCAGATGACGGGCTGGGTCAGCTTCACGCTCATGGGTATCTACAGCAGCATCGGAGAGGTCGAGGACGGGATGAACACGCTGACCCCCGCTCACAGCCTCGTCGACGATGAAAGCGCGCTGGAGCTGGAGCGTGCCAAGGGTCGGATCACCTATTCCGATGTGAGCTTCTCCTATGGCCGGGATCTGGGCGGTATCAGCAACCTGTCTCTGGTGGTGGAACCCGGCGAAAAGCTTGGGCTGGTCGGGGCCTCTGGCGCGGGGAAATCAACCTTGGTCGCACTGCTTTTAAGGCTCTATGATGCGGAAGAGGGTCGTATCCTGCTTGACGACTGCGATGTGCGGGATCTGACCCAGGACAGTCTGCGCCGCCAGATCGGGATGGTCACGCAGGAAACCGCGATGTTCAACCGGTCGGCACGGGACAATATCCTCTACGGTCGCCCCGGTGCATCCGAGGCGGAGATGCTTGCCGCCGCGAAACGTGCCGAGGCCCATGAGTTCATCAAGGATCTGGAGGATCACAAGGGCCGCAAAGGTTACGATGCGCATCTTGGCGAACGGGGCGTTAAGCTGTCCGGCGGGCAGCGTCAGAGGATCGCGCTGGCCCGGGCGTTTCTGAAAAACGCGCCGGTGCTGATTCTTGACGAAGCGACAAGCGCTCTTGACAGCGAGGTCGAGGCGGCGATTCAGACCACGCTGGCCGACGTGATGGAGGGCAAGACCGTGATCGCCATCGCCCACCGCCTGTCGACCATCGCGCGGATGGACCGGATCGTCGTTCTGGACGAAGGTCGCATCGTGGAAGAGGGCACCCATGAGACGCTTCTGGAGCAGGACGGGCTTTACGCGCGGTACTGGAACCGGCAATCGGGCGGCTTTATCGGCATCCGCGAGGCCGCGGAGTGACGGAGAAAGCTGCTCAAGGGTGTGGCGGGGCGGGCCAACCGCCGTATCCGGCGCCGCCGCGGTGTGGTCTTGATAGCGTGACCGCTCCGGCGCGCGGGCCAAGAGGTGCCCATGCTTGAGATCGAACGGCTTGGCCACCACGGCGACGGCATCGCGCCGGGGCCCGTCTATGTGCCCCTGACCCTGCCCGGAGAGATCGTGGACGGAACCGTTCTGAACGGCAGAATCGAGGATGCGCGTATCGTGACGCCCTCGGCAGAGCGGGTTCGTGCGCCTTGCCCGCATTTTCGGAGTTGCGGCGGCTGCTCCTTGCAACATGCGTCCGACCGGTTTCTGGCCGAATGGAAGGAGGATGTCGTGCGCAAGGCGCTGGCGGCACAGGGTCTGGAGGCCGGTTTTCGGCCAGTTCACGTGTCCCCCGCGCGATCCCGCCGTCGCGCGACCCTTGCAGGAACGCGCACCAAAAAGGCAGCGATGGTCGGGTTTCACGCGCGAAAATCAGACACGATCGTGCCGATCAGAGACTGTTTCGTACTGCACCCGGATCTGATGGCGATGATCCCGGCATTGGAGGAGATAACCCGGCTGGGCGGATCGCGCAGCGCCACGTTGGCCTTCGCCCTGACCCGATCGGAAGCGGGGATCGATTGCGCCGTCACTGGCGGCAAGCCGCTGGATGAGACCCTGCGGATGGCGCTGCCGAGATACATCGGGCGGTTTGCGCGCCTTACATGGGGCGGTGAAACCGTTTTCACCAGCGCCCTGCCGGTACAGGAATTCGGCCCGGCCAAGGTGACACCACCGCCCGGGGCCTTCCTGCAGGCCACCGGGGACGGGGAAGCGGCGCTGCTGGCCGCGGTCAGGGAGGCCACCGGATCAGCGACGCACATCGCCGATCTTTTCGCGGGATGCGGCACCTTTGCGCTGCCGCTTGCGGTTGCAGCGCGCGTTCATGCGGTCGAGGGGGATGGCGAGATGATCGCGGCGCTGGACCGTGGACTGCGCCTGGCGACCGGGCTCAAGCCGCTGACAACCGAAACGCGGGATCTCTTCCGCCGTCCGCTTCTTGCCGATGAACTGGCGCGATTTGATGCCGTCCTGATCGACCCGCCGCGCGCGGGTGCCGAGGCGCAGACCCGCGAGATCGCCAAGGCGCAGGTGCCGCGCGTGGCAATGGTTTCCTGCAACCCGGTCACCTTTGCCCGCGATGCCAAAACCCTCACCGAGGCAGGCTATCGCCTGAATTGGGTGCAAGTCGTCGATCAGTTTCGGTGGAGCCCTCATGTGGAGCTTGCTGCGAGCCTGACCCTGCCCCATATCGAGGCGAAGCCGAAGAAGGGGCAGGGATGACACGACAAAAACTTGCGGATTTACTGGACACACCCCAAGTGCGCTTCGGTATCATCGGTGTCATCATCTTCAATGCCATTCTGTTGGGCATGGAAACGTCGCCCACGCTGATGAATGCGGCGGGGCCTCTGATCCTGCTGCTCGATCGGATCTGCCTGAGCATCTTCGTGATAGAAATCGCGCTGAAGCTGATCGCGCACCGGTTGAATTTCTTCCGGTCCGGCTGGAACAACTTCGACTTCGTGATTGTCGGCATTGCCCTGATCCCGGCGGGTCAGGGGCTGTCGGTGTTGCGGGCGCTGCGGATTTTGCGGGTTCTGCGCGTGATCTCGGTCGCGCCGCGCCTGCGCCGGGTGGTCGAGGGTTTCGTGACCGCGCTGCCCGGCATGGGCTCGGTCTTTCTGCTGATGGCGATCATCTTCTATATCGGGGCGGTGATGGCGACCAAGCTGTTCGGGGCCAGCTTCCCCGAATGGTTCGGTACCCTCGGGCGGTCGCTCTATTCGCTCTTTCAGATCATGACGCTGGAAAGCTGGTCGATGGGTATCGTGCGCCCGGTTCTGGAGGTCTATCCGTACGCGTGGGTGTTTTTCGTGCCTTTCATCATGATGACGACCTTCGCGGTGGTGAACCTTCTGGTGGGTCTGATCGTGAACTCGATGCAGGATGCCCATGCCGAGGAAAGCAACGCCGCGACGGATGCCTATCGCGACGAGGTTCTGGCCCGTCTGGAGATGATCGAGAAGCATCTGCAGGAGCGGGACGGGGAGCGGCAGCGGACAGGCTCCGACTGACTAGGAGCGGATAGAGCCCCCGTCGATCCGGACCCGGCTGCCGGTCACATAGGAGGCGCGCTCCGAGGCGAGAAACACCACCATATCGGCGAATTCCGACGGTTTGCCATAGCGGCCCATGGGAATGCTGGCAGCGGAGGCGGACTTGATATCCTCCACCGGTTTGCCGGTCCGTTTCGCGGCGGCGGCATCAAGTTCATCGACCCGGTCGGTATGGATGCGGCCCGGCAGAACGACATTCACGGTCACCCCGTCCGCCGCGACTTCGGCGGCCAGTGTCTTGGCCCAGCCCACCACGGCAGACCGGATACCGTTCGAAAGCGCCAGATTGGGAATGGGCTGTTCCACGCCCGACGACGTGATGCAGATGATGCGGCCCCAGCCACGCGCGCGCATGCCGGGCAGAAGCCGGGCCGAAAGATCGAAGATGTTCGCCGCCATCGCTTCGAACTGCGCGATCCAGTCGCCGCGTGCGGAGGTGGCGGCGGGGCCGGGGGCCGGGCCGCCGGAGTTTGTGACCAGAATGTCGACGCCGCCCGCCGACAGAAGCGTTTCGGCAAGCCGCATGACGCTGGCATGATCGGCGAGATCGACCGGCATCGGCGTGACGTTCGGCAGATCCGCGGACCAGTCGGTGATCCTGTCGACGCTGCGGGCGGCGGCAAAAACCTCGACGCCCTCCGTGGCCAGACCTTCGGCTATGGCCCGGCCCAGACCCCGGCTGGCCCCCAGAACCAATGCGCGTTTCCCGGCTATTCCCAGTTCCATCAGCCAATCTCCTTCAAACGTTTCTCTTGTCTCTCGATCAGACGATCCACCTCGGCGCGGGCGGTATCGGTGATTGCCGCGCCGGGGCGGCGGAGCGTGGCATGCGCAATCACGCCGCGTTTGGCCAGCACGTATTTCCGAACCGCCAGCCCCGCGCCCGGCTGCAACTCATAGCGTGCCAGCGGCAGGTAGGCGTCGAATATGTCCTGTCCGCGGTCGGGTGTGCCCCAATGATGGTGGCGAACGACGTCGACCATCATTTCCGGATACCCGAACCCCGTCATCGCCCCGTCGGCGCCTCGCGCCATTTCCTCGGGCAGGAACAGTCCGCCATTGCCGCAAAGCACGGAGATCCGCCGTGAAACGGCGCCCTCCGCCCGCAATGCGGAGATCTTCTCCAGCCCGGGCCAGTCTTCATGCTTGAGGCAAACGCAACCGGGCAGATCTTCGATGATCCGCTTGATGACCGGGACGGACATGTGAACGCCCGTGGCCAGCGGAAAATCCTGCAGGACGAAGGGTGTGTCACCGATGAAATGCGCCGCCTGATGGTAGTAGGAGACGATCTGGTCATCGGTGTGCAGGTTGCCGGGCGGCGCGATCATGACGCCTGCGGCCCCGTCATCCATGACTGCCGCGCTGAGCGCCTGAATCTGCGCAAGGCCCGGCGCGGATACCCCGACCACAACCGGCACACGGCCGGCCACACGCGCCAGGATGCGCCGCACGACGATGCGCGATTCCTCGATGGTGAGCTTCGGGGCCTCCCCCATCATGCCCAGAACCGTCAGGCCGGTCGCCCCCGTCTCCAGATAGAAATCCACCATCCGGTCGGTGCTTTCCAGATCCAGGCCCCCATCGGGCAGGAACGGGGTGACGGCAATCACGTAAACGCCATGCGCGTCTTCGGTCAGATGGGTCATGGCAAGGATCCTTTGTTAGACATCGGTCTTGGCGAGGGCGACACGGCCGATCGCCATTGCGGCAGCGGCCTGACAGGGTTCGACAACGGGCAGGCCAAGCGCGTCGGACAGGCGGTTGCGATAAGCCGTCATGCCCGCACATCCGAGGATCAGCACATCCGCGCCGTGGCTGTCGCGCAGGCGCGCGCCCACCTCCTTCTGGCGGGCGAATGTCCGGGCCTCGTCCCGGAGATCGGCCACACCCAGATCTAGCGGCAGATCCCCGGCCAGCCTGTCCATCACGCCCATTGCACCAAGAAACCGCATATGCCGCGGAACGGAGGTGGGCAGGATCGACAGGATGCCGAAGCGCTGGCCAAGCGTCATCGCGGTCAGAACCGCACTTTCGGCGATACCCAGAACCGGCTTGGCGCTTTGCTCGCGCAGTGCTGCAAGCCCGGGATCCGAGAAACAGGCGATCACGAAGGCCGATGCCTCCTCTTCCAGCTCCGCGGCACGTGCAAGAAGCGGGGCCACCACGCCATCCACATGGGCCTGGGTTTCGATCCCCGCGGGGGTGCCCTGCAGATGGCTGCAGAGGATCGGAACGGGGCTGGCCGCGCGCATCGGATCAATGGCCGCGTCGATACCGTCGGTCACGGCCCGGCTGCTGTTGGGGTTGATGATATGGATGCTCATACTGTCCCTCCGTCATACCGGGCCTGTCGCCAGAACCCCGGCGGAACACCAAGCATGTCCCTGGCGCCGATCCGGTCGATCATCGCGTCCGCCTCCGCCTGAGCCTCGGCCAGCACCGCGCCGGTCTCGACCCGGGTGGGCACGCCATCGCTCAACAGCACCTCGCCATCGATCAGCACCGTATCCACATCGTTGCCATTGGCGAAATAGACGACACGGAAGGGTTCCATGTTCAGCGGGTAGAGATGAGGGCGTTGCATATCGATCAGGATTGCATCGGCCTTCTTTCCAACTTCCAGCGAACCGATCTGATCGGCCAGCCCAAGCGCCGTCGCGCCATCGATGGTGGCCATCTCAAGGGTCTTGCCGGGGGGCAGGATGCCCGCATCGCTGAAATGCCGGCGATGGTAATGCATCGCCTGCTGCATGTGCCGGAACATATCGCCGGAGCGATCCGGGGCCGTCGCGTCCGAGCCGAGGGCGACGGTCGCCCCCGCCTCGATCAGTTCGACCGCCGGGCAGCGGCCCATGACCGATGCAATGGCCGATGGGTTGTGCGCGATCCTCGTGTCAGTATCGGCGCAAAGCAGGATTTCGTCCTCGTGCAGATCGATCGCATGGGACAGAAGCGTATCGGGGCCAAGCAGGCCGAGATCATGGGCGCGGCGGACCGATCCGCGCCAATGCCCGTCCTGGGTGAACACCACGCCCGCCTCCCGCGCCAGCGCACGGATGATTTGCGCCTGACGGCAGGCATCGCTGTAATCGCGCGGCGCCATATTGCGTTCGTGTTCGTCGCGCAGGACCGGGTAAATCAAGGCGACCGACAACCGACCGGCATTGGCGCCGTGCCAGCGGCTCAGCACCTCCTCGCAGGTGGCATGCTGCTGTTCGAAGCTAACCGGATGATGGCTGGCGCGGCCATCGGCCTGCCATGTTGCATAGGTCAGCGGATGCGGCGCGCGGGTCGGGCCGACGGCCATCACGTCGCGGGTGCCGATCTCGGCCACGCCCTCCATATGGGCGGCGGCATATTCCGGGCTGTCGGTCCGCATGATGGTATCGCCGCCGCCCAGAAGGGAGACGCCACAGGTCACGCCGAAGCGCAACCGCTCCAGCGCCGCCAATCGGGCCTCCGCATACCAGAACGCCGGTGTCGAACCGGTGGTATAGACCTCCCCGCAAATCCGCTCCCAGTGGTTGGCTTGTTCCATGCCCATGGTCTTGATCAGCCCGTGGCCTGCATGGGCATGCACATCGATCAGACCGGGAAGCATCACCTTGCCTGTGGCATCGATGACCTGCGGGGCGTCATGGCCGGCCTCGACCTCGTCGCGCGGGCCGATGGCGGTGATCCGCCCGCCGGTGATGGCCATCGCCCCGTCGTAAATCACTCTGCGAGCCGCATCGACGGCGATGATCGTGGCGCCCGTGACAAGCAGATCGGCCATCACGCGTCCTCCATCCCGGGCAGCCCGGCAATGTTCAGCACGCCATCCACCGGCAAGTCGAAGCCGGGATGATCGCCGCGCAGGCCGGTGACGCGGATCGGGTTGTAAAGTGTCAGCCAGGGCGGATCGCGCTGCATCTCGGCATAGGCCTCCTGAAACAGGGCGGCGCGGGTGATCTCGTTCGGGGTGGTCCGCGCTACGTCGATCAGGGTTTCCACATCGGCGTTGTGATAGCCTTGCCACCACGCCCCCCTGACCCGTGCGTCGATCTTTTCATGCAGCACCCTGAATGTGGACAGGGGGCTTGAATCGAAGACGCACAGATCGCCGATTTCCTTGCGGCGGACCATATGGGCATAGGCTTCGCGGTCTGAATGCAGCTTGATGTCCAGCGTGATGCCGATCTTGGCCAGCTGTGCGCCAAGGGCGGCGGTAAGCTGTTCCGCTTCGTCTGGCAGGCGGGTCGGGCAATCCAGCGACAGCGTGAGCCCGTCGGCATATCCGGCATCCGCCAAAAGCGCTTTGGCTGCGGTCAGATCCTGCGGCAATGCGGCCCCGTCCCCCGCGCCGAAATGCATGGGGCTCACGAACCCCAGGAGGGGCCGCGCCGCGCCGCCGACCACGGTGTCGATCAAATCCTGCCGGTCAAGTGCAAGGTTCAGCGCACGGCGAAGACGGGCATCGGCCAGCGGGCCTTTCGCCGCGTTGAGCAGATAGATGATCGCGACCGGCACGGTGGTTTCCACCCGGGTGAAGCGGGGCGCGCTCAGGCTTTGGCTGGCGTGATAGTCCAGCGATGTGGCGACATCGGCCGCCGCCTCCTGCAGCATCGACAGGCGTTGCCCGGCATCGGGGACAAGGCGGATCTGGATATGCTGATGTGCGGGCGTCCCCGAGAAATGATCCGGCACACGGGCCAGTTCCAACGCCGCGTTATCCGCATGCATCACGCGGTATGGCCCCGTGCCTATCGGCCGGTCGGTGATGCCCGCGTCCAGATCGCCCAGGCTGGCGGGGCCGGCGACATAACCCTGCACCAGGACATCAAGCAAATCGGCCATCGGCGTTGCAAGGCTGATCGAAACGGTCCGATCATCCGGCGCGGCAACGTGTGCGCCGCCCAGATACTGCCGCCAGACACCCGGAGAACCGAGCGTATAGCCTTTGTCCGCCCGGGCCATCCGCAACAGCGACAGGCAGACCGAGGCCGCGTCGCAAGGGCTGCCGTCATGGAACCGGACACCCGCGCGCAGCTTGAAAACCCAGTCTTTCGCATCCTCCGACACGGTCCAGCTTTCTGCGAGGCGGGAAACGAAGCCTGTTCCCTCCCGTCTGATCAACGTGTCGAATACGGCTTCGTAAATCGCCAGCTCATCGTTTGCGTCGGTGCAATCATGCGGGTCTCGCAGCGGCAGACGGGGCTGCACGATGATCAGGGGGCGGTTCATGGGTTATCTCTTTCCGGCTCGTCGATCAGGTGGCAGGCAGCGCTTTGCCCGTCGCCGATATCCTGCAGGACGGGGCGCTCCACGGCGCATCGGTCCCATGCAAAGGGGCAGCGCGTGCGGAAGCAGCAGCCCGTGGGAAGCGACAAGGCGCTCGGCACCTCGCCCGTCAGTTCGATCTCTTCCGTCATCCGGCTTGGCCGGATGCTGGGCGCGGCGGACAAGAGCGCCCGCGTATAGGGATGGCGCGGCTTTACGAAAAGCTGATCGCGCGGCGCGGTTTCCACCATGAAACCCAGATACATCACGCCGATCCGGTCGGCGATGTGATGGACGACCGACAGATCATGGCTGATGAACAGATAGGCCAGCCCGAATTCATCCCGCAGATCCATCATCAGGTTCAGGATCTGCGCCTGGATCGAGACATCAAGCGCAGAGACCGGCTCATCGGCGATGATCAGGCCGGGGTTGACGGACAAGGCGCGGGCGATCCCGATGCGCTGCCTTTGTCCGCCGGAAAACTGGTGCGGATACCGCCCGCCATGTTCGGCGTTGAGCCCGACGCGGGCAAGCAGGGCCTCGGTCTTGTCGGCCACCTCGGCGCGCGCGCCATCGCCGACTTGCTGCAACAGGGGCTCGGCCACGATATCGCGAACCTTCTGACGCGGGTTCAGAGAGGCAAACGGGTCCTGAAAGATCATCTGCATCTTGGCGCGGACCGGCAGCAGTCTTGCATGGTCGTATTCGGTGATATCCTCTCCTTCGATGCGAATGCGCCCCGAGGACGGGTCGTAGATCCGGGCGATGGTCTTGGCGACCGTGGATTTCCCGCAACCGGATTCACCCACCAGCGCAAGCACCTCGCCCTTGGCGATCGAGAAGCTGACACCATTGACCGCATGCACGACGAGATCTTTCAACCGCGGGCGGCCACCCTCGAAACTCAGCCGGTCCAGCAGGCCGGGGTTCAGATGGAACCGCTGTTCAAGCCCCTCCACATCCAGCATCGCAGTCATGCGTCACCTCCGGTCCCGATTGGAAAATGACACGCGGCAAACAGGCTCTGGCGGGTGGGGGCGAGCTTGGGTTCCTCCTGCGCGCAAAGCGCCTGCGCCCGGGGGCATCTGTCACGGAAATTGCAGCCCTTGGGCAGGTTCCGGATATCCGGGACCGTGCCGGGGATCTGGCTCAGCCGGGGCTGCCGATGGTCGGGGTTGGGGATCGAATCGATCAGGCCGCGGGTATAGGGGTGGGATGGCGCGGAGATGACATCGCGGACATCGCCGCGCTCCACGACCTGCCCGCAATAAAGCACGGTGATCTTGTCCACGACCTCCGAGACCACGGCCAGATCATGGGTGACGAGGATCATCGAGGCACCGTGATCCGCGACCTGCCGTTTCATGAGCTTCAGGATCTGCGACTGAATGGTGACGTCAAGCGCCGTCGTCGGTTCATCCGCGATGATCAGCCTTGGATGGGCCAGCATGGCGATGGCGATCACCACGCGCTGGCGCATACCGCCGGAAAACTGGTGTGGATAGGCGCGCAACCGGTCCTCGGCCTGGGAAATGCCGACGCTTTCGAGCATCTCGATACAGCGTCTGCGGCGGGCGGCCTCGTCCATATCCGTATGAAGACGCAGCATTTCATCCATCTGTCGCCCGATCGTGTGAACCGGGTTGAGCGAGGTCATCGGATCTTGGAAAATCATCGCAATCTCCCGTCCGCGGATCTTGCGCAACCTGTCTTCCGGGGCCTTGGCGAGATCCTCCCCATCGAGCAGTATCTGCCCGCCCTCGATCCGCCCCGGCGGGTCGATCAAACCCAGGATCGAAAACCCGACGACCGATTTGCCCCCACCGGATTCGCCCACAAGCCCCATGATCTCGCCTTGGGCCAGATCGAAGCTGACGTCGTTCACGGCCTTAACCACGCCGGAAAACGTGTGGAACCATGTTCTCAGGTCACGAACGGACAACAGCGGATCCCGGCTCTCGCTTTGCATGGTCATTTCAGCCTCGGGTTCAGTTCGTCGCGAAGGAAATCGCCGAACAGGTTGATGCCGAAAACCATCGCCATGATCATCAGGCCGGGGAAGACGGAGGTCCACCAGAGCCCGGAAAACAGCACGTCGAACCCGTTCTTGATGAGCAGGCCGAGGGATGGCTGCGTGATCGGCACACCCACGCCCAGAAAGCTGAGCGATGCTTCGATCAGGATGAACGTACCGACCTGCACGGTCGCGATCACGATCAGCGGGGTCAGGACGTTGGGAAGCACGTGGCGGCGGATGATCTTGGCGTTCGTGAGCCCGGCAACCCGCGCGGCCTGCACATACTCCTTTTCGATCTCTCCGAGGGTGGAGCCGCGCACCGTGCGGGCATAGACAACCCACCCCACGGCCGTCAGCGCGATCAGCACCTTGTCGACGCCGGTGCCCACCGCCGACATCAGGAACAGCGCGATCAGCATGGAGGGGAAGGACAGTTGCAGGTCGGCGATCCGCATGATGATCGCGTCGAGCCGCCCGCCGTAGAACCCCGCCAGAAGCCCGAGGCTGGTGCCGATCAGGCAGGAGCACAGCATCGCCGCGATCCCGATCAGCGCCGATACCCGCGTGCCATAGATGATCGAGGCCAGAACGTCGCGCCCCTGTCCGTCGGTTCCCAGCAGGTATCGCGGGTCGCCGCCCGGCAGCCATACCGGCGGTTTGTAGCTGTCCAGCAGGTTCAGTTGCGTCAGGTCATAGGGATCCTGCGCCACCATCAACGGGCCGAACGCCACGATCACGATGAAGATCGCGATGATGACGCTGCCGATGATCGCCGACAGGTTGCGGCGCCAGTTGAAGAAGAATTGCGAGGCGAGAAAAGCTTGCATCATGCTATTTCACCGTGATGCGCGGGTCGATCATCGTGTAGAGGATGTCGATAAGGAAATTGATCACCACGAAGATCAGCGCCACCAGCATCAGATAGACGACAATTACGGGGCGGTCCGCGCGATAGATGGAGTCGACCAGCAGCTTGCCCATGCCCGGCCAGCCGAAGATCGTTTCGGTGATCGTGGCGAAGGCGATCAGATCGCCCAGTTGCAACCCGAAGATGGTGACTACCGGGATCAGACCGTTCCTCAGGCCGTGGCCATAGAGTACGCCCCTGCGGGACACGCCCTTGGCGCGGGCGAATTTCATGTAATCCTGCCGTGAAACCTCCATCATCCCCGCGCGCGTGATCCTGAGCAGGATCGCCAGCGTACCGACCGAAAGCGTGATCGCCGGCAACAGGACGTGGCTCCAGCCATCCGCGGTCAGAAGGGAGGTCGGGACGCCGAAAACCTCCACCGTGTCACCGCGGCCGGAGGACGGGAAGATGCGCCATTCGACGGCGAAGAAATAGATCAGCATCATGCCGACCCAGAAGCCGGGCAGGGAGATACCCAGAAGCGAGCCCGACATGATCAACCGGCTGAGCGGCTTGCCCGGATTGGCGCCCGCATAGACCCCGAGCGGGATCGCGATGGTCGTCGCGATGACCATGGCCACGACCACGATCTCCATCGTGGCGGGAAGACGTTCCAGGATCAGATCGATCGCGGGCTGGCGAAACACGTAGGAGGTGCCGAAATCGCCCTGCAGCAGATTGCCCAGAAAGATGAAGTATTGCTCGGTCAGGGACCGGTCGAGACCCAGAATCCGCCGTGCCTGTTCGATCTCGGCGTCGGAGGAATCGATCGGGATTACCATGAAAACCGGATCGCCCGTGAAACTCATCATCAGGAAGACGATCACCGAGACGGCCCACAGGACGACCACCATCTGGATCAGGCGTTTGACGGTATAGGCGAACATGCCAGGTCCTCATTGCGGGGGCGGGGCCCGCCGCGCAACCGGGACTGGCCCGGGTTCGATGTATCTGAAAAGGCAGGGGGTAGCACCAGACCCGGCGCCACCCCCCGTGGGAGAGATCACTCGGTGATGCGGATGTCGTAAGCCCAGAGGAACTTGTCTGTCCGGGGTTCAAACTCGATCCCGTCGCGCACGCCGTAGATATCCTGTTCGTAATGAACCGGGATCATCGGAATGTCCTGCAACAGGATTTCGGTGACCTGCTGCAAATGGGCATCGCGCTCGTCGATCCGCGGGGTCGAGTCCGCCAGATCGATCAGACGGTCCACTTCCGGGTTGGAGTAGTGGCCGCGGTTGACCTGCGAATACCCTTCGCGGGTGCCGGGCGAATAGAACATGCTGGCATACATCGATCCGGCATCGCCCGACGGCACATCCCAGCCGGACATGATGAAGCTCGACTGCTCGGACGGCACCCGGATATAGCCGAAGAAGTTCGCGCGCGGCATCAGGTTCAACTCCAGCGTGATCCCGATCTGCGACAGCATCGAGGCCAGCGCCTGGGCGATCTGCGCATCGTTCACATAGCGGTTGTTGGTGGCGTCAAGGGTCATGGTGAAGCCGTCCGCATATCCCGCCTCGGCCATCAGAGCCCGGGCCGCCTCCAGATCGAACGGGTACATCTCGCGGAAATTGGCGCCTTCGAGATATCCCACATGGGTGGAGGGGACATATTGCTCCGAAGGGGTGGACAGCCCGTTCATGATCACCGTGCGGATCGTCTCCACATCGATCGCGCGGGCAATCGCCTCCCGCACGCGCCTGTCGGTCATCGGGTTGGTGTCGAGATCGATTGTCGGCGATTGGGGGCGCACATCCAGTGCCAGAACGAGGTTCAGAAGGCTGGGCCGCGTGACGACCTCAAATCCGTCCTCCGCGGCAACCCGTTCCACATCGCGCACCGAGAGATCCTGCACGATATCCAGTTCTCCGGTCAGCAGGGCCGCCGTCCGTGTCGCGGGGTTCGTCAGCGGGCGGAACACCACCTGATCGATCTCCGCGGGTCCTGCATAGTACTCCTGAAACGCATCCAGAACGATCCGGTCTTCGCGGATCCATTCATTCAACCGATAGGGGCCCGTGCCGACCGGTTGCAGCTCCATCTGGTCTTCGCCCACGGCCTCGGCGTGATCCCTGTTCAGGATCAGGATCGCGGCCAGATCGTTCGGCAGGGCGGCATAGGGCTGATAGGTGACGATCTCGATCGTCCGCTCATCAACGGCGGTATAGGTGTCGATGTTCTTGGCCAGGTTCGACATCAGCGAGTCTTTCAGCCGGTCGAATGTGAAAATCACGTCGTCGGCGGTGAACGGTTCCCCGTTATGGAAGGTCACGCCTTCGCGCAAGGTGAAGCGCCAGGTGACGTCATCCACCAGTTCCCAGCTTTCCGCCAAACCCGGCCCGAATTGCAGGTTCGCGTCGCGGCGCACCAGCGGGTCGTAAAGGTGGTAGAACATGATGTTGCTGGACAGCTCTTCGCCGGCCTGCGGGTCAAGATGTACGGCGTCGGCGGTCAGACCGACGGTCAGGGTCTGATCCTGCGCCGCGGCGATGCCGGGCAGAACCAGAGCAAGCGCGGCCGTTGCCAGCAGCCCTTTCAACTTGGTGGGGAATTGTTTCGTCATTTTCAGCTGTCTCCTTGTTGATGGCGTTCTGCCGGAGCGTTTTGCCGCCCTTGTCTCGTTGCGATGCCGGCGCCTATGCCAGCACCGATTGGATCTCGATCTGGTAGCCTTCGGGATCGTTGAAGGCGAAGGCGCGGATGCCAAGTTCCGTGCTTTCGAACATCCGGGTCAGACCCTTGGCCTCGTTATTCTGGATCCAGTCATACCAGGCGTCGACATCCGCCACGCGCAGACAGATCTGCACGGGTTTCTGTTCCGATGCGCGCTGCATGCCGCGGGTTTCGTCAACCAGCCCCACATGGGCCTGCCCGGCAATCCGGTAGATCTTCGACCAGCCCTGATCGATGGCCAGTTCCAGTCCCAGAACCGTTTCGTAGAAGTCCATCGCTGCGGGCAGATCGCGGTAGTAAAGGAAGGTGATCGCAAGCTCGACCTCTCCGCCCGGTCTTGCCCTTGCCGGGGTGGTATCGATTGAACTGCTCACGCGCGGCCCTCTTCTCCGTGATTCCATACCGACGGTATACCAAAAGTATATCCTGTCAACGGAGATGGCGGGATTAGCCCGCCGATCAGGTGGATCTGCTCATCGAAAAGGCGGGATGCCGTCAGAAAAGACGGTTTACATGTGCCAGGATCGCCGACCGGACATTTTCCAGATGAAGCCGCATCGCCCTGTCGGCGCGGTCCGGATCTTGCGCCAGGATCGCATCGATGACCTCGATATGCTCCCGGCAGCCCGGCTCGAACCGTTCCGGGATCGATCCGTTGTCGAACATCCGGGTCTTCAGCTTCAGTCCGACGATCAACTCATGCAGAAGGCCGGACCCGGCGCGTTTTGCGATAAGCGCGTGAAGTTCATCGTCCAGCGCGGCATGCTCCGTGGGTGTCGGGCGTTGCGGGCCAAGGAAGTCCGTCACCCTTTTGCGCAAGGAGATGAATGGCTCCGGCGGCCCGTTGACGCCGGCCGCCTGGCGCGCCGCCTCGCATTCCAGCAGCCGTCGGACATGCAGAAGCTCCATGATGTCGGTGATCGAGATATTGCTGACCGTAGGCGCGCCGCCATTCACGCGGCTGACAAGACCTTCGCTCACCAGTCTGGCAATCGCTTCGCGCACGGGCGTCCGCGACACGCCAAGCCGCTCGGCGAATGCTTTCTCCTGAAGCCGGGTGCCGGCCGGAAGATCCCCGCCCAGGATCATCCCCTTCAGCCGGTCATGCACGGCCGCGCTCAGCGTTTTCGCCCCGGATTGCGCCTGATTGATACTCATGATCTTCTCACCTCCCGCCACGAGGGCCCGACAGGACCGCTTTCGCGGCAACTTGCCCTCCGGCTTTGTCTGCGTATACCGTAAGTGTACCGAACTGGGCAACTCTGAGCAGGTGGCAAACGCATGGCGACACAGTCTCATGACATGATAATCCGCAACGGAACAGTGGTAACAACCGAGCGGACGGAGCGCGCGGATATCGCTGTTCAGCGCGGGAAAGTCGTGGCGGTCGGCCAGCAGGTCGGACATGCCCCGGTGGAGATCGACGCCACCGGGCGACTGGTCATGCCGGGCGGCGTCGACAGCCATTGCCATATCGAACAGCTTTCCGGTGCCGGGCTGATGAATGCCGACAGCTTCGAAACGGCGACGCGGTCCGCCCTGATGGGCGGCACCACGACCACGATTTCCTTTGCGGCGCAGCACCCGGGGCAAAAGCTTTCAGCCGTGGTGGAGGATTATCAGGCGCTGGCCGCCAAAGGCGCGATCTGCGATCACGCGTTCCATATCATCGTATCGGATCTCTCCGGCGGGAACCTGACGGATGATCTGCCTGCACTTCTTGCTCAGGGTCACCGCTCGATCAAGCTTTTCACGGTCTATGACAAGGTGCGCATGGGCGACGAGGATATTCTGGATGTGTTGTGGTGCGCGCGCTCCCATGGCGGTCTGGTCAATATCCACTCCGAGAATGACGGGCTGATCCGCTGGATGACCCGGCGTCTGATCGAAGCCGGGAAAACGGGCGCGCGGTTCCATCCCGCCTCCCACCCCCGTGCCGCCGAGATCGAGGCGCTGAACCGGATGTGCATCTTTTCCGAGGTGACAGGCCAGCCCGTCATGCTGTTCCATATCTCCTGCGCCGAGGGTGTGGAGATTGTTCGGGCCGCCCGCACGCGCGGCGTGCCCGCGCTGGCCGAAACCTGCCCTCATTACCTCTTCATGACGGCGGATCAGCTTGATCTTCCGGGCAATGAGGCCGCTGGCCTGATGTGCAGCCCGCCGCAGCGGGAACTTGAGGATCAGGAGGCTTTGTGGCAGGCATTGGAACGGGGGGATCTGCAGGTGGTCTCCTCCGATCATGCCCCTTATCGGCTGGATGACACCGGCAAGTTTGCCCATGGCCACGATGCGCCGTTCAACAAGATCGCTAATGGTATGCCGGGGCTGGAAACCCGCTTGCCGCTCCTGTTCGACGCGATGGTGTCGCAGGGCCGGCTCGGGGCCGAACGCTTCGTGGCGCTAACCGCGACTAATCCGGCCGATATCTACGGTCTGCCCGACAAGGGCAGGATCGCGCCCGGCGCGGACGCGGATATCGTGCTGTGGGATCCTGAAAGGGCCGTCACCTTTGGCGCGGATGATCTGCACGACAACACCGGCTACAACCCTTATGCCGGCCGGGTGGTCAAAGGCTGGCCCGAAACCGTCATCTCGCGCGGAGAGATCGTTGTAGATCGGGGCCACATGCTGGGCAAGCCGGGCCGGGGGCGGCGCCTGCCGATGGAGATCAGCGCGTCGATGCGGCCTCTGCCCGATCCCGCGGCAACCCTGCCGTCCTAGGCGCGTTTTCCGATCACGCCGATATCCAGCGTGCGCAGCACCTTCGCCACGATGTCCTCGGCATTCATCGCGGCCACGGCATACATGTCCCGCGGATTGGCCTGATCGATGAAGATATCCGGCAGCACCATGGAGCGATATCTGAGTCCGCTGTCGAACATCCCGTTTTCGGCCAGAAGCTGTGCGACATGCGATCCGAAACCGCCAATGGCGCCTTCCTCGATGGTGATCAGCGCCTCGTGATGGCGGGCAAGTTGCAGGATCAGATCCTCGTCCAGCGGCTTGGCGAAACGGGCGTCCGCGATAGTCGGGGTGATCCCGTTGGCACTCAGCGCTTCGGCGGCGTCCTGCACTTCCTTCAGTCGCGTCCCGAAGGACAGGATCGCAACCCGGGAGCCTTCCGCCACGATGCGGCCCTTGCCGATCTCCAGTACGGTCCCGCGTTCCGGCATTTCGACGCCGACACCTTCGCCCCGGGGAAAGCGGAAGGCCGATGGCCGGTCGTCGATTGCCCGTGCGGTGGCGACCATATGGACCAGTTCCGCTTCATCCGCCGCGGCCATCACCACGAAGCCCGGCAGATTTGCCAGATAGGCGATATCGAAACTGCCCGCATGCGTTGCCCCGTCCGCGCCAACGAGGCCCGCGCGGTCAATCGCGAACCGAACGGGCAGGCGCTGGATCGCCACATCGTGGACAACCTGATCATACCCGCGCTGCAGGAAGGTGGAGTAGAGCGCGCAGAAGGGTTTCAGGCCCCCGGCCGCCATGCCGGCACTGAATGTCACCGCGTGCTGCTCCGCGATGCCCACGTCGAAACACCGGGTCGGAAACCGCTCGGCAAAAAGATTGAGGCCGGTGCCATCGGGCATCGCGGCCGTCACGGCGGTGATCAGCGGATCATCCTCCGCCTCGCGGATCAGGGCCTGCGCAAAAACCTTGGTATAGGAGGGCGCGTTGGAGGGAGCCTTTTTCTGCTCTCCGGTGAGCACGTCGAATTTCGCGGTGGCGTGGCCGCCGTCGGGCTTGCTCTCGGCATGGACGTATCCCTTGCCCTTCTTGGTGATCGCATGGATCAGGATCGGCCCGTCGGCCCGGACCTTGACGGTTCTGAGAACGGCGAGAAGCTGTTCCATATCGTGCCCGTCGATCGGCCCGACATAGGAAAAGCCGAGTTCCTCGAACAAGGTGCCGCCGACCGTGGCGGCTTTCAGCAGTTCCTTGGCCCGGCGGGCACCTTCCTGAAAGGGCTCCGGCAGCAGGGAAACGGCCCCCTTGGCCGCGGCTTTCAACTCCTGAAACGGGGCGCCCGCATAGAGCCGCGAGAGATAGGAAGACATGGCGCCCGTGGGCGGTGCGATGCTCATCTCGTTGTCGTTCAGGATGACGATCAGGCGTTTGCCCAGATGGCCCGCATTGTTCATCGCTTCATAGGCCATGCCGGCGCTGAGCGCGCCATCGCCGATCACCGCAATCGCGTCGCCCAGCCCATGCTCGGGCGCGCCCCCCAGATCGCGGGCCACGGCAAAACCGAGAGCGGCGGAAATGCTGGTGGAGGAATGGGCCGCGCCAAAGGGATCGTAGGGGCTTTCACTGCGTTTGGTGAACCCGCTGATCCCGTCTTTCTGGCGCAGGGTCGGCATCCGGTCGCGGCGCCCGGTCAGGATCTTGTGCGGGTAGCACTGGTGGCTCACATCCCAGATCAGCCGGTCCCTTGGAGTATCGAACACGGCGTGGATGGCAACCGTCATTTCCACCACGCCAAGCCCTGCACCGAGGTGCCCGCCTGTCTTGCTGACCGACGCGATGGTTTCCGCGCGCAGTTCATCGGCAAGCGCGCGAAGCTCCGCATCGGACATGCGCTTAAGATCGGCAGGGCTCCTGACCCGGTCGAGCAGCGGGGTGTGGGGTTGGCTGGTCATCGTCTGGCCTCCCTTCAGGGGCGCATTCACCTGTCGCGGGCGATAATATAGCGGGCCAGCGCCTTCAAGGTCCGGGCCCGGTCGCCATAGGGTGTCAGCGCGGCTTCCGCCTCGTCCACCAAATCGGCGGCGCGTGCCTTCGCTCCGTCCAGACCCAGCAGCGATACGAATGTAGCCTTTCCGGCGGCGGCATCTTTCTGAAGCCTCTTGCCTGCCTTCGCGACATCGCCCTCGATGTCCAAGATGTCATCGGCGATCTGGAAAGCAAGGCCGATGGCATGAGCGTATCGCCGCAGCGGCACCGGGTCTGCGCGCCCCAGAATGGCGCCCGCTTCCGCCGGCCATGCGATCAGGGCGCCGGTCTTGTTGGCCTGCAACTCTGTAATCTCGTCGATACCCAACGCGCGACCGGTAGCTTCCGCCGCGATATCCTGGGCCTGTCCCAGCACCATACCGTCAGCGCCAGAAGCACGCGCCAGACCGGCCACAAGGGCTATCCTTTGGGCCGCATCGCCTGCGCCGCGATCGGACAAGAGCTCGAAGGCGAAGCTTTGCAATGCATCGCCCACAAGAACCGCGGTGGCCTCATCCCACTTCACATGGATTGTGGGCTGGCCCCGGCGCAGGTCATCGTCGTCCATGCAGGGCAGATCGTCATGGACCAGCGAATAGGCGTGCAGGCATTCCACGGCGCCGGCCGCATGAACCGATTGCGCAAAAGGCACATCGAAGAGCCGTGCGGCCTCCAATGCCAGAAACCCGCGCAGCCGTTTTCCGCCCGTCGTTGCATAGCGCATCGCGTCGGATATCGTGCCGGGCGCAAGTCGCGCCATCCGGTCTTCCAGAAACTGCCCGATAACGGATTGCGCCTCGCCAAGCGCGTTCTGAAACACTTACGCGCCGTCGGCAGGCGTCGTTCCCGTTGCCTGGCCCGTCGCATCCAGCGTGATCTGCGCAACCTTCTCCTCGGCTTCTTTCAGCTTGGCCTCGCATCTTGCCTTGAGAGCAGCGCCCCGTTCGTAAAGCCCAATGGATTCCTCCAGCGCCACATCTCCGCGATCAAGCGCCGTCACGACGGTTTCAAGCTCGCGAATGGCCTCTTCGAAGCTCATGTCCTCAATCGGTTTCTGCGCGCTCATCCGTCTTGCTCCATCAACACCGTCACGTGGGTCGCGACCGAGGCCGCGAGTGCATCCAGATCATAGCCGCCTTCCAAAGTCGAGACCACGCGCCCGCCGCAATGCGCCCCGGCGAAGGCGCAGAGCGTTCGTGTGATCCAGGCGAAATCCTCGGTATCCCAGTTCAGATTGGCCAGCGGGTCCGCCCTGTGAGCGTCAAAGCCGGCGGAGATGAGCAGCAGGTCGGGTGCGATCTCCGCCAGTCGTGGCAGCATCCGGGTTTCCACGATCCGCCGCATTTCCGCGCCGCCGGTTCCGGGGCCAAGCGGCAGGTTGAGGATGTTGTTCGACCCGCCCCGTTCCGAAGGCGCGCCCGTGCCGGGATAAAGCGGCATCTGGTGGGAGGAGACGAAGAAGGCGCGTGGCTCATCCCACAGCAGATCCTGTGTGCCGTTGCCGTGATGCACGTCAAAATCCACCACCGCAACACGGGACAGGCCATGCCTCTCCAATGCGTGCTTCGCGGCGATCGCGATGTTGCCGAACAGGCAAAAGCCCATGGGCCG
This sequence comes from Rhodophyticola sp., assembly GCF_965284195.1. Classification (NCBI taxonomy): domain Bacteria; kingdom Pseudomonadati; phylum Pseudomonadota; class Alphaproteobacteria; order Rhodobacterales; family Roseobacteraceae; genus Rhodophyticola; species Rhodophyticola sp. The sequence continues at coordinate 3,121,728 of NZ_CBDIRM010000001.1, read as the reverse complement.
GATGCGTTCCGCGTGATGACCGGGCGGGCGGCTGGCGACAAAGGCGTTCGTTGCCTCGCCCGACAGCACCTGATCGACGGCATGGAGACAGCCGCCGACACCTTTCAGCGCCGCCTCCCAGGAGCCTGGCGAGACCGAGGTGTCGGGGTCAAGTGCCGCGAGCCCCCGATCCGGGATCGCGTCCCGGATCGGGGCGATATGTTCCGCGGGATGGACCAGCAGCAGATCGCCCTCGCCGGCCATCGGCGCTTCGGCGCGGATCAGCCCGGCAAATTCCGGTCCGGCAAGCACGTCCAGCACTGCCTGCAGGCGCGCAATCTGTTCCGGATGTCCGGCGGGCATCTCATGGGCGAGCCCGGCGCGGTTTTCGACCAGAAGTGTCGGCATCAGTCGGGCACCAGCATGTAGCCCGCCCCGCGCACGGTCTGCAGATAGCGGGGTTGCTTCGGATCGGCTTCGATCTTGCGTCTGAGCCGCGTGATCTGAACGTCGACCGCGCGTTCCTGCGCCTGTTCGGCGCCCGCCCCCTTGTCCCGGCCCAGATCCTCGACCAGTTGCGCCCGGCTGACCGGCTCATGCGGACAGGCCGAAAAGATCCGCATCAGCGCGGCTTCGGTCGCCGTCAGGCGGATACTGTCCTGACCCTGCCACATCTCGCCGCGTTCCAGATCATAGCGGATGCTGCCGAGATGCAGAACCTTCGGGGCGTCCTGCGGCTCGGTCATGGCAGGCAGGCGGCGCAGGATCGCATTTATCCGCAGAAGCAGCTCCTTCGGTTCGAACGGCTTGGGCAGATAATCGTCCGCGCCGGCTTCCAGCCCGTTGATCCGTTCACTGGCCTCCCCCTTGGCGGTCAGCAGCAGGATCGGCGTGCTCAGCGTTTCGCGAAGCGCACGGGTCAGGTCCAGCCCGTCTTCGCCGGGCATCATCACATCCAGCACGATCAGATCGAACTCCAGCCCGGACAGAAGCCGCCGCGCATGGGCCGCGTCACGGGCCACGCTGGTCATGAAGCCATGACGGATCAGGAATTTCTGCAGCAATCCGCGAATGCGCTCGTCATCATCGACAATCAGCAGATGGGCGACGGTCTCGTTCATGATGCGCTCTCGGTCGTCGTTTGATAGTGGCGGCGCATGTCGGGGTCCATCATCTGCTCCAGAACGGTACGAAACCCGGCTACGGCCTCGGGGCCGGCGGCGCGATAGGCGGCCCGCATGCGGCTTCGCTGCGCATCCGACAACTCACGTTCCAGCGCAATGCCTGCATCGGTCAGAAACAGATGCCGCTCCCGTTTGTCCCGGGTGCCGACCCGGCTTTCCACCAGCCCGTCATCGACCAGTGCGCGCAGGACCCGGTTCAGCGACTGCTTGGTAACCCCGAGAATATCCAGAAGATTGTTGACCGTCGTGCCCGGACTGCGGTTGATGAAGTGGATCGCCCGATGATGGGCGCGGCCATAGGCGTAGTTCTGCAAGATCCGATCCGGGTCTGCCGTGAACCCGCGATAGGCGAAAAACATCGCCTCGATCCCGCGGCGCAACTGCTCGTCGGTCAGGAAAAGCAGGCTTTCCCCGCTGACCAACGCATTGGCCGTTCCGCGATCCGCCATCATCATGTCCCTTCCTTCGGCCCGATCGGGGCTTTGCCACAGTTTATGTCAGCCTTGTTGACTTTCCAAGAATCAATTGGTAGCGGTTGCGCGGTTTTGCGCAATTTTATGTCCGTTTCGGTCATATTTTGCGCAACAAACGTAAACGGCAACCCCTCGGCGCCGTAAGATGATGAAGGACGGGAAACATGAGCGGAACCTATGATGACCGCGATGGCACGATCTGGATGGACGGTGCATTGGTGCCGTGGCGCGATGCCAATGTGCACATTCTGACCCACGCGATGCATTATGCTTCGGCCGTCTTCGAAGGAGAGCGGGCCTATAACGGCAAGATCTTCGAAAGCCGGAAGCATTCCGAACGTCTGCTGGCTTCGGGGCGTTACATCGATGTGGAGATCCCCTGGACCGTCGATGAGATCGAGGCCGCGAAATACGAGGTGATGAAGGCAAACGGGTTGACCGATGCCTATGTCCGGGCCGTGGCCTGGCGTGGTTCGGGCGAGGATATGGGCGTCGCTTCCGCGCGAAATCCGGTGCGGCTGGCGATCGCGGCCTGGGAATGGGGCGCCTATTATGGCGATGCCAAGATGAAGGGCGCAAAGCTGGACATCTCCAAATGGAAACGCCCTTCGCCCGAAACGATCCCGTCTCATGCCAAGGCGGCGGGCCTCTACATGATCTGCACCATGTCGAAACACGCCGCCGAGGCGAAAGGATGCTCCGACGCGATGATGTTCGATTACCGGGGCTACGTGGCCGAGGCGACGGGCGCGAACATCTTTTTCGTCAAGGATGGCGAAGTGCACACGCCCGACCCCGACTGCTTCCTGAACGGCATCACCCGGCAAACGGTGATTGGCATGTTGAAAGAGCGCCAGATCAAGGTGCATGAGCGCCATATCATGCCCGAGGAGTTGGAAGGCTTCGAGCAGTGCTGGCTGACCGGCACGGCGGCGGAGGTCACGCCTGTGGGCCGGATCGGGGACTATAACTTCGAGGTCGGCGCGCTGACCCGGGATATCGCGGAGGCCTATGAGGCGAAAGTGCGGGAGTAGGTTGCGCTGTCCGGTCCTCAAGAAAAGGGGAGTAGATGTCCCCCTTTCATACATCACGGGTGGGCCGCGCTTGATTTACGCCGCGACCCGCGCCAGATTTGAAAAATGGTCGTCCAGATCCAGCCCAGAAACCCCGAGCGTATTCCTGAAAAGGTTGCATTTGATCGCAAGGAGCTTGCCGCGATCCTTGCCATCTATGGCCGGATGGTGGCGGCAGGCGAGTGGCGGGATTACGGCATTTCGCTCCTGAGCGACGTTGCCGTGTTCTCGATTTTCCGGCGCAGTGCCGAACACCCGATCTACCGGATCGAAAAACGCCCCAAACTGGCGGCCCGGCAGGGGCAGTATTCGGTGATCGGCATGGACGGCCGCATTCTGAAACGCGGCCACGATCTGAAAGCCGTCCTGCGCGTTCTGGAACGCAAGCTGATCCGCGCCGTGGAGTGAGCTTTCAGCCGATCCCGACCCTGCGGCGTGCCGTGATCGTGCCATCGCCTGCGGCCTCGATCCTCGCGGCGGCGTCTTTCAGCGGTTCATAGGCCACGGCCATGTGATGGGCATTGGCGTGCAGCAGCATCCGCTCATTCGCCATGATCCCGACATGTCCTTTCCAGAAGACCAGATCGCCCCTTTGCAGCGGCTCGCCATATTGCAACTCGCGGCCAAGGGCTTCCTGCTGCTGGTCGCTGTCGCGGGGGCAGGCCACGCCACATGCCAAAAGCGCCGTCTGCACCAGGCCGGAGCAATCGATGCCCCAACGGCTTGTCCCGCCCCACAGATACGGTGTGCCAAGAAACAGATCGGCAACGCCCACCATGTCGCCGAACCGGGCCGTGATGGGCTGCAGATGCGATCTGGGAATGAAATGACCGGTGTGAATGCGCAGGAACCTCTCGCGCTCCGCACGCACCCGGACCCGGGAGCCGAAAAACACCGAAACATCCGGTGGCGCCTTGAAATCCGCCTTGGGGTAGAGATGCGTGGCCGGTGCGACGACCCAATGGGTCGGGTCCTCCGGTTCGGTCAGCGCGCCCGCAACCATGTAGCCCACATAGCCATCCCGCTCACACTGGCCGAACGCCGCGCCGTCCTTCGCCTCCAGCACCAGAAACCGCTCTCCGAAAACCAGTTGGCTGATGCGGTTCCCGTTGGGCTGGTCGGTGATATTGGCCATCGGTTGCTGCACCATGGTCCAGCGGCCCTGCACGAATTTCTTGGCGTCGATCTTCCCCTGAAGAGAGACATGGGCGACGCGCCCGTTGCTCGGGGTCATTCGCGGGTCATTCATAGGCCCAGCACCTTCGGCAAGGCCTCGAACAGGCAGCGCGCGCCCTGGCCGACGCCGCCCTTGGGCCGCGCCGGAGCTGCGCTGGGCTGCCAGCCATAGATGTCGAAATGAGCATAGCGCGCGGTGTCGGCCACGAAGCGGCGCAGGAACAACGCGGCCGTGATCGAGCCCGCAAAGCCACCTTTCGGCGCATTGTCCAGATCGGCGATGCCCGGTTCGATCATGGTTTCGTAGGGTTCGTGGAACGGCATCCGCCAGACCGGATCCGCCACCTCCCCCGCGGCTGTCGCCAGCGCCGCGGCCAGGGCCTCGTCATCGGTGTAGAACGGCGCAAGGTCCGGGCCTACGGCAACCCGGGCCGCCCCGGTCAGCGTCGCCATCGAAACCAGCAGATCGGGGGGTGTTTCGCTGGCCAGTGCGAGAGCATCGGCCAGCACGAGCCGACCTTCGGCATCGGTGTTGTTGATCTCGACGGTCAGCCCGTTCCGCGCGGTCAGGATGTCGCCGGGCCGGAACGCATTCCCCGCAACGGCGTTTTCAACCGCCGGGATCAGAACCCGCAGGCGCAGAGGCATGCCGGCAGCCATGATCATCCGCGCCAGGCCCAGCACCGTGGCGGCCCCGCCCATATCCTTCTTCATCAGGCCCATGGAGGCGCTTGGCTTCAGGTTCAGCCCGCCGGTGTCGAAACACACGCCCTTGCCCACCAGGGTCAGGGCCGGGCCGCTCTCGCCCCAGATCATGTCCAGCAGTCTCGGGGGGCGCGCGGCGGCGCGGCCGACCGTATGGATCAGCGGCAGATTGGCCGCGATCAGCGCCGCGTCCTCGGTGGAGTTCACCTCGCCCCCGTAGCGCCCGGCAAGCCCGCGCAGTGCGGCCTCCAACGCATCGGGGCCCATGTCCTCGGCGGGCGTGTTGATCAGGTCGCGCGTCAGAAACTCCGCCGCGGCGATCTGTTCCAGCCGGTTGGCATCACAGCCGTCCGGGGCCACCAGCGCCGCCTCCGGCCCCGGCTGCGTCCGGTATCTGTCAAACCGGTAGCCGGCCAGCAGATACCCAAGGGCGATTTCGTGACCGGCGGCGCCGTCGGGCGGGGCGGCGATGCGGTAGATGCCTTTCGGGAGGCCCGCAATAGCTGCCCCCGTCGCGAACCGTTCGCGGGCCCGGTCCCGCGCTGAGCCAAGACCGACAAGGGCCATTGCCGGCCCACCCTCCGCATCGGCGAGACTGACGGCCTCGCCCGCTTTTCCCGAAAAGCCCAGATGCGTGACCCATGCGCGCTGAGCGTCGGTCAGGGACGGGAGCCTATCGGGAACATCATCGGGTGCAAGCAGATGGAGCGGGATCGCTTCGGCGCTGTCTTCGGCAAATCGGGCGGACATCGGGCAGTTTCCTTGTGTTGCGCCACCCTAGCGCGCCCGATTTGCGCTGCAAGCCCCATCAGCCCGACAGATCCTCCAGATCCCAGACGGCAAGGATCGACCGTTCACCGACCCGTTGCAGCCGCGCCAGCGTCGCGGCAAGTGCGACCGCGTCTCCACGGGCGTAGCTTGCCTCGACATCGCGGGCCACGCGCGCCAGCGTTGCCATGCCGATCTTGTCGGAAGCCGATATCAGCTTGCCCAGAAAGCCCGCCAGTTGCGCGATGCCATGCCGGTCCCCGACCGCTGCGATTCTTTCCAGCAGAACCCCGATCTCTCCAAGGGCATTCGCCACCTCGGATTCCGCCTGCACCTCACCCAGTTCGGCACATAGTTTTTCCAGCCGATCCGGATTGAACCGGGCAGGCTCCTCCACCCGCAAAATCGTTACGGATCGCTCCATTGCTCACTCCACTTCTGCCCCCACGGCACGGGCAAACTGGCCCGAGCTTCTGAAGAAACGATTGAGGCGCGGCGGAAAAACATCTCGAAATTGCACTGAATGCGCATTAGTTGCGTAGCGCCCAAAGGAAAGTCGAGACATGCACCGCGTCAAAACCCTGCCATCCTACCTGATGAGCCGTTACAAGGGCTGGAAAGAAACCACATTTGTCGAAAATCGCGACTGGTTTCAGCGGCTGGCGCAAGAGGGTCAGCATCCGCGCGCAATGGCCATCGCCTGTTGCGACAGCCGCGTCGCGGTCACATCGGTTTTCGGCCAGCAGATCGGCGAAATCTTCGTGCATCGCAACATCGCCAATCTTGTGCCGCCCTACACGCCCGACGGCGAGCACCACGGTACAGCGGCAGCGGTGGAGTTCGCGGTGAAGGTGCTCAAGGTGGAGCACATTCTGGTTCTGGGGCACTCCAATTGCGGGGGCGTCAGGGGCTGCATCGACATGTGTTCCGGCGCCGCGCCCGAGCTGGAGCAGAAGGAAAGCTTCATCGGTCGCTGGCTCGATGTTCTGCGTGTGGGGTATGAGCGGATCGGCGACATCGAAGACCCCGCATTGCGCCAGACCGCGCTGGAGAAAGAGGGCATTCAGGTCTCGCTGGAAAACCTTCTGAGCTACCCCTTCGTGGCCGAGGCGGTGGATCGGGACGAGTTGAGCCTGCACGGGCTGTGGGCCGAACTGGCCGATGGTGACCTTGAGGTGTTCGACGGGACCGTCAGGCGTTTCGTCAAGAGCTAGGCCCCTTTACCTGACGTGAGTCAGCGACTATCCCCGCGTGAAGCTTGGCAAAGGCGGCCCCATGGACGGCATTCTGGCACTTGCGGCGGATAACCTGATCTCGCCGATCATCCTGTTCTTCGCATTGGGACTTGCGGCGGCATTCGCGCGGTCCGATCTGTCCGTCCCCGAGGCCGTCGCCAAGGGCATGTCGCTCTATCTGCTCTTTGCCATCGGGTTCAAGGGCGGGGCCAGCGTTGCCGCGCATGGGCTGGATGCAACCCTGATCATGTCGCTCATCGCGGGCGCGATCCTCTCCTTTGTGATCCCGTTTGTGGCCTTTGCGCTTCTGCGGGTCATGACCGGGCTGTCCGTTATCGATGCGGCGGCGGTCGCCGGGCATTACGGGTCGATCTCGATCGTGACCTTCGTCGCCGCAAGCTCCGTCATCACCAGCGCCGGTCTGGACAGCGAAGGCTACATGGTTGCCGTCGCCGCCATGATGGAGGCCCCCGCGATCCTGTCGGCGCTCTGGCTGATCGCGCGGTTCGGTAGCGCCGGACAGGGCGGCATGGAGCCGGGGCTGATCCGGGAGATCCTGCTGAACGGTTCGATCGTTCTGCTGGTGGGTTCATTCCTGATCGGCTGGATCACGGGGCAGGAAGGGCTCGACCTGATCGCGAGTTTCATCGTCGCGCCGTTTCAGGGTGTGCTGTGCCTGTTCCTGCTGGATATGGGGCTGGTCGCGGGGCGGGGCCTGCGCGAAGCCCGTGGCGTGCTGCGTCCGCCGCTGTTCCTTTTCGGGGTGATGATGCCGTTGATCGGGAGCATGTTTGGCCTCGCCGCCGGGGTGCTTCTGGGCCTGTCGACCGGTGGCGTGCTTCTTTTCATGACCCTATCGGCCTCGGCGTCCTATATCGCGGTCCCGGCGGCAATGCGCGTGGCCTTGCCCGAGGCAAACCCATCGATCTATCTGACCCTCTCGCTCGGGGTCACGTTCCCGTTTAACCTGACGCTCGGCATACCGATATATCTGGCGATTGCCCGCACTGTCACCGGAGGCTGACACCAATGCAAACCCACAAAGCGAAACGGGTCGAAATCGCCATCGAATCGGTGATGGAAAGCAGGTTGTCCGACGCGCTGATCGAAGCGGGCGTCACGGGGTTCACGATCCTGCCCGTACTTGGCGGCTCGGGCCGGTCCGGTCGGTGGAGCCGCGAGGGTCAGGTCAGCCGCGCGGGCGGTATGGTCAGCGTTGTCTGCATTATACGGCCCGAGAAACTGGATGACTTGCTGGATGCAGCCTTCAGCGTGGTGGATCGTCATATCGGTGTTGTCAGCGTGCTCGATTGCGAGGTCCTGAGGGCCGAGCGGTTCTAGGTAGTGTGCCCGCCGTGTCCGAATGGCCTGTCAGGGCGCGGTAAGCGGTTCGGGTTGCGGAACCGGCGGGATCTCTTCGCCGAAGCGGCGCTCGCAGGTCGATCACCCCGGAATGAGGCTTCGGAACTCCAACCGCTCTCGCCCCGGGGGCGGAAGACATGGCCCGCAAGCCCGCACTGTTTTTGCCATTTCGGGCCCGGGCGCTAAGTCCGGTCCGCTCGTCCATCGCACACATGCCGTGTTCACATGGCGCGCTTGTCTGGTGGGGCTCGCCGGGCCGGATATGACCAGCGGCGCAATTCCGGGCGCTTCATGATAGTCTGGCAGCACGAAACGGCAGGGAGGTTGTGTCATGCGCCTGGTTCGAAATCTGTTCATTGGCCTGGTCGTCCTGGTCATTTTGCTTGTGGCGGGGGCGTATCTGTTGCCCCGGAATGTCGTCGTCGAACGCCAGATCACGATCGACGCGCCGCCGGAGGAGGTGTTTCCGTTGGTCAATTCCCTTCGACGGGGACAGGAATGGTCGCCCTGGATGGCGCTTGATCCGAATGTTCAGGTCACCCATAGCGGGCCCGAAGCCGGGGTCGGCGCCACGATGGAGTGGAGGTCCGATGAGCCGAGTGTCGGCGATGGCCGTCAGGAAATCGTCGAAAGCGTCGAGAATGAACGTGTCGTGACGGCGCTGGATTTCGGCGACATGGGCACGGCCGAAGCCTGGTTCGATCTGGCCGGGAGCGGGGGCGATACGACCGTCACCTGGGGCCTCGACATGGATATGGGGAACAATCCTATCGGTCGCTGGATGGGGTTGACGATGGATGGACTGGTGGGAGGCGACTACGAGACGGGTCTGGCCAATCTCAAGGCGCTGGCCGAGGCCGGATAACCCGCTGGCGGCCCTCAAGGCCGCCAGCTCAACACCTGCCCCTCGGGCCAGGCGAAGCTGACATCCATCCGGAAATCCTGCGTCTCCCCGGGGGCGAGGGTGATGTCCCATGCCACCACACCGCGCAGATCGTCGACATCGCGCGCGGAGGGTTGCGGGGTGAGCGTGACATCCACGTCCAGATCCTCTTGCTCCGCGAAGGGTGTGGCGTATAGTACGCGGACTTCTTCGGCGCTGTCGGAGGTGTTCTCGACGGTGAACCCGACCCGCCGCTCCTGCGTGTTCGATTGCACGAAAATGCCCCGGTCGCCTTCGTCCAGCGACAGATCCTGCCAGGTCAGGCGCAGATGGTCGACAGGGCCGAACGCAAGCTCCTCGGAGGCGCCGACTGGTATTGTCATCTCGATCCAATCGCTACCGATCAGTCCGCCATCGCGAAAGAACAGGGCCTCGCCCGGCAGGATCGGCTCGCCGCTGTCATTGTCGAACTCCGCGACCAGAAAGGCGGTCATGTCGCTCCGCGGCACGGCGCGATTGGTCAGTTCCGTCTCGAAGGTCAGACCATCGAGGGGCAGGATCGTTTGGCCTGTCGCACCCACGGAAACCGGGCTGCTGTAGCTGTAGCTGACTTCAAGCCCCAGAAAATCGACCGCGGCGGCTTCATCGGCGACAACGACAGGTTCCATGGCGGGGGCACCGCCACTCAACATGGCTTCGGACATATCCATTGCACCGCGCAGGGTCGGTTCGGGGCGCGGCTCATGAATGCGCGCGGGCTGTGGGTAAAGGTCGCTTGGTTCTCTTTGCCGGAACGGGTTGGAGGTTGAGAAGGTAACCGCCACATTCTGCCAGAGCTCGCCACTGTCGACGGCGAGCGAGATGAACCGGTCGAGCGACAGAGCGCCCGTTTCACTGTCGAGATGCCATTCGTAGCTAGGGGACCAGGCAATGTCTTGAGCGAAATGCTCCAGCGTCAGGTCGAGTGTCGTTTCCGAGGCGGCGGTAACCTCGATGGCCAGACCGTCGACCGTTGCTCCGAAAGGCCGCAGCGCGGCCAGCCTCTGCTCGGCACTGCGCAAATCGGTCTGGCGGGCGTCAAGATCATCGGTCAGGTCGCGTCGGGCGACCAGTGCGGCTTGCAGGTCTTCGGCGACCCGTGCGGTTTCTGTGCCGATCGCGCCAAGATAGATGGCAAGATCATTCGGGTCATCGGGCATCTCCGCCCCGTCTTCCCCGCCCCGCGCCAAAGCTTCCAGATAGGCGATCTGCAGATTTGCGCCGCGTATATTCGCATCGGCACGGGCAATTCTGTCCTCCGCCATCTGCACCGCCTCTTGCGCGGTATCGACCGCGTCGCGGGCGCGGGCCTGTGCGGCGGTGTCCAGCGCGCCCTCGGCCACCGGAACGCCGAACACCTCACTCGGTACGCCCAGAACCACATCCGCCTCGGTCGAAACCTGCGGCACTTCGCCGGAACCGCCGGGCAAGGCGACGATCACCCGATGGGTTCCCGCCGGTACGGTGACGGTTGTGGTGCGGCTGATCTCGGCCGAAGTGATATAGACGGTCGCCCGGGCGATATCCGCGCGGGTCACGATATCGTCCGCATGGGCCGCGGTGGCCACGATCAGGGCAAGAGCGGAAACGGTACAACGCATCGGGGAAACCTCCGGGAAAGATCATCCCGCAAAGCTTCCCCTGACTGCGCCGGTTATACAATAACCAGTTCCGGAAAGCTCAGCCCTTCTTCAGCATCCGGTTGCCGAGCGTCTCCGCTATCTGGACCGCGTTCAACGCTGCACCCTTGCGCAGATTGTCGGACACGCACCACAGGTTCAGACCGTTGTCGATGGTACTGTCCTGCCGGATGCGGCTGATGAAGGTCGCATAGTCCCCCACGCATTCCACGGGTGTGACGTACCCCCCGTCCTCGCGCTTGTCGATGACCATGATACCGGGGCTTTCCCGCAGGATATCGCGCGCTTCATCCTCGTCGAGGAACTCTTCGAACTCGATGTTGATCGCCTCGGAATGGCCGACGAAAACAGGCACGCGCACGCAGGTGGCGGTCACCTTGATCTTGGGGTCGACGATCTTCTTGGTCTCGGCGACCATCTTCCATTCTTCCCGTGTCTCGCCGCTGTCCATAAACGAGTCGATATGCGGGATCACATTGAAGGCGATCTGCTTGGTGAACTGATCGGGGGCCTTTTCCTGCCCGGGTACATACATGCCCTTGGTCTGGTCCCACAGCTCATCCATGCCACCCTTGCCGGCGCCGGAAACCGATTGATAGGTCGACACGACGACACGCTTGATTCTGGCGCGGTCGTGCAGCGGCTTCAGCGCCACCACCATCTGCGCGGTCGAGCAATTCGGATTGGCGATGATGTTTTTCCTGGCATAGCCGTCCACGGCCTCGGGGTTCACCTCCGGCACGACGAGGGGAACGTCCGCGTCATAGCGGTAAAGCGAGGAGTTATCGATGACGACGCAGCCCGCCTTCGCCGCACGCGGCCCGTAGATTTTGGTTGCCTCGCTGCCGATGGCAAAGAGCGCGATGTCCCATCCGGCGAAATCGAACGTGTCCAGATCCTTTGTGGTCAGGGTTTTATCGCCAAAGCTGCACTGGGTTCCAAGCGACTTGCGCGACGCCAGCGCCACGATTTCATCGATGGGGAACTGGCGCTCGGCCAGTATGTTCAGCATTTCGCGGCCCACATTGCCCGTGGCGCCGGCGACGGCGACTCGATAGCCCATTGTCATATCCTTCAGGTCTGGATGCGCGGCACATAAAGGATGCTATCGCAAAGGAAAAGCCCCATGAGCCTTGACTTATGCACGGCAAGGCCGCATGTGCCTCTCAAGCATTCTGCGCTGCCGCGTGAGCAGCCGCGCATCCGCGCGACAGAATGAAGATCTCTCCACAGCCCCCATCACGCAGGGTCTGACGATCTGGCCGGTCTGCACGGGAAACGCCCGTGTCGTCCTAGCGCCGGATCGCACCCTTCGACGCCGCGCAGTGCCGCGGCTCCGACCCATGTTATCGCGCGGGCCAGCCGGTTCCGCGCAAGAAAGGTACTATTTGTTCGATTTCGATATGCTCGGCCTCTCGCCGACCCTGATGACCGCGCTGAAGAAAACCGGTTTCAAGGAACCCACCCCGATCCAGAACCAGGCGATCCCGCTTGCGCTGGACGGCCATGACATCCTGGGCCTGGCGCAGACCGGCACCGGCAAGACCCTGGCCTTCGGCCTGCCGTTGATCGAGCATCTGCTTGCTCTGCACGGCAAACCCGACCCCAAGACCGCCAAGGCGCTGATCCTTGCGCCGACCCGCGAACTGGCCAATCAGATCGCCGAGAGCCTTCGGGCCTTTACCACCGGCACGCCGCTGAAGGTGCAGGTCGTTGTCGGTGGCCAGTCGATCAACGCGCAAATCAAGCGCATGGATCGCGGCACGGACATTCTTGTCGCCACGCCCGGCCGCCTGATCGACCTGATGGATCGCGGTGCGGTCAAGCTGCACACGGTGCAGCATCTGGTTCTGGACGAGGCCGACCAGATGCTCGACATGGGCTTCATCCATGCGCTGCGCCGGATCGCGCCGAAACTGGGCACCCCCCGCCAGACCATGTTGTTCTCGGCGACGATGCCGAAACAGATGGAAGAGTTGTCGAGCGCCTATCTGACCAACCCGCGCAGGGTGCAGGTTGCCCCGCCCGGCAAGGCGGCGGACAAGGTCACCCAGTCGATCCATTTCATGGAGAAACCGGCGAAACCGGCCAAGCTCCGCGAAATCCTCTCCCGCGATCCCGAGGCGCTGACCCTTGTCTTCGCGCGCACCAAGCATGGGGCGGAAAAGCTGATGAAGGGTCTCGTGGCCGACGGGTTCAACGCAGCGTCGATCCACGGCAACAAGTCGCAAGGGCAGCGTGAACGGGCGATCAAGGCATTTCGCGACGGTCAGATCAAGACGCTGGTTGCAACGGATGTGGCCGCGCGTGGCATCGACATTCCGGGCGTCGCCTATGTCATCAACTTCGACCTTCCGGATGTCCCCGACAATTATGTTCACCGCATCGGTCGTACCGCGCGCGCCGGTCTTGAGGGGGAGGCGATCACCCTGTGCTCTGCCGAGGAAATCGATCTGCTGAAACAGGTTGAAAAGGTGATGAAGCTGGAAATCCCCGTCGCGGGCGGGACCCGTCCGGCCGCCGTGAAGTCCGACAAGCCGCGTCGCGGTGGTGGCGGACAGCGGCGTCGCGGCCCGGGCGGCGGCAACGGGCAGGCCGGCAAGCCCCAAGGCAACACCGGCAGCCGCAAACCGCGCCGGCCCCGTCGCCACGCCGCGTGAGCGTAGCGGGCGCCCGTCGCGTCCTTGCCCTGAAACATCCCCGCCGGAGATCTCCCGAAAGAGGCCTCCGGCGGGACCGTATCGGCCTTAGCGGAACAGCAGGATCGGCACCTTGCAGGACCGGATCATCTCGGTCGTTGTCGATCCGATGAACAGGTTCCGGATCCGGGAATGCCCGTAGGCGCCCATGATCAGCAGATCGAAATCATGGGCTTCGGCCCGTTCGGCGATGACCGTCTCGGGCTCTCCGGCCACGACCTCGGCCGTCACCTGATACCCGGCGCCCGTCAACAGCGCCGCGGCCCCTTCGATCCCGCGTCTCAAGCCGGTGCTTTCGGTGCCGACGGTCAGAAGATGGATGCCCAGCCCGGCAAAAAGCTCCGAACGGGCGATATGATCAATCGCCTTCAGGGACGATCCGCCGCCATCGAAGGCCACCAACAGTGTCTTCACAGGCTGAAACGCCCTTGAGGTCACCAGTATCGGTTTGGTCGAGGAGCGGATCACCCGTTCCAGATTGCTGCCCAGATGCATCTTGGCGAAATCGGCCGCTTCGCCGCGCTTGCCGACGATGATCAGTTCGGCCTCCGTTTCCATCTCGCGCAGGGTCTCCACCAGATCCCCCATCCGAAGTTTGGATTGCGCCGCGACCCCCTCGGCGGCGACGCGGGCCACGGCATCCTCCAGGATTGCCTGCCCGCGCTTGCGGGCCAGCTTGGCCTTTTGCGCGTCAAGCTCCGCCAGTTCGTGCAGCAGCGCCGTCCGTGCGCCCAGTCCGATATTGCCCGACAGGTTGCGCGGATCGGTGCTTTCATCCCGGCGGCCGATCACATGGACGATATCGACAGGCCAGCCCTTCCCCTTCGCGACCCATGCCGCATGGTCACATACGCTTTGCGAATAGATCGACCCGTCGACCAGTGCGATGATCTTGCCCATCGGTTCCCCCCTCAATGTCCCATCAGCCGGTCCATGGCGCCCGGTTTGTCATGTTCGGCCAGCCGGTCCACGATGGTCTCGGACGCCTCGTTCAGGCCTTTTATCTCGACCTCGGCACCATCCCTGCGGAACTTGAGCACCGCCATGTCCAGCGCGGCAACCGACGAGATATCCCAGATATGGGCGCGGGTGACGTCGATCACCACGCGCTCCAGCACCTCACCGAAATCGAAGGCCGCGGCGAAGGCGTCGGCGGAGGCGAAAAACAACTGTCCCTGCACGTGATAGGTCCGTGTCATGCCATCCGCCGACAGCTCGGACGTGACCCGGAAGAGCTGCGCGATTTTCCCCGCAAAGAAAATGCCCGACAGCAGCACACCGGTCAGCACGCCGATAGCCAGGTTGTGGGTGTAGACCGTCACCACCACCGTTGCCAGCATCACGATGGAGGAGCTGCGCGGATGATCCCGCAGGTTGGCAATCGACGACCAGCTGAACGTGCCGATGGACACCATGATCATGATCGCGACCAGTGCGGCCATCGGAATGATCGACACGATATCGCCCAGAACCACGATCAGGATCAGCAGGAACACACCCGCGGCAAAGCAGGACAGGCGCCCGCGCCCGCCCGATTTCACATTGATCATCGACTGGCCGATCATCGCGCAGCCTGCCATGCCGCCAATGAAGCCGGTCGCGGTATTGGCGAGGCCCTGGCCGATGCATTCCTGGTTCTTGTCCGATTTCGTATCCGTCAGATCGTCGACGATCTGCGCGGTCATCAGGCTTTCCAGCAACCCCACGGCAGCCACGGCGGCGGAATAGGGCAGGATGATCTGCAAGGTTTCCAGTGTCAGCGGGATATCGGGGATCAGGAACACCGGCAACGTATCCGGCAGCGCGCCCATATCGCCCACGGTTCGCAGATCCATACCCACCATCAGGGCCAGACCGGTCAACACGACGATACAGACAAGCGGGGAGGGGATCGCCGTCGTGACGTAGGGAAACAGGTAGATGATCGCCAGACCGCCCGCCACCATGACATATGTCAGCCAGGGCACCCCGATCAGTTCGGGCAGTTGAGCCATGAAGATGAGGATCGCAAGCGCGTTGACGAACCCGGTCATGACCGAGCGGGAGACAAACCGCATGACTGTGCCGAGCCTCAGAAACCCGGCCGCGATTTGCAGGAGGCCGGCCAGAACCGTCGCCGCCAGCAGGTATTGCAATCCGTGATCGCGAACCAGCGTCACCATCAACACCGCCGTGGCCGCCGTCGCAGCCGAGATCATGCCCGGTCGCCCGCCCGCAATGGCGGTGATCACCGCGATCGAGAAGGACGCATAAAGCCCGATCTTCGGGTCCACGCCCGCGATGATCGAAAAGGCGATCGCCTCGGGGATCAGGGCGAGCGCGACAACCAGACCGGACAGGAGATCGCCGCGGATATTGCCAAGCCAGTCGCCCCGCATGCGGGACAGGAAATCAGGGGACATGTTTCGGGGTGTCTCCGCCAGAACCGGTGCCGCGTGCGGCACGTCAAATGCACGTATGCGGCAGGCCATACCGGCCCGGGCCCGGGTTTGGCCAGAGCTTTGGCCCGAATACTGCCGTCAGTGGCGCACAAAGCTCAATCCGTGCGATCCTGAGCAAAGAGATAGGGCAGACATCCCAAAAGCACGACCAGCCCGAAGACACCGAACAATGTGCCAAACGCATCGGCCGGCGGCGCATCTGTGGAAAGCCATGCAAAATACGGGCCGCTGGCAAACTGCATCACGCCGGCGCCGCCCATGCCGAACAGGTTCAGCAGGCTCACCCCGCGCCCTGTCAGATGGGCTGGCAGGAAGCTGCGCCCATGGGCGATGACCATCGGGTAGGTTGCGCCGAACAGGCCGATGGCCGTCACCAGCATGACGGCGGTCCAGTAGCTGCCCGCCGGAAAGATCCACAGCACAAGACAGCAGAGAACCACCACCAGATTGCCGGCGAGAACCACCCGTTTTCTGGTGCCGAACAGCCGATCCAGCGGGGCGTAGGCCAGATTGCCCGCCGCCATGGCCAGGCCCATGATCAACGTGACGGTTCCGATCTGGGCAAGCACCGCGCCATAGACATCGGTCATGTAGGGTGCGATCCAAAGCCCCCTGATCCCGGCGGCGGGGGCGTAGCAGACGAACATCATCGGCAGGATCAGCCAAAGGCCGGGTATGCGCAGCACGTCCAGCAAGGAGCCCTTGGGTTCGCCATCGGGCTTGGCCGGATCGCGCACCAGCAGCGCCATGGCGAGGGCCACGGCCAGGGTCATCCCGGCCAGGGCCCATACCGTCTCGCGCCAGCCGAAAGCGTCGATCGCGCTGGCCATTGGCAGGGCGCTGGCAATGTTGCCGAGCGAGCTGACGCCGACGGTAACGCCTGCCAGTGTTGCAAACACCGCCGGCGAATAGACCCGCGCGAAGATGTAATAGCTGGCCATCAGGACGGGCGAACATCCGATGCCGATCAGGACCATTGCAATCTGGATCGCGCCCGGCCCCTGCGCCATGGCAAAAACTGCGGCCCCTCCCGCCCCGCAGAGACCGAAAAGAGCCGCCGCGGTCACTCGCGGCCCGATCGTGTCCAGCGCCCAGCCCACCGGGATCTGCATGATCGCGAAGGCCGCGAACCACAGGCCGGAGGCGCGGGCCAGATCCTCCGCCCCGGCCCCGATTTCCGCGCCCAGAACCGGGGCCAGAACCGCCAGAAAGGCGCGGTAGAACTGGCTGAGCACATAGCCCAGCACCAGAAATGCCAACCCGGCTTTCATCTCATGGCCCCTTCTGCGGTCTCTTCCGGCACCCTGCCTTCTGGCGCAGGGGGCGGCAAGGGCGCGTGTTTCAATAGTTTTTCCGATTCTTTTAGTCGGATATTCTTGACACCTCGAGAGGGATGAGGTTCAAAACCCCCACCCAACCGACAAAAACGGTCAGGTAATATCGAATTCCAGCAACGGAGCGTCCTAGATGACCCGCACACTTGCCCTTCTGCTCGGCACAATCATCGTCGCGAGCAGCCTGACAGCCGCCCAGGCTCAGGAACTGAACCTCTATTCCTCCCGCCATTACGACACCGACGAACGGCTCTATTCCGAATTCACGGAGCTGACCGGGATCGCCATCAACCGGATCGAAGGCAATGCCGATGAACTGATCGCGCGGATGGAGGCCGAGGGCGAGAACTCGCCCGCCGACGTGTTCCTGACCGTCGACACCGTCCGCCTCGCGCGCGCCACCGATATGGGTTTGCTGCAGCCGGTGGAAAGCGACGTGCTTGAGGCGCGCATTCCGGCCTATCTGCAGGATGACGAAAACCACTGGTTCGGTTTCTCGCAGCGCTCGCGGATCCTGTTCTACGACCGTAACGATGTCGAAAACCCGCCGCGGACCTATCAGGATCTCGCCAACCCGGAATATGAGGGCATGGTCTGCATCCGCTCCTCCTCCAACGTCTATACCCAGAACATTGTTGCCGCGCTGATCGCGCATCTGGGTGTCGAGGCGACCCAGGAATGGGCCACCGCCGTGGTCGGCAACTTCGCCCGCGACCCGCAGGGCGGCGACACCGATCAGCTTCGCGGTATCGTTTCGGGGGAGTGCGACATCGCGATGTCGAACACCTATTACTTCGGTCGCGCCATCCGCACCGAGGTTGACGGCCTGTCCGGCTCGCTCGACATGGTCGGGTGGGTGTTCCCGAACCAGAACGATCTGGGCGCGCATATGAACATCTCGGGTGGCGGTGTCGCCGCGCATGCGCCAAATCGCGACAACGCCATCGCCTTCCTGGAGTATCTCGCCAGCGATCAGGCGCAGGAATACTTCTCCGCGGGCAACGATGAGTATCCTGCGGTCCCGGGTGTGGCCCTCAGCCCCTCGGTCGCGTCGCTTGGCATCTTCCGCCCCGATACGATCGATCTATCGGAAATCGCCGACAATGTGGACGCCGCGGTGGATGTGCTGAACAACGCCGGTTGGGAGTAAGCCCGGCCAAAAGCCACCGACAGATATCGCGAAGCGGGTGCCCATGTGGCGCCCGCTTTTTTTTGCTCTGGCCTACGCTTCGAGCTGCCCGCTGCCGGTGCGCCGTGCCGCCCGGCCGACCCGGGCGTCCCGCCCGATGCTCCAGCATAGAAGCGTTACCGGGATCAGCCCGACGGCGACGATCACGAGGCTTGGCACCGCGGCCTCATGCAGGCGCTCGTCCGAGGCCAGCCGGTGCGCCTGCACCGCCAGGGTGTCGTAATTGAAAGGCCGCAGGATCAGCGTCGCGGGCAGTTCCTTCATCACATCGACAAACACGATCAGCAGCGCCGTCAGCACCGCGGGTCTCAGCACCGGCAAGTGGATGCGCCGCAGCATCGGTATCGGGCTCTGGCCAAGGGTGCGCGCCACCGCGTCGACATTGGGGTTGATCGTCGCCAGCCCGGAATCGTAGGTGTTGAGCGCCACGGCCATGAAGCGGACCATATAGGCCACGATCATCAGCCAGATCGACCCGGTGATCAGCAGCCCGGTGTCGATCCCGAAACTGGCCTCCATCATCCGGTCGATGGCATTGTCGAGCGCGGCGAAGGGAAAGAGCAGGCCAACCGCGATCACCCCGCCCGGCACCGCATAACCGATCCCCGCCACGCGGGTCGTGGCCTTTGCGCTCGGCGTCGGATGCAGGCGCGCGTTGGAGCCGAGGAACACGGCGGCGGCGACCGTGAGGATCGCGGCGATGCTCGCAAGCGTCACCGAGTTCTGCAAAAAGGCCAGATAGCGCGGTGTGAACAACAGCTCGCCCGAGTCCCAGCCGAGCGTGATCAGCAGGATCGTGGGCAGAAGGAACCCGAGCAGGACCGGCAACGCGCAAAACACGAATGCGCCGACCGAATGCCGCCCGGTCAGCGTGATGGGCTCCATCCGCTCGAACCGCCGCCCGGCATCGTGGTGACGCAGGTGCTTGCGTTGCGAGCGCTCCAGCATGGCAAGGGCCAGCGCCACGACAAGCAGGCACAGCGCCAGTTGTGCCGCGCCCGCCCGGTCGAAGAGGCCGAACCAGCTGACATAGATGCCGGTGGCGAAGGTCTGCACGCCGAAATAGGCGACAGTGCCGTAATCGGCGAGGGTTTCCATCAAGGCCAGAAGAACGCCACCGGCGATGGCAGGCCGCGCGATGGGAAGGGAAACGTGGTAGAACGCGCCCCATGGCCCGCGCCCGAGCGTTCGCGCGGCGATATAGGCCGTCGCCGATTGCTGCAGGAACGCCGCGCGGGCCAGAAGGTAGACGTAAGGATAGAGAACCAGCGTCAGCATCGCCGCCGCGCCGCCAAGAGACCGGATCTCGGGGAACCAATAGTCGCGGGGGCCCCAGCCCATCACGTCGCGCAATGTCGTCTGCACCCATCCCGGATGATCGAGGAAATCGGTGTAGGCATAGGCCAGCACATAGGCCGGGAAGGCCAGCGGCAGGGCAAGAGCGATTTCGAGAACGCGCCGGCCGGGAAAGCGCGTCGCCGTGACAAGCCATGCCGTACCGGAGCCGATGATCGCGGTGCCAAGGCCCACCACGAGGATCAGGATGCCCGTCGTGGCGGCATAGCGCGGCAGTACCGTTTCGCCCAGACGGGTCAATGTCTCCAGCCCGCCGGTCAGTGCGGCCAGAACCACCGCCGCCATCGGCAGGATGCACAGGCCTGCCGCCAGCCATGCCAGCGCGCCAAGCCGTCTGGAGGAGGAGTAGCGTCGTCCCATGTACCTGCTCTAGGCGATGGATCGCGCCGCGCACAAGACTGTCCGACGGATTTCCTGACATATTTGCTCGGATAGTGGCTATTGGTCGCCGTCCCGCCGTTGCGGGGGGTTGCCCCGATGGCGGAACTGGCTTCAGCTATGTCCGATACTCATCGTCAGGGCTGTTCCCATGCGTTTTGCAATCGTGTCTCTTCTTCTGCTCGCACTGTCGGGTTGCGGCGTCTTCGCGCCCAGCTACAGGGATCAGTCGGTGACCATCGCCTCCAACGCGAATTTCGATCCGGCGCGCTATGCGGGGCGGTGGTACGAAGTGGCGCGGTATCCCAACCCGTTCCAGGCCGGTTGCGCCGGTGCCATAGCGGAGTATCAACCGCGCCCCGGGGGCGATATTGCCATTCGCAACACCTGCCTTGATGAAACCGGCGTGCCGACCGACGACATAAGCGGACGGGCCACCATCGTCGGACCCGGCCGCCTGTCGGTCCGGCTCTCCGGCGTGCCGGTGGCCGCGCCCTACTGGGTCCTGTGGGTTGATGAAGGGTACCGCACCGCTGTGATCGGCCAGCCCGACGGGCGCGCCGGCTGGATCCTGAACCGGGAGCCCGTGATCCCGGCCGATCGCCTTGCCGCCGCGCGCGAAGTGCTGGCCTTCAACGGCTACGACCTCTCCCGATTGCAGGCCAGCGGGGCGATGGCCGCGCGCTAGCCCGGCGCGGCGAAAACCGGCGCGAGATCGGCTTGCCGGCCCGGACAACGGGGCGTCGACACTTCAAACAGCGCCTGCATAGTGACCAACGGACCGCGGATCGCGCCGTCAGGGCGGGCATACCGGAGTTCGCCGGGCGCCCGCGCGCGCAAATACACGCCGTGCCCGGTCCCCATGTGGTGAGGGTTTGGGCTATGTGCTAGTTTCCCTGCGCTGCCCCCGTGCCGCGATAGCGGTGTTTTACCCGGCCATTTAAGGTTGAGACCCGTGTCACGTGATCCGAGTTGGGAAGATATCCGCGTATTTCTGGGCTACCTCCGCGCGGGATCGGTCGCGAATGCGGCACAGGATCTCAAAATCAGCGGCCCCACCGTCAGCCGACGGATAAATTCGCTGCAAAAGGCAATCGGGTTCCCGTTGCTCAGCCGTTGCAACCAGGGTTTGGAGCTGACGCCGAACGCTCAGAACCTTGTCGAGATATGGCAGGAAGCCGAACGTCTGCTTTCCAACGCGCCCGATCTTGCAACCCGCATGCGCGACACTCAGCGGATCGAATTGCGGTTTTCCACCACGCCCGCCTTGGCCAATGCGCTGATATTTCCCAATATCGAATCCTATATGGAACGCTGGCCGAACGTGATGATCGATGTGGATACATCGTTTCGGATTGTCGATATCGGCTCGGGGCAGGGGGATGTCGCGTTGCGATTTGTCGAACCCGAACGCGGCGCCGTCGTGCGGCAGCGCGTCGGCTCGGTGTCCTTCAACGTCTATTGCGCCGAAGGGATCCTGCCGGACGGGTTCGAACCCGTGGATGCGTGGCAGGCCCTGTCGGAAACCGGGCTTCGCGGCATTACATGGACGCCGGGCACAAGTGTGAGCATGCCTCAGCAAAAGCTGAGTGAAGTGCTCAGTGCGCGGCGCACCGGATTGGCGATATCGGAGTACACCGGGCTGGTGGACGCGATCCAGAACGGTATCGGCGCAGGTATCTTGCCGGATATCGTGGGCCAGCGACTTCCCGGCGTGCGCGCCCTGATGACGCCGGGCGTGGTGGGCACGATGCCGCTTTGGCTTGTCACCGCGGACAGGTTGTCCAGCTATCGCCATATCACGGAATTTCGCGACTTCATCCGCAAGGCGATCAGGAAGGAGTCCGCAAGCATCATGGCGGCTCGGGGCGGCGATCCCACCTAGGGGGCGCGTGCTCCGATGCCGCCATATGCTTCCGCCGCGAGATCAGCCGGCTTTCACCGCCTTCCCCTCGGTATAGCGTGCGCCGACGACCGCGTTGGGCGAGAAAGCTGCGGAGAGGCGATCAAGCGCGGCCCGATCGACGCTCAGATCGACGGCGGCGGCATTCTGCTCCAGATGTGCGATCTTGCGCGCGCCCGGGATCGGTACGATGTCACCGCCCTGATCGAGCAGCCAGATCAGCATCAGCTGCGGTACGCTCACACCGGCCTCCGCCGCGACCTCGTCCAGCAGATCGAACAAAGGCGCATTGGCATCGAAGCTGTCTTGCGTGAACCGTGGCAAGGTCCGGCGGAAATCATCCGCGTCCAGCTTGGGCGGTGCACCTGTCTTGCGCAGCAATCCCCGGCCAAGCGGCGAGTAACAGACCAGGGTGCCGCCGGTATCCCGAATGACAGGCAACACTTCGTCCTCCACCAGCCGGGTCCAGAGCGAGTATTCCGACTGTACCGCATCGACCGGAGCCACCGTATTGGCGCGCGTCAACTCGTCAGCCGTGGGTTCGGAGAGGCCGATCGCGCGGATCTTGCCGGCGGCCTTCAGCTCGGCAAGCGCGCCCATGCTGTCCTCCACAGGAACGTTCGGATCGACCCGGTGCAGATAGTAAAGATCGATCACGTCGATCCCCAGCCGCCGCAGGCTGTCGTCGCAGCTTGCGGTGATGTAGTCGGGAGTGCCGCAGCGCTCCCGCTTGAAGTTTCCGTCCGACATGATCTCGTCGGTCCGGACGATGCCGCATTTGGAGGCGATCAAGGGGGTATGGCTGGTCTGGGCGATGAACCGGCCCAGAAGTTCCTCGTTCCGGCCATCTCCGTAGAGATCGGCGGTATCCAGCATGGTGACGGCATAATCCATCGCGCGCTCCAGCGTGTAGATCGCCTCGGCCTCGTCAAACGCACCGTAGAACTCCG
Source organism: Rhodophyticola sp. (assembly GCF_965284195.1). Lineage (NCBI taxonomy): Bacteria > Pseudomonadati > Pseudomonadota > Alphaproteobacteria > Rhodobacterales > Roseobacteraceae > Rhodophyticola > Rhodophyticola sp. The sequence continues at coordinate 3,098,961 of NZ_CBDIRM010000001.1, read as the reverse complement.
ACATCGCCATGCAGCCCAGTCCAAGCGTTGAGGTGCTGAGCCCGGATTGTCCTATTTGCCTGGTTTTCATGGATCTTTCCTTTTCAGTTCAGAGGATTTCAAGAAGGATCACGCCGCAGCTGAAGCCCACCCCGGCCGAGACGATCAGAACGCGGTCGCCGCTGTGCAGAAGGCCTTTCGCGCGGATCTCCGCCAGACCGACCCAGCCATCGGTGGTGCCCAGATGGCCGTGCGTCCTGCCGATCTCCCAGCCGGATCGCTGCCCGAGCGCGCCGAAGACCGCCTCATATGTCGCATCGCGGACGGAGGCCCCGACAAAGGGCGTGAAGAGCCAATCCGCAGGGCCTGTCCAGTCCGGGCTGGACAGCAGTCCGGTCTTCAGACGATCAAGCGCCCGGTTCAGCGGCCCTGCGAAGCCTGCATGGCCATGCGCCGCCAGAAACGCTTTTTTGCTGCGGCGCACATCGTATTCGCGGCGCCAGCTATCGGGCGTTTCATCGCTGGGCGCGGCGTCGCGGTGCAGCTCTTCCAGATCGGGGGCACCGTCAAGCGCCAGATGCAGAACCCGGGCGAACCCGCCCCGGCGGGACAGGACCACGCCTGCCGCCGCGTCGCCGTACAAAAGCCCGTAATCCGATTGCCAGCGGTCAAAACCCGATGCCTCGAACCGGTCCGCCCCGACCAGCAACAGCTGCCCGTCGGGACGTCGATCGCAAAGCGGTCCAAGTGCGATCATGGCCTGAAGCAAGCCATTGCAGCCCTGGTTCACGCTCAGCGCCGGAACATGCCCGCCGATATCCAGATGGCGCTGCACCCAGGATGCCGGCGCCCATAACCGCGGCTGGCCGTGACGATGGATCGACGTATAGGCCAGCCCGGACAGATCGATGCCGCGAAGACCCGCCTCCGCAAGCGCGTCCTTTGCGGCGGCAAGGCCCATTTCGTAAGATGCGCGCACAGGCTCCCGGATGATGGAGACATAGCCGTCCGCCTCGGCGCGGTCTTTTTCGTACCGACCTGCCCGAACCGCGTCGCTGACCGAAAGCCGGTCCGGGCCGGGCACTGCGCCAAGGCCGGCAATGAAAAGCGGATCAGCCATCCGCGGACGCGCCTGCGGCGAACAGCTCGCCAAGCCTGTTGGACACCGCGCGATCGCGGAGCGACCGGTCAACCGCCGCAACATAGCCGTCCGGTCGGACCAGAACCCGCGCGACCGGCCCCAGCTTCGCGCGCTCCCGCGTAGTTGCGGGGCGCACCGTCATAGGGCCTGCGGTTTCGCCGGGGCGGTAATAGCGATTGTCGTCCAGCCTGATCTCGTCGACGGGCCATGCACCACCTAGTGCATCGCCGCCCGACAGGTGCAGCACCAGCATCCGGCCCGGCGCCAGCAGGTCAAAGAGGTCGCCGCCATCGGCCAGCCGTACCCATGGCAGCCGCTTGCCCGGGGCGACCGGATCGGGCCCGGTCCCATAGGCGATCCGCAGTTGCGCCATCGCCTCGATCAGCACTCGGGGTTGCCAGAAACGGCAGAGAACCGGTGCGACGAAGCGGAATGCGATCCGATGCAGAAGATTGGGCGAATTCATCAGGCGCAGGGCACGGTCCGTGCCATTTGCGACGCTGAGCGCGATGCCGCGCCGTTCCTGGCCGTAGCTGTCCAGCAGGCCCGGGGCCGGCCCGTGGTGCGAGACGGAGAGCTTCCAGGCCAGATTGGCCGCATCCTGAATACCCATATTCATACCCTGCCCGCCGGCGGGCGAGTGAATATGCGCGGCATCGCCTGCCAGAAACACCCGGCCGGTCATGAACCTGTCAGCGACACGTTTCTGCATCTTGTAGGAGACGACGCGCGACGGATCATAAAGGCGCGTATCGGGGAACAGCCCGTTGCGGCGCAGGAAATCGGCAAAGGCATCAAAGCTGATCTGTGCGCCCGATGCCAGATCGGTGCTGGCCATACTGTCCGGCCCGACCAGCCGATAGGCGCCGTTCGGCAGCGGGATCGCCGCCAGAACGGACTGGTTGGCCATGATCACATGGGTTGCGTCCGTGGCCAGCCGGTCTTCGGCGATCCTGACTTCCGACAGCACGAAACGCGCGTCATAGGTGAGCCCGGAAAAATCTATGCCGAGGGATTTGCGCACGACGCTCGCGGCGCCGTCGCAGCCCACCACATAATCATGCCGCATGGTCTTGCCCGCGGAATGGACGACAACGCCATCGGCATCTTCCTCCAGACTGCGCAGGGTGGTGTTCCACTCCACGTCCCCGCCAAGGCTGCGCAGCTTGTCATAAAGCAGCCGCTCGGTGATCGATTGCGGCAGGATCAGATAGAAGGGATAGGCCGTGTCGCGGCGCAGAATTTCGAAATCGAGAGAGAAGAGCGCGCGCGTCTTGTCGTGAAATGTCATGTAGCGGGTGACACGGCCATGGCGGATGAACGCCTGGGCCAGGTCCAGCGATTGCATCACCTCAAGCGTGCGGGCGTGCACGCCCAGGGCGCGCGAGTCGCCGACGGGGGCCGGTTTGCCATCGATGATGCGAAACGGCGTCCCGGCGCTGGCCAGAAGACAGGCCAGCGTCAGGCCCACGGGCCCCGCGCCGACGATAAGAACGCGTTGATCGGGTGTCATGGCGTCGCCTCCGCATAAAGAAAGCTTTGTAGGCCGTTCAGGCAATGGCGTGCCGCGCCCGCATCAAACCGTTGCGCCTGGCCGTGTGGGTCGATCTCTTCATTGGTGAAGCCGTGGCGGGCATGCCCGAGGGCCAGGCTGATCCAGTCCACGCCCGCCTCGGTCATCTCGGTCTGGAAGGCGGTGATGTGCTCCATGCCTATGATCGGGTCCGACGCGCCGTGGATCGCGACAAAGCGCGTGTCGCTTGCCAGCATGGTGATGGGCTTTCTGCTTGACGGGATGCCGTGCACGCTGGCGACCGCCGCCAGATCGGCATCCGCCCGGCCCATCTCGAAGCTCAGCGCCCCACCGAGGCAATATCCCACCACATGCAGGCTTCGCGGTGTGATCGAGAGCGTCTCGCACAGGGCGCTGATATAGGTCGACAGATTGCCGCGCAGGGCTTCAGGGTCGCCCAGGGTCCGGGCGATCCAGATCTCGGCATCTCCGCCGTATTCCCGGGGCCGATAGGCCTCTCCGTAAAGGTCGCTGACCACCACATTGCATCCATGCGCATCGGCAATCTCGATGCCGCGGCGCATGGCATAAGCGGTCTGATATCCCCGCCAATCGGGTAGGATCAGTACCGTGCGCCGCGCCTGCCGGTCGACGAAAACGCCGCCATAGCTGGCCGCGCCGGTTTCGAACCTGATATCTGTCATGGCTGACATCGCTTCAGGCGGCCTGCGCACCAAAGGCACGGGCGTGAAACGGCATTTCCTTCAACGCCTCGAAATGGGCGGCCAGCTTTGGCCGGGATCTCAGCAGCCTGCCGTCGATCCGATCGGCCCAGTTCAGCATCACCAGCAGGAAGAAATCCGATGATGTCAGGTTTTCGCCAAGGGCGAAGGTCTGATTGCTGACCCGCGTCTCCAGCATGTCCAGCGCCTTCGCGATCTCGGCGTCGGACATGGCGCGAACGGCCTGCTGCGCAGCCGGATCCTCCGCAGACCGATCGGGCCGGAACCTCAGCAGGAAGGCATTGTAGACGGATGTGGCGAGAAAGCTCAGCATCTCGTCGTTGCGGGCCCGCATGGCCGGGGTCCGGCCCAGCATCTCCGCGGCAAAGCTGCGCGCAAGATGGTTCAGGATGGCGGTGGTTTCGGTCAGCGTCAGGCCTTCGTCGGTCACCAGCGTCGGCACCGTCCGGCTGGGATTGACCGTCGCCAGATCGGCGTCGTGATCGCGTCGTTCCCGCAACTCGACCGGCAGGCCAAGATGGGCGCAGAGCGCCACGACCGCATCCGAGCATGAACCGTTGATGGTATAAAGCGTCATTTCCGTTGGCATCGGTACCTCCTTACCTGGATGTCTCGGGCAACATCCGGCAAGCCCGGGCGCCAAACAACGCCGGATAGTGAAACGGCTGTTTCAATATTTTGGGGGTCACCCGCCAAATTCCTGCCCCGATACTCGGTTCATCCGTCGAGTAAAGGAGGCCAAAATGCCTTTTGCGGTTCTGATCCTCGCCCTGGGGATATTTGTCATCAATACCAGTGAATTCGTGATCATGGGCCTGCTGCCCGAGGTCGCGACCGATTTCGGCGTCTCGATCCCGACCGCCGGATACCTGATCAGCGGCTATGCCTTCGGCGTGGTGCTTGGCGCGCCGCTGCTGACGCCATTTCTGATCCAGTTTCAACGCAAGCGCGTGCTGATCGCGTTGATGGGTCTCTTCACCTTGGGCAATCTGGCCTGCGCGATCGCGCCGACCTATGAGCTCATGCTCACCGCGCGGATCATCACCGCCCTGGCGCAAGCAACGTTCTTCGGGCTGGGCGCCGTTGTCGCGACCCAGTTGGTGGAACCGGGCAAAGCGGCCCGGGCCATCGCGGCGGTGTTTCTGGGGTCGACCATCGCCAACATGTTCGGCTCACCGGCCGGCACTGCGGTGGGGCAGGCATTGGGCTGGCGATCCACATTTGTCATCCTGTCCGGGCTTGCGGCGGTCACGGCGGTTGCCTTGATAATGTGGCTGCCACGGGTCGAATCCTCCAAAGTCTCCAACCTGCGGGCCGAATTCGCGGTGTTGCTGAGGCCCGAGATGATCAGAGCGTTGATGATGACCACTCTGGGTTTTGGCGGCACCTTCACCACCTTCACCTTCATCGCGCCGATGCTGACCGATGTGACGGGCCTGCCATCCAGCTGGGTGCCCAGTATCCTGTTGCTCTTCGGCTTCGGGATGTTCCTCGGGAATCCACTGGGCGGGCGGCTGGCTGATTGGAATCTCGGCCGCGCCATTCAAATCAGCCTCATGTTCCTGATCTCGGTTCTGATCGTGATCTCCTTCGTGATGCCCTATCCGATCGCGATGATCGTGGCGGTCTTCTTTTTCGGGATGGCGTTGTTCTCCACCATCCCGGCCCTGCAGGTACAGGTCATGTCGCATGCGGGCGATGCGCCGGTCATGGCTTCGGCCTTCAACATCGCGGCCTTCAATCTCGGCAACGGTCTTGGCGCTTGGCTGGGCAGCCAGGCCCTGCATTCCGGCGTCACCTACACGCAGGTGCCGCTGATCGGGGCGGCCATGTGCGGTGCGGGTCTCCTGCTGGCCGTAGTCAGCCGCCAGCGCCAGTCGGTTCGCACCTGATTCCATTCGCAAATCAAGACTTCCATGGCGGGCACAATCATCTGTGCCCGCCATTTCCTTCCGTTTTGGCGGAAATACGCCAATGCTGCGTTGCAGAAATGGAATGGGCATTTCGATACTGGCGATTGTTGGGATTGTCGGATGGCACTCTACTGATTGCACGAACCACCGAGTCAATTTGGAGAGTGAAATGACCAATTCGATCCAACGGTTCTTTGTCGTCGGGGATACATTTTCAGGTACGGCCAGGCATATTGATGGTTTGATTACCGAAACCGACGCATTGGAAAAAGTTCTGACAAGCGTTCATCTCGACACCGATGTCCACCTGTACCTGCAACAGGGCGTCGACATGCGCAGCCTCTATGCCGCCGTCCGGCATTTCAACACGACGAACGGAAAAGCCGGCGGCAGTTTCAATCTGGTGTCCTGCAAACGCGCGCCCCGGTCCACGCGGCGGTTTGCCCACAAGAACCGCGCGGAAAACATCGTCATCTGTGCACCGCGCAGGGTGTCGGACACGCTGTTCGAGATGGACCTGTGCTTTTCCGCCCAGAACGAGTTTTTCCTCGACCACATGACCGGGATGCACATTCAGGGGATGGCCCTGATCGAAGCGGCGCGCCAGGCTTTCCTGACCGTGACGGAGGCGTTCTTCCTCGCCGAGGACGAGCGCGATTACTACTACGTTATCAAAAGCATGGAAACGGGGTTCCAGAACTTCGTGTTCCCGTTCGACGCGGTCCTGCGCTATGAAATCACCCGCGCCTCGCATAAGGAAAACCGTCACGGGTTCGATGCCGATATCACGATCATACAGGCCGGAACCGTATGTACCCGCGTCAGCGTAGCCTTCACGGCCTTCGAAGCGAAAACGATCGCCGACAGGGAGCTTGTCGTTGCGCAGGAGTGCCTGAACAAACTGGTGGAGCAGTATCGCGACGAAGAAGCGCTTCAATCCGTCTCTCAAGTCGCGTGAGGGCCCGAAACATGCCCGATATCCGCTCAGCGCCCAGCCTTGCCGTTTTCGATGTCGATGAAACCCTAATCGGGTGCAAATCGATGTTTTCGTTTCTTGAATTCGCGTTCAGGGAAGTCGCCGGGGACATCGGCGGGGCGCAGGCATATCGCGCCGCGCTTTATGAGTTACAGACGGCGCGCGAAACGGAGCCGCGCGAGGTCGTCAATCGGCTGTTTTATCGCAACTTTTCCCGCTGGTCCCTCGATCAGCTCGCCGAGCTTTCGCAAGAGTGGTTTGCGCAAAGCAAGGCGCGGTCCTTTTATGTGCCCGAGGTGCTGAACCGGTTCCGACAGCATCAGGCGCAGGGCCATGAAACCGTGCTTCTGTCGGGGTCGGCGAGCTTCATCGTCGCGCCCATAGCCGACGACCTTGGCGCCACAGGCCTGTTGGCAATCGTGCTCAGGCGGTTGCCGGACGGCACGACCGATGGCCAGATCGAGGGCATTCAGACCATTGGTGAGGGCAAGGCGGCTGCGTTGCGAAACCTGATCCAGTCGCGCGGGCCCTATGCCAGAACCATCGGCTATGGAGATCATCAGAGCGACCTGCCGTTCCTGGCCATCTGTGACGAGGCATATTGCGTTCATGCCGCAGACCGGCCCGCGCCGGCATGGGCCGGCGCGATCGGCTCTTTTCCGATCCAAAGCCAGGCAAACGCCGCGGGCTCGATCACGGCTTAGGCGCTTCGCCGTCGATCCGGGCGAAGGCGGGAAAGGACATCTCCGACCAGGCAACGCACAGCTTGTAGGTCTGCAGATCCTGCGCCGGGACAGTTAGCTGGTCCTGACGCGCCATTTCGGAAAGCTGCTGATTGAGGTTGCGCAGATCGGCCATGACCTGTCGCGCCGTCTGTCGGGAGATACGCCGGGACTGGGTCAGGTAGCCGGATTGCTCCCCATCGGGCTGGTCAAAGACCGTGCGGATAAAGGCGAGGTTAAGATCCCTGAGCGTCCGGTGAAGCGGGCCGTTTCGCCGGAACTTAACGGGATGCGCCAGCGTCAGACGAATGCGGCCCTCGGCGTGAACCTCGGCCAATCCAAGCCGTTCCAGCTTGCGACCCAGAATGAAGAGGGCGTTCCTGCTTAACCCGAACTCTTCGCGGATCGCCGCTTCGGCCATGCCGTCATGCAGCAGGATGAACAGAAAGAAGAGCGACGGATCCTGCGCCAGCCCGGCCTCCATCTCCGCCGTCAACTGGACCGGCCGGACGATGGTGCGCTTGGCGGTTGCGACAATATCCTCGAACGGAAGATCGAGGGCGTCGCAGATATCCATGATCCGGCTCATTTTCGCATCTCCGCTTGCGAAGATGCGCTTGATCGTCGGTTCCGACAGGGACATGCGTGCGGCAAGGTCGCCATAGGTCATCTGCCGCGCCCGCAACGCTTGTTTCAACACCTCGAACATGGTTCCGCGCATGGTGCGCTCCTGATCTGTTTAAAGGCAAATCGGTATCACAAATCGATACCAAGATTAACCTCAGTTCATCAAGGTATCCATCTAAGATACCGATGTCGCAGTCTTAACGAGGCCAGATGAGGAATGTGACATGAAAATGCTACCAAGTTTCGCTGTTGCCGCCGCGACCATTGCGATTGCAAGCCTGTCGCACACGCCGGCCGCCCTTGCGGAAGCGCCATGGAATGCCGGCGGTTTCGATATGCCGGAATCCGCAGTTTTCGACAGCACCCGAAACCGGGTGATCCTGAGCAATATCGCGGGCCACCCCGGTGAAGCCGATGGAAACGGGTTTCTGACCCTCTTGTCGGCAACCGGGCAAATCCTGGATCTCGACTGGGTCGATGGGCTGGATGCTCCGAAGGGGATGGCATTTGTCGGGCAAACCCTGCTGGTCGCCGATCTCAACACATTGCACGTCATCGACGCGGAAACGGGCGTCATCCGGCGGTCGATCATGGTCGAAGGGGCCGGGTTTCTCAATGATGTCACCTCGGACGGACAGACGGCCTATATCAGCGATCTGATGACAGACAGCATCTGGCGTTACGCCGATGGTCGCGTGACGCTATGGATGCAGCATGACCAGTTGAGCCATCCCAATGGTCTGCTGCTGGACGGCGGGCGCCTGCTGGTCGGGACATGGGGCGAGGGCCTGAGAGAGGATTTTTCGACAGAAGTCGCAGGCTCCCTCCTGTCGGTCGATCTTGAAACCCGTGCCATCTCGGTCGTTGTGCCGGAAATCGGCAATATCGACGGCATAACCCGAGTGGGGGACGAGATTCTGCTGAATGACTGGGTCACCGGGGAGGTGTTCACGGTCAACGGCGTGGGCGAGGTTGACCTGGCGATGGACCTCTCGCCCGGCGTGGCGGATATCTCTTCCCACGGAAACACGCTGTTCCTGCCAATGATGCTCTATGGCGATCTGCGCGTCGTGACCTATCCGTAACTTCCGGGCGCGGAAACACCCTCCGTAATTGCCATACCCGCTGATGCGGGCCGGCCGTTACCGCCGTCTGGAAGATCGCGTTTTGGCGGATAAGGGCGTTGCCTCATGTGCGGGGCACCTTGCGCATCGCAAGGTGCCCCGCACATGATGGTCGGTCGAAACCTGCCGGATGTCGGTATTCATTCGCATCCGTCGCCGGTTTCGCGCTAGATCAGCGGGGAGGGAGGGCACATGTTTCTGAGCATCTTTGACATATTCAAGATCGGGATCGGGCCGTCCTCCTCCCACACGATGGGCCCGATGAGCGCGGCGGCACGGTTTCTGGACGATCTGCGCAATGGCCGCGAGAAAGAGCCGGGTGCGGGAGATCTTGGCGCTCTGGCCTGCTCGCTTCACGGGTCGTTGGCCTTTACCGGCAAGGGTCACGCGACGGATCGGGCGGTTATCCTGGGCCTGTGCGGGTTGAAGCCGGATACGCTCGACCCGGATCGGGCCGCGGAGATCGAGGCGGCCCTGCGCAAGAGCGGGCGGGTGACGCCCCCCGGTCTGCCTGAGCTGCGTTTCGATCCGGCGACCGATCTGGTGTTCGATTACGACCTGAGATTGCCGGGCCATGCGAACGGGATGATCCTGCGGGCCTTCGACACGCATGGAAGCCTCTATCTGGAGGAAACCTATTACTCCATCGGCGGTGGCTTCGTGATGACAGCCGCGGAACTGGAGGCACAGAAGCATGGCGGCGCGGCGCAGCTTCATGCGGAGAAGGAAGAGGTCGGCTATCCCTACCCGTTCGGGTCGGCGGCGGAAATGCTGGCGATGGGCAAGGCATCGGGCAAGAGCATCGTCGAAATGAAATGGGCAAACGAACTGGCGCTGGCGGACCGCGCCGAGGTGACCGGCCGGGTGGAAGAGATACGCCGCGCGATGGAAGATTGCCTGGAACATGGCCTGCGGATGGAGGGGGAATTGCCCGGCGGGCTTCGCGTCAAACGCCGGGCAAAGGCGATCCATGAGCAGCTGAAGGCCGAGGCGGGTCGAAACATCGCGCAGCCTCACGTGGTGAATGACTGGTTGAGTGTCTACGCCATGGCCGTGAACGAGGAAAACGCCGCGGGTGGACGGGTGGTGACGGCGCCGACCAACGGCGCGGCCGGTGTGATCCCGGCGGTGCTTCGCTATTACAGGGGTCATTGCATCGGTGCGAGCGACGCAGGTGCCGTCGATTTCCTGATGGCCGCGGCGGCGATCGGCGGTTTGATCAAGCACAACGCCTCGATTTCGGGCGCCGAGGTCGGCTGCCAGGGGGAGGTCGGATCTGCGGCGGCAATGGCGGCTGCGGGGTTGTGCGCGGCCTTGGGTGGAACCAACGAGCAAGTTGAAAATGCGGCGGAAATCGCCCTGGAGCATCACTTGGGGATGACCTGCGACCCGGCGGGCGGATTGGTTCAGGTGCCGTGTATCGAGCGCAACGGGCTGGGCGCGATCAAGGCCGTGTCCGCCGCGTCCCTCGCGTTGAGAGGCGATGGTACGCATTTCATGCCGCTGGACAATTGCATCGAGGCCATGCGCCAGACGGGGCTGGATATGAACAGCAAGTACAAGGAAACCAGCCAGGGCGGATTGGCGGTCAATCTGCCGGAATGCTGAGGGGGCTTGAAGCGTCGCGTCACCTGCCGAGGAGCCCGTCGGCGTCAGCCGTGGCGAACGGTTTCGCCTTCGAGGAACCTTGGCTCCAACGCAATGACCTCGTCTGACAGTGCATTGGCGGCGATCAATTCGGCGGCCTTCTGACCGATCTCCGTCCTGCGGCTGTCCATCGTCGCGATGCGCATGGGCAGGCCGTCGAGCACCTCGAAGGAATTGAACCCGGCCAGACCGATCTCCTCCGGAATTTTCATCCCCTTTTCAAGGCAATAGAGAAGGCCACCCGCGGCATTCATGTCCGTGTTGTAGTAGAGGAAATCGAGATCGGGATGACGCGCCAGCATGTCCGCAGTCATCTGACGTCCGGTGCCAAAGCCCGACGCGCCCTCGTAAAAGCAACTGTCGGTGAGGGAGACACCAGCCGCCGACAACCCCTCCCGAAGGCCTTGCAGACGCTTCTGCGCGCGGTGGTCACCGCCGGAGCCGGAGCCGAGATAGCCGATTTTCCGGTAGCCGCGGGCGATGATTTCACGGGCCATGTCGCGGCCTGCGCGAATATGGGAGATGCCGACGGCGGCCGCGACCGGATCGCCATCCACATCCATCACCTCGACCACGGGGATGCCCGCGCTCCGCATCATCGCCTGCGCGGCCGAGGTGTGTTCCAGCCCCGCAACGATCAGCCCGGACGGACGCCAGGAGAGCATCTCGTAGATCACCTTTTCCTCTGTTTCAGGGTCGTACTGAGAGGTGCCGATCACCGGCTGAAGCGGCGTTTCGCTCAGAACTTCTCCAATTCCGCCAAGGACATCGGGGAAGACCATGTTGGACAGCGACGGGATGACGACACCCACGAGATTGACCCGGTTGGAGGCCAGCGCACCGGCTATCTTGTTGGGAACATAGCCAAGGCTTCGCGCGGCGCTGTAGACCCGGGCGCGGGTGCGGTCGGAAACATCGCCACGGTTGCGAAGCACGCGGCTGACAGTCATCTCGGAAACGCCGGCAGCCTCGGCCACGTCGCGTAGGGTCAGCTGGGGTTTGCCGTCGAAAGGGTTGCGTCCGCGCAAGATCATGCCCCGTTTACGTTTCTGTCATCCTGTTGATACGCGGTCTGATTTTGGTTGTCCAAGAGAATGGCCGTGCTTGCGCCCCGCGCCAAATTCCACCAGAAACGGCCCATGTGGCCCCGTGGCTCAACTGGATAGAGCAATCCCCTCCTAAGGGATAGGTTGCAGGTTCGAGTCCTGCCGGGGTCACCACGAGCGGGCTGCACATATCCCGCATACCTGCGATGAGTAGCCCGATTTGCACGGCTTGCCCCAGGGCTGCCCGCGCGTCTGCGCCCAAAGGTGTAAACTTTTATTGACACCTTGCAGGGCGCGGCGGAAAGTCGGTTCATGCCGAAGGACGCCCCCACAAGCGGACTGACAGCGCCCCGGATTGGCGGCGCGCCCCGGCCCGGGCTGTGCACCGATTGCGGCGTGAGCCGGATGGGCGATGGCAAGGCCTGCGGGCGCGCCTGTCAGTTCATTGCGCCCGATTACCCTGCGCTGGAGCGGGCGGCCCATGGGCGCGAGACGATCCCGGATCAGGGTGAAGAGCACTTTTTCGGCGTGACCCAAAAGATGATGCGCGCCCGGCTTGAGCCCGCCGCGCCGGGGGCGCAATGGACCGGGATCACCACGACGCTGGCCGCCGAGTTGCTCAGGGCCGGTGCGGTGGATGCGGTTCTGAGCGTGGCTCCGGACCCCACGGACCGGTGGAAGCCCTTGCCGGTCATCGTGACCGACCCCGACGAGATGGCGCAATGCCGGGGCATGCGGATGGGCTACGGACCCACCGTCGCATTGGTCGAGCCCGCGGCCGCGGCGGGGCACAAGCGGATCGCGCTGGTTGGCATTCCCTGCCAGGTCTATGCGCTGAGGGCGCTGGAAGCCGAGCTGGGCTTCGAGCGGATCTACGTGATCGGCACGCCGTGTTCGGACAATACCACGACCGAGAATTTCCACACCTTTCTGGCGCTTCTGGATGAAAAGCCGGAAACGGTGAGCTATCTGGAGTTTCGCGCCGACTACAGGGTCGAACTGCGCTTCGACGACGGGCGCCCGACCCGCGTGGTGCCGTTCCTGAGCCTGCCGATCTCCAGACTGCCGGCGGACTTCTTCCCGATGACCTGCAAGACCTGCGTCGATTACACCAACCGGCTTGCCGATATCACGGTGGGCTATATGGGAGGCGACGGCGACCAGTGGCTGATCGTTCGGAATGACCGCGGGGCGGAAATGCTGGCCCTGCTGGAGGGGCGCTTGCAGACCAGACCGCTGACCGACAAGGGAAAGCGTGAGGGGGCGGTGAAGGGGTTTCTGGCCAATACCGAACGCGCCGCGGGTGGGATGCCCTTGCGGTCCATGCCCGACTGGCTGCGCCCGGTTGTAAGCTTCCTTCAGCCACGGATCGGACCGCGCGGGTTGGAGTTTGCCCGGGCGCGGGTGGAGATGAAGGCGATCGAGACCGTGCTGCATCTGCGCCGGGCCCATGGCGCGAAGATGAAGAACATGGTGCCGGAGCATGTCTGGCGTGTGGCGGCACGCTACGGACTGACCCCGAAAGAGGGGGAGCGGCGCGACATGGATTAGGGGGATGCGACGGGTTGCCAGCGACACCTCGGCGGCCACAGGTGAGGCGTGGCTGACGTATCGCGGATGCCCTTAGTGCAGCATCAGCAGCCCCTCTCGCAGGAGACGTCTTGCAAGGACCAGCTTGCCGGCGTCATCCAGATCGCCCGCCATGTCGCCCACCCTGAAAGACCGCGTGGAAAGCGCGAAGCGGAGCGCGGTTTCCGCATGGGATGGAAGGCTGATCTCCGAACCATAGCAAAGAACGCTGACGACCGGATCCTTGCCGTCTTCGGCACCCATCACCGCGATGTCATAGACCAGATCGGGACGCGCGCCGACAATGCTGTCGACGGTCATCTCGCCCAGCCTGGCGACCTGGGCCATCTGCCCTTCGACGCGGGGCACACGATTTGAGATGAAATCCTGTTTGAAGCCAGCAAGAAGCGCTTCGAAGGGCGCGGTTTCCGCGAGTCTTGTCATCATCTCGCGAAAGGTTTGCTCGTGTGGTGCGGGATCGAAGCCCGGGGCGGCGTGGCCCGGCGGCAGCGCGCGGCGGAATACCGGATCCTTGTGCGCCATGACGCCCACCGCTTCCGCCATGAGATCGGCCCAGGTGCGGACCATCAGCCCGGTGGTGATGTGGAGCGATGTCTGGTCCGTGGCCACCGCGTCATGGGCAAGGCCGCGCGGGATATAGCACATGTCGCCCGGTTCGAGCGTGAAACGGTCGGTTTCGGCGCCGATCGGCACGGCGTCGGGGGTGAAGCCCTGAGAGGCCATCGGGAGTTCCAGCGGAGTGTCGTAGATGCGCCATTCCTTGGTCCCCTCGACCTGCAGGACAAGGACATCATGACTGTCGTAATGAGGGTTGAAGCCCTGGGACTGGGTGGGCGTCATGTAGATATTGGTCTGCACTCGGCAGGACATGACGCTTTCCAGGGCCCGGCAGAACTGCCCCAGCTGCGGCAGGCGTTCATGCAGGCCGGACAGGATCACGGTGGCGCCATCGGCGAAAAGCTGGGCCACGCGAACCGGGTCGATATAGCCGCTGTCATAGGTGTAGTCCGCAGGCTGGATCGGGGAAGCGCCGTGATGGCCGCCAGTATTCGTATCGGCATCTGTCGACGTCGGAGCGGGCGCACTATCGTGGTCGGCGTCGTGCCCGTGAGCATCGGATTTCGTCACGGTGATTTCGGGCGCATAGAGGCCCATCGTCGTCACCACATGGTCGATCTGCGCAAAGGACAGCAGGTGGGAGTAATAGTCGGGCTGGTCGCGCTTCACGACCAGATGTTTCTTTTCAAGGTAATCCGTGAAAAACTGGTCGCGTGTTACGGGCGAAATGGCCCGGTCGAAGCCGAAATCGGGTTTGGTCATATGGGTTCTCTTGTTGGCCATGGAATCTCAGTGTGTAACACACAGACCATGGGAGGGCGCGATAGGCAATCCGTTCCCGTCCAATAGAGGCACGCTATCGTTGACCTTCGGGTCGCTCACGGATTAGGGTCTGGCCAAAGCGGCTTTGATCACCTGATTTGATGTACTGGAGAGGCAATTATGTCCAACAAAAGCAAGCAAAACACCAATAGTCTGGCAGATAGCGATATCAGCACTCAGCGCCGGGCCGGGCGCCGCGGGTTTCTGGGTCTGATGGCGTTGGGCGGTGCCGCCGTCACGGTTGTGGGTTCCACAAATCAGGCACAGGCCGCGGATGTGGACAACGGGCAGTGGACCGACAGTGGCAGTTGCCCACGCGGCAGCGGCGGCATTTTCACCGGAGTGACAGATAGTGACAACGGTGCGATCACGGATCAGGGCGGCTATGGCCGAGGCGCGCCTTACTGCTGAATTGCATCGCCAGAAACCTGGACAGACGCGGCCCATTGCGGGCCGCGTTTTGTCGTCGGCCAATCCGTGCCCTGACCCGTGCTGGCTTTGATCCGTCCCGGCCCTTGCTCCCCGTCTGACAGGGACAAAGGGGAAGGGCCTCAGGACCGTGCGCGCGCCCGGATAGCTCTCACACCATGCGGATGACATCCTTGTCGATGGCCAGCATGTAGCCGCGACGGGCGATGTTCTTCACGAGCAACTCGCTGACCATCTGGTTGCCGAGCGTGTCGCGCAGCCGTTTGATCCGCGTCGCGCCCGCGGCCTCGTCACAATCGACGGCGGGTTTGCCGGACACCATCGCCTCGATCTCGGCGCCCGAAAGCACGTCGTCATCCATCCGCGCTTCGGCCAGAACGGAAAGCGTTTCCATCGCCGCGTCGGTCAGCTTAAACTCCATGTTGTTCAGCAGAACGACCCGTTCCTCCCGGCTGAGTATCAAAGAGGAGACCTGAATGCCGGATCTCTCGATCTCACCCATCCGGCGGTTGAGCGCGATGATGGTGACCAGAAAGACGAGACAGGCGATCAGCAACGCGGTGGCGAAGATCAGCAGCACGAAGATGATCGCGCGGTAACTGGCCAGCACTTCGGAGAAGGAGGTGCCGGACTGCGCCAGCACCTCCAGCAGGCGGATCGCCTCCCCCGATGTCAGTGCGTCGTTTTCAACGAAGATCCGTTCGACCCGCTCGTTGAAGGCATTGGCGTCGGGCAGGTTTACAAACAGAAGGATCGCCGCGCCCAGAAGGATCGCGACAATCGCGGCAATGCCGATCTGGACGACGCGGGTGCCTGTGGCCCTTGTATCAGAAGCGGAGGTAGAATTGTCCTGCATCGTCCCTCCGTGCATCAAGACCGGTTTCGTCGAAGATCGACATGACCTCCAGCAACTCCCATCCGCCGGCGGCCACGCGCGGCGCGATGACGCCGAAGGCAGCGCCCGGATCGCAGGCGGTATCGGGCAGTTCGATCACACCGTAATGCAGCCGGAGCGGATCATCCATCTTGGCCTTGTAATCGGCGAAGCAGGCTGCATGAACCGGCGCCGCCGCCAGGGCCAGACCCAAGGCCAGCCCGAGTTTATGAAGATGCTGTTTCATGACGGCACGATGCGGGAAAGAGGCCCGTTATACAATAACCGCAAAGGTTTGCCCGGCCCGTTATTCGATAGCACGCCCGCGTTATTGAACGACCCGGCCTGCAAGCTCAGCCTTGGTCCATCGCGTTTGCCCATGCCGGAAACGCCCACGCATAAAGAGACCCTGGAGGATGCCATGCAAAGATTTCTGCCGAAGACCGCGATGGCCGCGGTTCTGTCCTGTACCCTCGCTCTGAGCGGTGTCGCCGCAACGCCGGGCACGGCGCGCGCCGATAGTGAAGACGCCGCCGCAATCATCGCCGGGATCATTGCGCTTTATGCCATCGGCCGCGCGGTCGAGCGGCGCAATGACCGTCGCGACCACCGTCCGGCGGTGACACCGCAACCTCCGCGCCAGCACGATCTTGTCGCGCCTGCACGCTGTTTCAGGGAGTTCCAGACAACCGGCGGATATGTGCGCGGCTATGGCGCGCGATGCATGCAGAACAATGTGCGTCGTCCGGGCCTGTTGCCGCCGGACTGCATTCGCCGGGTCCAGACCAATCGCGGAACGCGCAATCTCTATGGCGGGCGGTGTCTTGCGCGGAATGGGTGGCAGCGGGAGCGCGGGTTTCACCCCTGAGCCGGAAAAAGAGAACGAGCAGTGAGGCAGGGGAGACGGCGGTGCAGGAATGTGGCACCGCCGTCCTTTTTTGCGGGGCGGCAAGCTGCACGGCCCCAATGAGGATGACGGCAGCCAGCGGGCTGATCTTGCATCTTTCATTTAACGTGACTTGGACGCGGTGCGTCCAAGTCTTTTCCGGCACCGGCACGGGCTCCGGTTGGGGCACTGGCTTGTTTCGTCTGCGTGGTCGTGGTCTTTGGGCCCATGGGCAGCAAACCGGATTTCGAGACCGAACTGGCGCTGGGCGGTGTGGTGGTGGGCGTCGACGAGGTTGGCCGCGGACCGCTTTGCGGGCCGGTGACGGCAGCGGCGGTGGTGCTGGACCCGGGGTCGATACCCGACGGCCTGAACGATTCCAAGAAAGTGCCACTGGCCCGGCGGCTGGCCTTGTTCGAGATCCTGCATCAGGTGGCGAATGTCTCGATCGGATGGGCCAGCGTGGCCGAGATCGACACGATGAATATTCGTGCAGCCTCCCTTCTGGCGATGCGCCGGGCGGTCGAAGGTTTGCCGCAGATGCCCGGCCACGCGCTGATTGACGGGACTGCCGTGCCCGACGGGCTGCCCTGCCCGGCGACGGCCCTGATCAAGGGGGATGCGCGGTCGCTCTCCATCGCGGCGGCGTCGATTGTGGCGAAGGTGGCGCGGGATCGGGTGATGGTGGCTCTGGCGCAACAGCATCCGGGCTATGGTTGGGAGCGCAACATGGGTTACCCCACGGCGGAGCATCTGGGCGCTCTGCGGCGCCTTGGTGTGACCCCTGTTCATAGACGTTCGTTCCGGCCGGTGCACAATATCTTGTATCAAGAGAAATCCTAAGCCGCTGATTCAAAAAAGAAATTGACGACGAATCACCTTTGACTCATCCTGTGGACAAGAATTGAGCGCCCGGAAGAGGCGGTTAAGTCAGAGGCAGTGATGACCATCAAGACCAAATCCACGGGAGCCGGCGCGCTTCCGCTCAACAGTATTCTGTCCGGAGACTGCATCGAAGCGATGAACAGTCTGCCTGCGGCATCCGTCGATCTGATTTTTGCTGATCCGCCCTATAATCTCCAGCTCAAGGGCGATCTGCACCGCCCGAACAACAGCCTTGTGGACGCGGTGGACGATCACTGGGACCAGTTCGACAGCTTCAAGGCTTATGACACGTTCACACGGGCATGGCTGAAAGCGGCGCAGCGTCTCTTGAAGCCCCATGGCGCGATCTGGGTGATCGGCAGTTATCACAACATCTTCCGTGTCGGCTCCGCCTTGCAGGATCAGGGATACTGGATCCTGAACGATGTGGTCTGGCGTAAATCGAACCCGATGCCGAACTTCCGCGGCAAGCGCTTCACCAACGCCCATGAGACGATGATCTGGGCCAGCAAGTCCGAAGGCGCGAAATACACATTCAATTACGAGGCTTTGAAGGCGCTGAACGAGGGTATTCAGATGCGCTCGGACTGGGTGCTGCCGATCTGCAATGGCGGCGAACGGCTGAAGGATGAAAAGGGCGACAAGGCGCATCCGACGCAGAAGCCGGAGGCGCTGTTGCACCGGGTGCTGGTGGCCGCGACGAATCCGGGCGATGTGGTGCTGGATCCGTTCTTCGGAACCGGCACGACCGGAGCCGTCGCCAAGAAGCTGGGCCGCGATTTCATCGGGATCGAGCGCGAGGCGGCGTATCGAGAAATCGCCGAAAAACGGATTTCCAAGGTCCGCAGGTTCGACCGTGCCTCGCTTGAGGTCACCCAAGGCAAGCGTGCGGAACCCCGGGTGCCGTTCGGCCAGGTGGTCGAGCGCGGCCTGCTGAGCCCGGGGGAGGAACTGACCAGCCTGAATGGTCGCCACCGCGCCCGGATCCGGGCCGACGGAACGCTGGTGGCCCTGGATACCAAAGGTTCGATCCATCAGGTGGGCGCGCGGCTGGAAGGCGCGCCAAGCTGCAACGGCTGGACCTACTGGCATTTCCGGCGCGACGGAAAGACCGTGCCCATCGATCTGCTGCGCCAGCAGATCCGCGCCGAGATGCAGAGCTAAGACTTTCAAGAGAATACCGCCCGTGCCTGCGGCCCCTTGGGGTCCGGCACGACCCTTGCCCTGCCGGTCTCCGGGACCGGTGGGGCTTTTTTTGCGGAGTATCCGGTGCCTTTGGCCGCCATATCCGCAACGCCCTGACGACAGTGCAGTGTCCGGGCGCAGCCACGTCCCGCACTTCTCGGGCTCAGCGGGGGGCCGGGTGCAGCGCCTTGTTATAGGGATGCCAGTCGGTGATTTCCGGGTAATACATCTGTCGCCACTTGCGCACGCGCGGGTTCATGACCCGTTTCCACAAGGGCGGAAACATCGCCGCCAAAGTCATGATCGTGTACCCGTAGGGCAGTTGCGGGGCGTCCGCTTCGGTATAGTTCTGCAAGAGCGGGAACCGCCGGTCGGGCTTGTAGTGATGATCGGAATGGCGCTGCAGATTGATCAGCAGCCAGTTGGACGCCTTGTGCGCCGCATTCCAGCTGTGGCGCGGCAGAACATGCTCATACTTGCCATCGCCCAGATATTTTCGGGTCAGACCGTAATGTTCCACGTAATTGGTCAGTTCAAGCTGCCAGATGGCGACAAAAGC
Source organism: Rhodophyticola sp. (assembly GCF_965284195.1). NCBI lineage: Bacteria > Pseudomonadati > Pseudomonadota > Alphaproteobacteria > Rhodobacterales > Roseobacteraceae > Rhodophyticola > Rhodophyticola sp. Next base: position 3,079,742 of record NZ_CBDIRM010000001.1, on the reverse strand, counting down.
CTGAAACACGAAAAGGGCGACGCCCGGAATGCCGCCGATGGCGAAGGCAAGCAACAGGAGTACGGCCTGCAGGGCCCAGTACTTCCAGAACGGATTTGAAAGGTCATGCCAGGGCAGATTCTTGCGGGCCAGCATATCCCGTTCGGCCTTGAATGCGGAGATCCAGCATTGCCGCAGCACGCGCGGGAAAAAGCGGTGAAAGCCCTCGTTGTAGCGCGCGGTCACCGGGTCGCGCCTGGTTCCCACATAGCGATGATGGACCAGCAGATGCTCGGACCGGAAATGGGAATAAAGCACCGACGCAAGGAGCAGGTCGGACAGCCAGCGTTCGAGCCTGTTTCTCTGATGCATCAGCTCGTGGCTGTAATTGATCCCGATCGTGCCGCTGATGATGCCGACGCCGAAGAAGAGCAGGATCTGTTCCAGCGTGTTCAGGTGGTCGGTATGGGAGACATACCAGATCGCGCCGAAAATCACGCAGAACTGCAACGGGAACCAGATCAGCGTGATCGCGCGATACCAGAAAAGCTGTTCCTCGGTGGTTTGAAGGTCCGCGTTTTCCAGATTGAGCCCGGTGAAGGCGTCAAGAACGGCGAACAGCCACCAGGTGGAGAGCGGCATCAGCAACAGCCAGAGCCCGCCCTGGGTCGCGACGAAGACGAAAAGCGGGATCAGGCCGAGCGACAGCCAGAAGGGCAGGGCGTTGTGCAGTTTGGCGACGGTTGCAGCGGGGATCATCGGGCGACTCGATATGATGGAACACGGGGGACAGTCTGACGTGAATTCTGCATGATCTCAATTAACGGCGGGCAATCGGGACGCTAGGTCATAGGCCTTGCGCATAACTGTAGGCAGATCCGATGGCCGAAATTGGGCGGCTGGAAGGAAGCGGCCGCGATCGGGCCTCGCATCGGCGGTGACATGGGCGACGCGCAGCGCAAGACGAAGGTGGAAATGGGTGAAGGTATGCCGCACCTCGGCGCCCGGATCGTGCCAGGCCGCGCGAAGCGGCGGCGCCTCGTCCGGGGCGCTTTCCGCCCAATCCGTTCCGGGCCAGCCAAGCATGCCGCCAAGCAGGCCCTTGTCCGGGCGGGTTTCCAGAAGCCAGGCACCGTCCTCTCGCCGGGCCAGATAGGCAATGCCATGCCGCGTGGGCCTGGGCTTTTTCGGCGATTTGCGGGGCAGTTCGGCGGCAATTCCCTCGGCGCGGGCCCGGCATGGCGCGCGGAGCGGGCAGATGCCGCAGGCCGGATTGCGGGGGGTGCAGATCGTGGCGCCCAGATCCATCACCGCCTGCGCGTGATCGCCCGGGCGCATCTGCGGCGTCAGGGCAGCGGCAAGGGCCTTCAACTCGGGTTTTGCGGCGGGCAATGGGGTTTCCAACGCGAAGAGCCGCGCCATGACCCGTTCCACATTGCCATCCATGACCGTGGCGGGCCGATCGAAGGCTATCGCGGCGATGGCGGCGGCGGTATAGGGCCCGACGCCAGGCAGGGCGCGCAACGCCTCTTCGCTGTCTGGGAAGCGGCCATTCAGATTATGGGCCACCACGCGCGCGCATTTCAGCAGATTGCGGGCGCGGGCGTAATAGCCAAGGCCCGCCCATTCGCCCATCACCGTGGCGTCTTCGGCCGCAGCCAGATCGGCCACGCCGGGCCAAAGCCGGGTGAAACGGTCGAAATAAGCCTTCACCGCCGCAACCGTGGTTTGCTGCAGCATGATTTCCGAGAGCCAGACCCGATAGGGATCGGGCCGGACACCCGCCCGCCGCGCCGCGGGGCCGACACGCCAGGGCAGACTGCGGGCGTGCCTGTCGTACCATGCCAGCAAGGCCGCGCTTTTTTCCTGATCACGCAAGGTTTATCCGCCAAGCCCCCGTCTTGTTATTGGATGACGCCTGAGCCACAGATACATTGATCGGGAACCAAGGAAAGCCCAAGCCCCCGCAATGCCCCCGCAAACCCCCACATCCAGCCCGCGCAGGGGCCGAGGCTTTCAGCCCGCGAGCCGTCTGGTTGCGCAACAGCTGCGCGGCCCGTTCGAAAAGCGTGGGTTTTCCGAAGCCAAGCTGCTGACCCACTGGGCCGAGATCGTGGGCGAAGAGACAGGTCGCATCGCGCAGCCGGTCAAGATCCGGTATGGCCAGCGGGACGGGCTGGGCGGCACTTTGGTGATCCTGACCACCGGCTCCCATGCGCCGGTGCTGGAGATGCAGAAAGAGCAGATCAGGGATCGGGTGAACGCCTGTTACGGGTACCGCGCAGTGGCGCGGGTGCAGATCACGCAGACCGCGCCCACCGGGTTTGCCGACGGTCAGGTGGCCTTCACCGCCGCGCCGAAACCGACACGCGCCCCCTCTCCGCAGATCGATGCCGCGGCCAGAGCCGCCGTGGAAGGGGTCGAGGCGCCCGAGTTGAAAGCGGCGCTTGAACGGCTGGCACGCAATATCATGACCCATTCGAAATCCTAGAAGGAGCAGTTTATGAAGCGCAGGACCATTTTGACCGGTATCGGGGCCACGGGCCTTGTTCTTGGAGGAACCGCCCTGATCGCCCCATGGCAGAGCGGCCGGAACCCAGCGCTGCCGCCCTTGGGTGCGGCCGGTGCGCAGGCGACCGGCGACATGCCCGAAATCGTCGATATGGCACTGGGTCAGGAGGATGCGCCGGTAACGGTGATCGAATACGCCTCCTTCACCTGCCCCCATTGCGCGACCTTCCATGAAAACGTGTTTCCGCAGATCAAGGAAAACTACATCGAAACGGGCAAGGTCAGGTTTGTGTACCGCGAGGTCTATTTCGACAGGTTCGGTCTTTGGGCCACGATGGTCGCGCGCTGCGCCGGGCCGGAGCGGTACTTCGCCGTGGTCGACCGCATCTACGAGACGCAACGCGAATGGGTGCAGGGCGAACCTGCCACCGTGGCGGAAAACCTGCGGCGGATCGGCCGGTCGGTCGGTCTGGGAGAGGCCGAGCTTGAGGCCTGCCTGACCGATGCGGATATGGCGCAGGCACTGGTCGACCGCTACGAAACGCATCAGGAAGAGCACAATATCCCCGGTACGCCGACCTTCATCATCGACGGTGAGCAGTTCAGCAACATGAGCTATGCCAGCTTTGCCGAGATCCTGGACGAACGGGTTGCCGCCGCCCAATGACGGCACCGCTTGACGGTATCAGGGTTCTGGAGCTTGCACGTATCCTGGCCGGTCCCTGGGCCGGCCAGACGCTTGCCGATCTGGGCGCCGAGGTGACCAAGATCGAAGCACCCGAGGGGGACGATACGCGACGATGGGGTCCGCCTTTCGTGCAGCGCGAGGGGGATCTGTCGGCGGCCTATTTCCACGGGTGCAATCGCGGGAAACGCTCGGTCGTGGCCGATTTCCGTACCGCCGAAGGGCAGGCGAAGGTGCGCGCGCTTGCCGCGGAGGCGGATATCCTGATCGAGAATTTCAAGGTCGGCGGGCTGGCCAAGTACGGGCTTGACTATGCGAGCCTCAGGGCGCTGAACCCAGGGCTCATCTATTGCTCGATCACCGGCTTCGGGCAAACCGGCCCCTATGCCCATAGGGCGGGGTATGACTACATCATTCAGGGCATGAGCGGGATCATGTCGGTCACGGGCGACCCCGACGGCCAGCCCCAGAAAGTGGGCATTGCCGTCACCGACATTCTGACGGGGCTCTATTCGGTCAATGCGATCCTGGCGGCACTGCATCTGCGTGGCACGACCGGCAAGGGCCAGCATATCGACATGGCGCTGATGGATGTCGCAACGGGTTTCATGGCCAATCAGGCGATGAACTATCTGGTTACGGGCGTGGCGCCGGAGCGGATCGGCAACGCGCACCAGAACCTGACGCCCTATCAGGTCTTCGATTGCGCGGATGGCTGGCTGATCATCGCGACCGGCAATGACGGGCAATACCGGCGACTTTGCCGGCTGCTCGGGCTGGACGATATGGCGGAGGCACCGGAGTTCCTGACCAATGCGGACCGGATTGCGAACCGTGCGGAGATGACCCGGCGGCTGACCGGCGCGACGCGGGCGCGCAGCAAGGCCGACCTGCTGGCCGCCTGCGAGGCCGAGGGCGTGCCCGCGGGGCCGATCAACGATCTGGCGGAGGTCTTCGCCGACCCTCAGGTCAAGGCGCGGGGGTTGCAGATCGACCTGGACGGCGTGCCGGGCGTGCGCCCGCCTTTTCGCTTTTCCGATGCCGAGGTGGCGTTGCATCGGCCATCGCCCAGACTGGGGGAAGATGACGAAACCGCCTGAATTCAGGGGTGTTGAACCCCGGGCGGCGTGATCAGATATCCGGGCTTTGGTCCAGAATACGGCTCAGCGCCGCCTCCAGCGGGCCCGTGTCGTGGATCCGCAGGCGTACCGGGACCGTCATCACCGACTGGCGGAATGCAGGCGGCAGGCGCACCGCGTCCTTTTCCGTGGTGACAAGCTGCGCGCCGAGGAGCTTTGCTTCACGCTGAAGGCGCATCAGCAGCGTCTCGGTCAGGGGCTGGTGGTCGGACAGGGGCTCGGCCCGCAGAAGATTTGCCCCCATCTGCCGCAACGTGGCGAAGAATTTCTCCGGATGTCCGATGCCCGCGAAGGCCAGAACGGGGCGGCCCGCCAAGGGCAGACCAGTGGGCAGCGGCTCCAGTTGGGCGGTCAGATGCGGCAGGTCGATCAGTCTGCCCCACCGGTCGGCGAAGTCCTTCTGCGCAGCGTCCGGACCGATCGACAGCAGCAGATCGGCGCGCGCCAGACCTGTGCTGACCGGCTCGCGCAAGGGCCCTGCGGGAATGACCTTCCCGTTGCCGAACCCGTATGCCGCATCAACGACGATCACGGAGAGGTCATGGGCCAGCGCGGGGTTCTGGAAGCCGTCATCCAGCAGGATCACATCGGCCCCGGCCTTCGCGGCAAGCCGCGCGCCCGCTGCCCGGTCCCTTGCCACCCAGGTCGGCAGGAAGGCCGAAAGGAGCAGCGGTTCATCGCCCGCCTGCGCCGCGTCATGCACGCCTTGGGCGATCTGAACCGGCCCCTCAAGGGATCCGCCATAGCCGCGGCTGACCGCATGGGGGGTGCAGCCACGGGCAATCAGGTGCTGGGCCAATGCGATGACCGTGGGGGTCTTGCCGGTGCCACCGGCGTTGAGATTGCCGATGCAGATCACGGGTATGCCGACCGTGTCGCGCGGCCCGGCCCGCAAGCGCCGCGCGGTCGCGGATGCGTAAAGCGCCGCAAGCGGAGAGAGAAGCGCCGCGCGCAGCCCCGGCGGGTGCTGCCAGAAGCCGGGCGCCTGCATCAGGCCGGCCCGGGCAATGCCGGCGGCGAAGGCGTATCGAGCGTATCGAGCAGCAGATCGACCGCCATATCGGTCACGTTCGCGCCCGAGGAGGACACCTCCCACGCCGCGCTGGCCATGGCGGCGGCGTGATCGGGGTTCATCAGATCGTTGACCGCGGCGGCCAGGCTTTCGGGGGAGGATACGAGGCGGGCAGCCTTGGCTTCGGTCAGACGTTGGTAGATATCGACGAAATTCGTGACATAGGGCCCATGCAGGATGGCCGAGCCGAGCGCCGCCGGCTCGAAAGGGTTGTGCCCGCCGATGGGCTCCAGCGAGCCGCCGACGAAGCTGACCGGGGCCAGACGATACCACAGACCCAGCTCGCCCACGGTATCGGCCAGATAGACCTGTGTGTCGCCATCGGGCATCTCGTCTGCCGTGCGGCGGACATAGCTCCAGCCCGTCGTCTGCAGCAGCTCGGCCACCGCGTCGCCGCGCTCGGGATGGCGCGGCACGATGATCAGGAGCAGGCGCGGGTTGCCGCGCATGGCGAGGCTGTGCGACTCCAGTATCTTCTTTTCCTCCCCCTTATGGGTGGAGGCGGCCAGCCAGACGGGCCGGCCCGCCAGCCGGGAGGCAAGCCGCGCGCGCTCGTTCTCGTCATAGGGGAGAGCCGCGGCCCCTTCCTTCAGCGTACCGGTCACCTTGAGCCTCTCCGCCGGCAGGCCAAGCCGGCGCAGATACCCCGCAGTGACATCATCCTGAACATGGGCGAAGGTGAAGCGCCCCAGCAGGCTGCGCGCCACGCCCTTGAGAAACCGCCACCTGTCATGGCTGGCCTTGGACATGCGCGCATTGATCAACAGCATCGGGATGCTGCGCGCATCGGTTTCGGTGATCAGCGCCGGCCAGAGCTCGCTTTCGGTCCAGACCGCCAGATCGGGGCGCCAATGATCGAGAAAGCGGCGCACGAAAGGCAGCGCGTCCATCGGGGCATACTGGTGAAAGGCACCGTCCGGCAGGCGGCTGTCCATCACCTTGGCGGAGGTGACCGTCCCGGTGGTGACCAGGACCGAGATATCCGGGCGCTCCTCGATCAGCCGGCGGATCAGTTCCAGAAGCGCCAGCGACTCGCCCACGCTGGCGGCGTGAAACCAGATCAGCGGCGTGTCCGGCCGGGGACGGGAGGCGATGCCGCGGCGTTCGTCAAGGCGCGCCTCGTCCTCCTTGCCGATGCGCAGGCGTGCGGCCAGCTTGCGCTCGGCAAAGGCTTCGGCGCGGGCTGAAAACAGGAGATAGCCGGCAAGAGCAAGGGATTGGCCCAAGGCGGCTTACCCCAGCTCTTCGGTTGGCGAAGCTTCGGTTTCCTCGTCCCGCAGGCGGTGAATATGGGCAATGAAATACCGCATATGGGCATCGTCGACCGTGCGCTGAGCCTCGGATTTCCAGGCGGCATAGGCGCTGGCATAATCGGGGAACATGCCGACGAGATGGATATCGTCGGCATTCTTGAACTCATTCTTGGAGGGGTCTTTCAGCTCGCCGCCGAAGACAAGATGCAGGCGTTGGGTCATGGATGCGGGGCCTTTGGGCTAGGGGTCGGAATTTGGCGGCACCCTACGGATATGGGGTGAGCCGTCAAGCGGCGCCGACCAGACGCGCCATAAGCTGCCGGTGGAGCGCCGGGGCCGCGGCCAGAACGCCGGGAAGTTGCGGGACCGGGTTGTTGAACACGAGCGTCCGGTCGTGCCGGTCGGAAATCGCGCCGCCGGCTTCGGCCACAATCAGCGCGCCTGCGGCGATGTCCCATTCCCAGCTGTCCCTGAGCGTGATCATCCCGTCGAACCGGCCCTGACCGACCAGCGCAAGCCGATAGGCGAGCGACGATCGAAAATGCCGGGCCACGGGCGGCGGGGCGTCACGCCAGTGCTCGGGGCGCAGATTGGGCCGGGAGGTCAGGATGGTGGCCTGATCCTCGATATCGCGGGTCGAAGCGGCAAGCGGCACGCCGTTCAGCGTAGCGCCCCGCCCCGCGGCGGCGGCGAAAAGCCGATCCTTGACCGGCAGATAGACCACCGCGGCAGTGACCTGCCCCCGATCCGCGATGGCCAGCGAATGGGCAAAATCGCGGGAGCCGTCGATAAAGGCGCGGGTGCCGTCGATGGGGTCGACGATGAAGGTCCGGCGTCGCGACAGGCGCGCGGGCGTATCGGGCGTTTCCTCCGACAGCCAGCCATAATCGGGGCGGGCGGCGGTCAGCGTCGTGCGCAGCATCTCGTCCACCGCCAGATCCGCGGCGGTCACCGGGCCCTCGCCCCCGGGCTTGTCCCAGACCTGCGGGCCCTGTTTCCAGTGGCGTGTGGCGATCTCTCCGGCCCGGCGCGCAGCGTCGACAAGCAGGCTCAGATTGTCTTCACGCTCCGGCAATCGTCAGGCCTTCGACCAGCAGCGACGGGACAACCCGCGACAGATGGGTGCGGGCATCATTGGCGGGCACGATCGTGCGCAGCATGTTGCGCAGGTTGCCTGCGACGGTGCATTCATTGACCGGATAGGCGATCTGCCCCTTTTCGACCCAGAACCCGGACGCCCCCCTGGAATAATCGCCGGTCGTCGGGTTGATCGAAGCGCCGATCATCGAGGTGATGAGAAGCCCGGTGCCCATCTGCGCCAGCAGATCCTCCCGGCTCAGATCGCCCTGCGTCAGCGCGATATTGGTGACCGACGGCGATGGCGGCGCCGAGGTGCCACGCGCCGCGTTGGCGGTGGAGGTCATGTTCAGCTTGCGCGCGGTGGCAAGATCCAGCGTCCAGCCGGTGAGCACACCGTCGGCCACGATCTCGCGCCGCGCGGTCGGCAGTCCCTCGCCATCGAACGGGCGGGAGCCGGTCACCCGCGGGCGATGTGGGTCTTCGACGATCGACAGGCCCCTGGGCAGCACATCCTGACCCAGTGCATCGCGAAGCCAGGATCCGCCGCGCGCGATGGCACTGCCATTGGATGCCTGCAGAAGATGCCCGACAAGCGAGGAGGAAATCCGTTCGTCATAGAGGACCGGAAAGGCGCCCGTGGGCGGTTTGCGGGCCCCGGCGCGGGCGATCGTGCGTTGCGCGGCAAGGCGCCCGACCTCTTCGGGTGCCATCATGTCTTCGGCATGGCTGCGGCCTTCGCCGTAATAGTCCCGCTCCATCCCGGTGCCTTCGCCGGTGATCGCCACACAGCTCAGGCCGTGATCGGTGCGCCCGTAGCCGCCCGAAAACCCGTTCGTCGCCGCCAGATGAACCCGGCGCTGGCCATAGGCGGCGGTTGTCGCCTGAACCTGGGAGATGCCGGGGACGGACAGTGCCGCCGCCTCTGCCCTGAGGGCCGCGTCTTCAAGGGCTGCGGGTTCGGGTTCCGGGGTGGGATCTACCAGGTCGAGCACTTCCGCGTCCCATCGGGTGGCGAGTTGCGCCGGATCGGCCAGCCCGATGGTGGGATCCTCGGGCGCGAGACGGGCCATGGCGACCGCGCGGTCGGCCATTTCGGAGAGCGTGGCGGGGTTGATGTCCGACGCGGAAACACAGGCCTGTCGCGCCCCGACCATGACGCGCAGCCCGATCTCGACCCCTTCGGACCGTTCGGCCTGTTCCAGCTTGCCGTTCAGAACCCCGATGGAGACCGACGTGCCATCCACCGCAATCGCATCGGCGGCATCGGCCCCGGCCCTCTTGGCGGCGGCCAGCAGGTCGGCTGTCAGATCGGAAAGGGATCGGGTCATGTCGGATTTGTCCTGAAGGCGCGCGCGGCGCTGTTGCCATGTGACCTAGAGCCGGGTGGCCGGTGGTGCAAGACCGGGCAAAGCGAAACCGCCCGGCGCTCGGGGACGGCGCCGGGCGGTTCGATCACTGGCAGAGCCCGCTATTGCAGCGGAATGCCGTTGGCGGTGATGCCGCCGCCGGGCTGGAATTCGATCGTGGTTTCCAGCGTGTCCGCGGTCGGGCCGGGGCGGGCGAACATGCCCGACATGCCCCGCACCATGGCGGCCTGCGGCTCCGGCAGGAGCCCGGCAGAGGTCAGACGGTCCAGCAGCGCATTGAGCCCGGCGGCGCGCAGATCGATTGTGCCAACCGGCATGGGCACCATCTGGCCGGGCGCGAACTCAAGATCGCCTTCCCCTTCCAGAGAGGCACCCGCAGCGTTGATCTGCAGGTCGTTGAGCGTAACCTCGCGCAGCTCTCCCGGAGGGCCCTGAAACGCGGCTGGATCGCCTGCCAGCAGATTGACGAGCATCTGAACCTTGCCGGTGATGTCGACGATCAGGGTCGCCGGGTCGCGCGGGATCGCCTGGCCCGGGTCGACCATGCTCCAAAGCGCCTCATTCACCTCAAGCCCCCGGTAATCCAGCCTGAGCGCCATGTCGGAGGGCTCATCCTCGGGCATCAGAGGCAGCGTGAAGAGGAACCCGGTGGAGTCCGCGCTGATCTCGATCGGTGCCGGAAACCCGTTCGTCAGAATGGCCGCGTCGACATTCACGGCCGACAGATCATAGGTCAGCCCACCTTCGGTAAGCTCCACCCCCATCTCGCCGCCTTCATTGGCGAAGGACATGTTGAAGCTGCTTCCGGCTTCATCGACGGTCATCTCGTAACTCAGCCGTTCGTATTCCAGATCGCTCAGGAGGGAAAAATTCTCCGGAACGGATGTGCTATCGGACATCTGCGATATGAACGCCAACGCGAACATGCTGCCGGAACCGGTCGATGTCATCGGGCCCATGTTGAAGCTGAGCTTGAACCCGCCATCCTGGCCGTTCGGCGCGGCGGCATCGATCGTGCCCGACATGCCCGAGAAACTGCTGGTGGAGGTGATCTCCGTCGTCTCGACCGTATCGCCGGTGAGCATGTACTGGCCCGCGAAATCCGTGATGGTGGCGGCGATATTCATATCTCCCGCCGGCTCGCCATCGACAGTCATCTGTTCGCTGCTGATCGTTATGCTGTCGGCGTCATACTGATAGTCGCGCGCCCCGGCATCTCCGGACACGGTGATGTTCAGACCCTGATGGCGCACATCCATGTCAATGCGGACTGCCGGTCCGTCCTCGATCTGGCTTACGCTCGTGATGCGGACGGGGTCGGACATTTCGACGCTCAGCGTGCCATCGGCGTTTTCGTTGAGCGTGATCTCGTCGACCTGCACGGTCGATGTGCTCCCGCCCTGATCCGCCAGCACGGTCATGCCGCTGATCCGAAGACCGGTATCGGTATCCGTGACGGACGCGGCGGAGAGGGTTTGACCGACTGCGGCGCCTTGCGCCTGCCATTCGTCCCAGAGCTCTTGGGCGTCGACATCGGCCAGCGCAGGGGCTGCCGCGAGAAGCGCAATGGTGGAAAGACTTAGGGAAAAGGTTTTCAGCTTTGACATAACGACCTACCAAGGGTGAATTGCATCATGCGATGTTCGGACGCGCGTCTGACAGGGTCAAGAGCCGATTGGGCCGATGGTCCGGCGGAGGTCAAGCAAAAGGGGCGACATGGGTATGCCAGGCGGAAAAACGGTGATGATTACAGGGGCAAGCCGCGGTATCGGCGCGGCCGCGGCACGGGCATTTGCCGCCGAGGGCGCAAATGTCGTCCTGTTGGCACGGTCGCAGGAAGCCATTGCCGATCTGGCCGGCGAGATCGGCGATGCCGCGCTTGCGGTGCCTTGCGACGTCAGCCGCTACTGGGAGGTCGAGGCCGCGATTGCCGCCGCCGAGGAGACCTTTGGCGGGCTGGACGTGCTGATCAACAATGCCGGGGTGATCGAGCCGATCTCCCATCTTGTGAATGCCGATCCGGAGGCGTGGTCCCATGTGATCGACATCAATCTGAAGGGCGTTTTCAACGGGATGCGCGCGGCGATGCCAGGGATGGTCGCCCGCGGTGGCGGCACGATCATCACCATCAGCTCCGGTGCGGCGCATAACGCGCTGGAGGGATGGAGCCATTACTGCACGTCCAAGGCGGGTGCCGCGATGCTGACCATGTGCCTGCACAAGGAGGCGGCCGATCAGGGTATTCGCGCGATGGGTCTGTCACCGGGCACCGTGGCGACGCAGATGCAGCGCGAGATCAAGTCCAGCGGCCTGAACCCGGTCAGCCAGCTGGAGTGGTCGGACCATATCCCGCCCGATTGGCCGGCCCGGGCGCTTGTCTGGATGTGCGGGGCCGAGGCGGATGATCTTCTGGGCACCGAGCTGTCGCTGCGCGACCAAGACCTGCGCGCCCGGATCGGCCTGACGGCATGATCGACCTGATCCGCGAGGGTGGCTTGTGGCTGGTGACGCTGAACCGCCCCGACAAGGCCAACTCGCTGACCGAGGACATGCTGCGTCATCTGGCGGAGATCGCGGAGGAGGCAGGGCAGGATCCGTCGGTGCGCGCGTTGGTTCTGACCGGTGCGGGTGACCGGGTTTTCAGCGCGGGCGCGGATCTGGAGGCGGCGAAGGCGGGCCTTGCGACGTCGCCCGCGTGGGAACGGCTTTCCGGCGCCATCGCGGATCTGCCCTGCCTGACCATCGCGGCCCTGAACGGGACGCTGGCGGGCGGCGCCTTCGGCATGGTGCTGGCCTGCGACCTGCGGATCGCCGTGCCCGAGGCCCGGTTTTTCTATCCCGTGGCGAAGCTGGGTTTTCTGCCGCAGCCGTCCGACTCGGCGCGGATGGCGGCGCTGATCGGGCCTGCGCGCACGAAACTGGTTTTGCTGGCAGGCCAGAAGCTGACCGGGCAGGAGGCTCTGGACTTCGGATTGATCGACCGGCTTGTCCTGCGCGACGGGCTGTTGGCGATGGCGCGGGATCTGGCGGCGGATGCGCTGGCGGGCGATGCCGAAACGCTGCGGGGCATCAAGCGGCTTTGCCGGTAGCGGGCGGGGCTTTCGGCCCCCCGCTCGTCACCGCGTTTTCCACGCGCGGCGCCCGCCCGGCGTTTTGGAGTGAAAAGCGGGCGGGCGTTTGCGAACCCATGCGATGAACCCGGCCAGCCGCGGATGGCTTTTCAACGCCTCCACCGTATTGAAATCGCGCGCCAGCTCCGCCTCGCTGAGGGTCGCGTGGATCTCGTTGTGGCAAATCTGATGCAGGCGCACGGTCGGCCCGCCCTTGCCGCCCCGCAAGCGCGGGATCAGGTGGTGAAGGCTTTGCCGGGCCTCCTTCGGGATCGCCCGGTCGCATAGGGGGCAAATGGGCTCGTCGGTCTTCATCCAGCTTGTCCTCGGCGGTATTGCCAGCCATTAGAATGGCCTGAGACATGCGTGGGGCAAGACATCGCCATGGAAAACCAGCCGGAAATCGTCGAACAGGCGCTTGAATTCGCCCGGGAAACCCTTGAATTGGCGCTTGGCTGGCTGACCAGCCCCGCGGCCTGGTCGCAATTCGCGCTGCTGGTCGTCGCGTTTCTGCTGGCTCTCCTGCTGACCCGTCGTATGGCGCCCGCGCTGAAACGGCTGCTGAGCCCGGCCGAGGGCAGCGAGACGCTGCTGTCGCAGACGCGGCGGTTTCTGGCCCGGTTCGTTCCGCTTCTCCTGCCGCTTCTGGCCTACGGGCTCACGGCAGTGGGAGAATCGATCGTCGTCTCCCTTTTCGACAGCGGTGCCGTGATCGCCTTTGGCAAACGGGTTTTTCTGTTTCTGGCCGCGCGCATTCTGGTCCGCCAGATCCTCACCGATCCGTTCCTGAAAACACTCGGGCGCTACGTGCTGATCCCGGTTGCCGCGCTCTATGCACTGGGTCTTCTGGACGATGTGACGCTTGCCTTGTCCGAAATGGAGGTTTCGCTTGGCAATATCTCCTTCTCGCTGATCGCACTGATCCGCGGCGTCATCGCGGGCAGCCTGCTGTTCTGGCTGGGAAGCTGGTCCACCCGGCACAGCGCCGACTACATCGCCCGGCAGGAGGAGATCCGCCCCGCCACCCGGGAACTGGCGATCAAGACGGTCGAGATACTGGTCTTCGGCGCGGCCTTCCTGCTGCTGATGAGCATCATGGGGATCGATCTGACCACTTTGGCCGTGCTTGGCGGTGCGATTGGCGTGGGTCTCGGCTTCGGTCTGCAGAAGATCGCGTCGAACTTCATCTCCGGCGTGATCCTGTTGCTGGAAGGGCAGGCGACCGTCGGCGATTACGTGGAGCTGGATGGCGGTGAACAGGGCAAGATCGTCAAGATGACCGCGCGCGCGGCGGTTCTGGAAACCTTCGATGGGCGTTGGGTCGTGGTCCCGAACGAGGATTTCATCACCACCCGGGTCGTGAACTACTCCGACAGCGGCAGCGCGAACCGTTACGAGGCGCCGTTTTCGGTCAGCTATGACACGGATATCAACCTCGTTCCCGCAATCGTGGAGGCGGCGGTGGCCACCCATCCGGGGGTGCTCGACCTGCCTTACCCGCCCGATTGCGAACTGCGCGCCTTTGGCGAGAGCGGCGTGGAATTCTGCGTGGAGTTCTGGGTCAACGGGCTGGATGACGGCGAGAACAAATACACCTCCGATGTGTTGTTCCTGATCTGGAACGCGCTGAAAGACAACGATATCGAGATCCCCTATCCGCACCGCGTGCTGGAATGGAAAGCCGGACAAGGGCCGACGGCCCCGGCATGACCGATGCTCTGGTGATTGGCGCGGGCCCGGCCGGGTTGATGGCGGCCGAAACTCTGGCGCGGGCCGGACGACAGGTGTTGCTTGCAGAGGGAAAGCCTTCGGCAGGCCGGAAATTCCTGATGGCGGGCAAATCGGGCCTGAATCTCACCAAGGTGGAACCGCTGCCCCGGTTCAAGGCGGCCTATCACGAGGCCGAGCCGTGGCTGGCCCCGATGCTGGACGCGTTCGGACCCAAGCAGGTGCAGGGCTGGGCGAGCGCCCTCGGGCAGCAGCTTTTTACCGGCTCCACCGGCCGCGTGTTTCCCGTCGCCATGAAAGCCTCGCCACTGCTGCGATCCTGGATGGCACGGATGGAGGTCGATCTGCGCCGCCGCTGGCACTGGCAGGGATGGCAGGGGGCGGGGTTCGTCTTCGACACGCCCGAAGGCCAGAAGGTGCTGCATCCGAAGGTGACGGTTCTGGCGCTTGGCGGCGCAAGCTGGGCCCGGTTGGGTTCCGATGGGGCATGGGCTCCTTGGCTGGCCGGGAAAGGCGTGAAGATCGCGCCGTTCGCACCGGCCAATATGGGCTTTGACATGGATTGGTCCGCGCATATGGCCCCGCATTTCGGGATGCCGGTGAAGAACGTGGCGCTGAAAGCGGGCGAGCAGGTTCATCGCGGCGAGTTCGTGATTTCGGAGCGCGGGCTGGAAGGAGGCGGCATCTACGCCGTGTCGCGCGCCCTGCGGGAGGGCGCGGCCCTGACACTCGATCTGGTGCCGGATCTGGGGCCGGAGGAGGTCACCGCGCGGTTGTTCCGCCCGAGGGGCAAGCAGAGCCTCGCCAATTTCCTGCGCAAGGCCCTGCGCCTGACCGGCACCCGGCTCGCGCTCCTGCAGGAGTTCGGTCGGCCACTGCCCGAGGGCCCCGCGCTTGCGGCGCTGATCAAGGCCTTGCCGGTCCCGCATCAGGGCCCGCGCCCAATGGACGAAGCGATCTCGACGGCGGGCGGTGTCGCACGGTCGGCGCTGGATGAAACTCTGATGCTGCGGGCGCTGCCGGGCGTCTTCTGTGCAGGCGAAATGCTGGATTGGGAGGCGCCGACGGGCGGCTACCTGCTGACGGCATGCCTGTCCACGGGGCGGTGGGCCGGACAACATGCTGCGGATTGGAACAAGGAGCCCGCATTACCAGGTTGAAAACGTGGCCGGTGGAGGCGCCGCGCCGCGCGGCCTGCCAGCATCAGCGGGAACCGGTCCGCCGGCCACAGGTCAGCGGCGGAGCCAGTGCTGTCTCAGGCTGCCATTGCCCGCTGAAAGGCGGGCCGTTCCCGCATCATGGTCACGAAATCACGAAATTGCGGCTCCACGATCGGAAACTTCGCCGCCACCGCCCACCCGCCGCAATGGGCCAGCAGGATATCGGCAATCGTCATCGTGTCGCCCATCAGAAACGGCCCGTCCTCGGCCATGCGCGGGATCAGCGCCTTCTGCGACCGCTCGAATTCCCATTTCAGGCTGTCCTTGATCTCGGGCACGCGTTTGTCCTCGGGCAAGACGAAGGAATGCCGGGCAGCGGTCCAGAGCAACTGGTCGAACTCGTCGACGATGAACTGGGTCAGGCTGTCCTGCCGCGCGCGTTCGATGGTGCCGGCCGGGAAGGTCAGCGCGCCATGTTTGTCCGCCAGATAGGTCATGATCGCGACAGAATCGGTGATCGGCACACCTCCGGACACCAGAACCGGGATTTTCCCCGCCGGATTGAAGCTGATCACCGCGTCGGACCGGGGCGGCGCGGACACATGCTCGTAGTCCAGCCCGATCTCCTCCAGCGTCCAAAGAACCCGCAGCGCGCGGCTTTTGACCCCGCCGATCACCTGATACATGGCCTATCCTCCCCGTTGCGCGCGCGGCATCATCGCCAGCCGGATCAATGCGCGCTCCATCAGGGCCATTTGCGGAGCCTGCTGGCTGGAGCGCAATGTCAAATCGGTCTCCACCAGAAGGCTGAGCGCGGTTTCCAGATTATGCATGCCCCAGGCATTCGCCTGCCGTGTCATTCGATCCCGGCGGGGCCCGAAAATCGGTGGCCGCGCGGAGGCGATACCGGCGGAGGCGCCGTTGGGATGGCTTGCAGCACTGTGCAGCACCCGGAAATGACGCAGGGCCGCGATGCAAAGACCCACCGGCTGCACGCCCTGCCCGCCAAGCCGGGTGATCAGCGGGCCGATGGCGCCGGCCTGTGCTTCCGCCGCGGCATGAAGGATATCGTCCAGTTCGGCCTCGATCGTGGCGGGCGCGCAGGCGGCCACGTCCTCGGGTGTCACCGGGTCGGTATCGGCATATTTGTAGAGCGCCAGTTTTTCGGTCGTCTGGCGGAAGTCACCGGGATCGAGCGATTGCGCGAGGCTGGTCAGATCGACCATCGCCCCGGAGGAGATGTTGAGGATACCGGCCTTTTGCAACGTCTCTTCGATCTCGGCCCGTGTGGGCGGATCATCGTAGATGCCCACCGCATAGGCGGTCTTGTGCCCTTCGAAAAGCTTCCGCAAGGCGGATCGCGCCGTAAGCTGCCTTGCCGTAACGATCACCTGCGCATCGCCCGGCTGCCAGTCTTCCAGCGCTGTCCTGATGGTGGGCGCAAGCCCGTCGCCCGCATCCTCGACGAAGGCTGCGCGCGGTCCGGGGAAAAAGCCCTGCGCCTTGATCGCATCGAGCAGTGCGGCCGGGTCCGACCGGAGATCGGAGGCGGGAATGCGGCTCAGGCGCATCTCCGCTTCGGCTTCCGGGCCAAGCAGCGCCTCCAGCACCTGCTGGCGCTTCAGCGCCACGCGCATGGCATCGGCACCATAGATCAGCAATCCGGTCGCATCGGGATTGGGCCGCGCGAAATAGCCCGAGGCCTCCCGCGGGGACAGTTTCATGACCAGCGGCTGGCGCTTGCCAGAAGATTGGAGACGATCTGATCGGCCAGCGCCGTCATCAGCCGCTCCTGCGCGTCGCGTTCGGCAGCCGCCGTGGCGATGGTCGAGCCTGTGGTGGAATAGGCCGTGAAGGTTCGCACAGATCCTGCATGAACCTGCACATCCGTTCCCGCCTCCACCACGCGGAACCGGGTTGTGCCGGTCAGATTGATCCGGGTGATATCGTTCGACCCGGTCACAGCGATGCCGCGCTCCTCCACATCCGTGTCGAGCGTCAGCGCATAGCGGGGGCTGCCGGCGCGGCCAAGCCGATCCTCCAGACGCGCCACCAGCAGGAACTCGTTTCGCGTCTCCGGGGGTTCCACAAGTATCTGCCCGCGCAACGCATCGCCCGCGCCGCCCGGCGCATAGACCGGGGAAAACCCGCAGGCCGCGAGCGGAGCGGCGGCCAGAAGCCCAAGAACGGTGCGGCGGTCAGATAACGACATTGATGATCCGGCCCGGAACGACGATCAGCTTTTTCGGCGCCCCGCCATCGAGGGCCTTGATCACAGCGTTGTCCGCCAGCGCCAGCTTTTCAACCTCTTCCTTTGCCAGATCCTTGGGCACCGTGATCTCGGAGCGGCGCTTGCCGTTGATCTGGATCGGCAGCGTCACGCTGTCATCGACCAGCATCGCCTCGTCGGCGACGGGCCAGGGGGCGTTGGCGATGAGCCCCTCGCCACCCTGATGGGCCCAGATATCCTCGGCCAGATGGGGGGTCATCGGCGACATGAGCTGTGCCAGCACCATGATTGCCTCGCGCTGCGTGGCATGGGCGGCGTTGGATTTCGTCAGCACATTGGTGAACGCGTAAAGCTTGGCGATGGCGGCGTTGAAGCCGAAGCTTTCGATGCCCATCGTCACATCGTGGATGGTACGGTGCATCGCGCGGCGCAGGTCCTCGTCGCCGTCGCCTGTCGCGTCGGGGTCCATCTTGCCGATCCGGTCACACAATGCCCAGACGCGGCCCAGATGCTTGAAAGCGGCCTCGGCGCCTGCGGCTGTCCATTCCACATCGCGCTCGGGCGGCGAATCGCTCAGCACGAACCAGCGCGCGGTGTCGGCGCCGTATTGCTCGATGATCGCGACCGGGTCGACGACGTTGTTCTTGGATTTCGACATCTTGGCAGATGGGACGACCTCGACCGGGCGGCCATCCTCCTTCAGGAAGGCGGCACCGTCGCGAAGCTCCACCTCTTCGGGATAGTGGTAGACGGGCCGCCCGTCCTCCCCCCGTGCGGTCCGGTAGATCGCGTGGGTCACCATACCTTGCGTGAACAGCGCGTCGAAAGGTTCGATGGCGCTGGCAGGCAGATGGCCGGTGATCTGCATCGCGCGGGCGAAGAAGCGCGAATAGAGCAGGTGCAGGATCGCATGCTCCACCCCGCCGATATACTGGTCCACATTCATCCAGTAGGCCGCGTCCTCGGCCGAGGTCGGCGTCTCCGCATGGGGTGCGGTGAAGCGCGCATAATACCACGACGAGTCGACAAAGGTGTCCATCGTGTCCGTTTCGCGCCTTGCGGGCGCGCCACAGGACGGGCAGGGCGTTGACGCCCATGTGGGGTGGCGATCGAGCGGGTTGCCGGGGATGTCGAAGCTGACGTCTTTCGGCAGTTCGATGGGCAGGTTTTCCTTTTTCTCCGGAACCACGCCGCAGGCGTCGCAATGCACCACCGGGATCGGGCAGCCCCAGTAGCGCTGGCGCGACAGGCCCCAGTCGCGCAGGCGGAACTTCGTCACGCCCTGACCGACGCCGTTTTCCTCGCAAAAGGCGATGGCCGCATCGATGCCTTCGGCGCCCGTCTGGTACTCTTCGCCGGCGAATCCCTTGATGTAGTGAACCTTTTCCGTCTTGGGCGGAACATAGGCATCACCGCCATCCTCAGGCAGGGTAAACCCCGCCGGATCGCCCGCCGGCGCATAGGTGGAGGCTACTTCAAGTCCGTATTTCCGCGCGAAATCGAGATCCCGCTGATCATGGGCCGGGCAGCCGAAGATCGCGCCGGTGCCGTAATCCATCAGGATGAAATTGGCGATATAGATCGGCAGTTCCCAGGATGTGTCGAACGGATGGCGGCAGGTCAGACCGGTGTCGAAGCCTTTCTTCTCCGCCTTCTCCAGCGCTTCCTCGGATGTGCCGGTGGCGCGACACTCGGCGCAGAAGGCCGCAACGTCCGGGCGGCTGGTTTCCAGTTCCCGGGCCAGCGGATGATCGGGCGAGATGCCGATGAAGCTTGCGCCAAGCAGAGTGTCGGGGCGGGTCGTATAGACCTCCACGCGGTCATGACCGCCCACGCCCTCCGTTATCCCGAAGGAGAATTGCAGGCCGCGGGACTTGCCGATCCAGTTGGCCTGCATCAGCTTGACCTTTTCCGGCCAGTTGTCGAGCCCGTCCAGCGCCTGCAGCAGCTCATCGGCCATGTCGGAGATCTTGAAAAACCACTGCGTCAGTTCGCGCCGTTCAACATCCGCGCCCGAGCGCCAGCCCTTGCCGTCGATCACCTGTTCATTGGCCAGCACGGTCATGTCCACTGGATCCCAGTTCACCACGGCGTTCTTCCGGTCGATCAGCCCGGCTTCCAGCATGTCGATGAACATCGCCTGCTGATGGCGATAGTATTGCGGATGACAGGTCGCGATCTCGCGGCTCCAATCCAGCGAGAACCCCAGGGGTTTCATCTGGGCGCGCATGTCGTCGATATTCCTGAAGGTCCAGTCAGCCGGATGGATGCCGCGGTCCATCGCCGCGTTTTCCGCGGCCAGACCGAAGGCATCCCATCCCATCGGGTGCAGAACGTTATGGCCGGTGGCCAGCTTGTAGCGCGCGATCACGTCGCCCATCGTGTAGTTGCGCACATGCCCGATATGGATGCGGCCCGACGGGTAGGGGAACATCTCCAGCACGTAATACTTCGGCTTGTCGCCGTCTCGCGTGGCGCGGAAGGTGCCGGCTTTTTCCCAGGCCTGCTGCCATTTCGGTTCCAGCTTGGAAGGTTGATAGCGGGACATCGGTCATTCCTCAGGGGGTCAAACGCAAAAACGCCGGGCAAGGACGGCCCGGCGGTGTGTTTAGGCGGAGCTTAGCGCAGGGTCTAGAGGTCCGCGTCGCGAATCCGTAGCTGGCGTGCGCGGGTCAGGATCGCATCCTCGATCTGGCGCGCGGTTTCGCGGCTGACCGGGCCACCCCGGCTCCGCAGCGCAACCCGCAGGCTGCGCGCGTCCAGCGCCGGGTCCTGCACATAGACCGTCGCCTGATAGGCGCGGCCGGAGCCCGGTGGTGTGCCGTAACCGAAGACGATCACGCCGGAAAACGGATCGGCCGCCTCGATCGGCATGAAATCGAGGATCTCAAGGGACGCGTTCCAGAGATAGCGATTGACCTCGACCGTGACATTGGGGTCGGCGCTGTTATCGAAAAGATCGAAGATCGTGCGACGATCCGGGTCTGGCAGAAGACCGGCTTCTTCCAACTGTGCCCGCGTTTCCGAGTTCATCTCGTTGTTGAATACGTTGCCGGAACGACCGCAGGCGACAAGTGCGGTCATCAGCAGAATAACGGCGCCAATTCTTGCAACACGGGAAAATTTCATGCCGGGCTGCCCCTTCTTCGCTCGAACCATCAGCGCCTTGGTATCTTAGGCCTCTTTGCGCGGCAAGGGTCTTGGCCCGCCGGACGTGACCATGACTGTGGCAAGTCTGCACCAGACCGGTGCAAGATGGCGCCATGTCTTTGGCCTTTCTTGCAATTCAGGGGGCGAAGAGGTAGAGAAGGGCATACTCAATTCGGAATTCCCCGTGTTGAGGTGCACCTTCTTTAAGAATACGAGGGAAAAACCATGAAAAAGGTTCTCTTCGCTACCACGGCACTGGTTGCTCTGGCCGGCGCAGCGGCAGCCGACGTAACCATCAGCGGCTCGGCCGAGATGGGTATCATTGGCGGCGACCGCGATGCGGCTGGCGATCCGGTCAACGGCGCCCTGGCTACGACTGATGCGACACAGTTCTTCAACGACGTGGACATCAGATTCACTCTTTCGGGCACGACCGATAACGGCCTGACCTTTGGCGCTGTCGTCGACCTGGACGAAGCCGGTAACCTGGGTAACGAGATCGACAATCAGGGCACCTCGGTGTTCTTGTCCGGCAACTTCGGCACCCTGACCTTGGGTGATACCGATGGCGCCTTGGACTGGGCACTGTCCGAAGCCAACACTGCGGGCAACCCCGGCTCGATCGACGACGCGGAAACCGTGCATGCCGGTTACCTCGGTTCCTATGGCGACGGTCAAGGCGGTGGCGTTAACGGTGACAACCAAGTTCTCCGTTACGAATACACCTTCGACTCCTTTGGCATCGCAATCTCGCATGAGCAGAACGCCCCCGCGGCAACTGGCCTTGTGCCGACGAACGCACGTGATGGTTCAACTGCTATCGGTTTCCGTTACGATGCTGCTCTCGCAGGTGTCGATCTGCAGTTCGGTCTGGGTTACCAGGTTACCGATTTTGGCACGGCTGACGATCAGGCGATCGTTGGCGTAAGCGTTGCAGCTGTCTTTGCCGGCGGCTTCGAGGCCACAATCCAGTACAGTGACTGGACCGACGTAAACGGTGCCGCAGGTGTAGATGATGACCACATCGGCATCGGTCTGGGCTACTCCTTTGACGCCTTCTCGATCCATGCCAACTATGGTGAGTTCGACAGTGGCGCCGAAGGCTTCGGCTTGGCAGCTGCCTATGATCTCGGCGGCGGTGCAGGCATCCATCTTGGATACGGCTCCTCCGACCAAGGCGGTTTCAGCACCGACTTCTGGTCGCTCGGTGTTGCAATGTCCTTCTAATCCTCACGGATTATTTGGTAAGGAGAGAGCGGGCCCCGGGCCCGCTCTTTTCTGTTTCAGAGGTGGCCGATGGCGTTATCTGACATTACGGCTTCCATAGCCAAGGCAGAAGCCGCCGCGGATCGCCCGGCCGGGTCGGTCAAGCTGATCGCGGTCTCCAAGGTTCAGTCGGAAGACCGGGTGGCGGCGGTGCTTGATCAGGGTCATCGGCTCTTTGGCGAGAACCGGGTGCAGGAGGCCGCTGGCAGATGGCCCGCCTTTCAGGAGCGCTACGAGGACATCTCGCTGCATCTGATCGGGCCGTTGCAAAGCAACAAGGCCCGCCAGGCGGTCGAGATGTTTGATGCGATCCATACGCTGGACCGGATCAAGCTGGCCCGCCGCTTTGCCGATCTGGCGCAGGAGCGCGGCGCCTGCCCGGAATTGCTGATCCAGGTGAACACCGGCGAGGAGCCGCAGAAAGCCGGGATCCTGCCCGCCGAAACCGATGCCTTCGTCGCAGAGGCGCGCGCGATGGATCTGCCGGTGACCGGGCTTATGTGTATCCCGCCCGTGGAGGAGGAGGCGAGCCTTCATTTCGCGCTTCTGGCGAAACTCGCCGCGCGCAACGATCTGCGCGAACTCAGCATGGGGATGAGCGCGGATTTCGAAAAGGCAATCGCCTTCGGGGCGACCTATGTGCGCGTCGGATCGGCGATCTTCGGAGAGCGGCCGGCCCAGCAGGCCTGATCTGCGCCGAAGACCTGGAGACCTGCC
Source organism: Rhodophyticola sp. (assembly GCF_965284195.1). Lineage (NCBI taxonomy): Bacteria > Pseudomonadati > Pseudomonadota > Alphaproteobacteria > Rhodobacterales > Roseobacteraceae > Rhodophyticola > Rhodophyticola sp. The sequence goes on along the minus strand of NZ_CBDIRM010000001.1, from coordinate 3,057,295 downwards.
AAAAATCACGTCAACATGCAGCTGGCTCCGCCGCGCGTCCGTGGCTGGTTCAACCTGCCGGTGACCTCAGCGAGTGGCGGCACGATGACGCGGCTGCGATGCGTGATCCGTGGCGCAATCCAGTGCAGATCGCCGCGATCGAAGGCGATGCATCCCTCGGTCGGATATCCGGGTCGCCGCCATTGATGCAGGAATATCGCTGAACCCTGTCCCCGCACCGCACGAGGCCAGTTCCAGTCCGTCAGCAGGATCAGATCGTAAAGCGGATCGGCCCGGCAAAGCCGTTCGTGACTGGCCGCATAAGGTGCGCGGACCATCAGGTTGTAATCCTCATCCTCCGGATCGTCGGACCACAGATCGCGGGGCCCCACAGGTACGGCCCAGTCGCAGGGCCTAGCAAGACGGTCCGGGCGATACAGGCAGCCGATGATCCGATGGATACCCACCGGCGTCGCGCCATCGCCTTCGCGTTTGCGGACGCTCAGGCCGCCACGCCCGATCGTACAGGGAAACATCCGGCCCATGAAGCGCAGCCCGCGCGGGGTCAGAACCAGATCGGCAGGTGTCAAAGCAGATGCCCCGATTTCTCGGCTTTTGTGGCCAGATAATGAGCGTTGTGGCGGTTGGTGCCGGTCACAAGCGGGACGCGCTCGGTCACTGCAACGCCCATCTGGCCCATGATCTCCACCTTGCGCGGATTGTTCGTCATCAGGCGAACGGCGCCAAAGCCCATGGTCTTGATCAACCCGGCCCCGAGGCGAAAATCCCTCTCGTCATCCTCGAACCCAAGCCGGTGATTGGCTTCGACCGTATCGAACCCCTGATCCTGAAGGGAATAGGCGCGCATCTTGTTGGCCAGACCGATCCCGCGCCCCTCCTGATTGAGGTAGAGCAGAAGCCCCGCGCCTTCGGAGGCCATTGCCGCCAGCGCGGTCTGCAATTGCGGCCCGCAATCGCATTTCAGGGATCCAAGCACATCGCCCGTGAAACAGGCGGAATGGATGCGTGCAAGCACGGGCTTGGCCCGGTCGGGCCGCCCGATTTCGATTGCGTAATGCTCGATCCCGCCATTGTCGGGGCGAAAGATATGCAACCGCCCCGCCTCGGCCGCTTCCAGCGGCAGGCGCGCGGCGGCGACCGGATGCAGGGGGTGATGCGCGGCAAGATCTTCGCCCGCGCTGTCGGCCCAAAGAAGCGTAAGGCCGTGGTTTTCGGCAATGGCGCGGGCATCGGGCACCGTCACGATGACCGCGGCGGGCAGCAACTGCGCCGATTTCATCAGTAGCAGCGCCAGACGGTGCAAGCCCGCGGTTCCGTCGCGCAGGCTCAGCAACGGGCCCTTCATCGGCGCGCGCAGGTCATTCGCCGGGTCGGCGATGGCCTGGACCCAATCCGCGCGGGCCTCCGCCGGCAACCGTAGCCGCGCCAGATCGCCATCATAAGCCCGCGCCTTCAGCGTCTCCGCGCGCCACGCGGTGATGGCAACCGTCACCTCCGCCGACAGGACCCGCAGATCGTCAAGCCGGTCGTCGCCTATCCGCTCAGCGGCCAAGGCGACGATCCCGCCGCCCGACGCATCGCCGACGACCACGGGCAGGCCCACGCGCAGATCGGCGCGGGCGCGGGCCATCAACTCGGCTGGGGTGGGGATCAGGCTCATTCTTTCTCACATAAGCGCGGGATGTTCCGTTCCATACCCTTTGCTGTCGCAATTTGAAACATTCGCTCCCACCCTGACACGGCTGCGTGAGGTTCTTTTCGACCGTCTTGCCAAGTTGACGCAAGGCGCGCATGTCGGTGAGCAGAAACAGGAAAACGAGGTAGACACCATGGCCACACTGCGAAAGATCCTGCTGGTCGATGATGACGAGGACCTGCGCGAGGCGCTGTCCGAACAACTTGTGATGACCGAGGAATTCGACGTCTTCGAAGCCGGGAATGGCGCGGGCGCGATGGAGCGGGCAAAAGAGGCGATCTACGATCTCGTGATCCTCGATGTGGGCCTGCCCGATACCGATGGCCGCGAACTCTGCCGCCTGTTGCGCAAGCAGGGTGTCAAATGCCCGATCCTGATGTTGACGGGCCATGACAGCGATGCCGACACGATCCTCGGTCTGGATGCGGGGGCCAACGACTATGTGACCAAGCCGTTCAAGTTTCCCGTGCTTCTGGCCAGGATTCGCGCGCAGCTGCGCCAGCATGAGCAATCCGAAGACGCTGTTTTTCAGCTTGGGCCCTACACGTTCAAACCGGCGATGAAGCTTTTGGAGACCGAGGACAACAAGAAGATCAGGCTGACGGAGAAAGAGACGAATATCCTGAAGTTCCTCTATCGCGCGCAGGATGGTGTCGTTGCCCGGGATATTCTTCTACACGAAGTCTGGGGATACAATGCGGGCGTCACCACCCACACGCTTGAGACGCATATCTATCGCCTGCGCCAGAAGATCGAGCCCGATCCGTCCAACGCGCGCCTTCTGGTTACCGAAAGCGGTGGATACCGGCTGGTTGCGTGACGCGCGCATTGCGGGATTGATTGAGATCAAGGCGCAACCATGAGTTGTGAATACTCTTTACCCACTACCTCCCTGTTGGACTGGCCCGAACCTCGCGGTTCGGGCCTTTTTTGCGCGCATGTCAGCAATCGGTTTGCAAGCCGTGGGCTTGCAGCCTAGACCAAGGGCCTAGCCAGACGGAGCATGCGCCGATGTCCTTTTCCCTTGCCACATGGAATATCAACTCGGTCCGGCTGCGTGCGGATCTTGTGACGAAGCTTCTTCGCGAGGAAGCGCCGGATGTGCTGTGCCTTCAGGAATGCAAATCGCCGGTCGACAAGATCCCAGTCGAGCTGTTCGCCGCGGCGGGCTATCGCCATATCGTGGCCCGTGGCCAGAAGGGCTATAACGGTGTGGCCATCTTGTCGAAACTGCCGGTCGAAGACGTGGGCCATCGCGATTTCGTTGCCCGGGGCGATGCGCGCCATGTGGCGGCCAAGCTGGAAAACGGCGTTACCATTCACAACTTCTACGTCCCCGCTGGTGGTGATCTCCCGGACCGGGAGGTGAACGAGAAATTCGGCCACAAGCTCGATTTTCTGACGGAGATGCGGGATTGGTTTCACGGGGAAACCCCCGCGAAAAGCATTCTGGTCGGCGATCTGAACATCGCGCCGCGTGAAGACGATGTCTGGTCCCACAAGCAATTGCTGAAAGTGGTGAGCCATACACCGATCGAGGTCGACCATCTTGCGCAGGTGCAAGACAGCGCCGGTTGGGTCGACGTGACGCGCAAGGATATCCCGGAAGGGCAGCTCTATTCCTGGTGGTCCTACCGGGCACGGGACTGGGATGCAGCGGACAAGGGCCGCAGGCTCGATCATGTCTGGGCCACGCCGGATATCGCCAACGCGGCCCACGGCTCGCGCGTGTTGCGTGATGCGCGGGGGTGGGAAAAACCGTCCGACCATGCACCGGTATTCGCCACATTCGATCTGTGACCCCTTGGCGGGGCTGGGCCGCAGGCGCATATAACACGCAAGCACGAGAATTGAACGGAGATGAGCCATGCTTGAATTTGGACAGGCGAAGGACGCCACGGGCACAGCCGATCTGATCAAGGACAGCAGCGATGCGACATTCATGGCCGATGTCGTCGAAGCCAGCAAGGATGTGCCGATCATCGTCGATTTCTGGGCGCCCTGGTGCGGCCCCTGCAAGACGCTTGGTCCCCAGCTTGAAGCGGCGGTCGCCGCGGCCAAGGGCAAGGTCAGAATGGTGAAGGTCGATGTGGACCAGAACCAGCAGGTCGCGGCGCAGTTGCGGGTTCAGTCGATCCCGACGGTCTATGTGTTCTATCAGGGCCAGCCCGTCGACGGGTTTCAGGGGGCGGTATCCGAGGCGGAGGTCAAGCGTTTCGTCGAGAAACTCTCTGCCCTGTCCGGTGATGACGGCGGTCTTGGCGAAGCCATCGAAGCGGCCGAGGCAATGCTGGACGAAGGGGCTGCCGTGGATGCGGCACAGACCTTTGCCGCGATCCTTGGCGAAGAGCCCGAAAATCCCGCGGCCTATGGTGGATTGGCCCGGGCGCATCTGGCCATGGGCGAACTGGATCAGGCGGAGGCCTTGCTGGCGAATGTCCCCGCCGCGATTGCCGCCGCAGCAGAGGTCGAGGCGGCCCGGGCGCAGTTGGAACTGGCCCGGCAGGCACAGGATGCAGGCCCATTGGCCGAACTGTCCGCCGCGGTCGAGGCGGAGCCCGACAACCATCAGGCGCGGTTCGACTATGCGCTGGCGCTTCACGCCGCCGGTCAGGTCGAGGATGCGGTGACGCAGCTTCTGGATCTGTTTCGCCGGGACCGGGACTGGAACGATGGCGCCGCCAAGACGCAGCTTTTCACGATCTTCGACGCATTGAAGCCGGAAGATCCGATTGTACTGACCGGACGGCGGAAACTCAGCTCGATGATCTTTGCCTGATCGCGCGGAGCGCTAGGTAAAGGGCATGATGTCACCTGCTGATCTTCCCCAGACGATCCCGTTGTTCCCCTTGCCGGGGGCATTGCTGTTGCCGCGATCGCGCCTTCCGCTGCATATTTTCGAGCCGCGCTATCTCGCGATGCTCGATGATGCGCTCAAGACCTCACACCGGCTGATCGGCATGGTTCAGCCGCGCGAAGTGCCCGGCAAGAGCGACAAGCGCCTGCACGCGATTGGCTGCGCGGGCCGTGTCACGCAGTTTTCGGAAACCGAAGACGGGCGCTACATGATCACCCTGAGCGGCATCTCTCGTTATCGCGTGACGCGCGAGGTTTCGGGCTTCAGCCCCTATCTCAAGGCCGATATCTCCTGGGAGGGGTTCGAAGTCGATCTGGGCGGCGTGGAGAAGGACCGCAGTTTCGATCGCCCGCGCTTTCTCGACCTTCTGTCCCGGTATTTCGAGGCGCTGTCGCTGTCGACGGATTGGGACAGCCTGAAGGACGCCGAAGACGAGTTGTTGATCAACTCGCTCTCCATGCTGTGTCCCTTCGAGCCCGAGGAGAAACAGGCGTTGCTGGAGGCGCCCTCGCTTGGCACAAGGCGCGAAACGCTGGTGACCCTGATCGAGTTCGCGCTGCGCGGCGGAACCACGGAGGAAATCCTGCAATGAGTGCTGACCCGCTTGCGGACCGGCGCATGATCGAAGCGCTGGTATGCCCGCTGACCCATGCGCCGCTGAGCTATGACGCGGATGCGCAGGAGTTGATTTCCAAGGCCGCGCATCTGGCTTTTCCGATCCGGAACGGCATTCCGATCATGCTGGAAGAGGAAGCTCGGAAACTCGACTGAGCCATTGCCGTCAAAGTGGCCGCCCCTGCAGCAAGCGGGGCAGATCCCCGGTCAGGCCGGCGGCTTCGCGAATGAACCTGCGCCGGATGCCGGGCAGCGCATTCACCACCCCCAATCCAAGATCCCGCGCCCCGCGAAGAACCGGGTTGTCGTTTGAGAACAGCCGGTTGAACGCGTCCGTCGCCGCGGCCAAGGCGGCAGTGTCGAACCTGCGCCAGCTTTGATAGCGTTCCAGCACATCCAGCGCAGCGAAATCTTCCCCCCGGCGTCTGGCATCCGTCAGGACTTCGGCAAGGGCCGCGACATCGCGGAAGCCGAGGTTCAGGCCCTGCCCGGCGATCGGGTGAACGCCATGGGCCGCATCGCCGACAAGCGCCAGATGCGGCGCGACGAACCTGTTGGCGAGGCTCAGCCCGAGCGGATAGCTGAACCGCCGACCTTCAAGCCGGATCTCGCCCAGGAAATCGCCGAAGCGGGGGCGCAGATGGTCGAGATAGCCCGCGTCATCCATCGCGGTGAGCTTTGCGGCGGCGGCATGGGTCTCGCTCCATACGATGGACGAGCGGTTGCCCGGAAGCGGCAGGATCGCAAGAGGGCCGGGCGGCATGAAGAACTGGTGCGCAATACCATTGTGAGGTTTTTCATGGGCGATGGCACAGACCAGCGCGGTCTGACCATACTCCCATCCGGTGCGTTTGATCCCGGCGCGCGCGGCGGTGCCGCTTTGCCGGCCATCGGCACCGACAAGCAGACGCCCGGACAGCGTGGTTCCGTCCTCCAGCGTCACGCTGGCGCCGGTTGCGGTATCTTGCGCGGTCGCGCGCGCGCCGGGCCGGTGGGTGATACGCGGGTCGGCCTCCATCGCGGCAAGCAGGGCCTGACGCAGGTAGCGGTCTTCAATCATATGGCCCATCGGGCCTTCCTCGATCTCGGCATGATCGAAATGCAGGAAGAAGGGCGAAGGCCCTTCGCCCGCGCGCCCGTCGCTGGCCGTGATCTCCAAGATCGGCTGCGCCTGCGCCACCAGATCGTCCCAGAGACCAAGTGCAGCCAGCAGCCGGGTAGAGGCCAGAGCCAGCGCATATGACCGACCGTCAAACGCGTCCGCGCCCCTGTTTTCGGTGCTGAGCGCGTCCAGAACCACGGTCGAGAACCCGGCCTGCGACAGGGCCAGCGCGAGGCAGGGACCGTTCAGTCCGCCACCGACAATCAGAATATCTGCGTCATGTGCCATGAGGGGGAATATGCAGGTGCGGCAAGGATTGTCCAACGAACTGCGCCCGGATAGCGTGACCCGCGACACCATGACGGGGGCAGGGACATGCGGGACGATTGGCAAAGCTTGAGCGCAAGCAATCTGGGCCGTGCGATCGGTGACGGAGAGATCGACCCGGTGGAGCTGACCGAAGCCTATCTGCAGGCCTGCGGCGCGCATGCCCACAGGAACCGGATCTATACGATGTTGACACCCGATCGCGCCCTTGCGGAGGCGCGGGCTGCCGCGCTGCGCGCCAGGAGTGGCCTGCGCCACGGTCTGCTGGATGGCGTGCCGATTTCATGGAAGGATCTGTTCGACACCGCCGGGTTGCCGACGGAGGCGGGATCGGCCTTGCTGAAAGGCCGTGTTCCTGCAGAAGACGCCGAGGTTCTGGCCCGTGCCACCCGCGCCGGGCTGGTCTGTCTCGGCAAGACGCATATGACGGAACTGGCCTTCTCGGGGCTTGGTTTGAACCCCAAGACCGCGACGCCCCCCAACGTCAACGATCCCGATCTGGTGCCCGGCGGATCATCTTCCGGCGCGGCGGCCTCGGTCGCGTTCGGTCTGGCGGCGGCGGGCATAGGGTCGGACACGGGCGGCTCCGTCCGCCTGCCGGCGGCCTATAACGATCTGGTCGGGCTGAAAACCACGCACGGGCGGCTGAGCCTGAAGGGGGTCGTGCCGCTGGCCGAAAGCTTCGATACGGTCGGACCCCTGACCAGAACGGTCGAGGATGCGGTGCATCTTCTGGCGGTGATGGAAGGCACGAAACCGGTCGACCTGAAGGGCGCGCATCTTTCCGGCAAACGGTTTCTGGTTCTGGAGCCGTATTCCAGCGATGTCCGGGACGGGCCCGGCGCGGCGTTTCAGTCCGCGCTGGACAGGCTTGGTGCGGCGGGCGCCCATATCGAAACCGGCAACGTTCCCGCGATTGACGAGGCGATGCAGAAGACGCTGATGCTGTTCACGGGCGAGGCTTATGGCACCTGGGGCGATGTGATCGAAGCGGCGCCCGAAAAGATGTTCGACCGCATCCGGGAGCGGTTTCGGCAGGGCCGTGAGGTCAGCGCGCCTGATTTCGTGGCCGGATGGCAACGTCTGCGGCGGCTTCGGCAAGACTGGGCGCGCGAGACGGCCGCGTATGACGCGGTGCTCTTGCCGACGGCGGCGAACCTGCCCGCACATGCGCAACGGCTGATGAGCGATGATGCGTATTTCGTGGCCGAAAACCTTCTGACGCTCAGAAACACCCGTGTCGGCAACCTGATGGGGCTATGCGGAGTGACCCTGCCGACAGGTGTGCCCTCAACCGGCATCATGATCTTGTGTCCGCCGATGGCTGAGCCACAACTTCTGCGCATTGCGGCCGCGGCAGAGGCAGTATTGGCCTAATCGCCACAGACATCGCGCCTTTACGGCCTGAAATGGCTCGTTTTTCTGGACCCGCGCGGTCTTGGCGGGTAACCTGTTGCCAAATCAGGGCGTCATGATCCTGAAACCGAGGCACATATGATTTTCCCCGAGCGGTTTTCGGACCTGCCAGAATATGCTTTTCCGCGTTTGCGGACCTTGCTCGATTCCCATGAACCGGGGGGCGAGCCGATTGTGATGACCATTGGCGAGCCGCGCCATGCGTTTCCGGATTGGGTCCGGGACGTGCTGGCGGAGAATGTCGCCGGTTTTGGCCAATACCCCGCGAATGACGGCACGCCGGCCTTGCAACAGGCGATTGCCGACTGGATTGCGCGCCGATATGACGTGACGGTTGACGCCGCGCGGCAGGTTTTGCCGCTGAACGGCACGCGGGAGGGGCTGTTCAACGCGCTGATCGCGCTTTGCCCGGAAACCAAGGCGGGCAAGCGCCCCGTGGTGCTGACGCCGAACCCGTTCTATCAGGTCTACGCGGTCGCGGCGCTGGCCGTGGGGGCCGAGCCGATCTATGTGCCCGCGACCGAGGCGACGGGCAACCTGCCTGACTACGGCAGTTTGCCGGAAACCGTGCTGAACCGCGTTGCGGTGGCCTATATCTGCTCGCCCGCGAACCCGCAGGGCGCGGTCGCGGATCGGGCGTATTGGAGCGACCTGATCGCGCTGGCCGAGCGTCATGACTTCCAGATTTTCGCCGATGAGTGCTATTCCGAAATATATCGCGATACCCCACCCCCGGGCGCGCTTCAGGTGGCACGGGAGCTTGGCGCACATCCCGACCGGGTGGTGATCTTTCATTCGCTCTCGAAACGGTCGAACCTGCCCGGTCTGCGGTCCGGCTTTGCAGCCGGTGGCGCCGACAGCATCGCGCGGCTGAAACAGCTTCGCGCCTATGCGGGTGCCCCGCTGCCCATGCCGTTGCAGGCGGTCGCTGAACGGGTCTGGCAAGACGAAGATCACGTGATCGCCAACCGCGCGCTCTACGCGGAAAAATATGCGATGGCCGATGAGATCCTTGGCGACATCCAGGGATACTCCCCGCCGGAAGCGGGTTTTTTCCTGTGGCTTCCGGTGGATGACGGCGAAGTCGCGACAATGAAGTTATGGCGCGAGACGGGCGTCCGGGTTCTGCCCGGTGCCTATCTGGCGCGCGATGTCGGCGGGCATACGCCCGGCGCGGACCGGATCCGCGTGGCGATGGTGGCCGACAAGGAAGAAATGCAGCGCGGGCTGATCAAGCTCCGTGACTGCCTGTATCGGTGAGGTAGGACGGAAATGGCGTATCAGACACGACAGAGAGACCCGCTTCTTGACAGCCGGATGCAGGCCGCAATCGAGCGTCGCGGCAAAGAGCTTCTTGGCCTGCTGCTATGTGTGCTCGGGGTGGCGCTTGCGCTGATGCTGGCCTCCTACACGCCCGAGGATCCGAACTGGACCGTGGCGACGGATGCCGTGCCGCAGAACATTCTGGGCCATCTCGGGGCGTCCCTGGCCGCGGTCCTGATGCTGATCGTCGGATATGGGGCGTATGGTCTGGCGGCGGGCGCTCTGGTCTGGGGCCTGCGTTTCCTGCTGCATCGCGGGGAAGACCGTGTTTTCGGACGCATCGTGTTTCTGCCGATCGCGGTCGCTCTGGCTTCGATCTATGCCGCAAGCTATGTCCCCGGTGCGGGATGGACGCACAGTTTCGGGCTGGGTGGCCTGTTCGGCGATACGGTTCTGGGCGCGCTGTTGAACATACTGCCTTTCGGCGCGGCCTTTGGTCTCAAACTTCTCGCCGCCCTCAGTTTCCTCGCCGCCATCGGGCTTGGCCTATTTGTCCTCGGTGTGAACGGGGCAGAGCTGCGGGTGGGTCTGCGGTTCCTGATCGTGGGCCTGATTTCCACCATCGCGGGGCTGGCGGCGCTGTTCGGTCAGGCCGGGCGCGGCGCCGGGCAGGCGGCACAGGCCTTGCAGGAACGCCGCCTTTCGCGGATCGCGGCGCGGCAGGATCTGGCGGACGCCTATGAAGATGACATTGTGGAAAGGGTGGAGCCGGTCGTGCGCGCATCGGCGCCGCGCCCCAGCTTGCTGGAGCGCGTGCCCCTGTTGCGCAGCCGGGACCGTTCGCCCGAGCCGGAGCCGGAACTGCTGGCAGCGCCCCCGATTGCCGGGGCGGAGATCTCCGCCCCGGATGACGACCGGATCCGCGAGAAAATCGCCGACGTGATCAAGAACCGGGTGCGCCGCCCGTTGACCGCGCCACAAGCTGCCGTGGCACGGCACCAGTCCGCCGCTGCGATGCGTACCGTCGTCCCGCCGCTGACGCGCGTTGAACCGCCGCTCACCTCCGCCGACATGCGGTCCCCGGATGCCGCGGAGCAGACGATCGAACTGCCTTATTCCGAACGGATTGCCGAGCTTCAGGGAGAGCCGTCGCGCGCCGGGGGCTTTGCGGTGCCGCAAGCCGAACCGAAGAAAGTCGTTCAGCATCAGACACGCAGGCCCGCGCCCTCGCGCGCGGCCATGGCCGATGCGCAGCCATCGCTGCCACTGGAGGCGGAGACGGCGGAGTACGAATTCCCGCCGCTGTCGCTATTGAGCAGCGCGGTCGCGGTCGAGCGTTACAATCTGTCCGACGAGGCGTTGGAGGAAAACGCGCGGATGCTGGAAAACGTGCTGGATGACTACGGCGTGAAGGGCGAGATCGTCTCGGTCCGTCCCGGCCCCGTCGTGACCATGTACGAGCTGGAACCTGCCCCGGGTCTCAAAGCCTCCCGTGTGATCGGTCTGGCCGATGATATCGCACGGTCCATGTCCGCGCTCAGCGCCCGCGTCTCCACAGTGCCCGGCCGCAGCGTGATCGGGATCGAACTGCCCAATCAGCATCGCGAGAAGGTCGTGCTGCGCGAGATCCTGTCGAGCCGTGATTTCGGCGATGGCAATCAGAGCCTGCCGCTGGCTCTGGGCAAGGATATCGGCGGGGATCCGATCGTCGCGAACCTTGCGAAAATGCCCCACCTGCTGATTGCGGGCACCACCGGTTCGGGCAAATCCGTGGCGATCAACACCATGATCCTGAGCCTTCTCTACAAGCTGACGCCGGAAGAGTGCCGGATGATCATGATCGACCCCAAGATGCTGGAGCTCAGCGTCTATGACGGCATTCCGCATCTGCTCAGCCCGGTCGTGACCGACCCCAAGAAGGCGGTGGTCGCCTTGAAATGGACCGTGGGCGAGATGGAAGAGCGCTATCGCAAGATGTCCAAGATGGGCGTGCGCAATATCGAGGGCTACAACAGCCGGGTCGAGGACGCCTTGTCGAAGGGGGAGATGTTCAGCCGCACGGTGCAGACCGGATTTGACGATGATACCGGCGAACCCGTGTTCGAGACGGAGGAGTTCGCACCCGAGAAGATGCCCTTCATCGTGGTGATCGTGGACGAGATGGCCGACCTGATGATGGTGGCGGGCAAGGAGATCGAGGCCTGCATACAGCGTCTCGCGCAGATGGCGCGGGCCAGCGGCATCCACATCATCATGGCGACGCAGCGTCCCTCCGTCGATGTGATCACCGGCACGATCAAGGCGAATTTCCCCACGCGGATTTCGTTCCACGTGACCTCCAAGGTGGACAGCCGCACCATTCTGGGTGAGCAGGGTGCCGAGCAGCTTCTGGGCATGGGCGATATGCTCTACATGGCCGGGGGCGCCAAGATCACCCGCGTGCATGGACCCTTCGTCAGCGACGAAGAGGTCGAAGAGATCGTGTGTCATCTGAAAAGCTTCGGTCCGCCGGACTATGCGGCATCGGTGCTGGACGGCCCGGACGGCGACAAGGAAAGCGATATCGATCTGGTACTCGGTCTCGGCGGCAACACCGATGGCGAGGATGCCTTGTACGATCAGGCGGTTCAGATCGTGATCACCGATCGCAAATGCTCCACCTCCTATATTCAGCGGAAACTGGCGATCGGCTACAACAAGGCCGCCCGTCTGGTGGAGCAGATGGAGGAAAGCGGCCTTGTCTCGCCCGCCAACCACGTGGGCAAACGCGAAATCCTGGTGCCCGAGCAGGCGTAAAATTTCGCCGATCTCGCGGTCGTGAGGTGTAACTGTTGCATCGATCTCCTAAATTGAGGCTATGAAACGGTTTCTTCTCTCCGTGGCGCTGATGACTGCCACTGCATTGCCGGCCTGGGCGCAAGCGATACCGCTGTCCCAGCTTTCGGCCTATCTGAACTCGCTGCAAACGGCCGAGGGGGACTTCACCCAGATTAACGCCGATGGCTCTATTTCAAACGGTACGATCTATCTCCACCGCCCCGGCCGTGTCAGGTTCGAATATGGGGGCGACGACGACGACCTGCTGGTGATAGCGGGGGGTGGACAGGTGGCGATATTCGATGGCCGGTCCAACTCCCGGCCCGAGCAGTATCCGCTGCAACGGACGCCGCTGCATCTGATCCTGGCGCAGAATGTCGATCTGGGCCGGTCGGGCATGGTGGTCGGGCACGAAAGCGACGGCACATCGACACGTGTCATAGCCCAGGATCCCGAAAACCCCGAGATCGGGCAGATCACCCTGGTTTTCACGGGCTCGCCCGTGGAGCTTCGCCAATGGGTGATCACCGACGAAACGGGCAGCGAAACCACCGTGATCCTCCGTGGGCTGGAAACCGGCGGCCGCATGGGCGCGCGGCTCTTCAACATCCCGCAAGAGATAGCATCCCGCGACTTCGACTGACGCGGGCGCGCCGGGATCAGCGGCAGCGTGCGAGTTGCAACTGATAGACCTGGGCCCGCGCCGCAACCTCGTCTGCCACCCGCAGAAGCCAGGGCTTGGCATTGTAGCTGCCCCTGCTGAAACCCGTATGGCCTTCGTGATAGGCCAGATACTGGCTGCGCGCGTCGGTGAGCGGCACGCCGTTCCGCTCGACCGTCTGCGTCATGTACCAGCCCATGAAATCGGTCGCGTCGCGGATATTGTGGCGCTGCGCCCCGCGATTGCCCGTGCGCTGGCGATACTCGTCCCAGGTGCCATCCAGCGCCTGACTGTACCCGTATGCGGAGCTTTGCCGCCCAAGCGGGATCACGCCAAGCGCATAGCGGAACGGAGTGCGTGCATCGCCGATAAATCTGCTTTCCTGATAGATTGTCGCCATCTGGACATGCACCGGCACGCCCCAGTTCCGCTCGCTTGCGCGCATGGCACGAAAGTACGCCGGGCGCTCATTGATGATGGAACACGCGTTGTCGAGATCCCGCGGGGCGGAAAAGTTGCGCCCGCAGCCTGCCAACACCAGTAGAATCAGGAAGAATACGACCTGTCTCATGAAAACTGCCTGCTCGAACATATTGTTGTGTTTTGCCGTATCATAATGGAAATCGGGGCCGGTGGGAATGGGCTGTCGTCATTTCGGCTTGATCGGAAACGGGAATGTGAAGACGGCGCCGGCATGCGCGGATCGGGCTTGCCCGCAAGGCGCTTCGGCACTGTCTGAACGAGGTTCACAGTCTGTTTCCCTTGAAATCCGCCCTGTTCCATGGACAACGCCCTGCCTCAGAGGATAGGAAAGAGAGGGTAAAAGGGGCGCCGCGCGATGCTGACCAGTCATGCGAAGTACAATCTGGGCCAAGTGGTCCGGCACAAGAAACACCCGTTCCGCGGGGTTGTTTTTGATATCGATCCGGAGTTTTCGAACACCGAGGAATGGTACGATGCCATCCCCGAAGGAAGCCGTCCGTCCAAGGCGCAGCCGTTTTACCATCTTCTGGCGGAAAACGATCAGACCTATTACGTGGCCTACGTGTCGGAGCAGAATCTCGTGGCCGACCATACAGGCGAACCGGTCGATCATCCCGACCTGCCGGAGCTTTTCGGAGATTTTCAGGACGGGCGCTACCCGCTTGAGTACCAGCTGAACTAGGGCGCTTCGTCCTTTGCGACTGGAAGCCCGGCCTCGGCCCATGCCGAAAAACCGCCCTCGATCTCGGCGATGTCCTCCACCCCCATATCCTGCAAGGTCTTGACCGACAAAGCGGATCGCCACGCGGCGGCGCAAAAAAGGATCAGCGTCCTGTCGGTCGCCAATTCGGGTTTGTGATAGGGGCTTTCAGGGTCAATCCAGAATTCCAGCATGCCGCGCGGGGCGTGAAACGCGCCCGGGATGCGGCCGTCGCGTTTCAGCTCGCGAACGTCCCGGATATCGACAAGCAAGGCGCGGCCGTCTTCGGCTCGGGCCCGGGCTTCGGCCGGCGATAGAGACGTGATTTCAGCCTTTGCAGCCGCAACCAGTGATTTTACCGGCGTAATCGGCAATCCGCGTCCTCTCTCAGTATCCAAGCGCACAACCGTCTTTGCGCGGGTCCGAGCCACCTTCGAGCAAACCGGTTCTGGCGTCGATGCGAATGGCCTGTGCGCCACCGATGGGCAATGCGGGAATGGTGAGCGTATGCCCCTTGGCGCGCAGTGCGTCCTGCACCTGCACGGTATAGCCCCGCTCGATGCTCAGTCCGTCCACGTCGGCAAAGCAACGCGGCGCGTCTATGGCGGCCTGCGGTGACAGGCCGAAATCCACCACATTGGTCAGAAATCTGGCATGGCCCGTTGCCTGATATGCCCCGCCCATCACACCGAAGGGCATCAGGCTGCCATCGGCCTGCCGGATCATGCCGGGGATGATGGTATGCATCGGCCGCTTGCTTGGCCCGGCCTCGTTCGGGTGCCCCCTGGTCAGGGTGAAACCGGCGCCCCGGTTGTGAAAGAGGATCCCGAACCTGTCGCTGGCCAGACCGGAACCGAAGCTGTGAAAGATCGAGTAGATCAGCGAAACCGCCAGCCGGTCCCGATCGACCACGGTGATGTAGATCGTTTCCTTGTGCACCGCTTCCGAAACGCGGCTGGGGTTGGCCATTGCGCGATCCGGGTCGATCAACGCGGCCAGTGCCGTGGCGGTTTTCGCCGACATCATATGGTCGGTGCCCGTGCAACTCCCGGGATCGGCAATGAAGCGGTTGCGCGCATCATAGGCGAGCTTGGTCGCTTCGGCTTCGATATGGGCACGTTCGGCACCCCATGGGTCCATGTTTCCGATATCGAATTCGGCCAGCATATTGGCCAACAGCAAGGCCGTTGCGCCCTGTCCGTTCGGGGGCAGTTCGATCAACTCGACCCCTTTGTACGTTGTGCTGATGGGGGTCACGTAATCGCAGGCGGTTTCGGCGAAATCCGCCTCGGTATGGCTGCCGCCGAGCGCGCGCAGGCTGGCCACCATATCCGCGGCCACCTCCCCCTCGTAGAACCCCGCGCGCCCGTCTTTCGCGATCTTGCGCAGCACGTCGGCCTGGCCCGGCGCGGCGAATATCTGGCCGGGTTTCGGCACGGCCCCGGCAAGCAGGAACGTCTCCCGCGCGCGCCCGGCGAGATTGCCCTCGCTTTCCATCCAGTCCGCGGCGACGCGCGGCGCGACCGGCACACCGTTTTCGGCATAGTGGATCGCCGGGGCCAGAACATCCGCCAATGACATCTGCCCGTGGTCGCCGTGCAGCCTGCAAAATCCGTCGACGGCGCCGGGTATGGTGACGGCGGCGGCATGGCGAAGCGGCATAGTCTCGTGCCCGGCATCGCGCAAGGCCTCCGCCGACAGGCCGGCCGGGCCCCGCCCGGAGGCATTCAGACCGATAATCTCATTGTCGCCGCGCTTGATCATCGCGAACATATCGCCGCCAAGCCCGGTCATCTGCGGCTCGCAGATACCCAGCAGGACCGCCGCGCCAATGGCGGCATCCACGGCATTTCCGCCCTGTTCCAGAAGGTTGATGGCCGTCTTCGCGGCCAACGGGTGCGATGTGGCGCACATTCCGTTTTCGGCGAAAACCGCCGACCGGCCCGGTTGATGGAAATCTCGCATAGCTTTGCCTCTCCCCTGCGTGTGCGCAAGGTAAGCGATCAATCAGGGGGGGCAAGCGGGAAACGCTGGAAGGACCTCGGCACCGCGCCACTGGGTGGGGGCTTTGAGACACGGTGCCGAGGGAAGCCTATGCAGCTACAGACCCGGTAATGGCCGTTCAACCGGGCCAAGTTGCGGAGCTATTGTGGCTCCACCGCGGCAATTTGATAAAACTCGAAACAATAGGTCGGATATCAGGTGATTGATGCGACAGGCGATGCAATCGAGAAGCTCAGCCTGTTCTCGTTACCCTCGCGGGTGTACCGCAGATCGGAGGCGAGGTCATGAATCAGGCCCCAACCGAATCCCCCCTCTGGCAGGTCGTCCACATCCGTCAGCTCCGCATCAAAGCGTCTGGGGCAGGGTATCTTGCCGTCCGGCATCCCCAGCCCCCGGTCGCAGACCACGCAATCCACGCCATGCTTGTGCACAGTGACCGTCATCGAGATAACGGAACTCCCGTCGGCCCCGTAGGCATGTTCCACGATATTGTTCAGAACCTCGGCCAGCACGATTTCCACGGCGTCCACATGTTCGGGAGAGAGGCCGTGGCCTTTGACATGTGCGCGCATCCGTCCAAGCGCCTCCCCCACCGCGTCGGGGGTGCTTTGAAAATCGAGCGAAAGGGTCATCTTCCGATGTCTGTCCCGTGTATCGATACATGTCGTCGCCTCATCTTCGCAGCGGTCAACTTGCCCGCGCGGCGCCATAGGCCTCCAACGCCTGCTGTAGATCGTCATGAATGGTGAAGACCGTGTTCATGCGGGTCAATGTCATCACTTTTTCAACGGCGGGCTGCAGGCTTGCCAGATCCAGCCTTCGATCCGCGCCCAGCAGTTTTCGCGCGGCGACAACTGCGCCCAGCCCGCTTGAATCGAGAAACTCCACCTTGTCCAGATTCATCACGACCGGCCCTGTCCCGTTTTCGACCAGCGCGCGAAAACTGTCCTTGAACTGAATGGCGACGGCGGCATCTAGCCGATCCTCGTCGACATGAATGATCGTGATGGCCCCCGCGGCATCTTTCACAAGGTTCATCGCTGTTCCTTCCGTCTGTGCTGCGTTAAAGCATAGACGGCAATCCTTACCATTCGGTATCCATGGGCCGGTGACAGAGACGGAGGGTCAGATGAACAAGGTGGTGATCTGCGGGGCCTCCCGCACCCCGATGGGCGGGTTTCAAGGCGCTTTTTCGAATGTGTCGGCGGCGGATCTCGGCGGGGTCGCTATCAGCGCGGCGCTGGCTCAATCCGGCGCCGGCCCCGATCAGGTCGATGAGCTTCTGATGGGCTGCGTCCTTCCGGCAGGCCAAGGGCAGGCCCCGGCGCGTCAGGCGGGGTTCAAGGCCGGTCTGGGCCAGGACGTGCCGGCCACCACACTCAACAAGATGTGCGGCTCGGGCATGAAGGCGGCTATGATCGCCTTCGATCAACTGGCCCTCGGGCAAACGGATCTGATCGTCGCGGGCGGCATGGAAAGCATGACGAACGCGCCCTATCTGCTGCCCAACATGCGCGGCGGCGCCCGGATCGGGCATGGTCAAACCATCGACCACATGTTTCTCGACGGGCTCGAAGACGCCTATGACAAGGGCCGGCTGATGGGCACCTTTGCCGAGGATTGCGCAGAGAAGTACCAGTTTACCCGCGCCGCGCAGGACGACTATGCGCTGACCTCGCTCTCCAATGCGCTGGCTGCAATCGAAAACGGGGCCTTCGCGGATGAAGTCGCTCCGGTCACGGTCACTACGCGCAAGGCCGTGACCGAGATTGCCGTCGACGAGCAGCCGGGCAAGGCCCGCCCAGAAAAAATCCCCGAGCTCAAACCCGCCTTTCGCAAGGACGGAACGGTGACCGCGGCGAATGCGTCCTCGATCTCCGATGGGGCGGCTGCCTTGGTTCTGGCCCGCGAAAGCGTGGCCGAGGCCAAGGAGCTACCGATCCGGGCCCATATCCGCGGCCACGCATCCCACGCGCAGGAACCCGGATGGTTCACCACCGCTCCGGTTCCGGCCGCCGAAAAGCTCCTGTCCCGTATCGGTTGGACGCCCGAGGATGTGGACCTGTGGGAAATCAACGAGGCCTTTGCCGTGGTGCCGATGGCCTTCATGCGCGCCTTCGATCTGCCCCGCGACAAGGTCAACGTGAATGGCGGGGCCTGTGCACTTGGCCACCCGATCGGGGCGTCCGGCGCGCGGATCATGGTCACGCTTCTGAACGCGCTGGAAAAACGCGGCCTGAAACGCGGTGTCGCGGCCATCTGCATCGGCGGCGGCGAAGGCACCGCCATCGCCATCGAACGCCCATGATCGTCTTTCTTTAATAGATATGGCGGGACCTAGTTGGGCCGAAACCCACGCGCCCGCCCCTTGCCGAGGGCACGCAACACCATGCAGGTCGACTATCAAACGCTCTCCCGAACCATCGACAGCCTCACCGATGGCGAAACCGACGAGATCGCGCTTATGGCGACCGTCGCCTGCGAGGTGCACCATTCCGATCCGCGCTTCGACTGGACCGGGTTTTACCGCGTGACCGAACCGGGGCTTCTGAAAATCGGGCCCTATCAGGGTGGCCACGGCTGCCTGCAGATCCCGTTCTCCCGCGGCGTCTGCGGTGCCGCTGCGCGCAGCGGGCAGGTGCAGCTGGTTGCGGATGTCGATGCCTTTCCCGGGCATATCGCTTGCGCATCTTCAACCCGGTCGGAGCTTGTTCTGCCGGTCTGGAACGCCGCTGGCGATCTGATCGCCGTTTTCGACATCGACAGCGACAAACCCGCTGCCTTCACCGAAACCGATGCCGAGAAACTGGCCGCAATTCTTGCCGCCGTCTTCCAGCGCTAGCGCCGGGGGAGCGGGACCACGGTTTCCTCCGCACCCGGGGCCAGTTCCTCGAAATCGAAATTGTCGAGCTTCGTCGCGCGTTTGCCCGCCCGTTCGGCGGCGATAGTGATATCGTCGATATCCTTGCGCGCCTGCCCGAAATGGGTGTTCAGCTTCGCCACCCGTTCCACCACCAGCTCCACGTCGCGGTGCATCATCGCAAGCTGTTTGCGAATGGCGCCCGCCTGTTCCCGCATCCGCGCATCTTTCAGGATTGCGCGCATCGTGTTCAGGGTGGCCATGCAGGTCGTGGGTGACACGATCCAGACCCGTGCGGCGAAACCTTCGCGGACCAGTTCCGGAAAATTCGCGTGCAGTTCCGCATAGACGGCTTCCGACGGCAGGAACATCAATGCCCCGTCCGCGGTTTCGCCTTCCAGAATGTACCGCTCCGAAATCGCCTTGATATGCGCCTTCACGGCCACCCGCATCTGCTTTTGCGCCTCGTTCACCTCATAGGCGGTGTCGGCCGCTCTGAGCGCCTCATAGGCTTCAAGCGGAAATTTCGAGTCGATGATGATCGGCCCGGGCGGGTTCGGCAGATGGATCAGGCAATCGGCACGTTTGCCGTTCGACAGCGTGGCCTGAAACGCATAGCTGTCCGATGGCAGCGCCTTCGACACGATATCGTTGAGCTGGATCTCTCCGAATGCGCCGCGGGTCTGCTTGTTCGACAGGATATCCTGCAGGCTCAGCACGTCGCCCGAAAGCTTCTCGATATTGGCCTGCGCCTTGTCGATCTGCTCTAGCTTCTGCTGCAATTCTCCCAGGGATCGCGCGGTGCGGGTCGATGTGCCATGCAAAGTTTCGGACATGCCTTTCTGCACGTCTTCCAGCCGCCGCTCCATCGCCTCGATCATCTGGCTCTGCGCCTTGGCCTGCATCTCTGATACATGGGTCAGCCCGCCCGCCAACTGGTGCTGCCCGTCGCTTAAGGACTGCACCCGCTGCCCAAGCCCGCCGATGCTTTGTACCAGCGGCTCCATCATGCGTGCCGAGCGGGTCGCCGCCCGCATCGCCAGCACGATCAGGACCAGCATCAGGAGCAATGCACCCGCGCCGATCACCAGCGCCAGCGTGAGCGGATCGCCCAGATCAATCACGGTTTCGCCAATCTGTATCATGTCCGCCCGAACAGCCGCTCGATATCGCTCAGCTTCAGCTCCACATAGGTGGGCCGCCCATGGTTGCACTGGCCAGAATGCGGCGTAGCTTCCATCTCGCGCAGAAGCGCATTCATCTCATCGGCCTGCATCCGCCGCCCCGACCTGATCGACCCGTGGCAAGCCACCCGGCTCAGGATCGCCTCGATCCGGGCTTGCAGGGTCCGGCTGTCGCCCAACTCGTCCAGTTCGTCCAGAATGTCGCGCAACATGGCCTCGGCATTCACCGTCCCCAGGATCGCGGGCGTCTCTCGCACGGCCACCGTGCCGGGGCCGAACGCCTCGATGCCCAGACCGAACCGCGCCAGTTCCGGGGCCATGTCAAGCAGCCGGTCGGCATCGGCGCCAAGCGTCACGATTTCGGGGATCAGAAGCGCCTGCGCGGCGACACCGTTTTCCGCCATCTGGCGTTTCAGCTTTTCGTAAACCAGACGTTCATGAGCCGCGTGCTGATCCACGATCACGAGGCCGTCTTCGGTCTGCGCGAGGATATAATTCTCATGTACCTGCGCCCTTGCGGCCCCAAGCGGCAGGGCGGCGATCTCGGGGGTATCGTCGATCACCTCTTCGACCCGGGCGCTTGCAGGCGCAAAGCGCTCCGCCGGGTCGGCCAGCCCGGGCGCCTGCCATTCCCGTGCGCGAAGCGTCGCCTGCGAGGGCCGGTCCATCTGGTAAACCCGTGCCCCCGTGGCTTCGGGCCGGAAGGCGCCCAATGTTGCGCCCGCCACGGTGGTGGAGGCCCGATGCCCCGCCTCGGCCAGGGCATGGCGCAGCGCCGTCACGATCAGCCCGCGTGCCACGCCCGGTTCGCGAAACCGGACCTCGGCCTTCGCGGGATGTACGTTGACATCCACCCGCTCCGGCGGGCAATCGACGAACAACGCGACAGCGGGGTGCCGGTCCCGGCTCAGAAAATCCGCATAGGCACCGCGCAATGCCCCGATCAGGAGCTTGTCGCGCACCGGGCGGCCGTTGACGAAAAGATATTGCGCAACGGCGGACCCGCGCGAATAGGTCGGCAGGCCCGCAAAGCCCACCAGCCGCAAGCCGTCGCGCTCCGCCTCGATCGGCAAGGCGTTGTCGACGAACTCCCGGCCCATCACGGTGCCCAGCCGGGCGCGCAGGGCATCGAACAGCTCGCCCTGTTCAGCATCCGCACGGAAGGTCACGCGCGGCGCATCGCTGACATCGCGCAGGGTGAAGCCCACGCCCGGTTCGGCCATCGCAAGCCGTTTCACCACGTCGGATATCGCCTGCATCTCGGCCCGGTCGGTGCGCAGGAATTTCAGCCGCGCGGGTGTGGCGAAAAACAGATCGCGAAGCTCGACAACGGTGCCACGGGACAAGGCCGCCGGCTTCACCGCGCCCATGTCGCCTCCGCTGACACGGATCCGGCACGCCTCGTACCCATCGGCCCGGCTGGTGATCGTCAGCCGGCCAACGGCGCCAAGGGACGGCAACGCCTCCCCGCGGAACCCGAAGGATCGGATGTTCAGAAGATCGGAGCCATCGATCTTCGACGTCGCATGCCGGGCAAGTGCGAGCGGCATATCGTCGGGCCCCATGCCGCAGCCATCATCGGTCACCCGGATCAGGCTCTTGCCGCCATGAGCGATGTCGACCGAGATGCGGCGCGCGCCCGCATCGATCGCGTTTTCCACCAGCTCTTTCACCGCGGAGGCAGGGCGTTCCACGACTTCGCCCGCTGCGATCCGATTGATCGCGGTTTCGTCCAGTTTGCGGATCGCGCGCGGGATATCGCTTATCTTGGGGTCTGGATGGGCCATGCCACTATGGGTAGCATGGCCCGCTCCGATTCGGAAACGCTTCCGCTCAGTTGCCGGGTTCCAGCCCTTCGGGCTGCCCGACAATGACGAAATGCAGGTTCTCCGGCTGCAAGAACCGCGCTGCGACGCGCCGGACATCCTCCATCGTCACCGCGTCGACCTGTGCATTTCGGGTTGCGATATAGTCCACCGGCATTCCGTCCTGCTGCATGCCGGCCAGAATCCCGGCGATCGTGTTGTTGCCGTCAAAGCGGAGCGGATAGGCGCCGGTCATGAACAGCTTGGCGGCTTCCAGCTCCTCCTCGGTCACGCCGTTCGCGGCGATATCGGCCCATTCCGCACGGGTGACGGCCACAGCCTCTGCAACCAGATCGTTGGACGAGGAAAACCGCCCCAGCATCATCGGCTGATGGTCCGACAGGGCCAGATAGGTATAGATGCCGTAGGTCAGCCCCCGTTCAACCCGGACCTCCTGCATCAGGCGGGAGCGGAAGTTGCCGCCGCCGATGATCTGATTCAGCACGAAGGCGGGGAAGAAATCCGGATCAAGCCGTTCGATCCCGCGATGTCCGAAATAGGCCACCGATTGCGGGGTCGGAAAATCGACAACCGTCGTGCCCCCGTCCAGCAGATAGGGGGCGGGGCCCGGCAGGGGGGCGCCTTCGGCCGGCAGATCGCCCAGCAACGCGTCCAGAAGCAGCCCGAGTTCCTCGGCGGTGATATCGCCCGCCGCGCCCACGAAAACCCGATCGCGGGCGAAGGCCGCGCGATGGGCGGCGATCATGTCGTCCCGTGTCAGGGCGCTGACCGAGGCGGTAGTGCCTTCCTGCGCAGTGGCATACGGGTGATCGCCGAATGCCAGCGCGTTGAACCGGGTGGCGGCGATGCTTTGGGGGTCTTGCGCGTCGGACTCGATGATCGACACAACCTGGCCGCGGACCCGTTCCAGCGCCGTTTCGTCGAAATTCGGTGCCACGATCGCCTGACGCAGCAGGTCGGCGGCCTGATCCCGGTTCTGCGTCAGCATCTGCGCATTGATGACCAGACTGTCGCGATACGCGCTGAAATCGAACTCGGCGGCAAGTGCCTCGGTCGCGGCGGCGAAACCCTGTGCATCCAGATCGCCCGCGCCTTCCTCCAGCAGACCGGTCATCAGGAAGGTCGCGCCACGCTTGCCGGGCGCATCCAGCGAGGTGCCGCCCTGAAACCGGATATCCAGCGCGACGAAGGGGATCGAATGATCCTCCACCAGCCAGGCCGAGATGCCGCCCGGAGAGACGACCTCTTCGATATCGACGGCCCAGGCGGGCAGCGCAAGGATCAGGGCGGTGATCGCGGTGAACACGGCGCGGATCATTGGGTCCCCTCCTCTGTCGCGATCTCGGCCACTGGCGCAGCAGGCCTGTCCAGATATCCGGTGACGGATCGGGTGTTGCCGCCGAAAATCAGCTCGGCGGCCTCCATCACATCCTCCACTGTCGTGGCCGCGATGACATCGGGCCAGGCCTGAACGTCTTCCACCGTAAGCCCGCTTGTCAGGGCGACGCCATACTGGCGGGCCAGCCCTTGCACATTGTCCTGTGCGTAGATCTCGGACGCCGTGTACTGAAATTTGATCCGCTCGAACTGCGCCTCGTCGATGCCGGTTTCGAGGAATGTGGCGATAACCCGGTCAAGATCGGCCTCCGCCTCTTCCAGACTGACGCCCGGCACCGGCACGTTCAGAATGGTGAAGCTGGTGTCGTCGAGGCTCGTCCCCTGATAATAGGCCGTCGTGAAAAGAGAGCGTTCCTCTTCGATCTGCAAGGTTCGGCTGAGCACCGATGTCGTCCCGCTCCCGCCCAGAACCTGCGCGAGAAGAGCCAGCGCGGCGGCCTCTTCCTGTGCGCCGCTGTCGCGCTCCGGGGCCAGATAGGCGCGGCTGACATAGGGGTTGGCAACACGCCCGTCTTCATAGCGCACGGTGCGGTCGGCGATATGATCGGGTTCCGACGGGCGCAGTCGCGGCGGCAGATCGGGCGAGGGTTCAAGCGGGCCGTAATGCTCTTCGGCAAGGGCGCGCACCTCGTCCGGCGTCACGTCGCCGGCCACGATCAGAATGGCGTTGTTGGGAGCATAGAACCGTTCGTAGAACTCCAACGCATCTTCCCGATCCAGCGACAGCATCTCGTGCCGCCAGCCGATGATCGGGATCCGGTACGGATGGTTGAGGTAGAGGGCCGCGCGCAATTGCTCGTTGAAAAGAGCGCCCGGGCTGCTGTCGGTCCGCTGCGCGCGTTCCTCCAGCACGACGCTGCGTTCGGTCACTACATCGGCCTCGGTGATCACGAGATCCTGCATGCGGTCGGCTTCCATCTGCATCATGAGGCCAAGCCGGTCGGCGGCCACCCGTTGGTGATAGGCGGTGTAATCCCATGAGGTGAAGGCGTTGTCGGTACCGCCATTGGCCTCCACGATCCGGCTGAACTCGCCGTTTTCCAGATCGTCGGTGGATTTGAACATCAGATGTTCCAGAAAATGCGCGATGCCGGAGACGCCGGGCGGCTCATCCGCGGCACCGGTGCGATACCAGACCATATGCACCACGGCGGGGCTGCGATGATCCTCGATCACCACGGCTTCCATCCCGTTTTCAAGCGTGAACTGCGTCACCTCGCCCGCAGCCCAGAGTGAGGAGGGAAGCGTCAGGGTCAGGGCAATCGTCAACAGGCGGCGCAATATCATCAAGACCTCCGACAGGGCGGGAAACACAGGCGTTCACGGCAACATAAGCGCCGAAGCAGACGCATCAACCGTCCTGACGGGGCTGTGATGGGGGGATCACTCGGCCGGGTCGGGCGGGGCGGCAGGCGTACGGATGCCGGCGCGGCGCATCCGTTCCAGTTCGGCATATTGATCCAGTGACAGCGGGCGATAGGCGCGATGATAGACATTCACGTTGAAGACCCGCTCCAGCAGCCGGCCATCATTGTCGCGGCGGTATTCCAGATCCTCGCTTGCCAGCGTCTCGCGGATGCCGGCGCCGATACCGAACCGACCGGCATAACCGACCAGCCCGCCATTGTCGCGGCTGGCGCGTTCGATATTGCCGCCAAGCGCCGCGATGGCGTCGGCTTCCGGGTTGGGGTCGACGCGGTTGGGCCCGCCCGGGGTCGGCGGCGGCAGTTCGGCGAAGCTGGGCGGCATTTCAAGGGGGCGCGTCGGCAGGATCGAAAACTCGTCCGGCCCGTCCCCGTCTGCCGTGATGTTCAGCAGACGCGGGTCGCTTCGGCTGCATCCCGCAACCATGACCAGCACCAATCCCGTCGCTATCAGACCGCGCCACCGCATCATCATCGTCTCCTTCGGGCCGGGTGTAACCGATCAAACGCCCGGCGTCACGTGGTGATCTTCTTCGCATCCGCGAAGATGAGCAAGCCAAACGCACCCAGAAATATCCCGATATCGGCAAGGTTGAAGGCAAATGGGTTCACGATGCCACAGCACGACACGTTCAGAAAATCCGCCACGGCGCCATAGATCACCCGATCAAGGACATTGCCGAGCGCGCCGCCCACGATCGCACCTGCCGAAAGAAGCGCCACCGGACGGGTCAGCCCGGTCTTGGCCCACCATAATATCCAGGCCGAAATGGATACGGCCAAGGAGATCAGGATCCAGCGCATTGCATCCGGGCTTCCGGAAAACAGGCCGAAATTGATGCCCGTGTTCCAGCCCATGTGAAAATTCAGAAACGGCGGCCAGACGGCGATATGCCCGATCTCGGCCAGCCGCATCCAGTGGACGACGGCCCATTTGCTGAGCTGATCGGCGGCGAACCAGAACAGGGCGGACAGGAAAACAAGGCGCATTCTGAAAAGGGCTCCCTTTGGTCAGTGCCGGAAATGGCGCATGCCGGTGAAGACCATGGCAAGCCCGGCCTCGTCGGCCGCGGCAATCACCTCGTCATCCCGCATCGACCCGCCCGGCTGGATCACCGCCCGCGCGCCGGCCTCAGCTGCGGCCAGAAGCCCGTCCGCGAACGGAAAGAAGGCGTCGGAGGCCAGCACCGCCCCGATCGCGGGGCTTTCGGCCAGCCCCAGCACCCCGGCCATATCGGTGGCCTTGCGCGCGGCGATGCGACTGCTGTCCACGCGGCTCATCTGGCCTGCGCCAACGCCGACCGTCGCCTGATCCTTCACATAGACAATCGCGTTCGATTTCAAGTGCTTGGCCACCTTCCAGGCAAACAGCAGATCGGCCAGTTCCCCGGGCTCGGGCGCGCGGCGGGTCACGACACGCAGGTCTTCCGGTCCGATATGGCCATTGTCCTTGTCCTGCACAAGAAACCCGCCCGAAACCTGCCGGAAGCTGAGCGATGCCGCGCGCGGATCCGGCAATCCACCGGTCGTCAAAAGACGCAGGTTCTTCTTTGCCGCAAAGATCTCGCGCGCCGCAGGGTCGGCGCCAGGTGCAATCACGACTTCGGTGAAGATGCCGGTGATCGCCTCGGCAGTGGCGGCGTCCAGCGGCTGGTTCAGCGCGATGATCCCGCCGAAGGCGCTGGTCCGGTCGCAGTCGAACGCCCGGCCATAGGCCTCCGCAAGGGTCGCGCCACGGGCCACACCGCATGGATTGGCATGCTTGATGATGGCGCAGGCCGGCCCGTCCGCCGGGTCGAACTCGGCGACCAGTTCAAACGCTGCATCGGTGTCGTTGATATTGTTGTAGCTGAGCGCCTTGCCCTGATGCTGTTCGGCGGTCGCCACACCGGACCGGGCGGAGCCATCGACGTAAAACGCCGCATGCTGATGGGGGTTTTCGCCGTAGCGCAAGGGCTGTGCCAGAACGCCCGCGAACGCGCGGCGATAGGGTGTCTGATCCTGATGCGCCGCCGCCATCCAGTCCGACACCGCGGCGTCATAGGCCGCGGTCCGGGCATAGGCCGTCCGTGCCATCAATTGCCGAAAGGCCAGCGGTGTCGCCCCGTCATGGGCGCCGAGTTCCGCCAGAAGCGCGCCGTAATCCTGCGTATCGACGATCACGGTGACGAATGCGTGGTTCTTGGCGGCGGCGCGGATCATCGCCGGGCCGCCGATGTCGATGTTTTCCACGCATTCCGCGTAGTCCGAGCCCTTGGCCACGGTTTCTTCGAACGGATAGAGGTTCACGACCAGAAGATCGATCGCCCCGATCCCGTGGGTTTCCAGTGCGGCCTGATGGTCCGGATTGTCGCGCAGGGCGAGCAATCCGCCATGGACATTCGGGTGCAGCGTTTTCACGCGCCCGTCCATCATCTCCGGAAAGCCCGTCACCTCGGCCACATCCGTGACCTTCAGCCCGGCCTTGCGCAGCGCCTCCGCCGTGCCGCCGGTGGAGAGCAACTCCACCCCGCGTTCGGCCAGGGCGCGCCCCAGGTCCTCCAGCCCCGTCTTGTCGGATACGGAGATCAGCGCGCGGCGCAGCGGGACAAGCTCGGTCATGGTCGCTCCATCTAAGTCAGTGCCAGAGATCGTCCTGCTCGTAATCCCGGTGCCGACGCGGTGCATCGGTGGGTTTGGCCAGACTCCAGCTTACCGCGCTGCCATAATCGTTTAGCCGGGCGGAGAGAACGATCTGTTTTGTCGCGCGTGGCTTGAGCCGCCCGGTTTCAAGATAAACGGACTGATCGATCCGCATCTGCCCTTCGCCGCCATGGCGGAAAACCCATGTTTCGCCGCCTTTCACCGCCAGCGAAATCGCGTTGCCGCCCATATCCAGTTTCGCCTCCACATCGGGATGCAGATGAAACCGGACCGAATAGCCAAGACCGTCGGGGCTCAACCGGGCCATCACCCGGTCCAGCACATCGCGATCCGCCTCTGTCATCGCCGCAAGCCCGTCCTCCCCGCGCAGGAGCCGCCCGTCCTCCTCCAGCGACAGGCTGCGCAGATGCAGCAGGCCATGGGTCTTGCGATAGCCGTCATGGCTGAGCGCAATGGACCGTGCGCCGCCGCTTTGCGATTGCTGTACCTCCACCGTTTCCGGTCCGTCGATCAGGCTTTGCCTGACCACACCGTGATCGGACGCGCGGGGGCCAAGCCGGGATGAGGAGTATCCCTCGATCGATAATGTCGAATGAGACGGGGTTGCCCGCCCGGCGCGCCGCCAGTCTGCGCCGAAACTGGCGCCGGAGCCGCAATTGACCACCACGGGGCGCCGCCCCGAGGACAGCTCAAAGGCCAATGTGCCCGCATGGGCGTTGAAGGCGCGGGCGCCCATCATCGGCGGGGCCGCGTCGACCACCACCGACACACGCCCGCCCGAAAGCCTTGCATACCCCATGGCAAGCCCGCTGGTGATCCCGGGCCGCACACCGGATTGCGCCAGCGCGTGATCCAGCCGACCGGGCGCACCCCGGCCGCCGCCGTGAAACCGCGCCAGGCTGCCATCGGAATGGCGCAGGCTGCGCAGCGTCGGTGCGATCCGCATGATCGCGGTGTTCACGGCCGGATCGGGGCGCCTGCCGGTTTCCCCGAGAATTGCCGAGACCCAGGTGAGCAGCGTGAACACTTCCAGCAATTCCTCGGGGTTGCGGGTGACGATGCCGCCGCTTGCGTCGATCTCGCGCGCGCATTCCTGCGCCAGCGCGCGCAAGGCCGGGGTCAGGTGCCGCTCCATCCCGGTCAGGGAGCAGGCGGAGTAGATCAACCCGGTCAGTGTCTCGAACCGGGGCAGACCGTGCGAACTGGCCCGCCAGCGCCGGGCCAAAAATTCCGTCTGCCGGCCGAGGGTTTCGTAGAACAGCCGCCCGACCAGCCGGTCCTGTGCGTTCATCAGGAACAGCGCGTGGTTGATCCATCGGATCTGCCGCCGCCCGGTCAGATCGGGTGTCCAGCCGGGGCCGGCCCCGCGCCCATACCGTTTCAGCCACTCGGCCAGCCAGCTCTGCGCGACCGGCCGCCCGCTGCCATCGGCGACCGCGGCCAGATGATCCAGCCACTCGAACCCGTGCAATTCGTCTTCGAACGCGTCACTGGGCGGGTCCAGGGTCCAGGGGCTGGTATCGGGGGCTTCGACAAAGATGCCCGCGAACATCAGATTGCCGGCCATCAACTGACGCCCGCGCGTGTCGCTGCCTATGGTCCGCGGTTCGGGCTGCGAGACGAATCCGCGCGCCGCCTGACCCAGCCCGGCCCGCCACGCGGCCAGCCGGTTTTGCAATCGCGTCTTGCGTCCGGGGCGCGCCCGCAGGGCAACGGGGGCAGGGGACAAGGGGTCTGACATGATGGCGATGTGCTGCTCTGCCTGTTTTATGCGCAGGATACCCGCGCGCGGGGACAGTGTCACCGCCTTTGCAGCAGCGCCATGTAAAACCCGTCCATTCCGCCAAGACCGGCCCAGAAATCCGGCCGCAGCCGAAGCCCGCCTTCGGGGCCGGACCACCCGGGTTCGCCCCCCAGAGAGACGGGATCGACAGGTACCATCTCTAGATCGTCATGTCGCTTGAGTGCGGCTTTCACCTGGTTTTCGCCTTCGTTCGGCAATAGCGAACATGTGCAGTAGACCAGCCGCCCGCCGGGTTTGAGAAAATCTTTCGCCCGGTCCAGCATCTGCATCTGCAGCCGGGTCAGGGTTTCGACCTCTTCGGCGGATTTCACAAATGGCAGGTCGGGGTGGCGCCGGATGGTGCCTGTCGCCGAACAGGGTGCATCGAGCAGCACCGCGTCGAACGGTCCGCCGTTCCACTCCAACGCGTCGGCGATCACGATCTGCGCACTCAGCGCGGTTCGCGCCAGGTTTTCGCGGAGCCGCGCCATCCGGTCCTCGGAGATGTCCAGCGCGGTGACCGCGGCACCGCGCGCGGCGAGTTGCAGGGTTTTGCCCCCCGGTGCCGCACAGAGATCCAGCACCGAGGCGGACGCGACATCGCCCAGCAATCGCACCGGCAGCGCAGCGGCGGCATCCTGAACCCACCATGCGCCTTCGGCATATCCGGGCAGCGCGGAAACCTGCCCGTGGCTCAGACGCAAACTGCCCGTCGGCAGTGTCTGCGCACCCGGCACGGTCACGCCGTCGGTCTTGGGTGTCAGGTCGATCGGCGCGCCGGCCTGATGTGCGGCCTCGATCGCCAGCAGCACGTCATGACCGAACGCCTTGCCGATCGGCTTGCGAAGCCAGACGGGAAGCGGATGGGGCGGGGTCTTTTCCCAAGCTGCGGGGCCGTCCTCGGCCACCTTGCGCAGAACCGCGTTGACGAGGCCCGAGGCGCGCGCGGTGCGGGGGTGCCGTTTTGCCAGCGCCACGGCGCTGTTCACGATGCCATGGGCGCCGCTGCCATCCAGCAGAAGCTCATAGGCCCCCAGGCGCAGGATGTTCTGCACCGCCATGTTGGGCCGTCGCGCCAGATAGGGGCGCAGCACCGCGTCGAGCCGCCCCAGATGGCGCAGCACCTCGGCGGTCAGCCGTTTAGCGCGCGCCGCATCCGCCAGTGGGAGTGCGCCCCTGTTCACATGGGACAGGAGCCGCTTTTCCCAGAGCACCTCGTAAAGTGCGTCCAGCGCTGCGCGGCGGGCGTCCAACCCTTCGAGCGACATGCCTCTAATCCTCTTGCTCCGCCGATCTGCGGACGTATATCACAGAACGGAGCCACACAAGGAGCGCCCGGAATGTCCGACGCCACGACAGAAGAGGACCGGCCGGCCCTGCCGCCCGCGGCGGAACGGGCCCTGGCCGAAGCGGAAGCGCGCCGCAAGGCGCGCGGTGAACCCGTCCTGCCGACGGAGTTGGGCGGGCGTGACGGGCCTGAGCCGGTGCGCTACGGCGATTGGGAAAAAAAGGGCCTTGCGATAGATTTCTGAGGCAAGCAGACAGCGCGACACTGTGCCCGATGATCTTTTTCGGGACTGTCGCCGGCGCTGACACGGATCTCCCGGGCGTGTTTCACCCTTGCGCAATCCACGATGTATTCCGGAGCGAGCCCGGGGGCGTAAAGTGTCTTGCGCGAGGCCGGCAAGACCGGTTCGGCAACGGCTCTCCGGCATCGTATCCCGTTTGCTGATCATCGTACGGATGCGTTTATCGCAGGCGCAGGTCCGCATAAATCCCGGCACCGCGATCCGAGGTGAACCGCAAGGTGTTCCCGTTCACCTGAACCAACTGGCAGTTGGGGCCAAGATCCTCGTCGCCGTAAAACAGATCGCGGCAGAAATACCGGCCATCCCAGTCCCACTGACCGGTCACCGCGGAGCCGAAGGCGCGGCCCACGATCTCTCCACTCGGGGTGACGTTCAGGCGAATGCCGAAGCGGGTCAGCTCCCGGCCCTCGACCAGGCTCACGAAACTCTCGCGGGTGTCCACGATGCTGAACTCGTCGGCCATGGCCGGCGCCGTCATACTCAGTGTCACCGCCAATGATATGCTGCGCAGCATCGCGGATCTCCCTGTTTCCTGTGCACAAGCGCAATACGGATCAGCGGTGGTTCTGGATCACCGCAATCCCAGAACGCTCACCATGGAGAACTCGCCCGGCCCCTTGCCCTGACCCCAGAGGGCCGCTTTCAGCGCACCGCGTGCGAAAATCCGCCGGTCCGTGGCCAAATGGCGGAGCACAACCCGTTCCCCCGGGCCCGCGAAAAGCACATCATGCTCCCCCACGATGTCGCCGCCGCGGATGGCCGAAAAGCCGATCCGCCCGGTTTCGCGCGCGCCGACCATGCCGTCCCGGCCCCGGTCCGCCACATCATCCAGCGCGACACCGCGCCCCTCGGCCGCCGCGTCGCCCAGCATCAGCGCCGTGCCCGAGGGCGCATCGACCTTCTGATTGTGATGCGCCTCGATCACTTCGATATCGAAATCTTCGTCCAGCGCGGCGGCCACCTGCCGCGTCAACTGGACCAGCAGGTTCACGCCAAGGCTCATGTTCCCGGCCCGGACGATCGTCGCATGGCGGGCGGCGGCGGCGATCTTCTCCAGATCCGCGGCGGAGAGCCCGGTGGTCCCGATCACATGGACGCAGCGCGCCTGCGCCGTCAAAAGCGCATGGTCGACGGTGGCCTGCGGTGAAGTGAAATCGATTACCGCCTGCGCCTTGGCGATCACCTCCAGCGGGTCGTCGAAGACCGGCACGCCATTGCGGGCGCCCCCCATCGCCTCCCCAAGATCCTGGCCGACCCAGGCGTACCCTGTCCGCGCGGTCACGCCGACCAGATGCGCCTTGTCGCTGGCCTGAATGGTTTCGATGAGCATTCGGCCCATCCGGCCAGGGCCGCCCATCACCGCGATGCCAACAGTTTCGCTCATAGTCGTCCCTCCGGGCTTTGGCTTGGATGTAACCGAAGGTCACCCGGATCGCAAAGCGCTTGCTTGCACCGCGCCCGGTGATTCCATAAGTGCTGGGGCCAGAGGATTGAGCCAATGGCAAAGAACAAGTTCCATGACGGCCCGGGCCCGTCGCAACGCCAGCTGCGGGTGGGCGAGCTGATCCGCCGCACGCTGGCCGATGTGCTGAACCAAGGCGATGTGCATGACCCGGAGCTGAACGCGATGTCGATCACCGTGGGGGAGGTGCGCGCCTCGCCCGATCTGAAGATCGCCACCGTCTATGTGATGCCGCTTGGCGGTGGTCAGCGGGAGGAGGCGATCGAGGCGCTGAAGCGCAACCGGTCGGAGCTGCGCCGCGCGATCAGCCGCGAAATGTCTCTGAAATACACCCCTGATCTGCGCTTCGTGATCGACGAGACATTTGACCGGATGGATGAAAGCCGCCGCCTTTTCGCGCAGGAGAAGGTGCGCCGGGATCTGGAGCGTGATCCGGAATGATCCACCCGGCCATCCTTGCCCTTGTCGCGGGTCTTCTGGCCACACCTGCAGAGGCCGCCTGCAACGCCGTCACGTTCGACGGCGCGCGCTTCACGGTCTGCGAGATGAATACCGAAACGGATGACATCCGGCTGTTTCTGCGCGACGCGGAGGGACAGGTCTACGGCTCTTTCACACGGGTCGATCAAAGCCTGCCGGAGGGGCAGCGGCTTGGCTTCGCCATGAATGCCGGCATGTTCCATGACGACCGCGCGCCCGTGGGCCTCTACATCGAGGACGGCGTCGAACAGATGCGCGTCATCACGTCGGATGGGCCGGGAAACTTCGGCCTGTTGCCGAATGGCGTGTTCTGCCTTGAGGACGACCGCGCGCAGGTGATCGAAAGCCGCGCCTATGCCGCGGACCCGCCTAACTGCCGCTATGCGACCCAATCGGGGCCGATGCTGGTCATCGACGGCGCGCTGCACCCGCGCTTCATCGAAGACAGCGACAGTCTTAATATCAGGAACGGTGTGGGGGTCGACGAGACCGGCACCCGTATCTTCATGGCCATTTCCGACGATCAGGTGAACTTCCACCATTTCGCGCGCCTGTTCCGCGATGGTCTGGGGGTGCCGAACGCGCTCTTCCTCGATGGTCGTGTCTCGCGCCTCTATGCCCCGGGTGTCGGCCGCAGCGATCTGGGCTTTCCCATCGGGCCGATTCTGGGCACGGTTGTTGACGACGCCGCGCCGGGCGGGTAGCAGACCGGCCTTCACCGGGAGGACGGGAACACTCATGGGGCGCACGCGCAAGGGACGGGATATCTCCGGCTGGCTGGTGGTCGACAAACCCGCCGGGCTGACCTCCACCGCTGTCGTGAACAATGTGAAATGGGCATTCGAGGCGAAGAAAGCCGGTCATGCGGGCACGCTCGACCCCGATGCGACTGGCGTGCTGGCCGTGGCCCTCGGGGAGGCAACAAAGACTGTGCCCTATGTCACCGATGCATTGAAAGCTTACCGATTCACGATCCGCTTCGGGCAGGCCACCAATACCGACGATGCGGAAGGCGAGGTGATTTCCACAAGCGATCTGCGCCCGTCCGACGAGGATCTGATTGCCGCCCTGCCCGCATTCGAAGGCGATATCAAACAGGTTCCGCCGCAATACTCCGCCGTCAAGATCGACGGGCAGCGCGCCTACAAGCTTGCCCGCGAGGGCGAGGAGCTGGAGCTTGCCGCCCGGCCGCTTTACGTCGAAAGCCTGAGCCTGCTGAACCGCCCCGAGCCGGATCATGCCGAACTGGAACTGGTCTGCGGCAAGGGTGGGTATGTCCGCGCGATTGCCCGGGATCTGGGCGAGGCCCTTGGCTGTCACGCCCATGTGCGGGTGCTGCGCCGCATCTGGTCTGGCCCGTTCGATGTGGAGGAGGCGGTGCGTTTCGAGCGGATCGAGACGCTTGCCCGGACCACGGAGATTGACGCGCTGCTGCTGCCGGTGGAGACCGGCCTGTCCGATCTGCCGCGCCTCCTCTGTACCGATATGGGAGCGGCCAAGCTGAAAAACGGCAATCCCGGAGAGGTCGTCACCGCGGCGGATTATGGCGAGGAATGCTGGGCCGCGCATAACGGAACCCCGGTGGCCGTGGGGATTTACCGCGGTGGAATGTTGCACCCGAGCCGGGTTTTCAACCTGTGATCACGCGCAGCTTCCAGAAAGGCGACGCGCAGTCCGTTGCCGTCTATTCCGATTGTGAGCGGTACCGCTATTCGCTGACCCGCGTCTGGGATCCTGCCGGGCGGCGCGCATTGTTCATCATGCTGAACCCTTCTACCGCGACCGAAGTGCAAAACGACCCCACCGTCGAACGCTGCGAGCGGCGGGCCCGCACCCTTGGCTTCGGCGCCTTTCGCGTGTTGAACATCTTTGCATGGCGCGACACCGATCCGCGCCACATGCGGGCTGCGACCGATCCGATCGGTCCGGCGAATGATGCGGCAATCCTCGAAAGTCTGCCCTGGGCCGATCAGACGATTGCCGCATGGGGCACGCACGGCGCATTTCTGAACCGCGGCCCGGAGGTCGAAACGATGCTGCGCGCCACGGGCACGCCGCTGCATCATCTGGGCCTGTCGAAGGGCGGCCACCCGAAACACCCGCTTTACATCGGCTATGCGGTGCAGCCCGTGCCATGGCCTGGTGATTGACCGGCGTTCATCTGATCGGCAGGCTTGGACCAAATCAGGAGGGCGCACATGTCAGACATTCCCGGCTTCACCCGTTCGATGATCGCCACCAATGGCACCCGCCTGTCCGTTCATCAGGCAGGCCAGGGCGCGCGGTTGATCCTGCTTCACGGATATCCGCAAAACCACATGAGCTGGGCCAAGATCGCCCCGGCGCTGGCCGAGGAGTTCCACGTCATCATCCCCGATCTGCGCGGTTACGGCGAAAGCGACATTCCCCCGAACGATGCCGAAAACCGCGCCTATTCCAAACGCGAGATGGCGCTGGATATCGTCGGTCTGATGGATGCGCTCGATCTGCCCCGCGCACATATCCTCGGCCACGACCGGGGCGCGCGCGTCAGCTATCGGCTTGCGCTCGATCACCCGGATCGCGTGGACAGGCTCGGGATCATCGAGATCGTTCCGACCGGGGATTTCTGGGCCCATTGGGGCGCGGATCTGGCGATGAAAGGCTATCACTGGACCTTTCTGGCCCAACCTTCCCCGCTGCCCGAACGGATGATCAGTTCAGACGGCCCGGCCTATACGGACTGGACATTGTCAAGCTGGACCCATGCGGGCGATCTGTCGCCCTTCACCGCGGAAGCGCTGGCCAGCTATCGCCGGCAGGCGGCGGACCCGGCCCGCGTGGCCGCGATGTGCAATGATTACCGCGCCGGGGCCACATTCGATCGGGTATTGGATGAGGCCGACCGCGCCGCAGGCCGCAAGATCGCCGCACCCCTTTGCTTTGTCTGGGCGCGCGGCGGTTTTCCCGCCCGCACGGGCGATCCGCTCGGGATCTGGAGGAACTGGGCCGTGACGGTGAGCGGGCAGGAAATCACAGGCTGCGGCCATTTCGCTATGGAGGAGGTGCCGGATGACGTGCTGGACGCCATCCTGCCCCATTTCCGGGCCTGAAAGCCGCCAAAGCCGCAGGGGAGGCCGCGCCAGTCCGGTATCCCGGAGCGCCGTATCGCGCGCCGGGCGTCGGGCGTCGGGCGGCCTAGGCGACGGCCGACAGCGTGATCTCGGCAGGGGTCAGACCCTGCGCGCCGACCGCTTTCAGCACAATCTCCCCATCCAGCAGGATATCGGCACCTGTACCATCGGCGAAATCCACAACGGTCACGACCGGGTTGGCGGAGACGGCGGGGTCATATTCAAGGATGATGCTGTCTTCTGCCGGGTCGAAATCGGTGACCACGGGTGCATCGGCAGAGGTTTCGACATAATCGCCGGAAACGAAGCTGTCCGCGCCGGCTCCGCCGGTGGCTTCATCGCCCTCGGTCATCTCGATCCGGTCATCGCCATCATTGCCTTTCAGCGTGTCCGAACCCTCACCCCCGATCAGCGTGTCATCCGCGGCACCACCTTTCAATGTGTCATCGCCCTCCCCACCGATCAGCGTGTCGTTGCCGAACCCGCCAGACAGGCTGTCATCGCCGGCGCCCCCGTTCAGACTGTCGGCGCCGCCCTCACCCAGCAGGGTATCGTCGCCGTTATTGCCCTCGATCACGTCATTGCCTGTCCCGCCCTGAAGCGTATCCTGACCGAACCCGCCGCGTATTTCATCCGCGCCCTGGCGGCCGAACATCACATCGTCGCCCAGGCTGCCGCCGAGCGTGTCATTGCCAAGCCCGCCATCAACCGTATCGTTGCCGAGCCCGCCATTCAGGCTGTCATCGCCGGCCTCGCCCAGAATGCCATCGTCGCCATCGCTGCCGAATACCGTGTCATCGCCATCGGCTGCCGCAATCTTGTCGGCCGCGTCGGTGCCGAAGATACGTTCCGCAAAGTCGGTTCCGGTAATCTCGCCATCATCGCCGGGCGCGCTGATATCCGGGCCGGTTCCCGGCGTGGTGCCCGGACCGTCCGGTGCCAAGATCACATCGGACAGGCTTAGCCCCGTCACACCGGAGAGTTGCAGGATCTGCACGCCGTCGGCCAGAACGCGGGTATCGCCGGGGTCGGTCTCTTCATCGAAGGTGATGACCGGGTTCGTGTTGTCGCCGGTAAATCTCAGAGCCAGACGGTCCGTCCCCGGTTCGAAATCGCGGATCACCGGAACCGGCTCGCCGCTGCCTGCGATCATCGTTCCATCGGCAAAGAAATCGTCGGCACCCGATCCGCCGGAGGCCACATCGCCATTGCCCAGCACCAGAAGGTCATCGCCATCGTTGCCGAAAAGACTGTCGGCCCCCTCGCCGCCATCGAGCCGGTCATTCGCGGCGCCGCCTCTCAGGGTGTCGTCGCCTTCGCCCCCGTTCAGCGTATCGTCGCCGAACCCGCCAAACAGGCTGTCATCGCCGGCCTCACCGTTCATCAGGTCCGCACCGCCGTCGCCCTGAAGCGAATCATCCCCGCCATTGCCGTTCATCGTGTCATCGCCGGTGCCGCCCAGAAGGGTGTCTTCGCCGAACCCGCCGCGCATTTCGTCGGCACCCTGACGGCCGAACATCACATCGGCACCCAGACTTCCACCAAGACTGTCATTGCCGAGCCCGCCATCGATCGTGTCGTTGCCGAGCCCGCCATTCAGGCTGTCATTGCCGGTTTCGCCCAGAATGCCGTCATCGCCGTCTCCGGCGAAGACGGTATCGCTGCCGCCGCCGGCCTCGATCTTGTCGGAGCCGTCCGAGCCGAAGATGCGCTCGGAAAGGTCGGAGCCGCTGATATCTCCGCCGGTCTCCGGTGCGTTCAGGTCGGGGCCTCTCCCGTTGTTCTGGTCGGAGGTTTCATTGTCGTTGTCATCATCGCCTGAAAAGACCTCGCTGACCAGAAACCCGACCAACAAGAGCGACAGAAATCCGCCAGCACCCAACATGATAAATCCCTTCCTCGTTACAACAGAAACAGCCAAGGATGGTGCAGACGCATGTGCAAATCGCGATGGTCGCATTGCGCTCCAAGACTGGCCCGGGCCTGCGGCTTGCAGATTGGCATCGACGCAGGTCGGGCAGGGGGAACCTATCAGGGATTAACAAAGAGTTAAGATCAAAAACGGCAAAAACCAGGCGGATGGCACCATAACTCGGCCCTATCGTTTCCTTATTGACGTCAATATTGTGGGCGGCGAAAAACTGTCCCGGATTGGCGTCGGGCCTCCCCGATCCGGCGTCACGAAATCGCGGGCAACCCGGCCATTTTCGGGCTGCTGATTCTGTGCTGTTCAGACCCCTTGCGAGGCCAGCGGCAAGTCGATCTGACGCAACGCAATGGTGCCAGGGTCAAGCCCTTGGGCACCATTGGCCTTCAGAACAAGTTCGCCGTTCAACAGAATATCGGCGCCGCTGCCGTCGGGAAAATCGACGACCGTAATGACGGGATCCGGCGTCAGAGCGGGGTCGAACATCACCTCGATCACATCTTCGGCCGGGTCGAAATCCGATATCAACGGAGCCTCCCCATCCGGGTCGATATAGGCGCCTGTCGTGACCGTGTCGGCACCTGCGCCCACAAAGATCAGGTCGTCGGTCCCGGCCATGATGATGTCATCCCCCGCGCCACCGTCCAGCACATCGCCTTCATCCTCGTCGAACGGGCCGAACATGTTGCTTTCGCTGGAAAAAGTACCATCGAGCCGGTCGTTGCCCGCGCCACCTTCCAGCGTGTCGGCGCCAAAGCCGCCTTGCAGGTGGTCGTCTCCGTCGTCGCCCTGCAGCGCATCGTCTCCGTCGCCGCCGAAGAGCATGTCGTCATCCGCGCCGCCTGCGGCGTCGTCGTCCCCGTCACCTCCGGCCAGCAGATCGCGGCCCGCGCCGCCGCGCAGCACATCGTTGCCCGCATCGCCGTAGAGTTCGTCATGCCCTGAGGCACCCTCCAGGCTGTCGTCGCCGTTATCTCCGAAAATCGCGTCGTTCCCAGAGTGACCGACAAGCCGGTCGTCGCCCGGCCCGCCGGTCAGCGCATCGGGTCCGCCGCGCCCGAAGATGTCAGACAATTCTTCGCGGGCGCGCAGCATGTCGTTCGCCGTTCCGCCATCCATAAGGTCGTCGCCTTCAGCGGCATCCGGTGTCGCGCCGTCCTCCTCGCCCGGCAGATGGCCGTCGCCGTCCACTATGGTCTCGCCCCCGGCATCGAGGGCCACCAGCGCGATGTCATCCATGCTGACCCCGGTGGTGCCGTTCAGAACCGCCATGACCACATCGGCCGACCCGACCACGGTGCTGCCGGGAATGCTGTCCGTGTCCAGCGTGATATCCGGCAAGTCGTCGGCTGTAGCGTCGAACTCAAGCACCAGCCTGTCCACGCCCGGCTGGAAATCGACGATTTCCGGCGCGGGCTGATCCGGGTCTTCGTCCGCGTCAAAGACGGTGTAGAAGCGATCGCTTCCATCTCCGCCCGTGGCTGTGTCGCCCGTGGTCAGAACCAGATCGTCGTCGCCATCGCCGCCGTCCAGACTGTCGGCGCCCTCTCCGCCATTGAGCCAGTCCATACCCTGCCCGCCGGAAAGGCTGTCATCGCCGTCTTCGCCCTCCAGCACGTCATCCCCGGCCCCGCCTTCCAGTGTGTCGTCGCCGTCGCGGCCGAACATGTCGTCATTGCCGCCAAGTCCGCGAAGGAGATCGCCAAGCCGGGACCCATGGATCGAATCATTTCCATCCGTGGCGTCCGCGCCGGTGGTATCGCCATCCGGCTCGCGGATGAAATCCCCGTCGTCGGAGGTCGCGGCGTCGCTTTCCGACGTGTCGGTACCACCGTCCGGGGTCGGTTTGTCCCGATCGCCATCGTCCTGATCCGCCAGAAAGCCGCCAACGGCCACGCCGGAGCAAAGAAGGGCAATCAAACCAGTAGCAAACAACATCGTTTTATCCTTGGACGGAACCATCACCAAGTCGGACAGGAAAGAGAGAAGGTTCGCCGTTCTGGCGATGTCATGCAGGGGGCGCGACGTATCGCATAGGCCAGTGTCGACGAAGCGACCGGCAGCACCACAACAGCACCTGTCACTTTGTCCGGGACACCATTTCAAAACCCTGAAGGGCCAAAGAGAATCTCTAGCGCATTTGAAGATCAATTACGTTAACTTCGCCGATAGTCGGCGGAGTTTCTTTCAGTTTGGTTAATCCATCCGCCGATATCGCGATGCTCGGCCGCGGTTCGACTTGGCACTTTCCTTTCCATGGAAAACCGCCTATATGCGCGCATCCATCCGGACGGGTGGCTACATCTCCACGGGCCCTGCTGGACGACATCCCGGCTTGCGCCATTCCTTTTTCCCTAGCCTTCAAGGAGACCCCGATGTCGATTACAGCCGAAGAAAAAGCCCGCGTGATGGGCGAATATGCCACCAAGGACGGCGACACAGGATCGCCCGAAGTACAGGTTGCTATC
Organism: Rhodophyticola sp.; assembly: GCF_965284195.1. Classification (NCBI taxonomy): domain Bacteria; kingdom Pseudomonadati; phylum Pseudomonadota; class Alphaproteobacteria; order Rhodobacterales; family Roseobacteraceae; genus Rhodophyticola; species Rhodophyticola sp. Next base: position 3,017,197 of record NZ_CBDIRM010000001.1, on the reverse strand, counting down.
CTCAGCTCCCGGATCGCGACGCTGACGGAGCACTTCAAGACCCACAAGAAGGACAACCATTCCCGCCGTGGTCTGTTGATGATGGTCGCCCAGCGCCGCAAGCTGCTCGACTATCTCAAGTCCAAGGATGAGGCGCGCTATCAGTCGCTGATCGAACGCCTGGGCCTGCGCCGCTAGACCGGCCCTCTCGACAAGTACCGGAATGCCCCGCACCAGAACGGTCGCGGGGTTTTTCTTTTCTCCGTTGGGGCCTGGAAACTCAGGCGATCCGCGGGTTGAATCCCCGCCGAAGCTCCTTCGGGCCGGTCCTTGCCCCGGTGTTCGGGCGACGCACCTTCCCAAAGCGGGCGTTCTCCTGTATGGCCGCAGAATCTGAAATCCGGCGCCCGGACCCCAGCGCCCGACAAAGAAGATACCGGGGTCAGGGGGAATTCGCCCCCTATGCAATGGCCACTGGGCCAAAACAGGAACCGTAGATGTTTAATGTAACGACGAAATCGATGGAGTGGGGGGAAGAGACCCTCACCTTGGAAACGGGCAAGGTCGCCCGTCAGGCAGATGGCTCCGTCATCGCCACGCTTGGTGAAACCTCGGTCATGGCCAACGTGACCTTCGCCAAGGAACCCAAACCGGGGCAGGATTTCTTCCCGCTCACCGTACACTATCAGGAAAAATACTATGCCGCGGGCAAGGTGCCCGGCGGCTTTTTCAAGCGCGAGGCGCGTCCGACCGAAAAAGAGACGCTGACCGCCCGCCTGATCGACCGCCCGATCCGCCCGCTTTTCGTTCCGGGCTTCAAGCATGAAGTGCTGGTGATGTGCACCGTGCTCAGCCACGATCTGGTCAACGACCCCGACATGGTCGCGATGATCGCCACCTCCGCGGCGCTGACCATTTCCGGGGCGCCCTTCATGGGCCCGATCGCGGCCTGCCGTGTGGGCTTCGAGGATGGTGAATACATCCTGAACCCGACGGTCGATGACATGCACCAGCTGCGCATGAACCCCGATCAGCGTCTGGACCTTGTCGTTGCCGGCACCAAGGACGCGGTGATGATGGTGGAATCCGAAGCTTACGAGCTGAGCGAGGCTGAAATGCTCGGCGCGGTGAATTTCGCCCATGAGCAGATCCAGCCCGTGATCGACCTGATCATCTCACTGGCGGAAGACGCGGCCAAGGAGCCCTTCGACTTCCAGCCGCCGGATTACTCCGAGCTCTACGCCGCCGTGAAAGCAGCCGGCGAGGACAAGATCCGCGCCGCCTATGCCATCACGGACAAGCAGGAGCGCACCACCGCAGTTTCCGACGCCAAGGCCGCGATCAAAGACGCCTTGACCGAAGAGCAGCTTGAAGACCCGAACCTTGGCTCGGCGCTGAAAAAGCTCGAAGCGGCCATTCTTCGCGGTGACGTGGTCAAGACCGGCAAGCGCATCGACGGGCGCGCGCTCGATACCGTGCGGCCGATCGTCTCCGAGGTTGGCCTTTTGCCGCGGACCCATGGCTCGGCGCTCTTCACCCGCGGGGAAACCCAGGGCCTCGTCGTGACCACCCTTGGCACCGGCGACGACGAGCAGATGATCGACGCGCTGAACGGCACCTACCGGTCGAACTTCCTGCTGCATTACAACTTCCCGCCCTATTCGGTCGGTGAAGCCGGTCGCGTGGGCCCTCCGGGCCGTCGTGAGATCGGTCACGGGAAGCTTGCATGGCGCGCCCTGCAGGCGGTTCTGCCCGCCCCCACCGACTTCCCCTACACCATCCGCGTGGTCTCGGAGATCACGGAATCGAACGGCTCCTCCTCCATGGCGTCCGTCTGTGGCGGATCGCTGTCGATGATGGATGCGGGTGTGCCGCTGAAAGCGCCGGTTGCGGGCGTCGCCATGGGCCTGATCCTCGAAGATGACGGCTCCTACGCGGTTCTGACGGATATCCTCGGCGATGAGGACCATCTGGGGGACATGGACTTCAAGGTGGCCGGTACCGAGAACGGCATCACAAGCCTGCAGATGGACATCAAGGTTGCGGGCATCACGCCCGAGATCATGGAGAAGGCGCTGGCCCAGGCCAAGGAGGGTCGGCTGCACATTCTGGGCGAGATGGCCAAGGCGCTGACCGAGGGCCGGCAGGAGTTCTCCGCCCATGCGCCCCGCATCGAAACGATGACCGTCCCCACGGACAAGATCCGCGAAGTGATCGGATCGGGTGGCAAGGTGATCCGCGAGATCGTGGAAACCTCGGGCGCCAAGGTCGACATCAACGATGACGGCGTGATCAAGATCGCATCCGCCAATGCCGACTCGATCCAGAAGGCCTACGACATGATCCATTCGATCGTGGCCGAGCCTGAGGAAGGCAAGGTCTACAAGGGCAAGGTCGTCAAGATCGTCGATTTCGGCGCTTTCGTGAACTTCTTCGGCAAGCGCGACGGGCTGGTTCATGTCAGCCAGATCGAAAACCGCCGGTTGAACCATCCCTCCGACGTCCTGAAAGAGGGCCAGGAGGTCTGGGTCAAGCTTCTGGGCTTCGACGATCGCGGCAAGGTCCGTCTGGCCATGAAGATGGTCAATCAGGAAACCGGCGAGGAACAAGCCAAGGAAGATGCCGCAGAATAGCGTGCAGATTCATTGCAAAGAACTGGGAACCCCGGCCGCGTGCCGGGGTTTTCCATTTGCCGCACTGACTTAAAAGTGACGTGCCGGAGCCTTGCCCAGACGCACGATTATCGTGAATATGCCCTGATTGACGCTACCCAGTCGCTTATTGAGGTCGACCCATGCTTACCCGCCGCCATTTCATCATGACCGCCGCCGCGATGGCTGCGACGCCCGTTTTCGGGCAGGACGCCGTCGGTTTCGACGACACGGTGGTCCGCCGGCCTGCTCAAGGCCCTAACCCCTGGGGATTGCATGAACGCTTCATGCCGACCGTGGTGCAGGCCCGCGCGGGGCTGAACCCCGGTGATCTGCACGTTGATCCCGTTGCGAGATATCTTTACCTGATCCGCGAAGACGGACAGACGGCGTTGCGCTATGGCGTGGCCGTCGGTCGCTCGGGCCTGCAAAGCCCGGGAACCTACACCATTCGCCGCAAGGTGGAATGGCCCAACTGGCGCCCGACCGACGCGATGATCGCGCGCGAACCCGAGGTTTATGCGCAATACGCCGATGGCGTCCAAGGCGGCCCGGACAACCCGCTCGGCGCGCGTGCGCTCTACCTCTATGAAGGCAACCGCGACACCTATCTGCGGATTCACGGCACGCCGCAGCCTTGGTCCATCGGAACATCGGCCTCATCGGGGTGTGTGCGCATGGTCAATGAACATGTGATTGACCTTTACCCGCGCGTTCCGATGGGCACCCGCGTCACGCTGCACGCCCCTGTCTGACTGACGCAGCGGTCGGACGGCTGGAGCGCGGGATTCGCGCCGTTGCCGAACCTGTCCGGATAAGAGCTGAACCGCGCCATGAGGCCATCTGGTCCCGTGGGTGGAACCACGTTTTCAGATCTCGCCCATCTCATTGATAAACTGGTCGGAGTGAGAGGATTCGAACCTCCGACCCCTGCCTCCCGAAGACAGTGCTCTACCAGGCTGAGCTACACTCCGACCGTGCGCGCGGGATAGCGGGGCTGGCGGAGCAATGCAAGAGGGCTGATGCAGAGCGCTCTGCAAGGGTCGGTTGCGGGAACTGCACGGGTGGCACCGCCCGCGGGCTAATCCGCTTTCCGGTCAGCGGCGGATCCGCCTCCCGGCCTGCGCTGCTCCGGTGACAGGAACTGACCGATCCGGGGGGCGACGGGCGTTCCTGTTCGCGATCTGGTCCGCAGAACAGGCGTGTTGAGCGAGTGGCCGCCCCGCCCCTCGCGGAGCACGATGTAGATGCCCGAGGCGACGATGATCCCGGTGCCGATCAGCGTCGCGCGGTCGAGGCTCTCGTCAAACAGCAGTACGCCATAAAGACTGGCCCAGATGATCTGCGAGTACTGCATTGGCGCCACGATCACTGCTTGCGCGTGTCGATAGGCATAGATCAGGCAGCTCGTTCCGACCAAAGCCAGTGCGGCAATCACGGCGGAGGCGCCGATATCCACGAGCGGCATCGGTTCGTAGACAAAAGGCAACGCGGCCCCCATCAACACGAAATTCGCCATCATGGGATAGAGGATCAGGACCACGCTGCGCTCGTCCTGCCCGATCTTGCGCACCACGACCGAGGCGAAGGCGCCGGTGCAGGCCGCGCCAAGCGCTGCCACATGGCCGGCCTGCAACTCGGTCGAACCCGGTTGCAGCACGACCAGCACGCCACCGAGGCCGACCAGGACCGCAAGACCCCGGCGCCAGCCCACCTTCTCGCCCAGCATCGGGATCGCCATCAGCGTGATCAGGAGCGGTCCGGCGAAGAGTATCGCGTAGACCTGCGCCAGCGGCAGCGTGGAAAAGGCGTAGAAGGCGCCAACCCCGGTCAGCACCGCCGCGAAGGTGCGCGCGGCCGTCCACCAAGGATGGCGCGGACGCAGATTGCCCTCGGACGCATCGCGCATCAGCAGGAAGGTGACGATCGGAAATCCGAAAAGGACGCTGAAAAACACGATCTGGAAGGGTGAGTAGGATCCGCCCAGATACTTGATGACCACGTCATGGCTGGCGAAGACCGCAAAGGCCAGAAGTGCAAGAAGTGCACCGCGAAGGTTCGTGTTGGCGGGGTTTTCAGTCATGGTGATACCACCGATACTCTATTGGGCCCGCGCCTCAAGGCCGGGCGAACTGCAAACACCGCATCCGGTGATGCTTTAGGCAGATGTCGCCAGTTTGGTCACAATTGCATCGCCCATCTCTGCCGTGCTGACAGGTGTCGCGCCCTCTTCGCCCAGCAAGTCCGCGGTCCGCAGGCCATCGGCCAGCACGTCTTCCACCGCTTTTTCCAGACGATCCGCCTCTGCGCCCCGATCGAAGGAATAGCGCAGGGCCATGGCGAAGCTGAGGATGCAGGCGATCGGATTGGCCTTGCCCTGACCCGCGATGTCGGGCGCGGAGCCGTGGACCGGTTCGTAAAGTGCCTTGGGCCGACCGTTTTCCATCGGCGCACCGAGCGAGGCGGAGGGCAGCATGCCCAACGATCCGGTCAGCATCGCGGCGAGATCCGAAAGCAGGTCGCCGAACAGGTTGTCGGTCACGATGACGTCGAACTGTTTCGGCCACCGGGTAAGCTGCATGGCACCGGCATCCGCATACATGTGGCTAAGCTCCACATCCGGGTAATCCTTGTCGCCGACCGCCTGCACCACCTCGCGCCAGAGGATGCCCGATTCCATCACATTGGCCTTTTCCATGGAGCAAAGCCTGCCATCGCGTTTGCGCGCCAGATCGAACGCTGCGCGCGCCACGCGGTCGATCTCGGATTCCGTGTAGCGTTGCGTGTTGATACCGACCCGCTCGTTGCCTTCCACGTGGATGCCGCGCGGTTCACCGAAATAGACGCCCGATGTCAGCTCCCGTACGATCATGATGTCGAGGCCGGACACGACCTCCTTCTTGAGGGAGGAGAAATCCGCAAGCGCGTCGAAGCATTGCGCGGGGCGAAGATTGGCGAAGAGATCCATCTCCTTGCGCAGCCGCAGGAGGCCGCGTTCCGGTTTCACGCTGAAATCGAGTGCGTCGTATTTGGGGCCGCCGACCGCACCAAGCAGCACCGCGTCCACCTCCTGCGCCTTGGCCATGGTGTCATCGTGCAAAGGTGTGCCATGTGTGTCATACGCTGCCCCCCCGACCAGATCTTCGGAGACGTTGAAGGCAAGCCCCCGGGTTCCGAACCAGTCGATGATCTTGCGCACCTCCGCCATAACTTCGGGACCGATGCCGTCGCCGGGCAGAATCAGGAGAGAGGGGTTTGTCATGGAGCGTATCCTTCGGAAATCTGTTGTCTTGGCGGTAACGGCTGCGTCCGGAAGGGTCAAGAAACGACGCGCGCCAGACCCTTCGACAGACCATCCCAAACCCGCGCGACACGGGGGGTGTGGCGCAGGGCTTCGTGGCAGGTCAGCCAGACGGGAAGGGCGGGCAGCCGTGCCTCGGGCAGGATCGGCACGATGCCGGGGCTTCGCTCCGCGACGGCATGCTGGCCGATACCGATGCCGAACCCCGCCAGCACAAGTTGCCAATAGGTGATCTGATCGTCGCAAAGCAGTGCGAAGAAAGAGCGGTCGACGTCAAGCCCCGCGTTGCGGAACCCGCGCAGGATCCGGTCGTCCCGGTCGTAACCCAGAACCGTGTGGGCCAGGATATCATCGAAGACGTCCGGCTTCCCATGGCGGGCGACATAGCTTTCATGGGCGTAGAGACCCAGAGGAAGGTCGCCCAGATGCCGGGTGATCATGTCGAGCTGTTCGGGGTGGTACATGCGGATGGCGATATCGGCTTCGTGAAACAGCAGGTTTTCGGTCCGGTCCGAAGGGGCCAGTTCAATGGTGATCTCCGGATGCGCGCCATGCAGGGCGGTCAGGATTGGCGGGAGCAGATAGCATGACACAAAGGCCGACGCGGTGATCCGGACGGATCCGGCAAGCGCGCCGTCATGGCCGCTTGCGACGAGGCCGAAGCGACCGACAGCGGCGGCCATTTCCTGTGCGGCGGGTATCAGGGCTTGGCCGAACGCGGTCAGCGCAAAGCCCTTGGCGTGGCGATCGAAAAGGGTGCCGCCGACGGCCCTTTCCAGCGTGCGGATCTGACGCCCAAGGGTCGGCTGGGAAACCCCAAGAGAGCGCGCCGCGGCAGAATGCGATCCCGTTTGCGCCACCGCCAGAAACGCGCGGATCAGGGACCAGTCGAGATCTTGCAGAGGTATGGCCATTCACAAGTGAATAGCAGATATTAAGTCTTGGGGAATGGATATAAAGCTTGTGAATGAAAGATTGTGGTTGAGAGACACAGTCCTTGATGGAGCACGCAGATGACCGGAACAGTCCTTATCCTTGGCGGCACCGGCCGATTTGGCCGCCACGCAGGCAAGGCCTTTGCCAGGGCCGGATGGCAGGTGAAGCAGTATGATCGGAGGCATGGCGATTTGCCGGGCATGGCGCAAGGCGCCGATGTGATCGTGAATGGCTGGAACCCGCCCTACAGCAAATGGGCGGCGCAATTGCCGGAGCTTACTGCGCAGGTGATCGCCGCCGCCCGGGGGGGCGGCGCCACGGTGATGCAACCCGCGAATGTGTACGTGTATGGGTTTCGCGAGGCGATGCCCGCAATTGTCGGCCCCGATGTGCCCCAGCGCGCCACGAACCCCCTCGGCCGCCTGAGAATTGACATGGAGCGGCGCTTCCGCGAGGCGGATATACAGGTGATCCTGCTCAGGGGCGGCGATTTTCTGGATGATCAACCGTCCGTGGGCTGGTTCGACCGGATCATCGCAAAGAACTGGGCTAAAGGAAAACTCGTCTATCCCGGGACCCTGGACCGGCCCCATGCCTGGGCCTATCTGCCGGACATGACGGCGGCCTTGCCCCGTTTGGCGGAGATGCGCCGGGAGCTTGGTCAGTTCACGGATCTGGCGTTTTCAGGCTTCACCCTGACCGGACAGGAGCTTGCGGAGGCGTGCGGCGCGGCTCTGGGTCGGCGCATGGAAATCTCTTCGATGTCGTGGCTGCCGATACAGCTTGCGCGCCCCTTCTGGGCGGAGGCGAAGCATCTGCTGGAGATGCGGTATCTCTGGGATCAGCCGCACCGGGTGGATGGTAGCGCGCTGGCCACGATCTTGCCGGATCTTCCGAAGACGCCAACGGAACAGGCGCTGCGCCGCGCGCTACAGGTCCAGATCGACCCAGACCAGCCGGTGGTCGGAAGCGGCGGCAACCGTTGACGCCGTCAGCCCATCCTCCGGCTCCTCGCCGGGCCAGATCACGCCGCTGGCGATGACGCGGAGATTGGCGGCCGGCAAAATGTAGTCGACCCTCAGATCGCCGGGCACGGGATCGTCCCAATCGGCGGTCTCGCTACGGCCCGCCATGTTGACTGGGGCCGGGTTTTGCAGGGCCACATGCTCCAGCAGCGCGCGCAAAGGCCCCTGCCGTCCCTCGCCCCGCTCCGGATCCACGTTGAGCGTGCCCATCAGGGCAAAGGCCCCGGCTTCGAAAGGCTGTCCGTCCGGGGACCAGCCTTCGAGATACAACTGCCAGAACCGCAATTCATCCGCGTTGCGCAAGCCGTTGCGATCCTCGGGCCCGTCGAAAACGGGCGGCGTTGCGTGGAGCGCGAGGATGTGGAACCGCGCGCCGCTGTCCAGGGCAACAGGGACGTCCCACATTGCGACCGACGCCAGCCGCTGTATCGCCAAGGCCTCTGCCGTCAGAACATCGGCCGCGGCGTTGCCCGGCAGATCGGCCCAGAGGAGCCCGGAGAAATCGCGCACAGCGCCGGCATCGACCGGCTGGCGCGACAGGAGCGCCATGCCGCCCTGCCCGTTGAACCGGCCATAGCCTTGCGCATCGCGGGCCTCCCCGAGGCGCGCGTTGCCATCCATGTCCAGCCCGGTGGGCTGCCCGGTATTGGGGCGCAACATCACGCGATAGGGGTAGGACAGCCCACGGTCTTCAAGCAGGTTTGCGAAGGCGGTCAGGGCATGACCGGCGGCATCGTAATCCACATCCTGAAGCAGCAGAACATCCGCATCGGCGGCAATGAGCACGTCGAGCGTCGCGCGGATCTGAGTGTCGGGGTCCTCATCCAGCAGGTCGGCCAGCAGGAGGCCCGGGCCGTCCCGGGAGAGGCTTGTATGGAAGGTGGCGAGGCGAAGGGTTTCGGCGGCCAGACCGGACGGTGTGCCCAGCACCGCAAGCGCGATCAGGCAGGCGTGAACCTGTCTTCCGGCTCGAAACCGGCGATAAGGCGTTTGCGTCTTGCAGTGATCATGTCGGCCACGCGGGCCATGGCCATCCCGCGCATGAACACCGTTATCGGAAAGAACATCCATAGCGCGACCATCCAGACCATGGTTTGCTGCGATGTCACCAGCGACATTTCGAGATGCGTGGAACCGATCCGCAGGATAACCGGCATGAAGTAAGGCAGCAGGAAACCTAACAAAATGTTAATCCGGGAGTCGCGCATCAGGCGGGTGACCACATCGCCGCCGGTCGTCGGATCGAATGTGGGCAGATTGACCCAGACATTGAAGGCCGATTGCCGGTTCGGCCATTGTTGAAGGCGCACCAGGATCGCGAAAATCGAGAGGGTCAGAAGCCCGATCAGCGCCGACAGGCCGGCCATGATCTGAAGCTGCAGGACCAACTGAATGTCGGTATCGGGGGGAAGCTGCGCAACAAACAGGCTGAGCGGGCTGAACGGAAAATCCATGGCCTTGCCGATGACAAGGCCCGTGGCATTCACCACCAGCGACATGGTCGACGCACTGTCGGCGGAACTGACCACCACGCTCAGCAGAAACAGGGTGACGAAAAGCGAAATCACGCGAACCCGGTTATAGGGCGGCGCGTCGCGAAACTCGATCAGGCCCGGGTAGGTCGAGGCGTATTCGGAAAAGGTGAAGATCCCGGCAAAGAGACCGATCAGCGTGACGATCTGGGTCGTCTCCAGGCTGGTGCCCGGTATCAGCAGGGATGGTGTGGAAATGACGACCAATACGACGATCGCCCGAACCACAGCGCCTGCAAGCTGTGAGATCACTGCCCTTTACCTTCGACCTGGACTGAACCTGTTCGTGCAGGTCCTTTTTTTCATGTATTCGCCCCAATCTGTCTTTGGGGTGCCTCAATAGCCGCAATCTTGCGCACATTCAGATCGTGAAGCAAGCTTCTGATTCCATGCATGGAATCGAAACGGCGTTTTTGAGCTCAGGGGTGTCTCCCGATTGCATCACCTGCAATCGGGGTTAGACACCGATCTCGGATCGCCCGCTAGATGTGGTGTGCCGGGCTCTCAGACCCAGGGGCGTTCGGCGCGTGCCCGCTGTTCGAAGCTGGCGATCGCGTCGGATTTTTCCATTGTCAGGCCGATATCGTCGAGACCGTTCAGAAGGCAATGCCTCTTGTGCGCGTCCACCTCGAACGCGAACACCTCTCCATCCGATGAGGTGACGGTTTGCGCTTCGAGATCGACGATCATCCTGGCATTGGAGCCTTTTTCCGCGTCTTTCATCAGAACTTCCACCTGCTCTTGCGGCAGCGCGATGGGCAGGATCCCGTTCTTGAAGCAGTTGTTGAAGAAGATATCGGCGAAGCTGGGTGCGATCACGCAGCGGATGCCAAAATCCAGCAGCGCCCAGGGCGCGTGTTCGCGTGAGGAGCCGCAGCCGAAGTTATCGCCTGCCACGAGGATCTCCGCGTCACGATAGGCGGGCTTGTTGAGCACGAAATCGGGGATCTCGTTGCCATCGTCGTCATAGCGCATCTCATCGAAGAGGTTCACGCCAAGGCCCGAGCGTTTGATCGTTTTCAGGAACTGCTTGGGGATGATCATGTCGGTGTCGATATTGATCAGGGGCATGGGGGCGGCGATGCCGATCAGCTTGGTGAACTTGTCCATGGGGCGCTCCGAACGGGCTTAGGGTATGAAGCCGCTTTGTTTAATATATTGGTCCAGGAAACAACCCTCCGGCGGGGTGCGGTTCTTGTTACATTTGCGGATTTGATCGCTGAACAGATGCACGACCCGGGTTTCCTCGGTGATATAGGGCTCGACCCCGCCCTCTGCGTTGTAGAACAGATCGGTCAGCCACTACCTTACCTTTTGGCGTTTGCAGGGAAGGCTTGTCGCGACGGGCTGTTTATGCGGGTCAGTGGTCCGGGACACCGCAATCGATGGAAGGGGGTGTTGGGCCACGGCAAGAGGCATGCAGACAAGATGGTTTGGGACGCTTTGCGACAAGTGGCGATACCCCCCGCACTACCAAGGTGCGGCGGCTACGGCACGGCAAAGGTCATGTTCGCCCAATGGGTGGCCCAGATCGCATCGCCCTCCGCCTCGGGCTCCAGGGGTTCGAGGAAGACGGCGTCCGCCATGTAGATCATGCCGGACCGGACGGGAAGCACCACCACCCCGTTGGCATCGGTCCGGTGATAGGTGATCGTCACCTCGTCGGCCGCATCCCGGGCGAAGAGTTCCACCTGGTAGTCGGCCTGAGGCGCGCCGTCATACCATAGCTGAATGGGCATGCCGCCGCCGACGTCATCGGTGTAGGGGTTGGCCAGCGCCACAAGCTCGGCCCTCAGCCCCACACGGCTGTCCGCGCCGACACCGTCGCCCACGGCAACCATGGATTTTGCGTAGCGGATATAGATCTCGCGGACATTCTCCCGGCTGAGGTCGCGGGTTTCATGCATGGCGGTGACATCGCCCAGATCCTTGTGCTCCGCAAAAGCAAGGAACCGCTCCCATTCGGACCATGTCAGCCGGTTTTCGGTGGTCTGATGGACGATAACGGCCAGCCCGCCGGGCAGGTCGCCCATCGACAGCGCAGGGATATCTCCAAAGCGCCCCTCCACCGGCCGGATGTCGCCGCCCGCGAACACGTCGAAGCGCACGAAATTGCGCGGCAGATAGGATATGGGTCCGCCTGAAAACGCCTGCCCGACCCTGAGATGTGCCGTGAGCGTTTCGCCGGGCGCGACCGCGTAGTCCTCGGCGTCGATCCAGAATTCATGTGCCCCGGCCTTGCCTGCCACGAGAAACAGGGCGAGTGTCGCCAAAGCCAACCAGTTCGCCATCGGATATCCTTCCATGTCTCCATTCAGCATGTTGCGCGTTGTTCTTGTGTCAATGGCGCTTGTGATCACGACATGGCCGGCGGCGGCGCATGAGATCCGCCCGACGATCGGCGATATCGCCGTCACCCGGACAGAAGCGACCCTCAGTCTGCGCCTGGCATTGGAGGCGCTGGTGGCCGATATCGATCTCGGCGCGGTGAGTGACACCAACGATGCGCCCGAAGCCGCCCTCTACGATCGGCTGCGCGCAATGGCGCCTGCGGATCTGGAGGCCGCGTTCCGCGTGGCGTGGCCCCGGATCGCCGACGGCTTCATCATCGAGGTGGATGGGACACGGCTGACCCCTGAAATCGTCAGCGTCGACATTCCAGAAACGGGCGATACCGACCTGCTGCGCGACAGTTTCCTGACCATCGCGGCCGATCTGCCCCCGGGGGACGCCGGCGTGCGGGTTGGTCTTTCGCCCGCCCTTGGCACCTTCATACCTCGCCAGGTGGGTGGCGGAGAGGATGCATATGAGGGCTTTCTTGACGGGGGCGAGCTGACGCCTGCGCTGCCCCGCGGGGACGTTCTGACCGAAGACGCCGGTGCCGTCTTTCTGCGCTACATCGTGGCCGGGTTCGACCACATCATCCCGAAGGGACTTGATCATATCCTGTTCGTGCTGGGGCTGTTCTTCTTTTCGATGCACATACGCCCGCTGCTGTTTCAGGTCACCGCCTTCACGCTGGCCCATACGATCACGCTGGCCCTCGCCTCCACAGGTGTGGTCAGTGTTCCCGCCAGCGTCGTGGAGCCGCTGATCGCGGCCTCGATCGTCTATGTCGGCATCGAAAATACGCTTGGGCGCGGCAACATGCGGGCCAGAACCGCGCTTGTCTTTGCCTTCGGTCTTCTGCACGGGCTTGGATTTGCCAGCGTATTGGGGGATTTCGGCATCGCGACGGAGCGGTTTGGCTGGGCGCTTGCCGGGTTCAATATCGGGGTCGAGCTGGGGCAGCTGGCGGTGATCGCCGGTGCGTTTCTGACCGTCGGGCTCTGGTTCGGAAAGAAGGAGTTCTACCGGCCCTTCATCGCCGTACCGGCATCGCTCGCGATTGCCGCGGTCGGGGCCTATTGGGTTGTGGAACGCACATTGCTCTGATGCGCAGACAGGCGTAAGGGCGATCTCATGCGCCGCTTTCTCATCGACAATCGCCGTTGGCTGGCAACCGGGCTGCTGCTGACCTTCGGCTCCTCCTTCGGTCAAACCTGGTTCATTTCGCTGTTCGCGGGCGAGATCCGTGCGGAATACGGGTTGACCGACGGGCAATGGGGGGCGCTCTACACGCTTGCCACGCTCAGTTCGGCCGTGTTGCTGCTCAGCCGCGGGTCTCTGGCCGATACGGTCCCCTTCTCGCGTCTGGTGCCGCTGGTTGCGGGCATGTTTGCGGTCGCGGCGCTGGCGATGGCGTTCGGCAGCTCGATCTGGGCTTTGGGCATCGCGGTCTTTCTGTTGCGGTTTTGCGGGCAGGGCATGTTCAGCCATGTGGCGGCCACCGCGATGGGCCGCTGGTTCGTCGCCACGCGCGGCAAGGCGGTTGCGATCAAGGGGCTGGGCTACCCGATGGGCGAGATGGTGCTGCCCTTTCTGGTCGTGATGCTGATCAGCGGCATCGGGTGGCGCGCCACATGGGGCGTCACGGCGGCGGTAATCGGTCTGCTGATCCTGCCGGTGCTGATGCTGCTGCTTGCGCAGGACCGCGTTCCAAGCGGCCAGACCGAAGCCGTGGGCAGCACCGGACTCGGCGGGCGTCACTGGCGCCGAGGCGAGGTATTGCGGCACTGGCTTTTCCCCGCGCTGATCCCGCTCATGCTGACACCGGGCTTCATCGGCACCGTGGTGTTCTTTCATCAGGTCCATATCGCGGAAATCAAGGGCTGGTCGCTGGCGCAGATGGCCCCGGCCTATCCGGTATTCGCCACCGTCACCGTGGTCACGTCGCTGATCGCCGGATGGGCAGCGGACCGGTTCGGCGCGGACAAATTCCTGCCGGTCGTGCTGGTGCCCATGGGCCTGTCCATGTTTCTGATCGGCCCAGCCGAAACACCCGCCCACTGGATGCTGACGCTTGCGGTTCTGGCGCTTACCCAAGGCATGGTCGGAACGCTTTGGGGGGGCGTTCCTGCCGATGGTTTACGGCACCAATCATCTGGGGGCGGTGCGCTCGATGGTGATTGCGCTGATGGTCTTTTCCACCGCGATCGGGCCGGGGATCACCGGCGCGCTGATCGACTGGGGCATTCCGTTCCCCGATCAGGGTATTGCCATGGGGCTGTGGTGCCTGCTGCTGGCTGCAGCCATGGGCCTCGTCCTGCGTCGATTGACGGCGGAGCGGCGGTCTCCCTCGGTGCCGATCCCTTAGCGCGATCCGCAGCCGGGGGGAGACACCGCCGGGCGCTACATCATCTCGCGCACATCCGTCAGCCGCCCGGTCACCGCCGCCGCGGCGGCCATGGCGGGGCTCATCAGGTGGGTGCGCCCGCCGCGGCCCTGACGGCCTTCGAAGTTGCGGTTCGATGTCGCCGCGCAGCGTTCGCCCGGAGATAGCTGATCGGGGTTCATCGCAAGGCACATGGAGCAGCCCGCAAGGCGCCACTCGAAGCCCGCCTCCTTGAAAATGTCGGCCAGCCCCTCCTCCTCGGCCTGGGCGCGGACGAGGCCGGAGCCGGGGACGACCATGGCGCGCAGGCCGGCCTTGATCTTCTTGCCTTTCAGGATCGCAGCGGCCGCGCGAAGGTCCTCGATCCGCCCATTGGTGCAGGAGCCGATGAAGACCGTATCGATCTCGATTTCGGAAAGCGGCGTGCCGGGGGTCAGGCCCATGTAGTCGAGCGAGCGCTTCGCCGCTTCGACCTTGCCGCCCTTGAAGTCTTCGGGCGAGGGCACAGCGCCGGTGATCGGCAGGACATCCTCGGGCGAGGTGCCCCAGGTGACGACCGGGGCGATGTCCTCGCCGCGGATCGTCACCACCTTGTCCCAATGCGCATCGTCGTCGGAGTAAAGCGTCTTCCACCAGGCAAGAGCGGCTTCCCATTGGGCGCCTTTCGGGGCGTGGGGGCGGCCCATGACATAGTCGAACGTGGTCTCGTCCGGCGCGATCAGGCCGGCCCGCGCGCCGCCTTCGATCGCCATGTTGCAGACGGTCATCCGCCCTTCCATGGACAGCGCCCGGATCGCCTCGCCGCAATACTCTATGACATAGCCGGTGCCGCCGGCGGTACCGGTTTCGCCGATGACGCTGAGCGTGATGTCCTTGGCCGTGACACCGGGGCGCAGTTTGCCGGTGATCTCCACCTTCATGTTCTTGCCCTTGCGCTGGATCAGCGTCTGCGTGGCAAGCACGTGCTCCACCTCGGAGGTGCCGATCCCGTGGGCCAGCGCACCGAAGGCGCCGTGGGTCGCCGTGTGGCTGTCGCCGCAGACCACGGTCATGCCCGGCAGGGTCCAGCCCTGTTCGGGGCCGACGATATGGACGATGCCCTGACGGATATCGCTCACCGGGTAATAGTGGATGCCGAAATCACGCGCGTTCTTGTCGAGCGCCTCCACCTGGATCCGGCTTTCTTCGTTCATGCCGCCGCTCAGCCGGTCTGCCGTGGTCGGCACATTGTGATCCGGTACCGCGATGGTCTTGTCGGGGGCGTGAACCTTGCGGCCGGCCATGCGCAACCCTTCGAAGGCCTGCGGGCTGGTGACCTCATGCACCAGATGGCGGTCGATATAGAGAAGGCAGGTCCCGTCCTCGGCCTCATGGGCCAGGTGGGCATCCCAGATTTTGTCGTAAAGCGTCTTGGGGGCGGTCATGTCGTGCGATCCTCGGGTCTGAGGGAAAAATCGGAAAGGCGGGAAACGGGATCACATGACGATCAGACGTGCCCGTATCGCACCGCGCTGCCCAAAGAACCGCCAGGGCAGGCGTGCGTGGTCATCCATGTCGAAAACCCGTGTCATGACAGGCCAGATACACTTGGGCGCGGGCACCCGCAAGTCTTGCGCCTTGCCGGAGCCATTACAGGCGATAGAGTGGCCTGAGCCCGAAGGAAAGGACCGGAATGGAGCCCGCAGACCAGAACGATCCCAGAGCCGCGGTGGAGGCCCCGCCCGAACCGCCGGAACTGGGCGGAGAAGAGGCGCTCAATCAGGCCCTGGAACTGGGGCAGGAACTGTTCGAACAGGGCACGACCCTCTTCGACAGCCTGCTGCGGCCATGGAACTTCTATCAGCTCTGCATCGCGGTCGGGCTGGTTCTGGTCGCGATCTTGCTGCGTCGGCTTCTGGGTCCACGCATCCGCGCCTGGATGGCCTCCCGCGAGGGGTGGCCGAAATGGCGGATGCGGGTTCTGGTGGTGGTCCACCGCCGCCTGATGCCGATCTTCTTCGTCATCCTGATCTGGCTGGCGGTCTGGATCATGCGGGAGTTCACCTGGCCAAGCCGAAGTTACCTGCTCGGGATCATCGCCGAACTCGCGACCGCATGGCTGTTCGTGGTTTTCGTCACCCGCCTGATCCGCTCGCCGGTGATGCGCACGCTGGTCCGGTACGGCGCATGGATTTACGTGACGCTGGCGATCCTGAATGCCCGGGACGAAGCGGCGCAGATCCTCGACAGCGTCGGCTTCCAGTTGGGCGATGTCCGCCTGTCGCTCCTGCTGGTCGTGCAGGGGATCGTGATCCTCGCGGCACTAGTGACCGGCGCGCGGTTCATCTCCGGCACCACGGCGGCCCGCGTGCAGGCGAACGAGGATATCTCTCCGTCGATGCGCGTTCTGGTCGTCAAGGCCGTTCAGGTGTTGCTCTACGGGGCGGCGTTCTTCATCGGGCTGCGCGCGATCGGCGTCGATCTGACCGGGCTTGCGGTCCTGTCGGGCGCCATCGGCGTGGGTCTTGGTTTCGGTCTGCAGAAGGTGGTCTCCAACCTCGTTTCCGGGGTCATCATCCTGCTCGACAAATCGATCAAGCCCGGCGATGTGATCAGCCTTGGCGACACCTTCGGCTGGATCAACACGCTTGGTGCCCGCTATGCCAGCGTGGTGACGCGCGACGGCCGCGAATACCTGATCCCGAACGAGGACCTGATCACCAATCAGGTGGTCAACTGGTCGCATTCCAACGAGTTCGTCCGCCTCGATATCTATTTCGGCACCGCCTATCACGATGACCCGCACAGCGTCCGCGAGATCGCGATCGAGGCCGCCAGGGGCGTGGACAGGGTGTTGAGCTTCCGCCCGCCGGTTTGCCATATCGTTGGCTTCGGAGACAGCAGCGTGGACTACATCCTGCGGTTCTGGATCCGCGACCCGACCGGCGGGCTGACCAATATCCGCGGCAATGTCTATCTGGCCCTGTGGGATGCATTCCGCGAACACGGCATCTCGATCCCGTTCCCGCAACGCGAGGTCAAGGTGCTCGAAGGATCGAGTCTGGAAACCCGGCAGGCCGACTGAGCATTGCCATGGGCGCAAACCGCCATATGTCTGGCCGGATCGAGTGTTAGGAACAAAAGGGGCCGGGATGGCATCGGGCAAGTTACTGGGAATTTCGGGGTCGCTGCGGGCGGCGTCATTCAATCGCAAACTGATGCATGAGGCGGCGCGGGTCTTCGATCCGGCGGAGTTCGTGGTAGGCGATCTGCGTCTGCCGCTCTACGATGGCGATCTGGAGGAGGCGGAGGGGATACCCGCCGAGGTTCAGAAACTTGCCGATCAGATCGCGGCCGCAGATGCCGTCGTCATCTCCGCGCCGGAATACAACAAAGGCGTGTCCGGTGTGTTGAAAAACGCGCTCGATTGGGTGAGCCGGACCAAGGGGGCCCCATGGCGTGACAAGCCGGTGGCCATCATGTCGGCGGCGGCGGGCCGCGCGGGTGGAGAGCGGGTGCAGTTTGCGCTGCGACTATGCCTTGTGGCGTTTCGGCCGAAGCTGCTTCAGGGGCCCGAACTGATGGTCGGGCAGGCCGGCGAACAGTTCGACGGCGACAGGCTGGTCAACGAGCTCAACCTGAAGGCGCTGAACGAGTTGATGGCGGAGCTGCGCGTGGCCGCGGGGCTGCCGCAGACCTGATCCGTACCCTGCCGCGCGGCAATCGGCGAGATCACTCCTGCGGCGGCCGCTCCTTCGGGAGGCTGCCCGCCGCGCGGAAACTGTCCGGGATCCGGTCTCGCCCGTCCAGCACCAGATCGGCCATGATCTCGCCGATCACCGGTGCCATGCCGAAACCGATCTTGAAGCCGCCATTGGCGATGAACGCCCCCGGTCTGGTCGGGTGATGCCCGAGCATCGGGGCGCGGGACCGGGCCCGGGGGCGAAGCCCGGCCCAGCGGTCAAGAACATCCGCCCCGCCCAGAACCGGGCACAAGGCGCGCGCCTTTTCGATCAGCGCATCAAGCCGCGCATCCGTGCCATCCGGATCGGTATAGTCCCGCTCGGACGTGGAGCCGATCGCGGTCGTTCCGTCGCCGTGCGGGATGATGTGAAGACCGTCCGCAAACAGCTGCGGAAGGGTGCGCCCGTCGAAATCCAGCAGGGCGGCCTGACCCTTGACGCCATTGCCCACATCCGCGCCGAGGACGCCCGATATCTCTTCCAGCCCCGCGGTGCCGGTGGCCCAGACCTGACGGCCCGTCGCGGCCCCGTCCTTGCAGATCTCGACACCCAGATTGGCCAGCGCCCGTGCCAGCGCCGCGATGGCCCTGCGCGGATGGAGCCGGGCGCTGAGCGTGTCGCGGATGAGAAGGCCGGTGGGTGCCGCGGCATAGGGGGCATACCCGTCTTGCGGAACGATGTCCCAAGTGAACCGCCCCTGCCAAAGCTCCCTCGCCGTCTCGGTGCGGGCCTCCGCAAGGGCAAGTGCCGCCTCGTCCGGTATCGGCTGCAACCGGCCCGATCGCGCATAGCCGGGGTCGGTTCCGGCAAGCCGCGCCACCTCGGCCCACATCGCTTCGGCCATAACCAGACTGTCGAACTGAAGCTGTTTCTTGGCGTTCCAGTTTTCCGGCACATGCGGGGCAAGCGCGCCCACCAGCCCGCCGCTGCCCCCCGCACCCGGGCCCATCGGGTCGATCACCCGGACGGAGGCACCGCGCCGCGCGCAGGCCCATGCCACGGTGAGCCCAAAGATACCCGCCCCGTGGACTGTCACATCTGCCATTGCCAATCCCCTGAGGCTTGCCCAGAGTCCGGGCGATTTCATCGTTCTAGGGCAGGCTATGACAGAGGGCCAGACGGAAGCGGTTGACTGGCGGGACGGCGATGTGCCCGTCTCCACGCTGTTTGACGACCCGTATTACTCGCTGGAAGACGGGCTGGCCGAAACCCGCCATGTGTTTCTGGCGGGCAATGATCTGCCGGCCCGGTTTGCCCCCGGTTTCCGGGTTGCGGAACTGGGCTTCGGAACCGGGCTGAACTTCCTGACGGCACTTGATGCGTTTCGGCGCGCCGCTGTGGGCGGCATCCTGCATTTCACCAGTTTCGAAGCCTTCCCGATGCCGGTAGAGCAGATGAAAAAGGCGCTGTCGCGGTTTCCCGACCTGCCGGCGGATGTCCTTGCCGGACCGGTGAGCGCGCGCCTTGAACAGGTCAGGGGCGCGGATTTCGAACTGTGCGTGATCCATGGCGATGCGCGCCGGACGCTGCCTCTCTGGCCGGGGCGCGCGGATTCCTGGTTTCTGGATGGGTTTTCGCCCGCGAAGAACCCCGAATTGTGGGAACCGGGTCTGATGGCGGAGGTTGCGCGCCATACCGCAAAAGACGGGAGTTTCGCGACCTACACGGCGGCGGGCCATGTGCGCCGCGCGCTGAGCGATGCGGGGTTCGAGGTTGCCCGCGTTCCGGGGTTCGGGCGCAAGCGGCACATGACCGTCGGGCGGCTGCGATGACCGAGCAGAACACGCGCCTTGGTATCTGGCTGATGGTGGCCACCACCTTCGTTTTCGCCATGCAGGACGGGATCAGCCGGCATCTGGCGGCGGAATACAACGTGCTGATGGTGGTGATGATCCGCTATTGGTTCTTCGCGGCCTTCGTCATCACCATCGCCGGGCGGCAGGCGGGCGGCCTCCGGCGGGCCGCAGCAACGAAGCAGCCGGTTCTGCAGGCGTTCCGCGGTATCCTGCTCTCTCTTGAGATCTGCGTGATGGTGGGCGCTTTCGTGCTCCTTGGCCTTGTGGAAAGCCATGCGGTTTTCGCCTGCTATCCGCTGCTGATCGCGGCGCTTTCCGGCCCCATTCTGGGCGAAAAGGTCGGCTGGCGCAGATGGGCCGCGATTGCCGTGGGGTTCGTGGGCGTGCTGATCATCCTGCAACCGGGCGTGCGCGTGTTCGAAGTGGAGGCGCTGGTGCCGCTGGCGGCCGCGCTGATGTTCGCACTTTACGGGCTGCTGACACGCTACGCGGCGCGCAAGGACAGCACCGCCACCAGCTTTTTCTGGACCGGCACGATGGGCGCGGTCGTGATGACGGCGATCGGCAGCTGGTATTGGGAACCCATGAGCGCGCCGGACTGGGGCTGGATGGCCGCTCTGTGCGTCACCGGCGCATTTGGTCACTGGCTGCTGATCAAGGTCTACGACGTGTCCGAGGCAAGCGCGGTGCAGCCCTTCGCCTATCTGCAACTGGTCTTTGCCTCCGCGCTCGGGCTGATCGTTTTCGACGAGACGCTGCGCAGCAATGTGGTGATCGGGGCGGGGCTGGTGGTTGCCGCGGGTCTTTTCACGCTCTGGCGCGCGCGGGCTACCGCATCTTGAGCCGTTCGCTCAGGGCGGGCGGTGCCAGCTCCCCGGTCAGCTGCGCGTCGTAGATCGCAAGGCTCTCGGTCACGCGCATGATGTAGTTGCGTGTTTCGGTGAACGGGATTGCCTCGATCCAGTCGATCACGTCGACACGCTCGCTGCGGGGGTCGCCGAACCGCTCGATCCAGGCGCGCGCCCGGCTTGGTCCCGCGTTGTAGGCCGCCGCCAGCAGAACCGGATTCGACCCGAACTCCTCGGTCAGATATGCCAGATATCCGGATCCGAGAACGGCGTTGTAGGCCGGGTCGCTCAGAAGCCTGGCCTCGCTGAACTCGATCCCCAGACGACCGGCCTGACCCCGGCCGGTGCCGGGCATCACCTGCATCAGCCCGACCGCTCCGGCGGAGCTGATCACGTTCGGGTCGAATTCCGATTCGCGCCGCGCGATTGACAGATTGAGGGTGGCGGGAGCGGCAAGCTCCGCCTCCGCCAGATCCGTCACGGGATAATAGGCGCGCATGATCTCGTATCCCTGTTGCGCGGCGCGTTTGGCGATCATCAAGGCGATATGCGGATTGCCGAGGTCGAAGGCGAGATCGGCCAGTTGCCCGGCTTCCTGCCGGCTCAGGCTCTCGGTCAGATGGGTCATGAAACGTTCGGCCAGTTCGGTCTGGCCGGCCTCGTAGAGCACCAGCGCCGCCCGCAGGACGGACGACCCCATGAAAGAGGCGGTCCGCCAGTCGCCAAACACCTCGTCTCCAAGGAAATGCGGGTCCGTCGGCAGCCCGCCGCGTTCGGCGGCAAGCTGTCCGTAGAAACTGGACTGAAACTGCGCGCCCAGGGCATAGGCTTCGGCGGCCTGATCGGCATTGCCCGCGGCTTCATGGGCGCGGCCCAGCCAGTACCCTGCCCGTCCGACGCTGATCGGGCTGAACACCACGCTTCGGAAACTGGTGAAATGGGTGATGGCCTGATCGGCATTGCCCATCCGCAGCGCCGCATATCCCGCGATCCATTCCAGATCCGCATAATCCAGATAGTCTTCATCGGGGTCGATGAAGTGGCCGGAGGCCAGAGCATAGGCGCGCGCGAACTCGCCCTCGCGCAGCACATCGCGCGCGAGCGACGCGCGTCGGCTGCCCCAGGCCGCGGGCCTGCCAAGCGCCTCGGCCGATGTGCTGGTGGCAAGCATCAGATCCGCCGCGGTGTCCCAGAAGCCCGAGCGCACGCGCCAGAGGAATCGCTCATAGGCCAGGCCCGGATCGGATTGCAGAGCGTCGGGCACCGCCTCGATCAGCGTATCGACGCCGGGGCGGCGCTCTCTCAGCGCGACACGTGCCTCGGACAGCGCCCGCCACTCCTCGGGCACGAAATTCTCCATCTGCCGCGCACGGTCCTGCTCCCCCAGCCACAGAAGATTGTCGAGCCGCGCGACGTGATGATCTGCCAGAACCGGGCCGTATTCGGCGAGCATCGTTTCGAACTGGCTGCTGGTCAGCGTCATCGTGGTCCAGGCGCGGACGATCTCGGCATGGGCGGCCTCGATATCGCCGCGGGCTCTCAGCGCCTCGGCCAGCCGCAGGCTGCCGGTGCCGGTTTCAGGCGGTTGCGGCGCGAAATACGCGATCACGGTGGCGGGGTCCGCGCCCTCAGGAATGTTGCGTTCCCCCCGCGCGCGCAGCAGGGGCAGGCCCGGCCAGTCGGGATTGCGCTCCAGAAAATCCACATACTCCGCAAAGCTGCCCTGGCGCGCGCGAAGCTGCGCCCAGGTGACGACATCGCGGCCCACATCGTCCTCGATCTGGCTTCTGGCCTGGGCTGCAAGCTCGAAATCCTGCGCACCGATGGCCGCAAGCGCAATGCCGATCGCGTCGGAATTGGCGTTCGCGGATAGCGGGCTCAGGGCCAGCAGAGCGGAAAGGAATATGGCACGCATGAGTGTCTCCGGGCACAGGCCTCTAAAGGATAGGCGCCGCCGGTCGTCATGCAACACACGAACTTGGCAATTCCGGTCGGCGGAGATAGGGTCCGCGCGATTTCGCCGATCCAGGCCCACCACAGATAAGGAAGCGTGTGATGTTCAAAGGCTCGATGCCCGCATTGGTCACGCCGTTCGCAAACGGCGCGGTGGATTTCGACACGCTGAAGAAACTCGTCGACTGGCATGTGGCCGAGGGCAGCAGCGGGATCGTCCCCGTCGGCACGACCGGCGAAAGCCCGACCCTGAGCCACGAGGAGCACGAGCAGGTGATTGCCTGCGTGGTCGAGGCGGCCCGCGGCCGCGTGCCGGTGATTGCCGGGGCCGGGTCGAACAACACGGTGGAGGCGATCCGCTTCGTCGAGCACGCCCGCGATGTGGGGGCGGCCGCAGCACTGGTGGTCACGCCCTATTACAACAAGCCCACTCAGCGCGGGCTGATCGCGCATTACACCGCGCTGAACGCGGTCGGCATCCCGATCCTGATCTACAACATCCCGCCCCGGTCGGTCATCGACATGACGCCCGCGACCATGGGCGAACTGGCGAAACTGCCCAATATCATCGGCGTGAAAGACGCAACCGGCGATATCACCCGTGTGTCCAGACAGCGCGCCACCTGTGGCGCGGACTTCATCCAACTGTCCGGCGAGGACGCTTCGGCGCTTGGGTTCAACGCCCATGGCGGGGTCGGCTGTATCTCTGTCACGGCCAATGTGGCGCCCCGGCTTTGCGCGGAGTTCCAGGCGGCGATGCTTGCGGGCGATTACGCCAAGGCGCTGGATTATCAGGACCGCCTGATGCCGCTTCACGAGGCGATTTTCATCGAGCCCGGGCTGGTGGGCGCGAAATACGCGCTGTCGGTTCTGGGCCGGTGTTCCGAGGAGGTCCGCTTGCCGCTGACCGTTCTGGAAGACCGCACCAAATCCGCGATCCGCGATGCGATGCGCCATGCCGGGCTGATCGACCAACATGGCTGACCGGCGCGCGGGCGAGATTGCGCTGCCCTTCGATCCGGCAGATCGGGCCGAAGCGGGGCTTTGCTTCATCGGCCGGATCCGCTCCCCCTGGGCGAAAGGTACCGCGCCCAGGAATATCGGGGCGGCGCGCGAGCGCGACCAGCCGGCAAGCCTTGAGCTGGACCCGGCTTATGCCCCCGCCTTGGCGGGCCTCTCCGTCGGTCAGGCGGTACAGGTGCTTTACTGGGTCGATCGCGGGGAGCGCGAGCTGATCGTGCAAAGCCCGGCCCATGCGGACGGCCCGCGCGGCACCTTCGCCCTGCGCTCGCCCGTGCGCCCGAACCCGATCGCGCTGGCCACCGTGGTGATCACCGGGATCGAGGGCGCGACCGTCGGCATCGACGCCATCGATGCCTATGACGGAACGCCCCTGCTGGACATAAAACCCTGGATCGCCTCGGTCGATGTGCCCCCGGGCTGGCGCGGCGACGGTTAAGCCCCTATATCCCGCCCCCATGGCACAGACGAAATCAGACCCGAACTACAAGGTGATCGCCGAGAACCGGCGGGCGCGCTACGACTATGCCATCGAGGAGGATCTGGAAGTCGGGATCGTCCTGCAGGGGTCCGAGGTCAAATCGCTGCGCGCGGGCGGATCGAACATCGCGGAAAGCTACGCCACCGTAGATGACGGAGAATTGTGGTTGGTCAACAGCTACATCGCGCCGTATCTGCAGGCCAAGACCTTCGGCCATGAAGAGCGGCGCAGGCGCAAGCTTCTGTGCAGCCGCAAGGAATTGTCGAAACTGTGGAATGCCACGCAGCGCGCGGGAATGACGCTGGTGCCGCTGGTGATGTATTTCAACCATCGCGGTCTGGTGAAGATGAAGATCGGTATCGCCAAGGGCAAGAAAAACCACGACAAACGCGCAACCGAGGCCAAGCGCGACTGGCAGCGGCAGAAGGCGCGGCTGCTGCGCGAGGGCTAGCCACGCCTCTTGCCAGCGCAGGACCATATGCGTAGGGCTATGTGCTAGATACGAAATCCCGAGAGCGAGGCTTGGTCCATGTCCGCAGATGACCCGAAAACCCTGGTCTCCACCGACTGGTTGGCGGCGCATCTGAACGACCCGGATCTGCGCGTGATCGACGCCTCCTACTATCTGGCCGATATGGGCAGGGATGCGTGCGCCGAGTATGAGGCGGCCCATATTCCCGGGGCCCGGTTCTTCGACATAGACGAAATCAGCGATCATCGCAGCAAGCTGCCGCACATGGCCCCGCCGGTGGAAAAGTTCATGTCGCGCATGCGGGCGATGGGGATCGGGGACGGCCATCAGGTGGTTGTCTATGACGGTCTGGGGCTGTTTTCGGCGGCGCGGGTCTGGTGGCTGTTCCGGCTGATGGGCAAGACCGATATCGCGGTTCTGGATGGCGGCTTTCCGAAATGGCAGGCCGAAGGGCGCGAGACCGAGGACATGCCGCCGGTTCTGCGCGACAGGCACATCACCGTGCAGCGTCAGGCCCATCTGGTGAAGGACGTCACGCAGGTGGCGTCCGCCTCCAAACTGGGGGACTGGCAGATTGTCGATGCCCGCTCTCCGTCCCGGTTCCGGGGTGAAGAGCCCGAGGCGCGCCCCGGCCTGCGCGCGGGCCATATCCCCGGCGCGATGAATGTGCATTACGCGACGCTTCTCAACCCCGATGGCACGATGAAATCCGGCGATGCGTTGCGCTCGGCCTTCGAAGGCGCGGGCGTGGATCTGGAAAAACGGGTGATCACCACCTGCGGGTCGGGCGTGACGGCGGCGATCCTGATGCTTGGTCTGGAACGTCTCGGCCACCGCGATGTGGCCTTGTATGACGGGTCCTGGGCGGAGTGGGGCCAGTTCGAACAGTTGAAGGTGGCCACCGGATGACCCTGATCCCCGCGGGGACGGAGGTGTCCTTCATCACGACCTATCTGGAAATGCGGACCAGGCCGGATTTCGATGTCCCGGCTCTTCCGGATGACACGCGTCTGGAACAAGCCCTGCGCTCGCCGGTCTGGTTCTTTCTGGCGGTGTATGACGCGGTTGGGCGGGATTATGAGTGGCGTGACCGGTTTCAGCAGGAAATCGACGACCCCGATGCGCTTCGGGCCTTTGTCGAGAGCCCGGATGTCGAAATGTGGGTCGCCTATCGCCATGGATGGCCGCAAGGCTTCTTCATACTGGACTGGACCGAGCCGGGCGAATGCGATCTGGCCTATTTCGGCATGGTGCCCGAGGCTGTGGGCCACGGTCTCGGCGGCATATTGCTGAAGGCCGCGATTGCAAGGGCATGGGCGCGGGAGGACATGAAGATGATGAGCGTGAATACCTGCGAACTGGATCACCCCCGGGCGCTTGCACTTTATCAGAAGCACGGGTTCGTCCCGGTGGATACCGAGACACGGACACGCGTGTTGCACCGCGACCGCGATCCTTCCCGCCTCCCCGCATAAGGCCAGATCCATGTTCGACGCCGTCAGCCTTCCCGAAACCGACCAGATTCTGCGTCTGATGGCGATTTATGCTGCCGATGACAGGCCGATGAAGGTCGATCTCGGCATCGGCGTCTACCGCACCCCGGATGGGCGCACCCCGGTCATGGCGGCGGTGAAACAGGCCGAGCAACGGATCTGGCAGAACCAGGACACCAAGAGCTATGTCGGTCTGGCCGGCGATCCGGCATTTCACGGCGCGATGCGGGATCTTGTGCTGGCCGATGCCGTCCCGGCCGGGCGGGTTGCGGCGGCGGCGGCCCCGGGGGGCACCGGTGCGATACGGCAGATCCTTGAGATGACCAAGCGGCTCACGCCCGACGCGGCGGTCTGGCTCAGCGACCCGACCTGGCCCAACCATTCCTCCATTGCCCGCTATCTGGGCCTGACCATTCGCAACTATCGGTATTACGACGCGGAAACCGGCGGTTTGGACCGCGCCGGGATGATGGCCGATCTGTCCGCCGCAGCTCCGGGCGATCTGGTCCTGTTGCATGCATGTTGCCACAATCCGACGGGGGTGGAACTGGGCCTGCAGGATTGGCAGGCCATCGGCGCGACCTTGCAGACCACCGGCGCGATCCCTTTCATCGATATGGCCTATCAGGGCTTTGGCAACAGTCTTGAGGATGACGCCGCCGGCACGCGCCTGCTGGCAGGAATGCTGCCGGAAACCCTGATCGCGGCCAGTTGCTCGAAGAATTTCGGCCTTTACCGCGACCGGGTGGGGATCGCCATTGCGGTGACATCCGACGAGACTGCGCAGGGCGCGGCGCAGGCGATGCTGGCCTACTTCAACCGGCAGAATTACTCTTTTCCCCCCGACCACGGCGCGCGTGTGGTCGAGACGATTCTGGGCGACCCGATCCTGACCGATGTCTGGCGAACGGAACTCCGCGGGATGCGGGACGGCATGAATGCCACGCGCGCGGCGCTTGCCGAAGCGCTGCGCACCGAAACGGGCTCCGACAGGTTCGGGTTTCTGGGCAGTCACCGGGGCATGTTTTCGCTGATCGGCGCGACGCCGGAGCAGGTGGACAGGCTGCGGGAGGAGCATGCGATCTATGTCGTGAGAGATGGCCGGATGAATGTCGCGGGCCTGACCCCCGATGCGATCCCGCATGTGGCAAGAGCCATGGCGGAGGTGCTGGCCTAGCCGCACATCCCGGTTGCGCCGGCTGACGGCCTGCTGCCGCGCCACGGCCCGTAACTCCGCCCTTGCCTCACGTGGCGAACGGGTCTATCCCGCGCCATCGCCCGATCCGGGCCAAGTCTCCGACCACCTTGTCAAAACGGAACCCAATATGACCCGCACTCACTTGCCTGGCATTCTTGCCATGGCGGCCATTGTCGTCGCCTCGAACATTCTTGTCCAATTCCTCTTCGGCCAATGGCTGACATGGGGCGCATTCACCTATCCGCTGGCCTTCCTCGTCACCGATGTCATGAATCGCGTCTACGGCGTTGCCGCCGCGCGCCGCGTGGTGTTTGTGGGTTTTCTGGTCGGCGTCGGCTGTTCCCTGATCGGTACGCAGATCATGGGCGAGTTCGGCCCGTTGGTCACACTCCGTATCGCGATCGGCTCGGGTGTGGCGTTTCTCACCGCGCAGCTTCTGGACGTGGCGATTTTCGACAGAATGCGCGATGGCGTCTGGTGGAAGGCGCCGATCGTCTCGACCATCATCGGCTCTTCGGTCGATACCGCGCTGTTCTTCACCATCGCCTTTTCAGCCTCGCTCAGCTTCATCGAACCTGGCAATGACGTAAGCTGGGCCGGTGAGATCCTTCCGCTTCTGGGCGTCGGGCCGGAGGTTCCGCTTTGGGTCTCGCTGGCTGTCGCGGACTGGGGCGTGAAGCTGTCTCTGGCAATCCTTGCGCTGGTCCCTTTCCGGATCCTCACGAAGAGGTTATTGGCACATGTCGCATAAAACCTTTTGACATCCACAAAATCTGTGGCAGCATCTCCTCAATCGCAACAAATCGAAAGGAGGTGATCCAGTGTCTAGAGAGGTATTGGAGAATGGCGTCGGGACAACTTGGGAGGTACGCCTTTAGGCAATCCTAGGGGGCGAACCCCATCCCAGGTGAGCCGCTGGTTCTGACCGCGCCCACCTCCTGATTTCTCGAAAGGGTCGTCCATTGGGCGGCCCTTTTTAGTTGGAGCTGGCCCGTCCACATCCTGTACACAGGCCTCACACACCCGTGCTTGCGAGACCTGCCCATGCCGCTCACCATCACCGACCAGATCACCATTGAAGACTGGGAAATGACCGAGCATTTCGTCCGTGCGTCCGGCCCGGGCGGGCAGAATGTAAACAAGGTCTCGACAGCGGTCGAATTGCGGTTCGAGGCCGAACGCTCGCCCAACCTGCCCGATGCGGTGAAACGGCGGCTGCGGCGGCTGGCGGGATCGCGCTGGACCAAGGACGGGGCGGTGGTGATTTTCGTGCAGGAGACGCGGACCCAGTCCCGCAACCGGGAGATCGCGCGGACCCGGCTGGCGGATCTTGTACGCAAGGCGACGGTTGTACCGAAACGCCGCCGCCCGACAAAGCCGACGCGCGGGTCGGTGGAGCGTCGGCTGAAAGCCAAGAAGGTCCGGGGCGAGATCAAGGCGAAGCGCGGACGCGTGGAGTGACATGCCCGTGGCTTATGAGGGCGCGCGCTGGCGACTTTGGGCCGCCAAATCCGGGGGGGCGCGTACATAGGCTTTTGCCCGCGTGAAACCGCCTACGCGTCGCCATGGCTTGATGCCGCCCGCCGCCCGCCTTCCCGCTCAGCGACCTATGGTCCTCTTTTGCCGGGCCGGAGTTGCGGCAAGTCTGGCCCCGACGGCATATATGTGGACAGGAGGCTCTCATGAAAATCGGAATTGTCGGTGCTGGCATGGTCGGCTCGGCGGCGGCCTTCGCCATGGTGATGCGCGGGATCGGATCGCGGATCGTGCTTGTCGATCTTGACGAAAAACGCGCGCGGGCCGAGGCGGAGGATATTGCCCATGCGGTGCCGTTTGCGCATCCGGTGGTCGTTGAGGCGGGCGATTATGCGGATCTGAGGGGGGCCGAGGTTGTGATTCTGGCCGCGGGCGTGTCGCAGAAACCGGGGGAAACGCGGCTACAGCTTCTGACGCGCAACCGCGCCGTGTTCCAGCAGGTCGTGGCCCGCGTGATGGAGGTTGCGCCCGAGGCGATCCTGCTGGTCGCGTCGAACCCGGTGGATATCATGGGGCAGATCACGCAGCAGATCTCGGGCCTGCCGCCGGGGCGCGTGATCGGCTCGGGCACGATCCTGGACACGGCGCGGTTCCGCTGGCTTCTGGGGCGTCATCTGGGGATCGCGCCGAGTTCGGTGCATGGCTACGTGCTTGGCGAACACGGCGACAGCGAGGTGCTGGCCTGGTCGAACGTGCGCGTGGGCTCCCTTCAACTTTCTGATTTCGCGGCACAAATATCGGCGGCGGTGACGGCTGACGTGCGCGCGCGGATCGACAAGGGGGTCCGTCGGGCGGCCTACACGATCATCGAGGGCAAGGGCGCCACATGGTACGGGATCGGCGCGGGGCTGGCCCGGATCGTGGCGGCGATCGAGGCGGACGAACAGGCGGTCCTGTCGGTCAGCTGCGTGTCGGATGTGCTGGATGTTCAAGGGGTCGCCTGCTCTCTGCCCCGGGTCGTGGGGCGCGCGGGCGTGGTGGCCGAACTGATGCCCGGACTGTCCGAGGACGAGCGCGAGGGGCTGCGCGCCTCGGCCCGTCTGCTGAAAACGGCGGTGGAGGAACTGGGCGACTGACCCCCCCCAAACCGGGGATATAGAACCGGTATATCCGCGGTATATATCCGGTATCTCCACCTGAGATACCGGGCGGCCTCCGGGCCGGAGACATGACACGGGCCCGCAGAAGATCGGCCCGGCCCGGGCGATCCCGTCAAGGGAGGCATGAGGGGCTTTGGTCTTGTATGGCGCTAGCGGAACTGGCCACTGCTCATCACTGCTTGCCAAAGGACCGGCGAAGCGGTCTCCTAGAGCGGGAATTCTGTAGTGAAGACGTCAAGATGTGTTTCGATGGCAGCACTCACCCGCTCGTAACAACCTCACTTGATGCGAGTAGTATGGACATAACCTAGTTTGTGTCTACAGAATCAGGTTCTGCCAACAACAAAGCTTGTTATCTCCTGCAGGTTTGATACAAAACTCTTTATGGCTACAGCGCAGACTCTTGTTATCAACAACACAACATATGACCGCACCAACGCTGTCAGCTACCATTACGCCGGGTTTCCTCCTCAGCCGGTAGACCTCTCAGCGGTCTTTGATCCGCTTGCAAGCGCTCTGCAACAACTCACCCGTTACGACGAAAAGCTAAAACATCTTCAAAACTCCGAACTTCTTCTCGCTCCACTGCGTCAGCGTGATGCTGTGGTCTCGTCCCGGATGGAAGGAACGATCTCGACGCTTGAAGAGGTGCTGCGCCTCGAAGCCAGCGAGAACGCCGGTAGAAGCGAAGGAACGACGCGCAACGAAACACTTGAGGTTTCTTTGTATGCACGCGCGCTCAGACAAGCCGAAAGCCAGATACGCGATGGGCACCCCATCTCGGAGATGCTCATAAAGAATGCCCACCGAACGCTCTTGAGCGCAGGACGAGATGCCAAGCAAAGACCGGGAGAATACAAGGAAGAGCAGAACTATGTCGGTGACAAAGCGCAGCGACGAGTTGATTTCATCCCGATTTCACCAAACGACCTTCCTGACGGCATGAAACGCCTCGTTGATTTTATCAGGCACGATTCGCAGCATCCGTTGGTGCGAACCGCGATAGCACATGCAGAATTCGAGGCCCTTCATCCATTTGAAGACGGGAACGGGCGTGTAGGACGCATGCTCATCCCGCTGTTGCTTTGGGAATATGATATTCTCAGCGCGCCGCATTTTTTCGTGAGCGATTATTTTGAAAGAAATAAAGATACTTATGTATATATGTTGCACCAAATCTCGAAAACGGCCGACTGGTCAGCTTGGTGTGGTTTCTTCTTGTCGGGGTTAGCAGCGCAGGCCGAAAAAAATATGGACACGGTCGAAAAAATCCAAGCGCACTACGAAGACACAAAAGAAAAGTTTCGCCATGTTCTGCGGTCACAATACTTTCACTCTGCGGTCGACTATGTGTTCAACTACCCGGTCTTCTGGAACAATCATTTTGTCGACGCGGCCGCCGGGCCTAAATCGACATTGAGGAATTTTACTCCGCGTTTGGTCAGAGAGGGGTTACTTGAAACAATGGTTCCCCCTTCCGGTCGAGCACCCGGATTGTACGCATATCCTTCTTTGTTGAGAATACTGGAGGACGACGCCTGACTCCGTGCAAACGCTAAACCACCACCTCCACCCGTTCCTGCTCACCCACCCCGAACACCCGCTTGTAGCGCTCGATCTCGGCTTCCGGCCCCATCGCCTTTTCCGGGTTGTCACTGAGTTTTACCGTAGGCCGCCCGTTCGCCGCAATGGCCTTGCAGACCAGAGAGAAGGGCGCCAGCGCGTCGTCTTTCACCAGCCCCCTGAAATCATTGGTCAAAAGCGTGCCCCAGCCGAAGCTCACCCGGACACGGCCGGAGAACTGGGCGTGCAGCG
Organism: Rhodophyticola sp.; assembly: GCF_965284195.1. Taxonomy (NCBI): domain Bacteria; kingdom Pseudomonadati; phylum Pseudomonadota; class Alphaproteobacteria; order Rhodobacterales; family Roseobacteraceae; genus Rhodophyticola; species Rhodophyticola sp. The sequence goes on along the minus strand of NZ_CBDIRM010000001.1, from coordinate 2,985,625 downwards.
TCTCGATCTTGTCGACGTCCAGACCGTCGGAGAAGATCACCAGCTTCTCGCGCGGGTCCTCGCCCCGGCTTTTCCACCAGTCGATGGCGATCTCGGCGCCCTTGGCGGGGTCACCTGAATCGATGCGGATGCCGGTCCAGCCCGCCAGCCAGTCGGGCGCGCGGTCGAGAAAGCCCCTGGTGCCGTAGGTGTCGGGCAGGATGACGCGGAGGTTGCCGTCATGCTCCTCGTGCCAGTCGGAGAGCACATCGTAGGGGGCGGCGGCGAGGCTCGCGTCATCCCCGGCCAGCGCGGCATAGACCATGGGCAGTTCGTGGGCATTGGTGCCGATCGCCTCAAGGTCGCGGTTCTTGGCGATGAGGCAGTTCGACGTGCCGGGGAAGGCGTCGCCCAGCCCCTCCTGCATGGCCTGCACGCACCAGTCCTGCCAGAGGAAGGAGTGGCGGCGTCTGGTGCCGAAATCGGCGATGCGCAGCCCGTCGATGGGTTTGAGCCGTTCGATCTTCTCCCAGAGCTTGGTCATGGCGCGGGCGTAGAGGATCTGCAGCTCGAACTTGCCCATGGTGGAGAGCACGGCGCGGCCCCGCAGTTCCATGAGCACGGCGAGGGCGGGGATTTCCCAGAGCATGACCTCGGGCCAAGCGCCTTCGAAGGTCAGCTCGTACTGGTCGCCGACGCGTTCGAGATGGTAGGGGGGCAGTTGCAGGTTCTCGAACCATTCCATGAAGGCGGGGGAGAACATCTGCCGCTTGCCGTAGAAGGTGTTGCCGCGCATCCATGTGCTTTCGCCCCGGCGCAGGCGCAGGGTGCGGATATGGTCGAGCTGTTCGCGCAGCTCGCCCTCGTCGATGAGCCGGGCCAGCGGGATGCGCGTGGTGCGGTTGATGAGCGAGAATGTGACCTGCGTGTCGGGCCGGTTGCGGAACACGGACTGGCACATCAGGAGCTTGTAGAAATCCGTGTCGATCAGGGAGCGGACGATCGGGTCGATCTTCCATTTGTGGTTGTAGACGCGGGTGGCGATGTCGACCATGCGTGTGGTCTCCCCTCAACTGGTCCTTTGGGTTAAAGCAAGCGGGCGGAGGGGAGTCCAGCCGGGCTAGCGCAGGGTGACGCCGGCGGCGCGCATGCCGTCTTCGGCGGCCCCGAGCGATCCGTCCAGATCGATGGCGCGGCAGAGATCGGTCCGCACCTCGACCGCGAAGCCGAGGCGGGCGGCATCCTGCGCGGAGTAATTGACACAGAAATCTGTGGCGAGGCCCACCATGGTCAGATGGGTGATGCCGCGGCTTCTGAGCGCGCCGTCAAGGCCAGTGGGGGTGGTGTGATCATTCTCGAAAAAGGCCGAATAGCTGTCGATGGCGGGGCGGAAGCCCTTGCGGATGATCATCTGGGCCGGATCGGTGTGCAACCCGGGGTGGAAGGCCGCGCCCGGCGAGCCCTGGAGGCAGTGATCGGGCCAGAGAACCTGCGGGCCGTAGGGGAAATCGACGACGGAATAGGGGGGCTGCCCGGCATGTTGCGAGGCAAAGCTGGAATGTCCCGCCGGGTGCCAGTCCTGCGTCAGGATGACGGCCTGAAACTCCGCCATCAGCGCGTTGATGCCCGGCACGATTTCGTCGCCGCCCGGAACGGCCAGCGCGCCGCCGGGGCAGAAGTCATTCTGGACATCGATCACGATCAGGGCGTGGGTTGCGTCGTGCATGGGGGTCCTTTCGCTCTTGCCGAATGGTTACGGAGCAGGCGGCGCGGGGTCAATGCACCGGGCTACGGCGCTACGGCGACATCCGGCCCTGCATGACGGCTTGCAAGAGCGGGGACCGAGAGACTACATCGGCGGTCATGTTCACTGTGGCGGCACTTTATCATTTCACACCGGTCGCGGAGCCCGATGGCTTGCGCGCGCCCCTGCGGCGCATCTGCGAGGCCGGCGGCGTGAAGGGCTCGCTTCTGCTGGCCCGCGAAGGGATCAACGGCACGATCGCGGGGCCGCATGAGGGCGTGCAGGCGGTGCTGGCCCATATTCGTGGCCTGCCCGGGTTCGAAACGCTGGAGTGGAAGGAAAGCCCGGCCGCCGAAATGCCCTTCGGGCGGCTGAAGGTGCGCCTGAAACGCGAGATCGTGACGATGGGGCAGCCGGATGTGGACCCGGCCTGCGCGGTGGGCCGCTATGTGGAGCCCGCTGACTGGAACGCGCTGATCCAGAGCCCGGATGTGGCGGTCATCGACACGCGCAACGCCTATGAAGTGGCGATCGGGACGTTCGAGGGCGCGGTCGACCCCGAAACCGACCGCTTCCGCGACTTCCCCGCATGGTGGGAGGCCAACGCGGACCGGTTCCACAACAAACGCATCGCGATGTTCTGCACAGGCGGTATTCGGTGTGAGAAATCAACCGGTTATCTGATCGGGCAGGGGGTGAAGGAGGTCTTTCACCTGAAAGGCGGTATCCTGAAGTATCTTGAAGAGGTGCCGCCGGAGCAGAGCCTGTGGCGCGGGGCGTGTTTCGTGTTCGACGAGCGGGTTTCGGTGGGGCACGGGCTGGCCGAGGGGCCGCATGTGTTGTGTCGCGCGTGCCGGAGGGCGCTGGAGCCGGACGATCTGACGCGCCCGGAATTCGAGGAGGGCGTTTCCTGCCACCATTGTCTGGAGGAGCATTCCGAGGCCGACCGGGCGCGGTTCCGGGAGCGGCAGAAACAGATCGCGCTGGCGAGGGCGCGGGAAGAGCGGCATCTGGGCGCGGAAAGGTGATCCGTCGCCTTGGGGGGCACCGGAGAAGGTGCGCCCGGCCCGACAACGAACGCAGACGGCGGTGAACCCGTGAACAAGAAACCCCCCGGCAGTCGCAGCCGGGGGGTATTGGTCTCCGCCATGCGGACCGGCGGTCAGCCGGGGAGTTTCGCCATCCGCAGATAGGGAAGCTTGGTCTCGATCGCGCCGTATTTCGCAATCGCATCCTCGTCGGACACGGCCACCGGCACGACCACATCCTGCCCGGGCACCCAGTTTGCGGGCGTCGCCACGTTCTCGCGCGCCGCGGTCTGCAACCCGTCCAGCGCGCGCAGAACTTCGGCGAAGTTCCGGCCCACATTCATCGGATAGGTCATCGAAAGCTTCAGCTGCTTGTCGGGACCGATGATGAAGACGGAGCGCACCGTCGCGCTGTCGGCGGGGGTGCGCCCATCGGGCAGGTAAGCCTCGGCGGGCAGCATGTCGAAGGCTTTCGACACCTCCAACCCGTCATCGGCGATGATCGGAAAACCGGCCTTCGCGCCGCCCACGGCCTCGATATCGGTCTTCCATTTCTTGTGATCCTCCACCCCGTCCACGGACACGCCGATCACCTTGGTGCCGCGCGCGGCCCATTCATCGGCCAGTTGCGCCACCGCGCCGAACTCGGTCGTGCACACGGGCGTGAAATCCTTCGGGTGGGAAAACAGGATCGCCCAGCTGTCGCCGATCCATTCATGCAGGCTGAAACGCCCCTGATCGGTCTCGACCGTCAGATCGGGCACAGTGTCATTGATACGCAAACCCATAGCAGGCTCCCTCTTCGTTGCCGTCGTATATCCGCAGATAGGATCGCGCGGAGAAAGATTCACGGGCGCGCGGCGTCGCAGGGGACGATTAAGGCCGGTTTCCGCCCCTTCCGGGCGTGGCGCGAACGGCTGTTCCCGCCCCCCTTGCGCCGGGCGAACCCCGGTGCTTTGGTGCGCGGCGACAGCGAAGGGAGCCGCACCATGCCAGTCTCGACACAGTTCTACATCAACGGTCAGTGGGTGGACCCGAGCCAGCCCGACGACCACCCGGTCATCAACCCCTCCAACGAGGAGGTCTGCGCGACCATCTCGCTCGGCTCGGAGGCCGACACGAATGCCGCGGTCGCCGCCGCGAAGGCCGCGTTCGACGGCTGGGCCGCGACCCCGGTGGCCGACCGCATCGCCGCGCTGGAGCGCCTGCGCGATGTCTACAAGAAACGCGGCGACGAGATGGCCGAGGCGATCAGCACCGAAATGGGCGCCCCCATCGATCTGGCGCGGCAGCAGCAGGTCGGCGCGGGCATCTGGCATCTTGACGGGACGCTGAACGCGGCCAGATCCTTCGCCTGGGATCATCCGCTTGGCGATCACGCGCCGTCCGAGCGCATCGTGCACGAGCCGGTCGGTGTCTGCGCGCTGATCACGCCGTGGAACTGGCCGATGAACCAGATCGTGCTGAAATGCGCGCCCGCGCTTGTCACCGGCAACACCATGGTTCTGAAGCCGTCGGAGATTGCGCCGCTTTCGGGCCTGCTGTTCGCCGAGATGATGGACGAGGCCGATCTGCCCCCCGGTGTCTTCAATCTGGTCAATGGCGACGGGCCGGGCGTGGGCAGCACGCTGTCGGCGCATCCGGATGTGGACATGGTGAGCTTCACCGGCTCCACCCGGGCCGGCCGCCTGATTTCCATCGCCGCGGCGGATACGATCAAGCGCGTCAGTCTGGAGCTTGGCGGCAAGGGCGCGAACATCATCTTCGCCGATGCCGATGAAAAGGCTGTGAAATCCGGCGTGATCCGGTGTTTCCGCAATACCGGGCAGTCCTGCAACGCCCCCACGCGGATGCTGGTCGAGCGGAGCCGGTATGAGCAAGCCGTGGAGATCGCGGAGGCCACCGCGAAGGCCACCACCGTCGGCCCCGCAAGCGAGGAGGGCCGCCATATCGGCCCCGCTGTCAGCGAGACGCAGTTCAACAAGATCCAGGATCTTATACAAAAAGGGATCGACGAAGGGGCCCGTCTGGTTGCGGGCGGAACCGGGCGGCCCGGAAACCTGAACCGGGGCTATTATGTCCGCCCGACGGTCTTTGCCGACGTCACCCCGGACATGACCATCTACCGCGAGGAGATTTTCGGGCCTGTTCTGTCGATACTGCCCTTCGAGGACGAGGCCCATGCGGTGCAGATGGCCAATGACACGCCCTACGGGCTGACGAATTACGTGCAGACCCCGGATCGGGAAAAACTCCGCCGGGTGGCGCGCAAGCTGCGCTCCGGCATGGTGGAGGGCAACGGCACCGGGTTCGGGCAGGGCTCCCCCTTTGGCGGGTTCAAGCAATCGGGCAACGGCCGGGAAGGCGGTGCCTTCGGCCTGCATGAGTTCCTTGAGGTCAAGGCGGTCAGCGGCTGGGGCTGAGCCGCCGGCGCCGGTCTTTGGTGACATGCGTTTTCTTGTGGCCGCCGCCGGAAAGGCCCCTATGTCGTGCAGGGAACGCCCGCGCGACCTGCGCGAGATCCGCAGGAGCCGGGAACCATGACCGCAAGACCGACCAGGGTTCTGATCATCGGGAGCGGCCCCGACGCCACCGAGGCCGCCGGGTGGGCGCGGGGCCCCTTCACCCATATCGTTGCGATCAACAACGCCTGGGCGATCCGCCCGGATTGGGATTTCACGATCCACCCGGAGGATTTCCCGCCCGAACGCCGCCCCACCGACATGGCACCGGGCCAGCGGATGGTGGACGCGGCGGAGTATGTGCCGGTGCAGAACAGTCTTGGCGGTTTCGTCTATGCCGGGGGCACCATGGCGTTTACCGCCGGATACTGGGCGCTGGCCACGCTGCGGCCCGAGGTGATGGCCTTTGTCGGCTGCAACATGATCTACCCTGCCACCGGCAAGACCCATTTCTATGGCCGGGGCGATGCCGACCCGCTGCGCGAGGATATCACCTTGCAGTCGCTGGAGGCGAAATCGGCGCGGCTTGCGCTGATCGCCGGGGCGCGCGGTTGCGCCTGCGTGACGCTTTCGAGGGGTGAGAGCCGGCTGCTGTTTCCGCGCGGCACACCTGATACGCTTTCGACGGTGCCGATGCTCACGCCAGAGCCGGAGAGCATGGCGGCGGCGGAGGCCCGGGAACGGGCGCTGGGCTACATGGTGCCCTCGGGCCGCTACTGGGAGATCGCGGAGCGGTTCGATGCCGCCGAGCTGCGGGCGCTGGACGATCTGTGGCTTGCCGCCCACGCGCGGGCGATGGCCGGGGCCGAAGGCGACAGCCGGATGCGGCGGCTGGGCTAGGGAGGATTGCCGCGGCTCGCCGGCTCTGCCACGGTTGCCCCCGAAGTCAGGGGGAGGGTTCGGATGCCGACAGTCCTTTATGAACGGACCGGCCGCATTGCGCGGATCACGCTGAACCGGCCGGAGGTGATGAACGCGATCGACGACGACATGCCGGGCGATCTGGCCGCGGCCGTGGCCCGCGCCGATGCCGATCCGGATGTGCATGTCATGCTGCTGTCAGGGGCGGGGACGGCGTTTTGCGCGGGCTATGATCTGGCCCATTACGCCGCCGATCCGGACAACAGGATCACGCAGGAGATGCCCTGGGATCCGATCCGCGATTATCAGTTCATGTGGGCCAACACGCAGCATTTCATGTCGCTGTTCCGGGCGTTGAAACCGGTGGTCTGCAAGGTTCACGGCTATGCCGTGGCAGGCGGCTCCGACATCGCGCTTTGTGCCGATCTGACGATCATGGCCGATGACGCGCAGATCGGCTACATGCCCGCCCGCGTCTGGGGCAGCCCGACCACGGCGATGTGGGGGTTTCGGCTGGGTCCGGAGAAGGCAAAGCGGATGCTGTTCACCGGCGACCGGATCACCGGGGTGGAGGCGGCGCGGATGGGGCTGGTTCTGAGATCCGTGCCTGCTACCGATCTGGATGCGGAGGTGGAGGCGCTGGCCGACCGGATGTCGCGCGTGCCGATCAACCAGCTTGCCATGCACAAGATGGTTCTCAATCAGGGGTTCGAGGCGGCGCTGACCGCGAGCCAGCGCCTTGCCACGGTTTTCGACGGGATCACGCGCCACTCCCCCGAAGGTCTCGCCTTCAAGGCGCGGGCCGAGCAGGTGGGCTGGAAACAGGCCGTCGAGGAGCGGGACAGCGGCCGTTATGACTGGAGCGCCGACCGCCCGTTCGACGACTGAGGCGCGGAGACCCGCTTGCCCGAGGGCGGGCGCGGGCCGCGATATGATCCGGCGACTTCAAAACGGTGCCGTTGCGCGGAAGCTCATGCCCTTCCCGCCATCGGGATGGCGCAGTTTCAGGCTTTCCGCATGCAGCATCAGCCTTGGGAAATCCCGCGCCGGGCCGCTGGCGTAAAACGGATCGCCGAGGATCGGGTGGCCGATTTCCTTCATGTGAACACGAAGCTGATGGGAGCGCCCGGTCTTGGGGTAAAGCCTTATGCGCGTCGAGGTTTCCTCATGCCGCACCACGCGCCAGTCGGTCTGTGCGGGCTTGCCGGTTTCATGGTTCACATGTTGCAGTGGGCGGTTCGGCCAATCCACGATCAGGGGCAGGTCGATATGCCCCTCCTTTTCGGCCACATGCCCCCAAACCCTTGCGATATAAACCTTTTTGACATGCCGTTTTTCGAATTGCAGGCCCAGATGCCGCTGCGCATGGGGGCTGCGGGCAAAGACCATCACCCCGGATGTGTCCATATCCAGGCGATGCACCAGAAGCGCCTCGGGAAAGGCGGCCTGGATCCGGCTCAGCAGGCAGTCGGCCAGATGATCGCCCTTGCCCGGAACGCTGAGCAACCCGCTGGGCTTGTCGACCAGGATCAGTTCGTGGTCTTCGTGGAGAATGGTCAGCGGCGTGTCGGGCGGGCGGTAGTCGAGCGCGATCATGACCCGGAGGCGAAGGCGTTCTGCACCGACATCACGAGCAGGACGAAGGTCAGGAAAAACAGGGTGCGGCGGCTGGATTTGTCCTCGGGAGACCGCAGCCAGACGCCCAGCTCCTGCAGAAAGACGCGCGGTCCCGAAAGGGCCCGGCCGGTCCGCGTCTCCGCGCGCGCGCGCAAGGTGAACAGGGTGGAGAACATCATTCCCGCCCAGACCAGAAACACCAGCCCCATCAACACCAAACGAATGATCATGCCCGTGCTCATGGATGGTCTCTCCGCAACAGTTTCAGAATGCACCAGACGGTTGTGCCGCCGAAGAAAAGCCCGCCGAAGATCATGATCTCGAACCAAGCCAGACCGGCGATGCCCCGATAGAAGACGGCCACGGCCATGAAGGCCAGCCCGGCCAGTGAAAACACCAGCCGAAACCACAATTCCGCCCTTGGCGGGCCGTATCTGTTCCGACCGTCGGTCATGTTCCGCCGCATCCCCCTCCCGCGCAGTCTGTGCGAGGCAGGGTGTGGATGGCAAGGCCCCCGGTCGGACTACTTCTTGCCCGGCGTCCCGTCGAACTTCTTCTCCAGCGAGGTCCAGCAGTCGATGTAGTCGTCCTGCAACGGCGCTTCGTTGGCGGCAAAGCCGGTCAGATGCTGGGGAAAGCGGGTTTCGAACATGAAGGACATCGTGTTGTCCAGCTTCTCCGCCTTGAGATCGGCGTTGGAGGCGCCGTCGAACGCGGTCCGGTCGGGCCCGTGGGGCAACATCATGTTGTGGAGGCTCATGCCACCGGGCACGAAGCCCTGGGGTTTCGCATCGTACTGGCCATAGATGTTGCCCATCAGTTCGGACATGATGTTCTTGTGATACCACGGCGGGCGGAACGTATCCTCGGCCACCATCCAGCGCTCGCGGAACAGCACGAAGTCGATATTCGCGGTGCCCGGCACGCCCGACGGCGCGGTCAGGACCGTGAAGATCGACGGATCCGGGTGGTCGAACAGGATCGCGCCCACCGGGCAGTAGGTTTTCAGATCGTACTTCACCGGCGCGTAGTTTCCGTGCCAGGCGACCACGTCCAGCGGGCTGTGGCCGATTTCGCATTCATGGAACTGGCCGCACCATTTGACCGTCACCGTGGACGGGACCTCGCGATCCTCGAACGCCGCGACGGGTGTCTTGAAATCACGCCGGTTGGCCATGCAGTTGGCCCCGATCGGGCCGCGGCCCGGCAGCTCGAACTTCTGGCCGTAGTTTTCGCAGACGAAGCCGCGGGCGGGGCCGTCGATCACCTCCACCCGATAGAGCAGCCCGCGCGGGATCACGGCGATTTCCTGCGGCGCGAGGTCGATGATCCCCAGTTCGGTGCAGAACCGGAGCGTGCCCTCCTGCGGCACGATCAGCAATTCGCTGTCGGCGGAATAGAAATACGCATCCTCCATCGAGGCGGTGACCAGATAGATATGGCTGGCCATGCCCACCTGCGTGTTCACATCGCCCGCCGTGGTCATCGTGCGCATGCCGGTCAGCCATGTCAGCGGGGTATCGGTATGCGGCACCGGATCCCACCGGTACTGGCCGAGGCTGATCACGTCGGGGTCCACATGCGGGGCCGATTTCCAGTAGGGCAGGTCGATCTTGGTGTAGCGGCTGGAATGCCTGACCGAGGGGCGGATGCGATAGCACCAGGTTCGTTCATTCTGGTGTTGCGGCGCGGTGAAGGCGGTGCCGGTCAGTTGCTCACCGTAAAGCCCGTAATTGCATTTCTGCGGGCTGTTCATCCCTTGCGGCAGGGCGCCGGGCAGCGCCTCGGTCTCGAAATCGTTCCCGAAGCCGGGCATGTAGCCTTCGGTGGTGCCGACCGGCGTGGCGGCCTGCACCATCCCGCGCGGCGTGGTCTGCGTGTTCATCGATGTCTCCTCCGGTGCCCTGTTCAAGCGTTGGCGGAGAGTATCGTTGCAATTACAACGAAGTCAAGGCGACTTGCATTCTGCCGGCGCCTGGTCAGGCTGTGGCGGGTGCGTTGAGTGAAAGGACCGGGTGTGAGATTGCTGCCGAACCCCTATCGCGGGGCCGCCTTGCCCGAGGCGATTGCCGCCATCTGCGGGCAGGCCCTGTCGGACCCCGCCCCGGTGACGGCACTTCTGGACCGCTGCCCGGCCCATGCGCCGACCCCGCTGCTGGAGGTGCCGGCTCTTGCCGCCACGCTGGGGATCGGCGCGATCCATATCAAGGATGAGCGGGACCGCATGGGACTGGGCAGTTTCAAGGCGCTTGGCGCGGCCCATGTCATCGCGCGGGACGCGGCCCTGCTTCTGGGGCCTTCGCCCGATGCGCCGGAGAGGACGGCCGCGGCCCTGCGGGGCAGGACCTATGTCGCGGCCTCGGCCGGAAATCACGGGCTGTCGGTTGCGGCGGGGGCGCGGGTGTTCGGGGCCCGCGCGGTGATTTATCTGGCCAAAACCGTCCCGGCCGCCTTTGCGGACCGGTTGAAAGGATACGGCGCGGAGGTGGTTGTCGAAGGGGCGGAGTACGAGGCCAGCATGGCCGCTGCCGCCGCCCGCGCGGAGGCCGAGGGCTGGACGCTCCTGTCCGATTCGACATGGCCCGGATACGATGGCGGGCAGGCGGTGATGCAGGGCTATCTGGCCATGGCGGCGGAGGTCGCGGCGGGCCTTGAGACTCCGCCGACGCATCTGTTTCTTCAGGCCGGTGTCGGCGGGCTGGCTGCGGCCTGCGCGGCCCATGCGCGGCGCGTGTGGGGGGACGCTCCGCGGATCATCGTCGTCGAGCCGACCGCCGCACCCGCGCTTCAGGAGAGCATTCGCGCGGGCGCCCCGGTGGTGGCACACGGTCCGGTGTCGCGCATGGGGCGGCTGGATTGCAAGGAACCCTCGCTGATGGCCCTGAAAACGCTGGCCCGGAACGCGGACGCGTTCCTGACCCTTGACGATGCCGAGGTCGAAACCGCCATCGAGGCGCTGCCGCCACACGGTCTTGCCACCTCGCCCTCGGGCGGGGCCGGGTTTGCGGGACTTGCCCTGATCGACCGGAAGGCGGCGGGCCTTTCGGCGACCTCCCGCGTGGTGATCTATCTCTCCGAAGGGGCCGTCGATGCCTGATTTCCCGGCCGAGGAGTTTCAGGCGCGCACCGAAGCGGTGCAGCGCGCGATGCACGCACAGTCCATCGACGCCCTTTTGGTCTGCACCGAGGCGGAGATGCGCTACTTCACCGGCTTCCGCACGCCGTTCTGGCAAAGCCCGACACGGGCCTGGTTTCTGATCGTGCCCGCGCGCGGTGCGCCGATCGCGGTGATCCCGGGCATCGGCGCCGACCTGATGGCAACCACATGGGTCACCGATATCCGCAGTTTCCCTGCACCGAGCGGCGGCGACGAGGGGCTGACATTGCTGGCCCGCGCCCTGTCCCCGTTTCAGACCATTGCCCTGCCGATGGGCGAGGAGGCCGCGCTGCGGATGCCGCTGGCGGAGTTCGACCGGCTGCGCGCCGGGCTCTCGGCCAGTTGGGTCGACGGGACGCCCCTGATCAAGGCGCTTCGGATGGTGAAATCCGCCGCCGAGATCGCGGTGATCCGCGAGATCTGCGCCATCGGCAGCCGGGCCTTTGCCCGCGCGCCGGATCTTTTTCACGCAGGCCAGCCGCTGGAGGACGTGTTCCGCCGCTTTCGCATCGCGCTGCTGGAAGCCGGGGCCGAGGATGTGCCCTATCTGGTCGGGGGCGCGGGCCCGGGCGGCTACCGCGATGTGATCTCCCCGCCGTCCGACAGGCCGTTGCAGCCGGGCGACGTGCTTATGCTGGATACCGGTGCCACCCGGGCCGGGTATTTCTGCGATTTCGACCGGAACTGGGCCATCGGGCGGGCAAGCGCCGCGGCGCGGCAGGGCCATGCGGCCCTGTGGCAGGCGGTGGAACGCGGCCTGGCCGCCGCGCGGCCGGGCATCACCTGCGCCGGGCTCTTTGCCGCGATGGCCGACGGGCTGGGCGACGGCGCGGATATCGGGCGCATGGGGCATGGGCTGGGAATGCAGTTGACGGAATGGCCTTCCGTCGCGGCGCATGACCAGACGGTGCTTTGTGCGGGCATGGTGCTGACGCTGGAGCCGAGCCTGCCGCTGCCCGGCGGCCGGATGATGGTGCATGAGGAAAACATCCTGATCACCGAAGCGGGCCCTGAGCTTCTGTCCGAACGGACACCGCCGGACTTGCCGGTTATCTGAAGGGGGCGGCCGATGCCAGTTGCCTGCGAACTTGACGACGGTGCCGGTGCGGCGGCACGGCTTGGCCTTATCGTACTTTCGGCCGACGAGACGCTGGAGCACGAGGCGCGCACGACGCTCCGCGACCCGGAGATCAACCTGTTTCATGCGCGCATTCCGTCCCACCCCGAGGTCACACCTGAAACGCTGCGCCTGATGGAGGCCGCGCTGCCGGACACCGCGGCGCTTTTGCCGGCGGGGTTGGACGTGATCGGTTATGCCTGCACCTCGGGGGCGACGGTCATCGGGCCGGAAACGGTGGCCGCGCTGATCGGGCGGCACCATCCCCGCGCCACGGTGACCGACCCGCTGAGCGCGGTTCTCTCGGCGCTGGCCGTTCTGGGTGCGCGCCGGATCGCAGTGGTCACGCCCTATGTGCCGGAGGTGACGGCCCCGATCCGGGCGGCCCTTGCCCGGTCCGGCATCGATGTGCTGGCCGATGTCTCGTTCGCCTGCAAGGAGGAACGGACCGTCGCCCGGATCACCGAAGCCTCGACCCTTGCCGCGATTGCGGAGGCGGGAGGTGCCGGGGGGCCGGATGCGGTGTTTGTCAGCTGCACAAACCTGCGCAGCTTCGGCATTCTCGATCGGGCTGAGGCGATGCTGGATATCCCCGTCATCTCCTCCAACCAGGCGATGATCTGGCACATGCTGCGGCTGGCGGGCGTCGATCCGGCCGGGCGTGGCCCCGGCCGATTGTTCCGTGTGTCAGGTCCAGTCCAGAACCACCTTGCCGCTGGTCCCTGACAACATCGCGGCGAACCCCTCGCGATACTCCGAAGCGCTGAACCGGTGCGTGATCACCCGGCGCACGTCCAGCCCGTTTTCCAGCATCGCGATCATCTTGTACCAGGTTTCGAAGATCTCCCGCCCGTAGACGCCCTTGATCGTGATCGCCTTGAAGACGATCCGGCTCCAGTCGACCGGCGATTTGCCCGGCGGGATGCCCAGAAGCGCGATGCGCCCGCCCATCACCATCGTTTCGACCATCTGGTCCAGCGCCGCCTGATTGCCGGACATTTCCAGCCCAACATCGAACCCCTGTTTCATCCCCAGTTCGGGGAAGACCGAGGCCAGATCCTCGGTCGTCACATTGACCGGCCGGACATCGGCGACCTGCCCGGCCAGATCGAGCCGGGCCTGGTTCACATCGGTGATCACCACGTGGCGGGCGCCCGCGTGGCGCGCCACGGCGGCGGCCATGATCCCGATCGGCCCCGCGCCGGTGACCAGCACGTCCTCACCCAGCAGATCGAAGCTCAGCGCCGTGTGGACCGCATTGCCCAACGGGTCCAGGATCGCGCCGATCTCGTCATCGATCGCATCGGGCAGGGGCACCACGTTGAACGCGGGCAGCGCCAGATATTCGGCAAAGGCGCCCTGTTCATTCACCCCGATCCCGCGGGTTTCGGGGTCCAGGTGGAATTTGCCCGCCCGCGACTGCCGCGAGGTCTTGCCGATCAGATGCCCCTCGCCCGAGCAGCGCTGCCCAAGCGAAAGGCCTTCGACATGCCGCCCCAGCTCGACGATCCGGCCCGCGAATTCATGGCCGGTCACAAGCGGCGTCGGCACGGTTCTGGCGGCCCAGTCATCCCAGTTCCAGATATGGATGTCGGTGCCGCAGATGCCGGTCTTGTTGATCCGGATCAGCACTTCGTCGGGGCCGATTTCGGGCACCGGGGCATTTCGCATCTCCAGCCCCTGAACCGGGCCGGTCTTCACCAGCGCGCGCATGTCGTTTTTCATGAGATTGCCCCTTTGGTGAGCACAAGCCAGGTCCAGGTCACACCGGCGGCCCTGTTGGCGGGCTGCTGCGACGCGGTGTCGATCCTGTCGCACAGATCGAGGCCCTGCGACCGCGCCAGGGCGATCTGGTCTTCCGGATCGCAGGCCGCAACCGGCCGGGCCGGGTGGGACGGCCCATGCCGCAACGACAGGATCAACCGGCCGTCGGGGTGCAGGAGGCCGAACAGCCGGCGAAAGGCCCGCGGCCGGTCCGCCGGGTCGAGATGCTGCCAGACCCCGGTCGAGGTGATCAGATCGAACGGGCCATCCACGCCGTCCAGAGCCGGCAGGCGGCCGGGGCGGATCGTGATCTGGGACCCGCAGGCTGCCATGTGAGCGCGGAACCGCGCCGCCGGCTCCACAGCGGTCACGTCATGGCCCTTGGCGGCGAACCAAAGGGCGCCATGTCCCGGCCCGGCCCCCACATCCAGAACGCGGATCGGGCCTATGGGCAGATGGCGTGCGACCGGCGCGAAAAGGGTATCCTGGCACAGGTCGCCGTAACGGGCGATCAGCTCGTCGGCCGCGGCGTCATACCCCGCGATGGCCCGGTCACTGAGCGTGGTCATCCGATCGCCCCGAGCTTGCGGCCCGCCTCTGCGAAGGCCTGCAAGCCGCGGTCGAGATCGTCGCGCGTCAGGGCCGCGTTCATCTGCGTCCTGATCCGCGCCTTGCCCTTCGGGACGACGGGAAAGAAAAACCCCGCGACGTAGACGCCACGCTCGGACAGCGCCCGCGCCATTTCCTGCGCCAGCCGCGCATCGCCCAGCATCACTGGGATGATCGGATGCTCGCCGGGCAGCAGATCGAACCCCAGATCGGTCAGCCCGGCCCGCCAGAAGGCGGCGTTGTCAGACAGCGCCTTCCGCAATCCGTCGCCGTTTTCGACCAGCCTGAGCGCCGCGATACCGGCCGCGCAGACCGCGGGCGGCAGGGCGTTGGAAAACAGATACGGGCGCGCGCGCTGGCGCAGCAGGTCGATCACGGGTTGCGGCCCGGCGATATAGCCGCCGATCGCGCCGCCAAGCGCCTTGCCCAGAGTTCCTGTCAGAATAGGCACATGGTCGGCCACGCCGGCATGGTGCGGGCTGCCGCGGCCCTGCGGCCCCATGAACCCCGTTGCATGGCAGTCATCCACCATGACGACCGCGTCATAGGCGGCGGCCAGCGCCGTGATCTCGGCCAGGGGCGCCAGGTATCCGTCCATGGAGAACACGCCATCGGTGGCGATCATGATGGTTCGCGCCCCTTCGGCCCGCGCGGCCTTCAGCTGCGTTTCCAGCTCATCCATGTCGGCATTGGCATATCGATAGCGTCTCGCCTTGCAGAGGCGGATCCCGTCGATGATCGAGGCATGGTTCAGCGCGTCGGAGATCACCGCGTCCTCGGGCCCGAGCAGGGGCTCGAACAGGCCGCCATTGGCGTCGAAGCAGGCTGCGAAGAGGATCGAATCCTCCTTGCCCAGAAACCGCGCCAGCGCGGTCTCCAGCTCCCGATGCAGATCCTGCGTGCCGCAGATGAACCGGACGCTCGCCATGCCGTAGCCATGACTGTCCATCGCCGCGCGTGCTGCCGCGATCAGATCGGGATGATTGGCCAGCCCGAGATAGTTGTTGGCGCAGAGATTGATGAACTCCCGCGTTCCCCCCTCCTCCGCGACCGACACGTGGCCGCCCTGGGGCGATGTGATCGGGCGTTCGATCTTGTAGAGCCCGTCCGCGCGGATTTCGTCGAGCGTACGCGAGACATGGGCAAGAAAAGCGTCAGACATGGATGGCACCTCCTCGCAGGCACCATAAACACGGTCGCGCGCCGGGGTCACCGGCGCGCGACGTGCAATTCGAAAATCTTGTCGGAAAAAACCGTCAGATGCCCACGAAAGGCTGCGCGATGCGCGGCAGCAGACCGTTGAACTTCAGCGGTGCATCGGTGGCGATAAGGCAGATGCAATCCTCACCCGGGTCGGCGGTGGGGGTATGGTTGGTTTCCTCGCCCGCGATTTCCACGTCGCCGCGCGCAAACCGATCCTCTTCGTCGGAATAGGCGCCCTGAAGCACCAGCGTCATCTCGGTGCCGCGATGACTGTGCATCGGCATGGCCTGCCCGGCGGGGATGTAGAGCAGCCGGACGCTGGCATCCTTGCCGGAATGCAGCACGCATTGCTTGACGCCCATGCCCACAGCGCGCCATTTCACGGCGTCGAGATCGCCACCGACCACATCGCGCAGCGGGGCCGGGAAAATACCCGTTTCGGCAGGTTCGGGGGCGGGGGCCTGTTCGGGCGCGGACGCGGCGGAGATCCGCGCCAGTGTGGCCTCGAAGCTGTCTTCGTCCAGATCGGCGGTGCCGACATGGTCCAGAACCGCCCCGCCAAGCGCCTCGAAGCTTTCCAGGCGGGCCCGCGATTCGTCGCTCAGCGACACATGGGTGGCGACGACCAGATCGAAGGCCTGCGGCAGGGCGCCGGCGGCATACCCCATCAGGAGATCGTCTGAAATATGATGGTTCACGTCTTGCATATCTTTCACGTCATGTTGTGCCGCAGCCGATCCAGCGCCAATCTAATGCGCGACTTGATCGTGCCAAGGGGCAGGCCGGTTTCTGCGGCGATTTCACTATGGGTCAGGTCGCCGAAATAGGCGCGTTCGATAAGAACCCGCTGTTTTTCGGGAAGTGTCTTCATCGCCTCGGCGAGGCGGTGGCTTTCCTGCTGAAGGGCAAGGACATCGGCCTGATCCGGCGCCTGTTCGGGGCCCCAGGGCAGATCCTCGGGTTCGGGTCGTGCGTATTTCCGAAGCAGGTCGATCTTGCGGTTCCGGGCGACGGTAAAGATCCACGTCGCCACGCTTGCGCGCGACGGGTCATACATGTGCGCCTTGCGCCACAGCGTCGCCATGACGTCCTGCATGCATTCCTCAGCCAGGCCGGCATCCGCCCCGGACTTGATCAGGAACGCTTTGACCTTGGGCGCAAAATGCCGGAACAGCTCGGCGAAGGCCGTCTGATCCTGAGCGGTGGCAATGGCCTGAACCCGTGCAACCCAGTGCTCTTCACTATTCTGTACGATCGTCACGTCTTTCCCACGCGCCGCACCCCAGACCATCGCAGATGGCGCGAGGAACACCCCCGGCGGCAGCGCGTCAATTGTGTCAGCATGGTCGTTCATCAAAAGCATACAAGGGCTACGCGGGATAACCTAGCGTGGATCAATCTTTTTTCTTTCATCCGCGACGGGACATGGGCCGTAAACCCAGATAACCGTCAAGGATCTGACAAAGGGGTTTGCATGCCATTCGAAACGACCGACGCCGCACCGCGCCGCATAGCCGTGATCGGCGCCGGGATCTCCGGAATGGCCGCCGCCTACCATCTGTCCACGACCCATGCGGTGACCCTGTTCGAGGCGGAGCCGCGCCTTGGGGGGCATGCGAGAACGGTTCTGGCGGGCAAGACCGGGGATCAGCCGGTCGATACCGGGTTCATCGTGTTCAACTATGCGAATTACCCGCATCTCACTGCCCTGTTCAAGGAACTTGACGTGCCGGTGGCGCGCAGCGACATGAGCTTTGCGGCCTCCATCGGCGGCGGGGCGATCGAATACGGGCTGCGCAACCTGCCGGCGCTTTTCGCGCAGAAATCGAACCTGCTGCGGCCCGGTTTCGCCTGCATGATCCGCGACATCCTGCGCTTCAACGCCCGCGCCGAACGGGTTGCGACCGACAGCACCGTGACGCTGGGCGCGCTGATGGAGCAGATGCGGATGGGCCGGTGGTTCCGCGACTATTACCTCACGCCGATCTCGGGGGCGATCTGGTCCACACCCAAGGAAGAGATCATGGCGTTTCCGGCGCAGGCGCTGATCCGGTTCTTCCGCAACCATGCCCTGTTGAGCGCGTCGGGGCAGCATCAGTGGTGGACGGTTCAGGGCGGTTCCGTCGAATATGTCAAACGGCTCGAAAGCGCGATGCTGGGCCGGGGTGTCGATATCCGCCTCGGTGCGCGGATCGAGGCCGTGCGGCGCATTGCGGGCGGTGCCGAGATCTGCCGGAAAGGCGCGTGGGAGAGGTTCGACGAGGTCATCTTCGCCACCCATTCGGATGACACGCTGGCCATGCTGGCCGATCCGTCGCCCGAGGAGACCGCAACGCTTGGCGCCGTGCGGTATCAGCCGAACACGGCCATCCTTCATGCGGACAGGCGCGCGATGCCGCAGCGCCGCGCGACATGGTCTTCCTGGAATTACACCGAACGGCCGGGCCACGGCGGCGGGCCGATCGACCTGACCTACTGGATGAACTGCCTTCAGCCGATCCCGGAAAGCGACCCGCTTTTCGTGACGCTGAACAGCCGCGGGCCGATCGACGAGGCCCTGATCTACGATCAGACCACGTTCCGGCACCCGGTCTATGATCTTGCGGCGCTTGACGCACAGGGTAGGATCCGGGCCATGAACGGCACGAACAACACGTGGTTCTGCGGGGCCTGGATGAAAAACGGCTTTCACGAAGACGGCTATGCCAGCGCCATCGACGTGATCGAGGCGATGGCCGAGCGCGACAGGTTGGCGCTGGCCGCGTGACGCCGCGCATCGATCATATTGCGGGCGAGACCTTTCACGGTCGCCGCGGTGCGGTCGAGAATGCGTTCAGATACGGCATCGATTACGTGATGCTCCGGCCCGAGGATGAGACGCCAACGCCGCGCCTGTTCGGGCGCAACTGCGGCGGTCTGGCCTCGCTGTGGGATACCGATCACGGCGGCGCGCCGAAAAAGGGCCGCGGCGCGCCATGGGCGCGCGAGGTCCTGGCCGCGCATGGTCTGGCCGGGGTGACGGGCGGGCCGCTCTACCTGCTGGCGCAACCCCGGATGCTGGGCCATGTGTTCAACCCGGTCAGCTTCTGGCTGGCCCATGATGCGGATCATGTCCTGCGCGCCGTCATTGCCGAGGTCACGAACACGTTCGGGGACCGCCATTCCTATCTCTGCGCCCGTCCCGACCATGCGGAAATCACCCGCGCCGATACCCTGACCGCGACCAAGATCTTCCATGTCTCCCCGTTTCAGCCGATCTCCGGCGGCTATGCCTTCCGGTTCGACATTCGCGAGGATCGCATCGGGATCTGGATCGACTATTCCAACGGGAACGAGGGCCTGATCGCGACGTTGACGGGCAAGAGACGGCCGCTCACCTCGGCCGGTCTCCTGCGTGCCGCGCTTCGCCGCCCGTTCGGGTCGCGCCGGGTGCTGGGCCTGATCCACTGGCAGGCCTTCAAGCTGTGGTGGAAGGGGGGCACCTACAGGCCGCGCCCGACCCCGCCCGCCGACGAGGTTTCGCGGTGAGCCAACCACCCGCCCGCCTGGCGGGCTACGCGGTCTTCGCGGCGATGCTCGCCTCCGCAGGGTTGCCGATCTACATCCACGCGCCGAAGTTCTTCGTCGACGAATACGGGGTGGGGCTGACGGCGCTGGCCGCGGTTCTTTTCGGGCTGCGCCTGTTCGACGTGGTGCAGGATCCGGCGCTTGGCTGGCTGGCGCAGACGACGCGCAACCGCCGCGCAGTGGCAGTGACGGCGGCAACCCTGCTGCTCGGGCTTTCCATGATCGGCCTTTTCGCGATCACCCCCCCGGTCGCGCCGCTGTGGTGGTTCGGGCTTACACTGACGGGGCTCTTTTCCGCCTTTTCCTTCCTCACCATCTGTTTCTACGCCCAGGGCGTTCAGACCGCCGCCGCGCTGGGGCGGAAAGGCCATCTCCGGCTTGCGGCGTGGCGGGAAAGCGGCGCTTTGCTGGGTGTCTGCCTGGCCTCGGTCGCGCCGACCGTCCTGATTTTCACCGGCGCGCCCTTCGCGGCCTTCGCCATCGCCTTCGCCGGTCTGTGCCTTGTCGCGATCATGATGATGCGGGGTGAGTGGCATCCGACCCCGCTCGCGTCGCGGGGCGGGTTTCGCCGTGTCCTGGCCGATCCGATCGCGCGCAGGCTGCTGCTGATCGCGCTGGTCAATGCCGCGCCCGTCGCGGTTTCCTCCACGCTGTTCCTGTTCTTCGTGGAAAGCGCACTGGACGCGCCGGGATGGGAGGGGCCGCTGCTGCTGCTGTTCTTTCTTGCCGCCGCCGGCTCCGCGCCCGTCTGGTCCCGCGTCGCGCAGAAGATCGGTGCGCGCAAGGCGCTGCTGATGGCGATGGTCGCCGCCATCCTCTCCTTCTCCACGGTGCTGGCGCTTGGCCCCGGCGACACGATCCTGTTCGCGGTCATCTGCGTGATCTCGGGCGCGACGCTGGGCGCGGACCTGACGCTTCTTCCCGCGATCTTCGCCCGCCGCATGGCCACCGTCGCGCCGGAGGCGGGCGCCGCGTTCGGTCTTTGGTCCTTCGTGTCGAAATTCACCCTCGCCTTTGCCGCCGTCACCCTGCTGCCGGCGCTCGACGCCGCGGGGTTCATCGCCGGCGCCGACAACACCCCGGCGGCTTTGTCGCTGCTCACCTATCTTTACGCGCTTGTCCCATGTGTGTTGAAACTGGTTGCGATTGGCCTATTTGCAGCCACCCCGCTGCCCGAAGACGAACCAAGGAGCTGACCACATATGCGCGACTGGACCGGAAAACGTTATTGGCTGGTCGGAGCCTCGGAAGGTCTCGGCCGGGCCGTGGCCCATCACCTCAGCCGGGCCGGTGTCGATCTGATCCTGAGCGCGCGGAGCGAGGACAGGTTGCAGGATCTGGTGGCCGAATTGCCGGGCCGGGCGTCCTATGTGCCGGTTGACATCGCCGATACGGCATCGGTCGCCGCCGCCGCGGCGGAGGTGGGGGAGATCGACGGTTTCGTCTTCCTTGCCGGGGTCTACTGGCCGCAGGCCGCGCAGGAATGGGATGCCGATCAGGTGGAGGCGATGTTCGACATCAACCTGACCGGAGCCGCGCGCTGCCTTGCTCATTTGGTGCCGCAATTCGTGACGCGCGACCGGGGCCACATCGTTCTGACCGGCTCGTTGTCCGGGTTCCGGGGTCTGCCCGGGGCCATCGGCTATGCCGCATCCAAGGCCGGGCTGATGTCGCTGGCGGAATCCATGTATATGGATCTGCGCAAGACCGGGGTCGAGGTGCAATGCGTCAACCCGGGTTTCATCAAGACCCGCCTGACGGAAAAGAACGACTTCGACATGCCCTTCATCATGGAACCCGAAGAGGCCGCGGCGGAAGTGTTCGAGCATATGGGCACGGACCAGTTCCAGCGCAGCTTTCCGCGCCTCTTCAGCCTGATTTTCCGGGGAAGCGTGTTTCTGCCAAACTGGCTCTATTTCCGCCTGTTCGGCTAGGATGAACCTTGCGCAAGATCAAAGACGCGCGTCTTGTCATGGGCGGATAACGGCATTCTGACAGCGCGCGAGGAGGAAGAGACCATGCTGGCGATATCGACACGGAAGGTGGCGCAGATAATCCTGATGGGACATGAGCTTGACCGGGCCGAGGGCGAATTGCGCGGTCTGGTCGAGACCCTGAACGAGGATGAGCAGGCCGAACTGGTCGCGATCATGTGGATCGGACGCGGCAGTTTCGAGCCCGAGGATTTCGCCGAAGCGCTGGCCACCGCGCGGGAGGAGGCCACGACGCCCACGGCGGATTACCTGATCGGCACGCCGCATATGTCGGACCATCTGGAGGCCGGGCTGGAGATGCTGGGCGTGAGTGCCACGGATGAGGAAGACGATCTGATGTAGGCAGGTCGCCCGGCGACGGGTGGCGCGATCAGAGATCCGCGCAGTGCCGGTCGAACTCCGCCTTCGCGCGCGCCCACACGCCGCCTTGCAGGTCGGTCAGTGTCGTCAGGGACGGCAGCAGTTGCGCCGCGTAATCCTCGGAGCTTTCGAGCGGCAGCATCGAGGGCAGGTTGTCGATTGCGGTGACATCCAGCACCGGATCTTCGTGAACCCGCAAGGCGGGCGCGTTCCAGTCGGTTGTCCTGTCATAGACTTTCACGGGTGAGAAATCCGAGGTCGGATCACAGGCGATATCGCCGATGACGCTCAGCTTGCGGGGCGCGGTTCTGGCGGTGTCGGGCACGAAAACCGGTGTTCCCGGTCGAGCCAGAATGCAGTTGAGGAAGATGTCATGGGCCAGCACCTCGGGGAATGGCCCGCCCGAGGCGGTTTCGGCCATGTCCCATCTGGTGACCGGCACCCCCATGCTGTCGCAGAAATCGGCCGCACCCGTCCCCACCCGGCCAAGCGCCCCGATGATCAGGGCGTCCGGCCGCCTGTCTTGGGGCAACGCGGCGGTCAGGTCGCCAAGCAGCGCGTCCCTGCCGCCATAATCCCCGACGGGCCCACAGACGCCACCTGTCTGTTGCGCGGCCCAGCATTTGAGCGCCACCGCCGCGCCGGCGAACCCGGCCCAGTAGCCGAAGGCGGCCACCCGCCGCCCCGCATCATCCACAAGATACTCCAGATCGTAGAGCGTGCCGCCGCCCGCCCGGAAGCGCCGCAGCAAGTCCCGCCCCGCCGCCTGCCCCTTATAGGCATGGCCGAACATGATATGGCGATGCGTCAGCGGTGTGCCGTCTTCCGGCAGTTCCTTCAGCCCGAAGACGATGGCATCCGCGGGCGCGTCGGGCCAGCTGTTCTCGGCGGCGATCCTGGCGCCTGCGTCGCGGTAAAGATCGGTCGGGATCGCCCGGACGGAGCTGTCTTCCACGGTCACGCGCAGGCCCGCGTCCAGCAATGCCTTTGCGCCCCCGGGCGTCAGACCGACGCGCTTTTCGTTCGGGCGCTGTTCGGCGCGGACCCAAAGATGTGTCATCCGGCGATCTCCCTCTTGCGGGGTGGTTGTAGGCTCAGCGTGGAGTGGCGGCAAGCGTGCACGCGGGCCGCGGCCGCCCGGGCGACGCCGCCGGACAGGGTGCAGGACATCGCGCATCGGCAGATGTCTGTCCCCCGTCCGACGCGCGCGCCGCGATGGGGGAATGCCGGATTTGGACCCGACGCCGTCGCTAATCCGGGACTGTCGACCACGGAAATCTGCGATAGGGTGTCCATGGATCAGGGAGACATGCGCATGACCACCGACAGGATCCGCTTCATGCTGGATGGCGAAGCCGTCGAGGCCCGGCCCGGAGAAACCATCTGGGAGGTCGCGAATGGCCGCGGTCTGGTGATCCCGCATCTCTGCCACAAGCCCGCGCCCGGTTATCGCCCGGACGGCAATTGCCGCGCCTGCATGGTGGAGATCGAGGGTGAGCGCACCCTTGCGGCGTCGTGCATTCGGGAGCCAGCGGAGGGCATGGTCGTCAGCACCGCCTCCGGCCGAGCCACGACCGCGCGGAAGATGGTGATGGAGATGCTGCTGGCCGATCAGCCGCCCCGCGACATGGCCCATGACAAATCCGCCCATCTCTGGGACATGGCGGAGGCCAATGGCGTCACCGAAAGCCGTCTGCCTGAGCTGGAAAAGGAGCGGATCCCGCTTCTGGATGACAGCCATATCGCCATGTCCGTCAATCTAGATGCCTGTATCCAGTGCGGTCTTTGCGTGCGGGCCTGCCGCGAGGTGCAGGTCAATGACGTGATCGGGATGGCGGGCCGTGGGCATGACAGCTTTCCGGTCTTCGATTTCGACGATCCGATGGGCGAAAGCACCTGCGTGGCCTGCGGGGAATGCGTGCAGGCCTGCCCGACGGGCGCGCTCATGCCCTCCTCGGTGGTGGATGACCATCAGGTCGGCGACCGGGCCGATTTCGACAGCGAAACCGAAAGCGTCTGCCCGTTCTGCGGCGTGGGATGCCAGGTGTCGGTCAAGGTCAAGGACGGCCGCATCAAATATGTGGAGGGGATCAACGGCCCCGCCAATGAGGGCCGTTTATGTGTGAAGGGCCGGTTCGGCTTCGATTACATTCACCATGCCCACAGGATCACCAAGCCGATGATCCGCCGGCCCGATGCGCCGGAAAAGGGTCTCAATGTCGACCCGGCCAATCCCTGGACCCATTTCCGGGAGGCGACATGGGACGAGGCGCTGGAAAAGGCCGCCCACGGGCTGGCCGATCTGCGCTCCTTCTACGGTGGCAAATCCGTTGCCGGGTTCGGCAGCGCGAAATGCACGAACGAGGAGGCCTATCTGTTCCAGAAGCTGATCCGTCAGGGTTTCGGCCATAATAACGTGGACCACTGCACCCGGCTTTGCCATGCGTCCTCGGTGGCGGCGCTGATGGAGAATGTAGGCTCCGGCGCGGTGACTGCCACATTCAACGAGATCGAGAATGCGGATCTGGCGATCGTGATCGGCGCGAACCCGGCGGAAAACCATCCGGTCGCAGCGACCTTCTTCAAGCAGTTCACCAAGCGCGGTGGCACGCTTGTCGTGATGGACCCGCGCGGGCAGGCGCTCAAGCCCCATGCCAGGCACATGCTTCAGTTCCGGCCCGGAACCGATGTCGCGCTTCTGAACGCGATCATGAACGTGATCGTGGAGGAAAAGCTCTATGACCGGCAGTATATCGAAGGCTTCACCGAGGGCTTTTTCGAGTTCCGGGAGCATATCCGCGCCTTCACGCCCGAGCGCATGGCGGAACTTTGCGGCATCGACGCAGAGGTGATCCGGGCCGTGGCCCGTGATTACGCGGCCGCGGACCGGGCGATGATTTTCTGGGGCATGGGCGTCAGCCAGCATATCCACGGCACCGACAATTCCCGCTGCCTGATCTCGCTGGCGCTGCTTTGCGGACAGATCGGGCGCCCGGGGACGGGCCTGCATCCGCTGCGCGGCCAGAACAATGTGCAGGGCGCCTCCGACGCCGGGCTGATCCCGCAGGTCCTGCCGGATTACCAGTCGGTGACCGACCACGAGGTGCGCGAGCTGTTTCGCCATATCTGGGGCGGCACCGAGATCGACGCCGAACCCGGCCTGACCGTGGTTGAGATCATGGACCGGGTCTACCGCGGTGAAATCAAGGGCATGTATATCCTGGGCGAGAACCCGGCGATGTCGGACCCGGATGTGGAACATGCCCGCAAGGCGCTGGCGACGCTGGATCATCTTGTGGTGCAGGATATCTTCGTCACCGAGACCGCGAATTTCGCCGATGTGATCCTGCCGGCCTCGGCGTTCCCGGAAAAATCCGGGACCGTGACCAACACCAACCGGCAGGTGCAGATGGCGCGCAAGGCAGTCGAGCCGCCCGGCGAGGCACGAGAAGACTGGGAGATCATCGTCGCGCTGGCCAACCGCATCGGGCTTGACTGGGATTACGACGATCCGCGCGAGATCTTTGACGAGATGAAGATGTCGATGCGAAGCCTGCATCACATCACCTGGAAACGGCTGGAGACCGAATCCGCCGTGACCTATCCGAGCCTCTCGAACACCGATCCGGGCCAGTCCGTGGTGTTCGGCGACGGGTTTCCCCGCCGGGCGGGGCGCGCCAAGTTCACGCCCGCCAGGGTGACGCCGCCCGCCGAGTTGCCCGACGAGCGGTTTCCGATGATCCTGATCACCGGCCGCCAGCTGGAGCACTGGCATACCGGCTCGATGACCCGGCGCGCGACGGTGCTGGATGCGGTAGAGCCGGAGGCGAATTGCTCGCTTCACCCTTCCACCTTGCGCAAACTGGGGGTGGAGCCCGGTGCAAAGGTGCGGCTGACGACCAAGCGCGGCTCGATCGAGATCATGGCGCGCGCCGACAGGGCCGTGGCCCCGGACATGGTTTTCGTGCCGTTCGCTTATGTGGAGGCGGCGGCCAACATCCTGACCAATCCCGCGCTCGACCCGTATGGCAAGATCCCGGAGTTCAAGTTTTCGGCGGTGAAGGTCGAGGCGGCCGGGGAGCAGGTGGCGGCGGAGTAATCCAGTCGACCCGGCTTTGCCGGACCAAGTCGGCAGGCGAGTTTTTCAAGTGGCGGCGTAAATTTTCTTGCGCGTGTCAGCGTGATTTAGACGCCCCAATTGTAATTGCTTGGAGATTTGTCGGCGCTTTCTGGCCGTTGTCTCATTTTTGTTGTTTTGCGGGGGTTCACACATTCTCCCGTCGGATTTTCCACAACGTGTTCCAGCGTTGTTGTAAACGCACATCTTGCTTCGGCATTGTGCCGGACAGTTCATTCAGGATACCGCGATGACACCCTTCGCAAAACCCCTACTTCTTGCAGCCATGATGACCGGGGTTATCGTTTCCGCCGCCGCGGCGCAGACCAACATCTTCAGCGGCACCGAAACTGTCGATGATCAGATCGAAGACCTTCGGGACGATATCGATGACGATTTCGACCGTGACATCGACCGGTTCGGAAACGAAGGCCAACCGCTCGGCTTCTCCGGTTCGCTCGCCTTGCGCGGCACAGCCAGTGACGGCAACACCGACACTGCCAATCTCGGTATCGGCACAAGCCTTGGCTATTATGACGGCACCAATGGCTACACGCTCGCGCTCAGCTATGCGTTTGGCGAAGAGAACAACGTAACCTCCGAGGAAAGCCTGCTCTACGATCTGGAATACCGCCGCGACCTGAACCCCGCGCTCTTCGGCTTTGCCACGGTCCAGGGCTCCGTCGATCAGTTCTCCAGCTTCGAAAGCGACACTTTCATTGGCGCCGGTCTTGGCTACCGCATCTCGAACACGAACGATTTCCAATGGTCAGTTCAGGCTGGGCCCGGGTATCGGATTGCAGAGCTTTCCAACCTGACCAGCGTGGATGAGGCTGCTTTCAGCATCGGCTCCAACCTGCTTCGCCGCCTGAACGAAAACGTGTTCTTCACGTCCGACATCGACGTGGTTATCTCAGACTTTGACACCGCTGTTTTCAGCGATCTGGGTCTGACCGTGGCGATGACAGATATGCTGGCGCTGCGGACAAGCATCCAGACCGAATACCATACCGATCCGTTGCCGGGCTTTAGCGATACCGATCAGACCTTCGGCGTTTCGCTGGTCTATACCTTCAACTGAGAACTTCCCGTTTCGGGAAGGTGCACGGGAACGGCAGGGGTTGCGAGACCTCTGCCTTTCTCTGTTGGGAATCCACTATCCGCCCATGATACCGCGGATGACCGGCAGGATCGCCGCCGCGGCGATGCCGACGCCCGCGCCGATCCCAAGCCGGAGCAGCGGCGCGCCAAGACGTGGACCGGCCAGACCAAGCAGGCCGCAGATAACCGCGTAGAAGATCATCGCCATGAGGTCCATCGCTGGACCTTAGCATATCGGGCTGGCATGTCTTGCGGGAATTCACCTGCCGAAAGTGCCGCCCCATGTCCCCCGATCCCGACCGCTTTCTGTCTGACCTTCGCCATCTGCGGAGCTTCGGCGCCGAGGGCACCGGCGTGATGCGCCGGGCGTTCTCCGGCCCCGATATCGCCGCGCGGGAGTGGCTGGTGAGCCGGATCGAGGCGATCGGTCTGACCCCTCATGTGGACCCGGCGGGCAATGTGTTCGGCTTGAGCGGCGGGCTGTCTCTGCTGATCGGGTCACATTCCGATACCCAGCCCGAGGGTGGCTGGCTGGACGGCGCCTACGGCGTGATCGCGGGGCTGGAAATTGCGCGCGCCGCGGCTGAATCGGGCGGCCCTGCGATTTCGGTGGTGAGCTTTCAGGACGAGGAGGGCCGCTTCGGCGCGCTCACGGGCAGCGATCTCTGGGCCGGGCGCACCACTTTGGCCGAGGCGGATCGCTACACCGACACCGACGGGGTAAGCTTCGCGGATGCGCGCCGTGGCCTTGCACATCTTATGCAAGAAGATTTCGTCGATCCCGGCCGGTTCACCGGATTTCTGGAAACCCATATCGAACAGGGGCCGGTGCTGGACGCCGCGGGCGAAGGGGTGGGGGTCGTCACCTCCATCGTCGGGCTTCGTCAGCTTCAGATCACCGTCACAGGGCAGCAGAACCACGCCGGCACCACGCCGATGCATATGCGCCGGGATGCGTTTCAGGGCGCGGCCCGGGTCGCAATGCTGCTGAACGAGCGGTTCGCCAATGTGGTAACGCCGCAATCGGTCTGGACCATCGGCCATATCCGTCTGCACCCCAATGCCTCCTCCATCGTGCCGGGGCGGGCAATTTTCACCATTCAGTGGCGCGATGGGGAGGTCGACCGGCTGGACCGAATGGAGCGGATCATCGAAGAGGTGCTGACGGAGGTCGCCGGGGAAACGGGCCTGACCGTCGATGCCGGGCGCCTGCGCAACGATCTGGCGCCGGTGCCGATGGATGACGGGATGCAGGCCGCGTTGCGGGCGGCGGCGGACAGACACGCGCCGGGGCGGTGGCGCGCGATGCCGTCGGGCGCGCTTCACGACGCCTCCAACGTGTCGCATCTGATGCCGGTGGGCATGCTGTTCGTACCCTCCATCGGCGGGATCAGCCACAGTTTCGAGGAGGATACGGCGGAGGCGGATCTGGTGCTGGGCCTGCGGGTTCTGGCCGATGCCGCCGGGGTCCTGGCCCCGGCCTGAGATCGGCGCGCCTGACAGCAGGTGGCTGAAAGCCGCCGGGTGCGGGGGGCCGCGGCGGAACCCGCGCCGCGCGGCCTGCGTTGATCCGGCAAGACCTCTGTAACCTGTCAAAATAGGAAAGCGCCGATGACCGACCCGATCTCCTATTCTCCCGATCCTCTGAGCGGCCCGGATACCGAGGCCGAACGCGAAGCGCTGCAGGCGCTGTTGAACCGCACGGTCGATGCCAAGGCCGGGTTCGACACGATGCGCGAAAAGGCCGAGCCCGAGTTTCGCCCGGTCGTGCAGAAGTTCCACGGCACGCATCACGCGCATACCGACCAGATCGCCGCGCTGATCGCGGCGCGCGGCGGCGAGCCAGATGTCAGCGGCACGCTGATGTCCAGCGTCAACACGGCCGTCGTTTCGATCCGGGCACTGTTTGACGAGATCGACGAAGACGTCATGGACAGCATCCGCGACGGCGAGGGCCATGTGCTGGAAGCCTTCGACGAGGCCATCGCGGCCATGACGGAAGGCCACGACAAGGGGGCCCTTGTCCGCATGCGCGGAGAAATTCAGGACCTGCTGGACGAAACCCGGCATCTGGACTGAACCCGCACCGTCACCCGCCCGGGCCGGGTGCGAACCTCGGCCCGGCACCGCAGGAGGCGCCGCGCGTCAGCTCCAGCTTACATCGCCCAGAAAGATATAGCCCGCACCGTAGATCGTCTTGATCAGTTGCGGGTTCTTCGGGTCTTCGCGCAGTTTTGTGCGCAGGCGGCTGATCCGCACATCCATCGCCCTGTCGAAGCTTTCGCCCGCCGCGCCGCCAAGGCTCTCCTGCATCTGCTGGCGGGAGATCAGGCGTTTGGGGCTGTCCAGAAAAAGCCGCAACACTTCACCTTCCGCATGGGAAAACCCGATCTCCTCGCCCGTTTCGTCGACCAGCACGTAGCGGTCGAAATGGGCGGTCCATCCGCGGAAGGTGGCGGTGTTGCCCGCGTGTTCGCGGGGTTTCGACTGGCGCAGCCGGGCTCGGACACGGGCCACCACCTCGGCCGGGTCGAAGGGTTTGATGATGTAGTCATCGGCCCCGAGTTCCAGCCCGGTCACCCGGTCCTGCACCTGCGCCCGGCCCGAAATGATGATGATCGCCGCCCCGGATTCCAGGGCCAGCCGATGAACGACGGCCAGCCCGTCGCGATCCGGCAGCCCCAGATCGACAAGGCAGACATCGGGCGTGGCGCTGCGAAGCGCGGCCTCGAACTCGGTCGCGCGGGCGTAGGCCGCGGTGCGAAACCCCGCCTCGCTCAGCGCATCGGACAGCATCGTGCGGATCTGCGGCTCGTCATCGAGAATGGTGACAAGCGCGCTCATGCCACGGCCTCCGCGTGGAAAAGATGGGTCAGCGCGGCGGGATCCAGCGGCTTCGACAGAACCGGCCAGCGCGCCGCGCCCTTCTGCCGCAACGGGTCGCCATGCGGCAGCGCCGTCATCAGCGCAAGGCGATGGCGCGGATGACGATCCGCGATTCGCGTCAGCAGGTCGACGCCGGTGATATCGCCTTCCAGATTGATATCCGAAAGCACCCAGTCTAGCCCCGGCAGATCGGCAAGCGCGAGCGCCTCCGCGCCGCTTGCGGCCTCGATCACCTGATGGCCAAGACCGGTCAGCATGTCGCGGATAGTGGCGCGCAGTTCCGTCTGATCCTCTACCAGAAGCACCAGATGGGCGCGGGTATCGCCGCTGGCATGGCGCAGGGGCAGCCGCAGGCTGACCGCGGCACCGCGGGGCGTGTTGGAAAGTTTCACGGTTCCGCCGGCCAGTTGCGTCAGGTCATAGACCATCGAGAGGCCAAGGCCCGAGCCATGTTCGCCCTTGGTTGTGAAGAACGGATCAAGCGCGGCCTTCAGCGCCTGCTCCGTAAAGCCCGGCCCGGTATCGAGCACGGTGATTTCCAGCCATGTTTCCGATACGGCACGGACCCGGATCGCGATCTCGCCGGCCTCCTGACCGATCGCATCGCGTGCGTTCAGGACCAGATTGAGCAGGCTGTCCTGCAACGAGCCCGCATCCAGCAGCAGCAGGGGCTGCGGGTCCGGATCCACATCGATGACGAGCGTGATCGTATCGGGCAATGCCGCGCCCGCCAGCGGTGCGAAGGCGGCCAGCATCTCGGACAGGTCCGTGGGCACCGGGTGGATTTCCCGCGGGCCGGACATCCGGGCGATCTTGTCCAGCAGCATGCCGCCCCGCCGCGCCGCGGATTTGGTGGCCCCGGTCAGTTCCGCCGCACCGGGCGGCAGGGGCAGCTTTTCCAGCCGGCCCTGAAGCCCCAGAATGATCGTCAGCAGGTTGGCGAAATCATGGGCCAGCCCGCTGGTCAGCTGCGCGGCGAGTTCACGCTTGTGGGTCTGGCTGAGCGCCGCGCGCGCCTGCGCCTCTTCGGTGACATCGGTGGACAACAGATACACGCCCTCGATCTCGCCCCCCGCGCCCTCGTCGGGGGTGAAGGCGGTGCGGATGCGCCGGCCGCTTTCGGGTTCGGTGAACTCCAGCACCGATGCCGCGCCCTCCAGCGCGCGGGCCACCTGCGACGAGAGCCGCGCGGCGGTGGCCGGGCCAAGCGCCTCGGCCATGTGCAGGCCCACGATGTCGCTGGCCCGTCCAGGCAGGATCGCGGACAGGCGCCGGTTGGTATAGGTGTAGACCTGATCCCGATCGACATGGGCGATATGGGCCGGCATCATCTCGGTCGTCAGGCGGATCCGCGCCTCCATCTCGGAAAGCCCGCGCTTCGCCTCTTCAAGCTGTGCGTTGGTCGCCGCGAGTTCCCGGTTGGTCTGCGCCAGCCGTTCCGCATGGGTCAGAAGCTGGTCCGACAGCTCCTCCGACCGGCTGCGCAGCAGCTTTTCCTGCCGCTTGATCTCGGTGATGTCGGTATAGACCGTGACCCAGCCGCCTTCGGGCAGGGGCGAGCCCTCGACGCTGATCGTGCGCCCGTTGGAGCGTTGGCGCTCCATGTAATGGGGCACGAAGGCGCGCGCCTGTTCGACCCGGTCCAGCACGAACCGCTCCGAGTCCTCCACATCGCCATATTCGCCGTGGCCGACCAGATAGCGGATCGTGTCCTCGAAGCGCGCGCCGGGCGTCACCAGTTCCGCGGGCAGGCCGAACATCGTCTGAAACGGCCGATTGCACACGGCGAGTTTCAGCTCGGCGTCATAAATGGTCAGCGCCTGCTGGATCAGGTTCAGGCCCGCGCGGGTCATCTGGTTCGTGATATCGGCTCGCGCCATGTCTCTCGCGCCTCCCCTGTCCCATCGCTGGCACTGTGGCGGGCCTGTCGTCAAGCCCGTCGGGGCGCTGTTACAATTCGTTAGGTTTGGGAAAAAGTCAGGCAAAAGTTGACGTCGACATATTTCGTGCCACGGTAATGCTGCGAGAGTCGCGCAGACAAGCGATCCGTGAGCGCCGGATGAAACCGGCGAAGGGAGGATGAAAATTGGCTGACGTAACCGCGGCTGCGGGAATTCCTGCCTCCGTTCCGGCACTCTTGGCGCGGAACGTGGCGCAGTTTGGCTCGAAACCCGCCTATCGGGAAAAGGAATTCGGGATCTGGCAAAGCTGGACCTGGGCGGAGGCCGCCGAAGAGATCGACGCGATTGCCTACGGTTTGCTGGCCCTGGGTGTGGACCGCGGCGACTATATCGCGGTGATCGGGCAGAACCGCCCGGCGCTTTACTGGTCGATGGTGGCCGCGCAGAAGGTGGGCGCAATCCCGGTACCGCTCTATCAGGATGCGGTTGCCGAAGAGATGGCCTATGTGCTGGAGCATTGCGGCGCGCGTTTCGTGGTGGCCGGGGATCAGGAGCAGGTCGACAAGGTCATCGAGGTGCAGGAGACCGTCCACTGCATCGAACACATCATCTATCAGGATGCCCGCGGCCTTCGCAAATACGACCATTCCAAGCTGCATTCGCTGGAGGCGATCCAGGCCGAGGGCCGCGCCGCCCATGAGCGGTTCGAGAAGGAACTGGCGACCCGCGAGGCGGAGCTTGGATGGGACAGCACCTGTGTGATGCTCTACACGTCGGGCACCACCGGCAAACCCAAGGGCGTGGTGCTGAGCAACAAGAACATCATCGCGACCTCCAAGAACTCCGCCGAGTTCGACGATCTGCGCCCCGGGGACGAGGTTCTGGCATATCTGCCCATGGCCTGGGTCGGGGATTTCATCTTTTCCATCGGTCAGGCGATGTGGACGGGCTTTTGCGTGAACTGCCCCGAAAGCCCCGAGACGATGATGACCAACCTGCGCGAGATCGGGCCGACATACTACTTCGCCCCGCCCCGGGTTTTCGAAACGCAACTGACCAATGTGATGATCCGGATGGAGGATGCCAGCAAGCTCAAGCAGCGCATGTTCCGCTACTTCATGGATCACGCCAAGAAGGTTGGCCCGAAACTGCTCGACGGCAAACCGGTCGGGTTCATGGACAAGCTGATCTATCAGCTTGGCGAGACGCTGGTCTACGGGCCGCTGAAAAACACGCTCGGCTTCAGCCGGGTCCGCGTGGGGTACACCGCCGGCGAGGCGATCGGCCCGGAGATTTTCGATTTCTATCGATCTCTGGGGATCAATCTGAAACAGCTCTACGGCCAGACCGAGGCAAGCGTTTTCATCACGCAGCAGCCCGATAACGAGGTGCGCCCCGATACGGTCGGCGTCCCCTCGCCGGGCGTGGAAATCCGGATCGACGACAATGGCGAGGTCTACTATCGCTCGCCCGGGGTCTTTGTCGAATACTACAAGAATGCGGAAAGCACCGCCTCCACCAAGGATGCCGAGGGTTGGGTTGCCACCGGCGATGCGGGCTTCATCGAGCCCGATACCGGGCATCTGCGGATCATCGACCGGGCGAAGGATGTGGGCAAGATGGCCGACGGCCGCCTGTTCGCGCCGAAATATGTCGAGAACAAGCTGAAGTTCTTCCCCAATATCCTTGAGGCGGTCGTGTTCGGCTCGGGCCGCGATTGTTGCACCGCCTTCATCAATATCGACCTGACGGCGGTGGGAAACTGGGCCGAGCGCAACAACATCTCCTACTCCTCCTATCAGGAGCTTGCGCAGCACCCCCAGGTGCTTGAGACGATCCAGGGCCATGTCGAAGAGGTGAACCGGAGCGTTGCCGAAGACGAGATGCTCTCGGGCTGCCAGATCCACCGCTTCCTCGTGCTGCACAAGGAACTGGACGCGGATGATGGCGAACTCACCCGCACCCGGAAGGTCCGCCGCCGGATCATCGAGGAGAAGTTCGCCGACCTGATCGCAGCGCTTTATGGCGGGTCCGACAGCGTCTACACCGAGACCGAAGTGACCTATGAGGACGGCCGGAAGGGCAAGATCAAGGCCACTTTGGAAATCCGTGATGCGGCGACGGTGGACGTGGCGCAAGACCGGATCGCCGCAGAATGAGGCTGCTTTCGATCATTCTCGCCCTAATCGGCTGCTGGCAGCCGGCACTCGGGCAACAGGAGGAAGATCGATTGTCTCTGATGGCGTTTCACGCATTCAATGGCTTTCAATGCTCTGAACTCGCAGCGGGCTTCGGAGATGAAGAGACTGCTGCGACGTTATTTGATTTGGGCTACTCCTCAGTTCTAAGCCTCGCGGCAGAACTGGATGTCAATGAACTGGACATTTCTGATATTGGCGGACCCGCCATACTCTCAACGCTTTGGGTTGGACCGACGACGGATTTTACGGCGGGACGGGTCTATGAGGCGGCTCGGCAATTTGTTCGGCGTGAGGTGCGAGAAATTCTTGGGCGGGACTGGTTCGACGAAGGTAGGCGCGCTTCGACCAGCCGTTTTTTGTACGCCGGGATGAGCTGTGAGGATCTTATAAATGCTTGATAACGCATCAGAAAGCTACGTCACCGAAGACGGTCGCAAGATCGGCGGCGTGGTCATGGAGATGCGCAACATCACCCTGCGATTTGGCGGGGTCGTTGCGATCAAGGATATCTCCTTCGACATTCGCGAGGGCGAGATTCGCGCGATCATCGGGCCCAACGGCGCGGGCAAATCCTCGATGCTGAACGTCATTTCGGGGTTCTACCACCCGCAAGAGGGCGAGGTGTGGTATCGCGGCGCGCGCCGCCCGGCGATGAAGCCGTTTCAGGTGGCCCGGCAGGGCATCGCACGGACCTTCCAGAACATCGCGCTTTTCGACGGGATGAGCGTGCTCGACAACATCATGACCGGGCGGCTGAACCACATGTCGGCGAGCTTCCTCGATCAGGCGCTCTGGTGGGGCAAGGCGCA
Organism: Rhodophyticola sp.; assembly: GCF_965284195.1. Lineage (NCBI taxonomy): Bacteria > Pseudomonadati > Pseudomonadota > Alphaproteobacteria > Rhodobacterales > Roseobacteraceae > Rhodophyticola > Rhodophyticola sp. The sequence goes on along the minus strand of NZ_CBDIRM010000001.1, from coordinate 2,951,148 downwards.
GCGCGAAGAGGTTAAGAACCGGCGGGTCGCCGAAGAGGTCATCGATTTTCTCGAAATCCAGAATATCCGGAAGACGCCGGTGGGACGGCTGCCTTACGGGCTCAAGAAACGGGTCGAATTGGCGCGCGCGCTTGTCGCGGAGCCCAGCATCCTGCTGTTGGACGAGCCGATGGCAGGCATGAATGTCGAGGAGAAGGAGGACATGTCCCGCTTCATTCTCGACGTGAATGACGAGTTCGGCACCACCATCGCGCTTATCGAGCACGATATGGGCGTGGTCATGGACCTGTCCGACCGCGTGGTGGTGATGGATTACGGCAAGAAGATCGGCGACGGCACCCCTGACGAGGTGCGCAACAACCCGCAAGTGATCGACGCCTATCTAGGGGTGGCGCATGACTGAGCTGGCCGCGCACAGGACGTCGATCCTCACCAGGATGCGGTCTCTCCCGCTTTCCTTGCCAAGCCGACTGCCACGGATCACTGCACAGCAATCATCCGAGCGCTCGATTATCTTGATCTCAGGGGGACACGATGCCTGAACAACTCGTCTTCGCAATGGAGGTCACGCTGAACGGCCTCATGACCGGGGTGATGTATTCGCTTGTGGCGCTCGGTTTCGTGCTGATCTTCAAGGCGTCCGGCATCTTCAACTATGCCCAAGGGGTCATGGCGCTGTTCGCGGCGATGACGCTGGTCGGGATTCAGGACGGACGGGTGCCGTTTGCCCATATCATCAACGAAGTTCTGGGCACGGACATTCACTATTTCGGGTGGGAGGTGCCGGCCTTGCTGGCCATTCTTCTGACCGTGCTGGTGATGATCGGCTTCGCGCTTTTCGTGCAGAAATTCATCTTCAGGCATCTGGTGGGGCAGGAGCCGATCATTCTGTTCATGGCGACGATCGGGCTGGCCTATTTCCTCGAAGGGGTGAGCGATCTGATGTGGGGGTCGGAGATCCGCAATCTGGACGTCGGCCTGCCGCAGGGGATCAACGACACCATCGATCAGGTGACGTTCGAGATTTTCGGCTATGGGTTCTTCATCGACAATCTGGATCTTTGGGCGACGGGCATTGCCGCGGTGCTGGTGGCGGGCCTGATCGCCTATGCGCAATACACCAAGAACGGCCGCGCGATGCGCGCGGTGGCCGATGACCATCAGGCCGCGCTGAGCGTGGGTATCTCACTCAACTATGTCTGGATCCTCGTCTGGTCGCTGGCGGGTATCGTGGCGCTGGTTGCGGGGATCATGTGGGGCTCCAAATCAGGTGTCCAGTTCTCGCTGTCGCTGATTGCGCTGAAGGCGCTGCCGGTACTGATGCTGGGCGGGTTCACCTCGATCCCCGGGGCCATCGTCGGGGGGCTGATCATCGGGGTGGGCGAGGCGCTTTTCGAGTTCTCCATCGGCCCGCTGATCGGCGGCGCGACGGAAAACTGGTTCGCCTATGTGCTGGCACTGGTCTTCCTGGTGTTCCGACCGCAAGGCCTGTTCGGCGAAAAAATCATCGAGAGGGTGTGACCATGGCAGATCGATCCGGCGGGAGCGCGGGCCGCGCCGCCTTTCAGACCGCTGAGTGGCCGGTTGCATCCGGTGGCCCTCAGGCCCGTGCGTCGCATCCGCAGGGCGCGGCTTCGGCCAGGGGCGCCATGGCAAGCAGGGAGCAGAGAGCATGATCGACAAGCAGCCGGATCCGCCCAATCCCTTTGCCAATGTCGGCAGGCCCGCCTTCGTCAAGGGGGGAACCCAGGCCAAGAAGATGTGGGCCATCGTGACCACGGTGGGCTTTGCGATCTTCTGGTTTTCCGGCCTGTTTCTGGCCGCTGAGGTATTCGGGCCCCGCGATCTCACGATCTGGCCCGCGATCCTGACACCGGTCGGTCTCGTGATCGGGCTGATCGGTCGGGTGTTGATGGCTCGGGAGGGTGCCTGATGTTTTATCGTGAAGCCGGTGATTTCAAGACCACCTACGCCAAGGACAACCAGACCTTCCCGATCGCCTTCGACCGGTACCGGTACTATTTCGTCCTGTTCGTGGCGATCGGCGATCGTGCCCTTCGTGATCAACGATTACTGGGCCAATGCGATCCTGCTGCCGTTCCTGATCTATGCGATCGCGGCAATCGGCCTGAACATCCTGACCGGGTATTGCGGGCAGGTGTCGCTGGGCACGGGCGGGTTCATGGCGGTGGGGGCCTACACCTCCTACAAGCTGATGACGGCGTTTCCCGGGCTGGACATGGTCACGATCACCCTTCTCTCGGGTTTCATGACCGCAATCGTGGGCGTGATGTTCGGCCTGCCAAGCCTGAGGATCAAGGGATTCTATCTGGCGGTGGCCACGCTGGCGGCGCAGTTCTTCCTCGTCTGGCTCTTCAACAAGGTGCCGTGGTTCTACAACTATTCCGCCTCCGGCCAGATCAACGCGCCGGAACGCACGATGTTTGGCATGGCCGTTACCGGGCCGAACGCGGAAAGCTGGGTGAAATACCTGTTCTGCCTGGCTTTCGTCTTCGTGCTGGCCTGGATTGCGCGCAACCTGACGCGCGGGTCGATCGGGCGGCAGTGGATGGCGATCCGGGATATGGATATCGCGGCCGAGATCATCGGGGTGAACCCGCTGAAGGCCAAGCTGACGGCTTTTGCGGTGTCGAGCTTCTATGTGGGTGTCTCGGGCGCGCTTCTGTTCACCGTTTATCTGGGCGCCGTCGAAGTGGGCGAGGCCTATGGCATCACCAAGTCGTTCCTTGTGCTCTTCATGATCATCATCGGCGGGCTGGGCAGCATCTTCGGCGCCTTCGCCGGTGCGGCCTTCATGGTGTTGTTGCCGGTGCTGCTGAGAAACATCCTGACCGACGGGATGGGCTGGGACACGGCCCTTGCCACGCATTTCGAGTTCGTGATCGTCGGCGCGATGATCATGATCTTCCTGATCGTGGAACCGCACGGGCTGGCCCGCCTCTGGGCGCTGGCCAAGGAGAAACTGCGACTTTGGCCCTTCCCGCATTAGGGCGCGGCCTTGAACCATACGACCGGGCACAACCCCGGCATCCAACAAAGATCAACCAAATGGGAGGATACCCGATGAAGACATTAGCAACCCTTGCCGTCGCCACGGTGATGGCCGCAGGGCCCGCGCTGGCGGACCTTGTGTTCCCCGATCTCAGCTACCGGACCGGGCCCTATGCCGCGGGCGGTATCCCGTTCTCGGACGGGTATCAGGACTACATGACCCTGCTCAACCAGCGCGACGGGGGCATCGGCGGTGTCGAGGTGCGGGTGGTCGAATGCGAAACCGCCTATAACACCGAGCGCGGCGTGGAATGCTACGAGAGCACCAAGGGCGAGGGCGCGCTTGTCTATCAGCCGCTGTCCACCGGCATCACCTATCAGCTGATCCCGCGCGCGACCGCAGACGGCATTCCGCTTCACACCATGGGCTACGGCCGGACCTCGGCCTCGAACGGCACGGTGTTCAGCCACGTGTTCAACTATCCCGCGAACTACTGGGATGCGGCATCGGTGATCATCAACCAGCTGCTGGAGGAAAACGGCGGCTCGCTGGAAGGCAAGACCATCACGCTTCTCTACCACAACTCGGCCTATGGCCGGGAGCCGATCCGTACGCTGGAAACGCTGTCCGAGATGCATGGTTTCGAGTTGAGCCAGCTGGCGGTGGACCACCCCGGTCAGGAGCAGGGTAACCAGTGGCTGACCATCCGCCGCGAGCGCCCGGATTACGTGATCATGTGGGGCTGGGGCGTGATGAACCAGGTCGCGATTCAGGAGGCCGCCAATATCCGTTTCCCGATGGAGAATTTCATCGGCAACTGGTGGGCCGGGGCCGAGCATGATGTCGAACCCGCAGGCATGGACGCCAACGGCTACCGCGCGCTGAACATGAATGTGTTGGGCGATCTGCCGGTCTTCGACGAAATCCAGGAGTATGTGATCAATGCGGGTCTGGCCGCAGGCGACGGCACCAATCTGGGTTCGGTGCTCTACACCCGCGGGATGTATGCCGCGATGCTGGCGGCCGAAGCGGCCCGTACCGCGCAGGAAATCCACGGTGTCGCCGATATCGACGCCTCGATGATGCGGGACGGGATGGAAGCGCTGGTGATGACCAACGCGCGGATGGAAGAGCTCGGCATGCCGGGTATCGGGCCGGAGTTCACCGTGACCTGCGAAGATCACGGCGGATCGGGCATGGCGCGGATGCAGCAGTGGAATGCGGAAGCCGGCGAGTGGGTGACGCTGACCGATTTCATCGCCCCCGATGACAGCGTGACCGACCCGCTGGTCGCCGAGGACAGCGCCGCATTCGCAGCGGAAAACAACATCGAGCTGCGCTGCAACGAAAGCTGATCTGAGAGAGCCCGGCGGCGGCGCAGCCGCTGCCGCCGGGATTTGCGTATTTGGAACAGGAAGCCGCGGTTTTCCGCAGCTTGGAGTGGGAGAGCCACGCGATGCTGGACACCGAGTTGCATGGGGACGGGAAAGCCCCGGAACTGGATGGGGCGGAGACGCTTCTGGAAGTCAACAATATCGAGGTGATCTACAACCATGTGATCCTGGTGTTGAAAGGCGTATCGCTGAACGTGCCCAAGGGTGGCATCACCGCATTGCTGGGTGGCAACGGCGCTGGCAAGACCACGACGCTGAAAGCGATTTCCAACCTGCTGCATTCGGAACGCGGCGAGGTGACCAAGGGCTCGATCCACTATCGCGGAGAGCGGGTGCAGGATCTGAACCCCTCCGATCTGGTGGAGCGCGGCGTTATCCAGGTGATGGAAGGCCGCCATTGTTTCGAACATCTGACGGTGGAGGAGAACCTGTTGACCGGCTCCTATACCCGCAAGGACGGGCGTGCCGCGATCGATGCGGATCTTGAGAAGGTCTATACCTATTTCCCGCGCCTGAAAGAGCGGCGCAAGAGCCAGGCGGGCTATACATCCGGCGGAGAGCAGCAGATGACGGCGATTGGCCGGGCATTGATGTCGAAGCCCGAGACGATCCTGCTGGACGAGCCGAGCATGGGGCTGGCCCCGCAGCTTGTCGAAGAGATTTTCGGGATCGTGAAAGACCTGAACGAGAAAGAGGGCGTGAGCTTTCTGCTGGCCGAACAGAACACCAATGTCGCGCTCAGATTTGCCCATTACGGCTATATTCTGGAAAGCGGGCGCGTGGTGATGGACGGACCCGCCGCCGATCTGCGCGAAAACCCGGATGTGAAGGAATTCTATCTGGGTGTCGGCGATGACGGGCGCAAGAGCTTTCGCGACGTGCGGTCCTATCGCCGTCGCAAACGCTGGCTGAGCTGAGCCTCGTGTTACGGGATGCGTTCGTATCTGCGGCCAGGGTTGCCGAAAGAGGGCTCGAACGGATCGGGCGCCGCAAGGGCGCACCGGTGTTGGACCCGTATATCGGCTATGCGACGCCCGAGGGCCGGGTGCTGCGGGCCCGTGTTCTGACCCATCTGCGGGCCTCCGAGCCCGATCCGGAGCAGTCCCGCCTGACCAATCTGCGGCAGATGGCGTCGCTGTTCATAACCGATGAAGTGGCCGGTGTGGCCGTCCTGTCCGAAGGGGTGGAAGCGCTGAGCGATGCCGAAGGCTATGTGACGCTCACGCTGCCCGGCGCTGGTGCCGGGCCGTGGGACGATGTGCCGATGCGGATTGCCGGGCGACCGGACAGCGAGGTTATCTGCCCGGTGCAGGTGCCAGGCGAGACCGCGCGCTGGCTGGTCATTTCGGATGTCGACGACACGATGATCGAAACAGGCGCCCATTCGCTGGCCCGGAACCTGTGGACGACCTTTACCGGCTCGGCATTGACCCGGGTGGTGCATCCCGATGCGGTGAAGCTGATGGCGACATTGGCCGAAGGCGGGCGCAACCCGGTCTTCTATGTCTCCTCCTCCCCGTGGAACCTGCATGATTTTCTGGAAGGCCTGTTCGCCCGGGCCGATCTGCCGCGGGGGCCGATGTTCCTGCGCGATCTCGGCGTGTCGCCCTCCGGCGGTATCGGGGCGGGGCATCTGGACCACAAGAGTGCCGCGATCGACACGATCCTTTCCGCCACGCCGGATCTGCCGGTGCTGTTGCTGGGCGACAGCGGACAGAAGGACGCGCATGTCTATCGCGATGCGATCAGGCGGCATCCGGGCCGGGTGCGTGGCGTGGCGCTGCGTGAGCCCGCCCCCGGTGTTGGCGCGGATGATGCCGCCGCCATGGCCCAGATCGAAGCGGCAGGCGTGCCCTGCTATCATGGCCCCGGTTTCGGCGGCGCATTGGAATACTGGGGGCTGACCCCCGAAGACGAACAAAGGCAGGCGTGACCATGGCAGATCAAGCGCAAGAATTTTTCGACCGGCTGGAGACGCGCAGCGCCGACGAACGATTGGCCGATCAGCTGGCGGCGGTGCAGGCGCAGATCGAGCGGGTGCTGAGCGCGCCGGAGAGCTGCCTGCCCGGGATCGCGCCGATCAAGGACCTTGACGATCTGGCGCGCCTGCCGGTGCTGCGAAAATCGCAGTTGAGCGACTGGCAGGCGGCGGCGCTGCCCTTCGGCGGTATCCCGGTGGCCAATGTCGCCCATGTGTTCCAGTCGCCCGGGCCGATCTATGAACCCGGAGGGATAAGCCATGACTGGTGGCGCATGGGGCGGTTTCTGCATGCGGCCGGCATCGGCGCGGGCGATGTGGTGCAGAACTGCTTCGGCTATCACCTGACCCCTGCGGGGATGATCTTCGAGTCCGGTGCGCGCGCCGTGGGCGCCACCGTGCTGCCCGCCGGTGTGGGCCAGACGGAATTGCAGGTGCGCGCGGCCAGGGATGTGGGCTCCACCGCCTATGCGGGTACGCCGGATTATCTCAAGGTGATCCTCGACAAGGCAGCGGAGATGGGTGTGACGCTTTGCATCACCAAGGCGGCCGTGGGCGGCGGTGCGCTGTTTCCCAGCCTTCGTCAGGATTATGCGGATCGCGGCATTTCCTGTCTGCAAAGCTACGCCACGGCGGATCTGGGCAACATCGCCTATGAAAGCCCCGCGATCGAGGGGATGATCGTGGACGAGGGCGTGATCGTGGAGATCGTGCGCCCGGGCACCGGTGACAGGGTGGCAGAGGGCGAGGTGGGCGAGGTCGTAGTAACGACGCTGAACCCCGATTACCCGCTGATCCGGTTCGCCACCGGCGATCTGAGCGCGGTGATGTCCGGGCAAAGCCCGTGCGGGCGCACCAACATGCGGATCAAGGGATGGATGGGCCGCGCCGATCAGACCACGAAGATCAAGGGGATGTTCGTGCGCCCCGAACAGGTGGCCGATTTCGTGGCAAAGCACCCCGAGATCGCCAAGGCCCGCGTCATCGCTACCCGGGAGGGGGAGATGGACGCGATGACCGTTCAGATCGAGGCCGAGGGCGGGGCCGCCGATGCCTATGCGGGCAGCATCGTGGACAGCCTGAAGCTGAAGGCCAGGATCGAGCTGGTCGCCCCGGGAAGTCTGCCGAACGACGGCAAGGTGATCGACGATCAGCGGGTTTACGACTAGATCTATCCACCCTCGGCCCGGTGAGAGCGGTCTGCGCTACGCATCTCGTTCGGGCTGACATAGCCGTCATCATTCACATCGATCCTGTTGAAAGCCATCCGGTAGGCGCCAAAGGTGCGAATCCGTCGCGACGTCGGCTGACCATAAGCGGCCATGATGCGGATAAAGTTGCCGAATTCATCGAAGCTGAGATGCTCGTCATTGTTGATGTCGGCAGCAATGAAGGTGGCGACAGCGCGTTCGCTGAAGGGCCCTTCACTCTCTGCCAGAGCCGGTGTTCCAAATGCGAGAAGGGCCGCCGCGGCGTAAGGGATTTGGGCTTGGATTGGCATCGGATTACTCCACCAGAGATGCAGACAACGGAACTTAAAGCGATTCGGCTTGTCCGGTTTCGAAATGCACAAACATCGGCGAGAAGCCGCTTGATAGCCGATGTTATCGGGTAACATCGGCCGTCATGCTATGGGTTGGCCAAACTGTCCAAGAGGTTCAAAAAATGAGATCGAATTACCTGATTTTTTTTGCATTGGCTGCAATCGCCCCAACCATGGCTGCGGGGGATACAGCACTGGTTGTCGGCAACAGCCGCTATGACGAGGCCGCCACGATCCGCGCGGCGGACGACTTGCTCGATGCGACGCGGGCGCTGGCGACCGCCGGCTTCGACGTGATCGAGGGGGAGGATCTGTCGGCCGCCGAAATCCGCGCGCTGGGCTCCGATTTGCTGGCCACCGGGGAGGACGCCCGGATGATCATTGCGCTGGGCGGACATTTCGCGCAATCGGAAGCCACGGACGGCGAAAGCTGGTTTCTGGGCCGCGAGACGGATGCGCCCGATCTGGCAACCGTCGGCGGGCAGGGGATCGCGGTAAGCACGATACTGGATATCGCGGCGATGGCCGCAGGCCGTGCGGTGGTGCTGCTCGGCACCGAGGACCGCGCGATCGAACTGGGCGCGGGGCTGCAGCCGGGGATCGGCGATCTGGATGTGCCGCAGGGTGTCACCGTGATAACCGGCGAGGCGCGCGAGATCGCCCGGTTCCTGCGCGGGGACCTGCTGGAACCCGGCATGGCAGTGGCCACGATGCTGTGGGATTCCGACAACCTGATCGGGTTCGGGTTCCTGCCCACGGGCCTTGCGTTCATCGATGCGCCCGAAGCGGAGGGGGGCGCGGCCGATGCGATCGTGCCGCCTGCCTCCGTCGAGGTTTCGGACGAGGCGGAGATGGCGCTTTGGGCGGCGGCGACGGAGCTGGATACCGAAGCGTCCTACAGGGCGTATCTGCAACGCTATCCCAACGGCCCGAATGCCAACGAAGCACAGGCGCGGATGGTCGCCCGGGCGCTGAATCCAGCACAGCGTGCCGAACGTGCGGAGGCGGAATTGTCGCTGAACCGCGCCGCGCGCCAGGACATTCAGCGCGATCTGTCGATCCTCGATTACGATCCGCGCGGGATCGACGGTATCTTCGGACCCGGCTCCCGCGCCGCGATCCGGGGATGGCAACAGGCCACGGGATACGACCCGACTGGGTTTCTGACCCGCGAACAGATTGCCCGGTTGTCCGACATGAGCGATCTGCGCGCGGCCGAGCTGGAGCGCGAGGCGCAATTGCGGGCGGAGGAACAGGAACGCAACGACCGCGCATTCTGGGATGCGACCGGGCAGGGCGGCGACGAGGTCGGATTGCGGGCCTATCTGGAACGCTATCCCGATGGGGTGTTCGCCGATATCGCCACCGCAAGACTTGACGATATCGAAGCCGCCGCGCGCCAGGCTGCAGCGGCGGAGGAAGGCGCGGCATGGGACCGGGCCCGGGACGCCGACACTGTGGAGGCCTACCGGACCTATCTGCAGACCTATCCCGACGGATCGTTTGCAGCTGCGGCCCAATCGCGGATCGCCGAGTTGCGGGGCGGCGGGCAGGACCCCGCATTGCTGGCCCAGTGGGAGGCGCGCGAGGCGGCGCTGAACCTGCCGACGGTCACGCGGCAGTTGATCGAGCAGCGGCTGGCGGCGCTGGGCCTGGACCCGGGCCGGGTCGACGGCCAGTTCGACGAGAACACCCGGCGTGCGATGCGTCGGTATCAGCAGGCGCGCAATCTGGAGGTCACGGGTTTTCTGGATCAGGGGACCGTTGTGCGGTTGCTGGCGGATTCCGTAGGCGCCATTATCCGGCAATGAGGTGTAATCCGTGCAAGGACCCCGGCGATGCGCAATTGGAAATCTGTGGCGCTTGTCGCCGGTGTTCTGGTTGCGCATCCGACCGCGTCGCAGGCGCAACCTGCCGCTGAACTGGCTGCGGCGCGTGCGATCCTGAACCAGCTTCAGCCGCGCTCATTCGCCGAGAACCGGGAGTATTGCGGCTATATCGGCGTGTTGGGCGATGGCCGCTACATGGCGACGGATGTCACCCGGGGGCGCAATGACAGCTGCCTTTCCCGGGCCGATGAAAGCCGGTTCGTCGGGGTGACGGCCTCCTTCCACACCCATGCGGGGTTCGACCCCGGTGCCGATAGCGAGGTGCCGTCGAGCACGGATGTGGAAGGCGACATGTCCGAAGGGGTGAACGGCTATGTCGCCACGCCGGGCGGGCGGCTTTGGTTCATCGACGGGCGCACAGGCGTGGCGACGCAGCTCTGCGGGCCGGGATGCATGGGGCAGGATCCGGATTTCGTGGCCGGAGACGCGGGGCCGATCGCACAACGCTATACCTTGCAGGAGCTTCGGCAGCGGGAAAGCCAATGGTAGGGCGGAGCGGAACCGGGTCCGCTGGCCGCGCGCTGATGATACAGGGCACCGGCTCGGATGTGGGCAAGTCGATGCTGGTGGCGGGGCTGTGCCGGGCGGCCCGCAGGCGCGGCCTGTCGGTGGCGCCCTTCAAGCCGCAGAACATGTCGAATAATGCCGCCGTCACCGGCGATGGCGGAGAGATCGGGCGCGCGCAGGCATTGCAGGCGATGGCCTGCGGGCTGGAGCCGCTGACCGACATGAACCCGGTTCTTCTGAAACCGGAAACGGATGTGGGCGCGCAGATCGTCGTGCAGGGGCGGCGGATCGCGTCCGCCTCCGCGCGCGGCTATGGCGACTTGAAACCGACGCTGATGGCGGCGGTGATGGAGAGTTTCCGGCGCCTCACATCGGCCCATGACCTTGTGATCGTGGAAGGGGCGGGCAGCCCCGCCGAGATCAACCTGCGGGCTGGCGATATCGCCAATATGGGCTTTGCCCGGGCGGCGGATGTGCCGGTGGTGCTGGTCGGCGATATCGACCGTGGCGGCGTGATCGCCCAGATCGTGGGAACGCAGGCGGTTATCGAGCCAGAGGACGCCGCGCTGGTGGCGGGGTTTCTCGTCAACAAGTTCCGCGGCGATGTCAGCCTGTTCGACGACGGGTACAGGTTTATCGCCGACCGGACGGGATGGCCCGGCTTTGGTGTGTTGCCGTGGTTTGGCGATGCCTGGAAGCTGCCGGCGGAAGACGCGCTGTCGCTGCACGCACCGAAGCGGGAGCAGGGGTTTCACATTGTGTGCCTCGCGCTGTCGCGGATCGCGAATTTCGACGACCTTGACCCGTTGCTGCAGGAACCGGGGGTGCGGGTGACGATGCTGGGACCGGGCCGGGCCCTTCCCGGGGATGCCGATCTGGTGATCGTGCCGGGCACGAAATCCACCCGTGGCGATCTGGCATTCCTTCGGGCGCAGGGCTGGGATCTGGATCTGGCGGCCCATCACCGGCGGGGCGGGCACATCCTCGGGATCTGCGGAGGGTACCAGATGCTGGGCCGTGTGGTCGCCGACCCGGATGGGATCGAAGGGCCGGCGGGGGAGACCGAGGGGTTGGGGTTTCTGGAGATCGAGACGGTCATGACCCCGGAAAAGCGGCTCTGCGAGGTCGAGGCCGTGCATGGCGCCAGCGGGGTGCCGTTTCGCGGCTATGAGATCCATATCGGGCAAAGCGACGGTTCCGACCGGGCAAGGCCGTTTGCCACGGTGGCCGGGGCCGCCGAAGGCGCGATCAGTGCCGATGGGAGGGTGGAGGGAAGCTATCTTCACGGGATGTTCCGCGATGACAGGTTCCGCGCGGCCTGGCTTGGGCGGTTCGGGGCTGCGACTTCGGGCCTTGTCCATGGAGAGGCCGTGGAACGGACGCTGGATGCCCTCGCCGACCATATGGAGGCGCATCTGGATATCGGCAGCTTGCTGGGCCTGGCGCGGTAACGGGTCGTCAAACGACGGGACAAAACAACAAAAAGCCGCCCGGGGGGCGGCCTTTTCAGCTCATGCGCATATGGCTCAGCCCTGGCGGGCTTTGAACCGGCGCTGCGTCTTGTTGATCACATAAACGCGGCCCTTGCGGCGCACGACGCGGCAATCGCGATGGCGCTGCTTGAGCGAGCGGAGCGAGTTCCTGACCTTCATGGCCTGTCTCCTTCGTCGCGGCGCGGCGATGCGCCTTGGGGTTAAGCCCTTGAGAAAAGGGCGTGAATGGTGGGCGATACTGGGATCGAACCAGTGACCCCTTCGATGTCAACGAAGTGCTCTACCGCTGAGCTAATCGCCCGTGTGACACCGAGATGGGCTCAGGCCGACGGACGGCCCGGTCCGGCACCCGCCGCACAGTGAAGCCGCTCTATAAAAGGAGTCGGGGGGTGGTTCAAGAGCTTTCAAAGGCTTTTGGTCATTGTGAGAATCCGCCTATATTCGAAGGAAGGAAAGGGTCTTCATGCCGCGTCACGCCTACCGCCTTGATATGCCGGATCGCCGATCGACGCCGGTGATTGTCGCATCGCCCCATTCCGGGCGTCATTATCCGTGGAGTTTTACCCGCAGAACGGTGCTTGACGAACGTGCGATCCGGTCTTCGGAAGATGCGTTCATGGACATGCTGGTGGCCGATGCGCCGAGGCTTGGGGCGCCGCTTCTGGCTGCTGAATTCCCCCGCGCCTATGTGGATCTGAACCGAAATGCCGACGAACTGGACCCCGGGGTGGTGGCGGGTGTCAAACGCGCCTCGCAGAACCCGCGGATCAGTTCGGGCCTCGGGGTTATTCCGCGCGTGGTGGCCAATGGCCGCGTGATCTATCGCGGCAAGCTGAGTCTGGATGAGGCGGAGGCGCGGATTTCACAGGTTTGGCGGCCCTATCACCGACAGCTGGAAGAGTTGGTCAGCGGCGCGCAGGCGGTGTTCGGCCAGTCCATCCTGCTTGATTTCCACTCGATGCCGCACGAGGCGCTGGATGCGATTTCCCGGCCCGGCCAGCGGCGCCCCGAGGTGGTTCTGGGCGACCGGTTCGGAGCCTCGTGCAACAGCGCCGTGGTGGAGGAAATCGAAGCGGCATTCGAAGAGGCGGGCCTTGTGGTCAGCCGGAACGCGCCTTTCGCGGGCGCATTCGTGACCCAGCATTACGGGCGGCCGTCGCGCGGGCGGCACGCGGTCCAGATCGAGATCGACCGGTCGCTTTACATGAATGAGCGGCTGATCCGTCCAAACGGAAACTTCCAGAACGTCAAGGCCCTGATCACCGAGGTTCTGCACCGCGTGATCGGGCCGCAGGCCGGGCAGATGCCGCTGGCCGCGGAGTGATCCGGCCCGGTCGCGCGTGGGCGCGGCGCCCGCCGATCAGCGCAGGGCCCGGCCCTTGACGATGGCGTCCTTTCCGAAGCGGTCGCGAATGGCGTCGGCGGCGCGTTCGGCCTGATAGCGCTTGGCCTGATCGGGATCGAGCAGGTTGCCCGAACGGTCGGCCTGATCCGACGGCACCAGATCGGACAGGCCGACACCGAGCAGGCGGTAGGGTCTGGTGTGATCGACGGTATCGAAAAGCCCCCGCGCAGTCCGGTAGATACGGTCCGCCATGTGGGTTGCATCGCCCAAAGAGACCCGGCGGGTGATCTGTGTGAAATCGGCGCGTTTCAGTTTCAGCGTCACGACCCGCCCCGCGATGGCCTTTGCCTTGGCGCGGGCGGCAACCTTTTCGGTCATGCGCCAGATATGGCCGTCGAGAATATCGGGGTCGGCGATGTCGTCGGAAAACGTGGTTTCGTTGGAAATGCTCTTGACGGCCCTGTCGCGTTTGACACGTCGGGCATCCTCGCCGCGCGACAGAAAATAAAGCCGGTCGCCCATGGTGCCGAAGCGGTCGGCCAGCGCCTTGCGATCCCATCGCCGCAGATCGGCGAATGTGCGGATCCCGGCCTTGTCGAGGGAGGCCTGGCCGGCCTGGCCAATGCCCCAGATCATGCGCACCGGTTTGTCCGACAGGAACGCCATCGTTTCGGCCTTGCCGATGATGGAGAAGCCGCTTGGTTTGTCGAGATCGGAGGCGAGCTTCGCCAGAAACTTGTTGTGCGAAAGCCCGATGGATCCGGTGATGCCGAGGTCGGCCCGCATCCGGTTGACCAGCCCGGCCAGCATCGCGGCAGGGGGTTTACCATGGAGCCGCGCGGTTCCGGTGAGGTCCATGAACGCCTCGTCAAGGGAAAGCGGTTCGATGGCGGGCGTCATCTCTTCCATCATCGCGCGGATCTGGCGCGACACCTGCGCATAGACCTCCATCCGGCCCCGCACCACGACCGCCTCGGGACAGAGCTTCAGCGCCTTGAACATCGGCATCGCGGATTTCACCCCCTTGATGCGCGCGATGTAGCAGGCGGTGGAGACCACGCCGCGCTTGCCGCCGCCGATGATCACGGGCTTGTCGCGCAACTCCGGATTATCGCGCTTTTCGACCGACGCGTAGAACGCATCGCAATCCATATGGGCGATGGACAGATCGAAAAGCTCGGGATGGGAGATGATGCGCGGGCGCGCGCAGGCCGGGCAGCGGGTGCCGGTCTCGAACATGGTCAGACAGTCGCGGCAAAGCGCGGGCATGATGGATCACCCTTGGCAGACGGGAAGAACATCCGATCTAGGCAAATCTCCCCTCGCAGGCCTATATAGCCGTATGAAACCCGAGGATAACACAATGGATTTTGATCAACTGATTTCGGAGCTTCTTGGCGGCAATATCGTGATCCTGCTTCTAGCAGGGTTCATCATTCTTTGCATTTTCCTTGGCATTCGGATCGTTCCGCAATCCGAGCAGCATGTGGTGGAGCGCTTCGGCCGGTTGAAAGCCGTGCTGGGGCCGGGGATCAATTTCATCATCCCGTTTCTGGACCGGGTGGCCCACAAGGTCAGCGTGCTGGAGCGGCAATTGCCCAATGCGAGCCAAGACGCAATCACCTCGGACAACGTCTTGCTTCAGGTGGAAACCAGCGTGTTCTACCGGGTTCTGGAGCCTGAAAAGACCGTCTACCGGATCCGCGATGTGGATGCGGCCATTTCCACCACCGTGGCCGGGATCGTGCGTGCGGAGATTGGCAAGATGGAACTGGACGAGGTCCAGTCCAACCGGAACCAGCTGATCGAACAGATCAAATCCATGGTCGAGACGGCCGTGAACGATTGGGGGATCGAGGTTACACGCGCCGAGATACTGGATGTGGCGCTGGATCAGGCCACACGCGACGCGATGTTGCAGCAGCTGAACGCGGAACGCGCGCGGCGTGCGGCCGTGACGGAGGCCGAGGGCAAACGGCGCGCAGTGGAACTGGCCGCCGATGCGGAGCTCTATGCCGCCCGGCAGGCGGCCGAGGCGCGCCGTGTCGAGGCAGAAGCCGAGGCCTATGCCACGGGGGTCGTGGCCGAGGCGATCGGCAAAGGCGGTCTGGAAGCGGTGCAGTACAACATCGCGCTGGAACAGGTGAAGGCGATTGCGCAGGTTGCGCAAGGCCAGGGAACACAGACGATCGTGGTGCCGGCGGATGCGGTCGATGCCTTCGGCAAGGCGTTTCAGATGCTGAAGGGGCGCGTCTGATGTGGGGCGAATGGTGGGCCTGGATGGCGGCGGCCCTGATCCTCGCCGTGGGCGAGGTTCTGCTCCCGTCTTTCGTGTTGCTGGGTTTCGCCATCGGCGCGGCGGTCTTGGGACTTATCCTGCTGGTCGGCGGGCCGCTGGCCTTGTGGCTTTCGGCCTCCATCCCGGTGATGCTGCTGGCTTTCGCAGTGACGTCGCTGATTGCGTGGCTTTTGCTGAGGCGGTTCATCGGTCTGCGTTACGGGCCGGTGAAAACCTTCGATCACGACATCAATGACAATTGACGCCGCGCTGCCGCGCGGGCCCTGCTGATCGGGACAACCTTCGGTGGCGCCTCCGGCTCAGCTGTTGGGTGCCCTTGCCTGGGGCGAGTTCATTTCGGCGGTAATGGACTGTGCGGCGCCCCTTGGGTCCGCCGATTGCCAGACGGGCCGCCCCAAAACGATATGATCGGCCCCGTCCGCAATGGCCTCGGCAGGTGTCGCGACACGTTTCTGATCGCCCAGATCGGACCCGAACGGGCGGACGCCCGGCGTGACGATCAACCGGCCTGCCGCCTCCGGCAGCGCGCGGATCAGCCGGGCCTCCTGCGGCGAGGCGATGACACCGTCGGCGCCCGCGTCAAGGGCACGGCCTGCGCGGTCAACCACCAGATCCGGGATCTCGCCGGAGCGGATCAGGCAGGCATCCAGATCGGCCCGGTCAAGCGAGGTCAGCACCGTGACCGCAAGGATCTTGAGCTCCGTGCCCGAAGCGCCCTCCTTGGCGGCGCGGACCACATGCGGGTCGCCGTGAACGGTCAGGAAATCCAGGTCGAAGCGCGCCAGCCGGCTGACCGCCGCCTCGATGGTGGCGGAGATATCGAAGAGCTTCATGTCGAGGAAGATACGCTTTCCGTGATCCTGTATCAGTTCATTGGCAAGACCCAGCCCGCCCGTTGCCAGCATGCCGAGGCCGATCTTGTAGAACCCCACCGCATCGCCGATCTCCTCGGCCAGTCTGAGGCCCGAGAGCGCATCGGGCACATCCAGGGCAACGATCAGTCTGTCATCGGTCACGATTGGTCCCCCCGTTTGGTTTCGGTCCGGTGATTACGGGCAGCGGCGGGGCCTGTCCATCGGGTTGGCCGAAAAATACCCGGATCTCGGGGGTGACGGCCGAGATCCGGGCCAGTTGGAAAGCCCGGCTGTGCTGAGGGCCGGGCCTTGGTGGATGCACGCGACCGGAACAGGGCCGCGCGCATCCTGAGCGAACTCCTCGATACACCTGCAGGGCTGCAAATTCGGTGCATCTTCGGAGCCGCTACTCGGGTGCGCCTTCAGTGCCTCCATGGGACGGGCGAAGAGAGCGGAGGGTTCAATCTTTTCTGGAACCGGCGGGAGGAGATCTTCAGATCGCCTCAATCGGCCTGTGGAATGGGCATTTCGGGACGCCGGTCATCGGTGACGGAACAGGTTTGGCCGCCAAAGCCAGCGCCCCGGCCTCGGAAAAATTCAGGTCGGTCAGGCGGGCCCGGTTGTTGAACCCGAACTCTATGCCGCCCCGATTGCCCCGATGCACGATGATCGGCAGGCCCGCTTCGGTCATCGCATCGACATCGCGCAGGATGGCGCGTGGCGCGCCCTCCAGTTCCCTTGCCAATTGCTTCGAGGTCTTCCGGCCAACGGGATCTGCCGGGCCTTTGCCCTGCCCCTCCCTCGCCGATTGTCCCGCGCGGGCCTTGGCAAGCGGGCCGGTCTGGCGCAGCATGTGTGGATGGTGCGCAGGAAAGACGATATTCAAAGGGCATTGACCGCATTTGACGGGCGGCGCGTCGCGCCATTGAAGGATGCTGTCGGCCTGCCCCTGACCCCGGAGGCGGAGACCGCCATTCTGGATGCGTTGGCCGGGCCGGATCAGGTGGGGGCCACATGGATGGTCAAGGCGCTGGCCGAGGCCGGGCGCCTGTCGGAGGCGCAACTGGCGGAGGCCTTCGCCAATTTTCCGAAACTGACGGAGCCGGACGCGATCCTGCATCTGCTGCAATCGGTGCAATATGCGCCCGGAGCGGCGGAACCCTATCTGCCTGATTTCGTGCGATTGGCCGGGTCTGACAAGCTTTTTCTGCGGGTGTGGACCTTCGATGCCTATTGCCGGGTCGCGGCCCTGAATGGACCGATGGCGGATGTGACAGCCCGTATCGAACAGGGCCTGACAGATCGCTCCAAGGCAATGCAGGCGCGCGCCCGGGCGCTGGCGCGGGAATTTGGCGTGAAAGTGCAGCAGAAATCTTGAGATCGCGTCGACGATTTCCCATCTAGGATTGGAGGCTTGCGACGACCCCGTGCCGCATCAGGGCGGGGCAGAGGCAGGCGCTTTTGAGAAGGAGAGACGTGATGAACTTCGAGAAGTTCACGGATCGCGCACGCGGGTTTGTGCAGGCCGCCCAGACCATCGCGCAGCGCGAAGACCATCAGAAACTGGCCCCCGAACATCTGCTGAAAGCGTTGATGGACGATGATCAGGGGCTCGCTTCCAATCTGATCGCCCGCGCGGGCGGAGACCCCAAACGCGTTGTCGAGGCGCTGGATGTCGCCATGGGCAAGCTGCCCAAGGTGACGGGCGATGCCGGGCAGCTCTATCTGGATGGGCAGACCACCAAGGTTCTGTCCGAGGCTCAGAAACTGGCCGAAAAGGCGGGCGACAGTTTCGTGCCCGTCGAGCGGCTTCTGACTGCATTGGCAATGGTGAAATCGGCGGCCAAGGGCGCGCTTGAAGCAGGCGCGGTCAACGCGCAGAGCCTGAATGCGGCGATCAATGACATCCGCAAGGGGCGGACCGCGGACAGCGCCTCCGCGGAGGACAATTACGAGGCGCTTGGCAAATATGCCCGCGACCTGACCGAAGCCGCACGCGAGGGCAAGATCGACCCGATCATCGGCCGCGACGAGGAGATTCGCCGCGCGATGCAGGTTCTGTCGCGGCGCACCAAGAACAACCCGGTCCTGATCGGTGAGCCGGGCGTGGGCAAGACCGCGATCGCGGAAGGCCTGGCGTTGAGGATCGTCAATGGCGACGTGCCGGAGAGCCTGCGCAACAAGACGCTGATGGCGCTTGATATGGGCGCGCTGATCGCCGGTGCGAAGTATCGTGGCGAGTTCGAGGAGCGGCTGAAGGCGGTTCTGAACGAGATCACCGCGGCCGCGGGGGAGATCATCCTCTTCATCGACGAGATGCACACGCTGGTTGGTGCGGGCAAGACCGATGGCGCGATGGATGCGGCAAACCTCATCAAACCGGCGCTGGCGCGCGGCGAGTTGCACTGCGTGGGGGCCACGACGCTGGACGAGTATCGCAAATATGTCGAGAAAGACGCGGCGCTGGCCCGGCGCTTCCAACCGCTGATGGTGGAAGAGCCGACGGTGGAGGATACCGTATCGATCCTGCGCGGGATCAAGGAGAAGTACGAGTTGCACCATGGGGTGCGTATTTCCGACGCGGCCCTGGTTGCGGCGGCGACGCTGAGCCATCGCTACATCACCGACCGTTTCCTGCCGGACAAGGCCATCGATCTGATGGACGAGGCCGCCAGCCGCCTGCGGATGGAAGTGGACAGCAAGCCAGAGGAGCTGGACGCGCTGGATCGTGACATCCTGCAAAAGCAGATCGAGGCGGAGGCGTTGAAGAAGGAAGACGACGCCGCCTCCAAGGACCGGCTGGAGAAGCTGGAAAGGGAGCTGTCCGATTTGCAGCAGCGATCCGCCGAGATGACGGCGCAATGGCAGTCGGAGCGTGACAAGCTGGAAAGCGCGCGCGGGCTGAAGGAAAAGCTGGACCATGCCCGGGCGGAACTGGATCAGGCCAAGCGCAACGGCGATCTGGCGAAGGCCGGGGAGCTGAGCTATGGCGTGATCCCGCAGCTTGAGAAGGAACTGGCGACGGCGGAGCAGGCCGAGGATGACGTGATGGTCGAGGAAGCCGTACGCCCTGAGCAGATCGCCGCCGTGGTCGAACGCTGGACCGGAATTCCGATGTCCAAGATGCTGGAGGGCGAGCGCGAGAAACTGCTCCGCATGGAGGAGGAGATCGGCAAGCGTGTGATCGGCCAGAGAACCGCCGTCACCGCCGTGTCCAATGCGGTGCGCCGGGCGCGGGCAGGTCTGAATGACGAGAACCGGCCGCTTGGCTCGTTCCTGATGCTCGGGCCGACCGGCGTCGGCAAGACCGAACTGACCAAGGCGCTGGCCGAGTATCTTTTCGACGACGACCAGGCGATGGTGCGGATCGACATGTCCGAGTTCATGGAAAAGCACTCTGTCGCCCGGCTGATCGGCGCGCCTCCGGGCTATGTCGGTTATGACGAAGGCGGCAAGCTGACCGAAGCGGTCCGGCGCAGGCCCTATCAGGTCGTCTTGTTCGACGAGGTGGAAAAAGCCCATCCCGACGTGTTCAACGTGCTGTTGCAGGTGCTTGATGACGGCCAGCTGACCGACGGGCAGGGGCGCACAGTCGATTTCAAGCAGACATTGATCGTGCTGACGTCGAACCTGGGCGCTCAGGCGCTGAGCCAGTTGCCGGACGGGGCCGATGCCTCGGACGCCAAGCGCGACGTGATGGATGCGGTGCGGGCGCATTTCCGGCCCGAGTTCCTGAACCGGCTGGACGAGACGATCATCTTCGACCGGTTGTCGCGCGCGGATATGGATGGCATCGTCGCGATCCAGATGGCACGTCTGGAGAAACGTCTGGCGGATCGCAAGATCTCGCTGGATCTGGATGACGGTGCCCGGACCTGGCTGGCCGATGAGGGGTATGACCCGGTATTCGGGGCGCGTCCGCTCAAGCGTGTGATCCAGCGCAGCCTGCAGGATCAGCTGGCCGAGATGATCCTGGCCGGGGATGTCAGGGATGGCGACACCGTGCATGTCAGCTCGGGAGTGGATGGTCTGATCGTGGGTGATCGGGTCAGTGCGTCGACCCGGCCCAAGCCGGATGACGCGGTTGTGCACTAGATCCCGCGGAGGTTGACAGAAAAGCGCCCCGCCGGTCAGGCGGGGGGCGCTTTCCATTATGCCTTGGTCGTAAATCAGTGGGGCAGCAGAACCGCGTCGATCAGATGCACCACGCCGTTGGAGGCGATGATATCCGCAGTCGTCACGTTCACCGAGTTGTTCAGCATCACGCCACCGCCCGTGCCGTCGGCACGCAGGAAATCGCCCTGAACGGTCGGAATACGGCCGCGCTGTCCGACGATCGCTTCGGCGGGATAGCTGGCGGGCGAGACGTGATAGGTGAGGATCGAGACCAGCTGATCGCGGTTTTCCGGCCGCAGCAGGCTCTCGACGGTCCCGGCGGGCAGCGCCGCGAAAGCGTCATTCGTGGGCGCGAAAACCGTGAACGGTCCAGGCCCGGACAGCGTTTCGGCAAGACCGGCCTCGGTCACCGCGGTGACCAGTGTGGACAAATCGGGCGTGGCAACGGCCAGATCCACGATCGTGGCGGATTGCGCGCGCGCGACCGCGGGAACAAGTGCGGCACCCGCGGCGGCGGCGGTGAGTGCGACCGGAGCGGTCGTGAGGAATTGACGGCGAAGCATGGTTGTTTTCCTTCCCTGGTGTATTGAAGTCGTGTTGTGCAAATGTGGACAGCGGCACACTATGCCGCTGTCCGGTCGAGCAAGGAGATGAGCCTTACATCTCGGGGATGATCACCGTGTCGATCACGTGGATCACACCGTTGGAGGCTTCGATGTCGGCAGTCACGACATTGGCGCCATTCACGGTCACACCGCCTTCGGTGCCGATCGTCAGGTCACCGCCCTGAACGGTCGTCGCGGTCATGCCGTCGCTGAGATCGGTCGACATGACCGCGCCCGGAACGACGTGATAGGTCAGGATTGCCACGAGCTGATCGCGGTTTTCTTCCAGAAGAAGCGTATCTACCGTGCCCTCAGGCAGCGCGGCAAACGCATCATCGGTGGGTGCGAACACAGTGAAGGGCCCTTCGCCTTTCAACGTGTCCACGAGGCCCGCCGCTTCGACGGCGGCGACAAGCGTGGTGAAGGAACCTGCGCCAACGGCGGTGTCGACGATGTCCATGGAATGGCTGTCTGCGAATGCCGGTGCGGCCAAGGCGGTTGATGCCACGAGGGCCAGCAGGGTACGTCTCATCATCTTAGTGTCTCCCATAAGATCGAACGGGTGTTGTCCCGCGCTTTGCCAGATGGAAGCGTTTCGACGCGCGGCAAGATAAGCGATCCGTTGCCGGCGGGCTTGACGAACAGGGATTCGGCCCTAAGCCGCCGTGGTTAACGAAATCCAGTAAAACTGATGTTATCGGGCGTTATCTTTGGTGAGGCGATCAGGTCGTCTTTACTTGCCTCGGCCCCCTCGATGGGAAAGATGACCTGATGAACGCTGGAGGGGTGTATGACCTGGTATCTTGAAGCGATGGCGCTGGCTTTCTGGCTGGTGATCGGTCTCGGCGTGCTGATCGTCCTTGTCGTGGGCGTGCTCGACCGGCTCCAGAAAAGCGACGCGATCCGGCGCAATTATCCCGTGATCGGCCGGTTCCGCGGGTTGTTCACCACCTTGGGCGAATTCTTCCGGCAGTACTTCTTCGCGATGGACCGTGAAGAGCTTCCCTTCAACCGGGCGCAGCGGGATTGGGTGAAACACGCGGCCGAGGGCGGCAGCAACACACTTGCCTTCGGATCGAGCCGGAACATCAGTGTGGTGGGGACGCCGCTTTTCACACCTGACCCGTTTCCGCCGCTGGACGACCAATTCGCCAAATCCGAGCCGATGGAGATCGGGCCGCATGCCCGCATTCCCTTCATGGCTCGGTCGTTCTTCAACATTTCGGGCATGAGCTATGGTGCGATTTCGCAGCCGGCGGTTCGCGCGCTGAGCCGTGGCGCGCGCGAGGCGGGCATGTGGATGAACACGGGCGAGGGCGGTCTGTCGCCCTATCATCTGGAAGGCGGGGCCGACATCGTCTTTCAGATCGGCACCGCCAAATACGGAGTGCGGGATGCGGACGGAAATCTCGACGACGAGAAACTGCGGGCGATTGCCGAAAAGCCCGAGTTGAAGATGTTCGAACTGAAGCTGGCGCAGGGGGCCAAGCCGGGCAAGGGCGGCATTCTGCCCGCCGCGAAGATCACGCCGGAGATCGCCGAGATCCGTGGCATCAGCGCCGGGCAGGACAGCCTGTCGCCGAACCGGCACAAGGAGATCCGCAACTTTGCCGATCTGCTGGATATGGTCGGCCATATTCGTGACGTCACCGGCAAGCCCGTGGGCATAAAAACGGTCATGGGCGGTCTGGAGCCGTTCCGGGAACTGTTCGACCTGATCAACGAGCGGGGCGCGGAAACCGCGCCGGATTTCATCACCCTTGACGGAGGGGAGGGCGGCACCGGCGCCTCTCCCATGCCGCTGATGGATCTTGTGGGGATGTCGATCCGCGAGGCGCTGCCGCTTCTGACCGATCTGCGCAACAGGGCCGGTCTGAAAGACCGCATCCGCATCGTTGCATCGGGCAAGCTGGTCAATCCGGGCGATGTGGCCTGGGCGCTGGCGGCAGGTGCGGATTTTGTAACATCGGCGCGCGGTTTCATGTTCTCGCTTGGCTGCATTCAGGCGCTCAAATGTAACAAGAACACCTGCCCGACCGGCATCACGACCCATGATCCGCGCTTTCAGGCCGGTCTGGTCGTCGAAGACAAGGACAAGCGCGTCGCAATGTACGGCAAATCCATCGTCAAGGAAGTCGAGACGATTGCCCATTCGGTCGGCGTGTCTGAGCCGCGCCTGCTGCGCCGCCGGCATGTACGGCTTGTCCAGCCGGATGGCACGTCAATCCCGATGAACGAATTGTTCCCGACAGATCGCGCGCCGCAAACAGTTTCGTGAGGTCGCATGCTTTGGCTTGGGCGCGCGCAATGTTTTAGGGCAGTGTGCCGCCAAACAAGACGGAGACTGACATGGCCGGACGATATCGCTCCCCGCTCACATGGGATGATGTGACACCCAGAAGCCTCTATCTGAACCGTCGCCAGATCATGGCCGGCAGCGGGGCGCTGTTGGGGGCCGGGCTGATCGGCGGCCGCGCACAGGCGCAGGATCTGCAGCCCAACAGCTGGGAAGAGATCACTAACTACAACAATTTCTACGAGTTCGGCACGGGCAAGGACGACCCCGCCCGAAACGCACATATGATGACGACAGAGCCCTGGTCGATCCAGAT